>CAVTWP010000009.1:0-217629 GCA_963738465.1 Vulcanimicrobiota bacterium
CCGTGGACGGTGACCGGAACGTCCTTCCCGACCTGGCTGGGATCGGCGTCGTCGATGTCGCCGTACACGACGTGCCCACCGTCGAGCAGCGAGCCGCCGACGATCCACGTGCCGGTACAATGCGTTCGCTGGTACCGGCCGGCGCCGGTTACGACGCAGTCGCCGACCGTCGCGGTCGTGCGCAGCCCGGTGTGCTGCGCCACGACGAAGAACACACCCGCCCAGAGCATCGCGACCGCCGCCACCAGCGCGACGATCAGCGCGAACACGAACACCCCGCGGCTGGGTGGCCGCCCGAACGTCGTCCGGATCATCACAGGCACGCGCTTCCGTGCGAGCGGTAGGGTAGTCCCCCATAACGCCGTTCGCAACGACGCGCTATCGTGTGGTGAACCCAACGCTTGCAGGAGCGACTTCGATCATGCACCTTCTCTCGATGCTTCGCATCTCGGCCGCCGCGGCGGCCTTCGCCGCGGTCGCGGCGCTGCCGCTCGCGGCGAGCGCGGCGAGCTTTGCCGGCACCTGGACGTTTACCGGCACCTTCGCCTATCGGGGCGCGAGCTACGTGACCGCACCGGTCTGCGTGCTCCGCCAGTCGGGCAATGCGCTGGCCGGCAGCTGCAAAGGCCCCAACGCGATCGGCCCGGCGAACGGGTCGGTCAACGGCCGCAGCATCATGCTGCAGTGGCACGCGACCAGCACCGCCGGCCGCAGCGGCGTCGCGACGCTGAAGGGCACCTGGGGCGCCGACGGCGTCGTGCGAGGCACGATCACGTCGACCTCGGCGCCGGGCGTCGGCGTTCTTACGGGCCAGAAGGTGTAGCCGGCCCGGCGAGCAGCACGCGCTCGCCGGCGACGCGCACCTCGAAGGCCGGCTGCGGAAACGCGGTCGGGCCGCGCACGACGCTGCCGTCGCGCACGCAGAACTCCGAGCCGTGCCACGGACAGCGCACGACATCACCGTCGAGCGCACCTTCGTCGAGCGGTCCGCCGGCATGCGCGCAGATCGCGGCCAGCGCGTGGACGGTGTCGCCGCGCCGCACGAGCAGCACGGGGTAACCGTTGGGTTCGACGCGCTTCATCCCGCCGTCGGGGATCTCCGACAGCGCGGCGACGTCGAGCTCGTCGCCGGGCGGGTCGGCCTCATGCGCATGGTTGACGCCGACCTGCCAGTCGAGCGAGAGCACCCCGCCGTAGAGCGCGCCCAGCGCGATGAGCCCGTAGCCGAGGGTCGACAACCCGATCGCCGTCGCGTCGGCGCGCCCGCGCAACGCGAACGACGTCGCATACAGCAGCGTCGCGGTGCCGTTGACGGTCGCGTGGACGGCGCCGAGCTGGCGCCGGCGCCCGAACGTGTCGGCCCAGTCGCTCAGCCCGGACAGCGCGGCGCCCAGCGCGCCGAGGATACCGACGCCGACCGCGATCTTCGCGCCGCGCCGTTCGCCCAGCAGGTCGAGCGCGAGCGCGACGGTCCAGGCACCGACGGGCACGTCCGTCAGCGCGGGGTGCAGCGGATGTCCGAGCCACGTTCCGTTGAGGAAGTCCTTGAGGCGGCGGCCGGAGTCCCCGCCGGCGGCATACGCGTCGTTGACCGCGTCGGCGAGCACGTTCGCGGCGCCATCGAGGTTCGGCGTCGCAAGCGCGGCGGCGACCAGCCGTTCCGAGATCGTCGTCATGTGCCGACGCGGATACCCAAGAACCGGCGCCGGTACGCGCGGCAAGCCGGCCGAGCTGCGGGCTCCCGCATCGCGTTCAACGAAGGCCGACGACATCATGGCCGATACGATTGCCCGCATCCCGAACGACGTCACCGCGCAGACATTGCAGCGGCTCGAACGATGTGACGATCCCCGGCTGCGCGAGATCTTCACCGCGCTGGTGAAGCACCTGCACGCGTTCGTGCGCGAGGTTCGGCTGACGCCCGACGAGTGGATGACCGGCATCGATTTCTTGACGCGCACCGGTCAGAAATGCGACCCGCTGCGCCAAGAGTTCATCCTGGTCTCCGACGTGCTGGGCGTATCGATGACGGTCGACGACGTCGCACACGAGGGTTTACCGCCGAACGTGACAGAGTCGTCGGCGCTGGGGCCGTTCTACACCGACGACGCGCCCGAGATCGCGCAGGGCGCAACGATCGCGCGCAGTGGGAAGGGCGAGTCGGTGCTGGTCCGCGGTCGCGTGCTCGACGTGCGCGGCGAGCCGATCGCCGGCGCGCTGGTCGAGACGTGGGAGACCGACGGCGAAGGGTCCTACGATACGCAGTATGCCGACCGTACCGAGCCGGACTATCGCGGTCACCTGCGCACGCTGCCCGACGGGTCGTTCAGCTTCGTCGCCGTGAAGCCGATCAGCTACTCGATCCCGACCGACGGCCCGGCCGGCGAGCTGCTGCGCGCGACACGCCGCGGAACGATGCGCCCCGCACACCTGCACCTCAAGCTGAGCGCGCCCGGTCATCGCACGATCGCGACGTCGATCTATTCCGCCGACGATCCGTACCTTTTCGAGGACGCGGTCTTTGGCGCCAAGAGCTCGCTGGTCGAAGCGTACCGTCCGGCGGGCGAAGGTGCCGTGACGCGCTGGCTGCTCGAGCGAGATTTCGTCTTAGCTGACGCTTGAACGACGTCCGCGCTACCGACACCGATGTCGTCACCAAGAGCGCCACGTGTCGCAGACGTATCGGCCAACGGCACGAAATACGCGCGGTTCTGGATAGATAGGAGCCTGCAACTCCTCGTAGGACCATGCGGTACATCGCGCGTCGCTGGGGTCGGACGAACGGAGTCGTCGCATCGCGGGCGCCCTGGCGAAAGCGGCCGCACGGTGACATCATGCGCGTGAAGTGCGGACTGAGTGGGGAACTTGACGTCATGCGAGTGCGGTTAGGACAAGTCGGCCATTTCGGATTGAGCGTTCACGATCCGGAGGCCAGCGCGCACTGGTGGCGCGGGAATTTCGATCTGCACGAGATCTTCCACTTCAAAGACGGCGTCGGCTTGAGCAATGACAACGTCACGATCGTGCTGCATCGCGGGCGACCTGGGCCAAGCGTCCTCGGCCACATGTCGTTTCATCTCGGGGACACGGACGAGCTGCGCTCGGCGCTCGAGACGCTGCGCGAGCACGGCGTAAAGCTCGAGGACCCGGGCAACGAGATCGGCCCCGAATCCGAGGGCTCGCCGCACGTCGGCCTGTGGTTCCACGATCCCGACGGATACCGCTGGGAGCTCTCCGTCCAAAACGGCGCCAAACAGAACCGCTAGACGAAAGCCGCAGCGCTCCAGCGCGAAGGCGGTCGCGTCCGTCGCCGACCCGCCGTTGCCGAAAGTCAAGAGGACGCCGCCGGGCGCGCAGGCCCGGCTCGGTGCGGCGCAAAAAACCTGCTGATGGAGCAGGCGCCCAATCGCGTCACGCTGATCGACGTGACGGCGCGTGACGGATTGCAGGACGAACCGTGCGTCGTCCCCACCGCGCAAAAAGCCGAGGTCATCGCGGCCGTTGCCGCCGCGGGGATCGGCGAGATCGAGGCTACCTCGTTCGTCCGTCCGTCCTGGGTCCCGCAGCTCGCCGACGCCGAAGCGCTCGTTCCACTGCTGCCGCGGGGCGTGCGCTGCTCCGCGCTGATCGTGAACGAGCGCGGCTTCGAGCGCGCGCTGGCGGCGTTCGGAGCGTCCGGTTTCGCCCCCGGCAGCTACGATCTCGTGTTCGTCGCGTCGGCCAGCCCGCGTCACAACGCATCGAACAACAATCGGACGATCGCCGAGACGCTGGTCTGCTTCGACGCGATCGCGGGGCGCGCACGCACGGCCGGCGTCAGCCTGCGCGCCGCGATCTCGTGCAGCTTCGTCTCGCCCTGGGCCGACGAGTCGATCGCGCTCGACACGCTGCGCGCGATGGTCGAACGGTTCGAAGCCGGCGGGTGCGCGACGATCGGCCTCGCCGACACGGTGGGCAAGGCGTCGCCGCAGCAAGTCGACGCGACAATCGAAGCCGTGCGCAACGTCAGCGGCGCCGCGTTGTCGCTGCACTTCCACGATCTGCGCGGGAACGCGCTGCGCAACGTCGATGCCGGTCTGCGCCGCGGCGTGCGGCGCTTCGAGGGCGTGCTGTCCGGGATCGGCGGCTGCCCGTTCGCGCCCGAGGCACCGGGAAATCTCGATCTCGAGGCGCTGGCCACGTACGTCGAGGCGGAGGGCTTCGCGACCGGAACCGACGCGGCGCTGCTCGGCGCCGCGCGCGGCGTGCTGCAGCGCGCGCTCGACGAGGCCGAACCGCTGCCTGCCCAGCACGTCGCCGCGCATTGACGGAGACCTTCGTCGAGCTGCTGATCGGCCTGCTGGTCGTGACGATTCCGCTCGTCGCGCTGGCCCGCCGCGCGCACGTCTCGTATCCGATCGTCCTCGTGCTCGGCGGTCTCGCTGCTGGGGTTCGTACCCGGCTTGCCGCGGGTGCAGCTCGATCCGAACCTGGTACTGCTGATCTTCCTTCCGCCGCTGCTCTACTGGGAGTCGGTGACCGCACCGACCGACGTGATGCGCGAGAATCCCGGCCAAATCGCGCAGCTCGCCGTCGGCCTCGTCTTCGTCACCACGGTCGCGGTCGGCGTCGTGATGCACGCGGTCGTGCCGGGGCTGCCGTGGGCGGTGGCGTTCGTGCTCGGCGCGATCGTCGCGCCGACCGACGAGCTGGCCTCGGCGCCGGTGCTGGAACGGCTCGCGATGCCGCGCCACCTGATCGCGATCGTCGAGGGCGAGAGCCTCGTCAACGACGCGCTGTCACTCGTGCTGTACGCCGCGGCCGTCACGGCCGCGGTGACCGGCGTGGTCCGCGGCTGGCCGCTCGTGCTGTACGTGTTCGTCGCGGCGCTCGGAGCGTTCGCGCTGGGCCTGACCGTCGGACGCCTCGCCGTCGAGGGCTGGCGCCGCGTCACCGACACGCAGCTGCAGGGCGTCATCTCGCTGCTGCTGCCGTTCCTGGCCTACGCGCCGGCGCAGCGCTTCGGCATCTCGGGCGTGCTGTCGGTGGTGACCGCCGGCGTCTACGTCAACCGTTTCACGCCCGAAGTGTTGACGCCGTCGTCCCGGCTGCAGCTCGTCGGCTTCTGGGAGACCTTCGTCTTCGTCGTCAACGCGCTGCTGTTTCTGGTCGTCGGGCTCCAGCTGCACTCGATCGCGACCGACGTCTTGGCCAACAACTCATGGCAGAGCGTGCTGCTGTACACGGCGATCGTGAACGTGGTGGTGATCGTCGTGCGCTTCGTCTGGATCCTCGGAACCGAGTACGTGCCCTGGATCGGCGCTTCGTCGGAGCACGACGACGGCGACTGGAAGCACGCGCTGATCGCCGCCTGGTCGGGGCTGCGCGGCGCCGTGTCGCTTGCCGCCGCGCTCGCGCTGCCGCTGACGATCGCCGGCGGCGCCGCCTTCCCGCATCGCAGCCTGATCATCTTCTTGACGTTCAGCGTCATCCTCGTGACGCTGGTCGCCGGCGGCCTGACGCTGCCGGGGTTGATCTCGGCGCTGCACGTCGCCGACGACGCCGGTGAAGAGGTCGAGGACCTGCGCCGCGCGGTGGACGCCGTCGCGAGCGCCGCGCTGCGGCGGATCGACGAGCTCGAACGCGGCGGACAGCTCGACGCGGCCCATGCGAGCGCGCTGCGGCGGCGCTACGAGCACGAGCGGCAGCTCGGCCGCAAAGCGACCGCCGGCGACCTGCCCGAGATCGAGCGGCGCCACTGGCGAGCCGAACGCGAAGTGATCGCCGCGCAGCGCCGGGCGCTGATCGACCTGCGCGCGCGCGGCGAGATCGACAACACGGTCTTGCGGCGCGTGCTGACGTCGCTCGATCTGGCCGAGCGGCGGCTTACGCGCTGAGGCTGCCGATGCGGCGCGCGCCGAGCCACTCCTCGAGCGCGGCGTTGAAGCGCGCCGGCTGCTCCTGGGGCATCCAGTGGCCCGTCTCGAGAGTCTGCTCGGCGAGGTCGGTGCAGGCGCTGCGCATCGGCTCGGCCAGACGCGAGTCGAGCGTCTCGCAGACGAGGTCGTAGGCGGCGTGCAGGAACAGCGCCGGAACGCGCAGCGTTCGTTCGGCGCTGCGGCCGTACGCCGCGTTGCGGTCGGGGTTGACGTACCAGGCGTCGGCGCCGAAGAAGCCGGTGCGCTCGAACGCCGCGACGTAGCGCGCCAGATCGTGCTCCGACAAGACCGCGGGATCTCGCGGAATATCCGGCGCGCGGCCGGCGCCGCCGAACCAGCCGCCGTCGCGCGTGATGCGGGCCGTCGGTGACGGCCGCCCGCGGTGCTTGGGGCTGCCGCCCCGAAACAGCGCGCGAATCGTCGCCGAGACGTCGGCCTCGAACGCCGTCCGCGCGGTGTCGAACTCGCGCTGGTAGAACAGCATGTAATCCCATTGGCCGGCCGGGTACTCGCCTTCAGGGTAGACGTTGCGATCGACCAGCTGGATCAGCGCGGCCGGCGTGAAACCGTCGGGCGCATACGGCACGCAGGCGCTGACGACGCCGCTGCACGTTCGCGGATGATGGCGCGCGATCTCCCAGACGACGGGACCGCCCCAGTCGTGACCGACCCACACCGCGCGCTCGGCGCCCAGCGCGCGCAGCAGCTCGCGCATGTCGGCGACGATCTCTTCGAGTGCGTAGTCTTCGCGACGCGCCGGTGCGCTCGAACCGCCGTAGCCGCGCAGGTCGGGGGCGACGCAGCGATAGCCGCGCGCGGCGAAGTGCGCCAGTTGCGGCTCCCACGAAATCCCCAGCGCCGGCCAACCGTGCAGGAACACGATCAGCGGCCCATTGGGGGGTCCGGCTTCGAGATAGAACGTGCGCTGGCGCTCGGTCTCGACGACCCGCTCGGTGAGCGCGTTCACCGCGGGCTCGCGATGAGTAGGATCGCCGCGGCCAGCACGATCGCGAGCGCGTCCTCGGCCAGCGCCGCCGGAACGGAACCGATCCGGTCGATCGCCCACAACCGCAGCGCTTTGCCGCCGAACGCACCGGCCAGCGCGCCCGCCACGCCGGCCACGCAGCCCGCCGCGGGCGGCATACCGCGGAAGGCGCACAGCAGCCCGCCCGTGACCGCGCCGCTGACGAGCCGGCCGGCGAGCGCGACCGGCCGCGTGCGCGACCGCGCCTTGGGATGGAGGTCGAGGCCGAGCTCGGCCAGCGATCCGACCGCCAACACATAGCCGGCGACGCCGCCGCGCACCAACAGCAGCGCCGCCGGGGCCAGCAGGGTTCGCAACCCGGCCACCAGTCCCAGGCCGAAGGCGGCCGCGATCGCGCCGATCATCGGGTAGGCCTTGGCCCGCGATCGTGAAAAACCCGTTAGAGCACGAAGGTGCGACGGCATTCTGGCAAAGTTACCAGCACTCGGCGTGCGGGCAGTTCGTTCTCCTTACGGAGTCACTCCCGGAGTCGTCGCCCCCGACGGGTAAGAGAGAGAATACGATGATGAGCATCAAGAGCTTCGCGCCGCGGCTGGCGGCCGCCGCGCTCTCGATCGCGGGGCTCGTTCTCCCGACGATCGCTTCGGCGCAAGATGTCCCCTCGTACGCGCAGCCCAACCGCGAAGAGACGATCCACGGTCGCATCGCGTCGGTCAACGGGACGTTCAACATCAGCGTCCGCGACGACCGCGGCTTCGTCGACAACGTCGAGCTGCATCAGGGCACGATCATCAACCCGACGGGCTTGACGCTCGAGGCGGGCATGAGCGTCACGGTGATCGGCGTGGGCAACGGCGGCGAGTTCGACGCCAACGAGATCGACACGCCGTATTCCTATTCTGGCCCGTATCCGGAGCCGGTCTATCTCGGACCCGGCTGGTGGTACCCCGGCTACGCCTACGGCTACGGCCCGTCGTTCGGGCTGACGCTGGTCTTCGGCGGCGGCGGATTCTACTATCGTCACGCTCCCTTCTACGGGCGTCCCTTCGCCTACAACGGCCATCACTTCGTGCCGGGTCCGGCGGCTCGCGTGACGCTCGGCGGCGCGCGCGGAGTCGAGCCGGTCACGCGCGCTCCGCTCGGCGCATGGCGCTCGTTCTCGACGTCGCGCGGCGGATACACGGCGCCGCGCGGGTACGCGACCGGAGCCTCGCGCTACCCCACCGGAGCTTCGCGCGGCTACTCGACAGGAGCCTCGCGCACGTATGGCGGGTCACGCGCCGGCGCGTCGCGCGGAGCGCCACGCACCGCATCGTCGCGCGGCGGCGGGCGCGGTCCGCACTGAACGCCGTCTGAATCCAACGGTCGCCGGCGGCCGGCGTTTCGGAGCTCGACCCGAACGCCGGCCGTTTGCGTAGAAGCGCGGCGGGCGTGAAGTCCTGGCTCCTGCGCGCCGAAGCGCCCCGGCCGGCGCGCATTCGCGACAACCGGAACGCGGCCTGGTTCGTCGTCGCGACGGTGTGCATCGGTGCGTTCATGGGACAGCTCGACGCCAGCATCGTGACCGTCGCGCTGCCGACCTTGCAGCGCGCGTTCGGCACGACGCTGGCCGGCGTGGAGTGGATCGCGCTGGCGTATCTGATCGCGCTGGTGTCGCTGGTCGCGCCGATCGGACGGCTGGCCGACATGGCCGGCCGCAAGATGCTGTACCTTTTCGGCTTCGCGCTGTTCGTGATCGGCTCGGCGCTGTGCGCGCTGGCGCCGGCGCTGCTCGCGCTCGACGCCGCGCGCGTATGTCAGGCGGTGGGCGCGGCGATGCTGCAAGCCAACAGCGTCGCGCTGATCGCGCACGCCGTGCCGCGCTTGCAGCTCGGTCGCGCGCTGGGGATCCAGGCCGCCGCGCAAGCGGTCGGCCTCGCGCTCGGACCGAGCGTGGGCGGCGCGCTGCTGCAGGTCGGCGACTGGCGGCTGATCTTCTGGATCAACGTGCCGATCGGGATCGTCGCGCTGGCGCTGGGTTGGCTCTTGCTGCCGCGCAGCCGGGATCTCGCCGCCGCGAGCCCGTTCGATTGGACCGGTACGGCGCTGCTCGTGCCCGCGATCGCCTGTTCGCTGGGCGCGCTCAGCCTGACGAGCGAGTCCGGCGCGCGCGCCGGGCTGCTGGGCTGCGGCGCGCTCGCGTTCGGCGCCGCGTTCGGGTGGTGGGAGCGGCACGCTCCACAGCCGTTGATCGACCTCGCGCTGCTGGCGGAGCGCGGTTTCTCCCTCGGCCTGATCGCCGCGCTGCTCGCCTACGCGACGATGTTCGGAACGCTCTTCGTCGTGCCGTTCTTTCTCGACCGCGCAGTGGACGTCGGACCCGGCGCGGCGGGATTGCAGCTCACGGCGTTGCCGGTCGCGCTCGGCCTGAGCGCGCCGCTCGCCGGTTATCTCGCCGACCGTTTCGGCTTGCGGCGGCTCACCACCGGCGGGATGGCGCTCGCCGTGGCCGGACTGCTGCTGCTCTTCGCTGGCCGCAACGTCGAGGCGGCGCGCGTCGCCGCGCTCGCGCTCGTCGGTGCCGGACTCGGCGCGTTCACGCCCGCCAACAACAGCGCGATCATGCGCGCCGCGCCGCTGCAGCGTTCGGGCGCGGCCGGCGGCGTGATCAACATGGCGCGCGGTTTGGGTACCTCGCTCGGCGTCGCGCTGTGCGGCACGATCTACGCGTTCGCTCAGCAACACGCCGCGCGGCCGGGATCGGAGTCGGGCTTCGTCGCCGCGGTCCTCGCGCTGGTTGTGCTCGCGACGCTGGCCGCGCTCGCTGCGCTGCACGCCGGGCCCTGAAGTCCCCCCTCCCGGTGGGGGATCGTTCGCGTGGCCGGGCGTATACCGCGGAGACGCAATCCCGTCTGATCGGCTTTTCGCAACCGCCTGAGTTGCGCGCTCGCATCATTTCAATTGAAGGAGGAGAGAAAACCACGTGAACGGTTCGAAGCAATCATCCGCTCGCCTCGCGCGCTGGATCGCGCCGGGCGCCGTCGCGCTCACCGCCGCCCTGAGTCTCACGTCGGCCGCGGCCGTTCCGGCGGCCGAGCCGATCAAGATCGGCGTGATCGGCGAGGCATCTGCGGTCGCCGGCGCCTCGATCACCGCGGCGGCGCAAATGGCCGCCGACGACATCAACGCGCACGGCGGCGTGAACGGTCGTCAAGTGCAAGTGATCGTCTACGACGACCATTCGTCCGCCGCCGACGCGGTGCGCGCCTTCCAGCGCGCCGCCACCGAAGACAAGGTCTCGGCCGTCGTCGCCAGCTACATCAGCGAGGTCGCGCTGGCGATCGAGCCGTGGTCGGCGCGGCTGCACATGCCCTTCATCACGCCGGGCGCCGCGAGCACCGACATCTCCAAGCACGTGCACGAAGACTACGCGCAGTACAAGTACACGTTCCACGGCTGGCTGACGTCGGCGTTCATCGCGCAGTCGATCTGCGACTTCGACAAGGACACGATGGTCAAGGACTTTCATGCCAAGACGACCGTGATCATGAGCGAGGACGCGGCCTGGACGAAGCCGCTCGACGACCGCTTCGAGGAATGCCTGCCCAAAGCCGGGCTCAAAGTGCTCGACCACATCCGGTTCAATCCCGACACGACCGACTTCACCCCAATCTTCAACAAGATCGAGGGCGAGCACCCCGACGTGATCACGACCGGGATCAGCCACGTCGGCGTGCAGCCGACCGTGCAGTGGCACGACCAGCGCGTACCGATCGCGATGGACGGCCAGAGCTCGCAAGCGACGACGAGCAGCTTCTGGAAAGACACCAACGGCGACGCCGAGGGCGTGATCACCGCGACGGCGGCCGCACCGGGCGTGGCGCTCACGCCGAACACGATCGGATTCACCGAGGCGTACACCAAGAAGTACGGCGTCTCACCGTCGTACTGCGGTTACGCGGCATACGACGAGGTACACGTCATCGCCGAAGCGATCAAGCGGGCCGGCTCGACCGACCCCGACAAGATGGTCGACGCGATGGAGAAGACGCACTACGTCGGGACGATCGGCACGATCGAGTTCTACGGCAAGGACGATCTGTACACGCACGCCATCAAGTACGGCCCAGGCCTGGTGACCGGCAGCTTCATCCAATGGCAGAACGGCAAACAGGTCACGATCTGGCCGCGCTCGATCGCCAACGGCAAGATCAGCTTCCCGGCGACGATCAAGTCTCCGCATTAGCTCCAGGAACCGAACGCGGCCCGGGCCGGCGGCCCGGGCCGCGTTTTGACGCACGGCCGGAGGACGGATGACCGGACTGCAGATTCTCGTCGACGGGTTCGCCATCAGCGCGATCTACGCGCTGGCGGCGGTCGGCTTCACGCTGATGTTCGGTGTGTCCGGCGTGCTCAATCTGTCGCACGGCGGGATCATGGTGATCGCCGCCCTCGTCGGCTGGTGGGCTGCGGGGCAGTCCGGCCTGGGCACCTACGGCGGAACGCTGGTCGGGATCCTCGCCGGCCTCGCCGCCGCCTACGTGACATATTTCATCGTGGTGCGCCCGATCCAGCGCTCACGCAAGATCCCGCGCGAGGAGACCGACATCTTCCTGCTGACCGGAACGCTGCTATGGGGGATCATGATCCAAGTCGGGATGGCGGCGCTGTTCAGCGACAACCCGGTCACGATTCGCCCGCTCATCGACGGTGTGGTCAACGTCTTCGGCGTTCGCACCCCCAAGAACGAGATCATGATCGCCGCGGTGTGCTGGATCGTCATCGGCTTGCTGTGGCTGCTGATCAACCGGACGCGGGCCGGCAAGTCGATGCTGGCGGCGTCGATCAACCCGCGCGGGCTCACGCTGCTGGGCTTCGAGCTCTCGCGCATCTACCTGTTGGTGTGGAGCATCTACGGAACGCTGGCCGGGATCGCCGGCGTGCTGCTCGCGTCGTTTCTGGGCGTGAGCACCGCGAACGCCGGTCAGCTCACCGCCAGCGCCTTCTCGATCGTGGTGCTGGGCGGCCTGGGCAGCGTCTCGGGCTCGCTGCTGGCGGCGTTCGTCGTCGGTTACCTCGAGACGATCACCGCCTATCTCGTCAATCCGACCCTGCGGCCGATCCCGGCGCTGCTCCTGCTGGTGCTGGTGGTGTACTTGCGCCCGCAGGGCCTGCTCGGGCGACGCTGACGCCGTCGCGATCGTGACCGGCCTGCTGCGCTCGCGCCTGCTCTGGGTCACCGCCGCGCTCATCCTGGTGGCCGCGGTGTTGCCCTGGTGGTTGTCGGCCTACATCCTGGGCGTGCTCACCGGGGCGTACTACTTCGGCGTCTTCGCGATGTCGTGGGATCTGCTGTTCGGCTTCGCCGGCGAAGTCAACTTCGGTCCGACGTTCTTGATCGGCTTGGGCGCCTATACGGCGGCGATCCTCGACAACTCGTACGGCGTGCCGATCCCGCTGTGCGTGATCGCCGGCGCGCTGGCCGCCATGGTCGGCGGCGTGCTGCTGGCGATGCCTGCGCTCCGGCTGCGCGGGCCCTACTTCGGGCTCATCACGCTGGTCGCCGTGCTGCTGCTGCAGAACGCCGTCGTCATCTTCGCCGCCGTGACCGGCGGCGAGATCGGGATGACGGTGCCCAATGTGCTGTCGATCGACCCGCGGGTGAATTACTGGTACGCGCTGGCGTTCATGGTCGCGAGCGGGATCGTGTTGTACGGGCTGTCGCGCTCGGCGATCGGCCTGATCCTGCAGGCCAGCGGTCAGGACGCCACCGAGGCCGCGGCGCTCGGGTTCAACGTCACCAAGCACAAGCTGGCGGCATTCTGCATCAGCGCGTTCTTCTCGGGGATCGCCGGCGCACTGCTGGTGATGTACATGGGCGCGGCGTCGGTCGGGACGGTGGTCGACATCGCGTTGGGCGTGCAGATCATCATCTCGGCGGTGCTCGGCGGCCGGCGCACGATTCTGGGCGCGGCGCTGGGCGCGGTCGCGCTGATCGGCGCGACCGAGGTGCTGCGGCCGCTCGGGCAAATGAACACCTTCGTCGTCGCGGCGTTCGCGCTGGCGGTGATCATCTTCTTCCCCGACGGTTTGCTCGGCCACGTGCTGCGCGCGGGTGAGCGCGAATGATCGCGACCGACGTTCGGCTCGAGGTGCGCGGCCTCGTCAAGCGCTTCGGCGGGCTGGTGGCGGTCAACGACATCGGCTTCGACATCCGACCGGGCGAGATTCTCGGGTTGATCGGCCCTAACGGTTCGGGGAAGTCGACGGTGATGAAGCTGATCATGGGGATCGAGCGGCCCGACGCGGGCGCGGTACGGCTCGACGGCGTCGACGTCGCGGGCTGGCCGCCGTACCGCATCGCGCGCTCGGGCGTCGGGATCGTGTTCCAGCACTCGCGCCCGCTGCACCGTCAGACCGTGCTCGAGAACATCAAGGTCGCGCTGCTGCCCGACTCGCTGCTGCGACTCGTCGCGGCGCCCGGGATCGACGAGCGCGCGCGAGAGATCGCCGACATGGTCGGCCTCGGCGCGGTGATGCACCGCCATCCGTCGACGCTGCCGTTCGCCGACCTGCGGCGCATGGAGATGGCCAAGGCGATCGCGCGCGATCCGAAAGTCGTGCTGATCGACGAGCCGTTCGCCGGCCTCACCGGCGGCGAGATGAGCGCGTTCTCCGACCTGATCCGCGCGCTGCGCGACCAAGGCCGCGCCGTGCTGTTGGTCGACCACAACGTCAAGAGCGTCGCCGCGCTGGTCGACCGCGTGCTGGCGATGTACCTCGGCGAGTACGTCGCCGAAGGCACGGCCGAAGAGGTGATGCGCGACGAGACCGTGCGGCGCGTCTACCTGGGCGGCAAAATCGAAACCTACGAACGCGGCGCCGAGGCCGCGAACGCGCAGCCGGTGCTGCTCAACGTCGACGCGGTCAGCGTCTTCTACGACAAAGCCCAGGCCCTGGGCAACGTGTCGATCGACGTTCGTGACGGCGAGTTCGTGTCGATCGTCGGGCTCAACGGCGCCGGCAAGACGACGCTGTTCAATGCGATCTCCGGCTTGGTGCCGTACGCCGGAACGATCCGCTTCGGTGAGCGCGCGCTGCGCGGGATGACGCCCGGCGCAATCGCACGCGCCGGCATCGTCCAATGTCCCGAGACGCGCGAGCTGTTCGGCGACATGTCGGTTCGCGAGAACCTCGACCTCGGCGGACAGCACTTACCCGCCGCCGATCGAGAGCGGCAGCTGACTTGGCTGTTCGAGCTGTTCCCGATTCTCGCCGAGCGCCAGACCCAGGTCGCCAAGACGCTGTCGGGCGGCGAGCAGCAGATGCTGGCGATCGCGCGCGCGCTGATGATGCAGCCCAAGCTGCTGATCCTCGACGAGCCCACGCTGGGCCTCGCGCCGGTGATTCTCGAACAGCTCTCCAAGGCGATGGAACGTCTGCGCAACACGACGCCGATCACCGTGCTGCTGGGCGAGCAGAACGTCACCTTCGCCCTCCCGCACGCCGACCGCGTCTACTTGCTCGAGCACGCGCGGATCGTCTGGGAGGGCGACCCGGCCCGTTTCGCCGCCGAGATGGGCGCCGGCTACCTGTAGTTCGACCGGGGACCCGGAGTTCGACGCGGAAAAGCGCCGCATGAACGGCACCAGCGACACGACGGCCCTCGAGCGCGCGCGAGCGCTGCTCGACCGCATCGGCGCACTCGACGGCGAGCTGCGCTGCTATGTCGCGATCGACGAGGACGCGGTGCTGCGCGAGGCGGCCCGGCTCGACGCGATTCCGTCCGGCCGCCGCGGACCGCTGCACGGCCTGACGCTGGCCGTCAAGGACATCATCGACGTCGCCGGGCTACCGACGCGTGCCGGTTCCTCGTTCTTCCGGCGCGATCCCGAGCGCGACGCGCCGGTGGTCGCCGCGCTGCGGAGTGCCGGCGCGCTGGTGACCGGCAAGACGAACACACATGAGTTTGCCTGGGGGATCACCACGGAGAACCCGCACTTCGGGCGCACCGCGAACCCGTGGAACCGCGCTCACGTCGCCGGCGGTTCGAGCGGCGGCTCCGGTGCGGCGGTGGCGGCCGGGCTGGCCGACATCGCGCTCGGCACCGACACCCTGGGCTCGATTCGCATCCCGGCCGCGCTCAACGGCATCTCGGGGCTGCGGCCGGCGACCGGCGCGCTGCCGCTCGACGACATCTTCCCGCTGGCGATCGGGCTCGACACCGTCGGCCCGTTCGCGCGCGACCTGGACACCGTCCGGCGCGCGTACGAAGTCATGGCCGGCAGTGACGTTGCCGCGGCGACCGTGCGGCGCGCCTGCCGGCTGCGCGGCGGGAAATGGGATCGCGTCGAGCCGGCCGTCGCGGCGGCGCTCGACGACGCCGTCGCGGCGCTGCAGGCCGGCGGCGTCGCCGTCGAAGACGTCGAGTGGTGGGACGACGCGCTGGTCGGCGCGGTCGCCGCCATTCAACAACGCGCGGCGGCGCGCACGCACGCACCGTTCTTCCCCGAGCACCGCGCGGAGTACGGCGAAGACGTGCGCGCGCGCGTCGACCGGGCGCTCACCGTCGGCGAGGAGGCCGAGACTGCCGCGCGCGCGATCGTCACGCGAGCCCGCGCGTCGTGGGACGCAGCGACGCGCGGCTACGACGTCGCGCTGGCGCCGAGCGTCGGACGCGAAGCGCCGCTCGCACCGGCACCGCCCTCGTTTCGCGACGAGACGATCCCGCTCGTCACGCCGGCCAGCGGCTTCGGGCTGCCGGCCGCCGCCGTGCCGATCGGCTTCGGCCCGACCGGCTTGCCGCTCGGAATGCAGATCATCGCCGCCAGCGGCGACCTGTCAGCCGCGTTCGGATTGGGTCGAACGTTTCAGCGGCTGACCGACTGGCACGCGCGCACGCCGCCGCTTCAGACCGCGATCGCGCCGGAGAGGTGATCGGCGATCAGCGCGATGCGCCGTGCGATCAGCAGCTGGGTGAGCGCCAAGGGCGCAGAGACGGCGGGACCGCCGTCGTCGGCATGCGTGCCCAGCCGCTTTGGCCGCGACGGCGCGTTGCGCGCGCCGATCGCGCTCAAGAGCGCGTCGGAGATCGAGCGAGCCGCGGCATCGCTGATGTCCGCATCGACCTCGATGACCGAGCGCGGATACTGCCCCGAGCCGTCCTCGATCAAGCGAATGCGGGTCGACTCGCTGGTGAATTCGCGATAATCGAGCGGCGCTAGCCGCGCGCTCTTGTGGAACGTCACGCCCGTCCGCGCGAACGAGGCGCGTATGTCGGCGTACGCGGCCTGCGGAGCGATGAACGTCTCGAGGTCGTGCCGCCGCCGCAGCATTTCCGCGCGCACCTGCTCTTCGCGGTAGCCGCGCTCGGCGACGTCGCGACGGATCGTCCAATCGAGTTTGAGTCCGGGCTCGGGCTCGAGCCAGACCGAGACGTCGAACAGCGCGCGCAGCACGCTGGTGTAGAGCGGGAAGAGGCCCTGCACGAGGACGACCTCGCGCGGCTCGATCGTCTCGAGCGCCGAGATCGCGCCCAGCTGGTGATTGTAGACCGGCTTGGCGATGGTCGAACCGCGCGCGAGCCGGGTGAGATCCTCGTCCATCGCCGCAAAGTCGTGCGCGCGCGGATCGAGCGCGGTGATCCCGACGGCGTGGCGCTGCGCGCGGTTGAGGCCGAAGTACCCGTCGAGCCGAACCTCGGTGCAGCGGTCGTCACCGAAGATCTCGCGCAGTCCCGCGCAGAGCGTCGCTTTCCCGCTGCCGGAGTCTCCACCCACGGCGACCATGATCGGACGTGCCATTCCGCCACGATAGCGGACCGCGCCTCGCGCCGTCCCGGCTCGGCGCGCGAAAGGCCGAAAAAGCGGCGCGAAGCGCGGCCGCGCCGGCCCGGGCGGCCGGGATACGCGCGCGAACGTCGCGAAACCGCGTAGCCCTTTGCCGCAGAACATCGAGCGCACGCAAGTCGGGATCGTCGGCGCCGGCCCGGCCGGCTTGGTCCTGGCGTTGCTCTTGCGCCGCGCCGGAATCGCCTCGGTCGTCCTCGAGGCGCGCAGCCGCGAATATTGCGAGCAGCGCATCCGCGCCGGCGTGCTGGAGCACGGCACCGCCGAGTCTGCTCGACGCGCTCGGCGTCGGTGCGCGCATGCGGCGTGAAGGGCTGGTGCACCGCGGCATCTATTTGCGCTTCGGCGGCCGCAGCCATCACATCGATTTTCCCGACCTGACCGGCAAGACGATCGTGGTCTACGGCCAGCACGAGGTCGTCAAGGACCTCATCGCCGAGCACGTGCGTGCCGGCGATTCGCTCGCGCTTCGAGATCGCCGACGTGCGCCTCGACGGCCTGACCGGCGCGCGTCCGGCCATTCGGTATCGTGACGCGGGCGGCGCCGAGCAGATGCTGGAATGCGACTTCGTGGCGGGCTGCGACGGTTTCCACGGCGTCACCCGCGGCATGATTCCGCCCGAGCTGCTGACGGTCTACGAGCGCGTCTACCCGTTCGCGTGGCTGGGGATCTTGTCGAACTCTCCGCCGGTGTGCGAAGAGCTGATCTATTCCAACCACGAGCGCGGCTTCGCGCTGTTCAGCCAGCGGTCGCCGAGCGTGCAGCGGATGTACCTCCAGTGCGCCCCCGACGAAGACCTCGACGAGTGGCCCGACGAGCGAATCTGGGCCGAGCTGCAGCGTCGCCTCGAAGGCGACGCTGCGCCGCAACTCGATACCGGCGAGATCACGCAGAAGGGCGTGACCCCAATGCGCAGCTTCGTCGTCGAGCGGATGCAATACGGCCGGTTGTTCCTGGCCGGCGACGCGGCCCATATCGTCCCGCCGACCGGCGCCAAGGGGATGAACCTCGCCGTCGCCGACGTCGCGGTGCTGTCGCGCGCGCTCGCCGCCTGGTACGCCGGTCGCGGTATGTCGGAGCTCGACGCGTACTCGGCGACGTGCCTGAGCCGCGTCTGGAAGGCCGAGCGCTTCTCGTGGTGGATGACCTCGATGCTGCACCGCAACGACCAGGATGACGCGTTCGGGCGGCGCGCTCCAGCTCGCCGAGCTCGACTACGTTGTCACCTCCCGCGCCGCGTCGCAGAGCCTAGCCGAGAATTACGTAGGGTTGACGTTTCCCGCCCGAGGCGCGGAATTGGATCAGACATAGGCGCCTACGCTCTGTGGCGAGGTAGCGCGGACATTCGAGCGGTTTACGGTCCGATCAAGGTGGGACCACGGGATCCAGCCAGCTTCATAAGGGCCGATACTTCTAAGAAATCGACTTCTTTCGAGCCGTAGATTTTCCGAGCGAATCGGGCTGGAGCTTTGAGAAGTTCGCGTTCGATCCAGAGTCGTTTGATCGTTGAGGACGACGCAGGGCGGGGACCTTCACGATTACTGGTCTTCTTCGCGGTTCTACGACGCCCGAAGGGAAAGCCGACACAGTCAGCCATGCGACTAACGAAAGCTGAGGCGCCGAGCCCTTCCTGTGACACTGAAGGGAACGACCTTTCTTAGCAAATGAGCTCGTTGGTTGTTATCCTTCTGTATGCTGCGATTTCAGATGGTTCCATGGTGGAAATCTGGATACCGCGCCGCAGGAACTCTTTGAGCTGACCTTGCGATGAGCGGACGTAAGCTGCGACATCAGGTGGCGGCCGAAACAAAGCGCGTCTTGATGCCGGACTGCGTTGCCCGGTAACCAATAGCTACGGCGAGATGTGTCTTTCCGACGCCCGACGGCCCGAGCAACACGACGTTCTCCGCGCGCTCGACGAAGGTAAGGGAAGAGAGTTCGGTGAGCAGCGGTTTCGGGGCGCCGGTGGCGAAGCAGAAGTCGTACTGCTCGAGCGTTTTGAAATCAGGCCGGGAAAGTCCAGTAAATAAATCAACAGCGCCCGCTGCGCGTCACTTCGAGAGTGGAATGCTATGCCGCAGACGACCGTCACTGTGTCCACTCCGAACGGAGCGGAGCCCACAGGTCCGGCGTTAACCTCGACAGGGTTCGCTCCGACTGTAGGGCAGGCTGACGTTCCGGATTCCTTCCACTCATCGCGACGAAACAGCTCGATGGAGTCAACGCCGAGACTACACGCCACATTATCTCGCTGCGCGTCGGCTTCACCCAAGGTGGCGCACCGAGTCGGGTGCGAGCTACGCGGTCTGCTAGTTTCGCGACGTAGGGCAATGCGGCTCCAGCCCGAAGAGAGGCTGTCCCTCGCTAGAAAGGGTGTGTTTGTCATGAACAGCGGTCCCACGCTTCAAACCGGTTCGACCGGTCCCGACGTGAAGCGGGTTCAGCGCATCTTCGTCGTCCGCAAGGAGCTCGATTACACGGGCATCGACGGCGACTTCGGCTCGGTCACCCAAGGCGTGGTCGAACAGTTCCAAAGCGCCAACGGGCTGACGGTCGACGGCATCGTCGGACCGCAGACCTGGGCTGCGCTGCCGGCCGACGTCGACGCCCCTGAGCTCGCGCAAGGCGCCACCGGCCCCGCGGTGTCGCGACTGCAGCACGGTCTGACGACCGTCGGAACGTACTCCGCGCCGATCGACGGCGACTTCGGCCCGGAAACCGATGCCGCGGTGCGCGCGTATCAAACGCAGCGCGGAATCGGCGTCGACGGGGTCGTCGGCGATCAGACCTGGTTCGTTCCGGCCGGCGGAGCCGGCGCGACGCTGTACTCGCTGTCGTAACCGCGCGGCGACGCCGGCACGGTCATCGCGTTGCGCCTCCGTCGCGGACGCGCCAGCGGCCGCGTACCATCACGTGCCGCACCGCGGGCCGATCGGTCGCGAAGACGTAGCGGTCGACGAGCTCGCCGGGCGGCGCGCCGGCCAGCGGCGAAACGCGGTCGTCGAGGACGATCAGGTCGGCACGCGCGCCGGCCACCAACTCGCCCGTACGCAGGCCGCATGCCCGAGCGCCGCCGCGCGCTGCGCGCGCGTATAGTGTTTCGCCGGCAGAAACGCCGGGTGCGCCCGCCGCGACGATACGGCGGCGAGTGATCAGCCGCTGGCCGTACTCCAGCCAGCGCAGCTCCTCCGTCGGCGCCAGCGACACGTTGCTGTCGGAACCGATGCCCAGCGCACCGCCGGCGGCGAGGTAGGGCGCGAGCGAGAAGACGCCGTCCCCGAGATTCGCTTCGGTCGTCGGGCAGAGCCCGGTTACCGCGCCGCTGCGCGCCAGCGCGTCGCGCTCACCGTCGTCGAGGTGCGTGGCGTGGACCAGGCACCAGCGCGCATCGACATCGTGCTCGGCCAGCAGCCACGCGACCGGACGCGCGCCGAGCGCAGCCCGAACCGCTTCGACCTCGCGCAGCTGTTCGGCGGCGTGTATGTGTACGGGAACGTCGCGCGGCGAGCCGTCGATGAGCGCGCGCAGCTCGTCGGGGGTAATCGCGCGCAACGAGTGCGCGCAGACGCCGACGACGACGTCCGGATCGTCCGCGTGCTCGGCCCGCAGCGTTCGCGCAATGTCGAGCACGTCGTCGACGCCGGTGGCGAAGCGCCGTTGCCGCGCGCGCAACGGCGCGCCGCCGGCGTCGCCGTGCGCGTAGAGCGCCGGCAGCAGACAGATCGCGATGCCGGCATCTTTGGCGGCCGCGACGAGCGCGCGCGACATCGCGGCTTTGTCGGCGTACCAGTTGCCGGCCGGATCGCGATGGAGGTAGTGGAACTCGGCGACCGCCGTATAGCCGGCCGCCAGCATCGTGCGGTACACGTCGCGCGCGAGCGCGAACAGCGAATCGGGGTCGAGCTGCTCGGCCAGCGCGTACATCGCTTCGCGCCACGACCAGAAATCGTCGTCGTTCGCCGCGCGCCGTTCCGCGCTGCCGGCCATCGCGCGCTGAAAGGCGTGCGAGTGCAGGTTCGGCATCCCCGCCAGCACCGGGCCGTCGAGGCGCTCGGCATCGCCGGCGGGCGCGCCGGGCCGCACGTCGAGCAGCGTTCCGTCGGGCGCGATCTCGAGCGCGACGTCGGGCGCCCAGCCGCCGGGCAGGAAAGCCAAGGGCGCAACGATCCGCACTCCGGCCGCTTCGCGCGACCGCCGGCCGTTCCGCTCGAATTCGGACGGACTCCGGAGGCAAGCGCGGCCCGCGAGCGCTACACTGCGGACATGGAGTTCGAACCGTGAGCGGGATCGACGCCGGACCGGCCTGGAGCGCGTGGTCGCAGGTCACGCCGGTGGTGGTCGGCCCAGCTGCGCGTGCGCCGTACGTTCGGGTCGAGCTGCCGCTGTCGATCGCACCCGACCCGGACGGCGCCTATCCCGACCTGCGCGTGACCGACGCGAACGGGAACGAGCGCCCCTACGCGCTCGACGCGGCGGTCGTCGGCGCCGGCGCCGGGAAGAACGCGCCCGCGTCGCTACCGCTCGAGCGGGTCGCCGTCGAGTCGCGCGAGCGCGACGACCCGGTCGAGCACGCGCAAGTCTGGCGGTTCGCGGCCCCGATCCCGATGCGCGTCGCGGCGGTGACGTTTAGCGACGGCGGCGCGCGCTATCAACGTTCGGTGACCGTCGAAACGAGCGACGACGACGCGATCTGGTCGTGGAAGGGCGACGGCACGATCGCGCGTTATCCGGACGGCCGCTCCCAGACGCTGATCTCGATCGCCGAGGCGACGGCGCGCTTCATTCGCGTGACCGTGCAGGAGGGCGACGACGTACCGATCCCGGCGCTGGAGCCGGCGCTGCTCGTCCGGCGGCACATGGTGGTCTTCCCCGCGGGCGGAGCTCCGCGGTTGCTGTCGGGAAATCCGTACATCGGCGCGCCGTCCGACGGGCTCGCCGAACAGTTGGCGCGGGAGCGCTGGACGGCTGACGACGCCACCACCGGCCCGACCGTCGCCAATGCAGGTTACCGCGATCCGCGCCCCGCCGGCGAGCGACTTCCATGGCCGATCATCGGAGCGCTGATCGCCGCGGCCTTCGCGCTCGGCGCGGGCGCATTGCGCACGCTGCGTTCGGTCCCGGCGCGGTGAAGCGCTTCGACACGATCTGGTACAACGCGAACCTCGCCACGATGGAACGCGACGGCGCGCCGTTCGGCGCGATCGAGGACGGCGCGGTCGCGGCGCGCGGCGGAACGATCGCATGGATCGGACGGCGCTCCGACCTGCCGGACGAACCGCAGCGTCTCGCCGATCGTGCGCTCGACGCCGGCGATCGCTGGATCACGCCGGGGCTCATCGATCCGCACACGCACCTGATCTTCGGCGGCGACCGCGTCGCCGATTTCGAGCGCCGCGTCGCCGGCCAGAGCTACGCCGCCGCCGCGAGCGGCGGCAGCGGCATCGCGCACACCGTGGCGATGACGCGCGCGGCCGACGACGCGACGCTCTACCGCGACGCGGCGCGTCGCATGCGGACGATGATCGCGAGCGGAGCGACGACGGTCGAGGTGAAGTCCGGCTACGGTCTCGACGTGGAGACCGAGTTGCGCCTGCTGCGGATCGCGCGCCGGCTCGGCGCCGATCTGGGCGTCACCGTGCGCACGACGTACCTCGGGGCGCACGTCGTTCCACCCGAGTACGCCGGCCGGCGGGAAGCATACCTCGCGCTGGTCTGCGACGAGATGCTGCCGCACGTCGCCGGCGAGGGTCTCGCCGACGCGGTCGACGTCTTCTGCGACACGATCGCGTTCTCGCCGGCCGAGACGGCGGGCGTGCTCGAAACGGCGCGCGCGCTCGGCCTGCCGGTGAAGCTGCACGCCGACCAAATCGCCGACACCGGCGCGGACCGCGCTCGCGGCGCGCTTCGGCGCGCTCTCGGCCGACCACCTCGAGCACGCCGGCGAGGACGGCGTCGCCGAACTGGCGCGCAGCGGCACCGTCGCCGTTCTGTTGCCCGGCGCGTACTACTATCTGCGCGAGACGGTGCGGCCGCCGATCGACGGCGCTGCGCGCCCACGGCGTGCCGATCGCGCTCGCGACCGACTGCAATCCCGGCACGTCGCCGGTGACGACGCTGCCGACGGCGCTGAACCTGGCCTGCGTCCTGTTCGGGCTCACGCCCGAAGAGGCCGTCGCCGGGCGTGACGCGCAACGCCGCGCGCGCGCTCGGCCTCGACGACCGCGGCGTCCTGCGCGCCGGGATGCGCTGCGACCTCGCGCTGTGGGACGTCGCGTCGCCCGCCGAGCTGTGCTACTGGCTGGGAACGAGCCCGTGCGCGGCGGTTATCGTCGGCGGCGAACCGCTCGCGTCAGCGCAGCGCGCGATCGAACAGCGCTAGCGTCTCGGCCCATGCCGTCTCCGCCTGTTCGCGGCGGTACGCGGCGCGGTCGACCGACGCGAAGCCGTGCGGCGCGCCGGGATACACGCTGAGCGTGTACCGCTTCTTCTCGCGCGACAGTGCTTCGGCCAGCCGCGCGTGTTCCTGCGGCGTGATCCCTTCGTCGTCGGCACCGTAGTTGAGCAGCAGCTCGCCGTGCACGTCGGGCACGCGGTCGAGCAACGGCTTGAACATGCGCGGCTCGTCGGGCGCGATACCGCCGCCGTAGAACGACGACGCGGCCGCGATCTTGTCGCGGAACGACACCGCGGTCAGAAATGCGAGCCGTCCGCCCATGCAGAAACCGACCGCGCCGTACGCGTCGTGGACGACGTTCTGCTGCGCGTCGAGAAAGCCGATCGCGGCGCGCACGTGATCGAGCAGGATTTCGTCCGTGAGGGTTTCCAGCTTCGGCCGCACCTTGTCGAACTCGTACGGGAACACCTCACCGTCGAACAGATCGGGTGCGAGCCCGGCGAAGCCGTGCTCGGCCAAGCGCCGGACTTCGCTCTGAACGTAGCCGTTGACCCCGAACGCCTCTTGGTAGAGCAGCACGGCTCGAAACGGCCCGTCGCCGCCGGGCACCGCGTAGTATCCGCGCTTTCCGCCGGCGGTTGGGACGAACTCGGCGCGAGCGACATCGTGCGATCGTTGCATGGAAAGGCAGACTCCTTGTTGGTGTCGAGGACCGACGGCAGCTCACGCCCGCGTGGTCGCGAACAACTCCGCGAGCAGCGGTGTGAAGCGCCCGTTGCGGACGAGATCGGCGACGCGCTCGATCTCCGGCGAGAGGTAACGATCGCCGGTGCCGGTGCCGTCGGGTGCGACCTCGGCCAGCGCGCGCTCGAGCTGCTTCGAGGTGCGCAGCGGGCGCCGGAAGGCGATCCCGCGCGCCGCCGAGAGCAGCTCGACCGCGACGATGTTGGCGGTGTTGCGGAGCATCTGGTCGAGGCGGCGCGCGCCGTGCGTCGCCATGCTCACGTGATCTTCTTGGCCGGCCGAGGTCGGGATCGAGTCGACGCTGGCCGGATGCGCCAGCCCCTTGTTCTCCGAGGCCAGCGCGGCGGCGGTGACCTGGGCGATCATGTAGCCGGATTCGAGTCCAGGGTCGGTGGCGAGAAACGCCGGCAACTGGCTGAACGTCGGATCGACGAGCAGCGCGCAGCGGCGCTCGCTGATGTTCCCGACCTCGGCGATCGCGACGGCCAGCGCGTCGGCGACGAGCGCGGCCGGCTCGGCGTGGAAGTTCCCGCCCGAGATCACCTCGCCGGTGTCGGGAAAAACCAACGGGTTGTCCGAGACGGCGTTGGCCTCGTCGACGAGGATCGCCGCGGCGTCACGCAGCGTGCGCAGGCACGCGCCCAAGACCTGCGGGATGCAGCGCAGGCTGTACGGGTCCTGCACTCGGCCGCAGTCGCGGTGCGACTCGTTGATCTCGCTGCCGTCGAGCAGCGCGCGCAGTGCGGCGGCGACGTCGCTCTGCGAGGTATGACCGCGCAGGGCGTGGATGCGCGCGTCGAACGGCTTCACGCTGCCGAGCGCGGCTTCGATCGTCAGCGCGCCGGCGACGAGCGATGCGGCCAGCACGTCCTCGGCGCCGATCAGTCCGCGCAGCGCGAGCGCCGTCGACACCTGCGTGCCGTTGAGCAGCGCCAGCCCTTCCTTCGCCTGCAGCTCGAGCAGCGCGATTCCGGCCGCGCCGAGAGCCTCGGCGGCCGGGAGTCGGCGGCCGTTGACGGTCACGTCGCCGACGCCGATCAGCGCGGCCGAGAGGTGCGCGAGCGGCGCGAGGTCGCCCGATGCGCCGACCGAACCTTGGCCCGGGATCACCGGCAACACGTCGCGGTCCAAGCACGCCGTCAGCGCCTCGACGACGCTCCAGCGGACACCCGAGTAACCGCGCGCGAGCGAGTTGATCTTCAGCGCCAGGATCAGCCGCACGACCTCGCGCGGCAGCGGCGCGCCGACTCCGCAGGCATGCGACAAAACGAGGTTGCGCTGCAAGTCGGCCAGCTTGTCGCGCGGGATGCGCGTCTGCGCGAGCTTGCCGAACCCGTGTTGACGCCGTAGACGCTCGCGTCTTGGGCTGCGATCGATGCGACGACTGCCGCGGCGCGGTCGACCGCACCGCGTGCGCTCGCGTCCAGCCGCACCGTCGCGCCGTCGCGCAGGATCGTCCGCACGTCGGCGGCCCGCAACTCGCCGGGTTTGAGGTCGATGGTCGGCGCGCCGAGGGCGGGCGCGCTCATCCTTCGCGCGGCTCGATCATCGGCAGACGCAGCCCGTGCTCGCGCGCGCAGGCGATCGCGTCGTCGTAGCCGGCGTCGGCGTGGCGCGCGACCCCGCTGGCGGGATCGTTCCACAGCACGCGGCGCGATGCGGCGCGCAGCCGCATCGGTCCCGTCGGCGACGATCACCATCCCGGCGTGTTGCGAGAAGCCGATTCCGACGCCGCCGCCGTGATGGAACGACACCCAGCTCGCGCCGCCGGCCACGTTGAGCATCGCGTTGAGCAGCGGCCAGTCGCTGACCGCGTCCGTGCCGTCCTTCATCCCCTCCGTCTCGCGGTTGGGCGACGCCACGCTGCCGCTGTCGAGATGATCGCGGCCGATCACGATCGGCGCCTTGAGCTCGCCGCGGGCGACCATCTCGTTGAACGCCAGGCCGACGCGGTCGCGGTCGCCCAGCCCGATCCAGCAGATGCGCGCCGGCAGGCCTTGGAACGCGATCCGCTCGCGCGCCATGTCGAGCCAGCGGTGCAGGTTCGCGTCGTGCGGCAGCAGCTCTTTGACCTTCGCGTCGGTCTTCGCGATGTCGTCGGGATCGCCCGACAGCGCGACCCAGCGGAACGGTCCGACGCCGCGGCAGAACAGCGGACGGATGTAGGCCGGCACGAAGCCCGGGAACGCGAACGCGTCGGCGAGGCCGGCGTCGTTCGCCATCTGGCGGATGTTGTTGCCGTAGTCGAACGTCGGAATGCCCATGCGGTGAAAGGCGAGCATCGCCGCGACGTGATCGACCATCGACGCCTTCGCCGCCGCCGCGACGCGCTGCGGATCGCGCTCGCGCGCCGCGCGCCACTCCGCCAGCGTCCAGCCGGCAGGCAGATACCCGTTGACCGGATCGTGCGCCGACGTCTGGTCGGTCACCGCGTCGGGGCGCACGCCGCGGCGCACGCAGCTCGGGGACGATCTCCGCCGCGTTGCCCAGCACGCCGACCGAGATCGGGATGCCGGTCGCGACGCGCGTGGTCGATCAGCGCCAGCGCCTCGTCGAGCGAGTCGGCGCGCCGGTCGAGGTAGCGCGTCTGCAGGCGCTTCTCGATGCGCTCCGGATCGCACTCGATCGCCAGCATCGACGCGCCGGCCATCGTCGCGGCGAGCGGCTGCGCGCCGCCCATCCCGCCGAGGCCGGCGGTGAGAATCCAGCGGCCGGTCAGATCGCCGCCGTAATGCCGGCGGCCCAGCTCCGCGAACGTCTCGTACGTTCCTTGGACGATCCCTTGCGACCCGATGTAGATCCACGAGCCGGCCGTCATCTGGCCGAACATCATCAGCCCTTTGCGGTCGAGCTCGTGGAAGTGCTCCCAGGTCGCCCAGTGCGGCACGAGGTTCGAGTTCGCGATCACGACCCGCGGCGCGTCGGGATGCGACCTGAAGACGCCGACCGGCTTGCCCGACTGGATCGCGAGCGTCTCGTCGTCGCCGAGCCGCTCGAGCTCGGCGACGATGCGGTCGAACGACGGCCAGTCACGCGCCGCTTTGCCGATGCCGCCGTAGACGACCAGCTCGTCGGGACGTTCGGCGACCTCGGGATCGAGGTTGTTCATCAACATGCGCAGCGCGGCTTCGGTTTGCCAGCTGCGCGCCCGCAGCGTGCCGCCGCGCGGCGCGCGAATCGTGCGTGCCAGGTCTCGGACCAATCGGATGCCCTCCGGCCGGGTACTCCCGGCCGCGAGCGGAGGGCTCCTGCGCAGCGGCTCGCGAAGGACCGTCCCGGCGGCGAGCCGCATTGCTGCTACGAAGGGAGGGCGGCTTTACGACGCTCCACGGAATCGACGACCTCGTCGTCGCGCTGCGCGAGCTCGGCGACGTGCTGCAGCCGGTGCGCGTCGCCGCGACTTTGCGCGGCGTTCGGGTCGACGAGCGCACCCTCGCTCCCTACCTGAACTGGTCGTCCGGCCGCTACACCCGCAACCTCGTCGTGCGCGACGACGCGTTCGAACTGATCGCGATCTGCTGGGACACGGGCGCGCGCTCGGCGATCCACGACCATGCCGACTCCGACTGCGCGTTCGTGCTGCACACCGGCGCGATCACCTGCGAGAACTACCGCGTCGCCATGCGCGACGGATCACTCACGAACGGCTATGCGCTGAGCCATACGAGCACGCGAACGCTGCGCAGCGGCGAGATCGACATGCGCAGCGGTCACCTTTCGATCCACCGCGTCGGCGCGTGCGAGGGACGCGCGGTCACGCTGCACGTCTACGCCAAGCCGATCGACGCCTGTCGCGTTTCGACCTCGACGGCACGTCGACCGTCGCGTACTCCCGCTACGACACCGCACCCGCGATGTCGTAGTCGGGAATCCGTCGCTTCCTTTCTCGACGATCAGGAGTCGGTCGAGACCGCTTGGGCGTCCCCTTGGGCGGCGGCGTCGCTGGGCGCGGGTTTGGTGCCGCTCAGCCGCACCGGCACGAAGCGCTTGAGGATGTCGAACCAGAACGGCGCGCCGAGCAGCACGGCGAACCACGTCAGCAGCAGTCCGGCGACTTTCGAAAGCGTGATATCCGAAAAGCCGAACGGCTGCGGCCAACCGAACATCTGCCCCATCGCGTTGAAGTACGGCGCGATGGCTTGGTTCGCCGCGTTGGGGTCGGAAGCGTTCGCGCCCGAGAGCCCCTGCGCGGCTTGCGCGGCAGCTTGCGCGAGCGTCGAGTTGCTCAACAGCGCGTGCACGATCTGGATCGTGTCGGCGTCGAGGGCCACGATGATCACCAGCGCAATGATGGCCTGCAGAATCCCCGACCAGCGCTTGTAGTATCCTGAGACGCGATCCATTTGGGTGTCGAACCAACCGTCGATCGCGTCGAGCGCGTCCTCGTAGGTCTTAACGGAGTCCTCCAGCACCACCGAGAGGTTCTTGCGCAACGGGCTGTCGGCGGGCAAACCGTTGATGCGCGTCATCAGATCCTGCTGCAGCTGCTCGACGGTGGACGGGAGAGCCGGCGGTGGTACCGTCTTCGAAGACACGTCGCGCAGCACCGAGATGAGGGAGAGCGTGAAGGTGCGCGACGGGATGTAGCTGGGCGGCCGGTCACCGGTGCCGAGGTTGCTGATCAGCGGATGATCGTACAACTGCTTGGTCAGGACCTCGGCCTCCATCCCGGCCGGCGCGCTCTGCCAGTCGAACAGCGCCCGGATTCCGCGTTCCAGCAGCTTGCCGCGCTGGCTCATCGCCGACGACAGCCATTCGACGATCTGCGACACGATGAGTGCCAGGACGATGAAGACGCCGATGAGCCCGGCGCCGACGGTGATCAGGTTATTCATCGGAACCTTCCGACCGCGGCTGCGCTACTTGAGCGCCGCGGTGACCGGGATGCTGCCCAGCGTGATGTGGACGATCTCGATCAGCTTGAAAACGATGAGGCAGCTGATCGCCGTCGCGTTCTGCGCGGTCGCGCCGTGCGGCAGCACCATGAAGTTGTCGACCTCGACGTGGATGGTGCCGTTGAGCGTGCCCGAGTGCAGCGGAAAGTCGAGCGACGCGTTGTTGTTGAGCGGCAGCGACTTGCTGACGCCGGGCGCGTTGACGGTCGCAGAGAACGCCTGCTGCGGATCGGTCTGCGCCGTATCGCGCAGAACCTGGACGTGGATGATCCCGGCGATCGCATGATCTGACACGACTTGAGCCATTTCAACCCTCCAAACGGCGTGTACGATAACGCTCGATCGCCGAACCGGCGAACGATGCGGTGGAACCGGTTCGGGCCTTGGTCCGCCGGATCGGGAATCCCTTTCGGGACGTCAATGCGGGCTCATTCCCAGCGAGAGCTGTGGTCGGTCGACGTCGCAGCGAGCGTAATGTATTGCACGATGCGCGGGCGCGAGGCGCGGTTGGGGCTCGCCCCGTGCGGGAGCGCGTGATGCCAGATGACCATGTCGCCGGCACCGGCGGCAACCGGCATCGGACCGAGCGCGTAGAGATCTTCGCACCGTGGATTCGCGCCGGGCGCCAAGCCGCCCAGCCAGTCATCGATGCGGCGGTGAAAGCCGGGAACGCAGGTGAACGCACCTTGATCGGCCGCCGTGTCGGTGAGATAGAGAATCCCCTGCACGCCGAACGGGATCGGCGGGGCGAGGCTGACATCCCAGTGCAGGGACTGGCCGGGGAAGCTCCAGCCCGCCCGTTCCGGCGGTTTGAACCCGCACTGGTCGACGCTCCGCCACAGATCGCGCCGTCGCCAGAGCTGCGCGAACGCCGCCGCGATGCGCGGCGACGCGCGGTTCGCGTCGAGCGCGGGATGGCGCAGAAACGGCACCCAGATGCCGTTACCGTTCTGACCGGCATACCAGGTGTTCGGATCGGCAGGGTCCATCCGCAGATAGTTCCAGATCGCTTCTTCGGCGGCGCGCGCCGCCTCGGGCGCGACCGCACTGCGCACTACTACGTAGCCGTGCTCGTCGAAGAAAGCCAGCTCCGCGGGGGTGAGCGCCGCCGTTCCGTCGTCGAGCGGTTCCACCTCCTGGCCCGACAGCGCGGCGTTGATCCGGGCGACGATAGCGGGATCGATCGAGCCGCCGTTGCGCTGGACGATCCAGTGCGCGAAGGCCTCGAAGCTCGGGGCTTCGTCGTACAGGAACGACAGCGTCTCACGGAGGCCGAGGCCGAGGCCGAACATGACCACTTTGTCGCGGTCGAAGCGCGCCGCTTCGTCCGCCATTTCCCGTGACGGCATGCGTGCACCGCTGCGTTGCGCAAGGATGCGCGACCAGAGATCTTCGAGCTGCGGTATGGCGAGCAGCTCGCGCTCGGCGGCCGCGGTCAAGCCGGCTATCCTCCGCAGGCGTTGCAGGCGGGGTGGGAGCGGTCGTAGACCGGCTGCTTGAGGTACTCCGCCGGGTCGTACGTCCAGAACTGCGAGACGTTGGGATACGTTTGAAGCACCACGTTCTGCAGCTTGCCGTTCTGCTGCTCGACCCGCCGGACGTAGATGTTCTCGACCGGGTTGCCGCGGTCGTCGAAGTGGACCGGTCCGCGCGGCGCGTCGGTGATCCGCACCGCGCGCATCGCTTTGACGAACGCCGCTGCGTCGGCGGTGTCACCGTGGACGGCGGCCAAGCCGCGATCGAGGTACTCCGCTCCGACGTACGTTCCCTCGGCATAGTATGACGGCTCGTGGCCGTACGCTTTCGAGTACGCGGCGACGAACTTTTCGTTGGCGGGCGACCTTAGCGCCGCGCTGTACTGCAGTGCGGTGAGCATCCCGATCGCATCGGACCCTTCGGCGTCGAGCGTGCTCTCGTCGGTGGTATTGCCCTGGCACAGCAGCGGCATCTTCAACCCGAATGCTTTGTACTGCTTGATGAAGTTGACCGCGGCGGAGCCCGAGAAGCTGCACATCACCGCGTCGGCGTCGCGCGGCAGCGCCGACAGGTACGGCGAGTAGTCGGAGGTCACCAGCGGCGTCCATACCTGTTTGACGACTTTGCCGCCGTCGCGCTGGAACGTGTCGACGAAGCCGCCGACGCTCTCCCAGCCGAAGCTGAAATCGTAGGCGACCGTCGCCACCCGGCGGTGCTTGAGCGTCTTGTACGCGTAGTCGCCCAGCACGTGGGTGGGCTGGCTGCTCGTCCACTCGGTGCGCACCACATACTCGCTGGGCGCGCGCTGGGTGAGATCGTCCGACGACACGATCGGGTAGAGCGCGGCGACCTTGTGCTGCTCGATATAGGGAACGATCGCCGAGCCCACCGCGGCGGAGAGTGGGCCGAACACGACGTCGACGTGATCCTGTTCGACGAGCTTGCGCAGCTGGGTGAGCCCGACCGCCGGATTGCCCTGATCGTCGGCGACGTCGACGTCGACCTTCTCACCGCCGAGCAACCCATTGTGCTCTTTGAGGTAGAGGTCGAGCCCTTCTTGCATGTACTTGCCGGGCGCGGCGAACACGCCGGTGACCGGATACAAGAAACCGATCTTGAGCGTCTTCGCCTGCGCGCCGGCGCCGCGCGCGTCTCCCAGCCCGGCGAGCGCGAAGCTCGCCGCCGCGAGCCAGGCGAGACGGCCGGCCCGCGTCATTTCGCCAAGCCTTGATAGCTCGGTGAATATACGGGCTGCTTGAGATAGTCCGACGGCTTCCAAGTCCAGAACTGCGAGACGTGCGGGTACGTCTTGAGCACGACGTTCCAGGTCTTGGCGTACTTCGCGGCGTCGCCGCTCGTGGCGACGACCTTGCGCACGTAGACGTTCTCGACCGGCGCGCCGTACCGATCGAGCGCCATCGGACCGAACGGCGAGTCGGCGAGCTTGATCTCGCGCACGGCGCGCAGCAGCGTCCCGACGTCGTTGGTGTTGCCGTGCACGCTCTCGATGGCCTGGCCGATCCATTGCGCCGCGGTGTAGAAGGCGGTCGCCATGTACGACGGCAGCACCCCCTCGGCTTTGCCGTACTTGTCGTCGAACGCGCGCGTCGCCGGCGCGTCGCGCCCTTCGGCGAAATGCCCGAAGCTGGTGATCCCCTCGACGATCTCGGGCGCGATCGTGCGAATGTTCGACTGATCGGTTGTCGTCTCGTTGGCGATCAGCGGAATCTTGCTCTTGAGCCCCAGCTGACTCCACTGCTGCAGGAAGTGCACCGCGTCGGCGCCGACGACGCACACGAACAGCGCGTCAGGATTCGATGCCTGTACCTTGCTGATATACGGCGTGTAGTCGGTCGTGCCCAGCGGCGACCAGATCTGATCGACGATCTTGCCGCCCTTCTGCGCGAACGTCTGCGCGAAGCCGCCGGCGTTCTCGTAGCCGAACGCGTAGCCGTTGGCCAGCGTGGCGACCTTGCGATAGCCTTGCTCCCAGGCCCACACGCCGGCGGCGTGCGTCGGCAGGCTCGAGCTCCAGCCGGCGACCTTGATCACGAACGCATTGGCCTCGCGCTGCGACAGATCGTCGGCCGAGACGGTCGGCAGAAACAGCGGGACGCGGTGCTGGATCGCGTACGGCGCTACCGCCAGTCCCTCGTTGGCGAGGTACGGGCCGACGATCATCTGCGCGCCGTCCTGCTCGACGGCGTGCCGGGCTTGGTCGAGCGCGTGCGTCGCGTTGGACGCCGTGTCGTAGACGGTGGTCTCGACCGTGCGGCCGGCGACCTTTCCGCCGCGCTCCTTCCAATAGAGCTCCCAGCCCGCCACCATGTCGTGGCCGGCCGCGGCGGCCGAGCCGGACGTCGGCGCGAGCAGCGCCACCTTGATCGGGCCGGCGTCGGCCGAGCGGGTCGGGCTCGGGACGGCGGCCGAGAGGATCGCGAGCGCCGCTGCGAGCGCCGCGGTCTTCGCGCTGATGGACAACCTCATCTATCGTTCCTCCTACTGTGCGAGAGCTGCGTTAGATCCCCAAGTGCGTGGTGCGGACCCCGTCGTCGGTGCGGATGACCGTTGGGTCGCCGTCGAAGACGACGCGACCTTTGCTGATGACGTAGGCGGTGTCCGCGACCGCGAGCGCCAGCGGCAGGTTCTGCTCGACCAGGACGATCCCCAGGCCCGTCGCCTTGAGCCGCTCCAGCGTGAGCTCGAGCTCGCGCACGATCAGCGGGGCGAGTCCCTCGGACGGCTCGTCCATCAGCAGCAGCACCGGGTTCGACATCAGCGCGCGGCCGATCGCAGCCATCTGCTGCTCGCCGCCGCTGAGCTGGCCGCCGTAGTTGCCGCGCCGCTCGCGCAAACGCGGGAAGAGCTCGAACACCGTCTCGAGATTCCAGCGACCCGCGCGGCCGGGCAGGCCGCCGATCCGCAGGTTCTCGTCGACGGTGAGCGACGGAAAGATGCGACGGCCTTGCGGCACGAGACCCACGCCGCGCCGCGCGATCGCATGCGAGGGCAGCCGCTGGATCGGCTCGCCGGCGAAGCGGATCGTGCCGGCGCGCGGCGGCGTGAAGCCGATCACCGAGCGGATCAGCGTCGTCTTGCCGACGCCGTTGCGCCCCAGCAGCGCGGTGACGCGCCCGGCTTCGGCGCGCAAGGAGACGCCGTGCAGGATGTGGCTGTGCTCGTAGTAGGTGTGGATGTCGTCGATCTCGAGCAAACTCATAGCTTGCCGCCCAAATAGATCTCTTGAACGTTGGCGTCGCCGCGAATCGCCTCGAGCGGGCCGTCGGCGACGACCCGCCCGTGATGCAGCACGATGAGCCGCTCGACGACGTCGAACACGACGCCCATGTCGTGCTCGATCAGCACCATCGTCAGGCCCGACTGCTCGCGCTTGAGCATCTCGGTCACCAGCGACGCGTCGCCGGGCGCCAGGCCGGCCGTCGGCTCGTCGAGCAGCAGCAGCCGCGGCCGCTGCGCGACGGCGAGCAGGATCTCGATCTGCCGCTTCTGGCCGTAACCGAGCGCGTCGACCGGGGTCGCGCCGCGCGCGGCCAAACCGACCCGTTCGAGCAGCTCGTGCGCCTCGGCGTCGCGGGCGCGGTAACGGCTGCGCGGCGCGAGCAGCGCGAAGCGCTCCCCGCTGTGCGCCTGAAGCGCCAGGACGAGGTTCTCCACCACGGTGAGTTTCGGAAACAGCGTCGTCGTCTGGAACGTGCGCGCGAGCCCGCGCCGCGCGCGCGCGTGCGCGCTCCAGCGCGTCACGTCGCTCCCCAGCAGCCGCACCGAGCCCGCGCTCGTCGGCAGCTCGCCGGCGACGATGTTGAACAGGGTCGATTTCCCCGCCCCGTTGGGTCCGATGATGCCGCAGCGTTCGCCGGCATGGATCGTGAACGATACGTCCTCGAGCACGCTCAGGCTGCCGAAACGCTTGCTGACGCCGTCGAGCGCGAGACAGACGTCGCGCGCGGCCGCGTCGCTCCGAGCCGGTTGAACGGCGCTCACAGCGGCTCCGCCGGCGCCAGCCGCCTTCCGCGCGCGTGCGCCCACAGCCGCGTGACCAGCCCGACCAGCCCACCAGGCGCAAACATCACGACGACGATGTAGACGACCCCGAGCACCGTCTCCCAGCGCTGCGTCACCGCGCTGAGCTCGTTGCTCAAGAAGACGACGAGCAGCGCGCCGAACACCTGGCCGTAGAGCGTGCCGATCCCGCCCAGGATCACCATGATCAGGATCTGCGTCGACTGGTCGAGCGAGAGCGCGACCGGTCCGACGAACTGGTTGTACCACGCGAACAGCACGCCCGCCAGCCCGGCAAAGGCCGCCGAGATCAGCAGCGCGAGGTAGCGGTACAGCCACACGTTGTAGCCGAGCGCGCGCATCCGCCGCGGCGTCTCGCGCACGCCGCGCAGCACCAGGCCGAACGGGGAGCGCACGATCACCGACAGCAGCAGCAGCGAGAGCGCGCAGAACGTCAAGCACACGTAGTAATAACCGGTGTTCGCCGAGACGTCGAACGGTCCGACCGGCGGGCGCACGATGCCGGTGATCCCGTTGTCGCCGCCGCTGACCGAGACCCACTGATAAGCCAGCCCCCAGACGATCTCGTTGAGCGCGATCGTGATGATGATGAAGCCGACGCCCTCGCTGCGGAGCGCGACGAGCCCGAAGATCGCCGCGGTCACCACCGCGCAGGCGATCCCGATCAGCAGCGCCGGCACGAACGCCGTGACGTGGAAGCGCGTCGCGGCGATGGCAACCGCGTAGGCGCCGACGCCGAACAGCGCGGCTTGGCTGAAGTTGACCAAACCGGTGTAGCCGACCAGCAGGTCCAGGCTCATCGCGACGATCGCCAGGATCCACGTCTGCGTCAGCAGCGAGACGTAGAAGGTCGGCACGCCCAGCCGCGGCAGCAGCAGCGCGACGACAAACCCGGCGAGCGCGGCGGTGATCCAGCGCTGCCGCACGCTCATTGCTTCCTCCCGAACAGACCCTGCGGGCGGAACGCCATGATCAGCGCGACCGGCACGAAGATCGTGAAGTACGAGAGCTCTGGGAAGAGCGCTTTGCCGAACGCGTTCACCAAGCCGATGAGCAGGCTGCCGACCAGCGCCCCGGTGAGACTGCCCATCCCGCCGACGATGACGACCGCAAACGCGAGCGGGGTCAGCTCGCCGTCGAGCCCGGGGTAGGCGCTGGTGATCGGGCCGCCGAGCAGCCCGCCCAGCCCGGCGATGAACGCACCCAGCGCGAACACGACGTAGAACGAGCGGTTCACGTCGACGCCGACGCCGCGCGCCATCTCCTCGTCGTCGACGGCGGCCCGGATTACGACGCCGAGCATCGTGCGCTGCAGCGAGACCAGCAGGATCACCGCGATCGCGATGCTGATCCCGATGACCGCCAGCCAGTACGACGGAAACACGAGCGACCCGATCTGCAGCGACGAGGCCAGCATCGGCGGCGGCGCGATCGAGTGCGGGTCGCCGCCCCACTGGCGCAAGATCTGGTCGTCGAGGATCAGCGCGAAGCCGAGCGTGAGCAGCAGCGAGGTGAGCGGATCGGCGTGATAACGGTGCAGGAACGCGCTGTACATCGCCAGACCCAGCGCCAGCGTCACGACGCCCGCCGCCGCGCCGGCCAGCCAGAAGTTCATCCCGCGCTCGACGAGCGTCAAGCCGAGGTACGCGCCGAGCAGGTAGAACGAGGTCTGCGCGAGGTTGATGATGCGCATCAGCCCGAACACGAGCGTCAAGCCGGACGCGATCAAGAACAGCAAGCTGCCGTAGGCGAGCCCACCGAGCGCGTTTTGAGCGAAGAAGCGCAAGTCCATCAGGAATCGGGCGCCAGCCCGGCCATCGTCTTGAGGACGGAGGCCACCGCGGCGGTGTCCTGCTTGCCGCGGCCCTGCGCCAGCGCGGTCTCGTAGAAGACGGCGCTCTGCGTGAACAGCGGCGTCGGCGCGCCGACCTCCCGCGCGAAGGCGTCGATGATGTCGATGTCCTTCTGGTACACGTCGAGCTTCATCGCGGCGGGCTCGTACCGGCCGGCAGCCATCATCGGCCCGCGCACCTGCAGCATCCGCGACGCTCCCGCACCGTCGCCGACGATCTCGATCATCGCGTTCGGATCGATGCCTGCCTTGAGCGCGAGCACGACGGCCTCGGCGGTCGACACGTTGTGGATCGTCACCAGCAGGTTCGCGATATACTTGAGCTTCGAGCCGGTGCCGAACGCGCCGACATACCGGACCGACCGTGCGATCGCCTCGAGCACGTCGCGCGCGCCCTCGAACGCGGCGCGCTCGCCGCTGGCATAGACCGCAATGTCCTTGCGCTCGGCCTGCGAGCCGGCGCCGCTGACCGGGGCGTCGAGCACGGCAGCGCCGCGCGACGCCATGCGCGACCGCACGCGCTCCTTGACCGCCAGCGGCAGCGTACTCGCTTCGACGACGATCAGCTCGTGGTGCGCACCGGCGGCCAGTCCGTGCTTGCCGAAGAACGCGGCCTCGACCGCCGCGACGCTCGGCAGCGCGGTGATGACGACGTCGGAGCCGACCGCGACCGCGCGCGCATCCGCCGCACCGAAGCCGTCGAGCTCTGCCAAGCGCCGCTGCGCGGCCGGGTCGATGTCGAAACCGATGGTCGCGAAGCCCGCCTCGACGCAGTGGCGCGCGTAGGCCGATCCCATGATCCCCAGGCCGACCAACCCGACGCGCCGTGGCACGTCAGACGGCCGACGAGCGCTGCACGACGCTGTCGGCGTCGCCGAGCGCCGCGTTGAGCCGCGGCATCACCTCGGTCGCCATCAGCTCCATCGACCGCTGCGCCAGCCGCGCATCGGCCCAGTCGTGTCCGGCGTACAGCAATGTACCGAAGTCGCCGATCTGAGCGCGGAACGCCAGCAGCTGTTCGACCACCGAGTCGACGGTACCGCAGATCACGAGCGAGTCGAGGACGTAGTCCAGCGTGATCGCCGAGTCGGGCATATCGCGATCCGCCTTGAACAGGTCGGGGCGGCCGTTGCCGATCAGCTTGGTCATCAGCGATTGGAAATAGTACGCATAGGGGCCGTCGTGGCCTTTGGCGTAGCGCTGCGCCGTCGCCTCGTCGTCGGCGACGAAGACGCTCTTGGCGACGCGCCAGTCGCGCGGGTCGGGGGCCCGCGCCGACTGCGCGCAACCCTCCTGATACTTCGGCCAATGGGACGCGACCCAATTCGGCTGCAAGAAATTCGCCGAGATCGGCGTCCAGCCGCGCGCGGCGGCGGCGCTGACGCCGGCCGAGAACGGCGCGACGGCGGTCACCACGATCGGCGGGTGCGGCAGCTGATACGGCTTGACGATGCTGCCCTGGCCGGTCTCGCGGTTCATCGTGCGGCGCGTCGAGATCTGCCAGTAGTCGCCGCGCAGCTCGTAGGGTGCGTCGCCCGACCATAGCGCCAAGACGTGATCGATCGCTTCGACGAACATCGCCGTGCGGTCGCGGTCGAGGTTGCCGAACGCCTCGGCATCGGACATGAGCCCGCCCGGACTGATGCCGAACAGGAACCGTCCCTCGAGCAGGTGATCGATCATCGCGACCTGCGACGCGACCGCCACCGGGTGCATGCTGGGCAAGTTGACCGTCCCGCTGCCGAGCACGATCTTCTGCGTGGCGTCGATCAGCGAGGCGATGAAGCTCAGGCACGAGGTGACCGGCTCGGCCAGATCGGTGGCGTGCTCGCCGACGAAGGCTTCTACGAACCCCAGCCGGTCGGCCAACACGATCGAGGCACGGTCTTCCTTGAGCACCTCGGTGTAGCTCCGCGCCGGCGGGTGAAGGGGCATCGTGAAGTAGCCAAGCCTCATCGCCGATCCTCCGCCACACGCCTATCTATCGGTCGATAACCCGCTTCGAGCGGCTCCAGAGCGGCGGCATGGCGAGTCTTCACGCGGCCCATCCCTTTTCCTTGCCCTCCGGGCCGGCGGCGCGCCGAGCGAGAGGACGCCGATTACTTATCGCCATATCACCACGCGATGGCCGCGAAGCCTCGCGCCGCCGCCGTACGGCGGCGACATCCTCAGCGCACGCGACTCTCCGCCGACGAGCGCGAGCGGCTCATCGCGCGCGGCGCCGTCGCATTCTTCTGCGAGGCCGGCTTCGGCGGCCGGACGCGCGAGCTCGCCAAGCGTCTGGGGATCACGCAGCCGCTGCTATACCGCTACTTCCCCAATAAAGAGGCCTTGATCGACCGGGTGTACCGCGAGGTGTACCTCAACCGCTGGGACCCGCGCTGGGAGGAGCTGCTCGACAACCACGCGCGGCCCTCCCGCGAGCGAATCGTCGCGTTCTACCGCGACTACGCGAAGGCCGTGCTCAGCTACGAGTGGATCCGCATCTTCATGTTCTCCGGGCTGCGCGGGATGAACCTCAACAGCCGTTATCTCACGCTGGTCCGCGACCGCATCTACACGCGCGTGCTGCGCGAGCTGCGCCGCGAGCATGGAATGCCCTCGCCGGCGGAGGTGCCTTTGAGCGAGATCGAGTTCGAGCTCGTCTGGGCGCTGCACGCCAGCATCTTCTACATCGGGATTCGCAAGTGGATCTACGGACTGGAGATCCCCGAGAACGTCGAGGAGGTGGTCGAGAGCTTGGCGACGTCTTTCCTCGACGGCGTCCCGGCGGTCATGCAGCGCGCGCTCGCGCCGGCGGGCGGCGCTACGAAACGGCGGGGCCGTTCGCGCGGCTGAGAAACGAGCGCGCGTTGCCGCCCAAGATCGCGGCGCGCGCCGCGTCGTCGAGACCCGGAATCGCGGCGACGGTGCGGCGCGGGTCGTCGAGCCCCATGTCGAACGGCCGGTCCGTGCCGACGACGACGCGGCCCGCGCCGACGCGGCCGACCAGATAGGCGAGCAGCGCGCCGTCGTGCGTGATCGTATCGAAGTACAGCCGCTCGAGATAGGCGCTGGGCGGTTTGGGCAATGTCTTGCTCTCCGGCCGAACACGGTAGCCGTGATCGAGCCGGCCGGCGAGGTACGGCAGCGTCCCGCCGGCATGCGCGAGGATCATGTCGAGCTGCGGAAACCGCTCGAACACGCCGGCAAAGATCAGCCGCGCGGCGATCAGCCCCGTCTCCGACGGGTTGCCGAACAGGTTGCCGAGATAGTACGCCGCGGCGCGCGCGCCGCCCAGCTCGTGGTGCGGGTGCATGAACACCGGAACGCGCAGCTCGCTGCACGCCGCCCAGAAGACGTCGAGGTCCGGCGCGTCGAGCGGCGCGCCGTCGACGCTCGAACCGATCTCGACGCCCCAATGGCCGAGCTCGACGACCGCGCGGCGCAGCTCGGCGACCGCGTCGGCCGGCGACTGCAGCGGCACGGTCGCGAAGGCGGCGAACCGCTGCGGCGCGCGGCCGACGACCGCCGCCAGCGCGTCGTTGCCGGCCCGGCAGATCGCGATCGCCAGCTCGGGGCGGGCGCGGTAGGCGAAGTAGAACGGCGGCAGGCAGAGTATCTGCCGGTCGATCCCTTGCCGTTCGGCCAGCGCGACACGCTCGTCGACGTCGTACAGCAGCGGAAAGTACGGCAGCCGCGTCTTCGGCGCGGCATAGCCGCAGACGGCTTGGTCGAGCGTGAGGACCCGCGCGTCCTTCTCCGGTTCGGCCAGCCCGCGCGCGCCAAGCATCGCGACGAAGTCGTCGGGTAAGAAGTGCGCGTGGCAGTCGATGCAGATCGGCATGGACACCTCCCGGCGCCGCGGCCCGGTCCCTTGACATGCGGCCGCCGGGCGTGTTTTATCGATAGATAAATAACCCTCTCGGAGGGCCCTCGAAAACGGAACACCAGGACGCCGGAACCTCGCCCTTGGACGACCGCGATCTGCGCAACGCGCTGGGCACCTTCGCGACCGGCGTCGCGATCATCACCACCCGCGATGACGCGGGCCGGCTGTTCGGCCTCACCGGGAACTCCTTCAGCTCGGTCTCGCTCGACCCGCCGCTCGTGCTGTGGTCGCTTTCGCGCGCCGCGCCGAGCCTGCCGGCTTTCCGCGCGGCGACGCACTTCGGCGTCAACGTCCTGGGCTCCGAGCATCGCGACCTCGCGATTCGCTTCGCTCGCGGCGCGCGCGACAAGTTCGCCGGCATCGACTACACGCTGGGCGAGTACGGCGTCCCGCTCCTCGACGGTGCCGCAGCGCATTTCGAGTGCCGCATCGTCGATCGCTACTACGGCGGCGATCACGAGATCTTCCTCGGCCACGTCGAACGCTACCGCTACGTCCACAAACCGACGCTGCTCTTCTGTCACGGCACGTACCATCGAGCCCATCCCCTTGACGAATTGTCACCCTGAGCTTGTCGAAGGGCGACGCCCTGCGATCATCGCGACCTGCCGCGTCGTTCTGAGCTCCGTCGAAGAACGACACGCACGTCGGCTAATGGCGCCATCGCGGCTGTCGATCCTTCGACCCCGCTCAGGATCGACAAACGCAGGGCGAGCGTCCTTCGACAAGCTCAGGATGACAACCGATAATCAGCGGATGGTGTGGCCGGCGGCTTCGAGCGCCGCGCGGGCGGCTTCCAGATCGTCGTTGCGGACGAGAATGTGGTCGGTGTCGTAGGTCGAGATGCCGAAGATCGAGAGGCCGGCGTCGGCCAGCGGCTGCGTGAGCTGCGCGATGATGCCGGTTTGGGTGAAATCGAGCGTGGCGGCGACCGCCAAGCAACGAAACCCGCGCTGCACTTCGGTGAGATGGCTCGGCACGCCACCTTCGTGGCAGACGATCGAGAGCTCGTTGCGCGTCCGGACGACGGCCAGAAACTCCCGCCCGCCGACCCAGTCCGGAACCGGCGCATCAGCGGCAAGCCGCGCAAGCGCGAACGTCTCCGAAAGCAACCGCAACTCCACCGGCTAACGGCCTACTTCACCGTGCAGGTGGCGAGCTTTGCGTTCGTCGGCTTGGCGCCGTGGACGGGACCGAGCTTGATCTTGATCAGCGACGGTGTGTTCGCGGTTGGGAATGCCTGCGTGCCCGGCCGGTAGCAGTTTGACGCCAGCAAGAACGACATCACGTTCGCGTACTGGGCGGGCGTGAGCGAGCCGGGGTTGTTGAAGGGCATGTTCTCGAACACGGTGGTGCGCATGTCGGAGAGCGACCACTTGTTGCGAGCGGCGGTGGTGAGGAAATCGGTGCCGGCCACGGCGGGACCGGCGCTGCCTTGGAGGTCGACGCCGTGGCACTGCAGGCAGTAGCGGCGGTAGATCGCTGCGCCGGCGTGCGCCTGCGCGGCGGTGAAGGGCGGCGAGACCGGCGTTCCCGCGGTGGCGCGCGTTCGTTGCATCAGCGAGCCGTGGCCGCAGAGCGTGGCGGTTTCGCGCGCGCCGAGGGTGTAGAGCACGACGGTGTCACCTTGCACAGCGACGCGCGTGATGTTCAGGCCGGGCGGAATCGCCGATGCGGCGCTGCCGCGCGGTAGCGCGACGTAGGCGAGCCGGCCGGCCGCGACGCCGTACGACGGCGCGCGCGGTGTGGTGCAACCGGCGACGACGCGGGCGCCGGCGGGAACGGCGAGCGCGGTCGTAGCGAGCGCGCCGCTGAGTCCGCCGAGCACGCCGTCCTGCGAGGGGCGACCGACGACGAGCGCGATGTTGGCCAGCGCGCGCGTGAGGTCGGTCTGATAGTCTTCCATCTCCTTGTCGCCCAGCGCGTCCTGGAGGTCGGCGGCGGCGGCGAGAATATTGATCTTGGCGCCTTGGACGGCCGGCGTCCAGGGCGACGTCCCGACCTTGTCGAGGATCTGGTCGAGGTGACCGAGCGCGCCGACGCGGTCGCCCGGATCGCCGAACGATTTCGCATAGCCGTCGTCGCGGCGGCCGACCAGCGCGTTCATCGCGCGGTGGGCGGCGCGCAGATACGCTCCGTGCCCGACGGCGTAGCCGTCCTCGATGCGCACGATCTCCGCCACCGCCGCGTGGACGTCCGTCAGGGCGGCGAGCGCGCCGGCGTGATCGTCGGACGCCGCCCGCGCCGGCGGCGGACCGCCGGCGGCGAGGGCGACGACGAGAGCCAACGCGATCGTGCGTATCGAAAACATATACCTCAGTGAAGTGCGGGTCGGCCCTACGGCTTCGCGCAGGGCCGATCACACACTATGGGAGACTGAAGGCGGTGATCATCGCCGAGGTCGGGTGCGAGTACTTGCCCTCGAGCGTCGGCGCGCCTTTGTTGAAACGCGGATCGGCGAAGTTGACGCCGGCCGGTCCGGCGGCGACGACGACGTACCGTTTACCGCCGACCACGTAGGTGTGGGCGGGAGCTTGGATCGTCATCCCGGTCGCGTAGTGCCACAGCACGTCGCCGCTCTTCGCGTCGTAGGCGGTGAAGTCGCCGTTGACGCCGCCGGTGAACACGACCCCCGACGACATCGAGAGCGCGCCGCCGATCTGCGGGAACGCAAGATGCTTGCGCCACATGAACTTGCCGGTGCCGATGTCGATCGCGTTCATGTAGCCGGTGCTCGGCCCGTACAGCGACGGGAAGGCGCCGCCCAGATAGAACTGACCGGCAACGTAGCTCGCGGTGCCGTTCGACTTCCACGTTCCGCACTGGTCGACGCTCGGCACGTAGAACGCGTTGGTATCGGGCATGTAGCTTCCGCCGTTGAACTCGACGCCGCCGTTGGTGTTCGGACAGGCGACGTTCCCGGCGCGGTTCGGTTCGGTGTTCTGACCCTTCTGCGTGCTCACCGCGAGGTGGTACACGAGCGCGCCGGTGCCGGCGTCGAGCACCCAGAAGTTACCGCCTTTGTCGCCTGCCGCGACGAGGCTGCGCGACGCGCCGTTCACCATGCCGGTGAAGAGTACCGGCGGCATCGCCGGATCCCAGTCGTGCGTGTCGTGCGGGATGAACTGGTGGTACCACTTGAGCTTGGGCGCCGCACCGCTGATGTCCAGCGCCACCATCGAGTTGGTGTAGAGGTTCGTACCCTTGCGAATGGTGCCCAGGAAATCCGGCTGCGGGTTGCCCGCGTCGGCGTACAGCGTGTTGGAAGCCGGATCGATCGCGATCCCGCTCCAGATCGCGCCGCCGCCGCGCTTCCACGAGTCGCCCGCCCAGCTGGTGTGGCCGGGCTGGCCGGGTCCGGGGACGGTGTACCAGTCCCAGATGCGTTTGCCGGTCGCGGCATCGAAGGCGGTGATGTAGCCGATTCCGCCCCAGTCGCCGTTGGACGCGCCGAGGAGCAGCATGTTCTTGTACGGCACCGGCTGCATCGTGTAGAACGTGTTGGTGAGATCGTGCGCGGCGACGACGTTCCACGCCGGTTTGCCGGTGGCGGCGTCGAGCGCGATCAGATGTCCGTCGAGAGTGGCCTCGTAGACTTTGCCGCCCATCAACGCGACGCCGCGGTTGGCTGAGAACGCGATCACGTGCGGCTTGTAGGGGAAGTGCCACTTCACCGCGCCGGTCGCCGCGTCGAGGGCGTACACGTCGTTGTGCGACGACGTCACGTACATCGTGCCGTTCCAAACGATCGGCGCCGTTTCGAGCGGACCGCGCGCGTCGACCGGCGTGCTCCACGCCTTCTTGAGCGTGGCAACATTGGCCGGCGTGATCTCCGTTTCGGAGATGTACCGGTTGTCGCTGTAGTCGTGGGCCGGAAGGACCCAGTTCGCCGCGTCCTGGTCGGCATTGGCGTAGGCCGTCGCGTCGGGCCACGCACTTTGCGCGCCGGTTCGTAACGAACCGGTCGCCGAGATGAGTCCGATGAGGACGGCGAGACTGACGAGAGCTCTCGTCGTTCGCTTCATGAAGCCTCCTTCCAGCGCTCAGCTGGGACGGCCAGGCTTGCCCGCCGCAGTTTCGCGGTCCTGTTGCAGCGGCGCCGCGCCGCGTATCGCGCCATTCCGCGGAAGGATCGGCAGCAGCACGTGCGCCGGCTGCGCCGGACCGGCGTGCAGGGCGTTCGTCCCGCCGAACACCGCCGCCGGACGGTCGCGCGGATCGTCGTGCAGAAACGGCCCGCAGCCGGTCAGCTCGTTCTTGAAGTTCGACAGCCGCCCGCCGCTCGGACCCGAATAGCGGTAATCGCTGCCGCGCACGCTCAGCGCGAGCCGGTATCCGGCCGGCAGGACGACCGAGGTCGGCCACAGCTCGACGTCGAGCTGCACCGCGCGGCGAGGGACGAGCGGCTCGCGCGCATCGTGGCGATGGTACGGCCGGTACGGCGTCGACAGCTGCGGGTCGAGCGCGCGGTGCGAAGCGCGCAGCCAGCCCTGGGCGAGCGGCGTGTGCGGGTCGATCGCGCCTTGAAAGACGACTTCGACGCCGTCGGGCGCGAACGCGCGCAGGACGACGAAGACGTCCGCGTCCGCGGTCGACGACGAGACGAACAGCCGCGCGGCCGCCGGCCCTGTGATCTCCGTCTCGCGTTCCAGCGGCTCGCCGAGAAACGTAAGACCGTCGCCGGCCGGATCGTACTGGGCACGCGCCTCCGCCCGCGGCGGACTGTCGCACAATGAACGCGCCGTCAGGTCGAGGTACAGTTTCGTCCAGCGCGTGCGCTCGAGCGGCCACTCGTTCTCGTGGCGCTCCTCGAAGCGGTCGAGGTGCCGCACCTGCAGCCGCACGCGCGGCCAGTCGCGCAGCGACGGTTCGCCTTTGAGATAGTGCGCGAAGAACTGCTTTTGCAGCCGCACGCCGTAATCGGTGTAGAACTCGGTCCAGTGCTCGATGCCGTGAACCTCGAGCCACTTCTCCCGCGACGCGGCGCGCACGAAGCCTTCGAAGTTGCCGCGCGGATGCAGACCCTGGCCGCCCCAGTTCGCGGCCGAGAACAGCGGTACGGTCACCCGCTCCCACACCGGCGAACGCCCGCGATGGTAGTCGTCGTCCAGCGAATGCGCGCGAATGTCGGCGCCGAAGTCGGTGCGGTTGCGGGCCAGCTCCTCGTCGCCCAGGGTCGCCGGGCCGCAGGCGAGCTCGCCGGTGACGGCGCTGCGCGGTCCGCGTTCGCCGACCCCGTGCTGCACGGTCTTCACCTGCATGTCGTACCAGTTCTGCGCGAACGTGCACAGGATGCCGCCGTGACGGGTGACGTCGCGGTAGAAGTCGGCCGCGCCTTCCCACGCGCAGATCGCGGCGAGATGCGGCGGCTGCAGCGATGCGACGGTCCACTGGTTCATCGCGTAGTAGGAGATGCCGCACAGGCCGACCTTGCCGTTGCTCCACGGCTGCGTGCCGGCCCATTCGATGCAGGCGGCGAGATCGCGCGTCTCGCGCGGCGACCATGGATCGAGAAATCCCGACGAGCGGCCGGCGCCGCGCGAGTCGACGCGCACGCAAACGTAACCGTCGGCCACCCACTTCTCGGGGTCGACCACTTCCCAGTTCTGGTAGCGGTTCGTCGATCCGGTGGTGACGTCGGGATGCTGCTCGGCCATGCGGTTCCAGGCGCTCGGGTAACCGGCTTGGAACGCGAGCCCTTTCGCGTACGGTCCGTAGCTCAGGATCACCGGGAAGCGGCCGCCGGCGGCCGGAACGAACACGTCGGCGCGCAATACGACGCCGTCGTCCATCGCCAGCGCGACGTCCCAGTCGATCCGCATGGCAGGTTCCGCAGCGCCGCGCTCCATATCAGCACCTACGCGCACGCCGCCCGATCTCCCCACCCACCACCGAGGTGACGCAGCTTGACGACGCTCGACGGAACCGCGGTTTACGGACACTTCATCGGCGGACGCGAACGTCCGAGCGCCGGCGAGCGCGTTTTCGAGGTGCGCAACCCCGCCGGCGGCACGCTCGTCGCGCGCGTCGCCGAGGGCGGCGCCGCCGAGATCGGCGCGGCGATCGACGCTGCGAGCGCTGCGTTCGCCGACGGCCGATGGTCGCGTTTGAACGCGCGCGAGCGCCAGCGCATCCTCGAGCGCTTCGCCGCCGCGATCGAAGCGGCGCTGCCCGAACTCGCCAAGCTGGAGTCGACCTGCGTCGGCCGGCCGCTGCGCGAAATGCGCGCGCAGCTCGGCCGCATCCCGGAGTTCTACCGCTACTTCGCCGCCGTTGCGCGCACCGCGGAAGACGCCGTCACGCCGTTCGAAGGGCCGTACGTGAACTACGTGCGGCGGGTTCCGCTCGGCGTGGTCGGACAGCTCACGCCGTGGAACCATCCGCTGTTGATCCTCACTAAGAAGCTCGCGCCCGCGCTGGCGGCGGGGAACTGCGTCGTCGCCAAACCGTCGGAGTACACGCCGCTCACCACGCTCGAGCTCGCGCGCATCGGGCGCGAGGCCGGCCTCCCCGACGGCGTGTTCAACGTCGTGACCGGCTTCGGCGCCGAGGCCGGTGCCGCGCTGTGCAGCGACAAGCGGGTGCGCAAGCTCGACCTGACCGGCGGCACTGAGACCGGCCGCGTCGTCGCGAAGCTGGCCGGCGAGAACCTCGTGCGCGTCACGTGCGAGCTGGGCGGCAAGGCACCGGTGATCGTGCTGCCCGACGCCGACCTCGACCGCGCCGCCGCCGGCGCGACGTTCGCCGCGTTCATCGCATCGGGCCAGACCTGCGTCGCCGGTACGCGCGTGCTCGTGCACGAAGACCGTGCCGGCGCGCTGGTCGAGCGGATGGTGAAGCGCGCGCGAGCGATCCGCATCGGCGATCCGCTCGACCTCGCGACGCAGCTCGGCCCGCTCGTCTCGGCCGCGCAGTTGGCGCGCACCGAGCGCTACGTCGAGATCGGCGTCAAAGAAGGCGCGACGATCGCATGCGGCGGGCAGCGGCCGGGCGGAGCGCTCGCGGCGGGCTATTTCTACGAACCGACGATCTTCACTTCCGTGCAGCCCTCGATGCGCATCGCGCAGGATGAGATCTTCGGTCCGGTCACCTGCGTGCTGACCTACCGCGACGTCGACGAAGCGGTCCGCATCGCCAACGACATCCCGTTCGGCCTCGCGGCCTCGGTGTGGACCGCCGACGCGGCGCGCGGCATGAAGCTCGCCGAACGGCTGGAATGCGGGATCGTCTGGATCAACGATCACCACCGCATCGATCCGTCGCTCCCCTGGGGCGGCATGAAAGACAGCGGCATGGGCCGCGAAACCGGCCTCGAGGGCTATCGCGAGTACACCCAAACGCAAAGCGTCATCGTCAACCTCGAAGACCCCGTCGACTGGTACGCTACCGACGCCATCGTGCGCCTGAGCTAATCGCCGCTCGAGCTAATCGCCGCTCGAGCGAATCGCCTCGAGCGAATCGCCGCTCGAGCTAATCGCAATGTCATCCTGAGCTCCGTCGAAGGACGAACGATCGTCCCTCGCCATCAACCCAGCGCGCCGAACCTCGTTCATGCCGCCGCCCTGAGCAGCGGCGAAGGGCGGCCGCCACAATTGACCACCGACTTCGGGATTTCGCTGCGGCTGCTACTCGTTACCGCGCGCCATCGTGGTAGGGCGCGCCGTGCGCGTCCAAGGATCGACCAGGAGCTTGATCTGCGCGGCGCGCCCTTCGAGCATCGGCACGAGGCCCTCTTCGACGACGCGGTCGAGCGCGATCGCGTTCGGCGCGACGGCTTGCCAGACGGCGGGATCGACGGCCAGTAGACGCGCCGCTTCGGGGACGTCGTCGCGGCCGATCAGCGCGTTGGTGCCGACGATCTCGAGCTCTTTGGTCGTGACGCGGCGCGCGTCGATCGCTATCGGATGCTTGGCGATCCCGACCTCGACCAGCCGTCCTCCCGCGTCGACCGCCGCGATCGCGGCAGCGACGCCGGCGTCGCTCCCAGTCACTTCGAAGACGAGCGTCGGAACGAATCCGAGCCTCGTCAGTTCACCCGTGAGGGCGGCCGCGTCGCCGGCGCGAACGGTCTCGATCGCGCCCAGCCCGCGAGCGATCGCCAGCCGCTCCGCCGAAAGGTCGGCGGCGACGACGCTCGTACCGTGCTCCGCGAGCGCGAACGTCAAGAACGCACCGATCCCGCCGGCGCCGATCACCAGCACGTTCTCGCCGGCCTGCGGGCGGCCGCGGCGCAGCGCGTGCACCGCGATCGCCATCGGCTGCGTCAGCACCGCGAGGTCGTCGCTCAACCCGAACGGTGCCGCGCGGAACACGATGTGCGCGGGGACGCGCACGAACTCGGCCAGACCGCCGTCGCGGTGCAAGCCGACCGTCGCATAGTGCACGCAGATGCTCGTCCGACCGGCCCGGCATTGCGCGCACTCACCACACCACAGCGCCGCGCCCGTCACGGCCGGCTCGCCTTCGGTGAAACCTTCGACGTCGTCGCCGACTTCGGCGATCCGGCCGGCGAACTCGTGGCCCGGGATCAGCGGCCCAAGATGTCCGGTGAGGCCGTGCCGCGCATGCAGTGGATACATCTGGGCGCCGGTGAACTCGCTCGCGTCAGTGCCGCAGATCCCGTTGGCGTGCACGCGCACGAGCACTTCCCCGGCCGCCGGTCGCGGCCGCGGGACCTGCTCGATGCGAATGTCGCGCGGGCCGTGATACACCGCCGCGCGCATCGTCGCCGCCATGAACGCGAACTTGGCGATTCGAGGACCGGGGCCTGGCGCGTGGAAGCCGGTCGCGATGCTCTCTCACGGCCGCATGACGTACACGCCCTCGTTCGCGCGCCCGCAACTCGGGCCGTTTCCGGACGGCTCGCGTCTCGCGCTGCACCTGATCGTCAACGTCGAGGTGTGGGACTACGCGAAGCCGATGCCGCGCACCGCGCTGCCGCCGCCGCAAGGCGGCGGGACGATCCCCGACGTGCCGAACTTCGCCTGGTACCAATACGGTCAGCGGGTCGGGATGTGGCGGCTGCTCGACACGCTCGAAAAGCACGGCGCGCGCGCGACGCTGAGCGTGAACTCGGCGGTCTGCCGCGAGTACCCGCAGATCATCGAGCGGACCGTTGAGGCCGGCTGGGAGATGATGGCGCACGGCGTCGTACAGCGGACGATGGCCGGCGTCGATGACGAGCGCGCCGTCATCGCCGAAGCGCTCACCGAGATCGAGCGCGCCGCCGGCACGCGGCCGCGGGGCTGGCTCGGCCCCGCACTGGTCGAAACGGAACGCACCCTGGACCACCTGGCGGACGCGGGACTCGTGTACTGCTGCGATTGGGGACCGGCCGACGACCTGCCGTTCGACCTAAACGTGCGGAACGGCCGCCTCGTCGCAATCCCGTATGCAATCGAGACCAACGACATCGTCGTGTGCGCGGTCGAACGGCACTCCGCCGAGGAGCTCTATGCGCGCTGCGCCGCGTCGTTGGAAACGCTGTTCGCCGAGAGCGCCGGCAGCGCGCGCATCCTCGCCGTCGCGCTGCACCCGTATTTGAGCGGAACGCCGGCCCGCATCGCCGTCATCGACCGCATCGTCGCCCTCGCCCGCGAGCGCTACGGTGCCTGCACGCTCACCGCCGGCCAGATCCACGACTGGTACGTCGCCCAAGTCCCCGCGCCCGCGACAAGCTGACGCGATGTCACGCATGATCCTGAGCTCCCCTGATCGTGAGCTTCGGGTCATGCTGAGCTCCGCGTCATCCTGAGCTTGTCGAAGGGCGCTCGATCGTGCTTCTGCTACGACCGGGCGTGCGCTGCGATGATCGCGCCGTCGTGCTGAGCTCGGCGAAGCACGACCGCCCTTAGGTCGACGAGGACGATCTAAACGCGGAGTCAGGCTCGGACACGAGCGTTACTCATCCTTTTCGCGGTCGCCCTTCGCCCAGCTCAGGCCGACGGCTGGATGCGTGCTCTGAGCGTCCGGTCGCTCTCCGGGCTCGGTCGTTCGCCCTTCGACAAGCTCAGGCTGACACCATGGCGTCGCCCTTCGACAAGCTCGGGCGTTTCAGGTCGTCTCCATCGACGAGCTACCTCCCGCCGACGGCTAACGGGAAATGACCGCGGTGGCCTCGATCTCGACTTTGGCTTCGTCTTCGAGCAGCGCGGCTACGGCGACGACGGACATCGCGGGGAAATGCCGGCCTATCACCTCGCGATAGGCTTCACCGATCTCGCGCTGCGCGGCCACGTACTCGCGCTTGTCGGTGACGTACCACGTGAGCCGCACGACGTGCTCGGGCCGTGCACCGGCTTCGGCCAAGATCGTGACGACGTTGCGCAACGCCTGACGAACTTGCCCGGCCAGATCGCGCGAGACGAACCGCCCCTGCTCGTCCCAGCCGACCTGGCCGCTCACGAACACGCTGGTGCCTTCTGCGCTCACGCCGCAGGCGAAGCCTTTGGGGCGCGGCCAGCCCGGCGGCTGCAGAATCGTCACGTCGGCTGCTCCGCGGTGCGCAGCTTGTAGCGTTGCAGCTTGCCGGTCTGCGTGCGCGGCAGCGTTTCGACGAACTCGATCGCGCGCGGATACTTGTACGGCGCGATCCGCGCCTTGACGAACTCCTGCAGCTCGGTCGCCAGCGCTGCATCGCCCGGTGCGCGTTCCGCTTCTTCCGCCGCGGGTCGAAGTACCACGAATGCCTTGACGATCGTGCCGCGCCTTTCGTCGGGCGCACCGACGACGGCGCATTCGAGCACGCGCGGGTGCTCGAGCAACGCGCCTTCGACTTCGGGTCCGGCGATGTTGTAACCCGACGAGACGATCATGTCGTCGGTCCGCGCTTGGTACCAGAAGTAGCCGTCCTCGTCGAGCAGGTACGCGTCGCCGGTGAGGTTCCAACCGTTCTGCACGTAATCGCGCTGGCGCGGATCAGCCAAATAGCGGCAGCCGGTCGGGCCCTTGACGGCGAGCCGGCCGACGTTGCCCGGCGGCAGAGCGGCGCCGTCATCGTCGAGAATGCACGCAACGTAGCCGGGGACGGGCTTGCCCGTCGCTCCGGGCCGTATCTCGTCGCCGGACGCGGCGATGAAGATGTGCAGTAGCTCGGTCGAGCCGATTCCGTCGATGATCCGCACGCCCGATGCGTTCTCCCACATCGTGCGCGTCGCGACCGGCAGCGTCTCGCCGGCCGAGACGCACGCGCGCAGCGTGCCGAGCCGCGCGCGTTCGACCAGCGGCGCCATCGCGCGATACGACGTCGGCGCGGCGAACAGCACCGTCGCGCCTTCATCGTAGACCGCGCCGAGCAGCGCTTCGGGGGTCGGCTTCTCGATCAGCACCGTCGACGCGCCGGCGCGCAGCGGGAACAGCAGGCCGCCGCCCAGGCCGTAGGTGAACGCCAGCGGCGGCGTTCCGGCGAAGACGTCGTCCGGCGTCGGACGGAACGACGACGGCGGAAACGTGTCGCAGACCGCCAGGATGTCGCGGTGGAAGTGCATCGTGCCCTTCGGACGGCCGGTCGTCCCCGAGGTGAACGCGATCATGCAGACGTCGTCCGACGCGGTCGCGACGTTGTCGAAGGTCGCCGGCCGGCGCGCCGCCAGCGCCGCCAGCCCGTCCGGGCCGTCGCCGTGCGAGAGCACGATCGTCCGCAGCGTCGGGCAGGCCGGCAGCGCGCTCTGCAGATCCTCGCGCAGCCGCGCGTCGCAGATCGCGTGGGTCACCTCGGCGGCCGTGACGACGTCGACCAGCTCCTTGGCCCGCAGCATCGGCATCGTCGTGACCGCGATGCCGCCGGCCTTCACCACCGCCAGCCAGCACGCCGCGGTGACGTCGTTGTTGAAGCCGCGCAGCAGCACGCGGTTGCCGGGCACGAGTCCGAGCTCACCGGCCAGCACGTTGGCGATGCGGTTGGCCTCGTCGAGCAACTCAGCGTAGGTGAGCCTGCGTTCCGCCGCCACGATCGCCGGACGCGCGCCCAGCCCATGCGCGACGGCGGCATCGAGCAACTCGGCGGCGCTGTTGAACTGCGCCGGATACTGCAGCTCGGGCAGCGTGAACAGAAACTCGGGCCACTGCTCGCGCGGCGGCAGCCGGTCGCGCGCAAAGGTGTCGACGTGCGCGGTGATCATCAGTCTCCCTCGAACGCGGGGTCACGCTTCGCGGCGAACGCTTCGTACGCGCGCCGGAAATCCTGCGTTTGCATGCAGATCGCCTGGGCCTCGGCTTCGGCTTCGATCGCCTCGTCGAGTCCCATCGACCACTCCTGGTGCAGCATCTTCTTCGTCATCGCGTGCGCGAACGTCGGCCCGGCGGCGAGCGTTCGCGCGAATCCGCGCGCCTCGCCGAGCAGCGACTCGGGCGAGCATAGGCGGTTGAAGAACCCCCACGCCAGCGCGTCGTCGGCGCCCAAGGATCGGCCGCTGTACAACAGCTCCGACGCCCGGCCGTGGCCGATCACGCGCGGCAGCAGGGCACAGGCGCCCATGTCGGCGCCGGCCAGACCGACGCGGCTGAACAGAAACGCGATCCGCGCGTTGGGCGTGCCGTAGCGCACGTCGGACGCCAGCGCCAGCATCGCGCCCGCTCCGGCGCAGGTGCCGTCGACCGCCGCCACGACCGGCTGCGGACAGGCGCGCATCGCCTTGACCACGTCCCCGGTCATGCGGGTGAAGGCCAGCAGCTCCGGCATCGCCATGCGCGTGAGCGGACCGATGATCTCGTGCACGTCACCCCCGGAGCAGAAGTTTCCGCCCGAGCCGGTGATGACGACGGCGTCGACGTCGCTCGCGTACGTCAAGCCGCCAAACAGATCGCGCAGCTCGGCGTACGAGCCGAACGTCAGCGGGTTCTTGCGCTCCGGCCGGTCGAGCGTGATCGTGGCAACGCCGTCCTCGACCTCCCAGCGGAAGTGCCGCGCGGCGTACGCCGCGTACGATCGATCTGCGTTCATCGCGGCCGGTCGCTTTCGAGAGTGTTGAGGTGGCGTTTGAGCTTGGCCAGCAGCGCGTAGAGCTGCGAGCGCTCGGCGACGGAGAGGCCGGCGAACATCGTCACGATCCATTCCTCGTGACGGCGCGCCATCTCGCCGAACGCGCGCCGCCCGGCCGCGCTGAGCTTCACGATCGACGCGCGCCGGTCGGCCGGCGCGATGCTGCGCGAGATGAGCCCTTCGGCGGCGAGCTGGTCGGCGATGCGGGTGATGTTGCCTCCGGTCACCATCATTCGCCGTGAGATGTCGGTCATGCGCAAGCCGCCGGGATTGCGCTCGAGCTGCGACAGGAAGTCGAAGCGCGGCAGCGTCGTCTCGAACGCGTCGCGCAAGCCGCCCGACACCGCGCCTTCGACCAGCTTCGTGCAGGCCAGCAGGCGCAGCCAGACGCGCACCGACAGGTGGTCGTCGTGGGTGGCGCGGGATTCAGCGTCGATCGACATCAGTGCTGCACCTCGCCGCCGTCGATGACGATCGCCTGTCCGGTGACCGCGCCCGACTCCGGCCGGCACAGCCAGGCCACCGCGCTCGCGACCTCTTCGACTTTCACGAACCGTCCCAGCGGGTTGCGCACCAGCAGCGTCGCGGCGGCGTCGTCCTCGCTGCGGCCGGTGCTCGACGCGATCGAGGCCAGCGCGCGATCGAGCATCGCCGACTCGGTGAAGCCCGGACACACGGCGTTGACCGTGATCCCCTTCGCGGCAAGCTCCGTCGCCAGCGAGCGGGTGAAACCGACCACCCCGTGCTTGGCGGCGCAGTAGGCCGCGATGTACTTGCCGCCGACCAAGCCCGCCGTGCTGGCGACGTTGACGATCCGTCCGTGCCCGGCCGCGATCATCGCCGGCACGGCCTCGCGCGTGCAGAGATACGTACCGGTCAGGTTGGTTGCGAGCACTTCGGACCACGTCACCGGATCGAGCCGCGCGAACGGCCGGCTGACGGCGATGCCGGCGTTGTTCACCAGGATGCCGACCTCGCCGTGCCGCGCGCGAGCCGCCGCGAACGCCGCCGCGATCGAACTCTCCTCGCGCACGTCGCCGACGACGACGTTCGCCTGGGCGCCGGGCGGCAACCGCGCGGCGCTCTGCTCGAGCACGTCGCGGTCGCGTCCGACCAGCGTCACCAACGCGCCTTCGGCTGCCAGGGCCTTGGCGATCGCGGCGCCGATGCCGCGCCCTCCGCCGGTGATCAGCGCGTGGCGTCCGGACAGAAGCATGCTCATCGGGTCACCTCGCTGGCCGCCTCGGCGGCGATCTGCGCGGCGCGCCGCAGCATGCGCAGATACTGCTCGCGACCAGGCAGATATTGTTCGGGCCAGCGGATCTCGTCGTAGCCGAGCTGCGCCGCGGCATGGAGCGTGAAGTACGGATCGGCCAAGTGCGGTCGTGCGAGCGCCACGAGATCGGCGCGTCCCGCGGCGATGATGCTGTTCACCTGGTCGGCGTCGGTGATGTTGCCGACCGCCATCGTCGCGATCCGCAGCTCGTTGCGGATCTTGTCGGAGAACGGCGTCTGGAACATGCGCCCGTACACCGGCCGCGCCGACCGCGACGTCTGGCCCGCCGACACGTCGATCAGATCGGCGCCGGCGGCGGCGAACGCGCGCGCGATCTCGACCGCGTCGTTCGGCGTGACGCCGCCGTCGACCCAATCGGTCGCCGAGATGCGCACCGACATCGGCTTGCCGCTCGGCCAGACCGAGCGCATCGCGGCGAAGATCTCGAGCGGATAACGCAGCCGGTTCTCGAACGAGCCGCCGTACTCGTCGGTGCGGCGATTGGTCAGCGGCGTGATGAAGCTCGACAACAGGTAGCCGTGCGCGCAGTGCAGCTCGAGCAGGTCGAACCCGCAGCGCACTCCCATCTCGGTCGCGCGCCGGAACTGCAGCTTCACCCGGTCCATGTCGTCGCGCGTCATCGTGCGCGGCGTCTGGTTGCGCTCGCCGTAGGCGATCGGGGACGGCCCGATCAGATCCCAGTTGCCGGTCTCGAGCGGCTCGTCGGGCTCCTCCCAGCCGCGTTGCGTCGAACCCTTCGGCCCGGCGTGGCCGAGCTGCAGAGCGATCTTGGCACGCGTGTAGCCGTGAACGAAGTCGACGATGCGCGCCCAGCCGCCGACGTGCTCGGGCCGGTACATCCCCGCGCAGCCGGGCGAGATGCGCCCGTCGGGTGCCACGCACGTCATCTCGGTGAACACCAGCCCCGCGCCGCCCTGCGCGCGCGCGCCCAGGTGCACGAGGTAGAAGTCGTTCGGCATCCCGTCGACGCAGCTGTACATCGCCATCGGCGAGACGACGACACGATTGGCCAGCTCCAGCTCGCGCAGCCGAAACGGCGCGAACATCGGCGGCACGGGCCTCGGCGTTCCCGCGCGCTGCGACAGCCAGGTCTCGATGTTCGCAATGTAAGCGCGGTCGCGCAGCCGCAGGTTGTCGTGGCTGAGCCGCTGGCTGCGCGTCAGCAGACTGTACGCGAACTGCTCGGGCTCCAGGCTCGCGTAGCGCGCGACGTTCTCGAACCACTCGGTGCTGTTCCGGGCCGCGTTCTGCAGCCGCAGCACCTCCAGCCGCCGTTCCGCCTCGTACTCCTCGAACGCCCGCGTGCGTTCGGCGCCCGCGAACGTACCGGCCTCGCAGCGCTGCAGCGCCCTTGCCAGCGCTATCGCGTCCTCGAGCGCCAGCTTCGTTCCCGAGCCGATCGAGAAATGCGCGGTGTGCGCCGCGTCGCCGATCAGCACGAGGTTGCCGTCGAACCAGCGCGCGTTGCTCACCTGGACGAACGATATCCACGGGTTGTCCAAGTGCTTGGCATTGCTCATCAGCCGGTGTCCGTCTAGATACGGCGCGAACAGCCGCTCGCAGAACGCGACCGACTCGTCGGTCGAAGCGCGATCGAGCCCGGCCGCTCGCCAGGTCTCCTCGCGGCACTCGACGATCACCGTGCCGGTGTCGGCGTCGAACCGGTACGCGTGCACCTGGAACCACCCGTGGGGCGTCTCTTCGAAGGCGAACGTGAACGCGTCGAAGCGCCGGCGCGTCCCCAGCCAAATGTACCGGTTGCGCCGGGTCTCGAGCGTCGTCCCGAATGCCTCGGCCCGCGCGCGCCGCGTCGCCGACCCCGCCCCGTCCGCCGCGACGATCAGGTCCGCATCACGGAAGTCGCCCGCGTTCGCCTCGACCTCGAAGCGCAGATCGACGCCCAGCGAAAGCGCGCGCTGCTGCAAGATCGCCAGCAGCCGCTTGCGCGCGATTCCCGCAAAGCCCTGGCCACCGGCGCGAATCACTCGTCCGCGGTAATGCACGTCGATGTCGTCCCAGTGGACGAAGCTCTCGACGATCCGCTCGTACGTCGCCGGATCGGCCGCCGCGATGTTCCCGAGCGTCTGATCCGAGAACACCACTCCCCAGCCGAACGTATCGCCAGGCCGGTTGCGCTCGAACAGCACGATCTGTGTGTCGGGCCGAGCCGCCTTCATCACGATCGAGAAAAACAAACCCGCCGGGCCACCGCCGATACAAACGATTCTCAAGCGCGCCTTCCGGTCGAAGAGGATCTAGCGCCCGCGATTACTTGAAACCTAAACTAAACCCTGCCCGGCGGGAGTCTCGGTCAGCGAGAAGCCTTCTGCAACCCGGCGGCGACGTCCGAGGAAATCATCGCAGGCGTCAGCTCGACCTCGGCTCCGAGCTGCTGGAACCAGGGTTCGCAGATCATCGGAATGTCGGCGACGTCTTTGAGGTCGAACACGAAGTAGGCGCAGCGCTTCCCGCCGATCGCCGTGAAATACGCCGCTTCGGGCTTGATCAGCGCCATCGTCGACTCGATGACCTTGCCGAGTTCGCCGCTCTTGACCGCGTCGTTGCCGATGGAGGTATCGACCGAGACTCGGGCCATGGTACGCATGAAAAGTTGTCTCCTCGCAGGACGAAACGCCGCCGGCAAGCCGCCGGCGAGCGCGTTGGTGTCCCAAGCGTACCGGCTTGGGTGCGGTCCCGCTAGGGGCGGCCTACTCAGATCGCCCGGTGGGACTACTCAGCCGGCTCAGCCGACGATCGCGTTGCGGCCGGAGGCCTTTGCCTTGTAGCAGGCGGCGTCGGCGGCGGCGATCACCGAGGCGGCGCTGACGGTCAGGTGGTTGATCGGCGCCAGACCGATGCACACCCCGATCCCCAGCCATTGACCCTCGTGTTCGATGCGGTAGTCCTCGACCGCGGCTCGCACCTTATCGGCAACGTGGCGGGCGTCGTCGATGCGGCAGTTGGTGAGGAGCAGTCCGAACTCGTCGCCGCCGATTCGGGCGAGGTGGTCGCCGCCGCGGACGATGCGCCCCATCACCGGGCCGACCTCACGCAGCAGACGATCGCCGGCAGCGTGTCCGAACTGGTCGTTGACCACCTTGAAGCGATCGAGATCCAAGAATGCGACGGCGTGCTGCTCGCCGCGCTCGCGGGCACCGCGCACCGCTTCTTCGAGCAGCTCGAAGAAGGCGCGCCGGTTCTGCAAGCCGGTGAGCGGGTCGTGCGAGGCTTCGAAGGACAGCCGTTTGGCCAAGCTGTTCTCGGCCGTGACGTCGCGCAGCACGACGACCGTGCCGTGATCGTCAGGGATGCGCGAGGCGACGAACGCGACGTCGATGATTCCGCTCTTGACCGCGGCTTGCCCGCGACCGCGTTTCACGCCGTATTGCGCGGCGCCTGCGACGACGTCGATCGGTCGCGCATCGTCATCGAGCAGCCGGATGACGTCCGCGACCGGCTGGCCGTACGCGTCGACCAAGTCGACGCCGAGCAGCAGCTGCGCCGCGGCGTTCACGAACTCGACACGGCCGTCGGCCAGCACGGTGACGACGGCATCCGCGATCGCCGCGAGCGTGGTCTGGAGCTTGTGCTGCTCGGCCGCGAGCGCGTCGACGAACTGCTTGCGGGACGTCACGTCGCGGTAGGTCACGACGTGCACGACGTCGCGGGCGTCCTCGCGGACCGGGGCGGAGGCGACCTCGACCCAAACCGGCGTCCCGTCCTTGTGGTAGAAGACGACCGCCGCGCGCACCGCTTCCCCCTCGGCGATCCGCGAGCGCAGCCACGCCATCTGGCGAGCGTCGGTGAGCTGCCCCCGGAGCTCGTCCGTGGGCCGGCCGACGAGCTCCGACGGGTTGTACCCGAACAGCGTGCCGAAGCCGAAATTGACGTGGAGGAACTGCGGCGGGTCGTCGGACGCGCGCGGCGTCGCCACGATCGCTATCGCCTCGCCGAGTTGCTCGACGGTCGCGGTGAGCGACTCGATCTCGCTCGCCTCGCGCACCGGCGTACCGGCCGGATCGCAGACCGCCGCGATCTCGGCGGCGAGCGCGATCAGCGCCGGATCGTCGAGATCGCTCGACGGCGCGATGAAGAGCAGCTCGCCCAGACTGCCGTCGCTGAGCGACAGCTCGATGCGCCGGAAGGACCACGCACCCAGCGGAAACGCGTAACGCACCGCGCGGAGTAGGGCGCACGCAGCGTCAGGATCGCAGCCCCAAGCAGCTAGCGGGGTCGCGTCGACAGGGCGAGCGACCAATACTGCCGAGGCACCCGCGACCCGAGCAGCTATCCGCAGCAATGCGGTAGTGGATTCCATCTCTGCCCAAGTTATCGGACGCTGGACTGCCGAGCCGATGGGCGGGATGGGGCGCGCTCACAAATGTGCGCTCGGTCGCTATTGTGTGAGGCGCCACCGGATCGGCGTCACGCTCTGGTCGCGCGAAGCGCGACCCTGGATCCGGAGGTGCTCGAGGTGTGCGAGCGTCTCGGCGACGGCGAATTCCTGATGTCCGGGCGGCAACTGGTCGAACCGGTCGCCGCGCCGCCGCCACCGCAGCGCCCCCGCGACCTCGTTGGCCGTCGCGCAGCCGGAGGCCAGCGCTTCGACCACCTGCGATTCACGCGCCGCCTCGTGCGCGAGCAGCTCTTCGACGCGCCGTGCAAGGTCCGGGAACGCCTCGCCGTGGGCCGGCAGCGCCCCGCTCGTCTCAAGCTCGCCGACGGCGCGCAGCGAGGCGACATAATCGCCCATTGGGTCGCGGCCGCGGTCGTGCCACAGGCCGACATGCGGTGTGACGGGGTCGAGCACGTGGTCGCCGGTGAACGTGCGGCCGGAGACGGTGTCGACGAAGCACAGGTGACCCGGAGAATGGCCCGGCGTCCACATCGCGCGCAGCCGGCCGACGCGCTCGCCGTCCTCGATCAGCCGGGTCGGCGCCACGACGTCGTAACGGTCGTACTGCGCATCGTCGTCGGGGTCGGACTCGACCCGCAGCCCGTTGCGCTCCAACCACGCCTCGGCGAGGCGCTCGTCCTCCGGCAAGGCGGCGCGCATCTGCACGACGCGCCAGTCGGCCGGATGCATTCCCAGCTCGGGCACGCCCGCCGCGACGAGCTCGCCGGCCAACCCGTAGTGATCGAAGTGGAAATGGGTCACCAGCAGACGCCGCACGTCGCGCAGCGCGTAGCCGTTGGCGGCCAAACCGTCGTCGAGCGCGGCGCGGACGTCGGCAGCCTTCCAGCCGCAGTCGATCAGCGTGAGACCGCCTTCGTCGGCCAGCACGAACCCGTTGACGTAGCGCATCGGGTTGCCCGTCATCGGCAGGCGGATCTGGACGATTCCGTCGCCGAGCGCGGATGTCGGCGGCAGGGTGCTGGGAATGGACACCCGGCCTCGTCTTCGCACGTCGGTGTCCTGGGTCCCAGGAAAGGACTCGACATCGAGCGCGGGGAGAGATCGCTCGATGCAGCAACGGCACTTCGCGTTCTGGCCCGCTCGCCGCCCGAAGGAGTTTCCGATCCCCGTCACCAGCATCGCGCACAACCTGGCGACGTCGGCGGCGCGTTTCCCCGATCACAACGCGATCGTGTACTACGACACGCCCATCAGCTACCGGCGTCTGTGGCGCGAAGTCGAGCAGCTGGCGGGATATCTCGAACACTGCGCGCGGGTGAAGCGTGGCGACCGCGTGCTGCTCTACATGCAGAACTCGCCGCAGTTCGTGATCGCGTACTACGCGATCTTGCGCGCCAACGCCGTCGTCGTGCCGCTCAACCCGATGCTGGTCGCCGAAGAGCTGCAGACCTATCTCGACGACAGCGGCGCGAGCGTCGCGATCACCGGACAGGAGCTGCTGCCCCGGCTGCGCGGCTACGCGCCGCAACCGCTGCACCACGTCATCGTCGCCGCGTACGCCGATTACGTCGAGCGCGAGACGAAGCTGAGCTTACCGCCGGCGGTCGCTGCACCGCGCGCCGAGCTCGCCGGCGACGGGCTGGTGGCCTGGCGCGACGCGCTGGCGGCATCCGAAGCGCCCGGCCCGATCGTCACCGGCGCCGACGACATGGCGTTGTTGCCGTACACCTCCGGAACGACGGGCCGCCCGAAGGGCTGCGTCCACACGCACCGCTCGATGCAGACGACCACGTTCGCGACGCCGATGTGGGGCGGCGCGAACAACCCAGGCAATCGCGTCCTGTCGGTGCTGCCGTACTTTCACGTCACCGGCATGACGGGCGACATGAACGGCTCGCTGTGCAACGGTTCGACGATCGTGATGATGACGCGCTGGGATCCCGAGACGGCGCTGACGCTGATCGAACGCTATCAGTGCACCAGCCTCACCGCGATCAGCACGATGGTGGTCGACCTGCTGTCGCATCCGGCCTATCGCACCGAAGCGCTGCGCTCGCTGGTCGGGATCGGCGGCGGCGGCGCGCCGCTGCCCGCCGCGGTCGGCACCGAGCTCAGCGGACGGCTCGGGATGAACTACATGGAAGGCTACGGCCTGACCGAGACGATCGCGATGACGCACGCGAACCCGCCCGACCGCACCAAGCTCCAATGCCTGGGCGTGCCGACGTTCGGGGTCGACTCGCGGGTGATCGATCCCGACAGCCTGCGCGAGCTGGGTCCCAACGAAACCGGCGAGATCATCATCCACGGCTCGCAGGTGATGCGCGAGTACTGGCGCCAGCCGGACGCGACGGCCGAGGCGTTCATCGAGCACGACGGCAAACGCTTCTTCCGCACCGGTGATCTCGGCTACGTCGACGACGAAGGCTACTTCTTCTTGGTCGATCGCGTCAAGCGCATGATCAACGCCGCGGGCTTCAAGGTGTGGCCGGCCGAGGTCGAGACCAAGCTCTTCTCGCATCCCGCCATCAAGGAAGCCTGCGTGATCGCCGCGATCGACCCGCGCAAAGGCGAGCAGGTCAAGGCGGTCGTCGTCCTGCGCGACGGCGCGCAGGCGACCGCCGCCGAGATCATCGCCTGGGCGCGCGAGCACATGGCGGCCTACAAGGTACCGACCGAGGTCGAGTTCGTCGACTCGCTGCCGCGCTCGGCGACCGGGAAGGTCCAGTGGCGCGCGCTCCAAGAGGAAGAGCAGCGGCGCCAGACGACCGGCTGACCCAAAGGTAGGGACGCCCCCCATGTTGGGCGCGTTGCGGTTCCGATATCATCGACCTACTCGACTCGGACTCACCGTGCCCTTCCGGTGGTCTGCTTTCGGTCGCGAGGTTGACGAAGATGCTTCAGCGCCCCCACGCAAACCCACTCGTTCTCGGCTTGCTGGTCGCGCTGAGCGCCGGGCTCACGCAATGCAGCGGCTCGGGCGGAACAGGCAGCACGGTACCGCCGCCCGCGCCGACGGCGACACCGGCGTCGACGGCCACGCCGGCGCCGACGGCGTCGCCCACCCCGTCGCCGCGGCCATCGACATCTCCGTCGACGCGGCCGACGGCTACGCCGACTCCGACGGCGTCGCCTACGGCAAGTCCCACGGCATCGCCGACGGCCACGGCGAGGCCGACGGCTACTCCGACTCCGACACCGACTCCGACGTCGCGGCCCACCGCTACTCCGAGCCCGTCGCCGACGCCGGGTACGCAAGAGGTCTACGCAGCCAACGCCAGCTTCTTCACGGTGACGCCGTTGTCGGGGTCGGTCTCCGCGCACGCGCTCAATCCGATCGGCACCGTCAACCAGTCCCCGATCGGCCTCATCACGGGAAGCAACACCGATCTCGGCTACTCCTATGCCATCGCTCTCGACCCCAGCGGGCGACTCTACGTTTGCGCCAATGCGAGCAGTTCGGCCGGACCGAGCAGCGCCATCTTCGTGTACGCCGCACACCCGACCGGCACGCTCAACGAAGCTCCGCTCGCGACGATCGGCGGGTCGAACACCGGCCTGACGGTAGGACCGAACTTGTCGTGCGGCATCGCGGTCGACGCGACCGGGAAGATCTATGCGGTGGGAAGCTTCATCACGAACGCCGGCGGTTTCAACAGCGTCAACGTCTATCCCGCAAATCCGAGTGGGACGCTCAATGAGGCGCCGTCGGCCATGATCGCGGGCAGCAATACCGGGATGCACCTACCGAACGGGGTAGCGCTCGATGCAAGCGGCAAGATCTACGTCACCAACGAGAACCCCGACAGCATCACGGTCTACGCCGCGAATCCGAGCGGAGTGCTCAACGAGGCGCCGCTCGCGACGATCGCCGGAAGCAACACCGGACTCAACACCCCGCAAGGGATTGCCGTCGACACCGCCGGTCGAATCTACGTCGTCAACGACAGCCCGCTCTTCGGGGCCCCCGCGCCGAGCATCACGGTCTATGCCGCGAATCCGAGCGGAACCCTCAATGAAGCCCCGCTCGCGACGATCGCTGGTAGCGCAACGACGTTGACCTCGACGACGGCGTACGGCATCGCCCTCGACGCCTCAGGCAAGATCTACGTCGGCAACAATTCAACCATCACGGTTTTTGCCGCGAACCCCAGTGGGACGCTCAACGAGGCCCCCGTCGGAGTGATCGGCGGAAGCAAGACGGATCTCGGAGGCGCTAGCGGCATCGCGATCCATTAGCACTCGTCCACCAGGAGGAGCAGTCGCGGTTAGCTCACCTCGGCGACGTCGCCGCGCTGATAGTACTGGCGGATCCGGTTCTTGCGGTCGATGTTGCCGCAGCGCGCCAGCTCGGCGAGGCCGCCCAGCGCCGCTTCGATCTGATCGCCGACCGCCAGCGCGTTCTGCACGTGCTCGCGGCGGTTGGCGACTGCCTGCATGTCGATGATCCCACGATCGTTGTGCACGCGCTCGCCGAACGCGACCGCTACCCCAACCAGCGAGTTGTATCGGTCGAGCAGCTTGCGCTCGGCTTCCGGCCGTCGCGCCGCGATCCGTTTGAGGTCATCACGCGATTCGCGCAGTGCGAAGCTCTCGTCGTCCCCGGTGAGGTGATCGAGGTCCAGCCGCAGCAGCGTGTTCATGTTGGCGACCAGCACCCACAGCGCGACGTCCTGCGCGTGCGCGCGGAATTGATGCCAGCGCATCACCATGACGGTCGCAACGCCGCCGGCGCACAGCGAAGCAACCATCCAGACGGCGGTTGCGTACTGTGCGAGCCAGGCGAACAGCGTCGACATCGGGCTCTCCAGGCCGGGGCGAGTGCTCTTGGGGTGATCGGCAACCCGGCCTGACGGGTTGAGATGCTAGCTTGCGGCGCCGACGCGCGCGAGGAATGCCTCGAGCGACTTTGCGGGCTCGGTCTCGAACGGCTCGCCGATTCGCGGTTGGCGGATGCGATCGACCCGAAAGCTGCGGAAGTCGTCGCGCAGCTCGCACCAGCCGGCCAGCGTCCACACCTTGCCCCAGAAGTAGAGCCCGAGCGGACGCACGGTGCGGTCGAGGGTCGCCGCCCCGTCCTCGCCTGCATAGTCGATGATCAGGCGGCGCTGCTGTCCGATCGCCTGGTGAACGACCTCGAAGTTGGCGATCGCGAGACTCTGGCCGAAGCGCATCGTGTAGACGCGCGCGTCATCGACGTGGCCCAGGAGTGCTGCCGGCACCACACCGCGGATGCGGGCCAGGGCCGAGCGGGCCGAGGCGGCCAGTCCCGGACCGCACCAGGCTTCAACGAAACGCGCGCCCACGACGAGCGCTTCGATCTCGTGCCGTTCGAACATCAGCGGCGGAATTTCGAAGGTTTTGGGCAGGCGATAGCCGCGGCCCGGTTCGCCTTCGATCGGGACGCCGCACAGCGTGAGCTCGTCGACGTCGCGGTAGATCGTGCGCTCCGAGACCTCCAGCTGGTGCGCGAGCGCGCGCGCGGTGACGTGCCGGCCGCCCCGGAGCAGCTGAACGATGGTGAAGAGGCGGTCGGCACGGCGCACGTTCTTTATGAGGCGTGGAGGCCGACGCGGTTTCCTTCCGAGTCGATGATGTGGGCGACATAGCCGATCGCGTCGCTGACCTTCGCCTTTGGCGTGTCGACGCGGCCGCCGGCCGCCGTGACGAGCTCGAGGGTGCGGTCGAGCCGGCCATCGGCGTTGAGGTAGATCAGCGTCCCGTGCGGCGACGGATGGGCACCGCCGGTGAAGACGCAGCCCCCGACGCCCGGGCTCTCGTACGGAAAGATCGCCATCGGCCCGCCGAAGTCCATCACCTTGAGCTCGGTCTCGAAGATCGCTTCGTAGAAGCGCTTCGCGCGCTGCAGGTCGGTGGCGGGGATCTCGAACCAGGTGACGGCGGTGCGAATGGCATTGGCGGTCTCGGACATGTGAACGGCTCCTTGCAGAGAGGTCGTTGCGATGTGCACCGATCCTAGCAAGACGCTCCTGACAGCGTGGTGTCAGGAGGCCGCGAAGTTGCGAGTCGCGGGCCGCTCAGCTTTGCCCGTACGCGACCGATAACTTCCGAGCCGGGCCTCGCCTATGACGGGAGTTCTTACCGTATGCTCAGCTCTTTTACGCTGTCCGGGATTCGGGCCACCGCGACGAAGATCTTCGTCGCGGTCTGCTGGGCCCACGTCCTATTGGTGGGCGGGGTCGCGCTGCTGGCGCGCAACCCATGGCTACCTCCGATGGAGGTCGCGCTCTGCTTCGCGATCCTCGCCAGCCTATGCGCCTGGAAGGTGCCCGACGGCCTCGTGCTGCGCTCGATCATGGCGGTCTGCCTGACGTTCGGACCGATCCTGTTCGTCTATGCCGGGCGCGGCCACTTCAGCGGCATCGCCGGCAACGGCGACTGGCAGATCGACTACCACATGTATTTCTTCGGCGTCTTCGCGATGCTGACGGCGTACGTCGATTGGCGTCCGATCGCGATTTCCGCGGCCCTCACCGCGGTCCATCATCTGATCCTCGACCTCGTCCTTCCGGCGAACGTGTTTCCCGAGGAAGGCCTCGACCGTGTCGCCCTGCACGCGATCGCGGTGGTGATCGAGTGCGGCGTCCTGTTCTGGCTGACGGTCGCCATCAGCGCCCTGTTCAAGCGCCTCGAAGACCTGGTCGACTTCACTTCACGCGAGACGGCCGCCGCGCTGATGCGGGAGATGGAGATCAATGCCGAGCTGCGCGATAAACTGTCGCATCAGCTCAGCCCGACGACCTCGTAGCGATGACGAACGTCATCCTGCTCTTTCCGTCCAACTCGGGCACGATGATCGCGACGAAGATGCTGCGTGACCGCGGTGTCACGGCGCGCGTGATCCCAACGCCGGCGAGCGCGCAGTCCGCGTCCAATCTGTGCGTGAGCATCGAGGGCGCGACCGAGTTCGATGCGCTCGAGGTACTCAAAGCAGCCCGCGTCACACCGACGTCCGTCGTTCGCTAGCCGCTACGGCGCCGGCGGCGCGACGGTCGCGTCGGCCTGGTTGCTGGCGGCAAGCGCTTTGGCGACGAACCCTGAGGCCTTCATCTCTTCGACGAAAGCGCGCACGAAAGGCAGCGCAGTTTCGTGCGCTTTCGGAATGCCGACAGCTTGTTCGATCACCATGAACCGCCCCGGCAGCACCCGCAAACCGGGGTGCGCAGCGGCGTAAGGCGACGATCGGCGTTCATCCGTGGTGGCGGCAACGACGATCTCGACGTCCCTGCTCGAACGTGCCAAGGACCCGAAACGAAACTCCAAGGCTCTCCCACCCTTCACCATGAACGGCGGCAGACGGCCGTGAACGCGCGCCACACTGAAAAGCTGGATCAATGCGATCGTTGCGACGCGGCGACGAACCCGGCGGACGGCGAGTGCTTCGCTCTACGCCAGCTTCTCGACGGTTTCGGTCTGGCTGTTCGTCAACAGCCCGCGCTTCGGAGCGTTTTCGAGCGCGAAAGAGCCTACCGAGCCATCGGCTGTGCCAAGTAGCGGTCAAACCAGTCGGTCGTGAGGTGGAGGCGTTCGACGCGATGGATCGGCTCGCCGGTGCGGCTGAGGTCGTGGGTCTCGCGCGGGAACTCGACGAGCTCGACCGGGCGGCCGAGAATCTTGAGCGCCTCGTATTCCTGCAGCGTCTCGGCGATCGGGGTTCGCGTGTCGGTGTCGCCGTGGATCAATAGCAGTGGCGTGTGCACGTGGGCGACGTGCGCCAGCGGCGACTGTTGCCAGAGCTTCTCGTGCGCCTCGAGCGCGCCGCCCCACGCGCGCGGCGTCCCGGCCGGGCCCTCGAAGCCCCGCGGCGCGGCAAAGTCGGCGGTGAGCGTCTCGGTGAACAGATCGCTCACCACTCGTTCGGCGATCGCGGCGCGGAAGCGGTTGGTGTGCGCGATCACCCACAGCGTCGCGTAGCCGCCGTAGCTTCCGCCCGAGACGAAGGTGCGCGCCGCGTCGACGTCGGGCCGCTTGACGACCTCGTCCATCACGGCGGTCTCGTCGGCGAACATCGCGTCGCCCCAGTCGCCGTCGAGCGCGCTCGACCAGTCGTAGCCGTATCCCACGCTGCCGCGCGGGTTCGCGTAGACGACCGTATAGCCGTGCGCCGCGAGCACTTGGAACTCGTCGAAGAAGCTGTTGCCGAACTCGGTGTGCGGGCCACCGTGGATGTCCAGGATGACGGGATATCTTTTGCCGGCGATGGCGTCGGGCGGGCGCAGCACCCAGTACGCAACGGTGCCGCCGTGCCCGTTCGACACGGCGTGCTGCTCCGGGACGGAAAGGGTCAGCGCGTCGGTGAGCGCGTCGTTGAGGCGGGTGAGCCGGCGCGATCGATTGCTCGCGTCCCAGACGTACACCTCGGGCAGATGCGTGGCGTCGAGCGCGGTGTAGGCAATGGTCTTCGCGTCGCGGCTGAGCGAGCAGTCCATGATCTCGGCGCCGCCGCCGACGAGGGTGGCCGGCTTGCCGGTCTTCAGGTCGACGGTGTCGATCTCGGTTGCGCCCGCGACGCTGATGTCGGCGACGAGGGCGGCATCGTCGGGCGTCAGCTCAGCGCAGCCGTTGCCGTTCTCCTTCGTGTCGCTGATGATGCCGTCACCGAACAGCAGCGCGTTCTCGGCGACCGCCGTGCGGTCGTCGGAGCCGTCGGCGTTCACGGTCGCGACCGCCGGCTGTCCGGCGGAATCGTGGCGCGAAGCGTAGACGTAGACGATGCGGCCGCCGTGCGTCCAGCCTTGCGGGAACGCGCCGTAGTGCGCGACCGGAACGCGAACTGGCGCGCCGCCGGACGACGCGATGACGAACACTTCGCCTTGATCGCCTTCGACCGACGAGAGCGGTGTCGCGCCGTACACGATCCGCTTGTCGTCGGGCGACCAGGCCGGACCGGCCTCGCCGTCGGGACCCGCGGTGAGCTGCTTGGCGTGCGCGCCGTCGGCGTCCATCGTCCAGATGTGCGGCGTCTTGTCGTACGTATAGCCGGCGCCGTTGCCTTGATAGCGCGGCCACGGAAGCGTGCGAATGTCGCTCCGCTTGTGCTTGGCGGGTGTCTTGAGACCCAGTGCCTTCCAGTCGACGGCGGTAGCCGGTGGATCGGCGACGGCGGTGGACGCAAACGCGATGCGCATGCCGTCGTGCGAGAACGCCGCGGTCGAAGCGCCGTGCTCGACGTGCGTGAGCTGCCGCGCCTCGCCGCCCGCGAGATCGATCGCGTACAGTTGGGGCGGCCCGTCGTGCGCGCGAGTGAAGACCAGCGTGCGGCTGTCGGGCGACCAGGCGGGCTCAGCGTCACCATCACCGCGGGTCAGCTGCGCAACGCGCGAGCCGTCGGCCTCGGCGACCCAGATGTTCGACAGATACGTGTCCTTCTCGAGGCTCGCGCGCTGGACCACAAAGGCGACGTGCTTGCCGTCGGGCGAGATCGTCGCGGTCGAGACGAACGCCATCTTGAACAGATCCTCGGGCACGATGTGCCGCTTGCCGCTCGCGGCGGCTGCCGGACCGACGACGCCCTGCGCGAATGCCGCGGCGACGAGAACGCAGGTGAGGCGACGCATCGTCACAGCTCCTTGCCGAACCAGTCGGCGATCAGGTGCAACCGCTCGATGCGGTGGATCGGCTCGCCCGTCCGGCTGAGATCGTGGTTCTCGCGCGGCACCTGCACGTAGGTGATCTTCTCCCCGAGCGATTTGGCCAGCGTGAACCACGCGTCGGAATCGACCAGCGGCGTGCGCGTGTCCTGTTCGCTATGCAGCAGCAGCAACGGCGTCGTCACGGCGGCGACCGAAGCGATCGGCGACATCCGCCAATAGACGGCCTGGTTCTCCCAGGCGTTTCCGAACTCGTACTTCGCGTTCGTGTTGCCGCATTCGTCGCAGGCCAGAAACGCCGCCGTCATGTCGCTTACGACCCGCTCGGCGACCGCCGCTTTGAAGCGGTGGGTGTGTCCGATCACCCACAGTGTCGCGTACCCGCCGTAACTGCCGCCCAGCACGCCGAGCCGCCGCGGGTCGACGTCGGGCCGCCGCGCGACGGCGTCCATGACGGCCATCTCGTCGCGGAACATCGGATCGCCCCAGCTCTTGTTGAGCGCGGCCTCGAACGGGTAGCCGTAGCCGACGCTGCCGCGCGGGTTGGCGAACACGACGTTGTAGCCCCGTCCCGCCAGCAACTGCATCTCCTGGAAGAACGAGTTGCCGAACTCGGTCTCGGGTCCGCCGTGGATCTCGAGCAGCGTCGGCGCGCGCGTACCGCGCGGCACGGCAGCCGGCAAAAACCAGCCGTGCACGACGAAGCCCTGTTCGTCGCGCACGCTCAGCGGCTGCGGGGCGACGATCCGCGTCGAGGCGAGATACACGGCGTTGAGGTCGGTGAGCCGGCGCGACGTGCCGCGCGCGGCGTCATAGGCGAACACGTCGGCCGGGTGGGTCGCATCCGAAGCGGTGTAGGCGATCTTCGACAGATCGTCGGTCGCGCTGCAGTCGGCGATCTCGTCGCCGCGCGCGACGACGTCGCTGCCGCGACCGGTCGTCACGTCGAAGCGACGCAGCGCGGTACCGCCGGCGACGCTGACGTCCGACAGGAACCAACGACCGTCCGGTGAGAGCAGCGGACCGCAGCCGGCGCCGCCCTCCTTCGTGTCGGTCAGCACCGCGTCGCCGAAGGCGACCGTGTCTTCGGGCACGATCCGGCGCTCACCGCCGCCGATGCGCACCACGTCGACGCCCGCCAGCTCCGCCGGATCGGGCTTCGACGCGACCGCAACGAAAAGCGAACGCGAGTCGCGCGACCACGCCGGCGCGGCATTGCCGCGGTGGAGGGTCGGAACGCGCCGAAGCGCGCCGCCGCCCGACGGCACGACGTACACGTCACTGTCGAGCCGGTCGGGATCGACCGGCCGCCGCAGCGAGACGAACGCGATGCTGCGATCGTCGTACGACCACGCCGGCGAGGCCTCCGACCACGGCGAGTTCGGCGTGAGCTGCTTGCGGGCGGTGCCGTCCGGCCGGATCGTAACCAGATGCACGTGGCGGGCGAACGTCTCGCCCTGACCGTTCACTTCGAAGTCGAGCCGGTCGATCGTGCGCACGTCGGTGAAGCGGTGCTTGAGGTCGAGCTTCTCACCGGCGGCCTTTTCGTCGAGGTGCGTGCGCTGCGGCGGATCTTCGAACGTCGCGCTGTACAGAATGCGCGAACCCTCGTGCGACCAGCGCGGCCCCGACGCGCCCTTGGGCTCGCTGGTCAGCCTGCGGGCCTCGCCCCCGTCGAGCGCGATCGTGTAGACCTGCGAGATTCCGCCGCTGCGCGCGCTCGCGAACGCGATTCTGCGGTCGTCGGGCGACCACTGCGGATCGGCGTCGCCGTCGCCGCGCGTCAGTTGCCGCAACCCCGAACCGTCAGTGCGCACCAGCCAGAGGTTGCGCACGTAACGGTTCGCGATCGGGTCGAGCTTCGTCACCACGAACGCCACCCGGTCACCCCGATGCGAGATGGTCGCGCCCGAAACGTAAGCGATCCGCGCGAGGTCTTCCGGCGTCGTCGCCCGTTTCACGCTCGCGACCACCGGACCGGCGACGAGCGCCGACGCGACGCAGACGGCGAAGACCCGGATCCTCAAATTCATCCCCCGATGTATGCTCGGCGTCGTTCCGCTACCTCCGAGCGCGTCCGGAAACATCGGCGTCACGCAGCGATCGGCGCAACCGCCTACGCTACGGCGGATGCGCAACCGTCCCGCGGTCGAGGCGAGCCCGGACTCGCGCCTCGCGATCGATGCCGTTCTCGACCGCTTCGGCATCGGCGCGCTCAGGCTGGCCGGAAACGCCGGCGTCCGGGTAATCCACCTGCGCCCCTCGGACACGTATCGCGAGCGTTCGCCGGCACTGCGCCGCTTGGCGAGCAGCGTCGACGAGTGGCCGGTGCCGCCCGCCGGACTGTTCGTCGTCGAAGAACGCGCCGTCTATCTCCGCTCGACTTCGCCGATGACGGTCGCGCACGAGTTCGCGCATGCGCTCGACTGCGCGCTGGGCGGAGGCGCCTACCTGAGCGGCGTCGATCCGCGGATTCGGCGGGCGTTTCGCGCCGCGCGGGCGTTCGTCACGCCGTACGCGGCTTCGGGGCTCGACGAATACTTCGCCGAGTGTCTGCGAGCCTGGGTCGAGGCGAACGATCCCCACTCACCGTGGCCGCGCGCCACGCGCGCTCGGCTGCGCGAAATCGACCCCGCCATGGCCGCAGTCATGGAGACGCTCTTCGCTTACGACCTCGTGGCGTAGTTGCGGCGGTCGCGCTTCGACTGCGCTCAGCGCGACGTCGGCGTTACGGCTACGCGCGCTCGAGAGATCGGCAGGGCGCGATGGGTCGTGCTTCGACGGTGCTCAGCATGACGTCGCGGCTCGGCTCGGCATCAGCGTAGCTGCGGTGTTTCGGCCGGCGCGGCAGCAATCGCAACGCCCCGAAGGAGCTCGTAAAAGCGGACCTCTACCAGCGCGATGTACGCGGCGGTTGCGCCGCCGATGAAGAAGGCGGCCAGCAATCCCAGGCCGGGAACGTGGATCGTCAGGGCGTCGGCGATGCGGCCGATGATGAACGCGGCGATCATACCGGCGAATGCGCCCAGACTCGGTCCGGTGCGCGAAGACGCGAGGCGAAAGGACGTTGCGACCGCCGTGAACGGATCTTCGCCGCCGATCACGATCGCCGCGCGCGCGTACATCAGGAAGTACCCGAGCACGAACAGCAGCGGGATACCGACGAGCACGAACGACAGTGCGACCGGAATCGCGTAGAGCAGCGCGATGATGAACGCGACGACCACCAGTGCCGGGAAGCGATTGACCGCGAGCCGGAACGCCGCGGCATAGTCGGGGTCACGGCCGGCCCAGGCGTCGTGCGCCGCCGCCATCACCACCGCGTGCGCGAGGGTCGAGATCAGGACGATCGCGCCGACGGCGATCGCGACCGTCGTGGCGCCCGCTTCGACCGCCCCCAGCGCGGCCGCCGTGTGTCCGAGCAGCGCCGCGGCGACGCCCGAGACGATCACGGCGCCGATCACGAAGAAGACGATCGCCGCGATCACCAGCGCGGCGAGTGCGGTCGGCAGGGCGAGCGTCCAGCGGGCCGACAAGACCCGAGCGGCGTTTTCGAGCTCACGTGCGGCGTCGATCCGCTGAGCGACCATCGCTACCTCCCAAGGAGCAACCTCTCCGCCGTTGTAGCGCGCGGCGCGGTCAAAAGTTTCCGCGACCGCGAAGCGCGGCCGGCACAGGACTTTCGCCCGGCGCCCCAAAGTCGGCCGCCATGAAGAAGCGCGTTCTCGCCTTTGTCATGGGAGCGGTGGTCGTCGCGCTCCCCGCCCTCGCCTCGGCCGACACCGTCAAGGTCGGCAACCTCGAGAAGAAGCCGCTCAAGTACTCGGTGCGGTGCGGCGACGGCAACTGGAAGCTCGACACCCTCAACCCGCTGCAGAACCGCAACTGGACCTGCGCGAACTCGCAGGTGTCGCTCCAGATCGGAACGACGAACAGCGACGGCTCGGTGACCGAGAAAACGATCGCCCTGCGAAACGGCATCACCTACGCCTTGGTCAAGCCCGGCAGTACGAACGACTACACCGCGTACGACACCAACTTGATGATCGTCATCGTCAACGCCTCGTCGCGTAAGCTCACCTTCACGCGCTCGTGCTCGAACATGTCGCCGGCAGCACTGACCGTCGCCGCCAAGGACTACAGCTGGGTGTACGCCGGCAGCCCGCCGCAGTGCTCACCCTACACGGCCTCGATCGAGACCAACGGCAGCGACGGAAGCCAGACGACCGTCAGCCGCCCGATGGCGCTCGGGAACATCTACACGCTCAACTGGAACGACGCCCGTCAGGCGTGGGACATTCAAGAAGCGCGTCAGGGCGCCGACGCGACCAACGCCAACGGGAACTGACCCGTCAGCGCCCTTCGGCGAATTGACGAGGGGACCGGCTCAGCCGGTCCCCTCTGGTTTTCACTCGCCGCCGTCGTCCTTCTCGCCGAAGATCGCGCCGAACAGACCGGCCAAGCCGGGCTTGCGCTTGCGGCGATCCGGACCGCGCCGTTCGACCACGGCCTCGCCGTCGGTCGAACCGCGCCGGGGGCCCTTCCGGCGGTCCATCAGCGGCGGCGAGCCTCCGCCCGACGGCGACACCCGTTCCTCATCCTGGTCCTGCATGCGGGTCTTTGTACGGCACCGCCCGCGAATCGGCCTCGCGAAGCAAGCATCGGTGCTACCGGGCCGTTCCGCGACGATCGTGCGGCTCGCTGGAGATCGCCCAGACCAGCGCGACGAGCAGGTAGTTCGTCACCAGCGAGCTGCCGCCGTACGACACGAACGGCAGCGTGATGCCCGTCAGCGGGAACAGCCGCAGCACGCCGCCGACGATGATGACGATCTGAAACCCGAACACCGCCGCCAAGCCGGTCGCGAGGAGCTTGGCATACTGATCGGGTTGGCGGCGTGCGACGCGCAGCGCGCGGAGCACCAGCGCCAGGAAGATCGCCAGCAGCGCGATCGAACCGATCGCGCCCCATTCCTCGCCGAACGCCGCGTAGACGTAGTCGGTCGCGACCTCGGGGATGTAGTCGGGGCGTCCCTGACCGAAGCCGGTCCCGAACAGTCCGCCGGCGCCGAGCGAGAACAGCGACTGCAGCGCCTGGTACCCTGCGCCGAGCGGATCGTGGAACGGATCGCGCCAGACCGCGATGCGCGCCTCGACGTAGCGGTAGTGCGTCGCCGCCCACCAGGCCGCCAGCCCGAACACGCTCACCGCGCCGGCGACGAGGTCGATGCGCCGCGTCGCGACGTAGAGCATTGCCACGAACGTCGCCAGCAGCAGCGAAGCCATGCCGATGTCGCGCTCGAACACCAGAATCCCCATCGAGACGCCCCAGCCCAGGAACAGCGGGCCGAGGTATTTCGCGTTCGCGCGCAGCGACCATGGACGCGTGCGCGCGATGACATCGGCGGTCTCGGTGAGATACGAGGCCATGAACAGCACGACCAGCAGCTTGATCACCTCGACCGGTTCGAACTGCACCGGCCCGAGCCGAATCCACAGCCGCGCACCGTTGACTTCCTGGCCGAACAGCGCGAGAGCGAAGAACAACGCGATCGTGGCCAGGATCCAAATGTACTTGTAGGCCGCCAGCACGCGAAAGCGCGCCAGCGTCGGTCCGGCCGCGACCGCCAGCACGAGCGAGAACGCGAGCCAGACGATCTGCTTCTGCGCCAGCCCAGGCTGGAGCCGCGCCACGACGGCCAGCCCCACCGAGGACAGCAAGACCGCCAGCGCGGGCAGGGTGTCGTCGCGGGTGACGCTTGACGGGCGCAGCGCCGGCCACGCGAGCGCCAGCGCGGCCAATGCGAAGGGCAGCCACTCCGGAACCAGTTTACCGGGCGCGACCAGCCGCAGCGTCAGCGCGGCAAGGATCAGGGCGATCGTCATCGGCGCGCACGCCCGCAGGCGTGTCAGCGCCTCAGTCACGCGGCGGCAGGATCATGCGCCGCTGAACATCGCGTGCAGCATGACGACCGCGATGACCGCGGCGGCGAAGATCGCGACCAGCGCGATCACCGCTTCACGCACCGCCGGGCGGCGTCCGGTGGCCTCGCCGGCCGCTTCGTGGAACGACCGGCCGACGATTACGGTGCCGGCTCCCTCGCCGCGAATCCCCGCAATGGCGAGCAGTCGTGCGGTGACGTCCTCCGACGACGCGGACGCGCGCAGCGCGTCGGCGATCTCGTCTTCGTCGAGCAGCTCGTGCAGCGCCCCGCTGGAAAGGACTAGCGCGTCGCCGTGCATCAGCCGCAGGTGCGCCAGCGACGGCTCGAGCGTCGCCTGCGTGCCGAGCGTGCGCGTCAGCAACCGCAGCGGCCCGTCACCGACCGCGTCGTCCGAGGTGAGCGTCGAGAGCGCTCCGTCCCGGCCGAGATACGCGCGCGTCGCGCCGACGTGTGCGACGAACGCGTGGTCCCCGACGATGAGCGCGGCGGTGAGCGACGTACCGGACGCGACGTAGTCGTCGGTGCTGCCGGAATGCGCGTAGACGCGCGCGTTGGCCGCGGTGAACGCCGACGACAGCGCGGCCCGCGGATCCCGGCGCTCGCCGCGAACCCGGCGCTTGAGACTGTCGCGCACGGCCTGCGCGGCGACGGCGGGGGCCGGCCGTTCGCGGATGCGGCCGAAACCGTGGGCGACCGCGAGCAGCACGACCCCGGGCGCGACGATCTCGGCCACATAGGCTTCGTCCCCGCCGCGTTGCGGGGCGCCGGGCCGAGATCCAACCGCTATTTCCATGCTCCGACTCCCCGGAAGACGAGGGCTGCCGAACCGACGGTCACCTCGTCATCGACCTCCAGCCGCCGCGGCTCGGTGACGGGCTCGCCGTCGACCATCGTTCCGTTGCGGCTGTCCAGGTCTTCGACGTACACGCCGTCGTCCCGCATCTCGATCCTCGCATGAAGCCGGCTGATCCGAGGGTCCGCGAGACGAAGGTCGGCGCTGGGCGCCCTGCCGACTAGTATACGCCGCCCGAAGCGATACGTCTTGATGGTACCCGCATGGGCCAGCGTCAGCTCGATCCCGGTCGGAATCGCCGCCTCCATCGCACGGGACGGCGGCGCACCCCGGCGGTCGCGCACGAGGGCCACGTAGGCCCCGTAGGCCAGGGCCAGGCCCAGCGTCGCCAGCCGGGGGTCCGTCACGGTGCGTCGACGACCCGCAGCGGGGTATCGCCGACGGTCAGAATCTGACCTCTGTCGAGGCGGGAACGGCGCACCTGCGCGCCGTCGACGAAGGTGCCGTTCGCCGAACCTGTGTCCTCGACGCTCCAGCCGCTGCCGTCGGCCACGATGCGCGCGTGCTGGCGCGAGGCGCGTCCGTCCCGCACGACCAGCGCGTTCTCCGCAGCCCGTCCTATGCTCAGCCCGTCGATCAGCTCGACCGATCTGCCGTCCGGGCACTCGAGCGCGAGCCGTTGCGCGCGCTCGTCCACGACCGCTTCGATCGCCAGCGAGCCGGCGATGACGTCCGGATCTTCGTCGAGGACGACGCGCGCCGCACCGGCCCGGTCGCTGGGCAGCGCCTCGCGCAGCATTGCGGTCCAGCGCCCTTCGAGGAAGTCGCGGTCGGCGGCGAGCCGCGCGTAGTCGGACGGATGCACGCGCACCAGATACAAGTCGCTCGATGCGGCCTGTGCGGTCGCCACCAGCCGGCGGCCGATCTGAGCCGGATCCAGCGCGCTCGGGAACACGCGCGCGAAGGCGTCCTCGACGACGCGCGCGCAGGCGCCCTCGATCCGGGCGAAGACGTTCATCGAACGAACCGGCCGATCACGCCGAGCGCTTCAACCTGGCCACGTAAAATCCGTCGCGCCCGTCGATCCCCGGCGTCGTCAGAACGTCGCCGGGCGGCGTGCGAAACGGCGCGTAACGCGCGGGAACGTCGTCGCGGCCGAAGTCGCCGACTTCCGCCAAGAACGCATCGACCACGCCTTCGCACTCACGGCGATCGGTCGAGCACACCGCGTAGACCAGGGTCCCGCCCGGCTTCACGCAACCGGCGGCCGCGCGCAGCAACGCTGCTTGCAGCTCGGCCATGCGCGGCGGATCGGAGGGTTGCTTGCGCCAGCGCGCGTCCGGTTGCCGGCCCAGGATTCCCAGCCCCGAGCACGGCGCGTCGAGCAGAACGAGGTCGGCGTCGGCAGTCGGCTGCATCGCGGCGGCGTCGGCCGCGACCAGCGCGACCGACGCGATCCCCGCCTGCTCGAGCCGCGCCGAGATCAAGGCGATCTTGTGCGGATCGCGATCGACCGCCAGATGCGTCGCGCCGTCGCGCGTGCGGCTTGCGATCTGCAGCGTCTTGTTGCCGCGACCGCAGCACAGCTCGACGATGCGCTGACCGGGCTGCGGGTCCAGGATGTCGACCGGAAACGTTGCCGCCTCGGCCTGCACGTGCCAGCGATGCTCCGCGAGCCGCTCGAGCTCGGCGCTGGGTGCCGAGCTCAGCAGCACGAGCGCGTCGGGCGCGAAGGCGCTTGGCCGCGCGTCGATCCCCGCCTCGGTCAGCGCGCGTTGCGCTTCATCGAGCGTCGCGTTGCGCAGGTCGATGCATATGCCGCCCGCCGGAGGCGCGTTCACGCCGGCGACGATGGCGTCGATGCGATCGGCGCCGAAGCGCTCGCGCCAATGCGCGATGATCCAGCTCGGCAGGGAGGCGCGGGTGTCGAAATCCGCCTCGCGCGACGGCTCGGCGGCGACCCGGCGCAACACGGCGTTGACGAGCCCGGCCGTCCCCTTGTGACCGTACTTGCGCGCCAAGCCGACGCTCTGCGATACCGCCGCATACGCTTCGACGCCGCGCATCGCGCGCAGTTGATAGGTGCCGAGCCGCAGGATCTCGGCGATCGGCTGCGGCAGGGTTTTGGCCCGCTCCCCGACGTACGGCTGCAGCTCGAAGTCGATCCAGCGCCGCAGCTTGATCGCGCCGTAGGCGAGCTCGGTGGCAAACGCGCGGTCGCGCGGCGTGAGGTCGGCCTTGCGCAGGCGGTAGTCGAGCGCTTCGCGAGCGGTGCGCGGGTGCGGCCCGAACACGTCGCGACACACCAGCAACGCGACCTCGCGCGCGCTCGTCGCCCGTTCCGTCATCGCCTCACCTACGCGAGCTCGCGCTGAGCGAACGCCGCGCCGGACATCGGCCCGCGATTCGGCGCGACGAGGCGGTCGATGACGACCGCGCCGTCGTCGACGACCGCGAACACCAGCGGACCGCCGCGACCGCGCGCAACGGACAAGCCTCGCCGCGCGGTCGTCGCCGGCGCCGCGCCGGCGCTCGCCGGAAGTTCGTCGAGCGGGAGCACGTGAGCGCCGGCGATCTTCAGGGGCACGCCCTCGTACGTCGTCCGCGCCAGCGGCTGCGGTGCGAGCGAACGCACGTGGTCGACGATGGACCGCGCCGGCCGATCCCAGTCGATGGCCAGATCCTCTTTGCGCAACGGTCGCGTGAACGTGCGCGCGATCTCTTCCTCGCCGATGCCGAGCTGCGCGGCGACCTCGCGCTGCGGCCGCCGCGAGTACGTTCCGCTCTCGTAGCCGCTCAGCGCGTTCGCGACCAGCGCCGCGGCCTGCAGCGCGAGACGGTCGTGCAGTTCTCCGTAGGTCTCGTCGGGATCGATCGGCGTGCGCTCCTGGAAGAGCACGTCGCCCGTGTCCATTCCGGCGTCCATCGCGATGATCGTCACCCCGGTCTCGCTGCGCCCGTCGCGGATCGCCGACTGGATCGGCGTTGCACCGCGGTACAGCGGCAGCAGCGAGGGGTGGACGTTGAAGGCGATCGGCACCAGGTCGAGCAGTGTTTGCGGCACGATCTTGCCGTATGACGCAACCAGGAAGGCGTCGGCCCGGAGCGCGCGCGCGTCGTCGACGAACGCCCGCAGTCGCTGGGGTTCGAACACACGCAGCCCGCGCGAGTGCGCCGCGCGCTTCACCGGGGTCGCAGCGAGCTTGTAACCGCGCCCGGCGGGACGATCGGGTTGTGTCACGACACCGACCACGACATGGCGCGCGGCGACGGCTTCGAGCGCCGGGACGGCAAACTCGCTCGTCCCGAAGACCAGCAGCTTCAGCGAGCGCCGGAAGCGACCGCCTCGACTTCCTCCACTTCCTCTTCGGTCCGCGCCGGCCGGATGTTCTTCGCCTTGTCGATGTAGAGCACGCCGTTGAGATGGTCCATCTCGTGCTGCAAGCACCGGCCGAACAGCCCCGTGCCGTCGAGCGAGACCTTCTTGCCGTTGCGATCGAGCCCCGTGCAGACCACGTGCTCGAAGCGGGTCAGATCGCCCACCATCCCCGGCACCGACAAGCAGCCCTCGATCGACTCGACCTCACCCTCGGTCAGGCTGAACTTCGGATTGATCACCACCAGCGGTCCGTGCGCGCCGTCCTCGTCCTGCAGATCGACGGTGAAGATGCGCTTCGAGATCGCGATCTGAGGAGCGGCCAATCCGATCCCCGGCGCATCGTACATCGTCGCGAACATGTCGCCGATGAGCTGCTGGAACATCGGGTCGGCGATCTCCGACGGGTCGACCTTCTTGGCGACCTTGCGCAGGATCGGATGTCCTTCGGTGATGATCTCGCGAATGTAGGCCATGGTCGTGCTCCGAGTATAACCGGCGGGCCGAACGTCCGAGTTCCCGCGCCGGGCCTGCGTCGAGTGAGGGACTGCTCGCCTTTCTTCGCCCAGGCGATGCATCAGCCATTCGGACCCGACCGTGCCGGCGTCGAGCCCGTGCACTCGGGCGCTTCGGTAAGCGCCCGGTAATGGCGGCCGGGTAGGATGTGTCTAGATGCGCGTCTTCGCGAGCGCCTTCCTCGCCGGGTCGCCCCGATGAGCGCTCCGACGGTCTCGGCGCACGCGGCCGGGTTCGGCCGCGTGTTCAGCCGCGCCGACGGCCGCGACCGCGTCGGCGTGCCGTTTTGGAACGGCTTGCTGTCGGCGCTGGGCGCGGTCGCGATCTCGCTCGCGGTCGCCTTCGCCGCGATGTTCGTGATGGTCGTCGCGATCGTCTTGATCACCGGGAACATGCCGTCGACAAATCCCGGCCACCCGCTCGTCGCCTCCGGCGAGATCCTGTCGTACGTCGCGGGCGGCTGGTTCGCATGGTGGCGGTTGCGCAGGCTCGGGCGCTCGCCGTTCCGAGGCATCCGCGGCAAGGACATGCGCGCGCTGCTCATCGGCATCGCGGTCCTGTTGGCGGTCCGCATCGCCATGGCCGTGCAGCTCGTGGCGACGCACCAGACCAAGCACGTCCAGAGCGGCTTCGAGCACTTCGACGTGGTCAGCAAAGTTCCGAACGTGACGATGATCGGCGTCGTGCTGACCTTGACGACGATGATCGTCGCCGCCCCGCTCGCCGAGGAGCTGATCTTTCGCGGCCTGCTGTTCGGCGCGCTCGCGCCGCGCATCGGGGTGCTCGCCTCCGCGCTGCTGAGCGCCGTCGTCTTCGGCGCCGTGCACGGCGACCTGATCCTGTTCCCGACCCTCGCCGCGCTCGGCTTCGTCTCGGCGATCGCCTACGCCGCGACCGGCAACCTGTGGATCGCAGTAACGCTGCACGCGCTCAACAACGCCCTCGGCGCGGTCTTCCTCATCGGCTCGTCCCTCCACGGCTGACACCCACGAGGCTACAGGATGAAGGCGGAAAGGTCGGCGTTGCCGGCGATCGACTCGACGCGGGCGCGCACGTAGGCCGCGTCGATCGTGATCGCGCCGCCCTCTTCTGGTGCCGCGAACGCGATCTCGTCGAGAACGCGCTCGAGGACGGTGTGCAGGCGGCGCGCGCCGATGTTCTCGGTCTGGTCGTTGACGCGCATCGCGATCTGCGCGATCTCGGCGATCGCGTCGGCGGTGACGTCGAGGTCGACGCCGTCGGCGCCGAGCAGCGCCTTGTACTGACCGATCAGCGCGTTCTCGGGCTGGGTGAGGATGATCTCGAAGTCGGCGGCGGTGAGCGAGTCGAGCTCGACGCGGACCGGGAAACGGCCCTGCAGCTCCGGGATCAGGTCGGACGGCTTGGAGACGTGGAACGCGCCGGCGGCGATGAACAGCACGTGATCGGTCGAGAGGGGACCGTGCTTGGTTTGCACGGTGCTGCCTTCGACGATCGGCAGGATGTCGCGCTGAACCCCTTCGCGCGAGACGTCGGGACCGCGCTGGCCCTCGCGGCCGGCGACCTTGTCGATCTCGTCGATGAACACGATGCCGTGATCGCCGGCGCGCCGCAGGGCTTCGTGCTTGACGGCGTCCATGTCGATGAGCTTGTCGGCTTCCTGCTGCGCGAAGATGCGCCGCGCGTCGGCGACCGTGACCCGCTTGCGCACCCGTTTCTTGGGCAGCAGACCGCCGAGCATCTCGCCCATGTCGGCGCCGCCGACGCCGCCCGGCTCGCCGCCGCCGATCATGCCGATCGGCAGCTGGGCCGACTCCTCGACCTCGATCTCGATCAAGCGCACGTCGTAGAAACCGCGCTCCACGTCCGCCTTCGCGCTCGCCCGCAGGCGCGCCGACTCTTCGTCCGGGAGCGTGCGCGTCGCGGTTTGCGTCGTTGCTTGCGGCGGCTGCTGCGCGAACGCGTTGCCGAAGATCGAGCCCAGCGACGCGGCGAGCGGGTTGGCCTGCTGGGGCTGCGGCACCGTCGTTTCGGGGTGCAGCACGTCGACGACCCGCTCGACCGCGGCGGCGTCGGCGGCCTCGCGCACCTCGCTGCGCCGCTCGTCGGAGACCATGCGCACCGCCGCCTCGGCCAAGTCGCGCACCATCGACTCGACGTCGCGCCCGACGTAGCCGACCTCGGTGTACTTGGTCGCCTCGACCTTGATGAACGGGGCACCGGCCAGCGTCGCGAGCCGGCGCGCGATCTCGGTCTTTCCGACCCCGGTCGGACCGATCATGAGGATGTTCTTGGGCGCGACCTCCTTGCGGACGCGCTCGGGCAACCGCTCGCGGCGGTAGCGGTTGCGCATCGCGACGGCGACGGCGCGCTTGGCATCGCCCTGCCCCACGATGTAGCGGTCGAGCTCCGCGACGATCTCGCGCGGCGTGAGCTCTTGCGGGTTCTTGGTCACAGGGACAGCACTTCCACGTCGTCGTTGGTGTAGATGTCGATGCGGCCGGCGATGCGCAGCGCTTCGCGCGCGATCTCCTCGGCTGTCAGGCTCGAGTGACCGAGCAGCGCCATCGCAGCCGCTTGGGCGTACGGTCCGCCGCTGCCGATCGCCGCGACGCCTTCGTCGGGCTCGATCACGTCGCCGGTGCCGCTGAGCACGAACAAGTGCTCGGGTGTGCCGACGATCAGCAGCGCTTCGAGCCGGCGCAGCGCGCGGTCCTGGCGCCAGTCCTTGGCGAGCTCGACGGCGGCGCGCACGAGGTTGTTCTTGTAGGCGCTCATCTTGGCTTCGAACTTCTCGAGCAGCGTGATCCCGTCGGCCGCTCCGCCGGCGAAACCGGCCAGCACCTTGCCGCCGGCGATGGTGCGCACCTTGCGCGCGCCGTGCTTCATGACGGTCTTGTCGACGGTCACTTGACCGTCGCCCGCCATGGCGATCTTGCCGTCGCGCTGGACGGCGCAGATCGTCGTGGACCGAATCTTCATCCAGGCTAGGTACTCTCAGCAGGGCACCGGGGTTGCAGCCGCCGCGCTAGGCGAGGACCTGCTCGGGAGCGACCGCCGCGGCGAACTCGTCGATCGCGTCGAGCGCGCGCTGCGCCAGTCGCCGCCGCCGCTCGCGCTTGTCGCGGATCGTCTCCTCGAGCGGCGAAAAGAAGCTCCACGTGACGTTGGCGGGCTGGAAGTCGGGCGTCTGCGTGTTCTGCAGGTGCGCGACGACCGCGCCCAGCGCGGTGTCGGCGGGAACCGGGACCGCCGGCAAGCCGAGCCGTTCGCGCGCCGCCGCGATTCCGGCGATCGCGCCGCAAGCCGCGGCTTCGACGTAACCTTCGGCGCCGGTGACCTGGCCGGCGAACAGCATGTGCGGCTGCGCGCGCAGCCGCAAATCGGGACCGAGCAAGCGCGGTGAGTCGATGAACGTGTTGCGGTGCATCACGCCCAACCGCAGCCACTCCGCGTCGGCGAGTCCGGGCAGCTTGCCGAACGCCTCTTTCTGTGCGGGCCACGTCAAGCGCGTCTGGAAGCCGACCAGGTTGAGCGCGGTCCCGGCAGCGTTCTCCTTGCGCAGCTGCACGACGGCGTAGGGCGCGCGACCGGTGCGCGGGTCGCGCAGCCCGACCGGCTTGAGCGGACCGAAACGCAGCACGTCGTCACCGCGCGCCGCCATCTCCTCGATCGGCAGGCAGCCCTCGAAGTACGGCACGTCCCCGCGCGCCGCGTCGGTTTCGAACCCGTGCGGATCGTGCTTGGGAAGCGAGCGCAGATCGTCGATGAAGCGCGCGTATGTCTCGCGGTCGAGCGGGATGTTGAGATAGTCGTCACCGTCGCCCTTGTCGTAGCGCGACTTGCGGTACATCAGGCCGGTGTCGATCGAGTCGAGCGCGACGATCGGCGCGGCGGCGTCGTAGTAGTGCAGGCGGCCGCCGGTGAGCGCGTCGAGCGCGGCGGCGAGCGGCTCCGACGGCAGCGGGCCGCAGGCGACGATGACCGTACCGCCGGTCGGGATCGCCGTGACTTCCTCGCGCCGCACGTCGACGTTGGCCAACGCGGTCAGCCGCGACTCGACCAGCGCGCCGAAACGTTCGCGGTCGACGGCCAGCGCGCCGCCGGCCGGCACCGCGGTTTCGCGCGCCGAGGTCACGATCAGCGAGTCGAGGCGCGCCAGCTCTTCCTTGAGCAGGCCGACGGCGTTCTCGAGCGCCGCGCCGCGCATCGAGTTCGAGCACACGAGCTCGGCCAGCATCCCGGTCTGGTGCGCCGGTCCGCGCACGTGCGGACGCATCTCGTATAACGCGACCGACGCACCACGCCGGGCCGCTTGCCAAGCCGCCTCGCAGCCTGCCAAACCGCCGCCGATCACCGTGACGTCAGCCACGGCGCAGTCCTTCACGCCGTAGCAACGCGGAGGCGTTGCGCCGCAGCGAAGCTGCGGCAATCATGCGATGTCGGCCTCGTCTTCGGCGCCGGGCTGGACGCCAAGACCCGTTGCGTGGTGCCGGTCGGTATGGCAAACGTAGGCCACCGCGCCGCCGCGCTTCGTTTTTTCCACCACGTAGTCGCCACAGACCGCGCACGGCTGCGCGGCGACCTTGTCCCACGAGACGAAGTCGCAGGCCGGGTAGTTGGCGCAGCCGTAGAACGTGCGGCCCTTGCGCGATTTGCGCTCGGCGATCATCCCGCCGTCCTTGGGGCATTTCACGCCGGTATCTTTGAGGATCGGCTTGGTGGTCTTGCACTCAGGATAGCCCGTGCACGACATGAAGCGCCCGAAGCGGCCGGACTTGATCACCATCGGCTTGCCGCAGTTGACGCACACCTCGTCGGTCGGTTCGTCGCGCTGCTCGTATTTGGGCAGCTTGCGCTCGGCCTCGGCCAGCTCGAGCGCGAACCCGTCGTAGAAATCGCCGAGCACTTTGGCGGTCGCCGCCCAGTCGCCGCCGGTCTCGGCCAGGGTGTCCAGCTTGCCTTCCATCGACGCGGTGAACTTCAAGTCGACGATCTCGTTGAAGTGCTCGACCAGTAGATCGTTGACTTCCTCGCCGATCGCGGTCGGCTGGAAGCGGCGTTCGACCTGCTCGACGTAGCCGCGGGCCTGGATCGTCTCGACGATCGCGCTGTAGGTCGACGGGCGCCCGATCCCGTTCTCTTCGAGCGCGCGCACGAGGGAAGCTTCGGTATAGCGCGGCGGCGGCTCGGTGAAGTGTTGCTTGGGCTCGATCGCCTTGGGATCGAGCACGTCGTCGCGCTCCATCTTCGGCAGGATCGGCCGGGACTTGTCGGCGCGAGCCGCATTCGCCGCCTCGGCCTGGGCGGAGCCGGTCGACGCATCGGTTCCTTCTTCGTAGACCGCGGTGAAGCCGGCGAACTTGAGGACGCTGCCGGTCGCTCTGAACGTGAAGCGGTCGGTCGCGGCAATATCGACCGTTGTCTGGTCGAAGACCGCCGGCGCCATCTGCGACGCGATGAAGCGCTCCCAGATCAAGCGGTACAGCCGCAGCTCGTCGCGCTTGAGGACGCCGGCGACCGAATCGGGCGTGCGCAGCGGCGAGGTCGGGCGAATCGCTTCGTGTGCGTCCTGAGCGCCTTCCTTGATCTTGAACTGGCGGCCGCCGCCGTGATACGCCTCGCCGAACCGGTCGACGATGTACTCGCGCGCTGCTTGGCGCGCCGAGTCGGCGACGCGCGTCGAGTCGGTCCGCATGTAGGTGATCAGACCTTGGGTTCCCTCGGCCCGTCCCAGATCGACGCCTTCGTACAGCGCTTGCGCGACCTGCATCGTCTTGCGGACCCGGAACTTGAGCTGGCGGGACGCATCTTGCTGCAGCGTCGAGGTGGTGAACGGCGCCGCGGCGTTACGGCGCGCCTCACGCGTTTTGATCGAGGCGACGCGAAACTCGGCGCCCTGCAGCGCCGCGACGATCGCGGCGGCGCGCTCGCCGTCGGCGATCTCGGCCCTCTCGCCGTCGATCAGGTGGAGGTCGGCCGGAAACACGATCCCCGACCCCGGCGCGGCGAGCTGCGCCGCGATCGTCCAGTACTCGCGCGCCACGAACGCGCGGATCTCCCGTTCGCGGTCGACGATGATCCGCACCGCGACCGATTGCACGCGACCGGCGGAGAGACCGCCGCGCACCTTGGCCCACAGCAGCGGCGAGATCTTGTAGCCTACCAGCCGGTCGAGGATGCGCCGCGCCTGCTGCGCGTTGACGCGCGGCATGTCGATCTCGTGCGGCGCCTTGATCGCCGCCAGCGCCGCATCTTTGGTGATCTCGTGGAGCTCGATCCGCTTGGGGTTCTCGAGCTTGAGGAGCTCGGCGAGATGCCACGCGATCGCCTCGCCTTCCCGATCCGGGTCGGTCGCGAGATAGACGTCGGAGGCGCCCTTCGCCGCCGCCTTGAGGTCTTTGATGATGTCGCCCTTACCTTTGATGGTGAGGTAGCGGGGCGTGAAATCGCCGGCGACATCGACTCCCAGCGTCGATTTGGGCAGGTCCCTGACATGCCCGACGGAGGCCTTGACGACGTACCGCGCGGGCAGAAATTTCTTGATTGTCTTGGCTTTCGTCGGCGATTCGACGATGATGAGGGGCTTCGCCACGGCGGTCTCCGGAGGGTGCAGCTCGCTGGCCGAGCTTCGGGCCACAGTATAAACCCGGAGGTCAAGGGCCTCCAATTCCGTCGCGCGGCGCGCGCGCGAAACACCCGCCCGGGCCGCAGAGTTGCACGAAATGCAAAATGATTGTATTCTGCGTCTAACTGCGTTGCACGAGCAACGCACACGTGACAACTCCGTCCGCGCGGACGAGGAGGTTGAATGGACGACACAATGGGCGGCGACGGCATGATGGGCGACGCGGCACCAGCCGCACCCCGTCGTGGTGGGCGCCGTAAAGGCGCAGGCCGCAAAAAGGCCGCCAAGAAAGCCGGCGGCGCAAAGAAGACCGCCGGTCGCAAGAAGGCCGGAGGCCGCAAGAAAGGCGCAGCCAAGAAGGGCGGCGCGAAGAAGGCCGGTGGCCGCAAGAAAGCCGGCCGCAAGAAGGCCGGACGCAAGAAAGCCGGAGCCAAGAAGGGCGCGGCCAAGAAGGGCGGGCGCAAGAAGAAGGCTGGAGGCCGCAAGAAGGGCGCAGCCAAGAAGACCGGTGGACGCAAGAAGACCGGTGGGCGCAAGAAAGGCGCAGCCAAGAAGGGCGGACGCAAGAAAAAGGGCGGCCGCAAGAAAAAGGGCTGACGCAACATGAGAGGAGCGGTCTTCGGACCGCTCCTCGATTTTTCGCGCTTCGTTCTATACCGACGCGCTGGGCGTGACGGTGAGGTCCGGTGCGGCGCCGCCGTGCTCCTCGACCCAATGGCACGCCGCCCGATGACCGGGCTCGTACTCCGTGAACGCCGGGATCTCGACCTTGCAGCGGTCGAACGCGATCGGACAGCGGGTGTGGAAACGGCAGCCCGACGGCGGGTTGACCGGAGACGGGATGTCACCGGTGAGGATCACGCGCTTGCGGCGGCGCTCGACGTCCGGATCGGGGATCGGGATCGCGGACAACAGCGCCTGAGTGTACGGGTGCAGGGGATTGTCGTAGAGCCGGTCGCGGTCTGCGATCTCGACGATCTTGCCGACGTACATCACCGCCACCCGGTTGGAGATGTGCCGCACGACCGAGAGGTCGTGCGCGATGAACAGAAACGTCAGGCCGAGCTGTTGCTGCAGATCCTGGAGCAGGTTGATGACCTGCGCCTGGATCGAGACGTCGAGCGCCGAGACCGGCTCGTCGGCCACGATGAACTTCGGGTTGACCGCGAGCGCGCGCGCGACGCCGACGCGCTGGCGCTGACCGCCCGAGAACTCGTGCGGATACCGGTTTGCGTGGTACGGCTGCAGCCCGACGAGCCGCAACAGCTCCTGTACCCGGACGTCGGCTTCGCGGCCGTGCGCGATCCCGTGGATCTCCAGCGGCTCGCGAACGATCGATCCGACCGTCAAGCGCGGGTTGAGCGAGGCGTACGGATCCTGAAAGATGATCTGCATCTCCTTGCGGAGCGGGCGCAGATCGTTGCGCGACAATCCGATGAGCTCGCGTCCCTCGAACACGACGCTGCCCTTGGTGGCGTCGGTCAAGCGCAGGATGACGCGGCCCGCGGTCGTCTTGCCCGAGCCCGACTCGCCGACGAGCCCCAGCGTCTCGCCACGCCGAATCTCGAAATCGATCCCGTCGACCGCGCGCACGTCGGCGACCCGGCGCTGCAGTATCCCGGCGGTGATCGGAAAGTACTTGTAGAGATCGCGGACGACGACGATGTCGTCGTGCGCCGGCGCCACGGTGGCGGTGGTGCCGCTGCCGCTGGGGGCAGTCATCGAGCCGCCTCGGTCCGGCTGATCTGAGCGACGGCGGAGCCGGAGATCGGCGGCCGGGTCTCGGCTTGGATCGGCTTCTGTCCTTCGGCCCGCGCGTCGTAAAGGAAGCAGCGCGCGAGGTGGCCGCCGCCGAAGTCGTAGAGCGGGACGGGCTCGTCGCAGATCGGCATGCGATAGCGACAGCGCGGTGCGAACGCGCAGCCCGGCGGCATGCGCAACAGGTTCGGCGGCTGACCTTCGATCGGGATCAAGCGCGAGCCGGCCTGATCGAGCCGCGGCAACGACTCGAGGAGTCCCATGGTGTACGGCATCTTCGGGCGCTCGAAGATGTCGGCGGCGGTGCCGTACTCGACCATGTTCCCGCCGTACATGACCAGTACGTTCTCGCAGGTCTCGGCGACGACGCCCAGGTCGTGCGTGATCAAGATGATCGCCGAGCCCAAGCGCTGCTGCATCTCGTTCATCAGCGCGATGATCTGCGCTTGGATGGTCACGTCGAGCGCGGTGGTCGGCTCGTCGGCGATCAACACCGCGGGGTCGCACGAGAGCGCCATCGCGATCATGACCCGCTGCCGCATCCCGCCGGAGAACTGATGCGGATAGTCCCGCAGCCGCCGCTCGGCCGCCGGTATCCGCACCAGGCGCAGCATCTCGACGGCCTTGTCGAGCGCGTCTTTCTTGTTGAGCCCGAGATGCAGCCGCGTCGCCTCGGCGATCTGCTCGCCGATGGTCAGCACGGGGTTCAGCGACGTCATCGGGTCCTGGAAGATCATCGCGATGTCGCGGCCGCGGATCTTGCGCATCTCGGCTTCGGTCTTGTCGAGCAGGTTCTCGCCCTTGAACCGGATCGTGCCGCGCTCGATCTTGCCGTTCTGCGCGATCAGCCGCATGATCGAGAGCGAGGTGACCGATTTGCCGGAGCCCGACTCACCGACGATCCCGAGCGTCGAGCCCGGGTCCACCGAGAACGACAGACCGTTGACCGCGGCGACGACGCCGTCCTCAGTCTTGAACGTGGTCCGGAGGTCGTCGACCTCGAGCAGCGCCACTCAGACCTGCTAGATTCCGCTGAGACTCACGAGCGTGGCGACGACGACGAAGGAGATCGCGACGAACTGCGTGACGCGGGCGATCTGCGCGTCGAGCCCGAGCCGGCGAGTCGACGACTCGACCCGGCCGCCCAGGGTTCCGCTCAAGCCTTCCTGTTTCGTCGTTTGGATGGCGAGCAGCAAGACGAGCATCACGCCGAGCACGAGGAACAGCCCGCCGAACGTGTGCGTCAGCCAAGGCGCGTGCTGCGCCAGCGGCGAGTGCGGGGTGACGTCGAACTGGAAGCCCGGCGGTAGGGTGAACGGAACCGTTGTCGCCTTGACGGCGGGAGCGGCCGCTTTGGCGGCGCCGGGCGCGGCCGACGCGGCGGCGAGCAGCAAGGGAAACACCGTAGAAGAAACTCCCTCGAGTCGGACAAGAGTACAGGGTCAGGAAGAACCGCCGGGGCTTGGCGCCGGCGTCGAAATCTTCCTGTTCAGGGACTGGACCTATGCCGCCCTTCGACAGGCAGCTTACGCTGTTTGTGACGGGGCGAGCGCACGGACCCGGGCCGCAACGTTCTCCGCCGAGAGCCCGAACTGCGCGCGCTGCGCTTCCGGCTTGGCGTGCTGTACGAGCACGTTGGGAACGCCGATCCGCTCGACCGCGACGTTCATCCCGTGGTCGTTGACGAACTCGATCACCGCCGATCCGAACCCGCCGGCGAGGCTGTGCTCCTCGAGCGTGATGAAGCGCCGGTGCGATTCGCCCAGCTCGAGCAGCAGCATCTCGTCGAGCGGCGTCACGAAGCGCGCGTTGACGACCGTCGGTCTCAGACCGCTCCCTTCGAGCAGCGCGTACGCATCGAGCGCGGCGTCGACCGTATTGCCCAGCGCCAGGATCGCGACGTCGCTGCCGTTGCGCAGCACTTCGGCGCGGCCCAGCACGACCGGGGCGACCGGCTCGTCGTGCTTGCCGCTGGTCGAGCCGCGCGGATAGCGGATCGCCGCCGGCCCGTCGAGACTCAGCGCGAGGTCGAGCATCGGCGCGATCTCGTTCTCGTTGCGCGGCGCCATCAGCGTGACGCCGGGCAGCGTGCGTAAATAAGCGATGTCGTAGAGGCCCATGTGCGTCGGGCCGTCGTCGCCCACGAAACCGGCCCGGTCGATCGCGAACACGACCGGCAGCGACTGGACGGCCACGTCGTGCACCACCTGATCGTACGCGCGCTGAAGGAACGTCGAGTAGATCGCGCAGACCGGCTTGACGCCGCGCGTCGACAGCCCGGCCCCGAAGCAAACCGCGTGCGCTTCGGCGATCCCGACGTCGAAGTAGCGCAGCGGGAAACGCTTGGCGAACTTCGCCAAACCGGTGCCGTCCGGCATCGCGGCGGTGATCCCGACGACGCGCGAATCGCGCTCGGCGGCGGCGATCAGCGCGTCGGCGAAGGCCTGGGCGAACGTCGGCCGCGTCGCCTTCTTCTCGAGCTTCCCCTCGTCGGGATGATAGACGCCCGGTCCCACGCCGTGAAACGTCCGGCTGTCGCCCTCGGCGATGTCGTAGCCCTTGCCCTTGACCGTCTTCACGTGCAGCAGCACCGGGCCCGCGATCTTGCGGGCGTTGGAGATCACGTCGACCAGCGTGTCCAGATCGTGACCGTCGATCGGACCGACGTACCGGAAGCCCATCTCCTCGAAGATCACCGGCGCCTTGTGGTCGTGCAGCGCGAAGCGCATCCCCGCCATCTCCGCCGTCGACAGGGCCTTGCGCGCCGTGTCACCGAGCGGCACGTGATCGAGCACGCCCTTGAGAACCTCGCGCCCCTTGGTGAACAGCGGCTTCGAGCGCAGCATCCCCAGATACGAGGCGATCGAGCCGACGTTGGGCGCGATCGACATCTCGTTGTCGTTGAGGATCACGATGAAGTTCGTCTTGAGCAGGCCGGCGTTGTTGATCGCTTCGTAGGCCAGGCCGCCGGTGAGCGCGCCGTCGCCGATCACCGCGACGATGGTATCGTCGCGGCCCGCCAGATCGCGCGCCGTCGCCATTCCCAGCGCGGCCGAGATCGACGTCGAAGCGTGGCCGGCCCCGAACGCGTCGTAGCACGACTCGCTGCGCATCGCGAACCCGCTGACCCCGCCGCCTTGGCGCAGGGTGTCGAAGCGGCCGGCCCGGCCGGTCAGCAGCTTGTGCACGTAGCTCTGGTGGCTGACGTCCCACACGAGGATGTCGTCGGGCAGATCGAGGACGCGGTGCAGCGCGATGGTCAGCTCGACGACGCCGAGGTTGGGGGCGAGGTGGCCGCCGTTGGCGGCGCAGACGCGGATGAGCGTCTCGCGTATCTCGCGCGCCAGCGGGTCGAGCTCCGCACGGCTGAGCCGTTTGACGTCGGCCGGGGACGCGATGCGCTCGAGGATCATCACGGGGTGTTCGGCGACGGGGGCCGAAGGCCCGTCCGCGTGCAGGCCCCCCAGGGTTCGCCGGTCGCCCCTGCGCCGACCCAGCTGCGCGTTCGCAAGCGCGTCTGGACGGACGTCGCGAAGATCCTGTCGACCGTCTGCAACCCCTTCCTGACGTCGCTTGCCCTGTTCGTGATCCTCGCGGGCGCTCGCTCGGGCAGCTCGTACGGCTTCTGGGTGCTGCTGTTCAACAGCGCGTTCTTCACCTCGATCGCGCCGATGCTGTTCATCTTCTACCTGTACGCGACGGACCGCATCTCGGACTTGGACATGTCGATCCGGACCGAACGCGAACGGGTCTTCCTCGCGTTCGTCGTGTTCTATGCACTGGGCGCGGCCGATCTTTGGCTGATCCACGCGCCGGCGATCATGACCGCTTCGATGGCCGGCTACGCGGCCAGCGCGCTGGTCGTGCAGTGGATCACCCGCTACTGGAAGATCTCGACCCACGCGCTCGGGATCACCGCACCCCTCGTCGCGCTGACCGTCCTCTACGGTCAGCGGCCGGTTCCGTTCTACGTGCTGATCCCGCTGGTCGGCTGGTCGCGCATCTACCTGCGCGCGCACACGGTGCTGCAGGTGATCGCCGGAATGCTGCTCGCGCTTTGTACCACGCTCGTGTTCTTCCGCGTCTTCCACGTCGTCTGAGCGCGGTCGCGGCGAGCGACCGTCGCCGCCGCCCGCGCGCTAGCGACCGACGAGGGCGGTGACGCGGCCGGTTTCGTCGCCGGTCCAGCGACGGACGGCGGCTTCGAACCGTTCGCCATCGCCGTTGGTGTAATAGGTGGTCTTCGAGGTGCCGGCGCCGAGATTCAACTGCGCGACCAGACGCCGCGCCGCGGCGGCTTGCGCGACGGCGGGATCGATCCGTTCGACGCGCGAGTCGAGCGTTTCGGCGAACCAGCGGTCGAGCAGCGGGTAGTGCGTGCAGCCGTAGACGAGCGCGTCGAGATCGGGGGCGAGCTGCGCGACGATGTCGGCGACCGCCGCGCGGGCGCCCGGCGTGTCGGCGTCACCTCGCTCGACGATCGGCACCAGCTCCGGCGCGGCGACCTCGAACACTTCGGCATGCGGCGCCGCCGTGCAGATCGCCCGCGCATAGGCCCCGCTGCGAACCGTCGCGGCGGTCGCCACGACGGCGATGCGCCGATGACGCGAACCGGCGAACGAGCGTCCCGCGTTCGCGATGAGATCGAGCACCGGAAACGCGGCCGCCGGCCAGCCGTGGCGCTCGGCGACGGCGCACGTCGTGTTGCACGCCGTCACCACCGCCTTGACGCCCAGACCCTCCAGCAGCGCCAAGTTTTCGGCTAAGAAGCCGTGGATCTGCGCGTCGGTCTTGTCGCCGTACGGCACGTGAGCCTGATCGGCGAAGTAGACGACGTCGGCGTCGACGCCGGCGCGGCGCAGCGCCGCGAGCACGGTGAGCCCGCCGAGCCCCGAGTCGTAGAGTCCGAGCACTACTGCTGCTCGCTGGTGACGTTGGAGCTGGGCACGCCGGCGTAAGCCTTCACGCCGTTGGCGATTCCCTGCGCGACGTTCTGCAGAAACGAGGGCTGGCGCAGCAGCGCGACGTCATCGGGGTTGGTGACGAACGCCGTCTCGATCAGCACGGCCGGCATCGTCGTGTGGCGCACGACGTAGAAGTTCTCGTGACGAGTACCGTCGTCGAAGGTGCCGGCCGTCGGCGATCACGCTCTTCTCGAGCGCTTGCGCGAACGGCGCGTCCTGCGGCTTGTACCAGTAGAACGTCGTGCCGTGGGCGCGTTTCGACCGGCGCGGCGTTGATGTGAATGCTGATGAACAGCCGCGCGCCGGCGTTGTTGGCGACGTCGCAGCGCGTCTGCAGATAGGCACGGTCGTCGGCATTGGGCTTGCCGTCGGCGTGCATGCGCGCGAGGTTGTCGGCGCTGACCGGGTCGATGTCGCCGTCTCCGGGTCATGCGCACGGTCCAACCGCCGGCGACCAGCAGCGAGCGCAGCCGTTGCGCGATGTCGAACGTCAGCGGCTTCTCGGTGAGGCCGTTGTGCGCCGTGCCGCTGTCGCCGCCGCCGTGCCCGGGATCGATCACGATGAGGCGCGGATTCGTCGCCGCGCCGTACTTCCAGGGCTCCGGCGACGCCTGATCGGGCGCGCGCGCGCTGGCGTGCGACCGGGGCGCCACCGGTCTGTCCGGCGCCAGATGCGCGCGGCGTCGGTCGGCGGGCGCGGTCGGAAACGGTGATGACGAGGCCGGAGTCGCTCGGCGCGAGATCGACGCGCTGCTCGCCGGTCAGCGTGAACGCGACTGCGCACCGCCGGCGCGTCGCTCGAGCCTTGCTGGCGCACGCGCACCGACTGCGACGGCGCCGAACGGCGGGCCGCTCGTCGCGGCCGGGGCCGGTCAGCGTCGTGTTCGCGAAGTCGATGTACCAGCGGTTGTCGGCCAGGCGATGCCACTCGTACGCCGTCGCGCCGCTGAGCGTGACGCGAACGGCGAGCCCGTCGGCGGTCGCCGGACTCGATCGCGAGATCGGTGACGGTCGCGCGGCCGGCGACCAACGGCGGCGCCGCGGTCGGCGGCGCTCGGCACCGCCCGGCGTGCGGCGAATGTTCCGGCGGGCAAGCTCGGCGGCGGCGGTCGGCGGCGCGAGCCTGCGCGAGCGGGCCGTGCGGCTTCGAACACGACGGTGTACGCGTCGGGACCGTCGGCGGCGACGACGCGATGCGTCGTGCCGCGCGCGCCGGCGATCGTCAGGGTCGTCGTTGGAACGCGCAGCGATCCGCCGACCGCGACGTCGATCTCGTCGACGGCGGCCCCGGCCGCGCGCCGCGACGGCGCGAGCGACGAGCCAAGCCCGGCGAACGAGATCTGCACGCGATCCGGGCGCAGTCGGCGTTCGTCGTCGTCGATCAGCGGCATCGCGCCGCGCACGGTGACGTAGGTGCGGTTGCCGTCCGATGCGCACGTCGAGCGCGCCGATGCGCGGCTGCAGCACCGTTTCGGTCGCCGCCTGCGACCGGCTCGACGTACAGCGCGCGCGCCAGCGCGAAGAACGGCAGGACGACGTCGTTGCCGTCGGCGACCGGCGCGAACGGTGCCTGCGCACGCACGCCCGCGACCGTGTAGACCGGGATCGCCGACGGTGAACACGATCGTGCGGCGGTCCTGCGGCGGTGATGACGACGTAGCGCTGTTGCGGCTGGTACGATACCGTCGCGCCGAGCCGGTCGAGGAAACGCCGCAAGCCGTCGTCGCGCGTGCTGACCGCGAGGTCGCCCTGCATCGGCCACGGCGTGCGTCGAAGATCAGTCGCGTGCCTTGGAACCACAGGTTCGGCGCGTGGTCTTGCGCGCTCGCACCGCTCGGCGCCGGCCGCAAGGCCAGCGCCGCGGCGACGGTACGCTAAAAGCTCGAACGCGAAAGCGGTTCATCGAGCTCGAGGTGTCCTCCGGGAAGCGTCGCGACGCGCGCACCGTCGACCCGTACCGTCACCGCGCTCAGGTCGAGCGACGGTTGGGTGAGGGTCCATACGAGCGCCTTGAACTCGGCCGACTCCGCGAACCCGCCCTCGGCGGAGGACGCGACGTCTTTGGTGAGATCGACATCGGCCGTTGTACCGACAACGTCGACGGCCCGCACGCGCGTTCCCGCCGGGAAGCGCACGGCCTCGGTGCCGGGCGGCGGCCCGGCGACGCACTGGGTCGCGGCGTAGAAGGCGACGCTGGCGCGGATCGCGCGCCGGACCGAGCGAAATCGCGCCAGGGAACCAGCGTCGTCCCGTCGGCTTTCACGTAGTACACGGTGATCGTGTCGTCGACCGAGGCTTATCTGTCGGTGGGTGTACCACCACGCCACCGCGACCGCGACGACGAACAGCACGGCGAGCACCAAGGCGCGAATCCAGCGCATCTTGGGGAGACTACGCATCGGCCGCCACGGCGACGAGGACCGGCGTCGGCGCGAGCGCGGCGGCGGCCGACGTACTATGCGTTTCGTCCCTGACGGCGGTAGGTGATCCGCCCGCGGGTCAGATCGTACGGCGAGAGCTCGACGTCGACGTCGTCACCCGGCGTGATGCGGATGCGGAAGCGGCGCAAACGGCCGGCGAGGCTGGCCAGGATCGTGTGGCCGTTTTCGAGCTCGACCTTGAACGTCGAGCTGGGGAAGGTTTCGATGACGCGGCCGACGAGGCTGAGCGTGTCTTCTTTGACGACGGGGTGAGCGGCTCGCGGCGCTTCTTACCGCCGCCGCCTTTGCGTCTGCGAGGAGGGGGAATGGGAACTCCTTACGAGGGTGATGAGTGCGCTTGCCCGCTGCCTTCGCTGCGCGCCGGCGGATTCGCCCCGCGAAACGGGTTCCGGCGTGCGCGACGCCCCGTGCAAAGGAACTTCACCGTCGCGGCCGCGGGTATGGGCCCGCCATGCTCACCAGTGCGATCGTTTTCGGAATGGTCGGCGTCGCCGCCGGCTTCACTTGGGACTACGTCATTAACCGGGGTAAGTAAGCGCTCGGCGGACGGAAGCCTCTAGGCCGAGCGCCTGTCCTCGGCCGCGTGATGGTCGCAGCGTGTCCAGCGAACCGCGTTGGAGGCTTGCGAGCGTTCGCCCGTCCCGATCCCCGGTGCACCCGCACCCCCAGTACACCAGCATCCGCGCGGCGTCGCCGCGCCGGGTGCGTCAACTGTTCGAGGTGCGGTGACGCCGAGGCGCGCGGTCAACGTCGGCCAGCTCGTGCGATTCGATCATCTGTTCCACTCATACCCGCCGCTCGGCTCGTTCCCTCACCCGGTCCGGAATCCGGCCGCGGGTGTACTCTTGACGGTTCCATTACGGGGCCGAACGGCACTATTTTCGCCGAAGGTGTGTTAAAGTGGTCGAGCCGGCCCGACGAAGGCGTCTAAGCGACCGGCTGATAGTACGAGTCATGTCCCGCGTGGTCTGGCGCTCAGGCGTTCTCCCGGTTCAGGTACATCGCACGTCTTCACAACCCCCAGACGCCGGAGTTCAATATCGATGTACACTGACGAAACCCTGAATTGCACCGACTGCAATGCGCCGTTCACGTTCTCGGCCGGCGAGCAAGAGTTCTTCGCCGCGAAGGGATTCACCAACAAGCCGAACCGTTGCCCCGACTGCCGTGCGGCTCGCAAGAGCCAGCGTGGTGGCGGCAGCAGCGGCGGCGGCGGCGGCGGCGGTCTTACTCGGGCGGCGGATACGGCGGCGGAAGCCGTCCGGCGCGCGAGATGTTCCAAGCTACCTGCAGCGGCTGCGGCAAAGTTGCCGAGGTCCCGTTCCAACCCCGCGGCGACAAGCCGGTCTACTGCCGCGAGTGCTTCTCGCAGCGCCAGTCGTATCGCTAGCACACCGGCGCTCTTAGCGCCGGTACCCGATCCGCCTCGACTCGTTCGCGGCCGATCGGCAGCTAGCGGTAACAGAGAGGCCCCGGAGATGCGTCTCCGGGCTTCTTCTTTTCCGAGGTCTTCGCGCTCAGCTCGGCGGCGACGACACCGAGTCGATCTCGAGCTTCCAATCCGCCAGCGGCGTCTCTCCGGCTGCAGATGCGCGGGATCGAGGAGAAAGTGCAATCGCCGCGCCGCCGGGCCGTCGCCGGTGACCCGCAGCCGCTTGAAGAACGGCTCCCTGGGCAGCTACGTCGTGCGGCCGCGTATCCAGGCCGGCGCGTCACCGACCGCGACCGGGTACCATTGCGCGAACCGTAGGCGCTCCATTCGCGTCACGAATCGAACGGCGCGGTCGAAGACGACGAGCTCCTCGCCCTCGACGACGATGTTCGTGCGCTCGGTAGCGTCGGCGGAGCGGCACGCGATGCCATTTTCGCCGCTGCGGTATGCACGTTGTCCAATGACCCGACAGGGTTCCCACGGCACACCGATCGGATAGGTCACCGGCAAATGCAGGGACCGCAGCCCGGCGTCCGTCGCGGCATCCACGACGCGGATCGGCGACACGATGGCGACCTGCAAGTCCGGGCGCTGTTCGGGGAGCAGATCGAAGAGCGTTGCGATCTCGCCCTCGTAGGCTCTGCGGGCGTTTCCCGCTGCGACCGCAACGGTAGCGCAGAGGTACAGCACACCGAATGCACCGGCCGGATTCCATCGACCGCCGCGGCTCTTGGAGAATGACGTGTCGAGCGGGTCCGCCCAAGATGGATCGCAGACGCGGAAGTGGAGCCCGCCGCGTTCAACGTGTCTCATGTCCCGTTTCAGGCGTCAGCGATTTGTATGTTGCGGTCACCCCACGAGTGTGGTCGACCGGTGTGACAGCAGCCCGGCACTCTACGAAGGCATGTAGGAAAAGAGCCGTTCGAGATAGGCGTACACCCGATCGACACCGCCTTCACCAAGGACGGCCAGCACCGTGTTTCCGCCAAGCCCTTTGCCCGGCGTGCGAACGATCTGCGGGATCCGGGCCGCACTGAAGCGCTGCCCGAAGTACACCGAGAGTTCGCGAACGCGATCGACGTCAGCGGCGCGCCCAACCGGCACGCCGCGCAGCCGCCATTTGGCAATCGCCGGCCGGCTGACGCCGAACAGCCGCGCCAGCTCTTCCTCGCTGAGCCCGAAGCGCTCGCGAATTTCGTCGAGCGCCCCAGCGCCTATTCGGTGAGTGGGTACAGGCGTCGCCATGAACGTATTGTAACCTTTTCGGAACCTCGGCGCAACCTTTCCGCAACCTAGGCCTTTTTGGCGCTTCGTTAGGCGTTCATGCAGCCATGACGCGCGCGCCGCGTCTATGCGGAGAATACGGGGCTAATCTCCGCATAGCAACCATATAGCTTGCGTTTGCAGCTAGCTCAAGTTGACCACCGTCGGATCGCTACTTCGGAAAAAGCACGCGCGTGTTGCCCGGAGCGATCGACCTCGTCCACTCTCGCGTAGGTGCGGCCGAAGAAGTCCATACTGGGGTTCGTGACGCCGAACCACAACCGCTCGTTTTTGAAGTGGTGCCAGAGGTGGTACTTCTTGATCCAGCGCCCGAACGGCGTCCTGGGCACGTACGCAATGTGCGCGACGTAGTGCACCCACTCGTACCACAGCAGTCCGAGCACGCTGCCGAGCAGCAGGGCGGCACTCGTGCTCCAGTTTCGGGTGACCGCGAAGTAGATCGCCAGCGTGAGCGCGGCGACCGGAATCGCGAACCACAGCGGCAGGAAGAGCAGGTCGAGCCGGGCCGGATCGACGTGGTGGTCGTAGTGCAGCGGTGCTGCAGCCTCAGACGAACGCGTTCCCGCTCGGGGGCGCGTGCAGCATGAACCGATGCGTCGTATACTCGGAGACGAAGAACACCAGCGCGCCGATCGCGACGGCGCCGAGCAGCAACGGCGCCGAAGTCAAGGCATGTGCGCGGCGAAAAGAGCCCGAGCAGCACGATTGCGGCGAGCAGCAGCGCCGCATTACTGCCGTGCCGCCAAAAGGCGGCGAACGTCGCCATCAGCGTTCCTCTTCGGGCCGCCGGCGCGGCAAAGCGTACCAGGCCTGATCGCACGCGCGGCGGTCGGCGGCGTCGAGCGTGATCTCAGTGCGCCCAGCGAGTCGCGCAGCTGCTCGGCCGGCTCGCGCCGACGATCGCGGCGGTGACGCCGGGCTGATCGAGGACCCAGCGCAGCGCGACGTGGGTGAGCTTCTTGCCGCGCGAGGCGACGTCGGCCGCCAGCCGCTCGACGACGTCGAGCTGTTCGTCTTGCCAGTAGCGCTGCTGGTAGAGCTTCGCCGACGTGCCGAGCTGGAAACGCGTTCCCTCGCTCGGCGCCTCGCCGCGTTTGTACTTGCCGGTCAGCATGCCGGCTGCAAGCGGATTGAACACGACCGCGCCGACGCCGAATTCGCGCGCCGCCGGCAACAGCTCGGCCTCGATCGCGCGGTACAGGAAATTGTAGCGCGGCTGCACCGCATCGAAGCGCAGCGTGCCGTTGCGGTCGGCGGTCCAAAGCGAGTGCATCATCTGCCAGGCAGCGATATTGCTGCAGCCGGCGTAGCGGATCTTGCCCGCGCGGCGCAGATCGTCGAACGCGGCGAGCGTTTCGTCGATCGGCGTATCGGTGTCCCAGCGATGGATGTAGTACAGGTCGATCCAGTCGGTCTTCAGCCGGCGCAGCGAAGCGTCGCAGGCTTCGATCACGTGGCGCCGAGAGTTGCCCTTGTCGTTGGGGCCGGGACCCACCGGGTTGTAGACCTTGGTCGCGACGACGAAACGGTCGCGTTTGCCGGCCAGCCAGTCGCCGACGATCTCTTCGGTGCGCCCGACAGTCTCCAGCGTCCCGCCGAGCGGATACACGTCGGCAACGTCGATGAAGTCGATTCCGGCCGACTCCGCCACGTCCATGATCGCGACCGCTTCGTCGCGGTCCGTTTGCAGCCCGAACGTCATCGTGCCGAGGCAGACCTCCGAGACCTTGAGGCCCGTGCGGCCCAGGCGAACGGTGCGCATCGCGTTCACGAAGCGGCTTCGGTGCGCAGCGGGGTGGTGACGACGCCGCCGGAGAGCGCGTGCACGATGCGCAGCGGGTCGTAGTCGGAGACGACCACGACGAGGTCGCTGTCGTCGGCGTTGCGGCGGGCGGCGCGCAGGGCCTCGATGGCGTCGGGCAGGGCGAACTGTTCGCCGACGTAGCCCGGCGACGAAACGGCCGCCGCGAATCTCGCCACGCGCTTCGAGCCGGCGCAGCGCGCGCAGCAGCTCGCGCCACGGCGGCGCCAGCGTCTCGCGCGCGATGATGTCGCGAAAGACGACGCCCCAGCGCTCGAGCAGCCGGCGCGCGAACACCTCGGGGTCGAGCTTCTCGGTCTCCGAGCGCAGCAGCGTCCAGCGTCCGCTCGACGAGCGCGGCCGTGCGCGCAAGCCCTTTCTCGCCCAGCCGGCGTTTGGCGTCGATCAGCGAACGCAGCGCATCGAAACCGTCGGCGGTGACGAGGCCCGCGGCGACCAGCTGCCAGAGCGCTTCTTCGACTTCGGACGGCAAGACGTTTGGTGCCGCGCACGATGTCGGCGAAGAACGGCGCGCCGCGGCGGCCGATCTCGTCGAGCACCTCGCGCGCGGCGTGCGAGAGGGCGCCGTTCTGCTCGCCGTCGCGCGCGACGATCAGCGCCTCGGCGTCCTCGCGCCGCAGCAGCGAGATCGGCGCGAGCTTCGTCGGCCGGATGCGGCGCTGGCGTTCGGCATCGTCTTCTTCGCTCAGCGCCGGATGCGGCGAGAGGCGGCCCCACATGATCTCGCCGCGAGTAGCACAGCTTGTCGAGGTACTCGCGCTTGTAGCCGGCGACGCGCGCGGGGAGAATCGATGCTTCCCACGCCGCGGCCGGAATCTCGTAGCCTTCGAGCTGCTTGATGACCTGCAGCGTCCCGTCGATGCCGTGCAGCCGCGAGCCGGGCGCGACGTGCTGCCAGCGATAGAGGAAGCGCACGTACTCGGTGGTGCTGACCGGCTCGATCTCGCGCCGCAGCTGGCCCAGGGTGAGGCGATGGATGCGCGCCAGCACGCGCCGGTTGCACCACTCCTCGTTCGTTCGCCGCGGAAGCGCCCGCGCAGGAGCTGCCCTTCGGTTTCGAGGCGGACCAGCGCCGATCTCGATCGTCGCCGGCATCGGCGGCGAAGCGCGCCGCCAGCTGCGCGACCGTGACGGGTCCGCTCGACTCGAGCCAGCCGCGCAGCACTTCAGCCAGCGCTTCCTCGTGCGTCGACGGCACGCGGCTGCGACGAGGCGACGGCCGCGACTCGCGGCGCGATCGCCGCCTCGCGGATAGACGGTGCGCGCGAGAGTCGAGCCGCTCGGCGCAGGTCCAGAACTTGCAGCGGTCCCGCTGTCAGCGTCGTCGCGCGGTTCTGAGCGACGAGCTCGTCGAACCAGCCGGTCCATTCCGCGACGGGCGGCAGCACGACGAGCGTATCGAGCGCGTCGTGCAGCTCGTCGGCGTCGCGCACGACCGGCCAGACCGACTCGGCGACCTCGCCGATCGCCTCCGGATCGAGGATCCCGACGCCGCTCGCCGTCGCTGCGAATCGTGCGGCGCAGGGTGACGGCCCGCGCACGGCGCTCTTCGAGCGGCGCGTCGTCGAGGTACGCATACGGGTTCGCGTTGAGGATCTCGTGGCAGAACGGCGACGGCTCGGCGGTGTCGACGGCGACGGTGCGAATCGTGCCGCCCTCGACCGCGCGCAAGACTCGGTCAGTCCGTCGAGGTCCATCGCCTCGCGCAGACAGTTGTCGATCGTCTCGCGCACCAGCACGTGATCGGGGATGCGAATCGGTCCGGTCAGGTTCTCGGCGCAGGCCGCTGCGTCGGGGAAGCACGACGCGAGCAGATCTTCGGCTCGCATGCGCAGCATCTGCGGCGGAACCTTCTTGCCGCCGTTGAAGCGCAGGATCGCCAGCGCCCGCATCGCGTTCCAGCGCCAGCGCGCGCCGAACATCGGTGCCGGCAAGAGCGCCTGCGTGAGCGTGTTCTCGACGCTGGCCGACTTGACGTACTCCCACACGATCTCGAGCGGAAACGCGTGCTGGTCGCTCAGCGACAGGCAGATGCCGTTGTCGGTCGCCGCCGCCTGCAGCTCGATGTTGAACGAGCGGCAGAACTTCTTGCGCAGCGCGAGGCCCCACGCGCGGTTGATGCGCGCGCCGAACGGCGTGTGCAGGATCAGCTGCATCCCGCCGGCTTCGTCGAAGAAGCGTTCGGCGACGATCGTCGTGTCGGTCGGCACCGTGCCGAGAACGGCCTTGCCGGCGCGCACGTAGGCGACGGCCTGTTCGGCGCCGGCCAGGTCGAGCGCGCACTCGTCGATCAGCCACTTCACCGCGTCGGCGTCGTCGCGCTCGTCGATCGCGGCGCGGATCAGCCCGACCTCGTGCGAGAGCTCGATCGTGCGGCCCGGACCTTCTCCGTTCCAGAACGGGATCGACGGCGGCGCGCCGTGGGCGTCGGCGACGCGGACCACGCCCTGCTCGACGCGCCGAATCTGCCACGACGTCGTGCCGAGCAGGAAGATGTCGCCGGCCATGCTCTCGACCGCGAAGTCCTCGTCGAGCGTGCCGATCACGTGGCCGTCGGGCTCGACGACGACGTTGTAGTTGGCGGTCTCGGGGATCGCGCCGCCGGAGGTGATCGCGGCCCAGCGCGCGCCGCGGCGCCCGCGCAGCCGGCCGTTGACGCGATCGTGATGCAGAAACGCGCCGCTGCGGCCGCGCGACGTCGCCACGCCCTCGGAGAGCATCAGGACGACGTCGTCGAAGTCTTTGCGCGCCAGATCGCGATACGGAGTACGAGCCGCGCACGAGCTCGTAGAGCTCGTCGGTGCCCCACTCGTCCGCGCCGCAGGCAGCGACGATCTGCTGCGCGAGGATGTCGAGCGGTGCGCGCGGGATGCGCAGCGCGTCCATCGTGCCGCTGCGGATGCCGCGCACGATCGCCGCGCACTCGAGCAGCTCGTCGCGCGTCGTCGCGAACAGCCGCCCTTCGGGCAGCGCGCCGACCCAGTGACCCGAGCGGCCGATGCGCTGCAGCGCGACCGCGATCGAGCGCGGCGAGCCGAGTTGCACGACCAGGTCGATCGATCCGATGTCGATGCCGAGCTCGAGCGAAGCGGTCGCCACGACCGCCCGCAGCTCGCCGTTCTTGAGCCGGTTCTCGGCCTCGAAGCGCAGTTCTTTGGCCAGCTGCCGTGATGCGGCATCACGATCCCTTCGCCCAGCCGCTGCTGCAGCGCGAACGTGACGCGCTCGCTCATCCGCCGCGTGCTGACGAACACGAGCGTCGTGCGGTGCGCGCGGATGAGCTCGGCCAGCCGGTCGTAGATCTCGCCCGACATCTCGTTGCTCGCCACGCAGCTCAGCTCGTCGGACGGCACCTCGACCGCGAGCTTCATCGCGCGGCGGTGTCCGACGTCGACGACCTGGGCCTGCGGGCTGAGGAAGCGCGCGACCGTCTCGATCGGCCGCACCGTCGCCGAGAGCCCGATCCGCTGCGGCTTGCGGCCGCTCTCGCGCTCGACGAGCGCGTCGAGCCGGGCCAAGGTCAGCGACGAGGTGCGAGCCGCGTTTGTCGGCGGCCAGCGCGTGGATCTCGTCGACGATTATCGTTCGCACCCGTCCGAAGAGCTGGCGCGACTTCTCGGCCGTCATCAGGATGAACAGCGACTCCGGCGTCGTGACCAGGATATGCGGTGGCTTGCGCAGCATCCGCGCGCGTTCGCTCTGCGGTCGTGTCGCCGGTGCGCGTCGCGGTGCGGATCGGCGCCAGCGCGATCCGCGTCTCTCCGCCAGCGCGAGCAGCTCGCCGAGCGGCGTCTCGAGGTTCTTGCGCACGTCGTTGGTCAGCGCTTTGAGCGGCGAGACGTAGACCGCCAGCGTCTCATCGGGCAGCGACCCGTCGGCGGCGCGGCGGATCAGATCGTCGAGGCACAGCGTGAACGCGGCCAGCGTCTTGCCCGAGCCGGTCGGCGCCGAGATCAGCACGTCTTGGCCGGCGCGGATCAGCGGCCAGCCTTGGATCTGAGGCTCGGTCGGCTCGCCGTACCGATCGGCAAACCAATCGGCGACGAGGGGATGGAAAGAATCCAGCACGGTCGTCGTTTTCAACCCCACCATCGAACGTCCGTTTGCGCCGACAGGCACCGCAGCGCGGGGTGCCGCAGAGGACGCCCGATGGCCTCCCGACCCCGTCCGTTCGCGGCCGCCGTGCTGGCGCTGGCAGCCGCTGCTGCTTCCGCTCGCGTCGCACGCCCAGGGACTCCCACCGCCGCCGCCGCCGCCGATCCCGCCCGAGCTCGCCTCGCCCTCGCCGTCGCCGGCGCCTGCCGGCGTCCCGAGCCCCATCCCCAGCGGAGCGCCCGCGACGCCCGAGCCGAGCGGCCCTCCGGCGACGCCCGGGCCGAGCGGCGCACAGGTGCCGATCCGGGCTGACCGCGCGCGGGTCGGAATCCGGCCCGGCGAGGCGGTCGTCGTCCACCTCAGCGGCGGGGTCGGCGATCTCGTCTCAACGCCCTCCTTCGCCGGAATCCAGGTCACTTCGGACGCGTCCGGACGCGTCCTCACCATCAGCGGCGTCGCGAACGGCCGCGGCACGATCGCGGTCACCGACGCTGCCGGTGACTCGACGACGATCGCCGTGCTCGTCGCGCCGGCGGCCGGCGTCGTTCCGGTCGACGTCACCGTCGAGCTGGCCGGAACCGACTCGCCGCAGTTCGTGAACGCGCGCGTCGGCGACGCGGTCGCGCAGGTCGCGCAGCTGCAGCCCGGCGCGACGGTCAGCGTCGCGCCGTTCGCGACCGCGCCGCTCCACCCCGGCGACGTGCTCGACACCCAAGCGCGCGTCGCGCTGCACGGCAACGACGCGTTCGTCGACCGCAATGGAACGACGTCGGTCCATGTCCACGTCACCCCGTTGCCGCGAATCAACCCGGTGGTGCTGTTCTATAGCGACGATCCCGAGCAGCTCGGCGCGCTCGACGACGGCGTGCTTTTTCGCGGCGCGATCGACGCGGCGCGCCCGGCACGCGTCTACGCGTATCACGTCTCGGACGCGGCGCGCAGGCTGTACCTCGTCCTCACTGCGCCGGCCGGGACGTCGCACGTGCAGGTGCTCGGCGCGGCGGCCGGTCCGACCGACGCGTTCTCGTACGCCGGTCACGTCGCGACGGTGCGCTACCTGCTCGAGCACGCGTCGCAGGAGAGCGTCGTCGAGACCGTCCTGTCGGCGGCACCGGTCGTCGTTCCGCTCGGCGCGGGCGTGATGCAATCCGGCCAGCTCATCGCCGCAACGTACGATCTCAAGGTCCTCGACGGTGGCTCGGTCGACGTTTTGGTGGTCGCCGCGGCGACCGGCGTCGATCCGACGACGCTGCTGTCACAGCCCGAACATCCCAGCGACGATCACTATCGCCGCGGCGAGTTCTCGCTGGCCAACGTGGCGCCGATCGCGATGTCGTACACGGCCGGCCAACCTGAGCCCGATCCGTTCACCGTCGGCGTGCGCTACTTCGCCAACGGCACCGCGGCGTTCCCGAACCTGCGCGCCGACATCAATGCCGCTGCCGGGCAGCGCGCGGCGCTCGCCGGCGACTACGGCGTGCTGCGCAACGTCTCGCTCCAGCTCGGCAACCCGACCCCATCGCCGCAGAACGTCTACTTCTACGAGCAGCCCGGTGCGAACGGCGGCGTGACGACGACGATCTGGTTCGACGGCGATCCCGCGCCGACCGAAGTCCGCTGTGTCAGCGATCCGTCACAACGCTACCTGGTGCGCGGCTTCGGCCTCGCGCCCGGCCAAACACTCTCCGTGACCGGCACCTACATGACCGACGGCACCTCGATCTTGCCGCTCTCGTTCGGCCTCACCGCAACGGAGCCGCCGCCCGCACCGATCGACGGCTGTGGCGCAAAGCTGCCGGCAGCAACTACGCCTTCGACTCGCTAAGCCTGCGCCGGAGCTCGCGCAAAGAGGCGTTTGGCACGCGCTGCGAGCGTACCGAAGGTGCTCAGCACCGCGTGACGGCGCGAGACGGTCGGAACGGGATCCTCGAGCTCGGTCGGATCGGCCGCGGCGAGCGCTCGAACGAGCGACACCGCGTCGATCGTGTGATGCGCGGCGTACGCAAGCTGGTTTGCCGCGTACCGGTCGAGGCCGTAGCGGTAGTTCACCATGATGCCGAGCGACTGCTCGATGCCGCGCGGCGTCGGATCGGCGAGCCAGTCGATGCGCTCGATCGTCGCGCCGTTGCCGAGGTGAAACCGCTCGACGGCGTCGCGCGGCGCGCCGTCACCGCGCTTGGCGGCCAGCAGATAGCGGGCGGCGAGACGCAGCAGCGGCTCGCGCAACGACGCTGCCGCGGCGGGTTTGCGGTGCCAGGCGGGCGTTGCGAGCGCGGCGCGCACCTCGGCGTCGACCCGGTCGCCCAGCGAACGCACCCATTCGGCCAGACCCGGCAGCGGTGAAAGCGTCGCGAACGTGCGCAAGCGCGGCAGCTCGGCGCGCAGCTCCTCGACGGCGTGCTTGATGAGCGCGTTGCCGAACGGGATTCCGCTCAGGCCGCGCTCCGTATTCGAGATCGAATAGAACGTTGCGGCGCGCGCTTCTCCCGCGTCGACGCGCGGCGCGTTCGGGTTGAGGATGCCGCGAATCGACGCCGGTAGCTCGTCGGTGAGGGCGACCTCGGTGAACACGACCGGCATCGCCGGCAGCGCCGGGTGGAAGAATGCGTAGACGCGCCGGTCCTCGTCGAGCCGGTCCTTCAAGTCGAACCAGCCGCGCACTGCATGCACGGCCTCCGAGCGCGCCAGCCGCTCGAGCAGTGCAGCGGAATCTTTCCAGGTCAGGCGACGCAGCTCGAGCAGCCCAAGGTCGACGCGCGCGGCGAGAAATGCTCGAATATCGTCGTCGAGCGGACCCAGATCGGCGGCATCGGGACGCTTTTCGAGCAACGTGAGGAGCGACGCGCGCAGATCGACGACGAACTGCAGATCGCCGGGCGGCGCGGCGAGGTGGGCCAGGATCCGGTCGCGCCGCGGCTCGAGGTCCCGCCGCAGCCGCGCCAGCGCGACGCGCCGCTCGACCGGATCGCCCGTCGCCCCGACCTGCGCGAGATCCCGGTCGACTCGCGCGGCATCCACGTCGAAGGCATCGAGCAACCGCAGGAACCGCAACAACTCGTCGTCGCCCGCGATGGCGACCGTCGAACGCACCGTCCGGACGTGCTCCCGCGCCGCCACATCGCCCACCGAGAGCAGACGAAGCGCGTCGATCGCTCGTTCGACCAAAGTCGTCCTGGGCGCCATCCTGTTCCTACAACCGCCCCTCCGGCACGCTTGGTTCCGGCGCTCTTTCCGGGCCCCAACCGAGTGGCGCGCGGCTCCGCCCTTGTGCTATGCGTGCGCATTGCGTACGCATCCACGAACGAGGGGCTCGCGCTCCTCGAGTATCTCGTCCACCTCGATATCGCGTACGCACCGACGGACCTGCTCTTCTATCCGGCTGAACTGCCTGACGACGCCGTCGCAAACGTCGTTTCGATCCCTGACGGATCTAACGTCTCACCACCCTCACGAACGACAGCGGATGTCGGCGACATCTTCGTGGCTGCCGCCAAGCACCTTGCGCTGCGCGTTCCGTCGGCAGTCCTTCCTTTCGCCTGGAACGTTCTGATCGATCCGGAGCACATCGTTTTCGCGAAATTGCCTTCGGCGACGCGATCGCCTTCACGATCGACGAGCGTCTTATCCGCAGCCTCAGGCCGTAACCCGGTGCCGTCTCTTTGGTTACGGTGGGGGCGCCGGGCAGTCCGCGGCATTGGTTTGGACGTCGTAGTCTGCCACCGTGCTTCCGTGAGCCCTGTCGCGGGCTCTGATGAAATCGGCGGCGGACGTGATGCCGGGGACGCAATAGCTCCCGAAGCCGTACTCGTTGTGAATCGCTTCGCTGTGGGCGATCGAGACCTGCGGCTGGTTGTAGCCGAAGAAGAATCCGTACTGCGGTCCGACGGCGGTCGGTTTGCCCGCGCCGATCGCGGTCGTGCGGCGGATCGTTCCTTTGGAGCCGAGCTGCACCGCGACGCCGCTGCCGACGTTCATCTGGTTGTCGACGAGCACGTCCTCGATGACGGCGGTGGCGTTGTCGAGTACGTTGATCCCGATGAACGACGTGTTCGTGATCAGCGTCAGGCCGACGTGGCCGGTGGCGCCGTAGACCAGGTTGATCCCGGTTCCGGTGTTCGTGACGAACGTGCGGTCGATCGATCCCGTCGCACCATAGTCGAACTCGATGCCCTTGAGCCCGCCGCTGCCGTCGATGGCGGAGTCGATGATCTCGACGTCGTCGGCGCCCTCGGCGATGATCTCGACCCGGCTCGCGCCGCGCACGCGCGAATCCGCGATCCGCGCGTGATGGACTCTCGGCCCGAGATAGATCCCGTAGTCACAACCCGTCGCGTCGAGATTGATGAACCGGCCGGGCGAGAACGACTTCGCCGTTCGCGTCGGGAACTGCGTCGCGGGGTTGACCGTGACGATCGGCGTGCATGACGCCGCCGGAACCGGCGTCGGGGTCGGCGTCGGAGCGGTGACGGCCGAAACCGACCGCGCAGCGCCTTGCATGCCTGAGGGCGGGCCGGATGACGGCAGAACGGGCGCAGTCTGGCCGCCTCCGCCACACGAAGCGAGGACGGCGCCGCCGGTGATGACGGCAGCCGTGCGGACCAGCATCGAAACGCGCATCGCGACCTCCCCGAACGGAAAACCACGGCGCTCGTGCAACCGGGGAATGTCGCTTACCGGTGTACCGGCTCGACCTCCTGCACTGCCCAGCGGAACTCCACCGAAAGTCCCGCTCGGCTAGGGCTGGGAGCCTCCGGCGTTCCTTACCGCGAGGCGGCTTTGGCGACCGCGCGGGCGGAGAAAACGTCGGCCATCGCGGCTCGGTAGGAGCCTGAAGCGAACGTGTCCGAACGCGCTTGGATTCCGCGGGCCGCGCCGGCGCAGGCGGCTTTGACGGCGTCGGCGTCCTTAGCGTTGACGCCCCGCAGCGCCGCTTCGACGCCGGCGGAGCGGAACGCGGCGTCGCCGACGCCGGTGATCGCCACACGCGCGGAGTCGATCGTGCCGCCGTTCATGGTCAATGCGACGGCGACGCCGACGACCGCATAATGCGATGCCGGGTGATGGAACTTCGCGTACGCCGAGTTCGGCGCCGCTTTGAACGCGATCTTGGTGAGCAGCTCGGCTGGGTCGAGCGCGGTCTCGAACATGCCGCGGAAGAACTCGCCGGCGGTGAGCTCGCGCGTGCCGCTCTTGCCGGCGATCGTGAACGTCGCTTCGAGCGCCTGCAGCACGGCCGGATAGTCGGCCGACGGATCGCCGTGCGCCGACGCGCCGCCGATCGTGCCGCGGTTGCGCACCTGCGGGTCGCCCAGATCGTTGGCCGCGTCCCACAGCGCCGGCGCCTTGTTGCGCAGCTCGTCGCTGGCGGCGAGCTTGGCATGCTTCGTCAGCGCGCCGATCGTCATCGGATCCGATGCCGTGTCGATCTGATCGAGGTTCGGGATGCCGGCGATGTCGATCAGCACCGCCGGCGCGGCCAGCCGCAGCTTCATCATCGGAATCAGGCTGTGGCCGCCGGCGAGCAGCTTCGCGTCGTCGCCGTGCTCGCCGAGCAGGCGCAGCGCGTCGTCGACGCTCGTCGCGCGCTTGTAGTCGAACGCTGCTGGTATCATCGCGTGCTCCCGTTGGAGGCGTGCATCGCCGTCCACAGCTTCTCGGGCTTGAGCGGCATGTCGATGTGGACGACGCCGAACGGCGCGAGCGCGTCGATGACGGCGTTCGCGACGGCGGGCGTCGAACCGATCGTTCCGGCTTCGCCGATCCCCTTGACCCCCAGCGGGTTGACGGTCGTCGCCGTGACGGTGTGGCCGAGCTCGTAGTGCGGGACCTGCTCGGCGTGCGGGATCGCGTAGTCCATCAGCGTCCCGGTGAGCAGCTGGCCGTCGTCGTCGTAGACGACCTCCTCGAACAGCGCCTGCGAGAGCCCTTGCGCGATCCCGCCGTGCACCTGCCCTTCGGCGATCATCGGGTTGAGCAGACGCCCGCAGTCGTCGACCGCGACATACTTCTCGACCGACACCTGGCCGGTCTGCGCGTCGACCTCGACCACGCAGATGTGCGTGCCGAACGGGAAGACGAAGTTCGGCGGCTCGAAGCGCCTCGTCGCGTCGAGTCCCGGCTCGAGTCCCGGCGGCAGCTTGTCGCCCATGAACGCGAGGAAGCCCGCCTCGGCGGTCGACATCGACTTCGACGGGTCGCCCTTGACGGTGATCTTGCCCTCATGATACTCGAGGTCGTCGGGATTTGCTTCCCATTGATGCGCGGCGATCTTGACCGCCTTGGCTTGGATCGTCTCGATCGCGAGCTTGAGCGCGGCGCCGCCGACCGCGGTGCCGCGCGAGCCGAACGTTCCGACCCCGTACTGCACCTTGTCGGTGTCGCCGTGAATCACCGACACCTGATCGATCGGCACGCCGAGCTCGTCGGCGACGATCTGCGCGAACGTCGTCTCCTCGCCTTGTCCGTGCGGCGAGACGCCGGTCAGCACGGTGATGCTGCCGGTCGGCTCGACGCGCACCGTCGCCGAGTCCCAGCCCGCGGCCGGCATTGCCGCCGACGGCCCCATCCCGCACACCTCGACGTACGTCGACAGTCCGATGCCTAGGAAGCGCCCTTGTTTGCGCAGCTCGGCCTGCCGTCTGCGCAAACCCGCGTAGTCGGCGGCGGCGAGCGCCTTGTCCATCGTCGTCTCGTAGTCGCCCGAGTCGTAGGTGAGCCCGGTCGCCGTCGTGTGCGGGAACGACGACGGCGCGATGAAGTTCTTGCGCCGCACTTCGGCCGGATCCAGACCGAGCTTGAGCGCGACCAAGTCTAACGCGCGCTCGATGAAGAACGTCGCCTCGGGCCGGCCGGCGCCGCGGTAGGCGTCGGTCGACATCGTGTTGGTGAACGCACCGATCACCGTCACCGCGAGGTTCGAGAAACGGTAGCAGCCGTTGGCCATCAGCAGCGTGAGCACCGGCACGACCGGCGTGAGGAGCTGATGGTAGGCGCCCAGGTTGGCGTAGATCTTGACCCGCAGGGCGGTGATCGTGCCGTCGCGCATCGCCGCGACCTCGACGTCGTCGATCTGGTCGCGGCCGTGGATCATCGCCTGAAAGCACTCCGAGCGCGTCTCGACGTACTTGACCGGACGTTCGAGCTGCATCGCGACCCAGCCGATGACCGCCTCTTCGGCGTAGACATTGAGCTTCGCGCCGAAGCCGCCGCCGACTTCGGGCGCGATCACGCGGATCTTGTTCTCGGGCAAGCCCAGCACGACGGCGAGCTGCGTGCGCAGCAGATGCGGGATCTGCGTCGCCGAATACATCGTGAGCTGCTGCATCCCGGCGTCGTAGTCGGCGACCATCGAGCGCGGCTCGATCGGCACCGGCGCGACGCGCTGATTGACGATCCGCTGCTGGACCGTGACGTCGGCCGACGCGAACGCCGCGTCGGGATCGCCGGCCGAGAACGGGAACGTATAGGCGACGTTGGTTCCGAGCGACTCGTGCACGAACGGCGGTCCGTTGGCGGCCTTCTCGGCATCGACGACGACCGGCAGCGGCTCGTACTCGACCTCGATCAGCTCGGCGACGTCACGCGCCGCGTACTGCGAGTCGGCGACGACCACCGCGACCGGTTCGCCGACGAAGCGCACCTCGTCGACGGCCAGCACGTAGTGCGCCGGCGTCTTGAGCTCGGGGATCTTGTGCGCGACCGGAAGCGACGACTTGAGATTGTGCGCGTGGTGCAGGTCGTCGCCGGTATAGACGGCCAGCACGCGCGGATCGTCCTTGGCGCGCGACGCGTCCACCCGCACGACCTTGGCATGGGCGTGCGGACTGCGCACGAACGCGGCGTAGACGGTGCCGACCTGGCGCACGTCGTCGACGTACGTCGCGCGGCCGGTGATGAGACGCGGGTCCTCGCGGCGCCGAATGCGCGCGCCGACCATTGCGGTGAAGGCCATCAGCGATTCGCCTCCTGCAGCTGCGGCGGGATGATCCCCTCGCCCGACGGCGGCGGTTCCTCGGCCGGCGGATGGATCGGCATGAGCTCGGCGACGCTGTGCCACGGCTCGTTGGCCCGCATCGCCTTACCGGCAGCGCGCACGGCTTTGACGATGTTCTCGTAGCCCGTGCAGCGGCAAAGGTTTCCTTCCAGCCCGGCCCGGATCTCGTCGTCGCTGGGATCGGCGTTGCGGCGCAGCAGATCGACCGCGCTCACGATCATCCCCGTCGTGCAGTAGCCGCACTGCAAGCCGTGCGCCGACCAGAACGCCTCCTGCATCGGGTGCAGCGAGTCGGCGTTGCCGATGCCTTCGATCGTGGTCACCTCGTGTCCGCCGGCTTGCACCGCGAAGACCGTGCAACTCTTCACCGACGTCCCGTCGAGCAGCACAGTGCACGCACCGCAGCTCGACGTGTCGCAGCCGATGTGCGTTCCGGTGAGATTCAGACTGTCGCGCAGCGCGTGGGCGAGCAACAATCGCGGTTCGGCGTCGAGGAAGACCTGTTTGCCGTTGACCGTGAGGTCGATCTGCATGAGCTTCTCCGTGGGAAAAGCGGGGCCCAGAAGCTACCGATGGTACGCTAGAATCTCCTTGCCGGTCGGGCGCACCGGATTCCCGGCAAACGGACGAGAAGGCTCGGCGATGCCGCAACCCGTCGACGTCGACGATCTCCGGCGAGGACTGATGGACGCCGGCTACGTCGCCGACGAAGGTCTGACGACCGCCTTGGCGTGCGGAGTCAGCCTGAACCGTGCCGTGCTGCTCGAAGGTGACGCCGGCGTGGGGAAGACCGACGCGGCGCGGGCGCTGGCGGCGGTTTTCGGCGCGCGGCTCTTGCGCTTGCAGTGCTACGAGGGACTCGATCTCGCCGCCGCCGCGTACGATTGGAACTACGGCAAACAATTGCTGGCGATTCGGCTGGCGGAGTCGCTGCGCTACGGCGCGGAGGGGGCGCAGAACGACCACACCCCCGATCTGTACGCCGACGACTTCCTGATCCGGCGGCCGTTGCTGGCCGCGCTTGAAGCGCCGCGGCAGCGCGGGATCGTGCTGCTGATCGACGAGATCGATCGCGCCGATGACGAGTTCGAAGCGTTTCTGCTCGAGTTTCTGGCCGACTTCGCGATCTCGATCCCCGAGCGCGGCACGATCGCCGCCGTCCACCCGCCGATCGTCGTGCTCACCTCGAACCGTACCCGGGACCTGCACGACGCGCTCAAGCGGCGCTGCTTCTACCATTGGATAGGACACCCGACCGTCGAGCGGGAGATCGAGATCATCCGGCTGCATTTGCCCGAGGTCGCGCCCGAGCTGGCCGGCGACGTGGCCCGAGCGTCGGCGACCCTGCGCGAGCGCGGTCTGCGCAAAGCGCCGGGGATCGCCGAGTCGCTGGACTGGACGCAAACGCTCGCGCTGCTCGGCGCGCAGCGGCTCGAGGCCGAGGTGTTCGAGCCGTCGCTGGGCAGCGTGCTCAAGTATCCCGAGGACATCGAGCTCGCCCGTGCGTCAGCGGCGGCGATCCTGTCCGCCGCGCGCGGCCCGTCGACCGGGCCGGCGTAGCACGCCCGGCGTGAACGCAGCCGGCGAAGCCGCGCCGGCGGCGGGATTCGATCGAGCGCTCGCGGCGCGCGGGGTCAACGCGGGAACGCGGCGAGCCCGGACCTTCGCCGAGGTGCTCCGCGTGCTGCCGCCGGCATCGAACGCGGCCCTGTACTGGCGCGCCCGCGCGGCGATGCTGCCGGCGATCGGCGACCTCGACGCATTTCATGCCGCCTTCGTCGACTTCTTCGGTTCGGGCGGCGACGCCGAGGCGCTGCGCCGGCTCGTCGGCGGCATCGAGCCTCCGTCGCCGCCGACCGGTGCGGCGCAGCGCGAGACGCTTGCGCCGCCGCCCTCCCAGCGCCCCGCCGGCGCGCGCGACGCCGAACGCGCGCCGACCCAGTGGATCGTCGCCTCGAGCGAGGAACGGCTCGGAGAAAAAGCGTTTGAGGATCTCGATGAAGCCGAACGTGTCGCGATGATGGCGCTGATCGAACGCGTGCGGGCGGCCGCCGAGCTGCGCGCCTCGCGCCGCCGGCGCGCTCATCCGCACGGCGACCGATTCGATTTCCGCGGTACGCTGCGCAGCGCGGCGCGCACCGCGGGCGAGCTGGCGCGCCGGCGCTCGACGCGCCGCCGGCTCCGGCTGCGTTCGCTCACCTTTCTGCTCGACGTCTCGGGTTCGATGACGCCCTTCGCGCGCGCTCTGGTGCAGTACGCGCGGGTCACCGCGTCGGCGCGCCCGGCGGTGCGCGCGTTCGCCTTCGCCACCCGGCTCACCGACCTTACGCCGCTGCTCGCCCGCGCCGGCGACGACCGGCTGATGGACTCGCTCTCCGAAGCGGTGCGCGACTATGGCGGCGGCACGCGCATCGGCGCCGCGTTGCGCACCTTCAACGAGCGCCACGCCGCGCGCGGCGCGGCCCGCGGCGGCACCGTCGTGATCCTGTCCGACGGCTGGGAGCGCGACGACCCCGCGCTCGTCGCCACCGAGATGGCTCGCTTGCGGCGGCTGACGCGCCGCATCGTCTGGGTCAACCCGCACAAGCGCCACGCGGCGTACGAGCCGCTGGCGCGGGGCATGGCGGCCGCGGTGCCGTATCTCGACGCGTTCTTGTCGGGTCACAACCTGCGGACGCTGGCCGCCGTAGCCGACGCCATCGAAGGGAGACTGGGATGATCGACGTCGTGGACACGGTCGAGCGCTGGCGGCGCGAAGGCCAGCGCATCGCGATCGCGACCGTGGTGGGCGTGGAGAACTCGGCGCCGCGCGATCCCGGCTCGGCGATGGCGGTCAACGAGCGCGGCGACGTTGCGGGCTCGGTCAGCGGCGGCTGCGTCGAGGCGGCGGTCTACGAAGAGGCGCAGGACGCGATCGCGAGCGGACGGCCGCGGCTGGCGACCTACGGGATCAGCGATGCCGACGCGATCTCGGTCGGCTTGACCTGCGGCGGCACGATCCACGTGTTCGTAGAGCGGCTCGACTGGTGATCTTCGACCGCCTCGCGGCCGCGCTGCGCACGGACACGCCGGTCGCGCTCGTCACGCGCATCGACGGCGCGCAGGCCGGCGCGAAGCTGCTCGTCTTCGCCGACGAGGTGCTGGGCGATCTGGGGACGCCGGGGCTCAACGTCGCGGCCGCCGGCGAGGCGCGCGCGCTGCTGGCGGTCGGCGAGACGGCGATGCGCACGTTCGGCGAGGACGGCGAGCCGGTCGGCGTCGAGGTGCGGCTGTTCATCGCCGCCTACGCGCCCAAGCCCGAGATGTACGTCTTCGGCGCAATCGATTTCTCGCGCGCGATGGCGCGCATCGGCAAATATCTCGGCTACCGCGTCACGGTGATCGACGCGCGGCCGGTCTTTGCGACCAAACAGCGCATCCCCGACGCCGACGAGGTTGTCGTCGCCTGGCCGGACGATTTCCTCTCGAAGGCGCCGGTCGACAGCCGCACCGCGCTGATCGTGCTCACCCACGACGTGAAGTTCGACATCCCGCTGCTGCAGGTGGCGCTGCGCACTGATGCGGGCTACATCGGCGCGATGGGCAGCCGGCGCACGCACGCCAACCGGGTCGAAGAGCTGCGCCGGGCCGGCGTCACGGACGCCGATCTGGCGCGGATCAGCGCGCCGATCGGGCTCGACATCGGCGCGCGCACGCCCGAGGAGACCGCGATCTCGATCGCGGCGGAGATGGTGGCGCTGCGCGAGCGCCGGCGCGGCGGTCGGCTGGCCGAAGGCAGCTTGCCGGTGCACAACGATCGCAGCGCGGTAGCGGCGTCGTGACGATCGACGACGGCTTCGACGTCGATGCGCCGATCGACCGAGTATGGCCGGTGCTGCGCGACATCCCGCGGGTCGCGACCTGCATCCCGGGCGCCGAGATCACCGAGATCGTCGACGACCGCACGTATCGCGCGAAGACGTCGGTCAAGGTCGGCCCGGTCGCGGTGACCTATCGCGCGGTGATCACGGTCGAGTCGATCGACGACGCGGCGCACACCGCGCGCTTTCGCATCAAAGGCGACGAAGCGCGCGGCCGGGGCGGCGTCAACGCCACGGTCGAGTCGAAAGCAACCGAGCAGAACTCGACCACCCACGTCGCGATCCACACCGACGCGCAGATCAGCGGCATCATCGCGACGGTCGGCGGGCGGCTCGTCGAAGGGGTCGCGCAAAAGACCATCGCCGCGTTCGCGGCAAACCTGGCCAAGCTCGTCTAGTGTGTGAAGGTCCCGCCCGGAACGGTAGGAAACGGGTCCTGCCGCCCGTGACCACACAAACGACTATTTGCTTTTCCCAATCCGGAACGCCGGCGGACGCATGAAGATCGCCGTCACCGTCAAGATCGTTCCCGACACCGCCGCCGAGAAGAAGATCGATCCGGCGACGAAACGGCTGGTTCGCGCCGGGATGAACTTGGTGATGAACCCGTACGACGAGTACGCGCTCGAGGCCGCGCTGCGGCTCAAAGAGCAGCTCGGCGCCGACACGACCGTCACCGTCGTGAGCATGTATCCCGACAACGGCAAGGAGACGATTCGGCGCGCGCTCGCGATGGGCGCCGACGACGCCTACCTCGTCTCCGACGCCGCGCTCGAAGGTACCGATGCGTGGGGAACGGCCGTCGTGCTCGGTGCCGCGCTGCGCAAGGTCGGCTTCGATCTGGTGGTCTGCGGCGGGCTGTCCGACGACGGCACGACCGGGGCCGTGCCGGGCGCGCTGGCCGAGGATCTCGGCGTGCCGGGAATCGCCAACGTGCGCCACATCGAGTCGGCGCAAGGATCGCTCAGAGTGCAGTGCGAGACCGACAACGGCTATCAGGTCGTGACCGGGCCGCTGCCCGCGCTGATCAGCGTGACGATGGCGGTGGGTGAACCGCGCTATCCGTCGCTCAAAGGCATCATGGGCGCGAAGAAAAAGCCGATCACGTCGCTCACCGTCGCCGAGCTCGACGTCGTCGGCGCGGCTGGAGAGTCCGAGGCCAAGACGGAGCTGCTCTCGTTCGCGCCGCCGCAAGCGCGCGGCAAGGGGCAGGTGGTCATCCCCGACGACGCCGCCGGCGGCGCGCGCCTGATCTTCGACTATCTCAAGGAAAGAAAGCTCGTCTGATGCCCGACGTCATCGTCTTCGTCGAACAGCGCGGCGGGCACACCCGCAAGGTCAGCTTTGAGCTCGCAACCGAAGCGCGCAAGGTCGCCGGCATGCTCGGCGGCAAGGCGCACGCGGTCGTCCTCGGCAGCGGCGCGCCGGCGCTGGCCGAGCAGCTGAAGTCGTATCCGCTCGACGTCGTGCACCACAACGACGACGCCGACGTCGACACCTATCTGGCCGAGCCGGAGGTCGATTACGTCGAAGCGCTCGCGCGCGACCTCGGCCCGTCCATCGTGCTGGTGCCAAACACCATGCACGGGCGCGACATCGGCAGTCGCGTCGCGGCGCGGCTGAAGACCGGCATCGCGGCCGACGTCACCGACTTGAAGTTCGAGGACGGACGGCTCGTCTGCGTCGCGCCGAAGCTCGGCGGGGCGTTCATCACCAGCTCGGCGTTCAAGAACACCGACTACTGCGTCGTAACGGTGCGGCCCAACGCGTTTGCAGCCGAGGCCGGCGGCAGCGGCGCGACGGTGCAGCAGATCGCCAAACCGGCCGGCAAGACCTACGTGGTCAAGATCGAGAGCCACGTCGAGGAAGCCGCCGCCGAGATCGGACTCGAGGAAGCCGCCGTGATCGTCAGCGGCGGTCGCGGGCTCGGCAGCGCCGAGCCCTTCGACAGCGTGCTCAAGCCGCTCGCGAAAGCGTTCGGCGGCGCGGTCGGCGCGACGCGGGCCGTCGCCGACGCCGGCTGGGTACCGTACAGCATGCAGATCGGTCAGACCGGCAAGACGGTCTCGCCGCGGCTGTACCTGGCGTTCGGCATCTCGGGCGCGATCCAGCACAAGGTCGGGATGTCGACCGCGGGCACGATCGTGGCGGTCAACACCGACGGCGGCGCGCCGATCGCCGAGTTCGCCGACATGCTGGTGGTTGCCAACGCGATCGACGTCGCCAAGGAGCTCACCAAGCTCGTCGAAGCCAACCGCTCGGCATAAGCGGCGCAACGCGATGAACAGCCGGACCCTCGGCGTCGCCGGGGCGCTGTTCTACATCTTCTTGTGGGCGTCGGCGTTCGTCCCGAGCAAGATCGGCGTGCTCGACTCGTCGCCGCTATGGTTCCTGGTCGTGCGCTTCGCGGTGTCGGGACTGCTCGCGCTCGCCGTCGCGCGCGCCGCGGGCGCGCGGTTTCCGCGCACGCGCAACGACTTGGTCGCCGCGTTCGTGCTGGGCGTGCTCGGCAATGCGGTCTATCTCGGCTGCACGTACGTCGCGCTGCGCCACCTCGCGTCGGGCGTCGGCGCGATCGTCGCCTCGACCAATCCGCTCACCCTCGCGCTGGTCGCGCCGTGGCTGCTGCGCGAACCGCTGACGCGCAGCAAGATCCTTGGAATGCTGTTGGGGTTCGGGGGCGTCGTCTGGATCATGCTGGTGCGCACCGGCAGCGGCAGCGCGAACCTGTCCGACGTCGCGCTGGCGTTCGGCGGCGTGCTCGGCAGCGTAGCCTCGACGATCGCGTTCAAGCGCTGGTGCGCGAACCTCGACCTGCGCGCGGTCAACGCGCTGCAGCTGTTCGCCGCCGGTCTCGTGCTGCTGCCGTTGGCGGTCGTGCTCGAGGGCGCGCCGCACGCGCGCTGGTCGTGGGAGCTGATCGCGTCGTTCTGGTACGTCGTGCTGGTGATGTCGCTGGGCGCGTCGCTGCTCTGGTTCTGGCTGCTCACGCATGGCGAAGCGTCGAGGGTCAGCGCGTACTACTTCCTCACCCCGGTCTTCGGACTGGGCCTCGCCGCATTGCTCCTCCACGAGCCGGTCGGCATGCGCGACCTCGGCGGCTTGGCGGCGATCTCACTCGGCATCGTCCTCGTCCAGCGAAGCTGACCGCCCGAGATTCGCCGCCGCTTCGGCCGGCGGCGAACGCGATCCCTTAGGCCGTTCGCCGCTCCGCTGCGTCGACGCGCAACCGCCGCATCATCTGCGCCGTCGGGAGCTTGAGATCGCTCGCCAAACGCAGCGCGGCGAGCAGCTTCACGGTGAGCCAGGTGACGTCGAGCTCGTACCAGCGCAGTCCGTGCCGCACCGAGAACGGAAACGCGTGATGGTTGTTGTGCCAGCCTTCGCCCCAACCCAGCAGCGCCACCCACCAGCAGTTCGTCGAGCGATCGGTGGTGCGGAACGAGCGGTAGCCGATCGTGTGCGCTGCGCTGTTCACCAGCCAGGTGAACTGGTAGACGAGCGCGAGCCGCACGAAGATCCCCCATACCACCCACGACCATCCGCCGCCGGCGAACAGCAGCGCGGCAAGCATGACGGTCAGCCAGACGTGGCGGCGGTCGAGAAACGCGTAGAACCGATCGTCGACGAGGTCGGGTGCATAACGGCGGCGCGCCTCGCCGAAGATGACGTTCGGATTCGGCATCACCATCCACATGAAGTGCGACCAATTGAAGCCCTCGTTGGCGTCGTGTGGATCGCCGGGCGCGTCGGAGTGGGCGTGGTGCGCCCGATGCGTCGCGACCCAGTCGATCGGCGAACCCTGCAGCGCGAGGCAGCCGCAGATCGTCGCCGCGTACTCGAGCGGCTTCCACAGCTTGAGGCTCCGATGGGTCAGCGTGCGGTGAAAACCGAGCGCGATGCCGATCCCGCCGGTGAGGTACATCAGCAGCGCCAGCACCACGAGCGCCGACCAGCTGAAGAATCCCGGCCACAGCGCCGCTAGCGCACCGAGATGGATCGCAACCAGGACGGCCCCGGTCGCCCAGTTGCCCGTTCGTGAACCCAATTCAACCTCGCTTGACGGTTTGGTGTTCGCTCACTCGGCGTCCAGCTCGACGTCGTCGTCGCGCAAGGACCAGTCGAAAGCGTCTCTGCTGGCCTCGTAGCATTCGCACGCCGCAAGGCGCAGCATGGCTTCGTCGCGCACCGTGACGTTGCCGCGGCGGTACGAGATTGCGCCGCTCTGCTGCAGTGATGCGGCCGCAATCGACACGCCGGCGCGGCGCACGCCCAGCATGATCGAAAGGAGGTCGTGGGTGAGCGGAAACTCGTTTCGCCCCACGCGGTCGCGCGTCATGAGAATCCAACGCGCGCAGCGCTCGATCAGTGCGTGCCGGAGGTTGCACGCGGTGAGGACCTCGGAGCTGAACAGCCGCGCGCTGACGTTCCGCCGGACGGTGCGGGCGAACGGCGCGCTCGACCGAAGCTCCTCGCGGAACGTCGCCAGCGGCATGCGCACGATGCGCCCCGGAACCTGGCAGTACGAGGTCCGGCGCGTCGTATCGACGTCGAGCGCCGCGTCGGCATCGAGAAACCCCTCGCAGCCGATGGTCCCCACTTCGCAGACGTCGCCGTTGACGAAGATCGCTACGACGGAGAGGACGGCGTCGATGGGAAAGTCGACATGACGGTAGAGTTCGCCGCGTTCTTGCGAGGGATCGTCCCGTTGCATGGTGAGAATGTTGAGCCCCGCATACATGCGCTCGCGATCTCGATCGGACCGCGCGTCCAGCAGGCGGTTCCCGCAGAGATGCGTCGCAAGCATGCGACAGGCCTTTCAGCGCCGGAGAACTCCGGCCGCGTACGCCAGCGTACCAAGAAAAGCTCGGGCGTGGCCACCGAAGGACGTAAAGAAGGTCGCGACACGGGGCACTGGGGCTCGATCTTGACATACCCGATATATCGCGTAGTGTCGGCATAAGGCTCGTTTGGGCCGGGGCAGGATTCCCGCCGTCGCGCGTCCCGGATAGTGAGCGGAATGGTTGCCGCGGCACCGCGCGCTGGCCCCGCGACGACGGCCGGCGGACGCAAAGAGTACCTAATCGCGCTCACGGTCATGCTCGGGATGATCATGGCGATCATCGACGCCACGATCGTCAACGTCGCGCTCGACAACATCGCCGGGAATCTCGGCGCGTCGCTCGACGACATCGCGTGGGTGGCGACGGGTTACCTCCTGGCCAGCATCATCACGATGCCGCTCAACGGCTGGCTCACCGCCTATTTCGGGCGCAAGAAGTACTACGCGTGGTGCATCGCGATCTTCACCGTCGCCTCGGTGCTGTGCGGCACGGCGACCAATGTCTGGCAGCTCGTCTTCTACCGCGTGCTCCAAGGGTTCGGCGGCGGCGCGCTCCAGCCCACCGCGCAGGCGATCCTGTTCGAAACGTTTCCGCCCAGCCGCCGCGGTGCGGCGATGGCGTTCTTCGGGATCGGCGTGATGGCCGGCCCTGCGTTCGGCCCGATCATCGGCGGCTACATCGTCGACAACGCGACCTGGCCGCTGATCTTCTTCATCAACCTGCCGATCGGGATCGTCGCGTTCCTGATGACGCTCGCCAACGTCCCCGACGCGCACCATCTCGAAAAGCCGAAGACCGGGCTGGACATCTTCGGACTTGGCCTGTTGACTGTCGGGCTGGGAGCGCTGCAATACGTTCTCGAGCGCGGGCAGCACGACGACTGGTGGTCGTCGGATCTGATCGTGGGGCTGACCGCGGTCGCTGCGATCACGCTGCCGTGGTTCCTGGTGCGCATGCTGCGCGCGCGCTATCCGCTCGTCGATCTGCGCGCATTTCGCTTTCGCAGCTTCACCGTCGGTAACGTGCTGCTGTGCGTCGTCGGCTTCGGGCTGTTCGGCACGAGCCTGATCATGCCGCTGTTCTTCCAGACGATCATGGGGATGACGGCCTACGGCACCGGGCTCGCGCTGCTGCCCGGCGCGATCTCGACCGCCGTCGCGATGCCGATCGTTCCGCGCCTGATGCGGATCGTCGACACGCGCTGGCTGCTCACCGCCGGCGCACTGCTGTTCGCCTGGTCGTGCTGGGCGCTGGGCGGGCTCAACGACGTGGCCGGCTACTGGGACGTGTTCTGGCCGCGGCTCGTACAAGGGGCCGGGCTCGGCCTGCTGTTCGTCCCGCTGACGACCGTCATGCTGGCCGAGGTTCCGCGCAACGAGCTCGCCAGCGCGACCGGCGTCTCGATGCTGGTCCGTCAACTCGGCGGCAGCCTCGGCATCGCGATCCTGACGACGCTGCTCGCGCGCGAAACGGCGGTCGCGTGGTCGGCGCTGGCCGGCGGCGTGCAGCACTCCTACGGTCAATCCGTCGGTACGCTCATGGGTCTGGTCGCGCGGAACTCGAGCGTGATCGCGTACGACTACCTCTTCCGCATCTCGGCGTTCGTCTTCATCGCGAGCGTCCCGCTGATGTGGATGCTCAAGCGCTACGACGCGCGCGCCGGCACGACGGGCTCAGCGCCGGCCGCCCCGGCCGACTGACCTCGCTCGACCGGGCGCTTTAATACCCAGGGCGCGCGCGGTAGAGCACGTGACGCCGAAGTGCATGATCGTCCGGGAGCCGCGGATGGTCGAAATCGTCGCTTGGATCGTGCATCATCCCGAGTCGCTCCATGACGCGCTTCGAGCGCAGGTTGGTCGTTGCGGTCATGGCGACGACCTCGGGCGCGCCGAGCGCATCGAAGGCGAACCTCAATGCGGCCCGAGCTCCCTCCGTCGCATACCCGCGGCCCCAATGGTCGTGGGACAACCGCCAGCCGACTTCCATCGCGGGCGTGAAAGGTGCCTCGAACGGCACCATCTGCAGGCAGATGACGCCGGCGAAGGAAGCGCCGCCTTTGATTTCCATCACCCACCAACCGAAGCCGTCACGTTCCAGCAGCTCGCGCATCCGCGCCGCCATCGCTTCCGATTCGGTCGCCGCGTACGTCGACGGGAAGAACTCCATGACGCGCGGATCGGCCGACATGACCACCCAAGGCGAAACGTCATCGTCGCGCCACTGCCGCAGACGGACCCTCTCGGATTCGATGACCGGTGTCGTCACGGTCACTCCTCGGCGTCAAAATAGTCGACCGGAGTTACCCGGAACAATTCGCGCCGACCGTGATCGTCGAAAACGCCCACCTTGTCCGAATCGGGATAGCGGCACACGTCGAGCGGCGGGTTGTCCGCGACGAGGATGTACGTCAACTCGCTTTCTCCGTCGTTGACGATCTGATGTGCGTCGCCGGGCGGGTGCATGATGACGTCGCCCGGCCCGACGCGATGGGACGTGCCGCTCGAGCGAACAATGCCGCTGCCGGTGAGAACGTAGAACAACTCCCACTGTGACGCGTGATCGTGATACGGACACAGAGTCTGACCCGGTTCGAGCTGCTCGATGGAGAAATCGAATGGGTGACCGCCATTGAACTGGTTCCGATTCTTCGCGGCCCCGAGCGCAAGGGAAATCTCTTTAAACTTTCCGCGAAACTTACCAGCGGGCGAGACGTATTCGTCCCAAGGGAGCTCGTTGGCGTTTACCTTTCGCATGCTTTACCGAGTGTTCTGGCTCGAAACTCGATTGGCCCGTCGCCCAGGAGCGCGCGGATCCGGGCCGGCACGGCGCCGGCCGAGCTGTTCACGCGCAGTGGCCCGCGAACTTTCGATCGACCCGATCCGTGCCGGCAACATTCTCGGTGAGCGTTCTCGACAACGGCAAAAAGCAACATCCCAACAACTTGGACGCCGTTGGGCGATCTGTCGTATCGTCGGGATGTCGTGCCACGTTGGTGGAGCTGCCGGGGAGCCGCCCCCCGGGTCCGAAAAGCCGGACCGCCGCTTTCTCCAGGCTCAGCACCGATTTTGTCTTAGACGCTAACGCTTCTCGGTACAGGAATCAGTCGCGCCGCAGTTCCGGTTGAGTTTTGGATGCCTCTCGGAACGGTCTCCGCATCCTAGCCGAACTTGTTGACCGCCTGGAGGACGGCTTCGGCAACCTCCTCCGGACGGTGACTGCTAACTTAAGTTAGGCAGCCAGAGCGTATTCGTTGTTCGCGTGTAAACGCTTGTGATCGTTTTAGGAGGGCTCACAACTCCGCCTGCTTACGTCGGCCACGGATCTCTCCGTCGAGACTACTCAGCCCCTCGAGCGAGTCCGGTTGGACCAGCATGGAGTATAACACGCCCCCGAAGAGGCAGGTTCCGGGCCGGGCTAGCGAGCGGCGGCCGGGGCCGCGGCGGCCTCGGCGACCGATCCGAAGCCGTCGCCGCGCAGGCGTTGCGCGAGCTCGCGTTTGATCGACGTCACCAGCGCCGTTCCATCGTAGATCAGCGCTGTGTACAGCTGGACGGCGCTCGCGCCGGCGCGTACTTTGACGTAGGCCTCGGCGCCGCTCGCGATCCCGCCGATGCCGATCAGCGTGACCTGTCCGCCGGTGAGCTCGCGCACGCGCGCCAGCATCGCCGTCGACGCGACGAACAGCGGCCGGCCCGACAGGCCGCCGGCCTCGCGCGCCGCCCAACCGTGCAGCGTCGACGGCCGCTCGCGCGTGGTGTTCGCGACCGCGATACCGTCGATGCGCGCGGCGACGAGCGTCGCGACGAGCCCGTCGACCAGCGCGTCGTCGACGTCGGGCGACAGTTTCGCGACCAGCGCGGGGCGCTTCGCCGGCCAGTCGATCGCGGCCAGTCGCGCTAGGAGCTCGGCCAGCCGGGCGGGATCGAGGAACACCTGACCGTTGGCGGTGTTCGGGCAGGAGATGTCGAGCGTCAAATAGTCCGCATACGGGGCGAATCGCCGCGCGAGCTCGACGAAGTCGTCGGCCGGATCGGCGCTGTCGGCGTTCGAGGCGAGGTTGATCCCGAAGCCGATCTTGGGATGTCCGGTGCGCCGCAGTCGCCGCTCGACCGCGTCGGCACCCTCGTTGGGAAACCCGAGCCGGTTGATCACGGCGCCGTCCTCGGACAACCGGAACACTCGCGGTCGCGGGTTGCCGCGCTGCGCACGCGGCGTCACGCCGCCGATCTCGACGAACCCGAAACCGTGCGCCGCCATACGGTCGTACACGCGCGCGTTCTTGTCGAAGCCGGCGGCGAGCCCGACCGGGTTGGTCAGCGCGCGCCCGAACAGCGTCGTCGCCAGCACCGGATCGTCGCCGGCGGGCTGGCCGGGGACGAAGCCGGATTCGAGCGCGCACAGGGTGAGCTCGTGCGCGTCCTCCGGATCGAGTGCGTGCAGGAACGGTTTGGCGAGCAGAAACGGGTCGAACAGCAACGCTGTCAGCGGCGCCGCGGCTCGTCCGCGCCGCGAGTGAGCAGCGACAGCACCCAGGAGACGATCGCCATCACGATCGCGCCCCAGAACGCCGGCCAGAAGCCGTCGACGTACAGGCCGACGTGCAGCGCGGCGACCAGCCAGAACAGCAAGCCGTTGATCACGAACGTGAAGAGTCCGAGCGTGATGATCTCGACCGGGAGGCTGATGATGATCAGGATCGGTCGCAAGATCGCGTTCACGATCCCCAAGATCAACGCCGCGATGAGCGCGCCGACGATCCCGGAGACATGAACGCCCGGAACGACATACGCCACCGCGATCAGCGCGATCGCGTTCACGATGAGCCGAAGCAAGAAACCCATGTCGCCCCGTTCGCCGCAAGCCACAGGGCCGCCCCGCTCGGCGAGCGGGACGGCCCCGGGGGAGCCACCGGCGGTCAGCGACCGCGGCCGTGCTCAGTGCGGGTGCTGGGTCTTGTCGTCGGGATGGTGCGGCTGAACGTTCCGCTGCACGGGGCGCTGCTGCACCTGGCGCTGCTGCACCTGGCGCTGCTGCTGGTACTGCACCGGGTGCTGCTGCTGGTACTGCACCGGGTGCTGCTGCTGGTACTGCACCTGGCGCTGCTGGTAGAGCGGCTGGCGCGGCACCGAGTGGTCCGGGTAGTAGCCGCCGTTACGGGCCGGCGCGACGTAGTTGTGTCCTTGGTAGATTCCGCCGTGCACGTTGTTGATGCGGATCGAGGTGTTGTAGACGCGCACGCCGCCGACATAATGGTAGGGGCCGCCGAAGTACGAGCCGTGCCACCAGCCGACGTTCCCGAAGAAGAACGTCAGGCCGATCGTCGGACCCCAGTAGTTCCAGGGGTGGCCGCCGTACCACGGCACGCCGCCGTAGTACGTGTACGGCGTGTCGATCTCGTTGGCGGCGAGGTACGGACCGGAATTGAAGCCGAGGATGCTCACGACCATGCCGGGTTGCAGCGTGATGCCGGTCGGGTTGATGATCGTTCCTTGATGGAGCTGGACGTTGTCGACGTACCCCTGCTCGTCCCGGACTTGCAGATTGTACTCCCCGTCGAAGCTGACGATCCGGCCGTGGACGTTCTCCTCGCCGCTGGCGTACGACGGTTGACCATCAGCGTACGAAGGCGCTTGGGCCTGGGCCGTGATGGGCACCGCGAAGGTCAGGACCACCGCGGCGGCCAGAAGCTGTTTGAGCATTGCCTTGAGCATAATATACCCTCGCTCGGATGTGCTCAGCGGTGCGGACGGTCGTCGCGCCGTTCCTCGACGCGACGCTGCTGCTGCTGGGGCGGCCGGCCGGTGGTGGGATAGTACCCGCCGCGTTCGCGCGGCGCCACGTAGTCACGGCCGCGGAACTCGCCGCCGGAGTACGTATCGCGGATGCGAACGCTGTTGTAGACGCGCGCTCCGCCGAACCAGCGGTATCCGCCGCCGAAGTAGTTGCCGTGCCACCAACCGGGATTGCCGAAGAAGAATCCGAGGCTGATCCCCGGCCCGTAGTAATTCCACGGGTGGCCGCCGTACCACGGCATGCCGCTGTAGAACGTGTACGGCGTGTCGATCTCGTTGGCGGCGAGGTAGGGTCCGTTGTTGTAGCCGAGGATGCTCACGACCATGCCGGGCTCCAGCGTGATGCCGGTCGGATTGATGATCGTGCCTTGGTGGAGCTGAACGTTGTCGACGTAGCCCTGCTCGTCGCGGACTTGGAGCGCGTAGCCACCGTCGAAGCTCACGATCCGGCCGTGGACGTTCTCTTCCCCGTTGGCGTACGACGGTTGACCTTGCGCGTAGGACGGCACGTCCTGCGCCTGTGCGGCGATCGGCGCCGCGAAGGTGAGGGCCGCCAAGGCGGCCAGAAGCGTTTTGAGCATGTCGTTCAAATAAACGTACCCCATGCTTGGGAAATGCTTACGATCTGCTTAGAGTCGGAGGAGAGCTAGGCGCTGACGACGCCGACTTCTCCCAGCGGAGGAAGCTCGATGCAACGAAGCCGGTTCATCCTCAGCGCCGGCGGTACGCTCGCCGCCCTCGCGGTTGCGCGCCCCGCGCGGGCCGCGGATCCGGTCGGCGGGCGCTTCGCCGTGGCCGGCGGGACGCTGGGGTATCGGCGCTACGGCACAGCCGGGAGGCCGTACGTGCTGCTCAGCGGCGGCCCCGGGCTCGAATCGTCGTACGTCGACCCGATCGCGATCGAACTGTCGCGCGAGCGGACGATCGTCGTGCTCGATCAGCGCGGCACCGGCACGTCGCGCGACGCGATGGGAGACGGCTCGCAACTGACCGTCGCCGGCGCGGTCGCGGATCTTGACGGGCTGCGCACGGAGCTGGGCCTCCAGCGTCTTGCGCTGCTGGGCCATTCGTGGGGCGCGATGCTGTCGATGGCGTATGCCGCGACGCACGGAGACCGGGTCGCGTCGCTGGCCCTGCTCGATCCGGGCGGCCCGAACCCGTCGTTCTTCATCGGCTTCCGGCAGATGCTCGAGAACCGCAAGACTGCCGACGCCAAAGCGGCAGCCGCCGCGGCGCAGGCGGATCCGCAGGCGCAACAGCGCGCGAACCTTCCGGCGTACTTCCACGACCACGCCAAAGGCGTCGCCTTTGCCGCTGCGCTTCCCGCGCAGTCCTCCTATCCCGACGTCACGCGCGCGATGTTCGATGACGTCGTCAAGCATTACGACGTCACGGCGGCGCTGCGCAACACCCCGGTACCGGTGCTGCTGGTGTACGGCACCGACGATCCGTCGCGCTCGGCGTCGCTGCAGCTCGACGCGGTGTTCCCGCATGCGGCCAAAGCGGTGATCGCGGACGCCGGTCACTTCCCGTGGGTGGAGAATCCGGTGGCGTTCTACGCCGCCGTCCGCGCCTTTCTCGGCGGCGCGCCGCCGCCGAGCTGAACGATCTGCGTCAGCCGCCCAGTGCGGCTTTGACTTGAGAAGCGAGAGCCGGCGTCATTCCCTTGACCGCGGCGATCTCGTCGACCGAGGCCTGCTTGATCGCGCGCACCGAGCCGAACGCGGTGATCAGGCGCTTCTTGCGGACCGGTCCGACGCCGTGAAGCGTATCGAGCGCCGACTTCGTCATCGACTTGCCGCGGCGGCTGCGGTGATGGGTGATCGCGAAGCGATGCGCTTCGTCGCGGACCCGCATCACCAGATGCAGCGCCGGCGAGTTCGGCGGCAGCACGATCGGTTCGCCGTTTCCCGGCACGTACAGCCATTCGTGCTCCTTGGCCAGCCCGGCGACCGGGATACCCCACATGTCGAGTTCGTGCATGACCTCGACCACCGCGTTGAGCTGGCCTTTGCCGCCGTCGATCAGCAGCAGATCGGGCTTCTCGTGGAAACGCTCGCGCTTGCGGGCTTGCGCTTCCATCGCGGCGGTGGCGACGTCGCCGCGGGCCGGCGGCGGACGGTCCGCGTCTTGGCGCAGGTACCGCAACCGCCGGCGCAGCGTCTCCTGCATCGAGGCGAAGTCGTCGGGTCCCTGCACGGCCTGGATGTTGAAGTGGCGGTAGTCACTCTTGCGCGGCCGGCCTTCGATGAACACCACCATCGACGCGACCGAGTGCGTCCCCTGGATGTTCGAGACGTCGTAGCACTCGATGCGGTGCGGCGCCTCGGGCAGATCGAGCGCGGCGGCCAGCTCGGTGAGCGCGCTGGCGGAGGCGGACTCGGTCGCTTCCTGGTGGGCCAGGAAGGCGCGCAGGTTCTGCTCCGCGTTCTTCTTCACCAGCTCCAGGTAGTCGACGCGCTCGCCGCGCTGCGGCTCGAGCACTCGAACGCGCTGGCCCTTGATCTCGGTCAGCCAAGCTTCGATCACGCTGGCGTCGTCCGGGCGCGCCTCGACCAGGACTTCCTTGGGCACCGCGGCGTCGAACGCCGCGCGCCGGCGCGCGCGCGCCTTCTCGGCCACCGGCGCCTGCTGATCGCGGGCCGCGCGCAGCGCCAGCGGCGAGCCGGTGCGCTCGGCGTCGAACGCGGCGTTCATCCCGAAATTGCCGGTGCGCGCGGTGTAGAACTGCTTGATGAACTCCGACGTGATCTCGGCATCGCCGCGCTCCGAGGTCCCTTCGAGGATGAAGTACTCCTGGCCGAGCAGCTTGCCTTCGCGCACCATGAAGACTTCGACGCAGGCCTGACCCTGCGCGCGCGCCAGCGCCATCAGATCGGCGTCGATCCGCGAACGCCACACGACCTTCTGGCCCTCGATCGTGCGGCGCACCGCGATGATCCGGTCGCGCAGCCGCGCGGCGGCCTCGAAGTTGTAGTGCCCGGCGGCATCGGTCATCTCGTGCTGCAGCCGCACGATGAGTGGGTCGTAATGTCCTTCGAGGAACAGCACGACCTCGTCGACGAGCTTGTCGTAGTCTTCCTCGGACTGATAGCCGACGCACGGCGCCAGACAGCGCTTGATGTGATACTGCAGGCACGGCCGCCGGCGCTTCCCGTCGATCGGCTCGCGGCACGTGCGCAGCGGAAACACCATCCGCACCAGGTCGATGAGCTCGCGCAGGCCGTGCGCGTTGGTGTACGGGCCGAAGTAGCGCGCGCCGTCGTCCTTCACCACGCGGGTGAAGGTGACGCGGGGGAAGCGCTCGTTGGTGACCTTGAGGTACGGGAAGCGCTTGTCGTCGCGCAGCCGCACGTTGAACGGCGGCTGGTGGCGTTTGATCAGGTTCGCTTCGAGGATCAGCGCCTCGATCTCGTTGGTGACGACGATCGTGCGCACGTCGGCGACGCGCTCGACCATCTTCACCGTGCGGTACGGGTGCGCCGCGCGACTCCTGGAAGTACGACCGCACGCGGTTGCGCAGCGAGACGGCCTTGCCGATGTACAGGATGCGCCCGTCGGCGCCGACCATCATGTACACGCCGGGGAGATCGGGAAGCTGCGCCAGCGTGCGTTCGAGCCGGTCGGGTTCGGGGCCCATGCTACCGCACCACTAAGCGGGGAGGTCGGCCCGGGCCTTCTTCTTGCGGGCGCGCAGCGCGACCACCGCGACGACGACCGCCACGACGAGCAGCACGACGATCCCCAGCGCGGTCTTGTGCAGGGCGCCGACGATCGTGTCGAGGTTGCTGCCGGCGACGTTGCCGAGATACGCCAGCCCGAAGCAGAAGATCGCCGAGCCCAGCAGCGTGTAGGTGAAGAAATAGCGCTTCTGCATGCGCGAGATCCCGGCCGGCAGCGACGAGACCCCGCGCACGAACGGGACGAAGCGGCACCAGAACACGGTCGGCTTCCCGTAGCGCTCGAAGAAGGCGTGGACGCGGTCGTATTCGTGCTGGTTGAAGCGGAGGTACTTTCCGTAGCGGTGGACGAACGGCAGCCCGCCATAGAAACCGATCGTGTACAGGATCGTCGCGCCCAGCAGCTCGCCGCACGTCGCGACCAGCGCGACGGCGATCCAGCCCGGAAGCATTCCGACCGGCGCGAGGTGACCTTGCGCCGCCAGGCCGCCGGCCGTCGGCACCATCACCTCGAGTGCTGCCGGCATGCCGAGATTGCCCAGCACCACCACCACGAACAAACCGGCGTACCCGAAGTGCACGATGAGGTCGTGCAGCGGCGCGGTCAGGTGCTCCACGCGCGCCTCAGGATGTCGGCGGCGAGGCCCCCGCCTTCGGCGCGAATCGCTTCGAGCAGGTCGATCGGCTCGACCTCACGGTCGCCGGCTAGCCGCTCGGCGATCTCGACGATCTTGCGCACTCGCGGCGTCACCAGGATCCCTTCCCAGGTCCGGCCGTCGCCGGTGCCGAGCGCACGCTTGACCTCGGCATGCACGTTTGCCGGTTCGACGCGGTCGGCGGCCAGCCGCGCGTCGACCGCTCCGTCGTGCTCCTCCAACAACGCGTACAGCATGTGCTCGGCCCCGACGTAGTAGTGATTGTGGTTCCGGCACTCTTGCTCGGCCGCACGGAGCACGCGGCGTGCGGCTGGACTGAAGCGTGAGAACAACGGCGGCTCGGTTGGGAATCTGCCGGATGGCCGGCGGGATGGTCGGGGCGGCAGGATTTGAACCTGTGACCTCTGCGTCCCGAACGCAGCGCTCTACCAAGCTGAGCTACGCCCCGACGCTTGGACCAAGACCCCCGCTTCTCAGAGGCCGGGTCGGCTCCTGCCGTTGAGGGAACGATGCAGGCGGTACCGAAACCCGGAGTCGCCCACATGAGATACCTGATCGTCGGCTGCGGGCGAGTGGGATCGACCCTCGCCAAGCTGCTCGTCGCCGACAAGCACGACGTCGTCGTCGTGGACGAGAATCCGGCCGCGTTCAAGCGGTTGGGCAACCGCTTCGGCGGCCAGGTCGAGGTCGGTACCGGGATCGACTACGACGTGCTCAAGCGTGCCGGCGCCGAGCGCGCCGACGGCTTCGTGGCGGTGACCGACGGCGACAACCGCAACGTGATGGCGGCGCTGATCGCCCAGAAGATGTTCCGCATCCCCAAGATCGTCGCCCGCATCTACGACCCGCCGCGCGGTCAGCTGTACCGCGAGCTCGGGATCGAGACGTTCTCGCCGACCACGATCGGAGCGCAGATCATCCGCGACCGGCTCCAAGACGTCGCGTACGCCTCGATTCCGTCGTTCGACTTCGGCAAGCTGTCATCGCTGATCGCGACCGTGACGCGCGCACAGGCCGGCAAGCAGATCGCCGAGGTCGAGATCGACGGCAAGCTGCGCATCGCCGCGATCCGCCGGCTCGGCAGCGTCAGCATCGCCGCGCCGAACGACGTGCTCACCGAAGGCGACGAGATCAACGCGATCGTGGCGCCCGACGCGCTCACCCAGTTCGCCGCGGCGTTCGCCTCGGCGCGGCCCGAAACGCGCCTCACCGCGTGAGCGCTGCGACGAATCTGCGCTGATGTTCATCCTCATCGTCGGCGGCGGCAAGGTCGGCACCTATCTCACGCGCGGGCTGATCAAACAGCAGCACGAGGTCGTCGTCATCGAAAAGGACGCGCGCAAGGCGCAGATGATGACCAACCTGCTGGAGACCGACGTCGCGATCGTCGGCGACGGCTGCGATCCCAACGTGCTGCTCCAAGCCGGGGTCGCGCGCGCCGAGGTCGTCGTCGCCGACACCGGCGACGACGAGGACAACCTCGTCGTCTGCATCATCACCAAGAAACACTCGCGCGCCCGCTGCATCGCCCGCGTCAACAACCCCAAGAACAAGCTGATCTTCGAGTCGCTCGACTCCGACCGGCCGGTGACCGTGATCTCGTCGACCGAGATCATCCTGGGGATGATCGACGACCGAGTGAACGCGATGGATCTCGAGCCGCTGGCGCGCGTCGGGCGCGGCGACCTCGAGCTCGTGCAGCTGCACATCGCCGACGATTCGCCGGCGCGCGGCAAGCGCATCGCCGATGTCAACCTGCCGCGCGGCAGCGTGATCGTCGCCGTCGAGCGCGGCGGCGGCGAAGTCGTGATTCCCAACGGCGACACGACCCTGCAGCGCGGCGACGACGTCATCGCGATGATCAAGCACGACACGCGGCTCGACGTCTGCACCGCCCTCGTCGGCTGAATCCATACACGCCGCCTCGTTCTTGTCGCTACCGTTCCTGGCCGCTGTTGCCGGTTTCGAATCAGCGCTGATCGTTGCCGACTTCGTACCGGCCGAGCGAGATGTACTGCTCGAGATCGTCGCCGTCTCAGTCGTCTAATGCATCTCCCGGGCGACTCTGGCGCCGCTGTTGCCGACGAGGAAGTCGAAATCCGCACCGCGGTCGGCGCCGAGGACGTGCTCGGTGTAGAGCTTGGCGTAGCCGCGGTCGAACGCGGGCGCTGCCGGCTGCCACGCGGCGCGGCGGCGGTCGAGCTCGGCTTCGCTCACGATGAGATCGAGGCGGCGGTTCGGGACGTCGAGCTCGACGAGATCGCCGGTGTGCACGAGCGCGAGCGTGCCGCCCACCGCGGCTTCGGGTGACGTGTGCAGCACGACGGTGCCGTAGGCCGTGCCGCTCATCCGCGCGTCGGAGATGCGCACCATGTCGGTGACCCCGCGCGCCAGCAGCTTGGGCGGCAGCGGCAAGTTCCCGGTCTCGGGCATCCCCGGATAGCCGCGCGGGCCGGCACCCTTGAGGACCAGCACGCTGTTCTCGTCGACGTCGAGATCGGGATCGTCGATGCGCGCCTTGAAATCCTCGATGCTCTCGAACGCCAGCGCGCGGCCGCGATGCACCAGCAGCGACGGCGTGGCGGCCGACGGTTTGATCACCGCCCCGTCGGGCGCGAGGTTGCCGCGCAGCACCGCGATCCCGGCCTTCTCCTTGAGGGGCGCGTCGAACGTGCGGATGACCTCGCGATTCCAGCACGGCGCGTCGGCGGTCATCTCGCCCATCGTCTTGCCGCTCACCGTCAGCGCGTCGCGATAGATGCGTTCGCCGAGCTCACGCACGACCGCCGGCACGCCGCCGGCATAGTAGAAATCCTCCATGAGGTATTTCCCCGACGGCTGCAGGTCGACCAGCAGCGGCAGATCGTGACCGAGGCGGTCGAAGTCGTCGAGCGTCAGCGGCACGCCGGCGCGTCCGGCGATCGCCAGCAGGTGGACGACGGCGTTGGTCGAGCCGCCGATCGCGGCGTTGACGCGGATCGCGTTCTCGAACGCTTCGCGCGTGAGGATCTTCGACATGCGCAGGTCCTCGCGCACCATCTCGACGATGCGCCTGCCGGCCAGTTGCGCGAGGGCGTAGCGGCGCGAGTCGACCGCCGGGATCGCCGCGTTGCCGGTCGGCGCGATGCCGAGCGCCTCGGCCATGCTGGCCATCGTCGACGCCGTGCCCATCGTCATGCAGTGTCCGTTGCTGCGCGACTGCCCCGCCTCGGCCTCGAAGAAATCGTCCCACGTCTTCTTCCCGCCGCGCACCTCCTCGGAGAACTGCCACACCATCGTGCCAGAGCCGATGTCGCCGCCGCGGTATTTGCCGTTGAGCATCGGACCGCCGGTCACCATGATCGCCGGCAGGTCGACGCTGGCCGCGCCCATCAGCTGCGCGGGCGTCGTCTTGTCGCAGCCGCTCAGCAGCACGACGCCGTCGACGGGGTTCGCGCGGATCGACTCCTCGACGTCCATGCTCATCAGATTGCGGAACAGCATCGTCGTCGGTCGCATGTAGGTTTCGCCCAGCGAGATGGTCGGAAACTCGAGCGGCCATCCGCCGGCCTCCCAGACTCCGCGCTTGACCGACTCGGCGACGCGCCGCAGGTGCACGTTGCACGACGTGAGCTCCGACCACGAGTTGCAGATCCCGATGACGGGGCGGCCGTCGAACACGTCGGGCGCGAAGCCTTCGGCGCGCATCCAGCTGCGGTGGATGAAACCGTCGCGGTCGCGCTTGCCGAACCATTCGGTGCTGCGAAGGTGGCGTGAGCTGCCGTTGTCGGACACGAAAGACCTCATCGTCTGGGCATGGGAGGAAAATGGCCTTTCCGCGCCCGCGCGAAAATCCTGGCCCGATGAATCAGCTCGACATGCGCGGTCGCACCGCGATCGTCACCGGCGGCGCGTCCGGGATCGGCTTTGCCGTCGCACGGCGCATGGCGGCGTCGGGCGCGCAGCTGAGCCTGTGGGACACGCGCGAGGAAGCGTTGGCGCAAGCGGCCGGCTCTCTCGGCGGGGCGCACACCGCGGTCGTCGACGTACGCGACTACGCCGCCGTCGAAGCGGCGCGCGACGCGACGCTCTTCACGCTCGGCAGAATCGACGCGCTGGTGAACAGCGCCGGTATCACGGGGCCGAACCTGCTCACCTGGGAGTACCCGCTGGACGGCTGGCGCGACGTGATCGACGTCAACCTGACCGGCACGTTCCAGTGCTGCCGGGCGGTCATCGTGGCGATGCGCGCCGCCGACTACGGCCGCATCGTCAACATCGCGTCGGTCGCCGGCAAGGAAGGCAACCCCAACGCGTCGGCCTACAGCGCGTCGAAAGCCGGCGTGATCGCGCTGACCAAGTCGCTCGGCAAGGAACTCGCGCAGACCGGCGTGCGCGTCAACTGCGTGACGCCGGCCGCCGTCGAGACGCCGATGTTCGAGCAGATGACGCCGGCGCACATCGACTACATGAAGTCGAAGATCCCGATGAACCGCTTCGGGACGCCGGACGAGATCGCCGCGCTCGTCACCTGGCTGTGCACCGAAGACTGCTCGTTCTCGACCGCTGCGGTCTTCGATCTCTCCGGCGGCCGCTCGACCTACTAGCCTCTCTCGTAGAGCCGCGAGAAGCTTCGTTTCGCAGCGCTGATGCGCGAGGTCGTCGGTGAGGCCACGCGTCCGCCGGCATTCCGCCCCACGGTTGCATCCGCCATCCACACCCTCGCGGTGGTCGGAATCACGCCCGGCCCACGGGTGGCCGCTCAAGCTTGACTTTAGGTTTTATTTAAACTAGATTAGGTATTACCTAACGAACTTGAACTCTTAACGGGGGCGAACCTGGTGACGAAGCGAGCCTTGCCCATCGGCGCCATCTTGAGCCGGATCGTCGTGTTCGGTCTCGGACTTGCCCTGCTCTTCGAGCAGGCCGGAGCGCTCCAGCTGCTCCACCTCAACGCGTCGGGCGGCAGCGTAATGATGACGCCGGTCTATTGGGTCAGCCTGCTGGCGCCGATCTTTTTCCTGACCGCGTTGTGGATGGCATCGAACGTCTTCGTCCGCATGGACCGCGGCGACGCCTTCAGTCCCGCGATGGTCAGAGGGCTCAAGGAGATCGGCATCTGTCTGATGATCGGCGCGTTTGCCGCCATCGTCGTGCAGCCCAGTCTGATCTTCCTCATCGGCAACGGTTTCACCGAGATGCGCGGGGTCAAGTTCAACCTCGACGTCGAGAACCTGACCCTGGGGCTCGTCGGGTTCGTGCTCGTTCTGCTGGCGCGCCAAGGACAACGGCTGAAATCACAGCTGGACCAGTTCGTCTGATGCCGGTGCGCGTCACGTTGGACGTCATGCTGGCTCGGCGCAAGCTCCGCGCCCGCGACGTCGCCGAGCAGATCGGCTTGTCGGAAACGCAGCTCAGCCTGCTGCGCACGGGAAAGGTCAGGGGCGTGCGCTTCGACACCCTATCGAAACTCTGTCTCGTCCTCGAGTGCGCACCGGGCGACATTCTGGACTACGATCGGGACGACGCGGACCTGCGTTCGAACGACGAATAGTTCCGCGGGCCGAGGGACCCGGTCGGGTGAACCGCGCGCGCTCGGAACGACTCGTCGTCGTCTTTCGGGCGACGTTTCGAAGCGGCCCTAGCCGTTGCGGTGCGTGCGCGTGATGGGGAGGTGAACCACCTTCTTGGAGATGACGCGCACGATGATCAACTCGCAGTGGCCGGGGCTCGGCTCGGCCGTCGACTTCTCGTCCCTGGACGGCGGCGTGGGCCTTCCGCGCACCGCGATCGGCGCGAGCGCGGATCCGTTTGCGCCGCCGGCGACAACGGACGGGGTCGCGCGCCCGTGGTGGACGTGCGGCACCAGCGCTGGAAACGGCACGACCGGCGGCAGCGGCTTCGAGCCCTACGGCTTGCCGGCCGGCGGCACCAACAGCATCAGCGGCTTGCTCACGAATATCATGAACGCGCTTCAGCAGTTCGCCGCGACGCTCGCACAAGGCGGCGGCGCGCGGCTCGCGCAGGCGCCCGGCACGCAACAAGCGGGCTGTCAGCAGCCGGGTTCGCAGCAGTGGGGCCAATCCTGGCAGCCGCCGTGGCAACAACAGCCGACGGGGCAACAGCCGCCCTGGCAGCGGTCGTGGCAACAGTTGGGCGGAGGAGCCGGGACGGAACAGCGATTCTCCAGCGTCGACGTCAGCTCGAGCGGCGATCCGCATCTCGCCGAGGTCGGCACGCGCGAAGGGCCGAGCGGAAACCAAGCCGTCGACGAGCACTGGAACAGCATGACCAGCCACGCCGATCTCGTGCACAGCGATCACATCGCCGGCGGGTATCGCGTCTCGACCGCGGTCGGCGCACCCGGTGCGAACGGCGTCACCTACAACCAGTCGGCGACCGTCCACACGCACTACGGCCGCGACAGCGTGACGATGAACCGCGACGGGTCGTTCTCGATCGACGACGACGGGCACGCCGTCGCGCTGGCCAAAGGTCAACACGCCACGCTCACTGGCGGCGCGACCGTCAACGCGAACGACGACGGCTCGCTCACCGTTACCGCGGGCAACGCCTCCGGCGGTTCGATCGCGACGACGTTGCGCTTCACCGGCCAGGGTGTGGACGTGGAGTCGCACGCGCACGAGATCGCGCTCGGCGGCGACGCCATCACGCACGCGCCTTAATGGGTGTGGGTGAAGTTGCCCAGCGCGACGCCGAGGCGTTCGATGCGGCGCAGCGCCTCGCGCATCCCCAGCGGCTCGGTGGGACGGCCGACCTGCGCGAAGTATCGTTCCGGATCGATGTTGAGCGTGCGCGTCTGCACCATGGCGACCGGATGCGCGCCCAGAAAACGCTCCATCGCCTCGACCTCGGCGCGGTCGTCGGTGACGCCCGGGTGTGTCAGGTAGTTCAGCGAGACTCGCAGACCGCGCTCGACGGCCAGCGCGACCGATTCGAGCACGTCGGCCAGCTCGTAGCCGACCGGACGGTAGTACGCGGCATAGACGGGATCGCGAAACGAGTTGAGGCTGACGCGCACCGCCTGCAAGCCCAGCGTCGATCAACCGCCGCAAACTTTTCGGCAGCGACCCGTTGGTGTTCAGGTTGATCGTGCCGTTGCCGCGCGCTGCGCGGATCGCCGCGATCGCGCGCTCGATCGTCGTGACGCGCAGCAGCGGCTCGCCTTCGCAGCCTTGTCCGAACGAGACGATCCCGTCGGGCACGCGCTCGAGGTGATGCAGCGCGATTCGCGCCAGGTCGTCCGGGTCGGCCTCGAAAGCCACGCGCATCTGCGGCGAAGGCAGACCGGCGTCAGGCGGCAGCTCGGAGATGCAGCCGACGCAGCCCGCGTTGCAGGTCGGCGACACGGGCAGCGCCGCTTCGCCGCGCTCCAGAAACACGTTCTGCGCGGTGAAGCAGCCGTAGTCGCGCGAGCACACCGCCAGTTGCGCGAGCGTGCGGTTGCGCGGATCTCCGGCCTGCCGCGCGCGGAGCAGCGCCTCGAGCTCGCCCTCGTCGAAGTAGCGCGGCGCCCAGTCTTCGCTTTCGTCGGTTCGCATCGCCGCGACGTGCAACGCGTCGTCGATCACACCGGCGAACGTGTACCCGAACAGCGGCAGCGCGGGCGCGTCGGCGCTGCGCCGATAGGCGGGCAGCAGCAGCCGCGTATAGCCGGCGGGCAGCAGCGCGGCGAGCGCCGTGCGCCGCCGCGCGACGGTTCCGCCGGCCAGCAGCGGCGCGCGGCCCGGCAGCATCGCGGTGACCGTACCGGGCGGCGCGGGGATCAGCTCGTCGCGGCGCGGCGGCCGTTCGAGCCCGCCGTCGGCGAGCGGCGACCGGTTCTCGTCGAAATAGATGCGGCCGCGCGCGTCGGCGTACGCGAGGCCGGTCACGCCAGGACCCGTTCGAACTCCCGCACCGCGTCGCCGGTCAGCGTCGCGCGCTCGCCGGCTGTCCAGCCGACGTCGAGGACACCGCCGGGCACCTGCAACCTCACCGGCGACGCGGCTTCGCCGGCCGCGATCAGTACCGCGGCCACGGCAACCGCGCCGGTACCGCAGGCTTGCGTCGCGCCGGCGCCGCGTTCCCAGTGGCGCACCCGCCACTCTTTGCCGGCGTTCGAGACGAAGTGCACGTTGGTGCCGTGCGGGTACCGCACGTCGCGTTCGATCCGCGCTCCCGTCGCCGGGAGGTCGATCGCCGCGACGTCATCGACGCGGATCACCACGTGCGGGTTGCCGAGATCGACCGGAACGGCGCGGAAGCCTTCGACGAGGTGGGGCGCCCCGATTCGCGGTTCGCCCATCTCGACGGCGACGCGGTACGGCGCGCGCGAGACGATGCGGGTCTGAATCGGTCCGGCCGGCGTTTCGACGGTGACCGCGGAACGGCCGTCGCGTTCGTCAAGGTAACGCGCCACGCAGCGCATCCCGTTTCCGCACATCTCGGCTTCGCTGCCGTCGGCGTTGAAGATGCGCAGCTTGGCGTCGAAGCGGCCGGACGACTCGACGAACAGAACGCCGTCGGCTCCGACGCCGGTCGCGCGGTCGCAGATGCGGCGCGCGAACGCGGCCCGGTCGTCGAGCGGAGCGGCCCGTTCGTCGACGAGCACGAAATCGTTGCCGGTCCCGTTCGTCTTGACGATCGGGATGCCCGCGGTCACGACGCGGTGACCTCGGTTTGGTCGGGGATCAGCGGTGCCGCGACGGCGCCGGTGGGCGAGATCGTCGAGACCGCGTGCTTGTAGATCAAATGGGCCTTCTTCTCGTACTCGAGCACGATCGTGAACGGATCGAATCCCTTCACGACGCCGCGCAACTGGAACCCGTTGACGAGATAGATGGTTACCGGGACGGCTTGGCGCTTCACCTCCGCCAGGTAGGCATCTTGGAGCGGCTGGGGACGCGTCGGTGCCATGGCGTTAGCTTTATTCCCAGCCGCGCAGCGCTCCCGCCACCGCGACCGCATGCTCGAGCGCGCCTTCGAACGGGATGCGCACGAGATTCCGCTCGGTCCGAAACCAAGTGGCTTGCCGCTTCGCGTAGCGGCGGGTGTTCCGAATCAACTGCGCGCGCAGCTCGTCGCGGTTCGACCAGCCGTCCAGAAAGGCCAGCGCCTCGCGGTAGCCGACCGCGTCGGCCGCGACGGCGGCGGCGCCGATGCGCTGGGCCTCGTCGAGCAAGCCGGCGGCCAGCATCGCGTCGACGCGGGCCGTGATGTTCCGCTCCAACGCATCCGGCGCGATCTCGAGGTAGAGCTTGCGCGCGGCGATGCCGCGCGTGCGCAGATGTTCCGCGCCGGGCAGATCGGAACGGCGCGCGCCCGTCCGTTCCGCCAGCGCGACCTCCAGCGCGCGCGTCACGCGGTACGGATCGCCGGGCGCGATCGCGTTCGCGCGCGCCGGTGCGACCGCGCGCAGCCAGGCGGCGAGCACCTCCGGCGGGTGGACGCGTGCTTCGTGCGCCAACCGGTCGCGCAGTCCCGCATCGTACGCGGGAGACAAGTCGACGTCGCCGGCCAGCGCCCGCAGGTAGAAGCCGGTGCCGCCCGCGACGATCGCGCGCTTGCCGCGGGCATGGATGTCGTCGATCGCCGCCAGCGCGTCGGCGACGAAGCGCGCCGCGCTGTAGCGCTCGTGCGGATCGAGGAACGCCACGAGGTGGTGCGGCACGCGCGCGCGATCCGCGTCGCTCGGCGCGGCGGTTCCGACCGGCATTCCGCGATAGATCTGGCGCGAGTCCGCGCCCACGACCTCGGCGTCGAACCGCTGCGCCAGCTCGAGGGCCAGCGCGCTCTTGCCCGACGCGGTCGGTCCGGTCAGGATCAGAACGTCCGGCGTCACACCCGTTTGAAGAGCCGCGCAATGCGGTCGGGCTGGAGCCGTACGATCGTCGGCCGGCCGTGCGGACAGTGCATCGCATTCTCGCTGCGCTGCAGGCGCTCGACCAGCGCCGTCATTTCGGGGTATTCCAGCCGGTCGCCGGCGCGCACGACTGCGTGGCAGGCCAGCGATGCCCACACGCGCTGCTCGGCGTCGAGCCCACGTACGTCGTCGTCGAGGCACGCGACGAAGTCGGCGACGTCGAACGCGCGCGAGCGTCCGGCGTGGACCAGCCGCGCCGGCGTCGCCGTCACGCGGTAGGCGCGCTCGCCGAAGCGCTCGACGTGGAGACCGCCGGCGGCGAGGGCCTCGAGCGACGCGTCGAGCCGGTCGGCTTCCTCGGGTCGCACTTCGAAAGTATGCGGGATCAGCAGCGGCTCGGCGGCCGCGTGTGCGCGCGCGTTGGAGGCGAGCTGCTCGAACACGACGCGCTCGTGCGCCGCGTGCTGGTCGAGCAGCACGACCGCGTCACCGTCGGTGGCCAGGATGTACGTCCGGTCGATCTGCGCGAGAACGCGCAGCGTCTTGCTGTCGGCGTCGTCGGGCGCCCCCGACGGAACGAACGACTCAGCCCACTCGACCGGCACCGGCGCCCTGAGTGGCGCGGCGGAAGGCGCGAAGGACACGGCGGTTCGCAGGCGAGCCGCCGCACCGCCGCGCAGCGCGCTCGCGATCGCGTCCTTGACCACCGCAACGACCCGGTCGCCGTGTCGGAGCCGCACGTCGCTCTTGGTCGGGTGGACGTTCGGATCGACCTCACCGGGCGGGATTTGCAAGTACAGTACGCCGTACGGATGACGCCCGACCATCGCAAACGTCCGGTATGCCGCCGACCAGGCGCCGCTGACCAGCGTGCTGCGCAGCAGCCGGCCGTTCACGAACAGGATCTGACCGCGCCGGTCGGCGCGCTCGTCGCCGGGCGAGCTCGCCCAGCCGGTCACGATCGCGCGCGGGTCTTCGGTTCGAACCGCGAGCATCGTCGCTGCGTCCTGGCCGAAAACATGCCGAAGGCGCGGTGCGACGTCGTCTCCCGGTGCAAACGCGAAGACGGCTTTTCCGTCGCTCTCGAGCGAGAACGCGACCTGCGGATACGCCAGCGCGAGCATCGCGAGCCAGTTCGAGATGCGCGCCGACTCGGCCGCCGGCGAACGCAGGTACTCGCGCCGAACCGGAACGTTGCCGAACAGGTCGCGCGCGACGACCCGCGTTCCAGTCGGACCGGCCTGCGGGCGCGGGTCGCCGACGTGGTCGGCGTGCGCGTCGATCGCGGTGGCCATCTCGGCCGAAGCCGTGCGCGAAACGATCGTCAGTTTGGACACCGCGGCGATCGACGCCAAGCCTTCGCCCCGAAACCCGAGGGTGTCGACGTGCGCGAGCGCCGCGGCCTCGAACAGCTTCGAGGTCGCGTGACGGCGCGCCGCGAGCACGAGCTCCTCGGGCGCGATGCCGACGCCGTCGTCGGCCACTTCGATCTCGCCCAAGCCGCCGACGCGAACGCGCACCGCGATGCGCCGCGCGTCCGCGTCGAGCGCGTTCTCGACCAGCTCCTTGACGACCGAGAGCGGCCGTTCGACGACCTCACCGGCCGCGATCTGACCGATTGTCTCGGGATCGAGCAGGCGAATCACGCGGCGCAGCGCTCCATGAAAGCGCCGTTCGACGCCGGCCGGAGCGCTACCGCGTGGCGCGCGGCGGCAGGATCCCGGTTCTGCCCATCCGATGGTACCCGGCGACGATGATTCGCCGAATCTCGGCTTCCGGCTGAGCGATTGCCGGCATGTCACTCATCGCAGCATGACGGTTCGCCGTTGCCGGGGCGTCGCCTACCTCTTACGATTTCGACGCGCGTGCTGCTGCTTCGAGCGGTAGACGCCGCAGCGCAAGGAACGCCCCATCAGTGGAGCGCATCGTAACTCGCGGCTCGTTCCCTCAGCGACGGCGATCGAAGCGACGTTCGACCGCGTCAGGGGGGTGGGGCAAGAACGTCCGCGACTGAGATCTGTACGTCGGGGAACTCCAGCGGCGCCACCGACTCGCCGCGTTTAAAGGCGAGATGGATCGAATAACGCTCGCCCTGCGGTTTCCGGTAGACGTCGATACGATTGTGGACGAGATCGACGATCCAGTACTCACGGACGTTGCGACGGGCATAGGCGTGCAACTTCTGGCCGGCATCGTATGACAGCGAGGACTGCGCGACCTCGACCACGAGCAGCGACTCCTCGGGCGTCGGATGCGCGACCGCGTACCGCCCTTCAGGCAGCGCGTTCAACATCACGTCCGGCTGCGGTTGCGACCAGCGGTCCAGCGTCACCGGTCCTTGGACGCTCACGGATGCCAAGCCGGCGAAGCGGCTCTGAAACAGGGCGTCGAGCCGGCGAACGCTGTAGGCGTGTTGCGGTCCGATGGGGGGCATCGAGATCAGCTCGCCGTCGAGCAGCTCAATGCGCTCGTCGGGCCCGATGATACCGGCTTTGCCCATTTGCTGGTACTCGTCGACCGTGATCGGCCGAATCGAAGGCCTGCCTTGCGCTGTAGTCGGCATATCACTCATCCCAGAATGACGGTTCGCGGTTGTCGGATCGTTGCCTACGCCTTACACCTTCGCCTTCGGCAGCGGCTTTCCGTCGATCTCCGCAACGACGCGTGCAATGCGCTCCTCGGTCAGCGCGGCTTTCCCGGCGGCGCCGTCGTTCGCGCCGGGCAGCTCGACCCGCAGTTTGGGCATTGCCTGCGGCTGGTGGTCACGGATGTACGCCACGATCTCCTCGCGCACGAAGCAACGCAGGTCGAAGAGGTCGCCCGAGTTACGCGCGGTCACCAGCGCGCGAATCTGGACCGCGCGTTCGGTGACGTCGGTGACTTGCAGGTTCTGGAACTGCTTGTCCCACAACGGGCTGCGCGCGACGATGTTCGCGACCTCGGCGCGCAGCGCCGCGACGTCGAGCATCCAATCGGCGAACAGGTAGACTTCGCCCATCAGGTTGGCCGTGCGCCGCGTCCAGTTCTCGAACGGCGTGCTGATGAAGTACGTCAGCGGCACGACGAGCCGGCGCAGATCCCACAACCGCACGACCACGTACGTGCTGTGGATCTCCTCGATGCGACCGTATTGCGCTTCGACGATCACCACGTCGTCGAGCCGGATCGGCTGGGTGAGAGCGAGCTGGATTCCCGCGACCAGGTTCTCGAACAGCGGGCGCGCCGCGAGTCCGGCGACGATGCCGGCCAGGCCGGCCGAGGCGAGCAGCGTCGTCCCGATCGTGCGCACCTCGGGGAAGGTCATCAATTCCATGCCGACGGCGACCACGATCACGACGATTACCGCGGCGCGGGTGAGGATATCGACGCGTGTTCCGAGCTGGCGCGCCAGCAGGTTGTCCTCGACGTCGACACGGTGACGCGCTACGACCACATCGGACCACAGTTGGATCGTGGTGATGATGGTCCAGGCGATGGCGCCGATCGTCGCCAGGCCCGTCACTCGCAGCACCGGCGTCGCCCAGTTGTCCGGCAGCGTGAGGTTGGGAACGGTCGCCAGGATCACCAGCAGCGGGAAGATGTAGGCTGCCGTACGGCAGGTGCGCCGGATCACGGCTGCGGCAAAGGCGCTGTGACGGCGCTCCGCCATGCGCTCCAGCGCCCAATACAACACGCGGTGAACGACGAGTCCCGCCAGCACCGCGATCAAGATCGAAACGCCGAGCACGAGGCCGTCGAATTGCGGGTGCGTCAACGCGAGATGAGGCATCACCGGGTATCGTACCCGCGAACGAGTACCCGCATCGCATTCATCGCGGTGGAAAGAACTTTCGTGCGGTGCGCGATCAGTTCGACAATTCGAACAACAGCGGCTGCTCCGCGACGCCGGGTTTCGCCAGCTTGCCCCGCAGTGGAACGGTGACTTCAAGCGTCGGACGGCCTTCGAGCGCGGCGGCGATCTCTCTCGCGCGCGCGACGACGCCGGGCGGCAGCCCGGCCATCCGCGCCACCTCGATCCCGAACGAGCGCGACGACGAGCCGGGCAGCACACGGTGCGAAAACACCGGCGCGCCGTTCTTGGTGCTCTCGACCGCGGTAATGTGGAAGTTGGCGACGAGCGGCCAGCGGTCGGCCAGCGCCACGAGCTCGTGGAAGTGCGTGGCGAACAGCGTCGCCGGGGCGCGCGACTCGCGCTCGAGCAGGTACTCGCAGATCGCCTGCGCGATCGCCAGACCGTCGACCGTTCCGGTGCCGCGGCCGATCTCGTCGATGAGCAGCAAGCTGCGGTCGGTGGCGCGCCGCAGGATGTTCGACGCCTCGGCCATCTCGACGTAGAACGTCGACTGGCCCGCGGCGAGATCGTCACCCGCCCCGATGCGGGTGAAGATGCGGTCGACGATGCCCAGTTTCGCCGCCCGCGCCGGAACGAACGAGCCGATCTGCGCGAGCACGACCAGCAGCGCCGTTTGCCGCAGATACGTCGACTTGCCGCCCATGTTCGGCCCGGTGAGCAGGATGAAGCGCGAAGCGTCGGCGGCGATTCGCAGGTCGTTGGGAACGAACGACGACCCGAGCAGCGGCTCCATCACCGGATGGCGGCCGTCGACGATCTCGATGACGCTCTCGTCGACGAACGTCGGCCGCACGTAGCCGCGCTCGCCCGCGGCCTGCGCCAGCGAGCAGTAGGCGTCGAGCTCGGCCAGCGCATCGGCGGTCACCAGCACGTCGTCGACGCGCTCGGCCACGCGCTCGACGAGGCGCTCGAACAGCGCCTGCTCGAGCCGCAGCTGGCGCGCCTGCGCGGATGCGATCGCCACGTCGAGCTCGCGCAGCTCGGGCGTCACGTAGCGCTCGCCGTTCGCCAGCGTCTGCTTGCGCGTGTAGTCGGGCGGTACGTTCTCGACCTGCGCTTTGGGGACTTCGATCGCATAGCCGAACGCGGACGCGTACTTCACCTTGAGCGACTTGATCCCGGTGCGCGCGCGCTCGCGGTCCTCCAGAGCGGTGATGCGCGAGCGCGCGTCGCCGCGCAGCGCGACGCACTCGGCCAGCTCCGGCTCGCGTTCGGGCCGGATCACGCCGCCGTCGGCGAGCGTCGCCGGCGGCTCGTCGACCAGCGTCGCCTCCAGCTCGGCGCGCAGCTCGTCGAAGTTCCCGACCCGTGCGGCGACCGACAGCATCGCGCCGGGCAGCGCCTCGTCGCGCAGCGCGTCGCCGATCGGATCGAGCAGCGCCAGCGTGCGGCGCAGTGAGGCCAGATCGCGCGGCAGCGCGCGCCGGAAGCGGACCTTCTGCGCGATGCGCTCGAGATCGAAGCAGCCGTGCAGCACGTCCTGCAGCGCCAGCCGCCGCGCGGCGTCGCGCACCAGCGCCGCGACGCAGTCGGCGCGCGCGCCGATGGCCGGCGCGCTCACCAGCGGCGCCAGCAGCCACCGCCCGAGCAGCCGCGAGCCCATCGCGGTGCGCGTGCGGTCGATCGTGGCGAGCAGCGTCGCGCGCGGGTTCGCGCCGAGCGCTTTGGTCAGCTCGAGGTGCTTGCGCGTGTTGGGGTCGAGCGCGACGAACGTCGCCTGCCGGTAGAACTGCGGTTCGCGCAGCGCGGCCCCGCCGTTCTGCTGCACGCTGACGCGCCGCACGAACGCGCCGAGCGCGTCGAGCGCGCGGTGCATCGCCGTCGACCCGTCGAACGAGAAGCCGTCGATCGGATCGCGCGCGCGCTCGCCGACCGCCGCCAGCACCGGTGCGGCGATGCGCGTCTGCGCTTCTTCGAGCGCCGCGGTCAACGCCGCGCGCACGTCGCCCGGTACGTCGGCGACCAGCTCCGCCGGCTCGAGCCGCGCGATCTCGGCCAGCACGTCTTCGAGCGCGGACTCACCGTCGAACGCGGTCGCGGCGACGTGGCCGGTCGAGATGTCGGCGTGCGCGAGCGCGACGACGTCGTCGAAAGCGGTGATCGCGGCGAGATAGTTGTGCGCCGAGCGCTCGAGGATGTGCTCCTCGAGCAGCGTGCCGGGCGTGACGACCCGCACGACGTCGCGCCGCACGAGCTTGTTGGGCACCGGCGCTTCGAGCTGCTCGGCCAACGCCACGACCCGCCGTTGCGCGATCAGCTTGGAGAGGTATCCGTCGAGCGCGTGGTACGGAACGCCCGCCATCGCGACGCGGCGGCCGCCGCCGGCTTCCTTCGAAGTGAGCGCGATCGAGAGCGCGCGCGCGATCGTCTCGGCGTCCTCGCCGTAGGCTTCGTAGAAGTCGCCGACCCGCGAAAGCAGGATCGCCTCGGGATAACGGTGCTTCATCCCGAAGTACTGCTCGAGCATCGGCGACCAGCTCAGGGTCGTCGTCATCCGAGCGGTGACCGCATCCGCCGCCGATTCCGTGCGCGCTCGGTGGGCTCCCTGTGGAGAGCGTGTGCATAGCGAGGGCTTTGCGGTGCATGCCGAGCAGGCAGCAGCGTGCGACGCCGCCTGATCGTCACGGTCGACGACTTCGGACTCTCGATCCCGGTCAACGAAGCGATCGAACGCGGTCATCGCGAGGGCATCGTCACCGCGGCGAGCCTGATGGTTGCGGAGCCGGCCGTCGCCGACGCGGTCGAACGCGCACGTGCCAACCCGTCACTGGCGGTCGGCCTGCACGTGGTCGTCGTCGCCGGCCGCTCGCTGTTGCAACCCGACCGCATCCCCGATCTGGTGGGACCGGACGGGATGTTCTCCAGTGCGCTGACGCGCGCGGGCGTGAAGTACTTCTTCAGCCGCCGCGCGCAGCGCCAGCTCGAAGCCGAGATCCGCGCGCAGTTCGCCGCCTTCGCCCGAACCGGGCTGCCGCTCGACCACGTCAACGCGCAATGTCACTACCATCTGCATCCGACGGTGCTGGCGGCGATCCTCGACGTGGCGCGCGACTACGGCTCGCCGCCGATACGCATCCCCGCCGAACCGTTCGGACCGTCGTGGTCGGCGACGCACCGCAACTTCGCCGCGCGCTTCGCCGTCGCGTACGTCTTGGCGCCGTTCCTTGCGCTGATGAAGCGGCGGCTGCGCGCGCGCGGCTTCGCCTACAACGATCGCGTGTTCGGGTTCGGGGACACCGGCCGCATGACACAGGAGCGCGTGCTCGGGTTCCTCGGGGTGCTCCCGCCGGGTGCGACCGAGATGTACTTTCACGCCGCGACGCGGCGCTGGCCGGGGATCGCGGCCGACCTGGCGTCGTACCGGCTCGAGGACGAGTTCGCGGCGCTGATCAGCCCGCGCGTCGCCGACGCCGTGCATGCCGGCGCGATCGAACGGATCGCTTTTCGCGATCTGGCCGATGCGCGCTGACGCGCGCGACCTGGCGGCCGGAGCTGCGCTCGGCGCGACGCTTGCGGCGATCGGCTTCACGGCGTTCGCGTTGATCCGGCTGCGCGCGTTCTCGCGCCGCGCACCGGCTCGCTCGCGCGCGCGCCCAGCGGTCACGATCCTCAAGCCGGTCCACGGGCTTGAACCCGGCCTCGAAGACAACCTCCGTACGTTCTGCACGCAGGACTATCCGCAGTATCAGGTCGTCCTCGGCGTCCTCGATCCGACCGACGTCGCGCTGCCGGTGCTGCAGCGTTTAGCGGCGACCTGTGGCGAGCACGTCAACCTCGTCGCCGGCGACGGGATCGTTCGCCACCGCAACCCGAAGATCGCCACCCTCGCGCCGATGTTGCCGCACGCGCGGCACGACATTCTGATCGTGGCTGACAGCGACATGCGGGTCGGCCCCGACTACCTCGAGGCGATGGCAGCGGCGTTCGACGACCCGGACGTCGGCGCCGCGACCTGCATCTACCGCGGCGAACCGGCTGACGGCGGACTCGCATCGACGCTCGGCGCGATGCAGATCACCGAGCAGTTCGCGTCGTCGGTCCTCGTGGCGACGGCGATCGAGCCGATGACGTACTGCTTCGGCGGCACGATGGCGGTCCGCCGGAGCGTGCTCGACGAGATCGGCGGGCTCGACGCGCTCGGTGCGCAGATCGCCGACGACGCCGCGCTCGGACGACTGGCCGCTGAGCACGGCCATCGCGTCGCTCTCGCAAAGTACGTCGCCGCGACGGTCGTCGACGAACCCGACTTGCGCGCGCTGATCGCGCACGAGGTTCGGTGGTGCCGCACGATCCGCGCCGTGCGGCCGCGCAGCTACGCCGGCTTCCTGCTGACGTACCCGGTGCCGCTGGCGATTGCGTTCCTCGCGCTGGCCCGCAAGCGCCGCTTCGGGGCCGGCATCTTCGCGCTGGCGATCGCGGTTCGGATCGCGATGCACGTCGCCGCGCATCGCGTGCTCGCCGCGCCGCGCCGACCGCCGCTGGCGCTGATCCCGCTGCGCGACCTGCTCGGCCTGACGATCTTCGCCCTGGGCGCTTTCGGCAACGACGTCCGCTGGCGCGGCCGCAACCTGCGGATCGACCCCGACGGCGAGATCGAGCCGGCTCGGACATGACGCCGGCGTTCGGCGCTAGCAGGAACTGCTGAGGACTGGGACTCGGTGAGAAGGTCGTCCCGATTCGAGATCCACGAGCGCGCAAGGTGCTCTCGTCGTGCATCCCTGCGGGCATTGTTCCGGCGCGAACGGCCGCCGGCGTCACGTGAGCGCTCGTCAGCGAACCTTCAGCAGCCGCGACATCGCGTTGGCCGGCATCGGGCGGCCGACTAGGAACCCCTGAATCTCGTCGCAGCGCAGCATCCGCAGCAACTTCGCTTGCTCCTCGGTCTCGACGCCCTCGGCGATCACCCGCAGCTTGAGGTCGCGCCCGAGCGAGACCATCGTCGACACGATCGTGGTCTTGCTCTCGTTGGTCGTCATGCCGTCGATGAAGCCGCGATCGATCTTCATCGAGCTGATCGGCAACTGGAACAAGTACGACAGCGACGAGTACCCGGTACCGAAATCGTCGATGGCGATCTCGACGCCCAAATTGTGGATCGCGCGGAGCGTGTCGACCGCGGCGCGCACGTCGCCCATGACGGCGCTCTCGGTGACCTCGAGGTCGAGGCCCGGATCGGTCGGGAACGCGCCGAGCGCGTCTTCGACGTCGCCCAAAAGGTAACGGTCGCGGAGCTGAACGGCCGAAACGTTGACGGCGATGCGCGGCGCGGCCAGCCCAGCTGCCAGCCAGGCGTGATGCTGGCGGACCGCCTCGCCGATCGCCCACCGTCCGACCTCCTTGATCAGTCCGGTTTCTTCCAGGACGGTGATGAACTCGTTGGGCGGCACGAGGTGGCCCGGCCGCTTCGGATCCCTCCAGCGCAGCAATGCCTCGACCCCGACGATCGCGCGGCTGACCAGTTCGACCTTCGGCTGGTAGTACATCACGAACTGCTGCTCGAACGTTGCGCGCTCCAGCCTCGCTTCGAGGGCGATGCGCCGTTCCATGCGCGCGTTGAGCTCGGCCGAATAGAAGCGGTACGGCGCGTCCGAACCTTTGGCGGTCTTGAGTGCGGTCTCGGCCATCCGGAAGAGCGTCTTCGCGTCGCTGCCGTCGGAAGGGTAGACGGCACAGCCCACGTGAGCGGTGAGCTTGACCTCGTGCCCGGCGACGACGATCGGCTCGGCCAACAACCGTACCCCCTCCGATCCGAGCGCCGACATCACGTCCTTGAGCGCCTCGAGCTCCGGGATCAAGATCGAGAAGCGGTCGCCGGCGATCCGAGCGATGTTCTCCGAACCGATCTGATCGCGCATGCGCTGCGCGATCTGCTGCAGAATCAGGTCGCCGCGAGCGTCGCCGAGCGACGAGTTGACGTAGGCGAACTTCCGCAGGTCGAAGACCAGCAGGGCGAGCCGGTCCCCGCGGCGTGCCGAAGCGGTGATCTCTTGAGCGAGCCGCTCCTGCGCGAACGAGCGGTTCGGCAAACCCGTGAGCTGGTCGTAGTACGAGAGATAGTTCACCCGCTCGCGGTTGGCGGCGAGCTCGAGCTTGAACGCGAGATTGTTGGTGAGCGCGGCGAGCAGATCGATTTCGTCCTCGTTGAAGAAGTCGCGCTCGTAACTACCCAGCAGCAGGCTTCCCTTGCGCCGGGCGTCGATCGCGAACGGGAAGCTCGCGATCGCGCGCACGCCGGATTCGGCCAGCCAGCGGCTCTGCGGAGCGCGCGCCACCCGCGATTCGACGTCGTTCTCCGCGATCGGCCGGCCGCTGCGCAGCGACTCGGCGAGCACGCCTGCCGCCACGTCCGGATCGTCGAACAGCCGCTCGATGCCGCGCTTGATCCGGCCGCTCGGCGCGTCGCCGATCAGCGCTTGAATCTCCCCGAAGCCGGTGTCGGCGTCGACCTCGACCATCATCGCGATCGGCAGTCCACCGACGCTGGTCGCGATGCGGCACGCCTCGTCGCGCAGCTCGGCCGGCTCGTTGATGCGCACGATCGCAGTGTTGACCGCCGAGAGCACGTCGCGGATGCGGCTCAAGCGCTCGATTTGGCGCAATTGCTCCATCCGCTCGGTGATGTCCGCGCCGACGGTGTCGACCCGCTGCGGCACGCGGTTGTGGTCGTACGCGATCTTCCCCCGATGCGTGACCCAATGGATCGAACCGTCGGCGTGAACGACCCGGTACTGGTCCTCGGCGACGCCGTCGGCCAGCATGCGCTCGCGCAGGGCTGCAAAGGTCTCCAGGTCGTCGGGATGGACGAAGTCTTGCCAGGCGTCGTCGTGACGGTAGAAGTCCTCAGCCGAACGCCCGTAGACCCGCCGCGCCGCGGGGCTCACGTAATAGTAGCGGCCCTCCGCGAGAGAGTACGACGACAGCGCGCTGTCGACGTTTGCCAGCAGCGCGGTGACCCGCTCGTACGCGGCGTTGAACTCGAACTCCGCGACGCGTCCGAGCGCGAGGTGCCGCGCGTCGTCGATGGCACGGACGACCGCATCGGGCAACTGCCCGAGGTTTTGCTTGGAAACGTAGTCGACCGCGCCGTCGCGCACGGCCCATGCCGCACGCTCTTCGCCGATTGCGCAGGCGACGACGATGACCGGCGTGTCGGCGGCCAGCTCGCGAACGACGGTCAAGACCGCTCGGCTGTCGAAGTCCGGCAAGCGGTCTTCGCTCAGCACCAGATCCGGCGCGAACTCGGCCAATTCTCGGCGCAGATCGGCTTCGGAGATCGCGACCCGCGCGTCGAACGCGATCCCGACGCGTTCCAGCTCGCCGATCTCGCGCGCGGCCGCGACAGGATCGTCATCGACGATGACGATCCTGATCGTGACCGACACACTGTCGGGACGGACGTTCGCGTGGACGCTACGCGCGCGCACTCTCGCCCGCGCGCCGGTCGAGTCCGCTGCGTTCGCGCCAAGTAAGCGCTCGGCGCTCGAGGCCGTGCCGCTTCCTTCGATTCGGTTCGCTGGACTCTGACCGTGTCATGGGAGGTCGCCCCCCGGTGCGACGACCCGGACTTTCCCTTGGCTGCGACGCTCACCTTCGAGAGACACGGCGCGGCCGCTTTCAATCCCGAGCCGGCGCAGCAGCGCTATCGTCACGCGGCGAACGGTCGAGTCGTTCGGCACGCTCGCCTTCAGACGGCGAGCAAATCGATCAGCGGCGGCGCGACCGGACGCGCGGCGCCGTCGAACGTCGCGGCGCGGCCGACGCAGGTTCCGCGCACGCCCCAGACAGATGCGCCTTCGACCGCAACGTCGGCCCAGGGATGAGCGAGATCGGCCGCGGTCTCGTTCGCCGGGAAGTTGACCGTTACGTTGTCGATCGTCTTCGCGCTGAGCTTCGCCGCGTCTTTGCGCGAGACGCCGTGGACCAGCGCGCGCACGACCGTGCCGAGCTTGCGGTCGTGATACGCCCGCACCGCCGCATCCTGCACCTCCTTGAGGCGGACGAACCGCGCTTGCGCGACGTCGTGCGGAACCGCCGCCGCGGCGTGCCAGACGGCGGCCGGCGTTCCGCGCCGCGGCGAGTAGACGAACATGTACGCTTGGGCGAAGATCCCCGTCGCGCACACCTCGAGGGTGCGCGCGAAGTCCTCGTCGGTCTCACCCGGGAAGCCGACGATCAAATCGGTCGTGATCGCCCAGCTCGGATTGGAGCGCTTGAACGTCGCGACCCGCTCGAGGAACTGCTCGACGGTGTACTTGCGGTTCATCCGGCGCAGCATCGGGTTCGAGCCGGACTGCAGCGCGACGTGAAAGCGCGGGTTCATCTTGGGCAGCGTCGCGCAGACGCGCGCCAGCTTCTCGTTGAGGTCCTTCGGATGCGAGCTGACGAACGACACGCGTTCGACGGTCTCGATCGCGCAGACCGCTTCGAGCAGTTCGGCGAAGTCCGCGCCGGTCGCGGGCTCCTTGTAAGCGTTCACCGTTTGCCCGACCAGCGTGATCTCGTGCGCGCCGGCCTGCGTCTTGGTCCGCACCTCGGCCAGCACGTCGCGCAAGGGGCGGTGGTCGAAGCGTCCGCGCACGTGCGGCACGATGCAGAACGTGCAGTAGTACGAGCAGCCGCGCTGGACGTTGACGAAGCCGCGCAGCGCGTCGTAGGGTCCGGCGATCCCTTCGCCCGCACCGCCCATCACGGTTTCGATCTCGCGGTCGACCGTCACGTCGTCGTCCGGGTACTCGGCGCGCCAGGCGGCCAGCGCGTCTCCGAGCGCGCCCAGCTCGCGCGTGCCGAACACGCCGTCGACGTGCGGCACGATCTTGCGCATGCGGTCTTTGTCCTGCTCCGCCAAGCAGCCGGTGACGATCACCTTCACCGACGGATCGGCGTCCTTGACGGCCTTCCAGTGCGCGATCCGGCCGTAGGCGCGCCGCTCGGCGTTGTCGCGCACCGTGCAGGTGTTCAAGACCAGCACCGACGCGTCTTCGGGCCGCTCGGCGAGGGTGAAGCCCGCGCCGACGGCGCGGCGCGCGATGTCCTGCGAGTCGGCCTCGTTCATCTGACAGCCGTGCGTCTCGATGTAGATCTGCGCCACTATGGTGCGGTCTCGATGGAGATCTGCGCCATTTATCGTGCCGTCTGAGTCGAGGTCATCGAGTTCCCGAAGAGAGCATGGTGAGGAGATCCAGCGGGAGGTAGAGGCGCGAGCCGATCAGCGTCGGCGCGTCGCCGAGGTCGACCACCTTACCGTCGACGCGATAAGCGGTCAGCCCGAGGTGCGCGACGACCTCGTGCCCGCCGTAGCGTACCACGACCTTCTCGCCCTCGACCTGGATCGCGCTCTTGGGCAGATAGTCCTCGGCCGGCGCGACGACGCTGGGACGCGGCTGCTCGACCTCGGGCTGCAGCACGACGTCGGTGCGGGTCTGCGGCCACACCGTCACGCTGCGCATGATCCGCCCGTGCGCAGTGCGGACGGCGAGCTCGTGGGTTCCGGCGGCGGCCGGATAGGTCCCGTCCTTGGAGCGCGCGGCCGGAACGCCGTCGAGCAAGGTCTGCGTCGCGACGACGCCGTGGACGGCGATGGAGCCGGGCGCCGGCCGCAGTCCGGTGCGTTCGAGATCGAGCCGCGTCGAGCTGAGCGTCGTTTGACCGCTCACGACGCTCACGTCGAGCTGGAGCGGGCGCCAGCCGGTCTTGGCGACGCCCAGCGTATGATGGCCGGTAGCCAAGGCGTCGACGACCAATGGGCTGCGGCCGACGTACGTTCCGTCGATCCACACGTCGGCGGCGCTCGGCAAAGTCGTCACGTACAAGGAGCCGGTCGGAACGGCGGCCAGGAGCAGCACGAACGCGACGGTCGCGAGGCGACGGAGCATGACGCTGGGAACCTTGGGCGGTCATGGCCGAAGCCCTCGCTCCTTCCCTGCGCGTGCGACCCGCGACCGTTGCGGTCGTCGGACGCCCGAACGTGGGCAAGAGCGCGCTGTTCAACCGCCTGCTCGGCCAGCGCTTGGCGATCGTCGAGGACACGCCGGGCGTGACGCGCGACAGGCTCTACGCCCTGACGGAGTGGCGCAACCGCACCTTCACGCTCGTCGACACCGGCGGGATCGACGCCGGCTTCGACCCGTCCGACGCGATCGCGCACGGTACCCGCGCGCAGGCCGAGTCGGCTGCGCGCGACGCCGACGTGATCGTGCTGACCGTCGACGCGCAGGACGGTCTGGTCTCCGCCGACGAGGACGTGGCGCACATCTTGCGGCGCACGCGCAAGCCGGTGATCCTGGCTGCCAACAAGATCGAATCCCCGAAAGCCGCAGCCTCGGTGCACGCGGAGTTCAGCAGTCTGGGCTTCGGCGAGCCGCTCGGCGTCTCGGCGCTGCACGGCGAAGGAACGGGCGATCTGCTCGACGCCATCGTCGAGCGGTTGCCGCCGGACGATTTCGGTGCGCAAGAGAGCCCGGAGCTGGCGCTCGCGCTGATCGGCCAGCCCAACGTCGGCAAGTCGTCGCTGCTCAACGCGCTGCTCGACGAGGAACGCGCGATCGTTTCGGAGGTGCCGGGAACGACGCGCGACGCGATCGACACGCTGCTGCGGTGGTCGGGCCGGAGCTTTCGGCTGATCGACACCGCCGGCGTGTACAAGAAGGCCGGCCAGCATGGGCCGATCGAATACTACTCGTCGCTGCGCTCGCTCAAGGCGATCTCGCGCTCCGACGTCGTGATCCTCTTGATCGATGCGCTCAGGGGACCCACGAACCAAGACCGCCGGCTGGCCGGGATCGCGCTCGAAGAGCGCAAGGCGCTCGTGATCGTCGGCAACAAGTACGATCTCGTGCGCGCGCAGGGTGAGTACAGCCAAGCCGAACTCGCCGCCGAGATCCACGCGCAGATGCCGTTCGCATCGTTCGCGCCGGTGACGTTCCTCTCGGCGCTCACCAAGCGGCGTCTGCAGAGCCTCATGCCGCTGGTCGAGCGCGTCGCGCGCAACCTCGATCGGCGCATCCCGACTGCGAAACTCAACGCGATCGTGCGCGACGCCGTGCTCGCGCACCCGCCGCCGATCCAATCCGGCAAGCCGCTCAAGATCCTGTACGCGTCGCAGCCGCAGACGCACCCGCCGCTGTTCGTGTTTCACGTCAACGACCCGGAGCTGGTGCCGTCCTCCTACCGGCGCTTCATCGAGCACACGCTGCGCGGCGAGTTCGACTTCGAGGGCGTCCCGCTCACGCTCGACTTCCGGTCGCGCCGGGCGGAGAGCGGCGCCGCGGAGCGTTCGCGGTGAGTCCCGTCGTGGTGACCGTCGCGTCGGTCGTCGTCGCTTTCTTCGTCGGCGCGATCCCGTTCGGCGTGCTCGTGTCGCGCGCGTTCTATGCCACCGACATCCGCCGGTCGGGGAGCGGCAACATCGGCGCGGCGAACGCGCTGCGCACGCTGGGCAAACGCGGCGCGGCGGCGGTGCTGGCGCTCGACGCGCTCAAAGGCTTCGCGCCGGCGCTGGCGGCCGGCGCGCTGGGCGGCCCGGTCACCGCGACGCTGGCGGCGTTTGCGGCCGTCGCCGGTCACTGCTGGTCGCCGTTCTTGCACTTCAAAGGCGGGAAAGGGGTCGCCACCCTGTTGGGAACGGTGATCGCACTGTGGTGGCCGGCCGGGATCGCGTTCGGGATCGTCTGGATCGCCGTGGTGGCGGCGTGCGGCTACGCGTCGGTCGGTTCGATGTTGGCGTCGCTCGCGATGGCGCCCGTGCTGTGGTTCGGAATGGGCCGCGTCGGATTGATCTACGGCCTGGCGTCGGCGCTGGTCATCGTCTTTCGCCACCGTGAGAACCTCGCTCGCTTGCGGCGCGGGACGGAAAACCGTATCTCGCTGCTGAAAGCGGGCCGCCAGTCATGATCAGCTCCAACGATTTCCGAAACGGCGTCACGATCGTCATCGACGGCCAGCTCTGGACCGTCATCGAGTTCCTGCACGTCAAACCCGGCAAAGGCTCGGCGTTCGTGCGGACGCGTCTCAAGAACGTCAAGTCGGGCGCGACGGTCGAGCGCACGTTCCGCGCCGGCGAGAAGCTCGAGCGCGCCACCGTCGACAACCGCGACATGCAGATGCTCTACAACGACGCCGACGGCTATCATTTCATGGACAATGAGACCTACGAGAACTTCACCCTGCAGCGCGACATCATCGGCGACCCGGCCGACTTCCTCAGGGACGGGATGAAGATCGCCGTGCAGTTCCACGACGGGACGCCGATCGGCGCCGACCTGCCCGCGCACGTCGAGCTGCGAGTCGACGAGACGGATCCCGGCTTCAAGGGCGACACCGCGACCGGTACCACCAAGCCGGCCAAACTCGAGACCGGCGCGACGGTCAACGTTCCGCTGTTCGTGAATCCCGGCGACGTGATCCGGATCGATACGCGCGACCGCCGCTACATCGGGCGCGTGCAGAGCTGACGTGACCTGACACCGCTCGGAGCGATCGAGCTCTTTCTGGCCGGTTTCGCGGCCAGCGTCTTCGGCTCGCTGGTCGGCCTGGGCGGCGGGTTCGTCGTGATCCCGCTGCTGCGCGTCGCGTTCGGCGTTCCGCCGGCGCAGGCCGCCGGAACGTCGCTGCTGCTCGTGTTCGCCAACACCGCCGCGGCGAGCATCGCTTATCTGCGCCACCGCGTCGTCGACATGCGGCTGGCCGTGCCGCTCACGGTCGCGGCGGTACCGGGCAGCATCGCCGGCGTGCTGGCCGTCAAACGCTTCAGCCCGACCGGCTTCGACGTCGCCTACGCCGCGGCGCTGATCGTGCTGGCCGGGCTCGTGCTCGCGCGGCGCAAGATGACCTCGCGCGCCGCCGATGAGCGCACGTTCGCGCACGATCCGCGCGTCGGCCTCGTCGCCGGCTTCGGCGTCGGCTTCTTCTCCTCGCTGTTCGGGATCGGCGGCGGCGTGGTGCTGATCCCGCTGCTGCTGATCGTCGCGCGGATGCCGCCGCACGTCGTCACCGCGACGACCGCGTTCGTGATCACCACTACCGCGCCGGTCGGCATCGCGGCGCACGCGATCGGCGGCGACGTGGACTGGGTGTTCGCGCTCCCGCTGCTGCTCGGCGGCGTAATCGGAGGGAGCATCGGGCCGCCGATCGCCAAGCGCGTCTCCTCGCCGAACCTCATCACCCTGCTCGCCGTCGCGCTGATCCTGGCCGCGGTCGGCCTCGCCGTACGCCATCTGGTGTAGCAGCCGCACCGAGCGGGAATCCGTCTCGATCCGCCGATACCGTATCCGTATGGGAACGCGCACACAGTTCTTGGTTGCGAGCGCGGCCGGCGCCGTCGCGCTGGGCACGACGGCAACGGTTGCGGCTGCGGCGGCCGACCCGGCGATCCTCGACGAAACGGCCTTCGTGGGCCGCATACGCAGCGGCGCGAAGCACCGTCAGGCGATCGGCGCCGCGCGCGCCGACGACGGCTCGGTGCTGCAGTTCGCGGTCAATTCGCTCAACGGGTTCGAAAGCGGCTGGCACGAGGCGGGCTCCAACGTGCAGATCGCGATCGTGATCGCCGGCTCGGCGGTGACGCTCGGGCTCGACGACGAGGCGTGGCGCACCTACAAGCTGCTCGAGGTCGTGCGCGGCCGCAAGGACTCGGTGCCGGCCGAATTCGCGCAAGGCAATTCCTGGTCGCACGCGACCGCCGGCACGGCGCCGAACGCCGACCGTTCGATCCCCGCGCTCCTGGCGCGCGGCGTGAAGATCTTCTGCTGCAACACCGCGCTGGGCGACGTCGCCAATCGCATCGTCACCGCCCGCAAAACCGAAGGCAACGCCTCGCCCGGCAATCCGAACGAGATCCAAGCCGAGCTGCGCAGCCACGTGCTGCCTGGCCTCGGCATCGTCCCGGCCGGCATCGCCGCAATCGCGGTCCTCCAAGAGAACAGCTACACCTACTTCAGCGCCGCCCTGTAGCGGCATTCGCCCCCACGCGAACTCTACGTTCAGCGCCGGGAGGTGGAGGCCGCGCGCTGCAGCTCGACCGGGCGCATCTCGACGACTTCGAAGACGGCGAACGGTTTGCGGCAGCGGGCGCAAACGAGGTTGGCGGACGGCTTGCGTTTGCGCAGCAACTCCATCGTGCATTTCTCACAGCGCAGGATGTAGCGCTTCGTTGACTCGTTGAGCGGCGTCGCGCGGCCGAGGTCGTGGTAGATCGAGCGCAGGCCGAGCTCTTGCATCTTGCGCTTGAACGCCGCGGTGTGGCCGGGACTCTTGCCCAGCGCGTGCAGCCAGGCGTGAATCATCTCGTGCAGCAAGGTCTCGCGCAGCTCCCCGGCCTTACCGGCCAAATGCTTGGGGGACAGCTCGATCAACGGCGGTTTGTAGGTAATCCGGCCCGCGCAGTTCGAGAAGCGCGCGTTGTAGGCGATCCGGTAGGTCGGGATCTCGCCCCGGAAATGCATCCAGTTGTACTGCGCAAAGAGGAGCTGCAGCTCGGCGACGTCGGGCAGACCGGGGAGCACGCAGCATCCTTCGCCAAGTCCCCCGGGTGGGCTTGCCGGCACGAATCGCGCTCCCGATCTTCGCAGCGTTCGCGATCGCGCTGCTCGGAATTCTCGGCTGGTTTCTGCGCATCGGCTTCGGCACGACCGGTGCGGCGTTCGGACCGCCGGCGGTGCACGAACAGGGTGATGCGCGCATCGAGGCGACCGCTGCGCCGATCGCAACCGATCCGCCGGGGACGTTCACCGTGCCCCAGACCGGCACCGGGCCGGTTCAGAACGCCAACGCGCTGCCCGGCGCGTCGACCGGCGGCGGCAGCGCCGCGGCCGGTCCGCCGGCGCCGGTGACGCAAGAGTTCGGCGCGCTGCGCGCGCGCTTGGCCCGCAATCCGAACGACCTCGCCGCGCTCGTGCGGTTGGCCGACATGGAGTTCGACTCGCGGCACTTCGCCGCCGCAACCGCCTATTTTCGGCGCGCGCTCGCGCTCGATCCGTCGAACCCCGACGTCCGGACCGACTACGCCGTCGCGCTGCACGACAACGGTCACGATCTCGATGCGCTGGCGCAGGTCGATCGCGTGCTCGAGCAGCGCAGGGATTTCCCGGCGGCGCTGTTCGATCGCGGCGCGATCCTCCAGGCGATCGGGCGCCGCTCCGACGCGGCCGCCGACTTCCGGCGTTATCTGCGTGTCGTCGGGGCGAACGGTCCGCGCGCGGACGAGGCGCGCAGCGCGTTGCAGGAGCTCTCGGGCTGACGACGCCGCGCGCGCCGGTCGTCGTCGGGTACCAAGGTCATCCCGGCGCGTTCAGCGACGTCGCCGCCCGCGCGCTCGTGCCCGGCGCACGGACGCACGGTTACGCTTCGTTCGACGCGGTCGCCGAAGCGGTCGCGGCCGGCGAGGTCGAGCTCGGCGTGCTGCCGGTCGAGAACGCGATCGCCGGGGCGGTGCCGCGCAACTACGAGCTGCTGTGGGAGCACCCGTCGCTGCACGTCCGCGCCGAAACGACGCTGGCGATCGAGCTGTGCTTGATCGGCTGCGCCGGCGCGACCGAGGACAGGGTGCGCGAGATTCGCTCGCATCCGGTCGCGCTCGAACAGGTGCGGCGCCGCGCGGACGCGCGCGGCTGGGAGCGCGCGACGGCGACCGACACCGCCGGCGCGGTGCGCGACGTCGTCGCGCTCGGCGATCCGGCGGTCGCGGCCGTCGGTCCCGCGCTCGCCGCCGAGCTGCACGGCGGCACCATCTTGCGCCGCGGCGTCGAGGACGAGCGCGAGAACTTCACCCGCTTCTTCGCGATCGCGCGCGGCGAAGAGGACGCGCGCGGCGATCGCGCCTGCGTCGGCATCGCGGTGGACGATCGCCCCGGTTCGCTGCGCGATGCGCTGGGCGCGTTCGCCGACCGCGGCATCGACCTGCGCTTTCTGATCGCACGGCCCGACCGCCGCGTCCCGTTTCGTTATCGCTTCTTCGTCGAGCTCGCCGGCGTCGACGACGCACGCCTGCGCGCCGCGCTCGACGCGATCGGCGGCGAGCAGCGCATCCTCGGCCGCTATTAGCCTTACGTGTCCTGGTGCGCCGGGACGCAGAGCAGGCGCGGGACGAGGTTCGCGACGGAGAGCTTGCCGAGCCGATCGGTCACCGAGTGGTTCTGCGCCAATGCCGCACCGCCCGGCGCGTTGTAGCACACCAAGTGGTCGGCCACGCCGTCCACCGGAACGGCACGCTGCCGGAGCGTCGCCGCGACCGGCACGCAGAACAGCTGCGGAACGGTGACCGTCACTTCGGAGGTTTGGAACTGATCGTGCAGCCCGACTTGGGCGGGAAGCTGTGGACCGAATTGCGCGCCGTAGCAGCGCAGCTCGGACAATGCGGCGGCCGGCGGAGGTGACTGCGCCAGCGCGATCCGCGGCGGCGCCGTGACGTGACCGAGCACGAACGCGACGACCGCCGCCGCAACGACCGAGACGACCCTGACCATGCGCAACACGGTTCCTCCAAGCTTCGCAGCGCCCAGTATAGCCCGCAAGCGAGCGGGGGAGCAAGGGTCACGGCGCTTAGCGCGCGTCGTGCGGCGCGAATGCGGCGGCCACGCCGCTGAGGTCTTGGAGATGATCGACCGAGCTCGCGCGCAGCTCGCACGACGTCACGCGATCGGGCAGCGCTTCGCGGGCGAACGCGGCGCGGACGCGCTCGAGCCAGACGTCGCCGAGATACGTCGCTAGGCTGCCCAATACGATGACGTCGAGCACCAGGACGTCGGCCAGCAGCGCGCACGCCGCTCCGACGGCCTGCACGTTGTCGGCGATCGCCGCTTGGGCGACCTGATCGCCGCGCGCCGCGCGCGCCGCGACTTCGTTCCCGCTCGTCGCGTCGAACCCGGGATCGTGCCGCCGCGCCAGTGCGGGCAAGACGCCGGCCGAGCCGTACGACTCGAACGAGCCGGGCTTGCCGAAGACGTCGGGACCGTCGTCGCGGTATCGCACGTGACCGAGCTCCGATGACGCGCCGTGCAAGCCGTAGACGGCGCGGCCGCCGATCACGATCCCCGCGCCGAAGCCCGTTCCGCAGGTGAGATACGCCAGGCCGCCGGCATCGCGGCCGGCACCCCAACGCACTTCTGCCAGCGCGCACGCCGCCGCATCGTGATGCACCGTCACCGCCCGCTCGAGGTCGGCCCGCAGCCGCGGCCCGATCGGAAAGCCGTGCAGCCCTGGGAGATGCGGCGCGCTCAGCACGGTGCCGCTGTGCGCGTTCATCGGTCCGCCGATGGCGACGCCGACGACGCGCGCCTCGCCGGCGATCTCGCGCACCGCGTCGACGATTGCCGCGTACAGCGCGGCGCCGTCGCGCGCTTGCGTCGACCACGTCCGGCGCTGCAGAATCGCGCCGTCCGGCGTGGCGAGCACGACGCTGGTCGTCGTCCCGCCGACGTTGATGCCGGCCGCCAGCCCGCTCACAGCACGATCACGTCGGCGTCGGGTTCGCTCGCGTGCACGCGCGCGGCGTTCGCTGCCGCGACGTGGCGCGCCGGGGGGCGGTCGACGATCAGCGCGCGCCACGGCGCACCCCCGATCGCGGCACCGGCGGCGACGCGCCGCATGGCCGCCGCGATCTGCGCGCGCAGCACGTCGCGATCGAGCAGCGCGGCATCGGCCGCCGGACGCACCAGCAAGCCGACTTGGTCGGCGCCTTGTCCCGTCACCAGCACGTCGGCCGCGTCGCTGCACTGGGCCAAGAACGCCGCGCGCAGCTCGGGCGCGCAAACCCACGCGCCATTGCTGAGCTTGAAGCGCCCGTCGAGGCGCGCGACGTACGCGAGACCGCGCTGCGGAGCGCGCGCGTCGACCGGACGGGCGAGATCGCCGGTGCGCAAGAAACCGTTCTCGTCGAAGGCCGCCGCGGTGAGATCGGGCCGCCAATAGTATCCGGTGCTCAGCTGCTGTCCGCGCGCGCGTATTTCGTACGCGTCGCCGGCTGGAACCAGCGCGAGCTCGACGCCGGGCAGCGGAGTGCCGATCGCGTCGAACTTCGGCGCGCCGCCGCTCGTCGCGCAGGCCGCGCCGGCGGTCGCGGTAGCGCCCCACACCGCCGCCAGCGGAACGCCGATCGCACACAACGCGTCGCGAGTCGACGGCGCCATCGTCGCTCCGCTCCAGCAGGCCAGGTCGAGCTGCGCGAGCCAGCGCAGTCGCAGCGCATCGTCGGCGCGCAACCGTTCGACCCAGCGCGCCCAGCCCGACGGAACGTCGAACGCGAGCGTCGGCTCGAGCTCGCCGCGCAGCCGCGCGGTCCGCGCGGACGGCCCGTCGTCAACGACGTGCAGCGTGCCCGCATGCCGGAGCGCCAAGCCGAACACGACGTTGCCGCCGAACGCGCCGCTCCAGGGCAAGCCGTCGACGATCACCGGCGGCCGCCGTTCGAGGAACGGCCATGCCTGGGTGAGCCCTTGCAGCATCGCGCCGATCATCCCGTGCGTTACGACCGTCGCCGCGACCTCGGCGTCCGGATTGCTGCCGAACATGAGCTTGGCGACGGTGTCGCCGTCGATGCCGATCGCGTCGTCGGACAGCGGAGCGTGCGCGAGGAGGCGCGCGTAGTCGAACGAACGGACCCCGGCCGGCGGCGCGCTCACGCTGACGAAGGCCGCCTTGGGCGCGACGGCGCGCACCGCGGCGGCGTAGGCCGGTCCGTCGTACGCGAAGACGACCGCCGGGCGCACGACGTCGGCGATCGCGCGCAAGCGCGCAAAGCCCGGCGCGGCGAGTCCCAGTGACGCGTCGACCGGCGCGACGGGGATCGCGCCTCGGGCTGCGCCCAGCGCGAGCAGCGCGTGATCGATACCGTTGCCGCTCAGGATCATCAGCGGGCGCGTCTCCGACGCGCCGAGCGCGCGCAGCGCGCCGGCGACGCGCCGCGAGCGTTTCGCCGCGGTCGCGAAGCCGATCTGCCGCCGGCGCCCGTGCGGATCGCGCTCGATCAGGAACACGCGATCGGGTGCGCGCCGCGCGGCCTCGTCGAGCATCGCCGGCAGCGTCGGCGGATCCGCGCGCAATGCGCCGCCGCGCAGCCGCAGGACCCCGTCGCCCGCGCCGGCGGTCAGCTCGCGGCGCCCTCCAGCACCGTTCCCTTGATCCGATAGCAGGTGCCGCGAAACAGCGCGACCAGGTCGCCGTCGTCACGCGTCACGGTGATGTCGTACACCCCGGTGCGGCCGCGCGAAGACTGCTCGCGCGCCTCGGCGATCAGCCGATCGCCGAGCTTGACCGCAGCGACGTACGAGATCGAGGCCTGCAGCGCGACGTTCGGCTCGTTGCGCGAGTTGCAGGCGAACGCGAAGGTGGAGTCGGCCAGCGTAAAGGTGATCCCGCCGTGCGCGATCGCGTGGCCGTTCACCATCGCCTGACCGATCCTCAGCGAGCAGCGCGCGTAACCCGGCCGCGCCTCCTCGAGCGCGATTCCCAGCGCGCGCGACGCGTGGTCGCGCTCGAGCATCTCCTCGGCGCAGGCGCGCGCCAAGGCGTCGCCGGTGAGCTCGCCGACGCTCACGCCCCCGCGCCGGCTCCGTTGGACGCGACCGGCGTGCGCGTCTCGATGATGCGGAAGCGGTTGGCCACGAACGCCGCGTCGGTGAGGGACGCGTTGCCGGCCGGATTGCCGCCGGACACGTGAAAGTCGCTGAAGGCGGCCGACTGGTTCACCAGCAGCGCGCCGGTCAGGTTCACCGCCAGATTGACTTTGCCGTCCCGCGCCCAGCGCTGTGCGCGTTCGAGTACCGCCGGATCGGTCGTGTGGACGATCGCGGTGATCGCACCGCGGTGGCGGGCGCTGCCGGTGGCCAAGCGCAGCGACTCCGCCGTGTCGGCGGTTCGGACGACGAACGCGATCGGACCGAACGCCTCGTGCTCGAAACGCTCGCGGTCGGCCGCGTCGACCACGGCGAGCAGCGGCGATCGCACGCGCGCGCCGGGAAACTCGGGATTGGCGACGACCGTGCTCTTGCGGACGACGCCGGGCTTGGCGTTCTCCTCGTCGATGCGGCGCAGCGTCGCATCAGTTGCGATCGCGCCGAGCACGCCGGCGGCGCGGGCCGGATCGCCGAGCAGCGCGTCGAGCGCTTTCACGATCGCGCCGACCACGTCGTCGAACGCGACGCGTTCGCCGCCGGCCGGAATCCCGTCGCGCGGAACGAACAGGTTCTGCGGCGTCGTGCACATTTGCCCCGAGTACAGCGACAGCGACATCGCCAGGTTGCGCGCCATGCCGTCGAAGTCGTCGGTCGAGTCGATCACGACCGCGTTCACGCCGGCCTTCTCGGTGTATACGAGCGCGTCGGAGTTCTGCTCGAGCCAGTCACCGAACGCGGTCGAGCCCGTGTAGTCGATCAGCGCGATCTCCGAGCGCTGCGCGAGCAGCTTGGCCAGTGGATGGTCCGGCGGGTCGACCGCCAGCGTCACGACGCGCGGATCGTAGCCGCCTTCGCGCAGCACGGCCTGCAGAACCTCGACCGTGATCGCGAGCGGCAACACCGCTTGCGGGTGCGGCTTCACGATCACCGCGTTGCCGGTTACCAAGCTGGCGAACATCCCGGGGTACGCGTTCCAGGTCGGAAACGTCGAGCAGCCGATGGTCAGATCGACGCCGCGCGGCACGACGCGATACGTCTTCTCGATGCGCAGCGGCTCGGGCTTGGCCGGCTTCTCCCAGATCACGCGCTCGGGGACGCGCGACATCTCGTCGTAGGCGTAGGCGATCGCTTCGAGCGCGCGGTCCTGCGCGTGCGGGCCGCCGGCTTGAAAGCCCATCAGGAAGCTTTGCCCGGTCGTGTGCATGACGGCGTGCGCCATCTCGAACGAACGGCGATTGATGCGCGCCAGCGCCTCGAGCGCGACGCCGACCCGTTCTTCGATCGGTACGTTTCCCCAGCGTTCGCCAGCGCTCACCGCCGCGGCGACGAGCGCGTCAACGTCGGCCAGCGGATACGCGACGTCGAGCGCGAGCCCGTACGGCGAGCGTTCGGGCGCGACCGTTTCGCCGCTGCCGGGTTGGTCGAGCGCGAACGGGCGGCCGAGCCGCGCGTCGAAGGCGGCCTTGCCTTCGGCCGCCGCGGTTTCGCCGTAGACCTTGCCGCTCGCGCTTTCCGGATAGGCGCTGAAATACGCGCGGCTGCGAATCGCTTCGCGCGCACGGTCGAGCGTGGTGCGATGGCGCTCGAAGAGTTCCGCGCCGGCTGCCAGGGTGGTCGTCATGGCGTTCGCCTTTTCGGCGACATGCCCACGCGACCTCGGGACGGGACCGAACCAACCGGCCGCCGTACTGTCGGCCATGACGTTCCGTTCGATCCTCGCCTTTTCTTTGCCGTCGCGCTGGCGGCGCCGGCCGCGGCGCAGGCGCCGCCCGACGACGGGCCCGCCTGGGTCTTCCTGGTCGGCTCGTGGTCGTGCACGCTGTCGAACGGGATGGGTCCGATCGCGGTGACGTACGCGCGCGGCCCGCGCGCCAACAACTACCTGCAGCACGTCAGCGCGCCGCTCTCGGGCGGCGGAACGTATTCGGCCGACGGCTGGATCTCGTACGATGCCGCCGCCAAGCGCTGGGTGTACATCGCCGAAGGCGCGCTGGGCGACTATACGGTGACGACCACGCCCGGCTGGCACGAGAACGTGCTCGTTTTCACACACGTCCTGCTAACCGGCGGCGACACGGGCGGAACGACGACGATCAGGAAGCTCAGCGACTCCGTCGTCGACGCCACCGTCACCGAGTCGAGCGGCACGGTGACGCAGCACTGCGTCAAGAAGTAAGTCGGCGCAGCCCGTAACTTGAGTGCCGCATGACGATAGAGGATGCGGTGGGTCCGCTGCTCTTACCGGTCGCGATCGCGGTTGCGATCGTCGCCGTCATCGCACTCTGCCGGCACGTCGCGCGGCGTTATCCGGCGGCGCCCGAGCGAATGCCCAGCGGTATCGGTATCGACGGCCGGCCGGGCCGCGAGGTATCGCGCCGCTGGCTATGGATACCGCCGTGTGTTCTCGTCGCCGTTACGGCGTTCTTGAGCACAGTGTTCGTGCGCCAGCCGCCGCCGGCCGACAAGGTCGTGACGATCGCGCTCGCATTTCTCGCCATCGCCGAGGTCGCGTGGCTGATGATCTGGGTGACCGACCGCCAGATCGAGCTTGCCCGCGGCATGACGTATCGTATCGCGCCGGCGCGTATGTTTCGAGCGGTCGCTCCACTTCTCGTCACCATCGCGATCACGCTGTTCCTCGCCATCCGCCCGGCGTCGTGACGTGAGGAAAGAACTCAGAAGACCGGGATGATGTCCTCGGGCCCGATGTGGCCGACGTCGACGCCGTCGAGGTCGAGTTCGGGGATGGCAGGGAACTCGATGCCCCACTCGCCGACGATCGCGCGTACGCGCGCCAGCGCGGTCTTCCAGTTCTCGGCCTGCTCGTCGTAGGTCAGCACGCCCAGCCCCGCGTCGCGCGCGTGCTGCACGAGCACGCGATGGTTCGGCAGAAAATAGTCGGGGATGTCCCAGAACTGGTTGGGCGGCTCCCACAGGATCATGCTCAGGAACACGAAGCCCGCGCGCAGCTGCTTGGTGATCATCGTCTTGTACTCGTCGCTGAGGCCCGGCCAGTCGCGCTCGAGCACGGTGAGGCAGATCGCGAGGTGGCGCGCCTCGTCCTGACCGACCTTCTTGAAGATCTCCTTGAACAGCGGATGCGTCGCCTTTTTCGACATCCCGAAGAACAGCGTCGACGACGCGACCTCGCCCATCATGAACGACGTGAACAGCACCGACAGCGGATACTTGGCCAGCGACGCGCTGTAGCCGGTCCAGTAGCGCCCGCCGTTGTGGTACAGCCAGCCGATGTTGTTCTGCGCCGCCTTGGCCAGATCGCTGGTCGGCTCGAAATCCATCGGCGCGCCGGGGATGAGCGTTTGAATCGCGCGCTGGCAGACTTCTTCGTGGTTCATCTCATCGTGCGTGATCGAGAAGAAGCACTTGCGGATCGGGTCTTCCTGGTGCGTCTCGAACGCGTGGATCGTCGCCTTGGCGAACACGGCGGGTCCCGAGCCGTCGAAGTTCGCCAGCACCGCGTACCAGTACATGATCCCGAGCCGCTGCTCTTCGGTGAAATCCTCGGCGCGGAGCGTCTCCCACGGAAAGTCGGACGGGTTCCAGACGTGGCGCTTGGCGCGCTCGTAAAGCTCGGCCAGCTTGGGGGTCTCGACCCGCCACTCCATCGGAAAGATATTGGGCTGCGGCACCTCCGGGTACGGCGCGAAGCCGCCAGTCGGGACGACGAGTTGGTTCCGGTTCGGAGCGGTCAAGGCCATCGAAGGTTCTCCCTACCAAATGGTCGGTCAGGGACTGAGTATACCCGCTAAACCGCCCGGCGGGCAACTCTCGCCCCGTTTGAGCCGAGTCGAATGACGGCAGCGGAGGCGCCAGGCGGCTTACATTGTACGCCGAATTGGCGTACAATAGCCCTCCCCGAAGTCCAGTGGCCTTGGAGTGCAAATGACCACGCCGCCCCATGATGATGAAGCGCGCCCGGCGGTCTCGACCGCGCGGAAGCCGAGTCGCGATCGAGCGCAATATCGGCCGACCGCGGCTCAAAAGGAACTGCTCGTGCGCGCCGCGAGCCTCACCGGGCAGACGCTCTCGGACTTCATGCGCACCGCGGTCGAAGAGCGGGCTCGAAACGTCATCGCCGATCACGAACGGATCGTTCTCACCGAACGCGCGCGCGGCGTCTTTTTTTCCGCCCTCGTGAACCCACTCCCGCCGAACGACCGGCTCGCAGCGCTCGCCGACCGGTATGCACGTGATGTGAAGAGCCGTCGGTGATCGTCGAGTCCCTTCGAAAAGGACAAGCATCGTCGCTCGGGGTTCTCGTGCGGTAATGCGGCACTCGACCGGTTTCTGCACGAGCACGCCCATCAGGCGGCCGCCAAGAATCTCGCCAAGACGTACGTCGGCGTCGATGAAAACGACGAGACGGTCATCCTCGGATATTATACGTTGACGACGTGCCGCATCGAGGCCGGCCGGCTACCGCCGGCCGTCGTTCGCACGCTCAAAGTCCCGAATCGAGACTTGCCCGCTTCACTCGTTGCCCGTCTGGCAGTATTGGAATCGGTCAAGGGGCACGGCGTCGGTTCGCTTCTGCTGATGGACGCGATGGCGCGGTGCGCTCGCGTCAGCGAAGAGATCGGCGGCGTCGCAATCGTCGTCGATGCCCTGGACGACGACGTCGTCGCGTTTTACGAGCGGTTTGGGTTTCAGCGGTTCGAACCGGGATTGCCCCGGCTCTTCATTCCGATGGCGACGGTGCGCGAGATCCTCGGCATCGATAAACGGCAGGAAGCCGGTTAGGCTAGCAGAGCTTTTCCGCGACGCGGGCGAGGAGCTCGCTCATGGTGGGATGGAGATGCGGCATCTCGGCGATCTCGCGGACGTTCGCGCCGCGGTCGAGCAGCGCTATCGCTTCACCGCCGAGATCGATCGCGTCGTCGAGCACAATGGCGATCCCGACGACGCGGCCGTCGTCGTGCGCAAGCATCTTGACGAAGCCGTCGGTCTGCTCTGAGACCAGGGCCTTGCCGACTTCGCCCGCGGCGAGCGTTGCGACGCGCACCGCGATCCCGCGCGCCGCGCAGTCGCGCTCGGTGAGCCCGACGACCGCGACTTGCGGCTGGGTGAAGAGCGCGTGCGACTCCCAGCGATCCCAGTCCGCCGCGACCGGCGTCGCGGCGAACGCGTTCGCCGCCGCGAGCCGGCCGGCGTACGCGGCGCTGTGCACCACGGCGCGCCGGCCGAGCACGTCGCCGGCCGCATAGACCCGCGGGTTCGAGACGCTTCGCAACGTCGCGTCGACTGCGATCCCGTGCTCGCGATTGCCGTCGATCCGCCCGGCGGCCAGATCGAGCCCGTCGACGTGCGGCCGGCGGTTTGTCGCCAGCACGACGATGTCGCAACTGGTTTCATAGACGCCGCGCGGCGTGCCGGCGATCAACGACGTGCTGTCGCCGTCGCGCGCGGCGCGGCGTAACTCGGCATCGAGAACGATCGTCACGCCGTCGCGTTCGAGGGCTTCGCGCACGGCGCGCGCGACGTCGGTGTCTTCGTTGCGCAGCAGCTCGGGCGCGTCTTGGATCAACGTCACGGCGGTGCCGAGCCGGGCGAAGAACTGCGCGAACGCACAGCCGATCGGGCCGCCGCCAACGATCGCCACGCAGCGCGGCGCGCGCGTCATCTCCATCACGTCCGCGGGCGTGATGCCGGCGACGCCGGCCAGACCGGGCACCGGCGGCACGACAGTCGAGGCGCCGGTCGCGATCACGAAACGCTCGGCGACGATGCGCCGCTCGCCGGCGACGATCGTATCGGGTGATACGAAGCCCGCGTCGCCGCGCACCAGCGGATAAGTTTCGAGTTCGTGAACGCGGTCTTCGGCGAAATAGTCGACCAGCGCGCGCTTGCGCCGAATGATCGCCGGCAGGTCGACGTGCACCGGTGTTGTCTCGATGCCGACCTCGTGCGCCCTCTCCACCTCGCCTTCGAGCTGCGTCGCAGCGAGCATCGCCTTAGCCGGCATGCAGCCCCGCAGGATGCACGTTCCGCCCAGCTCCTCGTCGCCGGTGACGAGCAGGACGTCACGTCCGGCGGCGCGGGCCGCTTCGGCTGCCGCGAACCCCGCCGTGCCGGCCCCGATCACGCACAGCTCGCGGCGCTCCTCAGCCATGCCCCGAGCGTACCCAGGCCTGCCGCCCGTCCGCCTGCGAGACCGCCGTGAATCGAACAGGTGTTCGATTCGTGGCGGCGTAAGTGCCCGCGTCCGATGGAACCGCGCGACCGTCTCCGTCCCGAGCTGTCCGCCACCGGCCAGCCTTGCCTCGAGGAGGTGCAGCGCGCGATCGAGCGCCTCCCGCGCGAGGACCGCGCCACGCTGCGGCCCTGGATCTTGGCCCGCTTCGACGTGCGCGGCTATCCGTGCAGCGGCTACGTCCGCCCGCCCGACCCACGCCCATAGGCCGCGGCGCGCCGCTGCTTTCGGCGTGGAGGGATTCGGCCCGCGACTACGGCGCCTGCGCCTTGCGCGCGGGCTCACCTGCACGGAGCTGGCGCACCGCGTCGGCGTCACCGAAGGTGCGATCCGTCAAATGGAAGGCGGCCAAACCAAGATCGCCAGCTTCGTCATCGGACTACGACTCGCCAAAGCGCTTGGCACGACTGCATGGTATCTCGCCAGCGGTTTCAGAGAGGAACACGGCGCGCACGATCATTCGGGCACCGAGCACCGCACGACCGACGCGCTTGCCGAGCGCGTCGCCGAGCTCGAACGACGTATCTCGCTGCTGATCGAGGAGCATGAAGAGCCTCTCGAAGAAACGTGAGCTACGAGGGCTGCCACAATTCGATTGGATTCCCTTCGGGGTCGTGCAAGCGCGCGAAGCGGCCGTTGGGATAGGCTTGCGGATCGACCTTGACCGCGATTCCGGCCGCTTGCAGCTGCTCGACCATCTTGTCGAGATCGCGGACGCGGAAGTTCACCATCCAAACCTTCTGCGGATCGCCGAAGTAGCCGGTCGTCTCGGGAAACGCGCTGAAAGCGGTCGGGCCCGCTTCCTGCCGCCAGACGGCGTCGTTGTGCTTCTGCGGGACGGGCGTGACTCCTAAATGCTGCTCGTACCATTGGTTCAACGCTTTCGGGTCGCGGGCGCGGAAGAACAGCCCGCCGATACCGGTCACCCGTTCCATCTCTCCGTTTTCCGTGCCGCTCGCCGGCTCGACGGCCGGCTGCGCGACAGCGAATCGTTTCCGATTCGAGCTGTTCACGATCACGGTCGACCCGAAGGCGACCGATAGGATTCGAAGCAACTGCCGTCTTTGAATGCGCATCGTCGCTCGCTTCATGGGAAACTTGTATCGGATTCGCGATCACCGTCCTTTTCGAGCTGCTGCCCGGCGAATCCGTCGTTGTTCCGCGAGCTTCGCGCGGCGTCAGGATGAGCGGCGGGTGATGCCTTCGAAGGTGATGGCGGTGATCGCGCGGGCGATCGCTTCGTGGGTGAGCGCGCCGCTGCGGTACCATTCGACGACGGAGTTCGACATGCCGAAGATCAGCCGCGCGACGAGCCGCGGGTCGAGGTCGGTGCGCACGTCGCCGTCGCGTTGGGCTTGCGCGATGATCGCCGTGACGTGACGGTCGAACGCGCGGCGGCGTTCGACCGCGTTGCGCTCGCTGCGCGACGCGCCGTGGACGCGAAATAGCACCGTCAGCTCGGGCAGCAAGTGCAGCGTCGTGTCGGCGACGCGCGTGACGATGAAGCGCAGCCGCGCGCCGGCCGGCCCTTCGCGCGCGCCGGCCGCCTCGAGGATCGCGAACAGCGCGTCGAGCGCGCGGCCGAGGCCGCGCTCGAGCAGCGCCTCCTTGCCGCTGACGTGATGGTAGATCGAGGCCTTGGTGATGCCGGCGGCGCGCGCGACGTCGTCCATCGACGCGCCGTCGTAGCCGCGCTCGGCAAACACACGCAGCGCGACGTCGGTCAGCGAGTCGATGTCGTACGGCTTGCGCGGTTCCATCGCCGAGCTCACGGCGCCGGCGTCGGGGACGGGGACGGTGAGGGAGTCGGGAACTGCAGCGGGGCCGGGACCGGCGACGCCGTCGGCAACGGCGGCGGCGTGGGCGGCTCGTACCGCGTCGTCGGTCGAAAACCGAACCCTGGGCCCAACACCCGCGCGATGCGATCGTACGCGGCCGCGACCTGGGGACGCAGCACATCGAGCGCGGCCTGGTGCTGCGCGAAGGGCGGTTGCAGTCCGCCGCCGAGCTGTCCCGCCAACCCGCCGATCTGCTCGCGGATGCGGTCGGGAACCGCGATCGAGTCTTCGTCGTGCAGCGGGTTCGAGGTGAGATCGCTGCGCAGCGCGATCAGCTGCGCCCGTGCGCTGGGCGCGAGCGTCTTCTGCTTGAGCCGGCGGTCGATCTCATTGAGCGCCTTGTCGATCCCGTCGTACCAGCCGAATAGCGTGACGAGGAACGCATGGCGCGCGGCGCGCTGCTCCGGCGTCCACGGGCTGTTGGGATCGTCGGCGAGGGTGAACGGCTGGTCGAAGGTGCGGCCGTCGACGTGCAGCCGAGCGATATACGCGCCGGGCAGCGACTCGGCGCCGCTCAGCGGCCCCATGTTCTGCAGGCTCGTGCCGTACCAACGAGCCGGTCCGTCTTCGCTGCCGTCCCACACCAGCCGGTTGAGGCCGCGCGCATTGGTGACGAAGTATTTGCGGCCCTCGTCGGTCGGAAACGAGCCGCGCAGCACGCGCACCGTGCGTCCGTGCGCGTCGAGGATCTCGAGCCACGGGCGCTGCTTCGCGCGCGCGCGCTGATAGAACGTGACGATCGCTCCGGCGGGCGCGTTCGGCGCGGCGAACTCGTTGGCGGGCAGTGAGTTCCCGTCGCCCGGCTCGACCGACGGGAATGACGCCCACAGCGTCCCCGGGCGAATCGCAAACAGCGTGACGCCGCGCGCGCGCGCGGCGTCGAGCTGCTGCAGCGGCGTGAGGTCGTCGAGCACATAGAAGCCGCGTCCGTGGGTGGCCAGCAGCAAGTCGTTGGCGGCCGGCTGCACGTGCAGATCGTAGACGGGGACGACCGGCAAGCCGGCCTTCACCCGTTCCCAGCGGCCGCCGCGGTCGTATGAGCTCCACAAACCGTTCTCGGTGCCGGCGTAGAGCAACTTCGGGTTGCGCGTGTCCTGCCGCACGACGCGCACCGGCGCGTCGTGCGGCAGGTTCGATGCGATCGCGCGCCAGGTCGTGCCGAAGTCGTCGGTGACGTACGCGTACGGCGCGTCGTCGCCGAGGTCGTGGCGATCGAGCTGAACGAACGCGGTCCCGGCCGCGAACGGGCTGGCGTCGATCTCCTCGACGCGGCCGTACCTCGGCCAGCCGCGCGGCGTCACCGCGGTCCAGTGCGCGCCGCCGTCGCGGGTGAGCTGTACCAGGCCGTCGTCGGTCCCGGCCCAGATCGTGGCGATGTCTTTGGGCGACGGCGCGATCGCGAGCGTCGTGTCGTAGAACTCGGCGCCGGACACGTCGAGCGTGATCGGTCCGCCCGAGGCGACTTGATGAGCCTTCTCGTTGCGGGTGAGGTCGGGGCTGATCGGCTTCCAGTGCCGGCCGCGGTCGCTCGTCTCGAAGATCACGTTGCCGCCGAAGTAGGCGACGTGACCGTCCTGTGGCGAGAACGCCAGCGGCGCGTTCCAGTTGAAGCGGTACGGCGAGCGCGCCAGCGACGTTCTGGACGTGAAGACGTCGCGCGGAAACGGCGACACGTCCATGCTCTGGCGCGCCTTGCTGTCGTAGATGCCGAGCACGCCGTCCTGCGTGTTCGTCCAGATCAGCGACGGTTCGAGCGGATCGGGGATCGCGAACATGCCGTCGCCGCCGGCGATCGCGTACCAGTCGCGGTTCATCAATCCGGTTCCGTTGCGCGCGGTGGCCGGCGCGCACCACGAGCTGTTGTCCTGAAAGCCCCCGCAGATCGTGTACGGACTGCCGTCGTCGAACCCGACGTGATAGATCTGCCCGATCGGCAACCGGTCGAGAAACCCCCACGACTCGCCGCCGTTGCGGCTCAGCACGACACCGCCGTCGTTGCCTTCGATGATGCGCCGGCCGTCCGCCGACCACCAGATCGCGTGGTTGTCGGGATGCAGGTAGCCGGTGAGGTGCTTCCAGGTCCGGCCGCCGTTCTTGGTGACCGTCAGGTACATCGAGAGCGAGATGACACGGTTCTCGTCGAGCGGATCGACCGCGAGGTGACTGAAGTAGAACGGCCGCTGCTCGGGCGTCGTGTCGGCCGACGTCTTGCGCCAGCTGTCGCCGCCGTCGTCGGAACGCCACACCGTGCCGAGCTTCGACTGCACGACCGCGTAGACGCGGCGTGGATCGCTCGGTGCGATGGCGACGCCGATGCGGCCGAGCGTTCCGGCCGGAAAACCGCGGCCGACGATCTTCGCCCACGTTCGCCCGCCGTCGCGCGAACGGTAGAGCCCGTCGCACGGTCCGCCGCTCGTCGCGATCCACGGCCGGCGCCGGAACTGCCATATGGCCGCGAACATGGTCTGCGGGCGCTTCGCGTTCCACGCCAAATCGGCGGCGCCGCTGGCCGGCCCGACGAACAGCGTCTTGGTCCACCTGCGGCCGCCGTCGACGGTACGGTAGACGCCGCGCGCGGCGCTGTCTTTCCACGGGCTGCCGAGCGCCGCGACGAGCGCGCGATCGGGATCGTGCGGATCGACGAGGATCTTCGCGATCAGCGAGGTGTCGTCGAGGCCCGCGTGCTTCCAGTGCTTGCCGCCGTCACGCGAGCGCCACACGCCGTCGCCGTACGAGACGTCGTTGCGCGGATTCGCTTCGCCCGTTCCGGCCCACACGACGTTCGCGTCGCTCGGCGCGACCGCCAGCGCGCCGATCGCGCCGAAGTGCGGGCCGTTCCAGGCCGGTTGGAACGACGTTCCGCCGTCGGTCGATTTGAAGACGCCGCCGGCGGCCGCGCCGACGTAGTACAGGCGGTCGTCGCGATCGCTGCCGGCGACGGCGCTCACTCGTCCGCCCGATGCGGCCGGCCCGATCGCGCGAAAGGTGAACGTGTCCGGAACCGGCGTCGCCTTGGCCGGTTTGGGCGCCGGCGGCCGCACCGTCGTACCGGCTTGGGCCGGCGTACCGGCGGCGGCGGCCGGCCGCGGCACGAGTGCCGAGGGCAGTGCCGCGGCGACGAGCAGCGCGCACATTGCGAACGGAAGGCCGATCCTCATCGCGCCGTCCTTCCGACGATGCCGCGGCCATCCCCGCCCGACCGCTTGGTAGGGGCACGTCTCCGTTCGCGGAAGGGCTCGGATGATGGCGACGACGTCCTCGACCGCGACCGGGCTGAGCCGCGAGCAGCAGCTGACGCTCTACCGCGACATGCTCACGCAGCGCTCCGTCGACACGCGCGGCTTCCAGCTCAACCGGCAAGGCAAGATCGGCATCGCTATGGGTTCGGAAGGCCACGAGGCCGTCCAAGCCGGTACCGGTCTCGCCTTCGAGCGCGGCAAGGATCTGCTCTACCCGTACTACCGCAATACGGGGCTCATCCTGGCGTGTGGTTTTCCGCTGTCGGATTTGTTTCGCTCGCAGCTCGCCCGCGCCAAGGACACCACCGGCGGACGTTCGATCATCAACCACGTCACCGCGCGCGCGCTCGGCATCGCCTCGATCTCATCGATCATCGCCGCGCAGTGCACGCACGCGGTCGGCGCGGCCTGGGCCGTCAAACGCGGCGGTGCCGGCGACCGCGTCGTGTTCTGCCAGTTCGGCGAAGGCGCGACCTCGCAAGGCGAGTGGCACGAAGCGCTCAACTTCGCGGCCGTGCACGCGCTGCCGGTGGTGTTCCTGTGCGAGAACAACCAGTGGGCGATCTCGACCCCGATCGACAAGCAGATGCGTGTGCCCAGCGTCGCGGCGCGTGCCGGCGGCTACGGGATGCGCGGCGTGCGCTGCGACGGCTTCGATCCGGTCGCCGTCTATACGACGGTCCGCGACGCGCGCGCGCACGCGGCGGCCGGCAACGGTCCGGTGCTGGTCGAGTCGATGTGCTATCGGTTCCTGTCGCACACGACCGACGACGACGACCGCACCTACCGCACGCGCGACGAGGTTGCGGAGCATCGCCCCAACGATCCGGTGCCGAAGTTCGAGCGCCGGCTCATCGACGACGGCGTGCTCACCGAGGACGAAGCCCAGGCGCTCAAGCGCGAGATCTCCGAGCTGGTCAATCGCACGACCGACGAGATCGAAGCCGAGCCGTATCCCGCGCCCGAGACGCTCTACGGCAACACCTACGCCGGTCCCGACGACGCCTGGCTGAGCTGAACGCTCCTTCGGACCGATCGGCCCGCGCTTAATGGAGCGTGATCGTGCCGTTGGTGGTGTGAAGGCTGAGACGGCGCGCGCCGTCGCCGAGCGTGCCGTTGAGGCTCGCGCCCGGACCGTAACGCGGATGTTGGACGCTCATCCCCGGTGCGTTGATCTCGCCGTTGACCGTGTTCGCGTCGACCGAGACTCCGGTGCCGCGCGGCAGCGTCACGTCGATCGAGCCGTTGACGGTGTTCGCGACCAGCGACCCGCGGGTGCGATCGAGCACCGTGATCGCCACCGAACCGTTGACGGTGGTGGCTTTCTGTACGTCCCGGCCCTCCACGCGCACGCTGCCGTTCACCGTCGACGCCTCGGTCGGACCGTCATTGGCGACGTCGACGTCACCGTTCACGCTGGCGGCGTCGAGGACGATGCCGTGCGGAACCGTCACGTCGAACGCGACCGTGGTGTCGTTGTTGTTCGCCTGCACCCCCGACGAGTCGCAGGCGCGATTGGCCTGCGCCGGATAGCGCACGCACACCACGACCCCGCCGGAACGCTGATCGACGCGAATCGTGACCTCGTTGGGATCGCTGTGCTCGGCGTGCTTGACGGCGCGGATCGAGAACCGGTCGCCGGTGCGCACGCGGACGCTGCCGTTGACGTCCCGGATCGCGACCGTCTGCCCCGGCCGCAGCGTTCCGTCATACGAGAACGGCACCGTCAGGGCCGCTAAAACTAAAAGCATAGTTATAACTTACGCCGGCCGGCCGGCGCTGTCAAGCGCCGTCACTCTCCGTAGGGCCTTGCAGTCCGGCGGCCCGCAGCGCTTCGCGCTGGCCGCGCTCGGTGTACAGCCGCAGCTCGGCGATGTCGCGCGGGAACAGCAGCCCGAGCGTCCAGTCGAACGCGACGCGGACCTGGCGATCGAGGCCGGGGAGTCGCGCCAAGTAGTACGAGCGCCACAAGAACCAGGCCAAGAAGCCGGTCAGCACGATTCCGCCCGGCAGCGCGGCGACGCCTCGGCGCCCGCCCAGCGACGCCATCGTGCCGAGCGACGCGTACGCGAACGGCTTGGTCGGCAGACGGCGCAGCGTCGCGACGATGTTGTCGGCCAGCGCCGGGCCCTCGCGAATCGCATGCTGCGCGGTCGGCGGATACCAGGCCGCCTTGTCGTTCTGATCGGCGTTCGGTTCGGTTGGGATCCACGCGCAGTCGCCCAGCGCCCAGACGTTCTCACAGCCGATCAGCGACATGTCGCGGTTCACCAGCAGCCCGCCGTTGCGCGCGTGCGCGCAGCCGGGCAGCGACGCCAAGATCGGCGACGGCCGGACGCCGGCGCTCCACACCACCGTTCCGGCGCCGACGACCGTCCCAGACGCAAGTGTGATCCCGCCTTCGTCGATCCGGGCAACACCGTCGCCGAGCACGAGCTCGACGCGGCGGCGCCCGAGGTGGCGCGCCGTGTAGCGGCCCATCGCCGGCGGCAGGTCGGGCAGCAGCGCCTTGCCGGCTTCGATCAGCACCATGCCCACGTCGGCGAGCCGCAGCGGCCGGTAGAACGGCAAGATCGAACGAAAGAAATCGACCAGTTCGCCCGCGCACTCGCAGCCCGTGTAGCCGCCGCCGACGACCGCGAACGTCAGCAGCCGGTCGCGCGCCGGACCGGCCGGCGTGACGACGGCCTGTTCGAGCGCCGCGACCACCCGGTTGCGCAGCGTCTCCGCATCCTCGAGCGTCTTGAGCGCGAGCGTGTGCTCCGCGACACCCGGGATGCCGAACGTCGACGTGACGCTGCCCAGCGCGAGGATGAGGTGATCGTAGTCGAGCCGCGTGATCACCCCGGTGAGCGGGTGCTGCGCTTGGACGCAGCGCGCAGCGAGATCGGGCTGCGCGATCTCGCCCAGCACAAAGGTCGTGCGCCGCAGCTGCGCGCGCACCGGCGTCGCGACGTGCCGCGGCTCGAGGCCGCCCGAGCTGACCTCCGGCAGCATCGGGGTGAACAGCGTGAAGTTGTCGCGGCTAACGATCGCGATCTCCGCTTCACCCCGGCGCAGCCTGCGCTCAAGCCGCCGCGCGACGGCAACGCCGGCGAAGCCGCCGCCCAAGATCACGATCCGTTTCATCGTCTTACTCCCGTCCACCGATGGACCCCGGGATGCCGCGTCGTCGCCGCGGCGAGCGCGTTCTCACCCACGTGCCGCCTCGCGAATCCGGTCGGCTTGCGCCATGATCTCGACGGCGCGCGCGGCATAGCGCGGTGCGGCGCCGACGTCGCCCGGGACGCGCTCGCCGTGCCGGCTCGCCACGTACCAGGCCAGCGTCGCGGCACGGCGCACCATCGCTTCGGGCAGCAGATCGCGTTCGGCCGGCGCGAGCGGCGCTGCGTCGGCATAGGAGGCCACGATCGGACCGATCAGCGCGACGTCGAGCGGCGCGTCGTCGGCGGCGCGCGCGAACTCGTCGAGCAAGGTTCCCACGTCGTACACGCGCTCGGTCTCGTGCGCGAAGTCGAAGTCGATCAGACCGCGCGCGACAGCTCCGGCGAACACGACGTTGCCGGGATTGGGGTCGCCGTGCACGACCACCTGCGGCAGCTGGGCTGCGCGCGGCGCGATGCGTGCCGCCGCGGCGGTGGTCGCCACCACGAGCGCGTCCCAATCGGCCTTGCGCGCGGTTCCGGCGTCGGCGGCGAAGCGCGTGAAGCGCTCGCGCAGCAGCGACAAGGCACCCAAGAAGCGCGTGCTGCGCATCCCGCCGGCGACGTGAAAATCGCGCATCGCGCGGTGAAAGCGCGCCAGCAGCACGGCTGCGGCGCCGGCGCTCGCGAGGTCGCGCCGGCCGGTCTCGCCGTCGATGTACGGCAGCACCGCGGCCAGCCCGCCGGCGGGCGCCGGGACGATCGAACGTCCCGTGCCGTCGCGCAGCGGAGCAACGACCTCGCGCATCCGCGCGGCGGCATGCGCAGTGACGGCGTGCTCGAACGCGATCGCCGCGCGCGACACGTGCAGGCTGCCGTAACGGCGGACGACGAACCGGCCGGCGCGCGCGTCGATGCGCAGCGTCTCGTTCGAATAGCCGCCCGGCAGCGGGGTCGCGACGGCGCCGCGCGGGTCGATTCCGAACGCCGTCGCGACGGCGAGCGCATCGGCCGCGGTCAGCGCACGGCCGCGATCAGCACGACGCAGTGCAACGAGATCGAGCGCAAGTCTCCTTCGGGGAAATCCGGGCGCCATTCGCGGAGCGGGACGGGCGGAGCGAGAACTACCGGCTGATGCACGACGACGACGAGCGGCTGCAACAGCCGCGCCAGCCGCGAGGCGGCCGCAGAGCCACGGCCGGAGGGATCCTGGTCACGCTCGGCGCTTTGGCCTTGAAGTTCAAGGCCGCGCTGCTCGCGCTGACCTCGCTCAAGTGGCTGGTGTTCGCGCCCAAGCTCGCGCTCAGCTTCGGGACGATGTTCATCTCCATCTTCTTCTACGCGCTGTTCTTCGGCTGGAAGTTCGGGATCGTCCTCGTCGCGCTGCTGGCCGTGCACGAGCTCGGCCACTACCTGACCTTTCGCAACCTCGGCATCCCGGCGTCGCTGCCGACGTTCGTGCCGGGGCTCGGCGCGTTCGTGAGCTCGCCGATGTCGGCCGACCCGGCGAACAACGCGTTCGCCGCGATCATGGGACCGGTCTTCGGGATCGCGGCGTCGGCGGTCTGCTGGGGCTTCGGGTTGAGCACCGGCGACAACTTCTGGATCGCGGCGGCCTACTTCGGATTCTTCATCAACCTGTTCAACCTGATTCCGGCGATCCCGCTGGACGGCGGGCGCGTCGCGGGCGCGATCGACGGCCGGGTCTGGCTGGTCGGCGCGCTCTTGCTGGTCGTCGCGCTGGTCTACCTGCGACAGTTCACCATCTTCACGGTAGTGATCGTGCTGTTCGTGCTGATGTCGTCGGTACCGCGCGGGATCGCGGCGTTTCGCGGCGTGGTCGACCCGACGATGCAGATCGTCTCGGGCCAGCAGCGGCTCGTCCTCGCCCTCGCGTACTTCGCGCTGCTGGGGATCGCCGGCTTCGGCGCCGCCGCGACGAATCTCAACCCGTATCACCTCACCCATCACGCGTGAACGGCGCCGACGCGCTCGGAGACGCTGCTGCGCCGTAACGTCGCGCTGGCCGGCGTGCTGCTGGCGGCCGTGCTCGCCTACGCGGTCCTGCGACCGCCGCCGACGCAGGGGCCGTTCGGCCGCGATTTCGAGGCTTACTACGCGGCGGGCGCCGTCTGGAACGCCGGCGGCGACCCCTGGTCGCGTGCGGTCTGGGACGTCGAACGGCGGATCGACGGCGTCGGTGCGGCGCGGGACGAGCTGCTGCCGTACGTCGGTCCGGCTGCGGCGCTGCCGGTCTTCGGCGCGCTCGCGCGATTGCCGCATCCGGTCGCGTTGCGCGTTTGGAGCGCGATTCTCGCGGCGGCGTTCGGCGCGCTCTTGCTGGCGGCGCTCGCGCTGGCCGGCGAGCGGCGCGTCACCGCCTTGGTCGCCGCGGCGGCGTTCGGGATCGCGAGCGGGCCTGGTACGAGCGCGCTCGCGCTCGGCCAAGTCGCGCTCGTCGCCGCGGCCGGCGTCGCGTGCGCGCTCCTCGCCTACGAGCGCCGGAACGTCGTCGGCGGCGCGCTCGCGACGCTGCTCGCCGCGGCGCAGCCCAATCTCGCCTTCGTGCTGATCGCGCGCGTGCGCGACCGGACGGCGCTCGTCTGTGCGGCGATCGCTAGCGCCGCGTTTGCGCTGCTGACGCTGTGGGCAGGCGGCGGCGTTCCCGGCGCGTTCGCGTACGCCGCGCGGCTCACCGAACACGCTCGCGCCGAGCGCTTCGACGCGATCCAGTATACGCCGGCCGCGATCGCCGCGGCGTTCGGCGCGACGCCTGCGGTCGCGTCGGCGACCGGGCTGGTGTGTGCGGTGGCCGCGATCGCCGCGGCGGTGGTCGTCATCGTCCGACTGCGTCTCTTGCCGCTGGCCGGTACGCTGTTCGCGATCGCGCTGTTCCCGCTGGCGGTCCCGTTCTTTCACGAGCACGACTTCGTGCTCGAGCTGATCCCGGCGTATCTGTTCGCGCTGCGCGCGCAGGGCGTCGCGCGCGTGGCGAGCGGCGTCGCGGTCGCGATGATCCTCGTCGACTGGTTCGGCCTCGCGCAGCGCCCCGCGGCGGCGGGGCAGATCGTCGCGCTCGGCGCGGTCACCGCCTGCGCGTTCGTCGTGATGGGACGCGGCGACCGCGGGACGCGCGCCGACCTCGCGCCGTTCGCCGCGCTCGCCGTGCTGGCGTGTCTCGCCGTTCCGCTGGCGCACGCCTTCCCGGCGCCGGTCTGGCCCGACGCGCTGCCCGCCTTCTACCAGGCGCCGCGCGCCGTCGACGCGAGCGCGGTCTGGGCGGCGGAGCAGCACGCCGCCGGCCTCGACGCGCGCGCCCCGCCTGGGGCCTGCTGCGCGCGATCCCCCTCGCCGGCTGTCTCCTTCTCGCGTCGACCGTTGCGCTCAGATATCGACGTTCATGAAGTCGTCGAACGGGGTCGTGTTGTTGGGATGCCAGCCGGTGAGGTCGCTGTTGTACGCGTGCACGTCTTCGAGAATGTACAGCACCATGAAGGCGTCGTCTGCGACGATGATCGGCATGGCTTTGGCGATGACCGCCCTGCGCGCCGACTCCGCGTAGGAGGCCTTCTCCTGCTGCAGCAACGGTTCGAGCCTGCGATCGCAGAACCGGGCGATGTTCTGGCCGTTGGGCGGGAACAGCGCGCAGGACGTGAACGGGTTGAGGTCGGCGTCGGGGGTGAGCTGCCAGGAGAAGCCGGTCACGTCGAACTTCCCGCCGTAGACGATCCCACCGGTGACCTGAAAGTACAGCCCCGAGTTGTAGTGCTTCGGCGTGATCGCGACGCCGATCTGCTGCCACATGGTGCGAATCTGCTCGATACGCGCGTCGTTGTCGGGCGAGCCGGTCGTGGTGGCGTAGTCGAGGTTCAGCTTCACGCCGTGCTTGGACCGGATTCCGTCGGGGCCGCGCTTCCAGCCGGCTCGGTCGAGCAGCTGGTTGGCCTTCGCGACGTCGTACGGAATCGGCGGCAACGCCTTGATCGCGAACGGGCTGGCCGGCGTGACCAGGCTCTCCTGCAAGATCCCGATGCCGTGGTTGATCTTGTCGCGCAGCAGCTTGCGATCGGTGGCCAGGCGCAGCGCAAGGCGAACGGTCTGGTCGTGCAGCGCAGGGTGCGACGTGTTGAACGTGATGTGAGCGAACAGAAAGCTCGGACCGCGGAAGGTCGACAGGTTGGGGAGCGCGTGAACCCGGTCGTAGAACGCCGCCGGCACGTAATCCCACATGTCGACCTCGCCCGTCTGCAACTGCGTGAGCAGCGTGTTGCGGTCGGGAATGATCTTGTAGATGATCTTCTTGATCTTGGGCTGCCCGCGCCAGTAGTACGGGTTTGCTTCGAGCGTCACGTGATCGCCGCGCAGCCACTCGGTGTAGCGGAACGGTCCGATCCCGATGGGTTTGCTGTTGTAGGGCGCGGTGTTGATGTTCGGCAGGTTCCCCAGGATGTGCTTGGGCAGCACGCACGGGTTCGCGCCCGCCGAGCCGAAGAACGAGGGAAGATAGCCCGCGTACGGCTTCTTCAAATGGTAGATCACCGTGTACTTGTCGGGCTCGTCGATCTTGGTGATCAGATTCCAGCCGTCGCGGCCGACCTCGTTATTGGCCGGATTGTTGACCGCATTGGTCGAGAACACGACGTCGTCGGCGTCGAACGCCGCTCCGTCGGACCACTTGACGCCGCGCCGCAAGTGCCAGGTGATGGTCAGCCCGTCTTTGCTCACGCCGCCGTTGGCTTGGGTCGGCACGACCGTCGCCAGCTCCGGGACCGGCCGGTTGTCGTGGCCGTAACGGACCAGATACGCCGCGGTCAGCGCCGAGAGGTTGCCCAGGATCAGCGCGGTCGCCAGGTGGGGGTTGAGGTTGTCGAAATCTTGCGTGTCGCCGATCCGCAGCGTGTGCGCGATCGTATAGGCGTTCTTGTTCGCCCCCGCCGGCGCGCCCGGGCCTGACGTCTCGCCGCCGGTCTTGGTGCAGGCCGCCAGCAGCAGCGCCGCCGCCGCGATCCCGAGTGTTCTCTTCACCGCAACCTCCTCATATGTCGGCCTCGACGAGATCGTCGAACGGGGTGACTTGGTTCGGGCGGAAACCGTGCAGGTCATCGTTGAACGCGTAGACGTCCTCGCGCGCGTCCAGGACGACGGTCGGCACATCGCGCACCAGCGCGAGCTGGAATGTGCGCGAGTCGGCCCGCTGCCGCGCGTCGTCGTAGGTGACCGAGAAGTCGTGCAGCGCGCGGTCGGCCTCGGCGTCGCACCAGCGCGGGATGTTCTGCCCGCGCGGCGGGACGCGCTCGCACTCGAACAGGTTCGCGACGTCGCCGTTGGGCGGCGTGAACCAGGCGTAGACCGCGACGTCGTACTTGCCGGCATAGAGGATCCCGCCGGCGGCCGCCGGCGCGAAGAACAGCGGCGACGGATAGTGCTTGATCTCGAAGCGCGCGCCGATCTGCGACCAGGACGCGCGCACCAGCTCGAGCAGCTGATCGCTGTCCTGGATCCCGGTGACGGTGGCGAGTTCGAAGTCGAGGCGACGGCCGTCCTTGGCCCGGATGCCGTCGGCGCCGCGCGCCCAGCCGGCGGCGTCGAGCAGCCGGTTCGCCGCGGCGGTGTCGTAGGGAACGCGCGGCACGTCGATGTGCAGGCGGTGGCCGGGCGGGAACGGCGTCTCCTGCAGCACGCCGACGCCGTGGCGGATCTTGGCCAGAATGGCCGCGCGGTCGGTGGCGAGCCGCAGCGCGCGGCGCACGGTGAGATCGCTCAGCGCGCCGTGCTGGAGCTCGAAGTCGAGGTGATTGTAGGCGTACGATGCTTGCCGCAGCGCGCGCACGCCGGGCAACGACCGCACCCGGTCGTAATACGCGGCCGGCACCGGCAGCCACATGTCGAGCTCGTGCGTGCTGAGCTGCGTGAGCGTCGTGTTGCGATCGGGCACGATCTTGAAGATCACCCGCTGCAGCTTGGGCTTGCGCCCGAAATAGAGCGGGTCGGGGATCAGCTCGACGCTGTCGGCACGTTTCCACGACGCGTACTTGAACGGTCCGATGCCGACCGGCAGCGCGTTGTAGGGCGCGTCGTTGATCGAGACCGAGCGCGACAGCAGGTGCTTGGGCAGGATGCACGGGTTGGCGCCCGCCGAGCTGAAGAAGTTGACGTAGAACCCGCTGTACGGCCGAACCAGACGAAACACGACCGTGTACGGGTCGGGCGTTCGGACGCTCGCGATCTGGTCGAACCCGAGGTGCGTGCCCTCATTGTTCTTCGGATTGAGCACGACGCTGACCGAGAAGCGCACGTCGTCGGCGGTAAACGGAACCCCGTCCGACCACTTGGCGTCGCGCCGCAGGCGGTAGGTGATCGTCTTGCCGTCGGACGAGATTCCGCCGTTCGCCCGGGACGGCACCGCGGTGGCGAGCTCGGGCACCGGGCGGTCGAAGCGGTCGAACCGCAGCAGCCACGCCATCGTCAGCGAGGACATGAAGGCCACGGTCAGCTGCTGGTTGAGGTGCGGGTTGAGCCCGACGATGTCTTCGCCGGTCGCATAGCGCAGCACGTGTGGAATCGTGTAGGGATGGCGTCCGCCGGCGGCGCGCACGCTCGCCGCGCCGGACAGCGCTGCGCTCGCGATCAGCGCGAGGGCGGCCGCGGCAAGACGAGTCCGCCGATCAGAAATGGTACACCCAGGGGTTCCAGAACGGCGTGAGGATGACCGGCGTCGCGGTGAAACCCTGGAGATCGGTGGGGTAGCTGATGACGAACTTGCGGAACCACAGGATCACGGACGGATCGTCGTTGGCGAACTCCTGCTGCACGATCTTGTAGTCGGCGATGTGCCGGGCCGGCTCGACGCTCGCGTTGGCGTCGTCCATCGCCGCCGTCGCGCGCGCGTTGCGCCAGTGAAGATAGTTCTGGCCGTGCGGCGGCATGAAATGCGCGGAATAGATCGCGCTCTGATCGACCTCGGGAGCGCCGGCCCAGGCGTACAGGGCCACGTCGTACTTCCCGCCCGCGACGATTCCGTTCGACGTTTGATCGAAGAACAGCGACGTCGGGTAGTTCTTGACCTCGACGTCGGCGCCGATCGCGTGCCAGTACGCCTGCACCTGCGTCTGCACGAGCCGTCCGGTCGTGGACTCGACCTGGGTCGAGAGCTGGAACGAGAGACGCTGGCCGCTCTTGACGCGGGTGCCGTCGCGCCCGCGGTGCCACCCGGCTGCGTCGAGCAGTGCGTTCGCTCGAGCCGGATCGTACGGATACTTCATCACCGTCGGATCGTGCGCGTCCTTGTACAGCGTCGGGTCGAGAAAGGTGTCGGACAGCTCGCCCAAACCGTGCTCGACCTTGCCGAGCAAATCGCGCCGGTCGATCGCGTAGGTCAGCGCGCGGCGCACGCGGACGTCCGCGAACATCGGACGGGTGAGATTGAAGTCGACGTGATCGAAGATGTAGACGACCGGCGCGATCGTGGTGACGCCCGACACGCCCGAGAGACGGCCGTACTGTGTCGGCGGCAGGTTCCACGCGATGTCGACCTCGTGCGTCAGCACCTGCGTCGCCAGCGTGTTGCCGTCGGGCACGATCTTGTAGACGATTTCCGAGATCTTCGGCTTGCCCAAGAAATACTGGGGGAACGCTTCGAGCTGGATCTGGCTGCCGCGCTGCCACGACACGAAGCGGTACGGGCCGCTGCCCACCGGCGCCGAGTTGAACGGCGCCTGGTTCATGCTGCCCTTGGCGTCGTCGTACTTGTCGATGATGTGCGCCGGCAGGATCGGCGAGTTGCCGTTGACCCCCCACAGCTGTTGCAGGTACCAGGCGTAGACGTGCTTCATGTGCACGACTGCGACGTAGGGATCGCGGCAGTCGACGTCCTTGATCGCGTCCCAGCCGGTCGTGGTGTCGATGATGTTCTTCGGGTTGACCATCATCTTCCAGGTCGAGCGCATGTCGACGCAGGTCAGCTCGCCTTGACCGTCATGCCACTTGATGCCGCGGCGCAGCTTGTACTTGAGCGTCAGCCCGTCTGTGGAGACGTCGCCGTTGGCGATGGTCGGGATCTCGCTGACCGCGTCGGGGACCGGTCGCGCGTGGTCGTCGTAACGCACGGCGTAGGAAAAGAGCATCGACGACAGCTCGAGGGTCGGGGTCGCGCTCGCGAACGCCGGGTTGAGCCCCTTCGGGTCCGAGATGGTCGAGATGATCAGCCGGTCGGGATGGCCTCCGCCTCCCGCGGCGGTCGAAGCGGTTTCACCGACCTTGGTGCAGCCCGACAGGAGCGCCGCGAGCGCCGCCGCCGCGAGCAGCCGGCGCGCGCTCATTGCATCGTCTCGGGATCGAGGCCGAAGCGCGCGCAGAACGCGCGGTACGCTTCGGGCGCGATCTCCGACGGTTTGATCTCGCTGCGGCCGCCCCAGAAGACGTTGGTATAGCCGAAGTCGATCCCCGCGTCGCGCAAGTGCTCGTCGATCGCCGCCTTGTGCGCCAGCACCGCCTCCTTTTCGGTTCCGTGCGCGACGCCCATGATGTTCACCCCGTGAAACTCCGGACCACCCTCGCGCCAGTACGCGTGCGTCATCACGTAGTGCCGGCCGACCTCGCGGCCGGCGTCGAGCTCGCGCCCGACCGGGACCTTCCAGTGGAACAATGCGTTGTAGCGCGTCACGCTCTGTCCGCCGGCATTGGCGTTCGGCTTGACGTGCTCGAGGAAAGTCGAGAAGCGGCCGATCACGCCGCGCGCGTTGAGCTCGCGACCGATCCGCGCGAAGTCGTCCAGTTCGACCCCGGCCTCGGCGGCGCGCGCGCGCCAGACGTCGCGCACCATCTCGTTCGGCTCGAGCTCGCGCTTGATCGCGCCGAGCACGCGCCATTCGAGCGGGCTGAGCTCGACCACGTCGGGGACGATCACTTCGGCCGGCGCGCCGGCGCGCGCGCCGGGCTCGAGGCCGCGGCGGCGGACGTGCCCGACGCCCAGCGCGAACAGGCGGTGCGCCGGCATCAGCCGGTAGGCTTGCGCACCGACGGTGCGGGCTGCGAAAGCGGCATGCTTGTCGAGCGAGAACCCCTGCGGCACCTTGAGTGTCGTCCACAGCCGGTAGTTCGAGCCCGCGGTCGCGGCGTCGGTCGTGCGGATCACGACGTGGCCGGAGAACGGATCTTGCTCGAACATCCAGTCGAACGCGTCGGCGAGCCGGTCGTTCGGAACCTGCCACGCGACCAGCGCGCCGGCGGCCAGGTTCGTCGCCATCAGCGTCTGGCGCACCCGGCGGATCGTCCCCGCGCGCAACATCGCGACGATCCGTTCGAGAACCGTCGCGACGTCGAGGCCGGTGCGTTGGGCGATCTCACCGAACGGATCGAGCTGGAAGCCCGCCAGGCGATCCTCGCTGACGGCGAGGATCGCCGCGTTGGTCGGATCGTCGATCCAGACCGGAACGGTAGAGTTCATACCGGCGGGACTTCACCCGGCGGCGTTCACGCCCTCCGCGAACATCATCGTCTGCTCCGCTTGCCGCACCGCGTAGACCGCGGTGACCTCGTCGGTCAGCGCCTGCGTGATCCCGACTTGGGCGTTGAGCAGGAGCGGCAGCGTCGTGACGCCCGCGCGGAACTGCGCTTGGGTCGAGCGCAGCACGTCTTGCGCTTTGGCGAGCTCGGCGTTGGTCTGGTCGAGCGCGGAATACGCCGCGACGAGGTTGACCAGCGCCTGCCGCACGTTGAGCTGAATCCCTTGCAGCGCGATCACGTACTGCGCGTTGGACTTGTCGAGCTGGGCCTGCGCCTGCGCGGTCTGCGCTCGGGTGACGCCCTGGTCGTAGATCGGGATCGTCAGCTTTACGCCGACCGAACCGCTGTTGCGGAACGAGCCGCCGCTCGGATCGCTCGACGACGGCCCGTACTGCGCTGAACCGGTCAGGTTCGGGAACGTGCCGAGACGCGCCGCACGCAGCGACTCTTGGCTCGCGATCACCGCGAACTGCTGCGAGCTCAGATCGGGCCGGAACGCCGACGCGCGGATCATCGCCTGCTGGTACGTCGGCGTCGGAAACGACGGCGTGACGCTGATCGTGCCCGACGTCGCGCTGAGCGAGGGAATGTCGTCCTTGGGCTGCACGTTGACGCCCGCGTCGATCCCGAGCGTGTTGGCGAAGGTGGCGAGCTGCACGTACTGATTGGCCTGCGCCTTCACTACCGCGACGCGCGCTTGCGCCGTCGGCAGCTGCGCGGTCGACAGATCGGTGCGCGCTTCGGTACCGGCGCGGATCTGCGCCGAGACCAGCGCCTCCTGCACGAGGTCGAGCTGCACGGTCGTCAGCGCGACCTGCGTTTGGCGCTCGGCGGCGAGCGTGTTGTAGTATGCGGTCGCGACGTTGAACGCGACCGTCTGCAGCTGCCGCTGGTAGGTCGCGATCGACGACGACTGCGTCGCTCGCGCGCTCCGGATCTGCGCCGCGACGCGGCCCCCGTCGAAGATCAGCTGCTGCAACGCGACCGACAGACCGTTCGACGTCGAATACGGCGGCGATTGCGAGGTGCCGACGGTCTGCGTCTGACCGGTGGTCGGGTTGATGAACGTCACGCTGTTGCGCGAACCCGACGGCTGCTGGTAGTCGCGCGAGCTCGAGGCGACGGCGGTGACCGACGGGAGCAGCGCGCTCTGCGCCAGCCCGACCGGCGCGGAGGCGATGCCGACGTCGGCGCGCGCCGAGGCGAGCAGCGGCGAGCGCGCGTAGGCGATGAGGACCGCCTGCTGGAGCGTGACGACTTGCGGCACACCCGGAACGCTGACCGGCGCCGACTGCGGCGCCGGCGTTCCGTAAGCCGGGAACGGCAGCGGCGACATCTGGTCGGCCGGCGGCAAGGTCGGAATCGCGTTTGGGCTGGTGAGTGCCGCGCCGCCGGAGGGCCCGGGCGTGCCGGCGCCGCCGGGGATGCCGGGCGCCGGCGTGCCGGCCGCGCCCGGCAGCGCGCTCGGCACCTGCGGAACGGCGGTCGCCGCCGGCGCCGGCGTCGCTTTTGGCACCGGCGCTTGGGCCAATGCCGGCTGGGTGGCGGCGGTGAGGCCGGCCAACGCGACGACGGCCAGCGTGCGCTTGAACGGACCGCCCATCATTGCGCCCCGCGCGGCGCCGCGGCGGTACCGCTGATCGCTACGGTGCTGGAGTCGCGCAACGCGTCGGGCCGCGTCGTGATGACCGTCGTACCGGGCTTGACCTCGGGGCTGCGCACTTCGGCCTGGGTGTCGGTCTGCAGTCCCACCTGCACCGGGACGACCTTGGCTTGCATCAGCTTCACCGGCGGGCCCTTCTGTGCCGGCGCCGGCGCGCCGGCGCCCGCGGCCGGGGCGGAACCCGGCGCCCCGGCGTGCGGCGGCGGCAAATTGGTCACGATGAACACGTTGGCGCCGCTTTCGGTCTGGAACACCGCGGCCCGCGGCACCACGATTGCACTGGGATGGAACTCCTTACGGACGGTCACCGCGACGAGCATCCCGCCGCGCAGCAGATCGTTGGGATTCACGACGCGCACGCGCGCGCGGTACGACAGCGTTCCCTGCGTGGGCGTGGCGTTGACGTCCATCACCTGCGCGGAATAGGTCTTGTTCGGCAAGCTGCTGGTGGTGAACGTCACCGGCGTCGCGCGATGGACGTAGGCCAGATCGTCGTCGGGAACGTTGACGTTGACGTACACCGTGTCGATCTGCGAGACGCGCACGACCGGCGTGTTGGGGCTCGCGTACGCGCCGGGGTCGAGCAGCCGCTGCGTGACGACGCCGTCGAACGGTGCGACGATGCTCGTCTGCGCGATCTCGGTCTGCGAGCAAGCGCACCTGCGCTTGCGCACCGGCCAGCGAACCGCGATTGGCTGCGATCGTCTGCTGCTGGATCGGCATCGCGTTGCTTCCCTGGGAACGCGCGGCGGCCAGCGCGACGACGGCTTGGCGCTGCGTCTCGCGCGCCGTGTTGAGCGCCTGTTGCGCCTGCACGTACGCCGAACGCGCCTGTTCGTACTGGGTCTGCGCGACGTAGCCGCTGGCCAGCAGCTGCCGGTCGGCCACGTAGGTCGCATACGCGCTCTGGTACGCGGCCTGCGCGGTCGCTACGGCGTTCTTCGCCGCGGCGAGCTGCTGCTGCGCGGTGACGACGGTATTCGAGGCCTGTGCCGCGGTGACCGGAGCCTGCAGCGTCGAACCACCGAGCTGAGCGGCCATCTGCTGGACCATCGCCTGCTGCTGGGCGAGCTGCGCCCGCAGCGTCGCGTCGTCGAGCTTGGCGACGATCTGGCCGCGCACGACGTGCTGGCCTTCGTTGACGTACACCGCGATGACGTTGCCAGACTGCTGCGAGCTCAGGGTCGACTCTTGCAGCGGCGCGATCTGACCGTCGAGGGTGACGTAGGTCGCGATACCGCTGCGCTGCGCGCTGGCCGTGTCGACTGCGAGCGGCGGGGCAGCTTGCTGCGCGGCACCGCCGCCGCCTTTCCCGCACGCGGTCGCGGCCATGGCGAGGACCGCCGCGGCCAGCAACGTGCGCTGACTCCGTCTCATGCTGCTCCTTTTACGTGTGTCTTCTTCGAACGGGCTCGGACGGCGTACCTATACGGCGCCGGCCGCCGTTACTACCGCGTGGAACGTGAAAATGATTCGTCCGGTTGCCGGTCGTAGAGGGCCCCACGGATGCGCGGCAAGATCGAGGTCGGGACGACCTATCAGAGCCAGACGCGGGTCGAGGAATGGATGACGGCCGAGAAGGCCGGAAACAAGGGCGTCCCTGTTCTGTCGACCCCGATGCTCTTGCAACTCGTCGAAGAGGCCGCCATGCAGTGCGTCGCGCCCTTGCTCGACGCGGACGAGCTGACCCTGGGCACGCACGTCGACCTCGCCCATCTCTCCCCCACCCCGGTCGGCCTCATCGTGCGGACCGAGGTCGAGATCCTCAAGGTCGACGGGCGGCGGGTCGAGTACGCGTTCACCGCTTTCGACGAGCGCGAGAAGATCGCCGAGGGGACCCACGAGCGCTATGTCACCTCGCGGGAGAAGTTTCGGCAGCGGCTCGAAGAAAAACTCGGTTGAAGGCCGGGCCGGAGCGGAGCCGGGGCTTCCGATGTGTAAAGGGCTTCTTTACGGCGGAGGTTCGCCCGACGTCCGGTCGGTATCCGGGGGAACCCAGGGCTACCGAGCGGCGTTCAGTGGATCAGAAGCGGGGCGGTAGCCCCGCCCTCCGTGATTAAGGCGTCCGACACGTGGGTAGGTCCGAGCATGGCTGAGCAAGCGAGTACCCTCGTGCGCTCCCCGTCTCAGGCCGGCCACGCCGGCGCCACAAAACGCCCTTCTCGACACAACACCTTAGCTAGGGAGTATTACGTGAAACGACTGAGCACCGGGCTTCTTGCCGCGCTGGTCGCGGTTGGAATCGGTACGACGTCCGCCTCGGCCCAGAACTCTGTCAAAGCGCAAGGCAACATCGGAACCTACGCGCCCAAACAGATCGCTCAGGCTGCGACGTCGATGCCGCCCGCTGACTTCGGCACGCCGCCTTCCGGCGAGGTCCCGATCCTCTTCAACGACCGGCACGTCTATTCGAAGCCGGATCACCTGAAGGCGAACCGCGTCCTCGCTGCGCTGGTGCGCGGCAATACCATTCTCATCCCGCTCCGCTCGATGTTCGAGCAGATGGGCGCGACGGTTTCTTACGATCCCGCCTCGAAGACGGTCGACGTCTCCAAGCCGGGTTCGGACGTCAAAGTGACCGTCGGACGGCCCGAAGTCGTCATCAACGGCGAGAGCCGTCCGCTCGACGTCCCTCCTGAGATCTACAAGGGCGCCGTCGTGGTGCCCGTTCGCGTCATCTCCGAGGGCATGGGAGCGTACGTCCAATGGGTTCCGGACCGTCGCATCGTCGTAGTCCGCTACGTGCCGGCTGCGCCGCCGCCGCCGCCGCCCCCGCCCCCGACTCCGACGCCGGCCCCACCGCCGCCGCCGCCGCCGCCGGTCGTAACCCCGTCGCCGACGCCGACCCCCGTGGCCAAGAATCCGTACGAGCACTTCATCGTCGGCGACTACATCTTCTCGCCGAAGGTGTACAACGAGTTCTCGCCCGGCAACAACGGTAAAGGCGGTTCGTACTCGGTCCGTGGTGCCGTAGAGTTCCCGCTCTTCGGTCTGCCGTGGATGCTCGAAGGCGACTATCGCTCGTGGTCCTATCCGCACAACAGCACCATCCCGGCGACCGCGCCCGTCGATGCGAGCGGCAACGCCTGCTCGCACCGCGGTTCGACCGCACCGCAGCCGGCAACCAGGGTTGCGTGACGGTCATCGGCGGCTACGGCCAGACCAGCGTTCCGTCGTTCACGGCGCGTGACGTCGACTTCGACGGTCGCTTCGCGCCTCAAGATCGCCGACCCGCGCATCTACATCGGCGTCGGCTACCTGCACCGCGAAGAGAACTACGGCTATCCGAAGCAAAACGGGTTCGGCTTCGGCGCCGAGAAGCTCCCGGATCTCGACCAGCCGTTCTCCGTCTACGGAAGCGTCTGGTACTACCCGAGCATCTCGGGCAACTTCACCTTCCCGGCCGGCTCGGCACCGCCCGCGCTGCGTCGGCACGACCGCCAACTTCCAGCGCGCTTCCTCAAGTACCAGATCGGCGGAACGCTTCGCGCTCGGCAGCACCGGGCTTGTTCCTCGATGCCGGTTTCCTGGGCGACACGATCCGCAGCAAGAACATCTCGCCGTCCGACGCGACGCATGCTGGCGGATACGTCGGCCTCGGGATCAAGTTCTAGAGCGTCGGTCGAGCTCCGCGAACGAAGAGAAGCCCTCGGCACATGCCGGGGGCTTCTTTTCTTATGCGGCTTCGCGCGGGGTCGCGGTCCTGCTGCTGCGCGTTGATGACGCTCGCCGGTGCGGTGCCCGGAATGGGCGTCGGGGCGGCTTGGCCGCCGGGAAGGATCGCCGGCGGCGGAGCTGCGGAGCCGGCGCTACGTCTGCCGGTCACGCGTCGAAGGTCCGGCGACCGGCATCGGTCGCCGTCGCCATCGCCGGCGAGGTCGCCGTCGCCTGATCCGTCCTCGCGGCGCGCGATCGCGAGCAGCCGGTGCTTCGGAAAGTCGTGCCGCAGCCACGCGAACGTCGCGTGCACGTGCTTTACGCCGTCGTCGGTGTGGATCTTCGTGTAGAACGCTCGAGCGCGAAGATCGATCCCGGCAGCCACTGTCGCAGGGGTACTTGTGCTGCCAATCGCGGATCGCGTCTTCGGTCAGCGCGATCGCGTTGAACGTCGACCGGCGCCTTGCCGGGGTCGACGTCGACCTTGAGCCCTTGATCCTTGATCGTGTTGCGGATGCCGAGGATGCTCATCTTGAGCTTTCCGAAGTACTCGTCGGCCGGGGCGACCTTGCACTTGCGCCTTGCGCGACCGTCTTGGCTGGCTTGCGGCTTGGCGTGCGCGTTTCGCGGCACCGGCTTCGGAGCCGGGCGTCGCCGGCATCGCCGCAGTGGTGGCGGCGGCGACGAGCGAAACACAGGCGATCAATCGTTTCACTCAGGCGTCCTCGTCATGGCCCTGATATGCGAATGATGCGAGAGCGGTCGAAGCCGGTCTTCGCCCTCGTGGCTTGGAGACAGTAGTTAGGTGAGTGCTCGTCCGACACCCGTCGCCGCCGTGCAGACGCGTGCGCACGATCGTGCCGACTTCGTAAAGCGGTGGCCCGAGCTGCTGGCGCGGATAGCCGCCGCCGCCGAAACGGGCGCGCGGTTGATCGTCGTCCCCGAAGGGACGGTCCCCGCTTACGTTATCGGCACCGAACCCGTCGATCCCGACGTTAATTGGAGGCCGCCGCGCAAGACGTGATCGCCGTCGCAGCGCGTACCGGCGCGACGATCGTGTACGGCGGCGCGCGCGCCGACGAGCGCGGGCTCGCCAACAGCGCGTACGTGGTGACGCCCGCCGGCATCGCGGGCTACGCCGACAAGTGCCTTCTGTGGCACTTCGACCGGCGCTGGTTCACGCCGGCGAGGCGCTCGAGCCGGTCGACACGCCGGCCGGCCGCCTGGGCGTCTTCGTCTGCGCCGACGGCCGTATCCCGACGATCGCCAGCACGCTGGTCGCGCGCGGCGCGCGAGATCCTGGTCGTTCCGACCGCCTGGGTGACGCAGCGGCCGCGACTCCGCACGCGCTCGAGAACCTGCAGGCCGATCTGATGATCCCCGTGCGCGCCCGCGAGAACGGCGTGCCGCTGGTCGTCGCCAACAAGGTCGGCGTCGAAGCGCGCAGCGTCGCGTACTGCGGCAAGAGCCAGATCGTCGCGGCCGACGGAACGGTCGTCGCGCTCGCGCCGCAGGACGAAGCGACGACGCTCACGGCGACGGTCGCGATCGGACCGCCGATCGTCGACGCGCGGCGCCGAAGCCGCCGCCGGTCGCGCGGCTCGCCGGCGCGCCGCTGCCCGACGTCGCTGCGCATCGCGATCGCGCTGCGCGCCGATCCCGAGCTGCACGCGCTCGGCGGCGCGTCGCCGACGCCGAGCTGGTGATCGATCCGCGACGCGCAGCCGGCGAGCGGCGACGTCGCGCTCGTCGACGACGACGCGGTGCTCGACCCGCGCGCGCTGGTCGCGCCGCGGCTGGACGGCGTGCGGCTGTTCGTCTGGCACGCGCTCGATCGACGCGCGCTGGGTCGCTGCCGTTCGCGCGCACGCGCGCCGCCGAGCTGCGCGCGTACGTCGTCGTGTTCGACTCGCCGCGCCGGCGCGCGTTCGCGGTCGATCCCGACGGCGCCGTCGTCTGCGGCACGTTCGGCGCGTTCGAGCTCGCCGCGTTCACGTTCGAACGCCGCGCGCACCGACGCATGGAGGGTTGCGCCGGAGACCGACGTACGAGACGCTCTCGTGCGAGTCGCGAACGTTCACCTCGAAGCCGCGGCGACGTGAGCGACGACGCCAGGCTTTCGAAGGCGCGCACGAAGAAGCACGGACGCGAAGGGCCGCGCTGGGTTCCGATCGCCGCCGCCGTGCTCGCCGTGCTCGCCGCGGTCAGCGGCTACTTCGGCAACCGGCGTTCGACGCAGGCGCTGTTCGCCAAGAACGAAGCGATCGTCGCGACGACGCATGCGTCCGACACGTTCGCGCAATACCAAGCCGAGCGGCTCAAGTACTACGTCTCGCAGTCGGCGCTCGATCAAGGCCTCAACCCGGGCGGCAAAGCCGACAAGCTGAAGGCGAACGCGGCGCGCGAGAAGGCAAAGGGTCCGGCGCTGCTCGCACGCGCGCAACGTTCGACGAGGAGGCCGATCGCGAGAACGCGCGCTCGGAACGGCTGCTCGGCCAAGCCGAGACGATTGAGGTCGGCGCGACGCTGTTCGAGGTTGGGATCGTGCTCGTCTCGATCACCGCGCTGATCGGCAGCCGGCTGCTGCCGATCACCGCCGGCGTCGCCGCCGCCGGAGGCGTGCTGTTCTTCGTGCTGGGGATGGTCGGGCGCTGACGCGGCGCGCCGCACTCGCGGCGGCGGCGTCGCTCTGCGTCGCAAATCCGCGCGTCCGCTGCCGCGCCGACAGGAGCGCTCGCGCCGGGTCCGCCGTTTCCGCGCGGTGATCGCGTCGAGCGTCGAACGCGAGCCGGTCGCGCCGGGCGTCGAGCGCGCGACGTATCGTTTGGTCACCGGCGCCGGACCGCTCGTCGTCTCGGTCGTGACGGTCGATCCGCGCGAGCCGACGGTCCGGCTGGGCACGGTGCTCGCGCACGACCGCATCGTCTCCAAGGACGAGACGGTTTCGTCGATGGCGCACCGCACGGGCGCGGTCGCCGGGATCAACGGCGACTACTTCGACATCAACGCGAGCGGCGCGCCGCTGGGCGTGCTCGTGCGCAACGGCAACCTCGACCGGACGCCGAGCGATCGCGTCGCGCTGACCGTCGCGCGCGACCGAACGTGCGCTTCGAGGCGTATCGCTTCGCCGGCACGGTCGGCGCAGCGACGCTGAGCGTGCCGATCGCGTCGGTCAACGAGTGGCCGCCGCAAAACGGCGTCGGCGCTGCTGACGCCGGCGTTCGGCGCGACCACCGGCAACCGCGCGGCATCACGCTGCTCGCGCTGCAACCGTACGGACGCGATCTCGGGCCGGCGGGGCGCGCTATCGCGTCGCCTCGGTGACGCATCCGCGCCGCCGTGGCCGCGCGACGGCGGGCTGCGGCTCGCCTACGGTCCCGCGGCGCAAGCGTTCGGACCCGATTCCCGACGTCGGCGACCTCGTGACGCTCGCAGTACGATACCGATCCGCCGCTCGCCGACGTCGTCGCGGCGCTCGGCGGCGGGCCGGAGCTGCTGCACGGCGGGCGCGCCGGTCGACGATCCGGCCTCGCCGAACTACGCCGAGCGCGACCGCCGCATCCCGGCCGCCGCCGCTGCCGCGCGCTGGCCGACGGAACGCTCGCGCTCGTCGTCGGTCGACGGGCGTCATCCCGCGACGTCGATCGGCGTCAACCGCGCCGAGCTCATCGCGCTGCTGCGCGCGCTCGGCGCGACCGACGCGATGCTGTTCGACAGCGGCGGCTCGGCGACGCTCGTCGCGCGCGTGCTCGGCGATGCCGAAGCGAGCGTGCTGAACGAGCCGTCGGACGGCGTCGAACGTCCGGTCGCCGACGGGCTGTTCGTCTACAGCGACGCGCCGCCCGGGCCGCCCGCGCGGCTGGTCGTGCGGCCCGCACGCATCGTCGCGCTGCCCGGCGCGCGCGTCGCGCTGCGTGCCCGCGTCGTCGACGCGAACGATCACGCGCTGGGCGACGCGCGCGGCGCCTGGAGCTTCGCGCCGCTCGCCGCTGGTCGGAGTCGCTCGGCGAGGACGACGTGCTGCACGCTCGCGCGCAGCGCGGGCAGCGCGCGAGCTGCGCGTCGCGCGCGGCGGCGTCGCCGCCGAGCTGCCGGTCGAGATCGTCGAGCGCGCCGCGCGCATCGTCGTCGGTCCGGCGCGCGCGAATCCCGATCCGCACGCGGCGTCGCGCTGACCGCGGCCGCGTTCGACGCGCGCGACCGCCCGCTCGACGTCGGCGGACTCGTGCGCTGGAGCGCGCAAGGACGCGCACGATCGACGCGAACGGACGGCTCGACGACCGGCGACCGCGACGCGGTCGTCACCGCGTCCGTCGGCGGCGCAAGCGCGACGCTGACGATCCGGTCGGCCGCCACACCGCGCCGCTCGCGCTGTTCGACGACGCGCACCGCGCGGCTGGAAGCTGGTGACGGCGCCGGCCGAACGGCCGGGCTCGCTCGCCGTCGGCGGCGGCCGCTTGAGCTTGACTACGACTTCACGGCCGGCGAGCGCGCGGCGTACGCGGTGGACCAGCTCGCGCTGGGCGAGCCGCTCGCGCTCGTCGTGCGCGGTCGACGGTGACGCGCGCGGCGAAGCGTTGCGCGCGACGCTGGTCGACCGCTACGGCGAGCGCGCCGATCGTCACGTTCGCGCGCAGCGTCGACTTCAGCGGGACGCGGCGGCTGAACGTCGCGGTCCCGCCGTCGCTCGCGCCGCCGATCGCGCTGCGCAACTTCTACGTCGTCGGCACGCTCGCGAACCCGCCGGTCGTCGCGGCCGGCACGCTGAGCGTCCACGACTGCACGGCGACGTTCGCCCGGCGCTCAGTCGCTCACGCGCAGCCTGACGCGCGAGCGCCGCTCCAGACCCCAGCCCGGCGACGAACAGCGCGATCGCCGAGCGACCAGCGCCCAGCGTCGGCGGCGCCGACGCGATCGCCAGCGCCGGATACGTTCCGATCGTCGCGCGCATGCGCAGGCCGGCGAAAGCGACGTCGCGGCCCGACGGCGCGAGCGTGATCCCGATCGGACGTCCGCGATCGTCGGCGACCGTCAGGATCAGAGCCGGGCGCGACGCGTCGAACCGCGCTCCGCCGTGGTCGAATCTGCGCCAGATCGCGCGGTGGTGAAGTACAGCGCGCGCACGAACGCGATGCCGCGCGGGCGCCGCGAACGTGTCGAACGGAACGTCGAGCGCGCCGATGCGCTGGCGGTCGCGGAAACAGCAGCACCGGCGAGAGGAACGACGCGTTGGTCGGTTGCGTGACGGTGAGGTGCGCGCCGTGCTCGTCGTACACGTCGACGTACGCGGCGGGGCGCGGCGCGAGGTACACGAGCGACTCGCCCAGCACGCGGCGCGCGGCCGGGCTGAGCGCGATCTCGCGCGCGCCGCGCCGGCGCAGGATGACGCCCGCGCGACCCGCCGGCGATCGTGGCGGCGTCGGCCGGCGCCGAAGAACGCCGCCGCGCCGAGCGCCGGAATCGGCGTGACGGTCCCCGGCGTGCCGATCGACGTGCGCCGTATCGGGGCCGAGCAGTCCCGACGCCAGACCGGCGACGGCCGACGATCGCGGCGCCGGCCATGCGCGAGCGAGAGCCGCCGGCCGGCGACGCCGTCGTCGCCGCGCCGCGCGCCGTTGGCGTAGGCGACGATCGCCACCAGCGCGATCGCCAGCACGAGCGCGTATTGCCAGCGGTGATACAGCGGCGTCTGCCGGACACGACGTCTTGCGCGACGACCAGCACGATCGCGAGCCGCGCCGACCGCGGCGGATGCGGCGCGCGCGGTCACTGCGGCGGCGCGGCGCCGGCCAGCGCGGGCGCAACGGCGGCGCGCATCTGCTCGATCGTCATCGCGCCGTCGACTCCGCGCACGACGTGTCCATCGCGTCCGACGATCACGCTGGTCGGCAGCCCGATCCCCTCGTAGGTGCGGCCGTACTGCTGATGCTCGTCGACCAAGATCGGAAACGTCACGCCGCGCGCGCGCGCGTATGCGGCGGCGGCCTGCGTGCGACTCGCCTTGGTCGACGCCGAGCACGACGACCTTTCCGGCGTTCTCGCGCGCGAAGCGCTCGAGCGCGGGCAACTCCGCTTGGCACGGCGGACACCAGGTCGCCCAGAGGTTCAGCAGCACGACCCGTCCGCGGTAGCGCGCCAGCGAATCGGTGCGGCCGTCGGTGCGGCGTCAGGTCGAACGATTGCGCCGGCGCGCCGGCCAGCGCAGCCGGTCCGCCGCGACGGCGGCGCCGCCGGGATCAGGGGCGTTGTAGCATCCGCTCAGGAAGATCACCGCGACGATGAGCAGCAACCGGTTCACGCCGCGTCCTTCGGGATGAGCGACACCATTCCGTTCGCGCGGCGCGCGAGCCGCGTGCGCGCCGGCGGCGTCACGCTGGCAACCTTTGAAACCGGAAGCCGCGCGAGCGACGCGCCGGTCGTGCTCCTCTTGCACGGCCTCGGCCACTGGAGCGAGGCTGCCTGGAGCCGGCTCGTCCCGCTGCTCGACCCGGCACTGCGTTACGTCGCGCTCGACCTGCCGGGCTTCGGCGCGAGCGAGAAACCGGCCGCGACCTACGACGCCGCATATTTTCGCGCGCGTCGTCGACGACGTCGTCGCGGCGCTCGGGCTGAACACGTTCGCGCTGGTCGGACACTCGCTGGGCGGTTTCATCGCCGCCGACTATGCCGGCGAACACCCCGAGCGCGTCTCGCGACTCGCGCTGATCGCGCCGGCGGGTTTCTCGCGCACGCCGCGCTACGTGGTGTTCGCGCTCGGCCAGCGTCATCGCACCGTGGCTGTTCACGCGCCCCCCGTCGCGGAGCTTCGTACGGCGCACGCTCGAGCGCAGCGTCGCCGATCCGGCCGCGCTCGATCCCGACGATCGTCGAGCACGCCTACGAGCTCGCGCAGGATGCTGCGCGTGCGCAAAGCGTTCGCCGGCGTGTACTGGAGCGCGCTGCGGACGTTCGCGCGGCGCCCGGCGGCTGCACGCGGCGTTCGCGCGCTATCGCGGCCCGGTCTTCTGCGCTTGGGGCGCACGCGACCGCTTCAGCCCGGCGCGCACGCTGCGCGACGTCGTGCGCATCTATCCGCAAGCGCAGACCCTGCTGCTCGCACACAGCGGCCATCTGCCGATGATCGAAGAGCCCGGCGCGCTGGCTACCGAACTGCGTAGCTTCTCTCGATCCGTTGCGCGCCTACAGTCGCCTCCGCTTCCGACTACCGCGAGGAGGAGCGTTGAATGGCTCGCCGTCGCTGCGCGCCGGCGAGTCGCCCTTACGCGGCGAGTCTCGCGAGCGAAATTCCGATAGCGAGATTTCGGGCGTGGAGACGCGCCCGGCGAGCGCAGCGGAGGCGCAACAGGCTTGTTTCTACCTTCTCGCCGTAGCGCGAAGCGGAGGCGATAGGGCGCGGCCCTAGCCGCCCGAACCGCGAAAGCGATGGCGGCCCGGATTCTCGACGGACGCGCGCTGGCGGCTGAGCTCCGCGCCGCGACGGCAGAACGCAGCGAGCGATTGCGGGCGCGCGGCATCGCGCCGCGCTTGGACGTCGTCCTGATCGGTGACGACGCGGCGAGTGACGCCTACGTGCGCAGCCTGCAGAGCGCCGGCACGAAGACCGGCGTCGGCGTGCACGTCGAACGGCTGCCGGGCGACTGCGACGAAGCCCGCGCGCGCGCGGTGCTGCAAGTGCTCGGCGACGATCCGCTGGTTCACGGGGTGATCCTCCAACAGCCGCTGCCGCCGCACCTGGAGATGCGGCGCATCGCCGGCGCGATCCCGCCCGCCAAAGATGTCGACGGCGCGAACCCCGTCAACCTCGGCCGGCTGGCCGCGCGTACCGGCGAGGAGCTGGTCGCCGCGACGCCGTTGGCGGTGATGCTGCTGCTCGACCGCAGCGAACGGCGCGCGCTGCGCGGCGTGCGAGCCTGCGTCGTCGGCCGCTCGAGCGTGGTCGGGCTGCCGGTCGCGCTGCTCCTGCTCGCGCGTGACGCGACCGTGACGACCGTCCATCGCGGCACGCTCGATCTCGCCGAGCGCACGCGCGAGGCCGACGTCGCTGGTCGCCGCCGCCGGGATGCCCGGGCTCATTCGCGCCGACATGGTCGCGCCGCGGCGCGACGGTCGATCGACGTCGGGACCAACTACGTCGACGGCAAGCTGTGCGGCGACGTCGCGTTCGACGAGGTCGCGCGCGTCGCCGGCGAGATCACGCCCGTACCCGGCGGAGTCGGCCCGGTCACCAACATCGCGCTGATGATGAACGTCCTGACAGCGGCCGCCGCAGCGCGCCGGCGGACTCGAGTCCCGCTAGGGGCACGCCGAACGCGCAAGGCGTTCGCACGACGGTGCGAAGCCGCACGGCTAATTCAAGCTGAAGTGCTTGCCGAAGAATTGCTCTTGATGGGTGCGTAGCTCGCCGCCCGGCGCGTCGTCGCGCACGATGCTTCTCCTGCGCTCTCTTGCGCTCGAGCAGCGCGCGCAGCTGCGGCAGCAGCCGGCGCAGGAAGCCCAGCTCGGTCGCGAGCCGCGCTTCGGCGTTGCGCGCTTCGAGCAGGCGCTGCTTGAGCGCGTCGGCGACTTGCAGCGCGTCGCCGACCGCGTAGCTGGCATCGACCGGATCGTGCGGAACTCGACATGACCGGCGTTGCCGGAGAACGCGACCAGCAGGCGGACGTATTCGCGGAACTCGCCGAGCACGCGATGGGTCAGCTCGGCGGCGCGCGCGTCGGCGTCGTCTTCCGCCTCGTCCAAGAAACGCACGTCGGCGGTGAGGTACGGATCGCGGCTGACGATCCGCTCGATCCGAAAACGCCGGCCGCCGACGGTGCTGATGTAGTAGCGGCCGGCGGGCAGCGGCGTCACTTCGGAGATCTCGGCGGTCGTGCCGACGTCGTGCGGCACGGCGTCGGGATCGCCGGCTTCGGCTCGCCTCGCGCAACAGCACGACGCCGAATGCCTCTCCGGTGTCGAGGCATTCGGCGACCATCTTGCGATAGCGCTCTTCGAAGACGTGCAGGTTCAGCACCGCCCCGGGGAAGAGCACCGTGTTGAGCGGAAAGAGCCGCAGGCGGCTCCGCTTCGACACTAAACCGTGCGGCCGGCCTTGGCTGCGTCGAGCCGTTGCTGCACGACGTTCCAGTCGACGTTGGCGAAGAACGCCTCGATGTACTTCGAACGCTCCGCCGGTTTGTAGTCGAGCAAGAACGCGTGCTCCCACACGTCCATCACCAGCAGCGGAACGAAGCCGGCGACGTTCCCGTCCTCGTGCAGCGTGATCCAGTGGTTAGAGACGCGCTGCACGTGCGGGTCGAAGTACGCGATCGCCCAGCCGACGCCGCGCATGCCGCCGATCGCGCTGAAGTCTTTCTTCCAGGTGTCGAAGTCGCCGTGGGTCACCGCGACCGCGTCCTGCACCGCGCTGCCGGGCTGACTTCCCGCGTTCTTGGTCATGTTGCCGAAGTAGTACTCGTGCAGCACCATGCCGTTGTACTCGAAACCCAGCCGGCGGGTGAGCTCGGCGAAGTGCGGATCGGCGCCCGCGGCCTTGCCGGCCTGCGCCTGCTCGGCGAGCTGCTCGTGGAGCAGGTTGGTGTTCTTGACGTACCCTTCGTAGAGTCCGAAGTGGACCTGCAGAGTGTTGTCGGATATCCCTTGGAGTCCGGCCAGATCGAACTTCTTCGGCGTGTACGATTGTTGGGTGAGGGTTGCCAACGGAAGCCTCCTCGGTATCGCTTTTTGGGTGGGCTCGGAGCTTCGACGGCGCGCGCGCGAACCCCGTACTCGACAGGACCGCGCCGCGCTCTCGGCAGGTTCCCGCTTCAAGCGAGCGGCAAACAGTCGGGATCGTGCGCGACCTGGCCTATCTGACGCGGCTCCACCGCGAGCCGCAGCCGCTGCTCCTGGAGCTCGAACAGCACGGGCTGCGGGAAGGGATTCCGATCGTCGACCGGGCCGCGGGGCGCTTCCTCTCCGTCCTCGTGCACTGCATGCAGGCGAATCGTATCTTGGAGATCGGGACGGCGTACGGATACTCGACGCTGTGGATGGCGCTGGCGCTGCCGCCGGCCGGCCGCATCTGGACGATCGACCCCAGCATCGAGCGCACCGAGATCGCGATGTCCTACTTTCGCCGCGCCGGCGTTGACGAACGCATCGAGGTCATCAATCAGCCGGCGCTCGAGGTGCTGGGGTCGTTTCCGCAGCGCAATCTCGACATCGTGTTCATCGACGCGCTCAAGACGGAGTACGTCGACTATCTCGACGCCGTCGTGCCGATGCTGAAGCGATCGGGGATCGTGGTCGTCGACAATCTCTTGTGGTCAGGTCGCGCCGCCGCGGCGCCGAAAGCCGGGGACGAGCCGGACACCACCGCGATTCGCGCCTTCAACAAAGCGTTCCTCAACCACCCCGAGCTCGACGCAACCATCGTGCCGATCGGCGATGGGATCGGCATCGGTGCCCGCGTCGACTGAGGAGTTTCGCGGGGCGATGCGCTGTTTTCCGACCGGCGTCGCCGTCGTGACGACGGCGCACGACGGCCGCATCCACGGCTTCACGGTCAACGCCTTCGCCAGCGTCTCGCTCGAGCCGCCGACGGTGCTGATCTGCGTCAACCGGATCGCGACCGCGCATCCGCTGATCGCGTCGTCGCAGCGCTTCTGCGTGAACATCCTCGCGCTCGGTCAGCGAGCGCTGGCCGAACGGTTCGCCGGCGGCGAGCCGCGTTCGCGGTTCGACGGCGTCCCGTACCGGATCGGCGCGAGCGGGTCGCCGATCCTCGACGGAACGCTGGCCCACGTCGACTGCGCGCTGGCCGAAGAGCTCAGCGCTCCGACCCACACGATCTTCCTGGGAACGGTGCTCGACGCCGGCCGCCGCGCGGGTGCGCCGCTGGGCTACTTCGACCGCTCGTACCACGACTTTGGGGTGCGCGCGTGATCGTCGAGACCTTCGCGGTCGGGATGCTGGCCTGCAACTGCACGATCGTCGGCGATGGCGCGACCGGCGAGGCGATCGTGATCGACGGCGGCGACGACGTCGATGAGATCGCGCGGCGGCTCGACGCGCACGGTTTGCGCGCGCGCTATCTCGTGCACACGCACGCGCACATCGATCACATCGGCGCGCTGGGGCCGCTGCGCGAACGGACCGGCGGCGCCGGGCTGCTGCATCCGGCCGACCTGCCGCTCTACGCGACGCTGGCGCAGCAGTCGCGCTGGCTCGGCCTCGCCGTCGCACCGCACAGCGTCGCGCTCGACGGGGCTCTGAGCGACGGTGAGGTGCTGCACGCCGGTCCGCTGGCGCTGCGCTGCATCCACACGCCCGGCCACACGCCGGGATCGACGTCGTTCGCGCTCGACGGCGACGACGGTCCGCTGCTGTTCACCGGCGACACGCTGTTTCGCGGCTCGGTCGGGCGGTGGGACCTGGGCGGGACGTCGCTGGCCGACATCGTTCGCTCGATCCGCACCAAGCTGCTGGTGCACGCCGACGCGAGCGTGGTCGTGCCGGGCCACGGTCCGGCGACGACGATCGGCGAAGAGCGTCGCACGAACCCCTACCTCGCGTGAGGCGCGCGGGACGTTCTTCCCCACCGGCGCCGAGACGTTCGGCGGCAGCGCAGGCGCCTCTCCCGGGCTCGGCCAACAATAGGAGCGAACACGCGATCAAGGGGAATCCTCGATGACTTTTCGTCTTCGCTCTCTTCTCGCGGCGGTGACCGCGTCGTTGTTCCTGGCCGCCTGCGGCGGCGGCACAACGACCGTCGCGCCGAACCCGGGCCCGAATCCGGGCCCACCCGGACCGGCCGGTTCGCTCTCGCTCTCCTCGTCGACGCTCAACTTCGTGTCGGCGGCCTCGGCGCCCCAGACCGTCACCATCTCGACGACGATCGCGAGCCCGGTGCCGACGTTCAACAACGTCAACTGCGGCGGCGTCGCGACGATCAACTCGACTGCCAGTACGATCACGGTCACCCCCGGCCCGGCCGCGAGCGGCGTCTGTGCGGTCGTGATCACGATCGACAACGTCTCGGCGACGCTGACGATCACCGTCGGTGGCACGGCCGGGTTGACCACCACGACGAACAGCGCGATCTCCGTCGCGCTCGGCGGCGCCGCCAGTTTCAACGTCAGCGCCGGGACCGGAACCTGGACCCTCGACAGCACGTCGTGCAGCAAGTACGCGACGTTCTCGCCGTCGGGGAGCGGTGCCACCGTGACATACGGGATCACACCGACCGCCGCCGGCACGTGTACCGCAACAGCGGTCGACACCCTCGGTCACGGGCTGGTCCTGCAGCCGATCGTCGTGACCTCGGGCAACACAGCGTCGTCGCTCTCGCTCACCCCGCCGGCACTGGCGTTCTCGGTCTCGAGCTCGGCCGCGCCCAAGACGTTCACGCTCAGCGTCACCGGCACGGCCGGCCTCGGAGCGCTGACCCTCGACGAGTCGTCGTGCTGGAATGGCGGAAACTCGGGCAGCCCACGCATCGCGTACGCGACGCTCAACGGCGCATCGCCGGGCGCCACGGTCACTCCGCCCGCGACGTTCACGGTGACGCTGTTCACCCCGGCACAGGGCGGACAGACGGGATCGTGCGCGATAAACTTCACCTCCGGCGGCGTGGTCTACGGCTCCGAAGCGATCACCGTCGGCCCGTAACTGCGCTCGGCGTTCGGCCGAAGCCTCCATCACCGGAAGAGACTCGCGCGGGCGGGTCTCTTCATTTCGCGTTGCCTTTCGGCTACAGGATCTTGCCGTCGTCGTCCTTTCCGAGCAGCAGCGGTCGCAGCAGCGGGATCGCGGGGTCGCCGTACTGCAAGAGGTCGTGGTGGAAGCGGGCCAGCGTGAACGCGCGGCCGAGCTTCTTGCGGTAATCCGCGCGCAGCTTGAGGATCTCGAGCTTGCCCAGCGTGTAGTAGCCGTAGGTCGCGTCTTGCGTGCCGCGCTTGGCCTCGGCGCGCGCGTCGGCCGGATCCAAGAAGGCCTGCGTCTCGAAGAACGCGATCGCCTGCGGGACGGTCATCCCTTGGGTGTGCATCTTCACTCCCACCACGTAGCGCGCGTTGCGCCAGATCGCTTCGCGCAGCTGCATCAGGCGCACGCGCGGATCCCCGTTGCCCCAGCCCTCGTCGACCATCATCTGCTCGTCGTAGTGAGCCCAGCCTTCGACGAACGAGGTCGCGCTGAGCAGCTTCTCGCTCAGCGTCAGCGGCAGGTGCTTGTCGATGGTGAAGTTGACGAAGTGGCCGGGATAGACTTCGTGCGCCGACACGATCGGCCGCTCGTAGTCGTTGAACGTCTCGAGGTACTGCTCCTGAACCTTGGGCGGATCGTGCGGATCGGGGGGCGTCACGTTGTAGTACGCCTGGGTCGCGACGCGTTCGAGCGGACCGGGCGCGTCCATCGACGCTTCGGTCGTCGCGCGCAGGAACTCGGGCGTCGGCGTCACCTTGATGTTCGCGTCGGGCGGCAGGTCGATGATGTGGTGCGCGACCACGAAGGCGCGCAGCTTCACCAGATCGGCTTGCGCAGCCGGGAGCAGCCCGGCCCGGCTCGGGTGCACTTTGTACAGCCGGTCGAGCACCTGCTGGGTGGTCGCGCGCGGATCGATCTGCTTGGCGACCGCGACCATACGCGCGTGCGTCTGCGCCAGCGCCCGCTCGCCGATCGCCATGTAGCGATCGAGCGGCATGTCGATCCCCTCTTCGTACTTGAGCCGCGCGCGGTAGTTTGCGGCGCCGATCGCATAGGTCCCCGACGGGTGGGCGACCCAGCGCGTCGTCAGATAGTGCGCGAACGCCTTGGTCGCCGCGACGGCCAGCGCGGTCGAGCGCGCGAAGCGCGCCCGCGTCGCGGCGTCGCCGACGCCGGCAAACGCCTGCGGCACCGTCTTGGCGAACAAGTCCACGCTGCCGGAGGCATCCTCGACGGCGATCGCGGCGGTGTCCTTGTCGACGGCGGTCAAGTTCTCGCGCGCCTGCGCGAACAGGGTCGGGATCTGCTCCTCGCGCGCGATCGCGTCGCGCAGCCGCACCGACGGCGGCGCGAAGTCGCGCGAAATCAGCACGAACACGCCGCCGCTCGCGGTCTGGACGTAGCCGTCGGGCTGATGTTTCCAGAGCTGCATCGTCTCGTTGAGCAGCAGATCGTCGCGCAGCGCGTTCTCGAGCATCTGCCGGTCGAGCGCGGCGCGCGGCGACAGCGCGGCCGGATCGAGCGCCGTCAGCCGCGCGAGGTACCGGTGGTCGCGGGCGGTTTGGAGCGCGTAGTCGCCCTCTTCGTACGATCCGAGCTGCGCGTCGTATGTGTGGATTCCGATGGCGGTGGCGTTGACCGGATTGCCGCGGAACGTGCCGGCGAAGAACTCCTTGGCCAGCGCGGCGTAGGCGGCGTCGGCCGACGGCGCCGCGCTCTGCGGCGCGGCCGCGCCGAGCGTCACGGCGAAGGCCAGCGGAACAGCAAGCAGGCGGCGGTTGAACGTCATCGAGCGCGGCTTCCGCGAGCGGCTCCGCGCTCCTCGCTCCGTTGCCGGCTTAGACTCCTCTCAGGCCGGCGGTGTACGATGTCGCCGCTTGTCATCGACCCTCCGGAGGTGCTGTGTTCCGACGTCCCATCCTCGCCGCATTGATCGTTTTGGCGCTCGCCGCTCCGGCGCTCGCGGCCGACTACACGATCGATCCCAATCACACCCAGGCGACCTTCACCGTGACGCACCTCGCGATCTCTCACGTGAGCGGCAAGATTCCGGTCGTGGCCGGAACGGTCACGCTCGGCACCGGCGACCTCCCCAGCACGATGAGCGTCACGCTCAGCGCCAAGGACCTCGACACGCAGAGTGCCGATCGCGATCACGATCTTCGATCGGCCGACTGGTTCGAGGTCGACAAGTATCCGACGATGACGTTCGTGTCGCGGACCGTGAGCGGAACGCCGCAGGGGTTCACCGTCGTCGGCGACCTGACGATGCACGGGGTGACCAAACCGATCACCTTGAACGCGAAGGCGATCGGCAAGATGACCGACGCTCGCAACCGCACGCACGTGGGCTACAGCGCGACGACGACGCTCGACCGGCGCGACTGGGGGCTGAATTGGGGCAAGACCACCCCGGGTGGATCGCTGATCGCGGCCTACGACGTGACGCTCGACATCAACGTCGAGATCGTCTCGAAGATGTAGCGACCGGCTAGCTGCGCACCGTGCAGGCCGTGCTCAGCCAGTAGTGAGCGCCGGGCGGATAGCCGGGCTCGGTCACCACGACGTTGGTCTCGTAGTACTGGAAGCCTTCGAGCGTCGTGCGCGGTCCGCCCAAAAGCTCGAACCGCTGCCCGAGCGCCGCGGCGAACGTCCGCGCCCGCACCGGCCGGTCGCTGCCCGGAACGAACGCGTAGAACGGCGCCCGCGAGCACACCACGCTCAGTTTCGGCGGCACGCCGGGCGTCGGCGGCGCCGCGCTGGGAGCGGGGCTCGGCGCAGCGCCGAGCAGCGCGAGCAGGAGGAACGGCGCCGGCAGCAGTCTCACGACCGGCTCAGTGCAGCTTGATGGTCAGGACGCCGGCGTCTTCGAGGATCTTGGGACCGGCCTTGGCGTCCTCTTCGGTCGTGCCGTTGCCGCGCGCGCTCGCCGCGGCGGCCGCCGCGATCCCGCGCGCCTGCTCGAGCATCGCGTCGGTGATGCGGCCCTCGGCGCGGCCCGCGCGATAGTCTTCGACTGCCGCCTGCAACGCGAGGCGGGAACGTTCGGGGTAGTCTTTCTTCTTCTCGGGATATCCGTCGAGTGCGGCCTCGATGTCCGCGTCGCTGATCGCCAGCGCCTCGTCGATGGTCTTGCCGCGCGCCAGCTCGACCAGCAGCGAGCACGTCGCGGTGCCGAAGCCGCAGCCGGTGGTGAAGTACGAGATGTCCTCGACGACGTCGCCGGGACCGATCTTCAGGAAGAACGTGTAGAGGTCGCCGCACGAGTCGCTGAAGTACTCGCCGGTTGCGGTCGGGCTCTCCATTGTGCGAAAACCGGTGCGGTGCTCGACGAGCTGTTGGAATTTGGCGAAGTTCATGCGGTTACGGCAGTCTCTCGGTCTTGAGTGTCCACGCTGATCTCGAATCGGCATTCGGTCCCGCCGGTTGCGAGGCTCTCGACCTGCTGCGACTTGCCCGGCGCGACCGCGTCGAGGATCGTGTGGATCGCGCTGCACGCCTCGGGATGCTCGGCGACGACCGAGGCGTACGGGCACGTGTGCTCGTGCAGGATCAGCGTGCCGTCGGCGGTCTTCTGGAGATCTGCGGTGACGCCGGTCGCCTTGAGCACGTTGACGAGCGATTTGAGCCGCGCTTCGGCCGGTACGCCGTCGCCCTGCGGCGACAAGCGTTCGGCCGACCGCCGGCCGATGCGCTCGAAGACGGCCTTGACCGCGTCGGCGCCGCCGGCCACCCGGATCTCGCGCAGCACGGCATTGAGCATCTTATCGTACCGCTGCGGGAAATAGCGCGCAGCCTCGGCGGTCAGCGAGTACTCGACGGTCGGCTTGGTCCGGCCCCGGCGGACGCTGCGCCCCACGACGAGCCCGTCGCGCTCGAGGATCACGAGCTGCTGGCGGATCGCGTTGGGCGACAGCCCGAACTCGCCGGCCAGGTCGAATGCCGATGCCGCGCGGCGCTCGCGAAGGGCACCGACGATCCTCCCGCGAGCCGACTCGAAGAAGCGGTCGTGCATTCCACCCCGACCCTACCACGGAAGTCGTAGATAGTCCAGAGTTTCCTTGACTTTCTCATCCCTCCGCCTTACGATTGCTTCGCATGCCTACGCGTGGACTGGTCGCGCGCGACCTCCGGGTCGCCGTCGAAGAAAAAGCGATTTTGAAGGGCATCGACCTCACCGTCGAGCCGGGCCGGGTCCACGCGCTGATGGGGCCCAACGGCAGCGGGAAGTCGACCCTGGCGTTCACGCTGGCCGGCCATCCGGGCTATCACGTGCTCGGCGGCTCGGCGTCGCTCGACGGCGAGGACCTGCTGGCGCTGGCGCCCGACAAGCGCGCGAAGGCCGGCCTGTTCCTGTCGTTCCAATATCCGGCGGCGATTCCGGGCGTCTCGGTCGCCAACTTCTTGCGCACCGCGCGCATGGCGGTCCGGCCCGAGGACCTCAACCCGGCCAGGTTCCGCAAGCTGATCTTCGACAAGCTCGACACGCTCGACATGGATCCGGCGTTTCTGGGCCGCTACGTCAACGACGGCTTCTCGGGCGGCGAGAAGAAACGCCTCGAGATGCTCCAGCTCGCGATCCTGGCGCCCAAGTACGCCGTCCTCGACGAGACCGACTCGGGGCTCGACATCGACGCGCTGCAATCCGTCGGCAAGAGCGTCAACGCGCTGCGCGAGAGCGACGAAGGCCGCGACATCGGTTTCCTGGTGATCACGCACTATCCGCGCATCCTCAAGCACGTCCCGGCCGACGTCGTGCACATCTTGATCGACGGCCGCATCGTGAAGACCGGCGGCCCCGAGCTCGCCGACGAGATCGAGCGCGACGGCTACGACGGCGTGCGTGAGGAAGTCGTCGCCGGTCGTGCTTAGCGGCACCACCGAAGCCGCCGGCGCGCTCGATTTCACCCCGACTGCGCCGACGCTCGAAGCGGCGATCGCTCTGCTGGCGGAGCAGCCCGGCGGCGGCGGCGCGATCGACGCCGAGCTGCGGCGCGAAGCGCTGGCGTGTTTCGAGGAGCTGCCGGCACCGGGTGCGCGACCGCATCGCGGCTGGAAGTACGATTACGCGAATCTTCCGTTCGACGAGCTGCGCTGGACGTCGGGTTCGGTCGCGATGGCGACGATGCCGGCGCGCCCGGTTCATCGCCTCGACGTCGGTGGCGACGCGGTCGAGATCGATCGCCCGACGCTCGTGACCGAAAACGCAGGCGGCCTGTTCTTCTTCGGCGCCACCTACGTTGACGCGCCGAGCAACGTCGATCCGCGCGTCACCGTGCTGCCGCTCACCGCGAAGACCGTCAGCGCGAACGCGAGCATCCTCAACGCCGGGGACGGCCGCGGCGTCCTGCACGAGATCGTCGACTGGCGTGCCGATAAGTTCGCTGCGCTTGCGACCGCGTTTGGGAACTGCGGAGCGCTGGTTCACATCCCCGACGGCGTGCAGCTGGACATCCCGATCCAGCTCGTGTTCGCCGCGACGGCCCCCGACGATCAGGCGGTGTTTCCGCACATCGTGGTGATGCTGGGAAAGAACGCGCGGGCGACGGTGATCGAGCGCCACGTCGGCGACGGGGATTCCTTCGTGTGCGGCATCGTCGAGGCCCACGCCGGTGACGGCGCGCAGCTGGACTACGTTGTCATGCAGCAGGCCGGCGAAGCCGCCCGCCTCATGTTCTCGCGCGCCGCGCGCGCCGAGCGCGACGCCCAGGTGCGCTGGCATCTCGCCGAGCTCGGCGGCGCGCTCGCGCGCACCAGGCTCGACGTTCGGCTCGAAGAACCCGGGGGCCGGGCCGAAGCGTCGGCGCTCTTCTTCAACACGGGACTGCAGCACGTCGATCTGACGTCCGGCGTCGACCACGTCGTCGGCCCGACGACGTCGGACACCGTGGTGCGCAGCGCGGCGACCGACCGCGGTCAAGGCCGTTACATCGGCAACATCGTCATTCGGCCCAAAGCGCACGGCAGCGACGCGTCGCTGCGCGACGACGCGCTGCTGCTCTCGAAGCGCGCGCACATCGACTCCGTCCCCGCGCTCGAAATCGCGGCCAATGACGTCAAGGCGTTCCACGGCGCGACGGTCGGCTCGCTCGACGAGGACGCGCTGTTTTACGCCGGCAGCCGCGGCATCGCGCGCAACGCCGCGCTCCGCATGATCACGCTGGGCTTCTTCGAACCGGTCATCGCGCGCTTTCCGGGCGAGGCGCTGCGCGACGAGGTTCGTACCGCGTTGGATCGCAAACTCGACGACGCCACCGAGATCGACGGATGATCGCCGCGGCCGATCCGAAGCAAGCCCGCATCATCGCGGAGTTTCCGATCCTGGCCAAGCCGACCTCGCGCGGGAAGCGGCTCGTCTATCTCGACTCGGCCGCGTCGTCGCAGAAGCCCCGAGCCGTCATCGACGCGCTCGTCCACTACTACGAGTACGACAACGCGAACATCCACCGCGGCGTGTACGAGCTGGCTGCGCGGGCGACCGAGCAGTTCGAAGCAGCCCGGGCGAAGGTCGCGCGGTTCGTGAACGCCGCGCACACCGAAGAGATCGTCTGGACGCGCAACACGACCGAGGCGATCAACTTGGTCTCGTTCTCGTGGGGGCTGGCGAACCTCGGTCCGGGCGATGCGATTCTGACCAGCCAGCTCGAGCACCACTCGAACCTGGTCCCGTGGCAGCTGCTGGCGGCCAAGACCGGCGCGCAGCTGCGCTTCATTCGCGCTGACGCCGACGGCGTGCTCGTGCTCGACGATCTCGACGCGCTGCTCGCGGGCACCAAGCTCGTCGCGATCACCCACGTGTCCAACACGATCGGGTCGATCGCACCGCTGGACGCGATCGTGCCGCGCGCCCACGCCGCCGGGGCGGTCGTGCTGGTCGACGCCGCGCAGTCGGTGCCGCACATGCCGATCGACGTGCAGGCGCTCGACGTCGATTTCCTCGCCGCCAGCGGCCACAAGATGTGCGGCCCGACCGGGATCGGGTTCCTGTACGGCAAGCGCGCGCTGCTCGACGCGATGCCGCCCTTCCTGACCGGCGGCGACATGATCAAGCGCGTCTCCTACGAGACGACGTCGTACAATGAGCTGCCCTGGAAGTTCGAGGCCGGCACGAGCAACATCGCCGACGCGATTGCGCTCGGCGCGGCGGTCGACTACCTCACCGGGATCGGAATGGACTGGGTGCGCGAGCACGAGCGGCGGATTGTTGCCTACGCGCTCGAGCGGCTCGAAGCGCTCGCACCGCGCGGGCTGGCCGTGTACGGCCCGGCCCGTGGCATCGACCGCGCCGGCGTGATCTCGTTCAACCTGGGCGACATTCACGCCCACGATCTCGCCTCGATCCTCGACGTCGAAGGCGTCTGCGTGCGCGCCGGCCACCACTGCACGATGCCGCTGATGGAAAAGATGGGCTGGCCGGCGACGGCCAGAGCGTCGTTCTACCTCTACAGCACCGAAGCCGACGTCGACGCGCTGGTCGACGCGCTCGGCAAAGCTGCGCAGGTCTTCCACCTCCCGTAATGGACGACTTCTACAAAGAGTACATTCTCGACCACTATCGCAACCCGCGCAACTTCGGGCACCTCGCGCGCGTCGACGCGACCGCCGAGGACCTCAACCCCTTGTGCGGCGACACGATCAAGATGGAGCTCGCGCTCGACGGCGACGGCCGCATCGAAGACATCAAGTTCGACGGGCGCGGCTGCGCGATCTCGCAGGCCTCGGCGTCGATGCTCACCGAGACGGTGAAGGGGATGAAGCTCGAAGACGTCGCGCGCCTGCCGCAAGAGGCCGTGCTCGAGAACGTCGGCATCGGGATCAGCCCGACCCGCATGAAGTGCGCGATGCTCGGCCTCAAGGTCCTCAAGAGCGCGGCTCTCGGCGAGATCGCCAGCTGGCCCGACGAGGGCTAAGTAAGCAAGCTTAGGCTCCTCCGGCCAGCTGATTGCATTTCGCTTTCAGAATGGATATACTCTGAAATCGGAGGGACGATGCCTGGCAATGCACGGCCGCGGAGTCCACGCCCAGTTGTTCGCGCTCGAACGGGGCAGCGTTAGTGTCCGCGGCGCTCGCCCAGATCCTTCAGGACCTTAAGTCCGAGGCTGGCCTACAGGGAAAGGACATCGCAAACATCGCGGACGTCTCCCCTGCAACGGTTTCGCGCTGGATGCAGAATTCTGCCACTCCCACGCTATCGATGCAGATTGTGCTCAATAATCTCCGGTATGTCGTAAACAGACTTTCAGAATACTATACATCTGACGAGGCCCGGATCTGGCTAAACTCGCCTCATACTCTGTTATGCAATGAGCGTCCAATTGACCTTATTCGGTCCCAACGGACGGAGGAGGTACTTGCCATAATCGATCGCTTCGCAGCGGGCGTTTATCTCTAAATGATACGAGGCACGGCGCGCGATCTCGCGCTGCTGGACGCCTTAGATCGTGCACCAAGGGAATCGTTCGACGGCGAGGTGTGGCGCGTAACCCATGAAACGCGAAATCCGCTTGATCCATCGTCATCTGGAGGACGCTGGGATAATCGCGCTTTCGATGTGCTCTATACGTCGTTAGAGAGAGACGGCGCTATCGCCGAGGTTGACTTCCGCGTGAAGCTCGAGCCGGTCTTCCCGTCGAAGTTCCGACCTGTGCTGCATCGAATACATCTAAAGGCGGAAAGCTTTCTTCGCTTTGCATCGCTCAGCGACCTGACGCCGCTCGGAGTCGATCCAAGCCGGTATCACGAGATCAACTATGTTCGCGCTCAAGAGATCGGGGACGCCGCTGCATTCCTAGGCTTCGGGGCGCTTATCGTTCCAAACGCCCGATGGTCAGCCCATAACGCAGTGGTCATGGTTGACGCAGATCCAACGCCACCATCCGTCGTTCTCCTCGGCAGCGAGCCGGTCGATCTTCGCGGGTGGCGTTCAACCCACCGCAGAGCCTAGTCTAGGGAGTCTCGTTTTTGTGGCGGACAGGCTTGACAATCTCATTTTCGTGCTCCGTAGCGCCTAGGCCCGCAACTCTCTCATTAGCGATCGTGAGGGATAAGCATGTGCGCAGATTCCAGGTCGGACCATGATGGTGACAATTGTTACATCGCTTGTCTTACGGTTCGCATTGTCGATCGTGCTGGACGCATTGGCGTTCATCGTGTGGGACGTCGGGACGCGGTCCCCGCGCAAGCTGTGGAGCGACGTCGTTTGCGGCACGCGCGAGCCGCGCTCGTGCGCCTTCGGCGTGCTGCGCTTCATCGTCGGCGGCGCGCTGCTGTTCGCGGCGGCGGACGTCGCGCGGCCCGGAATGCCGACGATGCAAGCCTTCACCTTCATCGAAACGGGGATGCTGCTCGCCGCGCTGCTGGTGGAGCAACTCGTCGGCCCCGATTTGCGCAGACAGCTGCGCGGTTAGCGGATCAGGCCAGCTTGCCTGACGTCTTTTCCAGCAGCGCCCAGGCCTGCGCGCCGAACTTGCCGGCCCACTTGGCGTAGAAGCCGGAGCTGCTGAGCTTGGACCGCATCCCGCTCGTGTCGGCCTTGTTGAGCGTCATCCCGCGACGCACCAGCTTGTCGGCCAGCGAATCGTTGCGCAGCTGCGTGTCGCGGCGCTGCAGCAGCGCGTACTTGGTGAGGTTGCGCTCGACGACTGCCTGCACGTCGTGTGGCAGCGCGTTCCACGCCTCCTGATTGCCCAGGAAGTGGTAGGCCGACCACATGTGGTTGGTGACGCTGATATACTTCTGCACCTCGAACAGCCGTCCGACGTCGATGATCGCGTACGGATTCTCCTGGCCGTCGAAGACCTTCGTCTGCAGCGCGGTGTACAGCTCGCTGAAGTTCATCGGCGCGGGCGCGGCACCGAGCGACTTGAACAGGTCGACCCACAGCTCGCCGGCCGGCGTACGGATCTTGAACCCTGCCAGGTCGCCAACGGAGCGGATCGGATGGGTCGACGAGGTGATCTGGCGCATCCCGTTCTCCCACATCTTGGGATGCACGTAGAGGCCGCCGCCGTGGATTGCGTCGCGCACGTAGTTGCCGAGCGGACCATCCATCGCGGCGAATGCCTGCGCCGAGTCGCGGAATGCGAAGCCGACCGCCTGGATCCCGGCGACCGGAACGACGGACTGCAGAATCCCGCCGTCGAGGGTAAAGAACTGCACCGCGCCCGAGCGCAGCTGCTGCAGCACCGCGGTGTCGCCGCCGAGCTGGTTGTTCGGAAAGATCTGCACGTCGAGGCGGCCGCGGGTCTCCTTGCCGACCGCGGTCCAGCACTCACGCATCCGCACGTTGAGCGGGTGGTCGAGGGAGACGTTGCTGGCGTATTTGTAGACCCACTGCGCGGCGCGCGCCGGCGACGCAAGCGCGATCGACGCGAGTGCCGCCGAGCTGCCGGCGACGAAGCGGGCACGCGAGAGGGTGCGATCGGTCATCGTGGTGGTGACTCCTTTGGATCAGTCGAGCATCAAACCGCCGTCGACCGTCAACGTCTCCCCGGCGACGTACGACGAGCGCGGCGACAGCAGCCACGCGATCGCCTCGGCGATCTCGCGCGCTTCTGCGGATCTTCCGAGCAGGGTCATCGATTCGACCCGTTCGCGCTGCTCGGCGCGCTTGAACGGTTCGTCCAGCATCGGGGTGAGCGTGGGCCCGGGCGCGACGCAGTTGACCGCGATCCCCATCGGCGCCAGCGCTCGCGCGGCACTGCGCGAGAGCGCGAGGACCGCGCCTTTGCTCGCCGCGTACGCCGCGGTGCCCGATAGGCCGCCGCCGCGCTTGCCGGCGACGCTCGCCACCGTGCAGATGCGCGCGCCCCGCCGCATGCGCTTGGCGGCTTCGCGAATGCATAGAAACGTGCCGACGACGTTGACGTCGCTGACCCGGCGAAACGTGTCGGCGGTCAGCTCCATGAACGGCGTCGTGTCGGCGATCCCGGCCGGGATCGCCAGCGCGTCGAGGGTGCCGCCGAACGCCGCCAGCGCGCCGTCGAACAGCGCGATCACCGACGCCTCGTCGGCCACGTCGACCGCGAATGCGTGGCCGTCGATGTGGTGCGCGACCTCTTCCGCCCCGCGCTTGTCGCGGTCGGCGACGGCGACCCGATAGCCTTCCTTCGCGAGCAGCTCGCACGTCGCGCGGCCGATCCCGCTCGCGCCGCCGACCACGACCGCCGTCGGCGGATTCTCTCCAAACCACTCCATCAGCCGACGTCACCCTGAGCTCGCCGAAGGAAAATCCCAATGTCACCCTGAGCCTGTCGAAGGGCGAACGATGTTGGCATAAGACAATCCGCATCTGGCGCATCGGCAATCAACGCGATGTCGCCCTGAGCTCGGCGAAGGGCGATCGAGGCGGTCGTACTTCGACGAAGCTCAGCACGACGGCACGATGACGTCACCGCTCGCTGCATGGTCGCAATGCAAGGTCGTTCGTGCTTCGGCAAGCTCAGCATGACATCATCATTACAGCAGCACTCCGGGATCTGCGCACGCCGCCGCGAACGCTGCCAAGAAGCGCGCGGCCGGCGCGCCGTCGACGAAGCGGTGATCGAACGACAACACGCAGGTCAGCATCCAAGCTGCGCTCAGCGCACCATCCACGACGGCCGCGCGCTGCGTAGCGGCGCCGATGCCGAGGATTGCGGTCTGCGGCGGATCGGGGAGCGGCGAGACGCGCTCGACGCCTTGCGGCCCGACGTTGGAGATCGAGAAGCAGGCTCCGCCGATGTCCAACGGGCCGATCGTGCCGTCACGCGCGAGCGCGGCCAGCCGCACGATCTCGGCGTGGATCTCGGCCAGCGAGCGGCGGTCGGCGTTACGGACGACCGGGACGATTAGCCCGTCCGGCGTGTCGGCGGCAACGCCGATCTCGATGCGGTCGAACGGGGCGCCCGTCGTCGCGTCGGTGCGCAGATCGGTGTGCTCGCCGAGCAGCCGCGCGACGGCGTAGACCCCGAACGCGGTCCAGCCGAAGTCCGCGCGGCGCTGAATGAGCCCGTGCACGGCGTCGACGCGGGCGACCATCTCGACCTGCGCGAGGGGCAATCGCCCGACCTCGGTCATCTTGCGGTAGATCGCGCGCCGCGCCGCCGGCAAGCGCGGCGGCAGCTGCACCGCAACGTCGGCCGGCGGACTCGCGACCCCGGCGAGCGGCGGCCCTTGTGCGGCACCAGCCTGCGCCCCCACGTCGGACAGCGTGATGCGGCCGCGCGGTCCGGTGCCGCGGATCTCCTCGAGCGCGATCCCGCGCTCGCGCGCGAGCCGTCGCGCCGCCGGCGACGCGATGCCGC
>CAVTWP010000010.1:0-176017 GCA_963738465.1 Vulcanimicrobiota bacterium
GCGGCGTGCTCAGCGATGAGCGCCGCAATGGCGCTGGTATCAATGCTCAACGGAGAGGCGGCGATCAACGCGGCGAGCGTGAAGCCGAAGTGGAAGCCTTCTCCGAAGGGCCCGAAGGTAGCGGTTTCGAGACGCTTTACGATCTCGGTCGCGACGAGGCGGAGGTTACCCGCCACGTTGTCAAGAGAGGCATCGCCGCTAGTACCGTCGAGGCGACCGAGGTCGTTGGCGTCGTTGGTGGCGAGGAGGCTTTGAATTGCCAAGGCGCGCAGCGCGCGCACGGTGAATGGCGAGTGGGTCATTCGGAAACTACCTTTCCGGGTGACGGGCTCGGTCGGTGTCTCAAGCACCGGCCGGGCCGCTTTGTTTGTGAGTCGCGGTCATTGTCTGTGCCGCGCAACGCAGCCCCGCCTGCGTCCCGAAAAGCGTACCGCGGCTAAGTTGTGGGACGCAAGACACTGCCGCGAATCTTTACAATACGGTGTGTAACGAAACAGCGGCCGGTGCTACAGTAGCATCATGGCGCGCCCCAAAAAGGACCCCGAGCTGAAGTCTCTACGCATCAACATCGCACTTGCGCCCGACGTTCTCGCGAAGCTTGACGAGCTCGCAGAAAGTGATGCGAGGCGAGCGGATACAGAACCCAACCGCTCCGGTACGATCGCCGGCCTAGTCGTGCGCGCGTACGCGCGGCGACGGACGAGATGAAGCGGCCGCGTTGGCTCTGTCCCGAAACCGCTCGGTGCCGGGACAACGTCTGACCTGACAACAACGCCGCGTTAGCCGTCCTGATTTTCCGTCTCGAATCGACGGTGGTTCCGACGCCCACGCGCGGCTTGAACCCCGCCTGCGCGCGAAGGCTTGACCGGCTTCTCCGCTACCACAGTCGCGGCTGGTTTCGCGCGTTTACTCCGTTTGCGGGTTGGGTGATCGTTGGCCGCGTCGAGTTCAGCCGTAAACTGCGCGAGCAGGTCCACGAACCGGTCGGCCTCCGGCGTGTCGCCGATAACGATGCTCATGCGACCGCGTCCTCGCCGATTCGCTGATCGTTGCTGGGATGATCGTGCGCGTCGGCCGCGTCGAGCGCAGAGGGCTTCAGTGCGTCACGCTGGTCTGCCGCGCGCACAAACCGCGCGAAGGCTTCGTAGAGCGCGTCACGTTGCGGGGATGGCTTCATGCGATCGCTCGACTTTCGATCTGCGTTGCGAGTGAACGCAGCCGCACCCGACGCGCCTCTCGGCTTTCACGTCGCTCGACCAACGCACGAGCGAGAGCGCGATTCGGCCTCGGCTGCGGGAAGGTCGTTGGCTGTCTTCTTGCGTGTTGTCATTCCGGTGCTGTACCCGACACGCTATCGTGCTTCTCAACGGGTTCCCGAATCTCGTGGTGCTCAGTGAAGGACCGGCCGACGCGCGTCCCGTAGCGCCACCGACGGCGCGCTCTGACGCGCCGAAGAGAGGGGCTGCTGCTGTGGCGGCCGTGCACGACGTCCCGCTGCCGACGGCGGCACAGGACGAGGACCGGCGAGAAGCCGAGGCTCGGTCGCGATCGCGCACCGGCCTGGTGCTGCTGCTGTTGCTCACCGTCGCGCTGGCGGCGGCGGTCGTCGGCAGCGGCGGGAGCCTGCTAACCCCGCGCCCGGCCGTGTGGGCGGTCCTCGTCGCGTCCGTCGCGGGTCCCGCGCTCGGCCGGACGCTCGCGATCCGCGCCGCCCGCTGGGCGACCTGGCGCGCGTACTACACCGGCGTCGCCGTGCTGTTCGTGTCCATCGGCTTGTTCGGGTATCTGCTGCTCGGCTGGCCGGGCCGCGCCCACTGACCGGCAGACCCTGGCGCGCGCGGTCGTGCGATGCGCGTCCGTCCGTCCCCGTGCCGACGCGCAGCTCGAGCCGGACGCCTTGGTCGGAAACCCGCCTTTGCTGCGTGCGGGTGGACGTTATCACGACGACGCCGGGCGACCGTCGCGCGGGCCGGGCCACGACGCCGAGCGTGGGAGCGTTGCAGCCGGTCGAGTCCGCGTGCGCGCCCGGGGGTGGCGCGTGGGCCGGCGCCGGGACCGCGCGGGCAGACGCGGCGAACCCGATGCCTCGACGCTCCGGGTTGCAGTTGATCTTTGACCCGCCCGGAGGTGCGCTCGCCGAAAAAAATCGACGACCCCTCGACGACCGGGACCCCGTAGCAAACACACGACCGCGACGGTCCCGGACCCTGGCCACGACCGCGCTGTACGTATGCGACCCGTCCGGCCACATCGACGCGTAGCTATCATGCAAGGGCGCTGGCGTCGAGCCCGGCGACAATGAACCCCCCGGCAGGCGCGTGCGCGTACCGCGTGAGACGGCGTTCAGCGCAGCAACAGCGGGCGGGAAACGGATGAAACTCCTTAGCCGGGGGTCAGGCCTTTCGCGCACGCCTGCCTACGCGCGCGTGCGCGGCGTGCTGGCCCGGTCGTCGTGGCGGGGACCGATCGCAGCCGGTGCGCCAGCCGGGGCGCCACACGAGCCGGCGCGCAACCCGATCCCCCTCGCACGCTGGGCACGTCGTTTTCTTGACTCACGTTCGGGGTAGGGCCGTCCATTTTTTTCCGCCCGAAAAATCGCCGACCTACAGCGAGCGCGTCGGCGAATAGCAAGCGGCGTCTACCATGGTAGACGCGCCGTCGCGACGATTCACGGCGCTGCGGTTGCTATTTCGCGCCGCCGTCCCGCGTTGTCCGGTCCTCCCGTCGCGGCGTCGGCCGTTGCTGCTCCCTCGCTGTGCGTCTCGGACCGATTACCGCGCTCGTCGTACCTAACGAGGATCCACGCCCGCAACTGCGCTCGGTCCTGACGTCTAAGCCGTTCGACTCGCGCCTTTGTCTTAAAGAGCGACGGCGATTCCATGTGCGGCGCCGATCTTCGCGCCGTTCGCTATCGGTTCATGCGATTCGACAGCAAGCCCGGAGGGGGTCATCGTCTACAAGGGGTCGGTCAAGGCTCACCGGCGCGCGATGTGCGGGCGCGTACGCGCGCGTAGGCCGAAGGTGCCCTGTATCGCGAATCGCGTGCCTGCCTTTGTGGGCGGACGTGAGGAGGTAGTCGCCGCGTTCTCACGGGCGCCGCGCTGGCGACGGTCGCTGTTTGCTACGTGGGGTCGCGCTGGATGGGAGCCACTCGTTCGGCTCGGCGCTCGTCCTCGTGGTCGCGCAGAAGGGTGCGGACGGCTTCGGCGAGTTCGGGGTCGTCGCGTTCGATCGCGCGAAAGAATTGCGCGGCGGCGTGGGCGAGGACGTTGCGGCGTCGCAGCTCCTCCCGCGTCGGGGTCGGCTCGAGCGTGAGTAATCCGAGCGCGTCGGCGAACAGCCGGGTGAAGCCGGCTTGCAGCTCGGGCGAGTTCCAGATGATCTCGTCGGTTAGGGTGCCGTCGCCGGCGGCGTCCTCCACGGCGACCGATGCGTAGATGCCTGTCGCATGACGCTTGACGGCGAGAGTGAGCTTGATGACGCCCCGCTCGTCGATGAAGCCGCCGTAACCAGTCGCGACGACGACCGACGTCCCGACGGGAATTTCGTCCAGCTGAACGGGTGGCTGGACGGGCTCCACGTCCCGGAGCCAGACTTTCCGCTTGCTGGTGTCGACGTCGACGGTCGTGGTGATCATCGAACCGGCCCATCCTTCGGCTCGATCACGCGAGCGTAGTTGCACCCGCGGTCCCAGCGAAGGCAGGCGAGGAACTGCGGCGAGGTCGGCGTGGTGCGGCGCGGGGCGAGCGGCCACCGACACTTCGCGCACGTGCCGAAAGGGTACGACGAACCGGGCGGGACCGGCGGGGCGTTTCGGCTGCGCTTTGTTCTGTTTGATTTTGCTGGATGCAGCTTGATGCGGCTGGTCCCGCGGCAGCGCGGGAAGCTCGCGCAGCCCGCGAACCTGCGACCATCCGAGCGCGCGAAGCGCTCGACCATCGTTCCGCCGCATTCGGGGCACTTGCGGCCTTTCACGACGATGGCTCGATGCGCGCGGCTTCCACCGGACCCGGCGACCAATGCTGAGAACCAAGCGCCGCGCTCGATCGCCGTCGGCCGGCGTTGCGCTGCTTCACGACGGCTCGCCGCCCGGCGTCCCGTGCATTTCATCCGTCCAGAACGCGAAGCACCGCACGAGATAGTCCCGCAGGGCCGGGTCCGCGCGGACAGAGCGCGAGACTCGTCGCCATACTTTCTGCGCGTCTTCGCCCGCGAACGGAGGCGCGCTCCCGGCCGACTCGGCAGCTTTGGATGAGTAGAATGCGTCGACCGCGACGAGGTACCGCAATCGCGCCGGGTCGTCGTGCGCGCGCTGCGCGAGCTCGGCCCATGCGGCGCTATCGCGTACGAAGTCGGCGAGCCCGCGCGCGATCGCGTCCTCGCCTTTGGCCGAGGTCGGCGCGGCGGCGGCGGTTTGGTTTGATTGCGGCGTGCGTTCGCACTCGATCAAGGCGTTCGTGTACCATTCCAGTCTTTGAGATCCCGAACGCAGTACAGCAGCGCGTCGTACTTGCGGACAAGGGCCGTGACGTTCTCGGTCGCGGCTGGCGATCCGGGCGCGACTCCACCCGTGCCGAGAGCAAGGTCAAGCTCTTGTTGGTGAAGAGCGATCTGCATCGATACCGCCACTAGAAGCTCGACCTTCACTGGGTCCAGGGGTCCGACGCGCGCGATCAGAGCCCGAGCGAGCGCGCCGTATTCGCGCCGCGCGACCACCCTCTCGGCGTGAGTCGGACGCCGGTGATATGCGCCCGCACCCTCGCCGAGCGCGCTGGCGAAGCCTCGTAGCAGCGCCTCTTGAGCGCCGGCATCATCGCTCAGCTCGTCAACCGTAAGCGTGCCTCGTGGCCCCGATGAGTCTTGCTCGGCCTCGACGTACGCGCCATCGTCCGCAAACCGGAGTTGAAGTTTCATCGCTCCGTAACCGACGATCCCTCCGCGACCGCGGGCATAGTACGGTCGGCGCACGTCTTCGCGATAATCCTTGACGTTGTGCAGCGTTGCTGTAACGTCCGCACCGCGAAACTTGAATGCGTAGCTCATGAAGCCTCCAGATTTTGAGCCTGCTTGATGACCCACGCGGCCAGCCGTCGCACGTCGATCTGGCGCGCGGGGTGACCCGGTACATGACACGTCCAGGCGTGCGAGCTGAACACCGGTCTGAGTTCCATGCGCCTCGCGCAGCGTGCACACTTCGGGCGCTGCTCGTCGCGAAGCCCGGGTGGCGGCCAGTTTCGCTCGATCGCGTCGATTGCTCGTTTGATCTCGCCGGCCTCGAACAGCGTCGCGGCGTCGCGGAGCGCTTGCTGTCGATCGCGTTCCGCCTCGGCCGCGTCGCGGGCGATGGCCTCGCGCGATTCCTCGAACTGCGCGACGCGCGCGCGGACGCCGAGCGGCCGGGTTGGGTCGGGGCCGCGTCTCTCTCGCCGAATCATGCCGCGACCTCGCTTGACGTCCTCGACGCGATCTCATTAAGGGCGGCCTCGAAGGCGGCGATGATCGCGCGTTGCATCTCAGGCCCCGCGAAGTCGTCGGGGGTCAGGCGCCCCCTTGGACCACCGTTGCTGCGGCCGGCGCTCGCCAAAGCGCCGAGGCGGTTGCGGTAGAAGGCCGCCGTTGCCCGCCCGAAACCGCGCACCGTCACCACGCCGCGCGCGACGCAGTGGCACGAGGAGGCGCGGCCGGTAGTCGGGCACGCGACGACGTCGCGTAGAATCGGGGTGCGCGTTCCAGCCGTCACGATGGCGCCTCGGTCATCGCGACGCACGCTGCACAGAGGCCGTCGCTCTTTCGGACCTGCCCAACGTGCTGGCAGCCGACCGTCATGCAGGCGTGATCCGGGCCTACCCACTCGTCCGAACCGACGCCATTCGTCGAGACCGGACCACCTTCAGCGAACCGGGTTGACGAATAGGGTTCCCCTATAGGCAAGAACCCGGAACCCGGTTCATTCTCGCGCGCCCCCGTCGCTACGCTCTCGCTGTCGCGAAGAGCGGTAGCGGACGGTGACGCGGGGGAGCCGGGTTGAATCGGGTTCGCGCCGTCAACCCGGCTCAAACCCGCATGGTTATCGGATTCTTCGCGGGTTTCGTCACGAACCAGGTTGAGGTCCAACCCGGCAAACGGGTCCGATTCGATTCGACCCGGGGTCCAATAGAGCTCGCGGCGGCCATCTTTGCCGCGTTTGGCGATCAATTTGTCGCGCAGTAGCCCGTCGAAGTCGGTTTTCGTCTTGCCGCCGCTCGCGCCGAGCTGCTCACGCGTCACCGGCCCCTCGGCCTCGATCTTCGCCAGCAGCCGATCCTTGGACGTCTCAACCTTGACGGGGCCGGCCGAACCGGCGAACGACACCGTGACGCTCTCGGGGCTGAACGCGAAGGCCAGCGAGAACGGGCTGAAGCGCTCGGCCTCGCTCATCTTCTCGCAGGTGACCTTGGCGATCGCGCTCGTCGGGTCGGCCTCATCTGCGACCGCCTCGAGGATCCACATGAGACGCGACGCCGCCTTTTTCTGCTGGCTCCCGTAAAACTCGGGCGTCGCTTTTGACCCGCCGCTCTGCCGCTTGCTGTGGTCAACGATGAAGCCGTTGGCCCCGTACTCGGCGCAGAGGCGACGAATGTCGCGGACGAACGTGCGGGTGGCTTCGCCGATCTCCACCCGCGGGTCGGGGTGAAAAATGTCGGACCAGCAGTCGATCATGATGGCCGCGCCGGGGAACCGGGCTAGGAGCCGCTCGAATTCGCCGCGATCCCAAGCCGCCGGCGAAAGGACGTGAATGTTCGGCGCCGTGCAGCCGATGAGATTTACTCGCCGCTCGGTCGCCGAACCACCTTGATCGAAGTTGACGATCAAGCCGTAAGGGCGGGGGTTCGGGATCGCAAAGCGCCCGGCGAACGGTTCGCCTGACACCATGCACTTGGTGGCGTACAACGCGGAGTAGGTTTTGAAGCTCGCTGGCGGTCCGACGACGAAACATGGACCGTCCTCGGCCGGCAGTAGCCCTTCAATATCCCACGCGATGGGCGCTATTCCGTCACGCGCGATCTCCGCAGCGGTGCGACCCACCCAGCCCTCGGCGGCATCGTCGCGCGCTCGCAACTCGCGCGTAAGACGTTCGGCCTCGGCAACTGCACCAGGAGCGTTCCCCTCGGAGTCGTAGCCCAGTTGCGCGACCTGAGCCCCGAGGCGAATCAAGCCGCGGAGCTGCGCCTTCTCGCGTACGATGCGCGCGTAGTACTCGGCCGACGCGGCGGTCGGCACCGTGTCCATCAGCGAGCCAAGGTATGCCATCCCGCCGATCTTGTCGAGCATCCCCCGGTTCTTGAGCTCTTCGGCGAGCGAGACTTTGTCGAGCGGTTCGCCACGCTCGTACAGCGCGGACAGCGCGAGGAAGATCGACTCGTGCAGCGACCCGTAGAAGTCTGGCGGCTGTACGATGACGCTCGCCACCGGCATCATCTCGCGATCGACCAAGATCGAACCGAGCAGTGCCATCTCCGCTTCGAGATTGCTCGGCGGGATGCGGTCGATGGGCGAGACGAATAACGCTTCGTTCACGGTCGCATACCCGATGGGTGGCGACGCGACGAGCGTAGCCGCGGAGCGCGTACGACGCCGCGACCTGCGCGCGGATTATGCCAAACGCTGGGTCGCATTGAAGGTGGACGGACCGCCGGCGCGAACGGGTACGGTGCGACGCGAACCCGCGAGCCGATCGAGGCCGCCCCTGTGGGCGGCTTCATCATTTGTGCATTTACCTGACCGGTTTCAAGGTGCGGCGCTGGCCGTCGAGTGAAGCGTGCATCATCGACGCACCGCTTTGGTTGACCCGCGACGAACATCGGCCTGAGCGCCGACGCTCGTCGCCTTCATCGCAGCGACGGTCCGGTGACGTCTGGGCGCTCTGTGGCAAGCTCGGCGATCGCTTCGAGAAGGCGACGAATGCCGGGCGTATCGCCACGGAATCGCAGGACCCCGCGCTCGAACCGGGCGCTCACGGTTGAGCTCCCGGGCCGGCGGCGGCGCGAATCTGTGGCAGCGAACCCATGTGCACGGGTCGCAGAAGGCGGTCGACCGGCTCTCCGAGTGCGGCCTCCAGCAGTCGCGCAACTCGTTCACTTGGCCTAGCGCGTCCGCTTTCGATGGAACGGAGGAGCACGTTTGAGATGCCGACCATGCGGCCGAAGTCTTCCTGGCTTAACCCCGCTGCTTGCCTTGCTGCGCGCAGCCGGGTCAATCTCTGAGGCATCGAATCTCCCTCCCGGTGGTCCAGCCCCAGCCTAAAACGAAAGCGAAAGGCGAACACGACACGGTTGCAAAAACGTGTCCCCATGCCTACGCGACCCCGGGGGCGCGAACGTCGCGCTCCTGTTCGCGAATACGTCAAGAAGCGCTGGCCGGCGCTTCTGATCTCGGCGCTTTGGTCGAACGAGAAGACCCGGAGGTTTCTCAAGCTAGCCGACGGCGATCTCGGTTGGGCCGAGACTTACGTTGGAGTTGAACCTCCCTTCGACGTCGCCGCCGTCGCGAAGGTTCTTCGCGAACTGGACCGGCGCGCGGAGGACAGTTGGAAGATCAACACGTGGCGGACACAACTTCGCCGGTGGTTCAAGCCTGGGTCTGACGGATCACGGAAGGCGGTCGAACCGGACGGAGTTCGCCGCGTTCTCGCCGCGCTCGGCGCCGATTGGTTGCTGGGACTTTACCGCGTCGGCTACCATCGGCACGCGCTCGCCATGATCTATCGGCTACATGCCAACGGCGCAATTTCGACGGCGTGCGACTATATGCGCGCGACCTTTGGCTCCGATAGCGTAGCCGACCGCAAGCTGCGAAGCGCACGCGTAACGTATCGAGACGCCGGCGATCCGCGCGTTCGAGCGTTACTGTTGGACCGAGCAGCCTTCGCCCTGTGGCCGTCCTCGGACTTGCGCGACACGCAAGCGGGGAACCGCGACGCACAGAGCCCCTTAGACATTCGCGATCGGGACGCTATCATTCGCGAGTTGAACGCCTACGAGCGCGACGACGCGGACTTCTTCCAACGGAGCCCCGGAGCAATAGATATTCCGGTAACGCCGAAGATGCCGAACATGGCAAGCGCGGGCTCGGGCCTCGCGTCGTTGTGGCTAATATTCGAGGGGCTGCACCGTGGCTCAGAGGTAGTCTTTACCTTTCGTGATTCGAGCTCATCGAAAGACGGCGTCAAGGTGACGGGAAACGTAGACAGCAGCGGGGTGAGGCTGCTAGAAAAATTGCTGCTAGACGAAGCGCGGGCGATTGCAAACCACGCGGACTCCTGGGTAAGCACCGTTGAACGCCCCGATACGTCTAAGGGCAAGGTCGCCCAGATCGCGGCCCGATGAAGCGCGTCCCATTTCCGATGGAGGCCGCCAGGGGTTGGGTGTACGTCGCGGTGAGCAGTGAGCAACAGGCGTTCACTCTTGAGCATCAAGAACGCTGGGCGCGGCAGACCGCAACGGAAAAAGGTTGGCGGATCAGCGCGTCTTCGGCCGAGGGCGTGAAGGGGTAGCCAGCGGGAAGGCGGCGTTCGTCGTCCGCTCGCGGCGTTGATCGCGGCGCTGCAAAACACACCGGCGGAACGTCGCCCCGGGTGGCTGCCGATGATCCGCGCGGACCGCATCGGTCGCGGAACGCATCGCGGATCGCCGATCGCATTGCACGAAATAGCGGACACTCGGCGTACGGGTCTGGACCCGCGAGGCGGGCGAATATAAGATCGACTGCACGGAAACAGATCGTCTCGGCGGTCAAGGGCGGGCTCGCGACGCTAGAAAACGAGGTGAAGCGCGACAAGGCGCTCGCGCACTACGCGCGCAAACGTGCAGCAAAACTGCCGACGTCGCGAATCGTTCCGTTCGGTCTACGTCGTGATGGTGAACGTTTCGTCGAGGATCAGGAGACGGCCTGGATGGTGCGCGAAATGGATCAGCGGTATTTACGCGGTGAAACCATCGCCGAAATATTGCGCTGGCTCGGCGACCGCACACCTGACGCCTGGGGGTCGCATCCCGGCATTCATCGAGCTCTTCGTGACAACGCGGGATATTACACCAGCGCCGGGCTCCGAAGCCCCGAGACACAGGACGCGCTCCGAAAGCTCGCGCGTTCACGTCTCCGAGGATCGGGGCGGTACGGGAAACGTGCGCACGAGTTTCGGGGAGTTTTCGTGTGCGGTCGGTGCGTGCAGCTTGGATTCGACGCAGCGGACTCGCTCATGGGTGCTGAACTCGTTGGCTATCGCGCAAGAGCCGACGATGAGACGCTCGTCCCTCGGTCGTCTGCCAACGGAAAAAGGGAGCGAACAAGCGGCATCCGATGTTCGTCGTTCGCGTCGCGCGTCTGCGTGATGCTTGGGATTTGTTCATCGAGGCGCTCGCCTTCGACGACGCCGTAGTCGAGGATTGGGCACGCAGCGGCCCGGGGGGCGACGTTCAAGCGAAGCGCCGGCAAGTGCAGCGCGAGCTCAGTCGGCTCGAACAGCGTGAGGCTGAGGTTGCTGCGGTCAGAAACGGAGCGTTGCTGCTCGCCAGCGACGCCGATCCGAAGGTTGTCGAGCAGGCTCGGCGCGCGCTACGCGACGTCTCCGCGTCCGAGTCGGAGATCTACGCGCGCCGCGAGGCGCTCCACGGCGATCTCGCGTCCACCGAGGTCCCGGTCCGTAACGCGGACGCGCTACGTGAGGCGCTCAGAAGCTATGGGTCCCTTTACAAGTCCGCGCCGATCGCGCGGCGAAACTCGCTGAATCGCTTGCTTTGCGAGGCGGTAGGCTCGTACCCGGTCGTGCGCCGAACGAGTGGGGGACGCTGGGCGCAGCTCGAGATTTCGTGGCCGGCGGTGCTGGCCAAGCCGATGACCGTCGAGTCGGACGGGACTCTAACGCTGGGCTTCGCCCGCGCCACTGCGCGCTCGCGGCGCCCGGTCGCCGGGTAGTCTCGGCCCTAGAACCCTTCGCGGTGATGTGGGGCCCAGAGGTCCTGCTTTGGGCCGATTGGCACGATTCGAGTGGGATTCAGTTCTTCGTGCGTCACGTAGTAGTGGCGCTTGATGTGATCGAAGTTCACCGTATTCGCGACGCCGCTCACTTGGTAGAGGTCGCGCAGATAGCCAGACAGGTTCGGGTAATCGACGATGCGGCGCAGGTTGCATTTGAAATGGCCGAAGTAGACGGCGTCGAAGCGCACGAGCGTCACGAACAGCCGCCAATCGGTCTCGACCGGCGCACCGCCGAACAGATAGCGCCGGTCGGCGAGGCGGGCATCGAGCAGGTCGAGCGTCTCGAACACGCGGCGGGCGGCCGTCTCGTAGGCCGCCTGCGTTTGGGCGAAGCCGGCTTCGTACACGCCGTTGTTCACCGTGCGGTAGATCAGCGCGTTGCGCCGCTCGATCTCGGACCGGTGCTCGCGCGGATAGAGGTCGATGTCGTGGCGCGCCAGCATGGCGAACGCGGTCTCGAACATCCGCATGATGTCGTCGTCGGAATTGCTGATGATGCGCTTGGTGCGCGTGTCCCACAACACCGGCACAGTGACGCGGCCGTGATATTGCGGATCGGTGGCCCGATACGCGTCGGCCAAGTACGCGAAACCGTTGACGGGATCAGTGGTGTGTCCGTCTCCGTCGCGAAATGCCCAGCCCTGCTCGTCGCGGATCGGGTCGACGACCGTCATCCCGATCGCGTCCTCGAGGCCCGCCAGCTGTCGCACGAGGATCGTGCGGTGCGCCCACGGACACGCCAGCGAGACGTAGAGGTGATAACGTCCCGATTCGACGGGATGCGGCGTGCTGCCGTCGGCGCGAACCCAGTCGCGAAACGCGTCGTCCTGCCGCACGAAGCGGCCGCCGACCGATTCGTCGGGGAACTGCGGCGTTACGGTCATCGCGGCGCCGGCGCTAGCTTTTGTAGCTCGGATCCTTCGCGTCGAGCATGCGCAGCAACGCATCCCAAGTGAGCCGATGGTCGTCCCGGGTGAGCCCGACCTTCGCTTGACGCCGCACGACCTCTCGCACCGCGGGCGAAGGATGATGCAGCGCCGCACCGCCCGCGAGAGCCGCGACCTGCATCTGACAAGCGCGTTCGAGCAGATACATATAGTGGAACGCGGTCATCACGGTCGGACCGACGGTGAGCGTACCGTGATTGCGCAGAATCATGACACTCTTGTCACCCAGATCGGCGACGAGCCGCGGACGCTCGTCGGCCATGAGCGCCAGGCCTTCGTACTCGTGATACGCCAGCTCGCCGTCAAACAACATCGAGGTCTGGTTGAGCGGCAACAACCCCTGTTCCTGAGACGCGACCGCGACACCCGCGACCGTGTGGAGGTGCAACACGCAGTTCGCGTCCTCGCGCGCGGCGTGGACCGCGCTGTGGATGGTGAAGCCTGCCGGATTGATCGCGTACGGGCTCGGTTCCACGATGTTGCAGTCGAGATCGACCTTCACCAAGCTCGAAGCGGTGATCTCCTCGAACAACATCCCGTAGGGATTGATCAAGAAGTGATGTTCCGGGCCGGGGACGCGAGCCGAGATATGGGTGTAGATCAGATCGTCCCAACCGTAGTGCGCCACCACGCGGTACGCTGCGGCCAGGTCGACACGCGCCTGCCACTCTTCCGGAGAGACTTTGGCCGGAGCGGTGTGGAGCTGGGGGGCGGCGGTGGCGCTCATGTGGGATTCCTCGCATGGGATGGGTTGGAGGTTCTGTTCGATCACGGGCCGGCCGACCCCCGGGGCACCGCTACGGCAGCGGGATGCGCGCGAGCTCGTCCATGATGCGCGCGAAGTCGCCGAACGTCAGCGCCTGGTCGGCGTCGCACTTGGCCTCGGCAGGATTGGGGTGGACCTCGAGCAGCAGCCCGTGCGCCCCGACCGCTTTGGCCGCGCGGCACAACGGCGCGATCCAGCGCCGCACGCCGACACCGTGCGACGGGTCGACCAGCACCGGCAGGTGCGTGCGCTCGCGCAGCACCGGGATCGCGGACAAGTCGAGCGTGTTGCGGGTCGACGTCTCGAACGTGCGGATGCCGCGCTCGCACAGGATCACGTTGGGATTGCCTTCGCTCAGCACGTACTCGGCGGCGGCGAGGAGCTCGTCGATCGATGCTGCCATTCCGCGCTTGATCAGGACCGGGCGCTCGCACTTGCCGACCGCTTTGAGCAAGTCGAAGTTCTGCATGTTGCGCGCGCCGATCTGGAGCAGGTCGACCGACGCGGCCATGCGCTCGACCTGGTCGATGCTCATCACTTCGCTCACCGTCGGCAGCCCGCTCGCGCGGCTCGCTTCCGCCAGCAGCGTCACGCCGTCCCAGCCCAGTCCTTGAAACGCGTAGGGGGATGTGCGCGGCTTGAACGCGCCGCCGCGCAGCATCGACCCGCCGGCCGCCGCGACGGCTTCGGCGGTCGCCAAGATCTGGTCGCGCGATTCGACGCTGCACGGTCCGCCGATCACCACGAAGGCACCGTCGCCGATCGCGACGTTGCCGACCATCACCCGCGAGCGCGCGTGCTCGCCTTGGCGCTGCGCCTTGGGAAACGCGACCTTCGCGGGTGCCGGCACGACGGGAGGACGGTCGTCGACGACGATGGCCGCCTCGCGCCGCACCCGCGCCGGCGCGCTCGACGCGTCGTATGTCCCGATCACGTTGAGCGCCACGGTGACCTCGCGCAGCTCGTGCAATGCGGCGGCGAAGCGCTCGTCGCGCACGTCGCCGTCGACGTCGACGTAGAAGGACGACTGCCCGGTCACACCGAGCCGCGTCTTCGAGTCGAGCTTCGAGCAGTTCAGCCCGTGCGCGCCGAACACCGATAGGCAGCGTCCCAGCGCGCCGGGCGCGTCGGCGACCGCGAACACCAGCGACGTCTTGCGCACGGAAAAGTCCTCGGCCGGTTCGAACTCCCCGGCCGGACCGTGCGCGTCGGGCGCGCGGAACAGGATAAAGCGGGTGAAGTTGTCGGGGTGGTCGGCAATCGTGTCGGCGAGCTGGACCAGCCCGTAGCGCAGCGCCGCATCGGCCGACGCGATCGCGCCGCGCGCGGGATCGCGCGCCGCCGCCACGTCGCGCGCCGCGACGCCGGTATCGGGGACGGGGACGCGCCGCACGTCGGCGAGACTGCCTAGAACCGGCCGCATTCGGCCAGCACCACAGGGTGGGAGTCGATCTCGCGCAGCCCTTCCAGCGTCGCGCCGGCGACCGCGAGCAGCCGGTGGTCCATCCGCCAGGTGATCTCTGCCAGCAAGTCGAGCTCGTACTCGGCCAGCACGTCGTAGCCTTCGCGGATCGTTCCGGCGATGGCGTTGTCGATCGGCAGCAGACCGAGATCGGCGCGGCCAGAGAGCACGGCATGCGCGACGCCGCGGTACGAGGAGCAACCCATCGGGACGAACGTGACGCCGCGGCGGGCCGCATAGGCATCGAGCACGGCGTGCGAGTACGAGCCTTCGATGCCTTCGAAGGCGGCGGTCATGGTGAGGGCTGGGGCGGCCGGCTCGCCCGTCGCGGCCTGAGCGCTGATCATCGTACTCTCCGGGAAAGAAGAAGAGCCCCGGCGGGGGCTCTTGCAGTTCGGTCCGTGGACTCGGTTACGGCAAAGGCCTTTCGCGCCGGTGCGCATCGCGCGAGGCGGTGAAGTAGCCGTAGTACCAGCCCGAGCCAGTCATGTCCGTCGGTCTTACCACGCCCGGCGCGGCTCCGTCAACCGCACGGCCGCTGTCCGCCCCAGCCAAGATTCCGCCCGGCGCGGTTGTAAGGCGGCTTGCGGCGGGACCGGAAACCGACGTGCTAGGATGGCCGTTGAGATGACCGTGAACCGCATCTGGAAAGCCCTTCCGCTGGCGCTGGCGCTGGTGACCGGCGCGCTGAGCACGCCCGCCCAGGCCGCGCCCAAGCAGGAGAAGGCCGTGCTGGCCGGCGGCTGCTTCTGGGGGATGGAAGCCGTCTTCGAGTCGCTGCGCGGCGTCAGCAACGTCGTGTCGGGCTTCTCCGGCGGCTCCGCGGCGACGGCTCACTACGAAACGGTGAGCACCGGGACGACCGGCCACGCCGAGTCGGTCGAGATCACCTACGATCCGTCGCAGATCTCGTACCGCCAGTTGCTGCAGGTCTACTTTACCATCGCGACCGACCCGACCGAGCTCAACTACCAAGGGCCCGACCACGGGACCCAGTACCGCTCGTCGATCTTCTATGTCAACGCGGACCAGAAGCGGGTCGCGGACGCGACGATTCGCGAGCTCACGGCCGCGCACGCGTACAGTGCGCCGATCGTGACCACGGTCGTGCCCTTCGCCGCGTTCTATCCCGCCGAAGCGTATCACCAGCACTACCTGCGACTGCATCCCGACGAGCCGTACATCGTCTTCAACGATATGCCCAAGCTCAAGGCGCTGCACGACCACTTTCCGGGGCTGGTCAAAGCGCGCGCCTGAGCGCCCCACGTTTGGGCGCGGCTATCGATTGCTCGGCTGCGCCTGTTCCGTGGATGAAGTGGAAAATTCCGTGGAATGGCGCGCGTTTGGACGAAAGATGGGGCGGGTAGCCGCGCGGCGGTTCGTGTACGGTCCCGTACCGAAACGCGGAATCAGCTTCGCCCGGGTACACTGCGCAGCATGAGTGCCTCGATCGAGCCGCCGCCCGCTCCCCAGCATCAGTGCCTCAACGTGATTTGCGGCTGCAACGACTTGGTCAGCGGGGGAACCTGCAGCGAGTGGTGCGCCGCCCATACCGTCGAAGCGGCCGACATCGAGCGCGGCAAGGCATCGCCGGTCGGCGAGTGCGATTGCGGACACCCCACCTGCGCGACCGGCCGCGGCCCGCGCGGAACCCCCGAACGCGGTCTGAGTTAGCGACCCTACCACAAGCGTGGGTGGCCGCCGCTCGCGATCAGCTCGGCGCAGATCGCGCGCGCTTCGTCGACCGACGCGACGTCGGTGCGGACGAACAACTTGCGCCAGTAGGCTTTGCCCGACAGCTTCGCGGTGAGGTCGGACGCGTCGCGCGCGTCGACGACGCGGCCGACGAGCTGCACGCGCACGGTGGGCGCACCGCCTGCCGTCCCCAGCGGCAGCCGGTGGAGCAACTGCTCCTGCGAGTCGCTCCACACGCCCTCGCCCCAGCGGTCCCGAAGGGCGCTCTCGCACAATTCATAGGCGTGCAGGTCGCGCTCGGCGTTGAACTCGGCCGCCAGCCCGTACACGGTGCGCCGCTCGCGCAGCGCGCGGACGCCTTCGCTTTGCAACGGCCGAATCGCGTCGATCACCCGGAAGTCGTCCCAGTCGAGGAACGCGTGGATGTCGTCGAGCGCGCGGGGGTTGGGCCACAGCACTTCGAGCACGTCGTTGAGCACGCGTTCGAACGCGCGCGTCGTGTGGTGGAAGTAGACCGTCGCGAACATCATGTAACGGGCCAGCACGAACGACTCGAGCGCGACAACGCCGCGCCCGTCGACGCCGAGCTGCTGCCGCCCGTTGACATCCAGCACGCGGAGCGACGCGATCAGCTGCTCGCCGTCGTACGTTCCGCCGGCGACGCCGGTGAAGTACGCGTCGCGCAGCAGGTAGTCCATCCGGTCGGCGTCGAGGTTCGGCCCGCTGACCAGCTCGCGCAGCACCGGGTCGGCGTCGGACGAGCCGGTGACGAGGTGCAGCACGTCGTCCGGATCGACGTCGATCGCGGCCAGCGCGTCGCGCAGCTCCGGCAACGCCAGGATCGCTGCGGTGCGTTGCTCGTGTCGCACGCCCAGCACGGCTTCGCACGCATGCGAGAACGGACCGTGGCCCAGGTCGTGCAGCAGCAGGCTCGCCCGCAGCAGCGCGCGCTTCTCGCGAAACGCGCGCTCGGAGTCGAACGCTTCGGGCGAGTGCTCGGCCAGCGCGTCGAACGCGCGCGTCCCGATCGCCAGCGCGCCCAGCGCGTGCGAGAAGCGCGAGTGCTCCGCCGAGGGAAAGGCCAAGTACGCCAGCCCCAGCTGGCGCAACCGCCGCAGGCGCTGCACCGGCGGCGCCGAGAGCAGCGCGACCTCGCCCGCGTCCAGCTCGATGAAGCGGTGGATCGGATCGTAGATGCGCTTGGCGCGCGGCGCATGGTTGTCGCGCGGCGCGTCGTAGTCACGCCGCATGCCGATCCCTCGTAGGTCCCTCGCCTTACTGTCGACGGCAGTGATGCTCGGTGCGTCTGCACCGCAACGGCTCAGCTACCCTCCGGCGCCGGTGCAAACGGTGACCGACACCTACTTCGGCACCAGCGTCGCCGACCCGTATCGCTGGCTGGAGGACCCCAGCTCACCGGCGGTGCGCGCGTGGGCGGCGGCCGAATCGGATCTGGCGCAGCGCTACATCCACGGCGTTCCGGCGTACGCGGCGATTCGCGCGCGCGTCGCCGCGCTCGCGCAAGGTTCGCCCACGCGCGGCGCGTTGCAGATCGCAGGCCACCGCTGGGTGTACCTGCGGCGGATCCCGCCGGCGCCCCAGGCCGTGCTGGTCGCGCGCGACGGCGCCGCCGGCGCCGAGCGCGTCTTGTTCGACCCGGCGGCTTCGGCGACGGGAAACCCGCCGGCAATCGGCTCGGTCTACCTCGCGCCCGACGGACGCGAGGTCGCATTCACCACCCAGCAAGGCGGCAGCGAGGACGAGACGCTGCACGTCGTCGACGTCGCCTCGGGCGCCATGCTGGCCGACACGCTGCCGCACGTCGGCGGCGGAACGACGCCTGTCGCGCTGGCGTGGGACGCCGACGGCAAGGGCTTCACCCACACGCTGCTGCCGCGCAATGCCGACGGCAGCTACCCGCGCGACGGAATCTTCCTCGTCCACCACGCGATCGGTGCCGACCCGGCGACCGATACGTACGTGTTCGGGCGCGGGCTGTCGCGCAAGGCGGAGTATCATCTCGTCGCCTCGCGCGGCGGCGCGCTGGCAGCGATCGTCACCGACGGCGACGGCGTTTCCGCTTCGATCTACCTGCGCCGCTCCGATCAAACGACCTTCGTGCAAGTCGCGGCGCCGGCCGCCGGGATCGGCAGCAGCTCGCAGGCCGATGCCGTCTTCGTCGGCGAGGTGCTGGCGGTGGTCGCGAAAGGCCGCGCGTCACGAGGCGCCGTGATCGGGATCGGCGCCGGCCAAACCGTCGACGTGGGCAAGACGCTCGTCGCGTCGAGCGATGCCGTGGTCGACGGCATCGTCGCGATCCCCGGCGGCTTCGCAACCGTCGACGTCCTCGGCGGCGACTCCGGGATGCGCGTCTTCGGCGCCGACGGGACGCCGCGCGCGGCGGTGCCGATCCCGGCGGTGTCGTCGATCGACGAACTCGCGGCGGACCCGGCCGGCGGCGACGTGATCGTCGGATACGAAGGCTACACCGCTGCGAAGCGCTGGTATCATTACGACTTCGCCGGCAACACGCTCGTGCCGACCGGGATCGGCGAATCGGCGCCCGGCGATTCTCGCGCAGGTTCGCGTGCAGCGCGTGCTGGTGCCGTCGCTCGACGGCAAGGTCCACGTCCCGCTGGAGATCGTGAGCGACGGCGCGCACGGCGCGCGGACGCCGACGATCCTGAGCGCGTACGGTGCATACGGCTCGGTCACCCGGCCGCGCTTCTCGGCGACGTCGCTGGCCTGGCTCGAGCGGGGCGGAGCGCTCGCTCTGGCGATGGTTCGCGGCGGCGGCGAGTACGGCCAAGAGTGGCACCAGGCCGCGCTCCACGCGACCAAGACGCTCAGCGCCGACGACTTGGCGGCGTGCGCGCGCTGGCTCGGCGCGAACGGCTACGGCGACGCGCAGCATCTGGGCATCGCCGGCGGCAGCGCGGGCGGCTTTCTCATGGGCCTGGCCCTGACGCGCAACCCATCGCTCTACCGCGCCGTCGCCAGCAGCGTCGGCATCTACGATCTGCTGCGCGTCGAGCTGACCCCCAACGGCGCGTTCAACACGCCCGAGTTCGGCACGGTGACCGATCCCGCGCAGTTTCCGTGGATGCTCGCGCAGTCACCGTACCACAACGTGCGCAAAGGCGTCGCCTATCCGGCCGTGCTGATGACGACCGGCGAGAACGATCCGCGCGTCGATCCGTACAACTCGCGCAAGATGGTGGCCGTGCTGCAAGCCGACTCGTCGTCGCCGTATCCCGATCCTGCTACTGCAGAAGAGCGGCGAAGGCCACGGCATCGGCAACAGCTTCCAGCAGATCGTCGACTCCACCGCCGAACGCTACGCGTTCTTCTGGAGCCAGCTCGCCTCGTCACCCTAGAGCCTGTCGAAAAACCTGGTCACCCCTGGGCCTGTCGAAAAATCTTGTCATCCTGAGCTTGTCGAAGGGGTGACGATCGTACCGGAATCGCGGCACGAAGCGCGTCGTCCTGAGCCACGTCGAAGGACGACGCTCGTGCATCCAGTCCCGGGATCGCATTGGCACGACGTGTCGCCGTTCGATCGCGATCTCAAATGGCACGACGTGTCGCCCTTCGCCGAGCTCAGGGGCGACATACGCCCGGCACGGTCATCCTTCGACAGGCTCAGGATGACAACCGACAAGGCTCAGCCTGACAGCGGTGTCGAACGTACGTGCCGTGCGGATCGACGACGGCGTCAAGCGCGAAGTGCTCGCGCGCGCCGACATCGGCGAAGTGATCGGAACGTACGTTCAACTGCGCAAGCGCGGGAACGACTTGGTCGGGCTGTGCCCGTTTCACGGCGAGAAGTCGCCGTCGTTCCACGTGCATCCCGACCACGGATACTTCAAGTGCTTCGGCTGCGGCGTGGGCGGCGACGTGCTTCACCTTCGTGCAGAAGCAGGAGAACATCGGCTTTCCCGACGCGCTGCGCATGCTGGCCAAGCGCTACGGCGTCGCGCTGGCCGAGGAGGATCCGCGCGCGGCGCGCGTGCGCAGCGAGAAGGAAGCGATCTATCACGCCAACGACGTAGCGCGCGCGTTCTTCCACCGCGTGCTGCTCGACCCGCGCGAAGGCGCCGTGGCGCGCGCGTACTGCGCGGGCCGCGGGATCACCGCCGCGACGATCGACGCGTTCGCGCTGGGCTACGCGCCCGGCGAGCTGGGACGCGCTCGTCGACGAGCTGCAGCGCAACGACGTCGCGCCGGCGATCGCGGTGAAAGCGGGGCTGATCAAGCGCCAACGACCGCGGCGGGTATCGCGACTTTCTACCGCGAGCGCTTGATGATCCCGACTTTCGCGACGACCGGCGAGACGATCGCGTTCGGCGGTCGCGCGCTGGGCGACCAGGAGCCGAAGTACCTCAACACGTCGACCACGCCGGTCTACACCAAAGGCCGCTACCTCTACGCGCTCAACGTCGCGCGACGCGCCGCCGCCAAGGATGACAGCGTGATCGTGGTCGAGGGCTATCTCGACTGCATCGCGCTGCACCAAGCCGGCTTCACCAACGCGGTCGCCGCGCTCGGCACCGCGTTCACCCCCGAGCAGGCGCGCGAGCTGCGCAAGGTCGCGTCGCGCGCGATCCTGTGCTTCGACGCCGACGCGGCGGGCGTCGAGGCGGCGCTCAAGTCGATCGAGATGCTGGCCGCCGAAGGCGTCACCGCCTGGGCGCTGCGCATCCCCGACGGCAAGGATCCCGACGAGTTCGTCCGCCGCAACGGCGCCGACGCGTTCGCGCGCTGCTGGCCGCGCCGATCGCGGCGACGCAGGTGAAGATCGACGCGGAGATCGACCGCCGCGGCGACAGCGCGCCGAGGGCGCGCGCTCGCGCGCTGGGCGGAGGAGACGATCCGGCGGTTGTCGCCGCCCGAGGAATGGGACCGCTGGCGCGTCTACGTCGCGCGGGCGGCTCGGGCTGGCGCGCCGACGACCTGCGCCGGGCGCGGCTGGTGCTCAACCCGCGCACTTCGCGCCGCGCGGCGGCGAGGCCAGAACGCGTCGCGGCACATGGTGCCCGGCGCGCTCGAGCGGCCGTCGTTCGAGCGCGAGGTCCTGTCGTCGTGCTCGACGAGCCCTCGCTCGTCGGCCGAGTACGCCGACCGCATCCGCCGGCGAGCGCTTCGACAACCCGCGGCTGCGCCGCGTCTGGCAGACGATGTGCGCGCAGGCTCGCTCGCTCGCGCAACCGTCCGATGTCTCTTGCCGTGTTTGCAGGAGATGACGACGCGGCGGCCACGTCCTCGTCGTCGGTGTCGGGGTTCGTGGTCGTCTTCGCCGACTCCGAGGAGCGCCGCGCGAAGCTCGACCGCGTCGTCGAACGCGTTCGCGCGCGACGACGCCGAACGCCGGTATCGCGAGCTCGACGCGCGAGATCGACCCGGCTCTTCGAGGCGGATCGAGCCGATCCCGACCGACCTTCGCGCAGAGCATGCGGCACTGGCCGCCGAACTGAAAAAGGATAACCCTCCGGGAAGCACTTCTCCGGTCCCATCCAAGGAAGGGGGTGAACAACAGCATGGCCCGTACCAAGAAATCACGCGCCGCGACCGCCGAGGCTCCGCAGCTCTCGCTCGAAGAGCAGATCAAGAAGCTGCTCGCCGCCGGCAAGAAGCGCGGCACGCTGACCTACGAAGAGATCAACGCCGTCTTCGACAACGTCGAAGACGTCGCGCCCGAGCGCATGGACGACCTCCTCGAGGAGATCGCGTCGCTGGGCATCGAGATCGTCGAAGAGCAGGCGAAGGACGAGAAGCCCGCCGACCGCGAGGAGACCGAAGAGACCGCGATGCCGGCCGGTCTCGCGCTCGACGACCCGGTCCGGATGTATCTCAAGGAGATCGGCCGCGTCCCGCTGCTGTCGATGGACGACGAGCGGCGGCTGGCGATGGCGATCGAGGCCGGCGAGAAAGAGGCGCTCAAGAACGGCACCGCCGACAACGCCGTCGCTGTTCGAGGGCGAAGACGCGAAGCGCAAGCTGACCGAAGCGAACCTGCGGCTCGTCGTGTCGATCGCGAAGAAGTACGTCGGCCGCGGCATGCTGTTCCTCGACCTCATCCAGGAGGGCAACCTCGGGCTGATCCGCGCCGTCGAGAAGTTCGACTACCGCAAGGGCTACAAGTTCTCGACGTACGCCACGTGGTGGATCCGCCAGGCGATCACGCGCGCGCTCGCCGATCAGGCGCGCACGATCCGCATCCCGGTCCACATGGTCGAGACGATCAACCGGCTCATCAAGATCAGCCGCCAGCTCCTCCAAGAGCTCGGCCGCGATCCGACGGTCGAAGAGATCGCCAACGAGATGGGGCTCACGCCCGAGAAGGTGCGCGAGGTCATCAAGATCTCGCAGGAGCCGATCTCGCTCGAGACGCCGATCGGCGAAGAGGAAGACTCGCACCTGGGCGACTTCATCGAAGATCAGGAAGCGGTCGCGCCGGCCGAAGCGGCCTCCGTCATGCTGCTCAAAGAGAAGATGCAGGACGTCCTCAAGAACCTGACCGAGCGCGAGCGCAAGGTGCTGGTGCTGCGCTTCGGCCTCGAGGACGGCCACCAGCGCACGCTCGAGGAAGTCGGTCAGGAGTTCGGCGTCACCCGCGAGCGCATCCGGCAGATCGAAGCCAAGGCGCTGCGCAAGCTGCGCCACCCCAGCCGCGGCAAAGCCCTCAAGGACTACTGGTCCAACGAGTAAGCAAACGGCCCCGAAACATCGGGGCCGTTTCATTTCCGCGCGGCCCATCACGTCCGCAGCACAGCAGGCCCAGGATGGGCCTACGTCTTCGCGCACTTTGCGCGAGACGCCAGGATGGGCTTGCGTATCATCGCGGCTTCACATGTCTTCGCCGCGGCCGGCGTGCGCGCTCGGCATGACGTTGGGGTTGCTGTCGGCGAACTGGCCGAGCGGGTTGGGCACGACCCACACCGACACGTCGTAGATCGCCGGGATACAGGAACACCGCGCGCACCGTCGACGGCGTCCGTCACGGCGCCGGCTTTGACCAAGTCCGTCGGCGGTCGGGTGTTCGACGTCGCCGACGGCCGCGTACTTCTTCGCGCCGACCGCCTTGCCGTACATGCACTTTCCGGTCGCCTTGTCGCACAGGACGTAATGGACGTGCGCGCCGATCGGTGAACAAGCGCGACGGCGAGATGCCGAAGCAGCGACGGGCGGCCCGGCGCCGGCGAGCATCGGCGTTGCGGCGCACGCTGAAGTCGGCGCCGATCAGGCGTCCGTTCACGTCGTACCACAGCTGCGCGGGAACGTCGGGATCGGTCGTGTTCCAGTGCTTTGACGTTGACGTAGCTGATCGCGCCGGTGCGGTCCTCGTTGGTGAACCGGACGTAGCCGGCGCGCGTCGCGGCTCTGCGGCGGTCGGATAGCGCTGCGGCAGATCGTGCATGATCTTCGCCAAGAACGCCGTCTCGGCGGCGCTCGGCGCGGGCGCAGCGGTCGGCGCCGCGGGTCGCGGCGTGCGCATCGTTCATCTGCGCCGGCGCCGGCTGCGCGGCGAGCGCCGCGCAGCGACGATGCGAGCGCGAGCAGAGGCAAACGGCGACGCATCATGACGTCGCCGTTCGCGCTCGTCGCGCCGGTATCTTCGTCGCCTGCGGGGCCGGTACGGGCGCCGGCGTCGGCAGCGGGATCGGTGTCCGGCGTCGGCAGGCGTCGACGGCGCCGGTGTCGGCGTCGGCAGGCTGGTCACTCGCGTGTTGGGGCGCATGCAGCGGAACGCGCGGCGCGCGGTCCGCGCGGGCGTCGGCGTGTACGCGGATGCCGGCTGGTCGCCCGACAGCCCGAACGGGAACGGGACTCGGATCGAGTAGCGGTCGCCGATGTGGTCGACGTCGGCCAGCGTCCTGGCCTCGATCTGCGTGCCGGCCGGCGAGCGGCGGCGACGATCGGCTGGATCGATCTCGACCGGCAGCAGCCCGGCATTGATCTTGAAGCGTTCGAGCGCGACGACCGGCCGCCGTTTGCCGTCGGGCGTCGCGGCGTCCGCCGACGACCAGTACGCGCGCGTGCCCCGGCGGCAGCCAGCATGGTCCCGTCGAGAACGAGCGGGTCGCGCAGGTGAACCGCGACGACGTCGCCCTCGCGGCGTCCGGCGTCGAGCCCGGCGTCGGTCACGAAGACGACCGCCGTTCCCGCCGGCAGCACGTGTGCCGGCGGGGACTGCGCGGTCGCCCAAGCTGCGCTCACGAGGAGGAACGCCGTCGCGAGGACGGCCGTCCGGCGAATGCCGGCCATCCTCCTAGCTGGCTTTCTTCTGCGCCTCGGCGGCTTCGGCGGCGGCCTTCTTGCCCTGTTCGATCAGAGCTTTGACCTTCTGGCCGCCCTTTTGGCCGATCGTCTCGTAGAACTCCGGGCCGTAGCGGTCGCGCGTGGCCTCGCCGCCCTTCTTGCCGCCCTTCTTACCGATGGCTTCGTAGAAGGCGTGGCCGTGGGCTTTCTTGGTGGCCTGACCGCCCTTGCGCCCGATCATCTCGTAGAACTCGGGGCCGTACTTTTTCTTGACGGTCTCGCCGCCTTTTTGGCCGGCCTCGCGGACGGACATCCCGCTTCCGGACTTGCGTTCTGGGGTGGTTGACATGGTGTGGGGTGAACCTCGTGGATGAAAATCGACCTATCTCAGTAACGTAAGCGAACCCATGGAAGTTGTCGGCCAAAGCCTGGCTTGCGAATAAGGTTCGGGCGCTCGCCGTCGCGGGGGTCGTGGCCGCGGCAGTCGTCATGTCGCCGTCGGAGGCTGCTCCGGGTGAGCAGGCCGGCTACCGGCGGCTGGTGGAGCTCGAGAGCACCCGGTCGTTCTCCGACGAGCTGACCGCAGCGCTGGCGTCGAGCGACACGAGCTTGGCGGGGCGGGCGGCGCTGGCGCTCGGTCGAACCGAGGATCCCCGCGCGGCCGGGCCCCTAAAGAACGCGACCTCGAGTCCGGACGTTTCGCTTCGCGCGCTGGCGGTCTACGGATACGGCCTCCTGGCCGCCAAGAACCCGATCGAACCCGCAACGGTTGCTCTGGCCCTCAAGCGACCAAGCGGGCGCGGTCCGCGTCGCCGCAGTCGACGCGGCGTGGCGCGCGCAGGCCGGCCAAGCTCGTCCGGTGCGCGTCGGCTGGCTCGGCGCCGCTGCTGGGGCTGATCGAGCGCGACCCCGACCCGATCGTCCGCGGCCGCGCCGCCGACCGCGCTGTCGGGCTGGAACGACGCCCGCCGGCGGCGCCCGGATCGCCGGCCGGCTCGCGCGTGCGTTCGCGCGCGAGCGCGACGCGACGGTCCGCTGGCACGAAGCGTGGACGTTGCGCCGCGCGTTCGCGACGGCGATCGTCGCCGGCGGCGGTGCGGGCCGGCTTGCGCGACCGCGACGAGGTCGTGCGCATCCAGTTCGCCGATCTGGTTGCGCGCCGCAAGGACCCGCCGACGATCGCCTGGCTGCGAGCCGTTGCTGCGCGACCCGTCGTGGCGCGTCCGAGAGCAGGCGCTCGAGAGCCTCCGCGTGCTCGCCGGCAAGAAGCGCACAGAGCACCTGACGGCCGTCCCGGCCGGCGTCGTCACGCCGCTCCCGCAGCCGGCGAACACCGAAGCGCCGACTGCGCAGCCCGCGCCGGCGGCTCGGGCCTCGCCGCGCAAGCCGGTTCCGCCGACGCGCGGCTCGACCTGCCGTTGCGGCCGGCGACCAGCGCGCTGATGGACGGCCCCATGCCGGGTCCGCATCCGCGCGTGCGAATCGGCACGACGCAGGGCACGATCGTCGTCCGGCTCTACCCGGAGTGGGCGCCGCTGACCGTCGCCAATTTCCTCGATCTGGTCGACCGCGGCTATTACGACGGCGTGCGCTGGTATCCGGGTCGTCCCCGATTTCGTCGTGCAGAGCGGCGGGCACCTCACCGGCAAACCGGACAACGACGTCACGCCGGCCGGTTACACGATCCCGGCCGAGGAGAACCCGCTCGAACAGCGTTCCGGCGTCATCTCGATGGGGCTCGACTACACGACCGGCAAGGATCCGCACGCGAAACGCGACTCGGCGGAACGTGGAGTTCTACATCACGATCTCGCCGCAGCTCCATCTCGATCGCGACTTCACCGTCTTCGGCGAGATCGAGAGCGGCTTTTCGACCCTCGGCCGCCTGCTCGAACGCGACCACATCACCAAAGTCGCGCGCCTCACCGACGACTGAAGATTCCTTTTTCGGACCCGCGCGTTCAGCGCGAAATGACGGAGCGCAAGGCGAACATGAGGTTCTCCTTGCGTTCGGTGACGCGGCGGTAGAAGTAGCCGGCCCAGTGCGTTCCGTACGGCACGTAGATGCGCACGCGGTAGCCGTCCGCGACCAGCCGGCGCTGCAGCTCCGGACGCACGCCGTAGAGCATCTGGAACTCGAAGCGGTCGTGCCCGATGCTCGCGCTCGCGGGCGAACGTTCCGACGGCCTCGATCAGGCGCAGGTCGTGGGTCGCGATGCCGGGATAGGTTCCGCGCTCGAGCAGCGCTTCGGCGGAGCGCATGTAACGCGCGCCGGATCGTCGGCATGTCCTGATAGGCGAGCTCCGGCGGGCTCGCTGTACGCGCCCTTGCAGAGCCGCACGCGCGCGCGCAACTCGATCGTGCGCTCGACGTCGTCGGGCGTGCGCTTGAGATAGGCCTGCAGCACCGGCCCGACGTTCGGCGTGCGGGCATACGCTCGTTCGAAGACGCGCAAGCGTCGCGTCGGTGACGGCCGAGCCTTCCATGTCGATGCGAACGAACGGATCGCGGTTCGGCGCGGCGGCGTCCGCACGGCGAGCAGGTTGTCGAGCGCAAAGTCCTCGTCGACCAGCAGTCCCATCGCGGTCAGCTTCACCGAAACGTTCGTCTCGACGTCCGCGCGCGCGGATCGCTCCGCAGCAGCTCGAAATAGGCGTCGCGCGTGCGCTCGGCCTCGGCCGCCGAGGTCACGTCCTCGCCCAGGAAGTCGAGCGTCGCGGTCATCCCCTGCGCGTTGAGCGCCGCCACCGCGTCCATCGCCTGCGCCGACCGTCTCGCCGGCGATGAAGCGCTTGGCCAGGAAGAAGAAGCGCCGCTGGAATGCCGGGACGTCTGGATCACGTCGAGGACTGCCACGACCCGGCGGCTTCGGCATGATCCGGCTCGGCCCTCGGGGTAACCCTCGCTCGATGGGCCGCCTCTTTTCACGCTCTTTTCAAACGACGTAGACAAGGGGCGGCGATTTTGGGAAACGGAGAGCATGGCTTGGCGCATCCTGGTCGCCGACGACGACCCGGAGATCTGCACGCTCATCGCGACGATCCTCTCGAAGGGACCGTACGAGGTGACGCTCATGCAACGACGCCGAGAGCGCGCTGGTGCAATGCAGCAGGACAAGCGCGTTCGACATTCTGATCAGCGACTTCATGCTGCCCGGGATCTCGGGGATCGAGCTGATCACGCAGGTGCGCCAGAACGGCGCGACGGCGCGCATCCCGATCGTCATGATCAGCGGCCACAACAACTACGCGATGGACGCGCGCGCCAAGGCCGCCGGCGCGAACGCGTTTCTGAACAAGCCGTTCTCGCTCAAGCAGCTGCGCGACGACTCGTCAACGACCTGCTGACCGAGCCGCTCGATTCGGTCCCGGCGTAGCTGAGCGGGGCCGCCGCGGGTGACCGTCGGCCGCGTTCTTCAAGGTTCTGTTCGTCGCGCTCTCGCTGGGGCTCGACGTGTTCGCGGTGTCGGTCGGCGTCGGAATGCGGGGCGCGGACCGCTGCGATCAAAGTGCGCATCGGCGCGGCGTTCGCCGTCGCCGAGATGGCGATGACGGTGATCGGCGTGCTGCTCGGCCGGGCCGCGGGGCAGCTGCTGGGCGACGCCGCGGGTTATCTCGGCTTCGCCGCGCTGATCGGCGTCGGCGGCTACATGATCTACGAAGCGCTGCACGGAACCGAGGAAGGCGGTGGCTTCGATCTCTCGCGCGGCTTCGGGCTCGTCCTGGGCGCGCTGTCGATCAGCCTGGACTCGCTGGGGATCGGCTTCTCGATCCTCTACATCGGCGTGCCGCTCGTAATACAGCCTGGTCTTCATCGGCGCGGCGTCGGTTTTGTCGACGACGCTCGGGCTGGCGCTGGGCAAGCGGCTCGGCATCGTCGCCGAAGAGCGCGCCGCGCTGTGGCCGGGGTCGTGCTCGTCCTCACGGGCGTAGCGTTTGCCGGGCTCAAGTTCTTCCACGTCGGCGTCTGAGGCGCTGTACGCGCTCGCGCCGCGGCGCGGCGCAGCGTGGTCGTCGTCGGCACGGCGAAGAACGCCGGCAAGACGACGACGTTCAACGCGCTGCGCGCGGTCGCGCGCGCGGCACGGCGTCGCGATCGCGGTGACGTCGATCGGGCGTGACGGTGAGCCGTCCGACGCGCTCGACGACGAGCCGAAGCCGCGCGTGCGTCTGGCGGCCGGGACGCTCGTCGCGCTGCCCGCCGGCCTGGTGCCGCGCAGTCCCGCGCTGGCGATGCTCGGCCGCGGCGACGAGAGCGCGCTCGGGCACCACGATGTTCGCGCGCGCCGTGCTGCCGACGACCTGCGAGATCGCCGGGCCGCCGACGCGCGCGCGCGATGCGCGCGACGATCGATCGCCTGCGCGCGCTCGGCGACGGGCCGGTGCTCGTCGACGGCGCGATCGATCGCATCGCGCCGCTGGCCGGCGGCGACGACGCGGTGATGCGTCGCGACCGGCGCCGCGAGCGGCGCGACCGTCGACGCGCGTCGCCGGCGTCGCGGCCGAGGTCGTCGCGCGGCTGACGCATCCCGGGGCGCGATCCCGCTGCGCGAGCGCGCGCGCATGGTGCGGATCGCCGGCGCGCTCGATGCGCGCGACGCCGAAGCGCTGCTCGCCGGCCGCGCGCGACGCGACGGTCGTCGTGGAGGATCCGACGCGCATCGCGGTGCGCGGCGCGCTGTTCGCCAAGCTGCGCGCGTCGCGTGCGACCTGCGCTGCGAGCGGCCGCTGCGCGTCGTGGCGTGCACGACGTCGCCGGTCGGCCGCGACGCCGCGCTCGCCGGCGCGCGCGCTGGTCGAAGCGGTCGCGCGCGCGACCGGCTTGCCGGCGTTCGACGTGGTCGCGGACTCTCGACGGCGTCGCGCCGCATGACCGACGCGCTCACCGCCGAGCGCATCGGGCTGGCGTGGCTGCGCGCGGCGCTCGAACCGGTCGGCGCGTTCGGCCGCCGGCTCGACGAGACGATCGCGCCGTACGGTCCCGGCGACGAAGCGCGCGCGCTCGCGGAGATCGCCGGCATCGTCGCGCCCGCGCGCGCGCTCGACCGCGACGGCGTCGCGCGCGTTCGCGCCGCGTTGCGCGCCGTCCCCGAGCCGAGCCCGATCCTCGCCCGCGCGCGCGCCGGCGACGCGCTTGAGCGACGTCGACTTCTACGAGCTGGGGCGCTTCGCCGACGCGCTCGCGACGCTGGCGCGCGCTTGGGACGCCGCCGGCGGCGCGGCGGAGCTCCGACCGCCGGCGCTCGACGCGCTCGCGACGCATGCTCGCCGCCGGGCGCGACGACGGCGGTTTCTATCTCGCCGACGCGTTCGCGCCGGCGCTGCCGGCGGCGCGCGCCGCGCTGGCCGCCGCCGAAGCGGAGGTCGACGCACGCCGCGACGCGATCGCGGCGCGCGTGCGCGCGACGACCGGCGTCGATCCGGTCGGCGACGAGTTCGTGGTCTTGCGCGACGTCTACGACGGTCCGCTGCCCGAGGGCGTGCGCGTTCTGCGCGATGACGCCGACCTATCGTACCGCGGCGTTCGAGCTGAGCTCCGCCCGCGCGCGACGCCGCGCTTCGCGCGCGCTGGCCGAGGCGGAAGAGGAGGCGCGGCGCGTGCTCGCCGAACGCGTCGCCGCGCGAAGCCGGACCCGTCGGGCGACGCGTCGAACGCGCTGGGCGCGCTCGACCACCGGCTCGCGCGCGTCGCGTTCGCGCAGCGGTGGGGCGTCTGCGTGCCGGCGCTCGGCGCGCGGCGGCGTCGCGTTCGCGGACGCGACGTTCGCGCCGTTGGCCGACGCGCTGCGGCGAACGCGGCCGCCGCTACACGCCGCGTGTCGCTCGATCTGCCCGGCGTCGCGGTGCTCACCGGACCGAACATGGGCGGAAAGAGCGCCGCGCTCGCGACGGCCGGATTCCTGTGCGCGTGCGCGGCGCTGGGCGTTCCGCCGCCGGCGCGTGAAGCGCGTTCTACCGCTGCTCGACACGATCGTCTGGATCGGCGGCGACGGCGCGCAGGAGCGCACGCGGTTGCTCTCGTCGTATGCCGCCGAGATCGTGCGCGGGCGCGAGGCACTCGCCCGCGCGTCACCGCGGACGCTGATCCTGATCGACGAGTTCGCCCGCACGACCGGTCCGCGCGAAGGCCGCGCGCTGCTGATCGCGTTCGCCGAGGCGCTGAGTGCGCGCGGTGCGCCGGCGCTCATCGCGACGCACTTCGACGGCGTCGCCGAAACCGCCGGCGTCGCGCACCTGCGCATCGCCGGGCTGCGCGAAGGCGCGCTGGGCGCGGTGAGTCCGAGCGATCTCGACGCGGCGCTCGACGCGATCAACCGCGCGATGGACTATCGCGTCGTCGACGCGCGCGACGGCGCAGCGGCGTCGGACGCACTCGCGCTGGCGGCGCTGTTGGGCTTCGATCCCGCCGCGATGCGCGCGCGCTCGCGAGCTGTATTAAAGTCCCAGCGCGAGCGAGTCCGCGCGCGGGATCGGCGCCGCCGGCGAGCGTCCCGCGCGCCGCGGTCGACGACGATCGCGTGCGCGTGGCCCATCGCGTTCTCGAACGGACCGAGCGCTTCGATCTGGTGGCCCCGGGCGCGCAGGCCGTCGACGATCTCGCCGGGCATGCGCGACTCGACCAGCACCATCTCGCCGGTCGCCAGATCGGGCCGCTCGGTGAGCTGGTGGCGTCCGTAGATCCAGCGCGGCCGATCGAGCGCGCGCTGCACGTCGAGCCCGCGTTCGACGAGATGGTGCAGGAGCTGCAGCAGGATCTGCGGCTGGCCGTCGCCGCCCATCGTGCCGAACACGATCTCCGGCGCACCGTCGCGCAAGAACATCACCGGCGACAGCGTGTGAACGGGGCGTTTGCCGCCTTCGTACGCGTTGGGGTGTCCCGGTCGCGTCGAAAAATACGCGCCGCGGTTCTGCAGCACGATCCCGGTGCCTTCGGCGACGATGCCCGAGCCGTAGTTCATGTACAGGCTCTCGATGAGCGACACCGCCATCCCGTTCTCGTCGACGATGCAAAGCGAGATCGTGCCGCCGCGGTCGGGCAATCGCTCGCGCGGGCTCGCGCGTTCCGGGTCGATCGTCGCGCGCAGCGCGGCGAGCGCCGCCGGCGCGAGCCGCTCTTCGATTCCGCTCGTGCCGAAGGCGGGGTCGCGAAACGTAGCGTCGCGGATCGCGACGGCGCGCTTCATCGCCTCGACGCCGAGGTGGTGCCACAGCGGTTCGGGCGCATCGGCGTCGCGCTCGAGCGCTCCGGCGCCCAGCAGCAGCAGCGTGGCTTGCGAGTTGGGCGGATGCGCCAGCAGCTCGCCGCCGCGCCATGGGATGCACAGCGGTGTCGTCGGTTCGGTGCGATGCGACGCCAGATCCTCGAGCGTCATCGCGCTTCCGCCGCGGCGCAGCGTCTGCACGATGCGCTCGGCGATCGCGCCGCCGTAGAAGGCGTCGGCACCGTCGCGCCGGATCGCCGCGAGCGTGTCGGCCAGCTCGGGATTGCGCAGCACGTCGCCCGGTCGTGGCAGGCCGCCGGACAAGAAGATGCGCGCCGTGTCGCGGTCGCCGCGCAACATCGGCTCGTTGAGACGCGCGTAGTCGGCGACGACGTCGGTGACGGCAGACCCGTCGCGCGCGTACCGTTCGGCCGGCGCGAGCAGCTCGTCGAGATCGCGCGTGCCGTGCAGCAGCGCGACGTCTTCCCACGAGCGAACCGCGCCCGGCACCGTGACGGACAACGCGCCGCGCTGCGGCAGCACGCCGCCCGGCAGACGATCGAGCGACGCGGCGCGTGGGGTGCGGCCGCTCCCGTTGTAGGAGACGGTATGGCGGGCCTTGGGATCGTGCACGATCCAGAACGCGTCGCCGCCGACGCCGCAACTGGTCGGATAGACGACCGCCAACACGGCGTTGGCCGCGATCGCGGCGTCGACCGCATTGCCGCCGCGCCGCAGCACGTCGACGCCCGCTGCCGTCGCGAGCCCGTGCGGCGACACGACCATCGCCCGAGTCGACCGCGCAACCGCGCGGCTCGGCCACGTCTCGGATCCCGGCTGGCTCGGCACGCCTCCCTGAACGCACGGAGCGCTGCAGCCGGTTTCGCGGCCCTTGATAACCCAACGACGTTAGGTTATACTGAGCGTCGTGCCTCGCGTATTCTCTCGAGTCGACGGGTTCGACGTCAAGGTAAATCGCATCGAGGATCAAGACGAACCGCACGTGCACGTGTACAAAGCGGGAATCGAGTACCGCATCAGTCTCGTCACCGCACGCGTTATGACCTACGGTGGACGAGGGATCCCAACGAAGGCGCAAGGGCACGCGGCCGAACGGCTCATCGCCGAACGTATCGAAGAATGCTGGACGGAGTGGAACCGGTGGCACACAAGAAAATCACAGGGTCAAAGTCGTACCGCGAGTCCACGGATGCGGAGATGAACGCCGCCGCGGCGCGTGGTCGCCTCGAGATGCAACGTGACGGCGCGCGCTCGGTGCGCTACGACGAAAGTCGCGACGAGCTGCAGATCGCGCTGAACACCGGCGTGACCATGAACATCCCGCGAACGCGCATCCCCGGGCTTGAAAAAGCGACACGCCGTGAGCTCGAACAGGTCGAGCTGTCTCCGATGACGACGACGATCTCTTTCCTGCGTCTGGATGCAGACTACTCGGTGCAGGGACTCATCCGTCAAGTGCTCGGCCTCAACGAGCAACAGCGTGCGGCCGGGTCGGTCGCGTCGCCCGCGAAGCGCGCTGCAGCGATTCAGAACGGACGGCGCGGAGGGCGGCCGCGCAATGCCGTCGACGTTGCGTCCGTCCAGCCCAAGCGCAAGCACAAGAAAGCGTCGGCCGCCCACTGACCCCCGCGTGCGCCGGGACGGCGGAGGCTCGGGGCGAAGGGCGCGGCGTGGATCCCCTGATCATCACGGTGGCACCGGTTGGGGCCGAGGTCATGCCGGAACAAACGCCCTATCTGCCGGTGACGCCGGCGCAGCTGGGCGAGACGGCGCGCGCGATTCGTGCCGCCGGCGCGAGCATCGTGCACGTGCACTGCCGCCACGACGACGGGACCAACACGCACGACGTCGAGCGCTTCCGCCAGTCCCGCGACGCGGTGCGGGCGGCGGGCGACCTGATCGTTCAGTTCTCGACCGGCGGCGCGATCGGAATGACGCCCGCCGAACGCAGCGCACCGCTTGTTCTGCGCCCCGAGATGGCGACGCTGACCTGCGGCACGGTGAACTTCGGGGACGACGTGTTCGAGAACAGCTTTCCGATCATGCGCGGCATTGCGGCGAAGCTGGCCGAATTCGGTGTCGACCGCCGAGCTCGAAATATTCGATCTCGGTCACCTGTCGAACGCGAAGCGGCTGGCGGCCGAAGGCGCGATTCGGCTGCCGGCCCACGTCGACTTCGTGCTCGGCGTGCCCGGCGGGCTCGACGCGTCGGTCGAGAACCTCGTCGACTGCGTGCGCGCTTTGCCGCCCGGCTGCACCTGGTCGGTGGCCGGGATCGGGCGCATGCAGCTCGTGCTCGCGACGGTCGCGGTCGCGATGGGTGGCCACGTGCGCGTCGGCCTCGAGGACAACCTGTACTACAGCAAGGGACGGCTGGCGCGTAACGAGGAGCTCGTGGCGCGCGTCGTCCGGATCGCCGAAGAGTTGGGCCGCCCGGTCGCAACGCCGGACCAAGCACGGCAGCTGCTCGGCATACGAGCGCCGTCCGCGGCATAGGGCTGCCGTCGGCGGTACGGCGGCACGACGCGGGAGCCCAAAGGGGAGAGTACCTCTCGGCCGGAACGCGTCGGCCGGTCCCCCGGGGAGGTCCAGCCGCTGTTCACGTACGTCGTCCGTCGGACTCTGCAGAACATTCCGCTGCTCTTGCTCGTCTCGGTCGTGCTGTTCACGATCCTCCAGCAGGCACCGGGCGGGCCGCTCACGCCGTACCTGCAGAACCCGCACATCACGCAAGCCGACATCGAGCGGCTCAAGCACAACCTCGGGCTCGACCAGCCGGTCTACATTCAATACTTCCACTGGTTGTGGCAGGTGGTCCACGGCGACTTCGGCTGGTCGATGTCGAACTCGGAGCCGGTCACGCAGGCCATCCTCGAGCGGATGCCGGCGACGCTCCAGCTGATGGGCTGCGCCTACCTCTTCTCGATCTCGCTGGGCGTGCTGTTCGGGATCATCAGCGCGGTCCGGCAGTATTCGTGGGTCGACTACCTCATCACGACCTTCGCCTTCTTCGGCCAGTCGATGCCGGTCTTCTGGTTCGCGCTGATGCTGCAGCTGGCGTTCTCGGTGAAGGGGATCACCGCGTTCGGCTATCACGTCGCGCTGCCGTCGGCCTCGATCGCGACCAACTCCGACGTGTTCGACCTGGGCGACCGACTGCAGCACCTGATCCTGCCGGTGATCGTGCTGTCACTGGCGTTCATCGCATCGTTCAGCCGGTTCATGCGCAGCTCGATGCTCGAGGTGATCCGCACCGACTACATGCGGACCGCCGCCGCCAAGGGCGTCTCGCGGACGGCCGTCATCCTCAAGCACGGCTTCAAGAACGCGCTGATCCCGCTGGTGACGATCATCGCGCTCAACCTGCCCGGCCTCGTGTCGGGCGCGGTGGTGACCGAGACGATCTTCGCCTGGCCGGGGATGGGACGCTTGTTCATCAACGCGCTGGGCCAGTTCGACTTCGCGCTGCTGATGGGTTACATGATGCTGACGTCGTTCTTGGTCGTGTTCTGTAACCTCTTGGCCGACATCTGCTATGCGTGGCTCGACCCGCGCGTGAAGTACACGTAGGCGCACCGGTGGCAGCAACGCTTCCGCTGGTCCCGCCGGCCGGCGTCCACGTCGAGGAGATGGCGCCGACCCGTAACACCGTGTGGCGCCGCTTCCGCCGTCACAAGGTCGCGCTGGTCGGGCTCGTCGTGATCACGCTCATGGCGCTGATCGCCATCTTCGCCAACCAGCTCGCCGTCTTGATCGGTCACCCCGACCCCAACTTCATCGACCAGGTGAACTGGCAGGGCTACTCGCTCGCGCCGGGCGTGGCCGGACACCAGCTGGGGACCGACGAGGTCGGCCGCGACCTGATGTCGCGCTTGATGTTCGGCGCCCGCATCTCGCTGACCGTCGCGCTGTTCGCGGTCATCATGGAGATCACGATCGGCACGGTGCTCGGCGCGATCTCCGGCTACTACGGCGGCTGGGTCGACTTCGCGATCATGCGCATCACCGACGTCGTGCTGTCGATCCCGCTGCTGCCGCTGCTGCTGGTGCTCACCGCCATCGTCGCGGGCACGTCCAATAAAGCCGCGCTGAGCTTCCTGGTGATCGTCGTGCTGATCGGCGGCCTGTCGTGGCCGGCCGTCGCGCGGCTCGTGCGCGCGTCGTTCCTGTCGCTGCGCGAGCGCGAGTTCGCCGAAGCGGCGCGCGCGCTGGGCAACCGCGACGGGCGCATCATCTTCCGGCATCTGTTGCCCAACGCGATCGCGCCGATCATCGTGCAGGCGACGCTCGAGGTCGCCAACGTCATCATCCTCGAATCCGTGCTGTCGTTCCTGGGCTTCGGGATCCAGCCGCCGACGGCGTCGTGGGGCAACATGCTCGCCAATGCCCAGTCGAACCTCACCTCGGCGCCATGGGCCGCGATCTTCCCGGGCCTGTGCATCCTCGTCACCGTGCTGGCGATCAACTACCTTGGCGACGGCCTGCGCGACGCCCTCGACCCCAACATGGTATAGCGCTGCGCGGTCTCGGGCCGGCTGGGTGATCTATGCTGAGGCGAAGCGGCGCTTGAGCAGGCGCAGCGCGGCGTAGCCGATTGCGGCGAGGCCGAGCGGGATCGGCGAATAGGCGACGCACCAGGCGATCGTGCTCAGCAGCGCGACCACGGTGTCGGCCAGCGCGTTGACCCCGCTCTGCCAGGCGCCGTCGATCCGCGCGCTCGGCCCGGGTTTCGCCGGCGTCTCGTTGACGCGCTCCTCGGTGAAGCTGACGCTGATCGTGCTCGTCGCGACGCGGTGCAGGTCGTGCTGGTGGGTCGCGTCGAGCTGCTCGACCTGACCGCGCACCTCGCTGAGGTTCTGCTGAACGCTGAGGATGTCGTCGACCTTGCCGCCCTTGCTCATGAGCACGCGCAGGTCGCGCTCCTCGCTGCGCAGGTTGCGCAGCCGCGCCTCTTCGTCGACGATTGCCGCGTCGACGTCCTGCGCCTCGATCGCGCGATTCTGCACGGTGCCCAACGCCGCGAGCTCGTCGAGCGTTCGTTCCAGGCGCGCGGCCGGTATCTCGACGGTGAGCTGCGCGCCGTGCACTGCGCCCTCGGTGCGCGGGCTCGCGTCGTCGAGCGAGGTGATCTCGCCGTCGTTCTCGCGCGTCACGCCGCGCGTGCGCTGCAGCGATTTCTCGACGCTCCCGACGAGAACGTCGATGTGCGCCGTCTTCGCCAAACGGTGCTGCTTGGCCACCGTCGAATCAGCGTCGGCGGCCGGGGCGCCGGCGATACCCGATTCGGACCGGCCCTTCGTCCGGACCGGCGAGTTGTTGTTCGGCCCCGGCGTAACGCGATAGACGAACGAACCCGGCGATTCGCCGTTGCCCTTCGTCCCCGCGGCCGTCCGCATGAGCTCGGCCTCGCGCGCCTGGTACGCCGCCAGCGCCGCCGCGCTGAAACCGACCACTAGCACGGCCGCGGTCGCGTAGCGCGCGGGCGTCCCCCACCACGCCGTCCGCAGCCGGGTAGCGACGATTGCGCTGGACGGCGTCGCGATGCGCGCCAGCGCGTCGTCGAGCACCGACGGCGAGACCGGCGGCGCCGCATCGGCGTACGCGTGGAGCGCGGCGCCCAGCCGCTCGAGCTCGCGCAGCTCCTCGGCACAGCTCGCGCAGGTCGCGAGCTCGCTTTCGACCCGGGCGCGATCCGCCGCGTCGAGCGTCCCGTTCGCGTAGTAGGGCAGCAGCTCGACGACGTCGTGCTGCGTCATGGGCTCTCCGCGGTGGCGAGCGCATCGCGCAGCCGCTGCTTGGCATAGAACGCGCGCGTCTTCACCGTCGCGACCGGGCAGCCGACGACCTCCGCGATCTCCTTCTGCGAGAAGCCTTCGATGAAGGTCAGCTCGACCACCGCGCGGTGTTCCGGACTCAGCGAGGCCAGCGCGCGGCCGAGCATGCGCCGCTCGTCGTCGCGCAGCGCCGCCGCTTCGGGGCCTTCGGCCTGGCCCGGCAGTCCGGCTAGGTCATCGAGCGGAACGGGGGGGACCCGCCGCTTGCGCAGCGCGTCGATCGCCTTGTGGTGCGCGATGCCGAACGCCCAGGTCCGCACCCGCGAACGGCCGCCGAACTTTCCGGCGCTCCGCCAAACCTCGACCATCACGTCGCTCGTCAACTCCTCGGCAAGTCCGTCGTCGCGCACGAGATCGCGCACGAAGCGGTGGACGGACGACCCGTGCAAGTGAAAGAACGTCTCGAACGCGACCCGATCGCGACGAGCGATTCGTTCAAGCAGCCGGCGGTCGTCGGCGTCGCTCATCGCCCTTCCATATCGCTCGGTCGCGGAACGGCCGCGGAAGGTTCAGTCGCCCGGCTTGGGCGCGAAATCCAAGGCCAGCGAGTTCATGCAGTAACGCTGCCCCGTGGGAGCCGGCCCGTCGTCGAAGACGTGCCCGAGATGCGAGCCGCAGTGCGCGCAACGAGCCTCGGTCCGCATCATCCCGTGCGACCGGTCCTCGATCAGTTCGACGTTCGCTCGATCCTCGGGCGCCCAGAAGCTCGGCCAGCCGCTGCCGCTCTCGTACTTGGTCGCTGACGAGAACAACGTGTTCCCGCAGGCCGCGCAGCGGTACGTCCCTTCGTCGTGATTGTGGTACAGCTTCCCGCTGAACGGCGGCTCCGTCGCGCTCTCGCGCAGCACCGCATACTTCTCCGGTCCGAGCTCCTCGCGCCACTCGGCCTCGGTCTTCTCGATCTTGTTCACGCCCGTCAAGACCACCGGCCGGTCACTTTCGGTGGCACCTCCGGCCGCCTCGCGCTGCCTTGACATCCCAAACTGTAAACATGTATACAGTTGGCAATGCCTGGTTCCAGTACGGCAGCATCCGACGAACTCGGTGCGATCAAAGGCACCTCCGAGCAGATCGCGGAGCGGCTTCGCGGCGAAATCGAGCGGGGCAGTCTCGCGCCAGGCACGTTTTTGAATCAAGTGGCGCTGGCGGGGCGGTTCGGCCTGAGCCGGATCCCCGTGCGTGAGGCCCTGCGCCAGCTCAACGCTGAGGGCTATGTCACGTATCGTCCGAATAAAGGGGCGACCGTCGTGGGCGCCATGTCGCCGCGCGACCTCGAGGAAATCTTCGAGATCCGGATGTGCGTCGAGAGCCGCCTGATGGATCATGTCGTGCGCCACTGCACTCGGGCGGTGCTCGAACAGGCCGACGATGCGTTGCGGGCGATGAACCGCATCGCGACCGGCAAAGCCGAGATGCGCGGACAGCACCAGCGGTTTCACACGCTCCTGTTCGAAGCCGCGCATCGGCCTCGCATGACGGCCATCGTCAATGATTGGCGGTTTCGCCTCGACGGCCCGGGCGATGACGAACCTCGAGCTCGGGCCTTCGTCAGAGCCACGATCCCGCTCCATCAGCGCTTGCTCGAGGTGTGCGAGAAGGGCGACCGTCGCGCGGTGCAGCGCTGTGTGACCGAGGAATACGAAGTGCTCCGTTCATTCGTACTGCCGTGACGGAGTTCGCGAACCTTCGGCGCAGCGCGGCGACGCTCTCACTCGCAATGGTTTTCGCGTTCATGGCTCTCCCGCCGCCGGTCGATGGACGCGCATCCGCCCTCGGTCTCCATCTGCGGCCTTGCGTGCAGGGGAAAGCGCGCGTGCGAGCCGCGTGCGGAATCCTTCGGCGTCTACGAAGATCGCGCTGCGCGCAGCGGTCGCATCATCTCGCTGCGGCTCGTCGTGCTCGAGGCCGTGCATCCGGCGGGGCACGCCGTCGCGACGATCGCCGGCGGGCCCGGTCAAGGTTCCGTCGCGCTCGCGCCGCTCGTCGCAGACGGCATCTTCGCCAAGGACCTCGCCGCACTACGGGATCACAACGACATGCTGTTCGTGGACCTGCGCGGGACGGGCGCGTCGCACCCCTTCGATTGCGATCTCGCCCCGTCCAGCCAACCCGCAATGTATTTCCGGCAACTGTGGCCCGACGCGCTTCTCTCGGCCTGCCGCGCGCGAAACGCGCGGACGAGTGACCTCAGCCGATACGACACCAACGACGCTGTCGACGACCTCGACGATGTCAGGGCCGCACTTGGCTATGACCGCCTGGTGCTCGACGGAACGTCGTACGGGACGTTCTTCGCCCTCGTCTATCTGCGCCGCCATCCGAAGCACGTCGAGAGCGAGGTCCTGCAAGGCGTCGATCCACCGCACTTTCAGCCACTGCCCGGCGCGCCGCTCGGCGCTCAGACCGCGCTCGACGATCTGATCGCGAAGTGCCGGCGCGACGCGCTCTGCAACACGAGCTTCCCGAGCTTCGCGCAGCACTTCGACGCCGTAGTGCGCCGCTTCGACCGCGCACCGGTCGCCGTTCCCGTGAAAAACGCGGCGACCGGACGCCTCGAGACGGTGCTCCTCTCGAAAGAAGTGTTCGCCGACCGCCTGCGGCAGGTGCTATACGATCCGCAGAACGCCGCCTCCGTGCCGTACGTGATCGAGCGCGCGTATCGCCGCGATTACGGTCCGCTCGCCCGCATCGTCAACGTCGTATCGCTCGGACTCGCGCACGCGCTCGACTGGGGCGCGTTTCTCTCCTACAGCTGCGCCGAATGGACGCCGTTCGTGGCGCAGCGCGAGGTGCGCGCGGAAGCCGCCCGCTCGTTCGTCGGAGACTCGCGCGTCCGCGCGCAGCAGCATGCCTGCGCGATCTGGCACGTGCCGCCGATGCCGCCGCACTTCGACGACGCCGTTCGCAGCGAAGCGCCGATCCTGATGATCACCGGGTCGGACGATCCCGCAACGCCGCCGCAGCCCGCCGCCGCAGCGCTCCGCTTTCTACCCAAGGCCAGGCAGGTGATCGTGCGGGGCGCAGGCCACGCGACCGAGACACCGTGCGTAGATCGCGCGATCGTCCTATTTGTCCGCGCGGGTTCCGCCAAGGCGCTCAGCGCGGCAAAGTGCAGCGTCGCATTCCGCGCCCCGCCGTTCGACACCTCAATGGCCGGCTGGCCCGACCCCTGACTCGACCGGGTCTGCAGTCCGCTTGCGCGCCGCATGCTGATGCCCTACACTCTCGTGGTTGCGGAGGCGGCTCGCCGCGTCCGAGCCCCCGTGCGCGAGTGGCGGAATTGGTAGACGCACTAGCTTGAGGGGCTAGCGCCCGCAAGGGCGTGCTGGTTCGAGTCCAGTCTCGCGCACCAATCACCGTTCGTCCCGCTCCCGCACGATGCGTCAAACGAGCGCCGCAGGTCCATCCTGCTCGAGCGCGCGGCGCGCCCGCCTCCGACCCCTAGACGGCCTCCGGCGGAATACGGAGGAAGTCAACTGTCAAATTAGTAGTAAGCCCGAAACCTTCCGGCTCCTCAGACTGTAATTCCGGGCGGCCGGGCGAGAGGGCGGCCTACGCTATATGTGGTTGACGCGGTTTTCGATTCAACGGCCGATCATCGTCGCGATGTTCTTCATCGCGCTGGCGGCGTTCGGGGTGATCTCGTACGTGGCGCTCGGGAAGAACTCGCAGCCGAACGTGAACTTCCCGGTGGTCGTCGTCATCGCGAACTATCCCGGCGCGTCGCCCGCCGAGATGGAGCGGCTCGTCATCAAGCCGATCGAAGATCAGCTGGACGGGATCGAGCACATCGACACGCTCAACGCGACGGCGCAGGAAGGCTCGGCCGTCGTCGTCGCGCAGTTCCAGCTCGGCACCGATCTCGACTTCGCGGCGATCGACGTGCAGCGGCGCGTCGACACGGCGCGCGTGTACATGCCCGCCGATCTCGACCCGCCGCAGGTCATCAAGAACGGCGCCGAGGCTCCGGTCCTCACGTATGCGATCGACTCGAAGACGCTGACGGCGTCGGCGCTGGCCGACGTCCTCAACGACCGCGTCATCTCGGACATCCGTCACATTCCGAACGTGGCGACGGTCGACCTCAGCGGCGCCGCGGTGCGCGAGTTCGACGTTCAGGCCGATCCGCTGCGGCTGATGGGCGCCCGCGCGACCCTGTACGACGTGTTCAACTCGATCAGCGTCAACAACAGCAACCTGCCGGGCGGCCGGATCGACAAGCCGACGGTCGAGACGACGGTGTCGATCCATGCCGAGGTCAACTCGGCCAACGACATCGCGGTGCTGCCGCTCACCGTCCAGGGCGGTGCGCAGTCGAACTTGGTCGTCGGCGACGTCGCGAACGTCGTCGACACGCACCAGGAGCAGCGGCTGATCTCGCACATGAACGGTGCGCCGGGCTTGATCCTGGACATCAACCGCACGATCAATTCCGACGAGGTGGGGTCGACCAAGATCCTGCGGGCGCAGATGGCCGAGATCATGAAGAAGTACCCGCAGATCGAGTTCCACGAGCTCTTCGCGCCGGCCGACTACACGACCGCGTCGCTCAACGGCGTGCTGCAATCGCTGTTCGAGGGGATCTTCCTGACGGCGCTGGTGCTGATGCTGTTCCTGCACGCCTGGCGCAACGCGGCGGTCGTGATGGTCGCGATCCCGAGCTCGCTGCTGGCGACGTTCATCACGATGCACGCGCTCGGCCTCACGCTCGACAACGTCTCGCTGATGGGACTCTCGCTGATCATCGGTATCTTGGTCGACGACTCGATCGTGGTGCTCGAGAACATCACCCGGCACCGCGACATGGGTCAGTCGCCGGGCGACGCGGCGATCAGCGGGCGCACCGAGATCGGCGGCGCGGCGATCGCGATCACGCTGGTCGACGTCGTCGTGTTCCTGCCGCTGGCGTTCCTGAGCGGAATCGTCGGTAAGTACCTCAAGGAGTTCGGCATCGTCGTCACGGTGGCGACGCTGTTCTCGCTGCTGGTGTCGTTCACGCTGACGCCGATGCTGGCCGCGAAGTGGTCGGTACTGCGTCGCTCGCCGGTCCCGCCCAGATTTCTGGTCTGGTTCCAGACCGGCTTCGATCGCCTGACGGCGTGGTACAAGGGCGTCGCGCTCCCGCTCGCGCTGAAGCATCGCTGGATGACGTTCTGGTTCAGCGTGCTGCTCGTGATCAACGCGATCACGCTGGTCGCCGGGAAGCAGGCGATGACGATGTTCGCCGGCGTCGATGCGGCTTTCGCGGTGATGACATTGCTCTGGATCCCGCTCGGCCGCATCCTCGCGCGCCGCGAGCCCACTGGTTCACCGCGAACCTTCAGCGACGGTTCGCGCGAGCGAATCGTGCGTCAACGCGGTCTTCGGATGGAAGGCTCGCACCTCGGTGCGTCGCTGACCGGCGCGATCGCGTGTTTCGCGCTCGGCGGGTCCATGCTCTTGCTTGCGTTCACGGCACGGTCGTGCAGACGTCGTTCATTCCGGACCAGCAGACGGGGCAGATCCACGGTGACCTCACCTTCCGGGTCGGGACGCCGCTGGCGACGACCGAAGCGACGCTGGTCAAGATCGAGAATGCCGTGCTGGCCAACGTGCCGACCGTCGACACCGTGCGCACCTACGCCGGCACCAAACCCGACGGCTGGGGCTCGACCGACGGCGGTTTCGTCGGAACGTTCAACATCACGCTGCGAAAGGACCACCGCCGCGATCAGAACGCGGTCGTCGATCAGCTGCGCCGGATTCTGCCGCCGATCGTCAAGGGCGCCGAGATGACGATCTCCGGGCGCGGCGGCGGCGGGGGCGGCTTGCCGATCGCGTTCACGCTGTCCGGACCGGGCGACCAGATCCAAACCGCGGCCGACAAGCTCGCGGCCTACATCCGCTCGGTTCCCGGCACGGTCAACGTGCAGACCAACGCCCAGGAGGCCGCCCCGCATCTGACGGTCAGGATCGATCCGCAGCGCGCCGCGGTGCTGGGCGTCTCGCCCGGAGCGGCGGCGCTGGTGGCGCGAACGGCGGTCGGCGGCGTCGTCGCGACGAAGGTGCGCACCTGGAACGGCCTGGTCAACGTGCTGCTGCAGTATCCGGTGACGAGCCGCAACTCGATCGACGAGGTCGAACGGATCCCGGTGCGCGCGAACGACAACACGCTCGTCCCGCTGGGCCGGATCGCGACCTTCACGTTCGATCGCGCGCCAACCAAGATCGAGCACGTCGACAAACAGGTCATAGCCCGGGTCAACGGCGACATCGACAGTGCGAAGACGACACTGGGCACGGTGATGGGTCAGGTCAACACGGAACTGCACACGCCGGGCTTCCTGCCGCCGGGCGTGACGCTGGGCACCGAGGGCGACTCGAAGTTCTTCATCGAGTTCCTGCAGTCGATGGCGTTCGCGCTGCTGACCTCGATCGCGCTGATCTACTGCCTGATGGTGATCCTCTACGGCTCGTTCGTGACGCCGTTCGTGATCATGTTCTCGATCCCGGTTGCGGTCATCGGCGCGCTGCTCGCGCTCGCGCTCACCCACCAGACGATCAACATCTTTTCGGCGATCGGAATCATCATGCTGTTCGGCCTGGTGGCAAAGAACGGCATCCTGCTGGTCGACTATGCGAACACGCTGCGCAAGCGCGGCCTCACCTCGACCGAGGCGATCTTGACCGCCGGCGGCACCCGGCTGCGGCCGATCGTGATGACGACGGCGGCGATGGTGTTCGGGATGCTGCCGCTGGCGACCGGACACACCGAGGGCGGCGAGATTCGCCAGTCGATGGGGATCGTGCTGATCGGCGGGCTGCTCAGCTCGCTGTTCCTCACGCTGTTCCTCGTGCCGACGACGTACATCACGACGCGCCGCATCGCCGAGTGGTGGGACGCCTGGCGCGCGCGCCGCGGCGAGCGACGCGAAGCGCTCGACCGTCCGTTCGCTGCACCGCCGATCCCGGCCGGAGTGCCCGGCGACTGACCGCTCGCCGCCGGCCAAACTGCTTCGAACTGAAGAAAAAGCGGAACGGGTAATGGGAACTTCGGCATTACGCTGCTCGGAGGTCTCCAAACTCATGTTCACTCATCCTCGCGACGTCTGTCCGCGCTCGGCGCGGTGGCGCTCCTGCTCGCGACGTTTGCCGAGCGCCGGCGCGGGCCGCCGGACCCGGTCACTGTGACGGTCAACGGTCAGCCGGCGAACCTCAATCCCGCCGCCGACCGAGCGCGCGGGACGCGTCTTCGTTCCGCTGCGCGGCGTGTTCGAGCAACTCGGCGCGACCGTCGTGTACGATAACGGCACGATCAACGCGACCGGCCGCGGCCATACCGTTTCGCTCAAGATCGGCTCGCAGAACGCGATCGTCGACGGACAGCAGCAGACGGTCGATGTCGCGCCGTTCATCATCGGCGCGTCGACCTACGTCCCGCTGCGTTTCGTCTCGCAGGCGCTCGGCGCGTCGGTCAACTACGACGGCAACAACAACATCGTCGCGATCAACACCGGCGGCGGCGGCAACGGCGGTGCCGCCGCAGCCAGATCGATCACGCCGCGCCGCCGGCCTCCGCCGCCGACGGCGCCGCGATCGCGCGTCGTCGACGAGGTGCCCGCGCGCGCGATCGACGATCGTCGCGGCCGTCCGACGGTCGAGGCGTCGTTCGCCGGCGGAGCGGTCGACCCGAACGCCGTGCGCATCACGCTCGACGGGCGCGACGTCACCGATCAGAGCGACGGTTCGCCGCGCGGTTTCACCTATACTCCGCGCGTCGCCGCTCCAGCCGGGAGAGCATCGCGTGCGCGTGTCGGGCAGGATCGCAATGGTCAGCCGTTCGCGCGCGCGCTGGGCGTTCACGCGGGAACGTCGGCCGCAGCGGTCGGCGCGATCGCGACGTGCGCCCGCGCGACGGTGCAACGGTCGCGCACCAGTTCCCTGTCGTCGGGTCGACCGCGCCCGGCGCGCAGTGACGGTCCAAGTCGGCGTCGCGGGCGAGCCGCAGACCTTCGGTCGCCTCGTCGGTGGGTTGTTCGGCCTCGACGGCAGCAACAGCGCAAGTGACAGTGACGGCCGACGGCAGACGGCCGGTTCACGCGCCCCGATCACGATCGACGCGCCGGCCGGCAGCCGCTGGGAATCGTGATCAAAGCCAGCGACGATCAGGGCCGGCTTGTCCGCAAACGCCGGTTCGGTAGACGGTCGTCCTCGAGTAGAACCGACCGACCGTACCAGCGCCACGGCAGGGCGTGAGGGCTCCGCGTCTCACCGACTTGCCGTGGCTGCGCAGACCGGCGGCGCGTCCCGCGCGCTCGCCCTGGTGACCGGGGCCGCGGCCGGGCTCGGCGCGCGGGGATCGCGCTGCGGCTCGCCCAGCGCGGTGACCGCGTCGCGTTCACCTACCGGCCGGGCGGCACGCCGCCCGACGCGACGCTGGCCGCCCTGCGCGCCTACGACGCGCGGCGCCTTGGCCGTGCCGGCCGACCTGTCGCGCGTCCGAGCGCCGCCGGTGAGCCGTCCGGCGCCGTCGAGGCCGCGCGCGGTCCGGTCGACGTGCTCGTCCATGCCGTCGGGCCGATCGTCGTCAAGCGCTTCGCGCGCTGCACGCTCGACGACTATCGCGCGATGGTCGACGGCAACCTCGGCTCGGCGGTCGCGCTCGCGTTCGCCTGTTGCCCGGGATGCGCGCGCGCGCGCTACGGGCGGATCGTCTACTTCGGCATGAACGGCTCGTCGGTCACGCAGCCGGCGCTCGGCATGTCGCTCTACGGCGCGGCCAAGGCCGGCGTCGTCACCTTCGCGCGCGCGCTCGCGCTCGAGGAAGCCGCGCAGCGGGATCAGCGTCAACGTCATCGAGCCGGGCGACATTCGCGACAAGTCCTTGGACCGGGCAGCGGCGGCGCGCGCGCGCGGCGAACAACCCGACCGGACATGCGGGCTCGTGGGAAGACATCGCGGCTGCCGTCCTGTTTGCGACGGCGGAAGACAACGGCTTCTTGAACGGGATGGTGATCGGCGTGAACGGTGGGCTGACGGAACCGCACGAGTGAAGTACGCGACCTGGGTCATCGTCGCGTTCGTCACGCTGCTGCGCGGTCTGGCGGCGTGGAAAGTCCCGCTCACCGGCGACGAAGCCTACTACTGGGAGTGGGCCAAGCACCTCGCGCTCGGCTACGCCGATCATCCGCCGATGGTCGCCTACCTGATCTTTCCGTTCGACTGGGTCACCGCCAACCCGCTGTGGATCCGGCTCGGCTTTCTGGGCTGCGGCGTCGTCGCGACGCTGGCGGCGGCGGCGACCGCGCAGCGGCTGACCGGCGACGAGCGCGCCGGGATGGTGACCGCGCTGGCGATGACGCTCACGCCGATGCTGTCGGTCGGCTTCGTGATCGCGACGCCGGACGGCCCGCTGATGGCCGGCTGGGCGTTGTGCCTGTATCTCACCGTGCGCGCGTCGCAGACGCACGCGCTGCGCGACTACCTGCTGCTGGGCGTCGCGATCGCGTTCACGCTGCTCTCGAAGATGTTCGCCTTCGCGCTCGTCGCCGGGATCGTCGCGTGGTCGCTCGCGCCCGCGCGGCGCTCGCTGTGGCGCGAGGGACTCGGCTGGTCGTTCGGGGTGGCGGCGCGTCCTCTACGCGCCGTTCCTGTTCTGGAATGCGACCCACACTGGATCACCTTCGTGTTCGCGTTTCAGCAGCGCCACGCGTCGCAGCCGACGCTGCTGCGCCCGCTGGTCTATCTCGCCGCCAACGCGGGCGCGTACTCGCCCGGGCTGTGGCTCGCCGCGCTGCTGGTGCTCGTCCGGCCGCGCAACGCGCTCATCGGCGTGGACCTCGATCCCGCTGAGCGCGCTGCTGATCGTGCTCAACCTGCACGAGCGGATCGAGCTGCACTGGATCTTCGGGCCGTACGTCTCGCTGTGCGTGGGCATGGGCATCGCGTTCGAGTCGCTCTCGCACCGCGCGCGCGTGCTGTGGGCCACGGCCGGCGCGGTTCCGGCGGCCGTCCTGATCCCGTTCTTGTTCTTGGCGGCCGCGTTTCCGGGCCGCTCTACGAGCAGTTCCGGGCGACCGGCTCGAGCCTGCGCAACGACGGTCCGTTCGAGATCTTCACCTATTGGCCGCTGGCGCAGGACGTGCGCCGGATGGCCGATGCGAACGACGCGGTCGTGGTGACCGACGGCTACGGCTTCTCCTCGCAGATGGACTACGAGGCGGGGATTCCACCGGTCGTCATCGGGTACGCGAAACAAGGTCAAGAAGCACGGCGCTGGTACGACGCAGAGATGCGCCCGCGCCGCATCCTGTTCGTCGACAAGGAGGCATTGGTGCCGATTCCCGGTCAGCCCAAGACGTATCCCGGACGCAGCGACTTCGACCGGCGGCTGCATCTGGCGTGCGGCCGGGTCAAGGCCGGGCCCGATCTCGAGTACTCGTACACCGATCCGACCGGCCATTCGGTCCCGCGCGCACGTATTTCCTGACCTGGTGCGACGATCCGCGGCCCGACGCGATCCGCATCCTGCGCTGGGAAGAATCCGCGCCCGCGGCGCCCTGACGGCGGCGCGCTCGTGACCGAGCACCGCGCCTTTCCGCTGCCCGGCGCGCGCCCGCAGTACGGTCCCGACAAGACGGTCGACGTCCTGCACATCGACCTGCAGCCTGCGGCCGGACATCGGTGCGCGAGCGGCTCGACGGCGTCTGCACGACGACCGTGCGCGCGATCGACGGACGGCGTCGCGCGGCTGGTGCTCGACGCGGTCGATCTCGAGGTGCGCTCGGTCACGGCGCGACGACGGTCGCGCGCTGCCGTTCCGCTCGACCTCCAAGACGCTCGAGATCACGCTCGATCCGCCGCTGCGCGCCGGCCACGAGCTCGCCGTTCGCGGTCGAGTACGGGGTCGAGCAGCCGCGCCGCGGGCTGTACTTCATGCGGCGCGAGCCGCGGCACGTCTGGACGCAGAGCCAGGACTCCGATGCGCGCTACTGGTTTCCGTGCTTCGACTATCCGGCCGACAAGCAGCCGACGTCGACCACGATCATCGTGCCGAACGGGCTGTTCGCGCTGGGCAACGGCGCGCTCGTCGAGCGGACCGAGGGTCCGGCCGAGACCGTGTTTCGCTACGAGCAGAAGATCCCGCACGCGACCTATCTGATGACGATGGTCGCCGGACCGTTCAGCCGAGGTCGCGCAGCCGCACGACGCGCGTGCCGATGTGGTACTACGTGCTGCCCGGCCGCGAGGCCGACGGCGAGCGCGCGTTCGGCAACACGCCGCGCATGGTCGACGTCTTCGAGCGCACGATCGGCGTGCCGTACCCGTATGCGCGCTACTCGCAGATCGCCGTCTCCGAGTTCGTGTTCGGCGGGATGGAGAACACCTCGGCGACGACCCAGACCGATCGCGTCCTGCACGACGAGCGCGCGCACCTCGACTACAGCGCCGACTATCTGGCCTCGCACGAGCTCGCCCACCAGTGGTTCGGCGACCTCGTCACCTGCCGCGACTGGTCGCAGGCCTGGCTGAACGAAGGCTTCGCGACGTACTTCGAGTCGGTCTGGCTCGAGGCCGACAAGGGCTGGGACGAATACCTCTACGACGTCTTCGGCGGCGTCCAGCGCTACGTCGAGGAGGACGACGAGCGCTACCGCCGCCCGATCGTGTGCAACGTGTTCCGCGATCCGATCGAGCTGTTCGACCGCCATCTGTACGAGAAGGGCGGCGCGGTGCTGCACATGCTGCGCGGCGAGCTTGGCTGGGAGCGGATGAAGCGCTCGCTCAAGCGCTACGTCGGCGAGAACGCGCAGCGCAACGTCGAGACGATCGATCTGGTGCGCGCGATCGAAGCCGAGACCGGCCGCAACACGCGGCGGTTCTTCGCCCAATGGGTCGAGCGCGGCGGTCATCCGCGGCTCGAGGTCGTCGTACGCCTGGGACGCCGAGCGCGGGTTCGCGCGCGTCACGGTGGCGCAGAAGCAGCCCATCGACGACGATCATCCCGCCCTACGTGTTCGATCTCGACCTCGGCTTCGTCGCGCAGCTCCCGACGCGGTCCGGCCCGACTTCGGCGAGGGACCGCTGCCGGGCGAGACGCGCTTGCGCGCTGACGCGTCGACGCTGCGTCGCGCACCTTCGTCGTCCCGCTGCGCGCGCGAGCCCGCGCTCGTGCGCGTCGATCCCGGCGGGCTGGATTCTCGCCTCGTGGACGTCGTCGCTCGGAACCGATCTGCACGCTGGCGAGCCTGCGCTGCGATCCGTCGCCGATGGCGCGCATTCGCGCCGCCAAAGCGCTGGCCAAGGACGGCAGCCGCGTCGCCCGCGCCGCGCTCGACGATGCGCTGGCGCACGATCCGTTCTGGGGCGTCGGCGTCGAGGTCGCCGTCGCGCTGGGCAAGTCGCGCGCACCGTCGGCGCGCGAGGCGCTGCTGCGCAACGCCGGCCATCCGCATCCGAAGGTGCGGCGCGCCGATCGCCGAGGCGTTGGGTCATTGGCGCGACGGGACGTCGCCTCGGCGTTGCTGCGGCCTGCGCGACGACGCGTCGTACTTCGTCGCCGGCAACGCGCTCCACGCGCTGGGCAAGACGCGCGATCCGCGCGCCTTCGACGCGCTGGTCGCGGGCTGCGCACCTCGTTGGTCGAGACGATGCCGGCCGGCGCGGCGCGCGGGCTCGGCGCGCTGGCCGACGAGCGCGCCGTGCCGGTGCTCGAAGACGCGCTGCGCGCCGGAGCGCCCCGAAGCGCTGCGCCGCGCGGCGGTCGGCGCGATCGCGCAGCTCGGGCGACGCTGGTCGATGCGGCGCGCACGCGCGCGGTCGAAGCGATCGAACGCGCGCTGCGCCGACCGGCGTATCTGGTGCGGCTGTCGGCGTATCGCGGCGGCCGAGAAGCTGGGCGACGCGCGGCTGCTGCCCGCGCTCGACCGGCTGGCCGTCGCCGAGGACGACGGACGGCTGCGGCGCGACGCGGCCGAAGCGGCGATCCGCGTCCGCGAAGACCAGTCCAAGCCGGCCGAGCTGGCGAGCTGCGCGAAGAGATCGACCGGCTGCGCGCCGAGTCGCAGACGTTGCGCGAGCGGCTCGACGAGCTCGGCGCCGCGCAGCGGAAAGGCACGACGCTGACGTGATGCGGCGTGCGACGTCGCTCGCCGCGGCGCTCGCGCTCGCGGCCGGTACGGCGTGCGCGCAGCGAGGCGCGCCGGCGCGCGTGTCCGGCGGGCCGACGCCGATCGCGGCGGTCGTCGGCGCGCCGGCCTGGAGCGCAGCCGACGTCGCGCGCGCTGCAGGCGCGGCTGCGCACGACGCTGGGCGCGTCGGCGCTGGCGACGAGCGGCATCGCGGTCGTCGACGCGGGCGGCCGCGTGCTGTTCGCGCGGCGCGAGCGCACGCGCGCTCACGCCGGCCTCGACGTTCAAGCTGCTGGTCGGCGCGGCCGCGCTCGCCGATGCTCGGGCCGGCGTTCCGTTTCGAGACGACCTTCGAGTCGGTCGCCGAGCCGCACGACGGCCGCTCGACGGCGACCTCTACCTCGTCGGCGACGGCGATCCGACGCTGACCCGCGACGATCTGCGCGGCGGCGCCGGCGTCGTCGCGCGCGCCGGCGTGCGCGAAGTGCGCGGCGCGCTCGTCGCCGACGCCGGCGCGTTCTCGGGGCCGGAGATCAACCCGGCCTGGGATCCCGGCGATCTGCAGTACGGCTACGCGGCCGGCACCAGCGCGCTCTCGCTCGATCAGGGAACGGTCGAGTTTCATCTCGTGCCGACCGGCGCCCGGCGCGCCGGCGCGCATCCGCGTGCTTCCGCCGTCCGACGCGGTGCGCGTGCGCGGCGGCGTGATCGACCGTCGTACACGACGCTGCTGACGATCCGGCGCGATCCGCTGACGCAACGACTTCAGCTTCAGCGGCACCGTCGCGCGCCGAGCAGTCGTTCTGGCGGCCGCTCGACCGATCTGCCGCAGTACGCCGCCGCAGGTCGCGCGCAGCATGCTGCGCGAGCGCGGCGTCGCCGTCGACGGCGGCGTGCGCGTCGGGCATGGCGCCGACCGCGCCGCTGGTGCTGTGGCGGCATCGCTCGCCGCCGCTGCTCGACGATCGTGCACCAGATGTTCCTCGAGTCGAACAATCACTTCGCCGAGCAGCTGCTGCGCGCGCTCGGCGCGACGCACGGCGCGGGGACCGAGATCGAGCGGCGGCGCGGGTCGAACGCGGAGTGCTGGCGCGCGACGGCGTGCCGCAGGACGGGCTGCGCATCGTCGACGGCAGCGGGCTGGCGGCCGGCGACCGCGTCGCGCCGCTCACGCTGGCGACGCTGCTCGCGCGCGCGGCGGCCGAGCCGGGCGGCGCGGCCTTCGTCGGCACGCTGCCGCGGGTCGGGATCGAGGGGACCGTGCGGCGGCGCACGCGTGCACGACGCGCTGGGCCGGGCGCGCGCGAAGAGCGGTCACATCGCGTTCGTCAACGCGCTGGCCGGCTACGTGCAGACGCGGCGCCACGGCCGCGTCGCGTTCGCGATCGTCGTCAACGACCGCGCGCGCCGACGACGACGCCGGTCGACGCGGGCATCGACCGGACGCTCGACCTGCTGGCTCATCTTCTCTCCTAGCGGAATAAGGAGGTGGAGAGCGCACGAACGTCGCTCGTTCTCCCGTATGGTGAAGTAGGTCTCATGAGAAGGTGGTTCGTTCGTTGCGTTCTTGGCCGCGCTGGCGGTCGGCGGCGGCCGGCCGCGCCGTCGCCGCATGCCGATCCGCCGCTGCTGTTGCGCGATCCGACGGTCAGCCGAACGCGAGATCGCGTTCACCTACGGCGGCGACATCTGGATCGTCGCCGCGGCGCGGCGGCGAAGCGCACCGGCTCGTCACCGGTTATCATCTCGCGAGCCCGCCGATCTTCTCGCCCGACGGATCGCAGGTCGCGTTCACCGGCGATCTACGACGGCAACACCGACGTCTACGTCGTCTCGGCGAGCGGCGGCGAGCCGCGCCGGCTGACCTACCATCCGCGCGCCGACGTCGCCGTCGGCTGGACGCCCGACGGCAAGCGCGTGCTGTTCCGCTCGGCGCGCGCGAGCTACTCCGATCCGCGATCAGCTCTACACCGTCGCGATCGACCGGCGGCGTCCCGGTCGCAGCTGCCGCTGCCGATGGCGCGAGACGGCTCGTACTCGCCCGACGGCACGCACCTCGCGTACGTGCCCAACTTCCAGTGGGAGCCGTTCTGGAAAGGCTATCGCGGCGGCCAGACGACCTACGTCTGGATCGCGAACCTGGCCGACTCGAGCACCGTCGCGGTGCCGCGCAACGGGCTCGAACGACAACCTGCCGATGTGGGTCGGCGACCGCGTCTACTTCCTCTCCGACCGCGACGGGCCGATCACGCTGTTCGCGTACGACACGCGCACGCGCAAGGTCGACAAGCGTCGATCAAGAACGACGGCTTCGACATCACGTCCGCCTCGGCCGGGTCCCGACGCGATCGTCTACTCGCAGTTCGGCGCGCTGCACCTGTACGACATCGCGACCGGGTCGCAGCGAGCCGTGCACGTCAGCGTCGCCGCCGACCTGGCCGCCGTGCGGCCGCACTGGGAGAGCGTCGGCGACGAAGATCGTCGAACGCCGCGATCTCGCCGACCGGCGTGCGCGCCGCGTTCGAGGCGCACGGCGACATCCTGACCGTGCCGGCCGAGCAACGGCGACATCCGCAACCTCACCAAGACGCCGGGCGTCGACGAGCGCGACCCGGCCTGGTCGCCCGACGGCAAGTGGATCGCGTACTTCTCCGACGCGTCGGGCGAGTACACGCTGCACATCCGCGATCAGCGCGGGCTCGAGCCGCCGCGCAAGATCTCGACTCGGACCGTCGCCGTCGTTTTACTACGCGCCGGTCTGGTCGCCCGACAGCAAGAAGATCGCCTACGCCGACAAGCGGCTGCAACCTGTGGTACGTCGATCTCGACCATCCGACGCCGGTCAAGGTCGCCACCGCGCCGTACGGCGATTTCGGCGCGCGCAGTTCGCGCCGGACTGGTCGCCCGACAGCCGCTGGCTCGCGTACACCGATGCAGCTCGACAACTTCTTGCACGCGATCTTCGTCTACTCGCTCGACGCGCGCCGCATCGCACCGGGTCACCGACGGGATGAGCGACGCCGGCAACGCCGTCTTCGACAAGAGCGGCAAGTATCTGTACTTCACCGCCAGCACCAACACCGGGCTGACGGCCAACGGCCTCGACATGGAGAGCCGACGGACGCATCAGCAGCAGCCGTCTACGCCGCCGTGCTGCAAGCGCGACCGTCACTCGCCGCTCGCGCCGCAGAGCGCCGACGAAGCCGGTCAAGCGCGGCGACGAGGGCCCGGCACGCCGCGCCTCGCCGCGCCCCGCCCGCACCGGCGGCGTCGAAGCCGCGCCGCGGCGCGACCGCGCGGCCGAAGTTCGGCATCGACTTCGACGGCATCCTGCAGCGCATCGTCGCGCTGCCGGTCGAGGAGGCGAACTACATCGCGATCTCCGCCGGCAAAGCCGGGCGAGCTGTTCCTGCTCAAGGCGCCGCTCGCGCAAGTCGACCCGGGACCGCCGCCGATCGACCTCGAGCTGTTCGACCTCAAGTCGCGCAAGGCCAAGCCGATTCGTGTCGGGCGCGAACGGCCTCGTGCGTCGCGGCCGACGGCGATCATCTGCTCTACACGCAGGCGCACCGCTGGTTCATCGCGACCGGCGAGCCTGCCGGTGCAGCCCGGGCGAAGGCGCGCTGGCGACCGCAGAACCTCGAAGTCTACGTCGACCCGCGCAAGCAGTGGGCGCAGATGTATCGCGAGACGTGGCGCATCGAGCGCGACTTCTTCTACGATCCGCACTACCACGGGCTCGACATCGCGGCCGCCGAGCAGCGCTTCGCAGCCGTATCTCGCCGGGCTGTCGTCGCGCGACGACTTCACCTTCCTGATCGCAAGAGATGCTCAGCTACATGTCGGTCGGGCACATGTTCGTGCGCGGCGCCGGCAGCCGCAGACAGCCGCACGTGAGCGTCGGGCTGCTCGGCGCCGACTACCGCGTCGAGAACGGCCGCTACCGGTTCAGCAAGATCTACGACGGCGAGAACTGGAACCCCGACGTGCAGGCGCCGCTCACCCAGCCCGGCGTCGAACGTGAAGGTCGGCGACTATCTGCTGGCCGTCAACGGCCGCAACGTCACCGCCGACCGCGAGAGTCTACAGCTACTTCGAGGAGACGGCCGGCAAGCAGACGACGATCCGCGTCGGGCCGAACGCCGACGGCAGCGGTGCGCGCGACGTGTCGGTCGTGCCGGTGCGCGAGCGAAGGCGCGGCTGCGCAACCTCGGCCTGGATCGAAGGCAACCGCCGCAAAGTCGATCAGCTCAGCGGCGGGAAGCTCGCCTACGTTTATCTGCCGGACACGGCGTACGGCGGCTTCACCAACTTCAACCGCTATTTCTTCTCGCAGATCGGCAAGCAGGGCGTCGTCATCGACGAGCGCTTCAACCACGGCGGTCAGATCGCCGACTACATCATCGATCTGCTCGGGCGCAAGCCGATGGGCGTCGTCGTCAGCCGCGAAGGGAAGACGACGATCGATCCGCCGCTGGCGATCTACGGGCCCAAGGTCATGGTGATCAACGAGTTCGCCGGCTCGGGCGGCGACGCGATGCCGTGGTACTTCCGCAAAGCCGGGACTCGGCCCGCTGGTCGGCACGCGCACCTGGGGCGGCCTGGTCGGCATCGGCGGCTACCCGCCGCTGATGGACGGCGGCAGCGTCACGGCGCCGCGCGTCGCGATCGGCGGGCTGCACGGCCAGTGGGAGGTCGAAGGCCACGGCATCGCGCCGGACATCGACGTCTGGCAAGATCCGAAGCTGGTGCGCGAGGGACACGACCCGCAGCTCGAAGCCGCGGTGCACAAAGCGATGCAGCTGTTGGCGGCGCATCCCGTCCCGACGTTCCGCCAGCCGCCGTTCCCCGATCACCACCCGGTTCTGCCGCCGCCGTTAGTGTGTTGGCCGCGAAACTAGCCGGCGGCGCACGGAGGTCCGTCACCGGCGTGCGCTGCGTGTCGACGCGGCGCACGTCGGGTGCCGGCTCGATCGCGTAGACGTCGAGCGGTTCGCGTTTCCCGCGCACTGGTGGCGGCCGAGCGGGCGCGCGTCGTAGTGCGATCGGGTCGCGAACCGCGCGCATCACGTCTTCGGTCGCGACGATGGGGACGTGCAGCCGCTTCGAAAGCCCTTCGACACGCTTGGTCGTGTTGACGGTGTCGGAGACGACCGTCATGTCGATGTGCAGCGCGTCGCCGACAGTGCCGAAGGTGACCGGTCCGGTATGCAGCCCGATGCCGACCTCGATCGGCGGGCCGAGCCCTTCGCGGTTGAGCTCCTCGACCGCGTCGTGCAGCGCGAGCGCGGCGTCGAGCGCGTCCTCGACGCGGCGCGGGAAGAGCGCCATGTAGCCGTCGCCGAGATACTTGTCGACGCTGCCGCGATGGTCGCGCACGACGCGCGCCGAGCGCGCGAAGAAATCGGCGATCAGGACGAAGGCGTCTTCCGACGACAGCGCCTCGGTCAGCGCCGTCGAGTCGCGGATGTCGGCGAACAGCACCGTCATCGGCTGCGGTGGCCCGATCGCCGAGCGCGACGTCGGCCAGCGAGCTGCGGCCCAGCCGGTCGACCAGCATGCGAGGGAGGAAGCGAGCCTTCGCTTCGCTGTCGCGCTCGAACGCGGCGAACAGACGCGCCGGGGCCTCGCGGGTCGCCGAGACGACGGCCATGCCGTAGCGCGCGACGGCAGCGGCGCCGAGCACGAGCGGCGACGCCGGCCAAGCACGCCCTCGTCGCCGCCGAGGATCAGTCGCGACGGCCAGCGACCGCGGCCAGCCGGCGGCTTCGAGCGCCTCGCGGCGCCGCCGCAAGGGCCGTCCGGTGGCCGCGGCAACGACGGCGAGCGTCGCCGAGCGCGCCCGCTGCGGCGGCTGTGACCGGCGTCATGGCATACATCATGCCCGGAACCGATGCAGTTTCCCACGCGTGGCGAGGACACCCGCGCAGGAAGCCGTACCGGGACTCCGATGGCCTCTGCTCCTTCGATCGGTACGCAGCTCGTCATGCGTCTGGAGACCCCGAACACGCCCGGTTCGTTCGGCGTGCTGGCGTCGGCGATCGGCGACGCCGGCGGGATGGTCGGCGCGGTCGACACGCGCACGGTCGGCAAGACGACGATCATCCGCGACGTCACGGTCGAACGTCCCCAGCGAGCTGGTCGGCGACGCAGGTGCGGCGCGCGATCGAAGCGGCTCGACGGCGTTCGCATCCTCAACGTCTCGGACTCGACCTTCCTGGCGCACCTCGGCGGCAAGATCCGCACCGGCATCACGCGGCCGGTGAAGACGCGCCAGGATCTCTCGACCGTCTACACGCCCGGCGTCGCGCGCGTCTCGTCGCGCGATCGCGAAGGATCCCAACAAGGCCTACGCGCTCACGATCAAGCGCAACACCGTCTGCGTGCTCACCGACGGCACCGCGGTGCTCGGCCTGGGCGACATCGGGCCCTACGGCGCGGCGCCGGTGATGGAGGGCAAGTGCATGCTCTTCAAGCAGTTCGCCGACATCGACGCGTTCCCGATCTGCCTCGACACCAAGGACGTCGACGAGATCGTCGACACCGCCAAGCGCATCGCGCCGATCTTCGGCGGCATCAACCTCGAGGACATCAGCGCGCCGCGCTGCTTCGAGGTCGAGCGGCGGCTGGTCGAAGAGCTCGACATCCCGGTGATGCACGACGATCAGCACGGCACGGCGGTCGTCATCCTGGCCGCGCTCATGAACGCCGCGGCGGTGGTCGGCAAGCGGATCGAGGATCTCACCATCGTGCTGACCGGCAGCGGCGCCGCCGGGACCGCGACGATCAAGATGCTGCTCGCCGCCGGGCGTGCGCGACGTGATCGCGGTCGACCGCGAAGGCGCGCTCAGCCGCGACCAGCACTACGCACAACTCGCACTGGACGTGGCTGGCCGAGCACACGAACCGCGAGAACCGCCGCGGCTCGCTGCAGGACGTGCTCGCGGGCGCCGACGTCTTCATCGGCGTCAGCGCGCCGGGGATCTTGCAGCCCGAATGGATCGCGACGATGGCGCGCGATCCGATCGTCTTCGCGATGGCGAACCCGACGCCCGAGGTCATGCCCGACGTCGCGGCGCCGTACGTCGCGGTGATGGGGACCGGCCGCAGCGACTTCCCGAACCAGATCAACAACCTGCTCGCCTTCCCCGGGATCTTCCGCGGCGCGCTCGACTGCCGCGCGCGCAAGATCACCGAAGGGATGAAGCTCGCCGCGGCGCGCGCGATCGCCGGGATCGTCGGCGACGAGCGCAGCGCCGAGTACATCATCCCCAGCGTCTTCGACACCCGCGTCGTCGACGCGGTCGCGCAGGCGGTGACGCAGGCGGCGATCGACGACGGCGTCGCGCGGCGCGAGCTGCTCATGCCCGACGAGCGCGCCAGCGCTGCCGGTCGGAGCGATTTGACGGTGACCGAACGCATCCTGATCATCGAGGACGACGCCGACGTCGCGATGTTCGAGAAGATGATCCTCGAGCGCAGCGGTTACGAGGTGCGCATCGCAACACCGGTTCGGCCGGGCTCGAGAGCCGAGCCGGTCGTTCAAGCCCGCGGTCGTGCTGCTCGACGTCGAGCTGCCCGACATCTCGGGCCTCGACGTCTGCACGTCGCTCGCCAACTCGTCGGACGCGTTCATCCTGATGGTGAGCGCGCACTCGAGCGAGAACGACGTGCTGCAAGGGCCTCGGCCTGGGCGCCGACGACTACATCCGCAAGCCGTTCTCCGGCAACGAGCTCGTCGCGCGCGTGCAGTCGTTCCTGCGCCGCCGCGAGCGCTCGCGCAAGACCGAGCAGGAAGGCCGGCTGCAGATCGGCGGCGCGACGCTCGTGCGCGACTTCCACACCCTCGAGAACGACGGCAAGAGCGTCACGCTGACCGCGCTCGAGTTCCGGCTGCTGTGGTATCTGGCCGAGAACGTCGGCAAGCTGCTGACCCGCGCGCAGATCCTCGAGCGCGTGTGGAACGACGTCTCGGGCGTCCCGACGCGCGTCGTCGACGTGCACGTCGCGGCGCTGCGCAAGAAGCTCAACGAGGTCGCCGCGACCTTGACGATCTCCAGCGTGCGCGGGATCGGCTACCGGCTCGACGAGCGCTGAGCTCGGGAGCCTTAGGCATGAACGGACTCACGCCCGAGTGGATCAGCGCGGTCGCGTCGGTTCTCGCGCTGCTCGTCGTCGCGGTCGGATCGTACGCCGGGCTGCGGCAGATAACGCATCTGCGCCGGGGCTTGCGGACCGAACTGGGCTTGCGGCTATTCGAGCAGTACCAGGCTAAGCGCGTACGTGCCGCGCGCGCGTTCCTGCGGAACGGGCTGGCGGAGGCACTTGCCGACGAGCGGTGGTGTGCAAGCCTGCGAGACGGGATCGGGACCCCCGAGCTCGAGCTCGTGCTTCCGCTGCCGAACTTCTTCGAGAGCTTGGGCTTGATGGTCGGTGGCGGGCTCGGTCGACCCAGCGATCGTGCTCGATGCGTTCCCCGTCTTGGATATCTGGGAGAAATTGACGCGGCTGATCGCGCTTATCCGCGTGCGCCGCCCCGCGGCGTTCGAGATGTTCGAGTACCTCGCCACGCTCGAGATGGATCGCAATGCGTCGCGCGGCTCGGTGAGCTCGTATCCGGGCGTGCGGCGCATGCCGTTGCCGGCAATCGACGAGCCGCCGCCATGATCCTGGCGATCGCGCTCGACCCGCGCGATCCGCGGCCGCTCTACGTGCAGATCGCCGACGCGCTGGCCGCGCGATCGAGGCGCGGCGAGCTCGCGCCGGACGAACGGCTGCCGCCGATCCGTTCGCTCGCCGCCGAGCTCGAGCGTCGCGCTGGTCACGGTCTCGCAAGCGTACGAGACGCTCGCCGCGCGCGGGACGCGTCGTCTCGCGCGTCGGCCGCGGCACGTTCGTCGCCGCGGCGTCCGAGCCGGCCGACGCGCCGGTTCGTCGCGCACCTGGGAACCGTCGCTGCTCTCGCGCGGGGAGCGGATGGAAGGCGTGATGGACCGGCTCGCGCAGGCGCGCGCGCCGGGCGTGATCTCGCTCGCGACCGCGCACCCCGCGCCCGAGACGTTTCCGATGGCCGAGTTCGGGCGCGCGATGCAGCGCACGTTCGCCGACGATCCGCCCGAGGTGATGCAGTACCGCGCGAATACCGGCGACCCCGACCTGTGCGCGACGCTCGCCGAGGCGCTGCGCGCGCGCGGCGTGCGACGCGACCGGCGACGAGATCATCGTCACCTCGGGCGCGCAGCAGGCCGCCGACCTCATCGCCTCGGTGCTGCTCGCCGACCGTGCCGTCGTCGCGTCGGAGTCGCCGACGTATCCCGGCACGCTCGGCGTCTTCGACGCGCGCGGCGCGAGCTACGTCGAGGTGCGCAGCGACGCCGACGGCGTGCGGATCGACGACGTCGAGCGGGTATTCGCCGAGTACCGCCCGCGGCTGTTCTCGATCTGCCCGATCGCCGAGAACCCGACCGGCGTCGTGCTGCCCGCGCGGCGCGGCAAGGCGATCGTCGAGCTGGCGCGCCGCTACGACGTCGTCGTGCTCGAAGACCAGACCGGCTGGACGTTCGCCTACGACGCGCCGGCGCCGCCGCCGCTGGCCGCCTACGACACCGACGGTCGCGTCGTGATGATGGAGTCGCTCTCGAAGTCGATCTTCCCGGCGCTGCGCGTCGGCTATCTGCGCGTCAAGGGAACGCTGCGCGATGAAGATCGAGGCGGCCAAGGTGCGCACCGACTCGTTCACCTCGACGCTCACGCAGCGCGCGCTGTGGCGCTTTCTGCGCTCGCCCGCCTATCCGCGCCATCTCAAAGCGCGCGCGCGCGCTCTATCGCCGCCGGCGCGACCTGTTCGTCGACGCGCTTGGCGAGCGCGCTGCCATGGGCCGACGTGCGGCCGCCGCAGGCCGGCACCAACGTGTGGCTGCGGCTCCCGCCTCGTCTCTCGACGCAGGCGGCGTTCGAGCGTGCGCGCGCGAAGGGGTACTGGTGATGCCCGCCGATCCGTTCTATCCCACGCGCAGCGGACCGCCCGCGCTGCGGCTGTCGTTCGGCGAACTCGACGACGACGCGCTGCTGCTCGCCGTCGAACGTCTCGCGCGCGCGCTGCGCTGATCCGCCCGTTTCCCCGAAGCGAGACGATGAAACCGCACCTCTGCGCGCTCGCGCTCGCGTCGCTGCTCGTCCACCGCCATCGCCGACGCCGCGCCGGCCTCGGCATGTGCACGCGCCACGCCGCGCCGCCGCGGGCGCCGACCGTCGTGTATGCCGCGCCGGCCGGCGCGATGCCGGCGGAGCATCTGCGCGGCGGCGTGTACGACGCGGTGCTGCCGTCGGGACGAATCGTCACGCCGGTCGGACAGAGCCTCGTTACCGGAATGAACGCGCTGGGCGTCGCGCTCACGCCCGACGGCCGTTTTGCGATCGTCACGAACGACGACGAGCGCGAGGCCCAGGTTCCGTCGCTGATCGAGTCGGGTGCGACCGGCGGTTTCTCGCTGGCGGTCGTCGACATCGCGTCGATGCAGGTCGTCGACCGCTATCGCTCGCCCGACGAGAAGTTCTGGGTCGGCGTCGACCGCGCTGGCCGATCCCGCCCAGTCCGGCCGGACGCTGGTGCTCGCGTCCGGCGGTCCCTCCGGCGCCGTGTACGCGTTCGCTCTGGATCGCGACGGACATCTGCGCCCGGACGCCAACCACGTCATCGCCACGCCGGCGGCGCTCGATCCGGCCTTCGCCGATCGCGGCATGAGCTTTCCCGGGACGATCGTTCCGTCGCGGCGACGGCCGCCGCGCCTACGTCGTCGACGAAGGTGCCGATAGCGTGAGCGCGATCGACACCGCGACGCGCAGCGTTGGCGGGACCGCCGCACGGCGGTCGGGTTCTTTCCGTTCGGCGCCGCGCTCGCCGGCGACCGGCTGTTGGTCACCAACGAAGGGCTGATGCGCTATGCGACGCTGTCGCGAGCCGGCGGCGCCGCCGTTTCGGACGCCGCCCGGCGATCTCGCGCGCGCGTCGGCGCTGTCGTTCGTGAAGACCACCGCCGACGGTGATCTGTCGGCGCTGCCGCAGGACGCGCCGCCGTTCGCCGACGCGCCGCTGCCGATGGATCCGACGCCCGACGGCGTGCGGACCGTCGGCGGCGCTCATCCGACGGCGCTGGCGGTGACACGCGACGGCGCGTACGCGTTCGTCGCGATGACCAACGTCGATCGCATCGCTACCGTCGCGCTCAACGGCGCGCCGCGGGTCGTGGGCGGCACCGAGCTGCGGCTGTTCGACAAAGGTCCGTACGGCACGCAGCCAGCGGCGCTGGCGCTGTCGAAGGACGGCTCGCGCCTGTACGTCGCGCTGGCCGGGCTCGATGCGGTTGCGGTCATCGACGCGCACGATCCCGATCCACTTTCACCGGCTGGGCCTGATCCCGACCGGCTGGTATCCGACGGCGCTGGCCTGTCGGCCGACGACCGCACGCTCTTCGTCGTCAACACCAAAGGCTTCGGCCACGATGCAGGCTTTACCGGCGATCCGCCGATCGGCGCCGACGTGAACGCGGTCTGGTCGACGCTGCAGAAGATCGATCTCGGCGGCGTGCGCCTAAGTCGGCGCACGATGGTGACGCTCGCGAACACGCGCCAAGTGATCGCGGCGCCGCCGCGCTATCCGCGCGGCATCAGCCACGTCGTCGTGATCCTCGAAGAAGGATGACGTTCGACGCGGCGCTCGGCGATCTCGGCCAGCCCTCGGGCGGCGACCCGTCGTTCGTCGCTACGGCGCCGGCGTCACGCCGAACCTGCACGCGCTGGCGCGGCGCTACGGCCTGGCGGTCAACATGTTCGCCGACGCCGAGGAATCCGGCGCAGGCCACCAGTTCTTCGACGGCGGTTTGGCGACGCTGTACACCGAGCGCACGCTGTTCGACAAAGTCGGGCCGGGGCATGCTCGTCGATCAGAACCAGGATCCGGAAGACTATCCGCGCAGCGGCTACATCTTCAACGCGCTGGCGCGTCACCGCATCGCGTTCCGCGACTACGGCGACTTGGTGCAGGTGAGCGGTTACGACGACGGCGGCGCGCTCGACCCGCGGACCGACGATCCGCAGTTCGGCGGCGTCGACGATCGCGCCGCCGCCACCGCGGGCTGGGCGGATGGTATGCGCTCGACGTTCCGGCGCCGGCCGCGCTCAACGGCCGCATCGATCTGAACTATCCGGGCTGGAACCTGCGCATCCGCGACGAGCGCCGCGCCAAGGAGTTCATCCGCGACTACGGAGCGTTCGTCGCACGCGGACAGCAGCCGCGCTACGTCTCGATCTGGCTGCCCGGCGGACGACGGATCGGGCGCGAGAATTCCGCCGGCCGAACGAGGCCGCCGACAGCGATCGCGCGCTCGGCGACGATCGTGCAGTACCTCTCGCGCCTGCCCTCGTGGCGACATACGGCGCTGTTCATCGTGGCCGCCGACGCGCACGGCTCGCGCGATCACGTCGACGAGTACCGCACGTATGCGATCGTTGCCGGGCCGTTCGCGAAGCGCCACTATGTCGGCCAGCGCCACCTGTCGACGGTCAGCGTCCTCAAGACCAGCGAACAGATCCTCGGCTTGGGCGATTTGTCGATCGGCGATCTGCTTGCGACCGACATGTCGGATTTCTTTGCGCCGTCCGGCGGTGACGCCGCACCGTACGACGCAATCCCCGTGCCGCCGCAAGGCGGGTAAAGATGGGGGCATGCGAGCCTCCGACGTCTCCCTGCTGATCTTGCGGCTCACCGCGGCGATCGTGTTGTGGCCGCACGGAGCACAGAAGGCGCTGGGCTGGTTCGGCGGCCCCGGCATCGCCGGTACCGTCGCCGGGCTGAGCTCGCACCTCGGCCTGCCGGCGCCCCTCGTCTATGCGGTCATCGCGGTCGAGTTCATCGGACCGGTGCTGCTCGTGCTCGGCATCCTGACGCGCGTCGCGGCGCTCGGCATCGCGATCGACATGGCTTGCGCCGCGCTGCTGGTGCACGCGCGCAACGGCTTCTTCATGAACTTCGGCGGCCGGCAGGCCGGCGAAGGCGTCGAGTTCTTCCTCCTGCTGATCGGGATCGGCCTCGCGCTGACGATCGCCGGCCCCGGCCGCATCGCAATCCTCAAGCGCACCTAGCGTTCGCGCAAAACGCGCGAACGCGCGCGCGAGTCAGTACGGTGCGGGTTCGGCGACGGGGGCGACTGCGCGGTTCGGGGTGACGACCCAGATCAGCGCCATGACCACGATGTTGACGGCCAGCGCGATGAGGCCGGTGTTGACGCCGTAGACCGGGCCGACGCCTTCGACCGCGACGTAGATGAGGACGATGATCCCGGCCGCGAGTCCCGCCCCGACGGCCAGCGCCGACGGACGGCGTCCGGTGACGCCGAGAACGACGCCGGGGACGAGCTGCGCGATCCCGTTGTAGCCGATGAGCAGCAATCCAACCAGCGTGACCTTGGCCAGCGCCCAGAAGCCGAACGCGAGCAGCGCCACGACCAGCACCAGGATGCGCGTCGTGCGCGTCTGGGCCGCGGGGTCGCGCGCGATGCCGTAGTCGGCGAAGACGTTCTTGCCCACGATGCTGGCAGCGGCCAACAGCTGTCCGGCCGCCGGGATCAGCGCCGCGAGCGTGCCGGCGGCGGCGACGAAGCCGACCACCCACGGCGAGTAGTACTTCTGCACGACCAGCATGAACGATTGGTCGGCGGCCGTTCCTTTCAGGCCCGGCAGGACTTCGAGCGCGGTGAAACCGGCAAAGAACACCAGCAGCAGCATCACCTGGTAGAGCGGCAGGAAGACCGCGTTGCGCCGCAGCGTGTCCTCGCTGCGCGCGCTGTAGATCGCGGCCATCGACTGCGGCCACATGAAGAAGCCGCAGCCGGTGAGGATCGTCGTCGTGATGACCCAGGTGATGCCGTTGGGCGCGGTCGGTCCGGCCAGCGTGAGCCAATTCGGATGGTCACGCAGCACGGCGTCGAGCGCACCGGCCGGCGAGCCGAAGAAGTGGATCGGCAGCAGAATCCCGGCGAAGATGACGCCCAGCAGCACCAGCAAGTCCTTCGCGATGCTCGCGAACGCGGTGCCGCGCAGGCCGGTGACGTACGTGAAGATCGCGACGACGAAGAAGCCGATTGCGACCGCGGCAAGCGAGTTGAACGTGCCGTAGCCGGCGATCTGCAGCAAGATCTGCAAGCCGGTGAGCTGCAGCGTGACGTACGGCACGAGCATGAGGAAGCCGAGCAGTGCGACGAGCGCGCCCAGCAGCTTGCTGTCGTAGCGGTCGACGAAGAAGTCCGGCCCGGTCAGGTACCCGCGCTCCCGCGCGATGCGGTGGATCGGCGGGCCGAGGAAGAACGAGATCACGTACGCGATCGTGCCGTAGCACAGGATGTAGTATGCCGGCGCGCCGCGGCCGTATGCCCAGCCCGCCGCGCCGAGAAAGGTGAAGGTCGTGTAGATCTCGCCGGCGAGCAGCAGCCACAGCAGCAGCGGGCCGATCCGCCGGCCGCCGACGATGAACTCCTGCGGGTCCATCTTGACGCCGCGAACGCCGTAGAGTCCGAGCAAGATCGTCGCCACCACGACGACCGCGATGATGCCGAGCGCGATCTGCGCGTTCATGCTCGCAGGCTCCGATAGGCTGCCCACATGAAGGCCGGCGTCAGCAGCACCCACGCGACGATCCAGGCCAGCAGGAACGGCAGCCCGGCAATGCGCGGCTCGAGGTGGTTGGCGAACGCGACGCCCACGGTGAGAGCGAGCACCGGAACGATCGCGCACACGACGGTGGTGGAATTGGCTCTCATGGGCGGCGTGTTTTCCACGACCGCCTCGTTTCCCGCAACGCGATGCCGGATGGGCGCTCATGACGACTCCTGCCCTCCTGGCTGGATCGAGCGGCCCTCGACGCGCCACGATCCCACCGTATATCTCGCCTCGTGCGACGGACTGACCTAGGCTCCGGGCGCACGTCAGCGAAAGAGAAAGAAGGCGGCAACGGTGTGGCCATGCCAAACAGCATGATAAGAACATGCTGTACTACGGTGATAATCTTGACGTCTTGCGCCGATATGTTCGGAACGACACCGTAGACCTATGCTACATCGATCGAATTGCCAAAGCGGCGCGCTGGCAGAACCTGATCGACGTCCAGCGCACCTATGCCACCGCCAAAGCGGTCGGCGACTTGACGGTCTTCAACGTCAAAGGCAATACGTACCGACTGATCGCGCGTATCCGATACGATCTGCAGATTCTCTACGTGCGCACGGTCTTGACCCACGCTCAATACGATAAAGGCGATTGGAAGAAACTATGACGGTGATCGACGAGCCGGCCTACGCGGCGCTGTTGGCCGAGGAGCGGCCGCACGTGATCCATACCGACGAGGACAACGCGCGCGCGCTGCGGCGTATCGACGAGCTGATGCGCCGCGACGACCTGTCGCCGGCCGAGCTGGAAATCGTAGACTTGCTCAGCCTGCTGGTCGAGCGCTACGAGGAACAGCGCTACGCCATGAAGACCGCGACGCCGCTCGAGATCGTGCGCGAGCTGATGGCGGCCAATAGCGTCACGCAGTTCGAGATCGCCGATCTGATCGGTTCGAAGGGGGTGGCCTCGGAGGTACTGGCCGGCAAGCGTGAGATCAGCAAGGGTCAGGCGCTTAAGCTCAGTGAGCGCTTCCACGTGCCGGCGGCGGTGTTTCTGGGCTTCTAGCCATGGGACACGTGGTGGTGGTCGGCGAATCGTGGCTGGTCGTGACCGCGAAGCCGTATACCTCTCCGTACGTGTCGAGCGACGCCGGGGCACTTGCCGCGGCGCTCGTTTTACGGCCGTCGGCTGCGGTCGACCGGCTTCCGCCCATCAAGGGCGAGCCCTCGCCGATCGCCGACCGCGCGGTGGAGCAGCACGCGGTGTTCGTGCGAACGCTGCGCGACCGCGGCGTCGCCGTTCACGAGATGGGGCCGGCCGGCGAGTCGCCGACCGAGTCGCTGGTCGCCGACTGCGCGATCGTGTTCCCCTTCGGGGCAGTGATCGCGCGGCCGTCGCAGCTCGAGCGCCGCTCGGAGGTCGCCGCCGTCGAACGCCGGCTGACCGAGCTGGGCGTGCCGATCGCGGGCCGGATCGAAGCGCCGGGACTGCTGGACGCGACTGACGTCGCGGTCGGCAGCGACGTGGTGTTCGTCGGCGTCCCGCGCGCGGGCGCCGGCTTGCGGCGGCGTTCCAACGAGCTCGGGCGCAGGCAGCTCGAAGCCCTGGTCTCGCAGCGCGCCTTGCGCGTCGTGGAGCTCGCGGTCGCGTCCGATGTGCAGCGTTTGCGGGACGTGTTCTCCGTCGTCGGCACGGAGCTCGCGATCGCGGCGCCCGAGCGCGTCGATCTGGTCGCCGCGAGCGGGCTGCGCATCGTCGAGGTTCCGCGCGGCGAGGAATCGGCCGCCGGCGTTCTGGCGCTGGGTGAGCGACGGGTGATCGCCAACCTGCGCTTCCGGGAGTCGATCGCGCTCATGCGCAAGGCGCGCATCACCGTCGACGCGATCGATCTGTGGGAGTTCGGCAAAGCCGGCTTCGGACCGTATGCGCTCGCCCTCGCGGTGAAGCGCGGCTGAGCGTCGCATAACGTCGTTGCGCATCGCGATCCTGTCGGACATCCACGGCAACGCGCACGCGCTCGCGCGCTGCCTCGACGATCTCGCCGCGCGCGGGGGCGCCGATGCGATTGTCGCCGCCGGCGACCTGTGCCTCGACGGTCCGCGACCCGAGCAGGTCCTCGAGCGGCTGCGCGCCGCCGGCGCGCGCTGTCTGCGCGGCAACACCGACCGGCTGATCGGGCTGGCGGACCTCGAGCAGCTCGATCCCGAGGACGCGCGCGCCGTCGCTTGGGTGCGTGCGCGCATCGGCGACGATGCGGCGCGCGCGCTCGGCGAGCTGCCGTTCTCGTTGACCTTCGGCGACGGCGAGGACGGGCTGCTGGTGTGTCACGCCAATCCCGTCTCGGACGACGAGCACGTCTGGCCCGACGCCTACGACGACACGCTCGAGCGACTGTTCGGCCACGTGTCGCAGCGAACGATCGCCTTCGGCCACCTGCACCTGTCCTACGTGCGCGTCTGGCGCGGCCGCACGCTGGTCAACGTCGCATCGGCCGGCTTGCCGAAAGACGGCGATCCGCTGGCGCACTACGCGCTACTGACGCAGCGCTCCGGCGGCTGGGAGGTGCAGTCGCGGCGCGTGCCGTTCGACGCCGAGAAAGTCGCCCGGCAGCTGCGCAAGAGCGGGATCCCCGACGTCGAGAAACGGCTGGCGACGCTGCGCCGCCACCGCTACCAGAAGCTCGGCGAACCCGGCGCGGTGGTCCCGTGAACGGTGCTCCCGCGCTGCGCGTCGACAACCTCGTCAAGCGCTACGGCGACTTCACCGCCGTCGACGACGTCTCGTTCGTCGTTCCCGAGGGGCAGTTCTTCGGGCTGCTCGGCCCCAACGGGGCCGGCAAGACGACGACGATCAACGCGATCGTCGGCTTGGCCAAGATCACCGGCGGGTCGATCTCGCTGTTCGGGCACGACGTCGTGCGCGACTGGCGCGCCGCGCGGCGGCTGGTCGGCCTCGCGCCGCAAGAATACAACTTCGACCGCTACCTCAACATCCGCGACGTGCTGATCTTTCAGGCCGGCTACTACGGTTTGCGCGGGCCCGCCGTCGCCAAGCGCGCCGATCTACTGCTCGAGCGCTTCGATCTGGCGTCGAAGGCCAAGTTGGTCTACACCAAGCTCTCGGGCGGGATGAAGCGCCGGCTCACCCTGGCGCGCGCGCTGATCCACCAGCCGCGCCTGGTGATCTTGGACGAACCGACCGCCGGCGTCGACGTCGAGCTGCGGCTCGAGCTGTGGTCGCTGCTGCGCGAGCTCAACGTCAACGGTACCACGATCATCCTCACGACGCACTACCTCGAGGAAGCCGAAGAGCTGTGCGACCGCATCGGGATCATCCAAGCCGGCAAGCTCGTCGCCCTCGAGACGACCCAAAAGCTGATCGGCGAAGGCTCGCTGCAGGACATCTTCTTGGAGCTGACCCGCCGGTGATCGTCAACGGCGTCGGGTTCCAGACCCTGGTCAAGCGCGAAATGGTGCGCACGTTCTCGATCATCAACCAGGTGATCTGGCCGCCGGTGATCCAGACGCTGCTGTACGTGTTCATCTTCGGCCTCGGCCTGGGCAGCCGGATCAAAGAAGTGCACGGCGTGTCGTACGCGCAGTTCCTCATCCCCGGTCTCATCATGCTCCAGCTGATCGACCAGACCTACAGCGAGAGCTCGTCGTCGGTGTTTCAGGGGCGGTTCATGAACTCGATCCAGGAGCTGCTGATCGCGCCGCTGTCGGCGATCGAGATCGTGCTGGGCTACGTCGTGGCGGGCGTCGTGCGGGCGCTCTTCATCGCGCTGCTGATCACCGCGCTGGGGGTCGCGCTGGTCCATTCCGCGCCTCGAGACTGGCTGCTCTACCTGGTCACGATCGTGCTGGTCGCGGTATTGTTCTCGTCGCTGGGGATCATCTTCGGGCTGCTGGCGGAGAAGTTCGACCACATCGCAGTGCTCACCACGTTCTTCATCACGCCGCTGGTGTTCGTCGGCGGCGTGTTCACCTCGATGCAGCTGCTGCCGCCGCTGCTGCGGAAGGTCTCGCTGGTCAACCCGATGTTCTACATGATCGACTCCTTTCGGTACAGCTACATCGGGCCGGCGACGTGCCGCTGGCGCTCTCGCTCGGCGTGGTCGGCGGCGCTCGCGCTGGCAGCCTTCGCGGTCGCGCTGCGCATGACGGCCGCCGGCGTCAAGCTCAGGACGTGAACCCATGAACGCAGTCTGGATCGCGGTAACGGTCGCGGTCACCGCCCTGCAGCCGCCCCCGGGCGGCCGCGCAGCAGCTTCCCGGACCGGTGGTCGGACAACCCGCGCCGGCGTTCGCGCTGACGACGGTCGACGGCAAGACGGTTCGCCTCGACGACTACCGCGGCAAGACGCTGGTCATCAACGTGTGGGGCTCGTGGTGCCCGCCGTGCCGGCTGGAGACGCCGGACCTCGTCGCCGAGGCGCGCGGCGATGCGGCACACCGCGTCGCGTTCTTGGGCGTCGACACCACCGAGACGGCGTAGCGTCGTGCGCGCGTTCTCGGCCGCCAAAGGGATCCCGTACCCGCAAGCAGTCACGACCGGCGAGCGGCGCGTTCGCGACCGCGCTATGCGATCCGCAACTACCCGACGACGTTCGTCATCGGACCCGACGGCGTGCTGCGCGCGCGGCATGCCGACAACATCTTGCCGCGCGCGCAGCTGCACGCGTACATCGTCGCCGCCGCAGCGAGGTGAGAGCGCGCCGCTCACGACGACGTTCCAGGCGCAGCTCGACGCATTGCTCGACCCGGCGCGGTATCCGTTCACCGGCGATGCGACTGGCGGTGCGCGCGACCGTCGAGAAGGCGGCCCAGGCGATCGCGCAGGCCGACGACCTCGCAGGACGACGCGATGGACGATCGCGTCGCGCGATCACGATCTGATCAAGACGCAAGCCGAGCAGGAACGCTGCGCGCCGCGGCGATCGTCGCGCTCGCGCCGGTCGCGTCGAACGACGCCGACGCTCGCGCTGCTCGCACGGCTGCGCGGCGACGAGGACGCTGCGCTGGGCAAGCTGGCGCGACGCCGACGCGGCCTATACGGACGCGCTCGCGCACGCGCCGGGCGATCTGGCCGCGCTGCGGCGGTCAGGCCTACGCGGCCTCGCAGCTCGGCGACGACGCGCGCGTCGTCGACCATCGACGCGCAGATCGCCGACCGTCGCGCGATCGGCACCCGCCTACGTCGCGCTCGGCCGCGCGCAGGCCAAGGCCGGCGACGTCGCGGCCGCCGAGCAGTCGTTCGAGCGCGCGCAGCAGCTCGCCGCGGCGAATCCGCGCGCGCTCGCCTGGACGAACCTCTACGACGGCCGCATGGAGACCGACGCGGGGAACCGCGACAAGGCGCGGGCCGCGTTCGCACGCGCCGCGCGCCGCGGCGGCACGGATTGCCGCCGGCGATCCGCGCCGCGACTGGTACGTCGAGCAGGCGCAGGAGGGCGACGGTCGCGCTCGACGTCGCGCGCGGCCAGGGTGCCGGCGCTCTCGCTCGCGCCGTGGACCGGTGCCGATCTCCCGGGCTCGATCGCCAGCACGATCAAATACCGCCTGGTCGTGACGGGCGACGCCGGGCGCGAAGGTCGACCTGGCCGGCGGCGGGCTGCCGCAGCACTGGATCGGCTCGTTCTGCACCGACCGGGTCTGCGCGCCGTTCCGCACCTCGGTCGTCGTCGCCGGCCGACGGCGTGAAGATCGTCGAGTTCCAGGTCGTCCCGACCGCACCGCACGGCGGGCCGGTGCACGTTCGGATCGATGCCAGTCGCGGCCGGCCGCACCGGTCGCAACGGTCGCCACCCTCGTTCGCGTCTAGAGGGTTCGATGCTGCACGCGATCATCGCCGCCACGGCGCTCTCCCTCACCGGTCCGCAGGTCGGCTCGCCCGCGCCGGACTTCCATCTCACCACGATCGACGGCCGCGCGGTCGTCGCTGGCCGACTACCGCGGGAAGACGCTGGTGATCAACGACCTGGGCGACCTGGTGCCCGCCGTGCCGCGAGGAAACGCCCGATCTCATCGCCAGCGCGAAGAAGCTCGGCGCCGGCGCCGCGGTCGTCGTTCTTGGGCGTCGATTCGACCGAAGCGGCGCCGATCGTGCGCGCCTTCGTCGCCTCCAAGCGTTGCCGTACGCGCAAGCGATCGACGCGGACAAGGCCTTCGCGAAAGCGTACGACATCCGCGCGTTTCCGACGACCTTCGTGATCGACGCGGCCGGCATCGTTGCGCGCGCGCTACGTCGGCAACATCACGCCGCAGGTCCTAGCCGGCTTCGTCGCCGACGCGCGCGCCGGGCGCAACGGCGTGCTGGCGACCGCGGCACAGAAGAAGGTCGACGCCTTGCTCGACCCGTCCAAGTTCGCGTTCGGCGGCGACGCCGACGCGGTGCGCGCGACGTGAAGAAGGTGCTGGCCGCGATCGACGACGCGGAGAACGTCGACGGCGAGACGGACTACCTGCGCACGCGCCGAGGAGAGCGTGCTGCGCGACGAGGCGATCGCCGCGCTCGCGCCGGTCGCCTCGACGACGCCCGACCGTGCGCTGCTGGCGCGCCTGCAGGGCGACGCGGCGGCCGCCCGCGAGGATTGGCCTGGCGCGCTGACCGCGTACGCGCGTGCGCTCGATGCCGCGCCCAACGACGCCGATGCGCTGTCGGGCTATGCGGCGCGCTCAACGAGACCGGCGACAAGGCGCGTGCCGCCGACGAGTACGCGAAGCTGGCGCGAAGTCGATCCGAACGTTGACAACTTCGTCTCGCTCGGCGTCACCGACGGCGATGCCAAGCGTTTCGACGACGGCGCCGTGGCATTCGCGCAAGCTATCGGGCGCGCGCGCGCGGCGGTCAACGCCAAGCCGTCCGATGCCAAGGCGATCCGCAAGCTGGCCTGGGCCTATCTATACGAAGGACGGATGTTCGTCAAAGCCGGCGCGACGGCGAAGGCGCGCGCCGCGTTCGCCCAAACCGCGGCTTGGGCGGCGAAGCTGCCGAAGAAGGACTCGCGTTACGCGATGTACCTCGAGGAAGCGCAAGAAGCCACGGTCGCGCTCGACGCCGTGCAGCCCGACGGCAAGACGGCGCTCTCGCTCGCGCCCTGGACGGGTCCGGATCTGCCCGGCTCGGTCGAAAGCACCTACAAGTACCGGCTGGTCGTCGCCGGAACGCCGGGCAAGAGCGTCGTCCTCGCAGCGAGCGGTTTGCCCAAGCGCTGGGTGGCCTCGTTCTGCAGCGACCGCGAGTGCGCGCCATTCCGCACGACCGTCGCGCTGCCGGCGTCGGGCGTGAAGGTGATCGAGTTCCAGGTGATCCCGCAGTCGCGGTCGTCGAGCCCGCCGACCGTGCGGGTCGAAGGTGACGGCGCCACGGCCAGCGTGCGGGTCGTCGCCTCGCGCTAACAGGGTACCGTCCCGCGAACGGGGTTCGAACGGGCGCCGGCGTAACTTCGGATGGCCCGACCGGTACGGAAGGGCGTCTGAGGCGGAGGCCACCACGGACGAGGTCATCGGAAAGGTCGGTCGGGTGACGGGGGCGATCGGTCCGGGACGCGTCGGCGAGATCATGCTCGCCGTGCGCGGCGGGAGCGAACACTTCAACGCCTACTCGAGCGACACCCGAAGCATCACCGTGGGCACGCGCGTGGTGGTGATCGAGTATCATCCGCCTCGGACCGTCATCGTTGCCGAGGCGTAAGGGCCGCGGCGCGGGAGGTTCTACGTGACTGCCATCGATGTCTCAGCCGCCGTCGTCGTCGGTATCGTCGTCGTCGCGTTCGTCGTGCTCGTCGCACTGTTCCGCGCGATGTGGCGGGTCGCCGAGCCGAACGAAGCGCTCATCATCTCCGGTTTGCACCATCGGCCGAACGAAGCCACCGGCGAGTCGCTCGGATTCAAAATCGTGACCGGACGTGGGACCCTCGTGATCCCGGGCGTGCAGGTCGTCCGCAAGCTCTCGCTCGATCTGCGCGAGTCGGAGCTGCAGATCGCCTGCGTGACGCAGCAGGGCATCCCCGTGCACATCAAGGGCGTCGTCATCTACAAGGTCGGCGACGACTTCGCGTCGATCGCCAACGCCGCGCGGCGTTTCCTCGACCAGCAAGAGCGCATGGACGCCCGCATTCAGCAAGTCTTCGCCGGTCATCTGCGCGCGATTTGCGGCTCGCTCACGGTCGAGGATCTGATTCGCGAACGCGACAAGCTGACTGAAGCGACGCGAGGTGCGTCGGGTACGGAGATGGAGAAGCTCGGGCTGATCGTCGACTCACTGCAGATTCAAGAGATCGACGACCCGACCGGCTACATCGACAACCTCTCCAAGCCCCATACGGCCGTGGTCCAGCGCGATGCGCGCATCGCCCAAGCCCAAGCCGACCAGGAAGCAACGCAGCGCGAGCAAGAAGCGGCCGCGCTCAAGGCCGAAGCGCAGCGCGACAGCAAGATCAAGCAGGCCGGCTTCCAGGCCGAGGTCGATAAAGCCAGCGCCGTCTCCAAACAGGCGGGACCGCTGGCCGACGCGATCGCGCGCCAGCAGGTCGTCGTCGAGGAGACGAAGATCGTCGAGCTCGACGCGCACAAAAAAGAGTCCGAGCTGCTGGTGACCGTCCGCCGTCCTGCCGACGCGTCGGCCTACGAGAAAACGACGCTCGCGAACGCGCAACGCGACGCCGACATCGCTGCGGCCGAAGCGCGCGCCCGGCAGATCGAGCTGCAGGCCCAAGCCGATGCGACCCGGGTGAAGCTGGCCGCCGACGCGGAGTCGCAGCGGACGAAGATGATCGGCGAGGCCGAAGGCACCGCCATTCGCGCGAAGGGCACGGCCGAAGGCGACGCGATCAACGCGCGCGGTTTGGCCGAAGCCGCCGCGATCAAAGCGCGCGCCGACGCACTCGCGCAGAACCAGGAAGCCGTTATCTCGCAGCAGCTGGCCGAGAACTGGCCGGCGATCGTCGAGGCCGCGGCCAAAGCGTTCAGCAACATCGACCAGATGATCGTCATGAACGGCGCCGACGGCATCAGCGAGATCATGGGCAAGGTCCTCTCGCAGGGCGCGGCGGGGCTGCAGCTGGCCCGCAACCTGTTGTCGCGCACGCGATCGGGCGCCGAGTACACCACGCCGCCGGCAACGAACGGCGAAGGCGCGCTGGTCAAGCCGCCACCGATCGAGACCAAGTGAGCCTTTGGACGCGCATCGTCCGGCTCGTCACGGGTGAAGCGCGCTCCCAGATCGCGCGGCTGGAGGATCCCGCGGCATCCGTCGATGCCGCCTACCGCACGCAGCTCGAAGTCGTCGACGAGGTGCGCGGACACCTCGTCGACCTGTTGACGGCTCGCAAGCGGCTCGAGATGCAGCTCGTTTCGTACGAGCGAAGCGGCGCTCAACCCAACGCGGTCGAGGCGTTTCGCGTGGAGATCGAAGATCTCAAGCGGCGCGAGGACGGTCTGGCTGCCGCGGCCGACGAGCTGCGCCGCCGCGCCGACGCGCTGCGCGCCGAGCGCGATATGACCCGCGCGCGCGTGGCCGCCGCCAAGGCCGGGATCGCGGCGCACAGCACGATCGCCGAGCTCACCCCCGAACAGACCGAGATCCGCACGCTGCTCGACGACGCCCGCGAACGTACCCTCGCGCTGCAAGCGCGCGCGGCCGCCCTCGAGGAGCTCGTCGCCCGCGACGCCGCGCCGCGACCGCGCGCCGAAACGAAGGTCGAGCGCGACGCTCTAGCGCCGCCCTCTGACCAATCCTAGCTCCTGCGCGCCGCCGCGTCCAAGCGCCCGCCGGCCGGCGGAAGTCACAGCCTCCGCAGATCCTAGGTCTTTCAAAGGAATTCTTGAGGCTCTGCCGGGAGTAAGCGGCACGTCTCACCCACCGTCATGAGGTCGGCGGTTGAGCATTGCTGCACGCCTACCCCGCGGGTGCTGGAGGTTTTCGGAACGTGGTCTTCATTCGTTCTGTGCGACGTGCGTCGCGCGTCGTTGCGACCGTACTCGGACTGAGCTTGTCGCTGGCCGCCTGCGGCGGCCACAGCTCGTCGGTGCCGTCGACGCTGCCGGAGAACCCGGCGAACCCTGAATCCGCCGCGCGCGCCGCGGCGTCCGTGACCCCGATGATCTCGGTTCCGAAAACGTTCGGTGCGCTGGCCTTCACCGACGCCGGACGGCGCGCGGCGACCGCACCGGTCAACATCTCGATCACGCTGCGCTACAATCATCAAGCCGAGCTCGACCAGTTCGTCGCGAACGTCAGCGACCCGCACTCGAGCTCGTACGGCCACGTTCTCTCCAAGGAACAGTTCAACGAGATGTTCGCGCCGACGGTCGAGCAGGAGACGGCAGTCGTGCGCGCGCTGCAGACCGCGGGATTCACGATCACTCAGCGGTTCGCGAACCGCACCGTCGTCGACGCGTCGGCTCCCAGCGCGACGGTCGAACGGTTCTTCGCGACCGAGATGCACACGGTGCAGCAGGGCAAGTACGGCCAGCGCTTCGCCAACGCCAAGCCGGCGACCGTACCGGCCGCGATCTCGTCGTACGTGCGCGACGCGTCGCTCAGCAACGTCGTCATCGCGCGCACCAAGGTCGACCAAGACGGCGTGAGCAACACGCGCACGCTGCCGCAGGTCAAGCGCGACGCGCTCGGACGCGAAAGCGTGCCGCTCGCGACCGCCGGCCTTCGCACGTTCGCAGCCGGTCCGATCGTCAACGGCGGATTCGAGACGGGTTCGCTCAGTCCGGGCTGGATCAACGAGAGCTCGACGCGCACCAGCTCCGTGTCGGTCACGACCGCGCAGGCCTATCAGAGCACCTACTCGGCGTTCATGGGTGACCTCAAATCACCCGAAATCAACGGCTGGGCCGCGATCGCGCAGCAAGTCACCGTACCGGCGAACGGCGTGCTGAGCTTCTGGGTGTACCAGGGCTCGAACGAAGGGACGCTCGGCTACGGCACTACCTACGCGTGGCAAGCGGGCTATCTGCTCAACTCGAGCGGAACGATTCTCACCACGTTCTACAAGACGGTCAACAACACGAACGGCTGGGTCAATCACACCGTCAACCTCGGCGCCTATGCCGGTCAGACGGACTACATCTACTTCGGCTCCTACGGCGACGGCTATAGCGGAACGTACGTCTATCAGTACGTCGACAACGTCGCTTGGGTCGGCGGCGCGACGCCGACGCCGATCCCGACCGCGACGCCGACGCCGAAGCCGACATCGACGCCGACACCGGTGCCGACCGCCACGCCGACCCCCGGCCCGACGGCAACGCCGACGCCGCAGCCGACTGCAACGCCGGTCCCGACCGCCACGCCGGTACCGACGGCCACCCCGACTGCCACGGCCACGCCGAGCGGCAGCTGTAACGGCGCGGCGCCCGACAACGGCCCGCTCAGCAACTCGTCGGGCACGCTCGCGACCGGTGTCGCCAAGCCGTTCGACTATCCGGTGCAGCACGGCTGCAACGGCGCCGGGTACACCGCCGCCGTCGCGATCGACGATCCGGTGAACACGAGCTACTTGGCCAGCTACCTGTCGGCGGCTCAAGTGACGCAGACCGGCACGGTGACCAATGAGGCCGTCGACGGCGGCGGCAGCGGCGACGATGCCGAGACCGACCTCGACGTCCAAACGATCGCCGGCCTCGCGCCGGGCGCGAACATCATCGTCTACCACATGGGTTCGCTCACCGATCAGGCGATCGAAGACACCTACAACAAGGTGCTCACCGACGGGAAGGCCAGCGCGGTGAACTCGTCGTTCGGCGGCTGTGAATCGAGCGACACGGCGTTCGAGGACTCGACCAACTCGATCGCCGAGCAGGGCGCCGCCGAGGGCGTGACCTTCGCGGCCTCGGCCGGCGACTCGGGCAGCAACGAGTGCGGCACCAACCTCAACGTCAAGGGCGTGAGTGCGCCCGCCGGCGACCCGTACTTCACGTCGGTCGGCGGCGTCAACTTCACCTACAACAGCTCGGGCGTGCTGCAGACCGTGACGATGGGCAAGGAAGGCAGTTACTCCGGCGGCGGCGGCGTCTCGACGGTCGTCGCTCTTCCGAGCTGGCAGAGCGGCGTCACCGGCGTGATCGCCTCGGGCCGCAACCAGCCCGACATCTCGCTGCCGTTCGATCCGGTCGCAGTGTACACCGGCGGCGCGTTCGGCGACTACCTCGGAACGTCGTGGTCGTCTCCGGCGGCAGTCGCGCTCTTCATCGAGACCAACCAATTGCACGCGACCAAGATCGGCTGGATGAACCCGACGATCTACAATCTGTTCAAGTCGACGGGTTACAGCAGCTACTTCACCCCGTGCACGTCCGGCAGCAACGGTGCGTACTCGTGCAGCGCCACGCAGTACAATCAGGCCGCCGGCATCGGAGCGCCGAAAGGCTGGGCCTTGGCCAACGCCCTCTAGGCTCCAGCCTACGGATCGCAGCGGCGCTGCGACCATGATGACGACGGGGACGGTGCTGCGGTACCGGCCCCGTCGTTTTTACATCGCGAGCGCCGGCCGGATCCGGTCGGGCGCCGCCAATCGTGCGTCATGAGCCGCCAAAAAGAGGACTCGGCGGGCGCTTCGGTCTGAATACTCTCGTCGGGGTGCGAAACAACCTGCTCTCTTTCACACGGAGTTCTCATCATGCTTCATCGGACCAAGTCGATCGCGCTGGCACTCGCTCTCGTCGGCATCGGAGCAATCGCCGGAGGCGGAACGGCACTCGCGGTTCAGGGCCACATGCTCGCGGCGCGCGGCGACCTGCAATCCGCCGCTACCGAGCTCAACGCCGCGCTGCCGGACAAGGCGGGTCATCGCATCAAGGCGCTCGACCTCGTCAATCGCGCCATCAACCAGGTGAACATGGGCATCACTGCCGGCGCGATGTAGACGATCCACGCCGTAGGTACGGCGGTGTGGGGAAGCCCCGACGATCGTCGGGGCTTCTTCGGCCGCGTATTCGGTCATCGCGGGCGGGTACTGGAAACGTTGTCGACTCGAGCAACGGCAATTCCGCGATACTCGGCGGAGGCGCGTACAACAGCGCCTCGTCGGCCGGTGCGGCGTTCCTCGGAGGCACGAAGAACACGCCTCGGGCTTCGAATCGGTGCTCGTCGGAGGGGCGAAGAGTACCGTATCGGGCGACAACGCGTTCGACGGCGGCGGCTCGCACAACACCGTGTCGAACACGTACGCCGCGATCGCAGGAGGCGAGTACAATCAGGCGATCGGTGAAGGTTCGTACATCGGCGGCGGCGGCAACAATACCGCATCGGGCGAAGGCGCGATCGTCGACGGCGGCTTCAACAGCACCGCGTCGGGGACGTTCTCAACGGTCCTCGGCGGCTACGTCGACTCGGCCGCCGGAACGTACAGCTTCGCCGCCGGCGCGCGCGCGAGCGCAGCGCAGACGGGCACCTTCGTGTGGAGCGACGGTTCGGACGGTACCGCGATTCTGACGCATCGGCACCCCGTAGCGAATCAGAGCTTAGAAGAAGGGGTTGTGTGCTTTCTCTTCGCCGATCGTCGTCGGCGGGCCGTGGCCGGGCATGACGACGGTGTCGTCGTCGAGTGCGAAGAGCTTGAACTTGATGCTGGCCAGCAGGTCGTCGTAAGTCGAGACATCGGCGAAGATCCCGCCGACCGAGCCGGCGAACAGCGTGTCGCCGCTGAACAGCGTCGAGCGGAACAAAAAGCACGACGAGCCGTCGGTGTGGCCGGGCGTGTGCAGCATGCGGATCGACGCGTCGTCGCCGAAGGCGAGCTCGTCGCCGTCGACGACGGGTAGCGCGCGCGACGCGAGGCTCCCGATCGCCTTGACGTCGGCGCGGTGCATCACGATCTGCGCGTCGGGGAACGCGCGGGCGACGTCGGCCGTCGCGTCGCAGTGGTCAGCGTGCTTGTGCGTGATGAGGATGTAGCGCAGCGCGTACGGCCCTTCGTTGACCGCGTTGAGCAGCGTCTTCGGGTAGCCGGCCGGATCGATCAGCGCCGCCGTCTTGCCGTCCTGCAGGAAGAACAGATAGCCGTTGGACGGATGCGGGTCGTGCGGATGGTGCCGCACGTCGGCAGGCACCTCGGCACCGGGATACCAGCGCCGTGCCGCCGCGTCGGCGAACTTGCCCGGATCGAGCCGCAAGACGACGGCGATCGCGCGCGCCTGGTCGTCGGTCGGCACGCCGTCGCCCTTGATCCACGCGCCGATCGTGCCGGGATCGATGCCGGTGCGCCGGCCGAGCTCGGCTGGGTCGAGGCCCGCGCCGCGCGACGCCTTGCGCAGGATGTCGGCTGGATCGTCTTCGAGCGCGATCTGCGGCCAGCCGGCGGTCGCGCTCACCAAAGGTCGCCGTCGCCGACGAGCATGTAGAGGATCGGGCCGATCCCCCAGATCAGCCCGACGATCGCCCAGATGATCTTCTGCGTGCCGCTGATGTCGTCGCGGCCGGCCAGGTTGATCCACATCAGCACCACGGCGACGGGGTGGAGGATCACCGAGATGAGGATCTCGAGGATCAGCTTCATGGTAGCCGACGCTTCGCGGCCGAACCGGATGCAACCCGGCTCGGGTTGAAGGGAGCGCCATGTCCGCTCCCACCCACGCCAAGGTCATCATCATCGGTTCGGGACCGGCCGGCCTGACCGCCGCGGTCTATGCCGCGCGCGCGAACCTCGCGCCGATCGTGTTCGCCGGCCACATGTACGGCGGGCAGCTCATGCTCACCACCGAGGTGGAGAACTATCCCGGCTTCCCCGACGGGATCATGGGGCCGGAGCTGATGGAGGCGTTTCGGGCGCAGGCCGAGCGCTTCGGCTCGATCGTCCACAACGTCGACGTGACCGAGGTCGACTTCGCGCAGCGGCCGTTCGTCGTGCGCACCGTCGAGGACGCGTACACCGCCGACACCGTGATCGTCGCGACCGGCGCCAGCGCGCGCTGGCTCGGCATTCCCGGCGAGGCCCGCCTGCGCGGCCGCGGCGTCTCGACCTGCGCGACCTGCGACGGCGCGTTCTTCCGCGACAAGCACATCGTGGTGGTCGGCGGCGGCGACTCCGCGATGGAAGAGGCGCTGTTCCTCACCCGCTTCGGGCGCCGCGTAACCGTGGTTCATCGCCGCGACTCGCTGCGCGCGTCCAAGATCATGGCCGATCGTGCACTCAACCACGAGAAGATCGAGTTCATCTGGAACGCGGCGGTCGAAGAGGTGATCGGCGAGGACGCGACCAGCGCGCTGCGCCTCAAGAACCTCGTCGGCGGCGGCGAGCAGATCCTCGACGCCGACGCGCTGTTCATCGCGATCGGACACGATCCGAACACCGCGATCTTCCGCGGTCAGCTCGAGCTCGACGCGGCCGGTTACATTGTCAGCGGCGACGGCGTGCGCACCAACGTCGAGGGCGTGTTCGTCGCCGGCGACGTCTACGACATCCGCTACAAGCAGGCCGTCACCGCCGCCGGGATGGGCTGCAAAGCGGCCATGGACGTCGAGAAATACCTCGAGGCGCGCGAGTCGCACCACAAAGCCGCGGTCTCGGCGTGACGACGGCATCGAGCGGCGACGGCGCGCACACCGGCCAAACCTATCCTCAGGCGATGGACATCTTCCGTCGCATGGACGGGCTCGAAGCGCTCGAGCTGATGAAGCAGGGCCGAACGCCGCAGACCAACCTGATGCAGTGGATGGGCTATACCCTCGAGCACGTCGAGCGCGGCAAGGTGATTTTCGGGATGGTCCCGCGCGAAGAGCTCTACAATCTCATCGGCTCGGTTCACGGCGGCATCATCACCACGCTGCTCGACACCGCGCTGGGCAGCTGCGTGCAGTCGCTCTTGCCGTCAGGCCGCGCCGCCACGACGATGGACTTGCACACCCGCTTCCATCGTCCGGTGACGACCGCCGTGCCGAAGGTTTTCGCCGAAGCGAACGTCGTGCATGCCGGCCGCAGAACGGCAACGGCCGAAGCGAAGCTGGTCGATGCGACCGGCAAAGTCTACGCGACCGGAACCTCGACCCTGCTGATCCTCGAGGACAAACCGGCAGGCTGACGGTCGACCTCGCTATTGCGCCGCGTAAACCTCCGCCATCAGATCGGCGTAACGCTGTTCGACGACGCGGCGCTTGATCTTGAGGGTGGGCGACAGCTCGCCGTCCTCGATCGTCGGGTCGCGCGAGCAGGATCGCGACGCGCTCGACGTGCTCGAAACGGCGCCAGGTCGGCGGTGTGCGCGCGCGACTTCGCGCAGCATCAGTTCGCGGACGCGCGGATCGGCCGCCATGCGCGGCGGTCGTCGTCGACGCCGGCAGGTCGAGCTTCGCGCGCACGAGTTCCCAGTTCGGCGCGACGAGCGCGGCCGGATGCGGACGGTTGTTGCCGTACACCATCACCTGGCCGACGTAGATCGAGCGTTTGATCGCCGTCTCGACGCGCGACGGCGCGATCCACTTGCCGCCGCTGGTCTTGAACAGCTCCTTCTTGCGGTCGGTGATCGACGAGATGCCCGTGCTCGTCGAGCGTGCCGATGTCGCCGGTTTGGAACCAGCCGTCGGCGGTGAACGGCTGCTCTTCGGGCGGCAGGTGATAGTAGCCGAGCATGACGTTGGGGCCTTTGACGAGCACCTCGCCGTCGTCGGCGATCTTGATCTCGACGCCGCGGATCGGCGGACCGACCGTGCCGAGCACGTTGTCCGCCGGCTGGTTCACCGTCACCGACCGGCGAGGTCTCGGTCAGCCCGTAGCCTTCGAGCACGGTGAAACCCATCGCGGCGAGCGTCGAGCGCGGTGTCGCGGTGCAGCGGCGCGCTGCCGCTCACGAAGTACACCAGCCGGTCGAGTCCGAGCGTCGGCCGGAATCTTGCTCAGCACGAGCTTGTGCGCGAGCGCGTGCTGCAGCGCGCAGCAGCCAGGCGTCGGCCTGCCGTCGCGCGCGGCGCGCTCGTACGCGGTGCCGACGGCGAGTCGCCCACGGGACGAGCCGGCGCCGCGCACCGCCGGCCGCGCGCGCGTTGCCGATGATCCCCGCGATCAGCCGTTCGAAGATGCGCGGCACGAACGCGACGTAGTGCGGCCGGATCGCGCGCAGGTCTTCGAGCAGCCGCTCGGGCGTGGTGACGTAGTGAACCAGCCCGTTGTAGAGATAGCCGAGCGCGTCGGTGTGCTCGTAGATGTGCGCGAACGGCAGCACCGACAGCCCGATCTGGCCTTCGCGCAACCCGCTGGACTGCGGATCGAACGCTGCGGTGACGTCGGAGACGAGATTGCGATGCGAGAGCATCACGCCTTTGGGCTGTCCGGTCGTTCCCGACGTGTAGATCAGCACGGCGAGATCGTCGAGCGCGATGCCGTCGCGATACGCGGCCAGGCGTGGCGTCTTCGTCGCCGGCCGGCGGCGCGCCGCGCGACGAACGCCTCGAACCCGTCGTCGCCCGCACCGTCGAGAGCGACGATCGGCGGCGCGTCGGCACCGCCGCGCGCACGCGCGCCGCGCACCGCGTCGTCGTCGGCGAACACGCAGCTTCGCCTCGCTGTCGGCCAGGATGAAGGCGAGCTGGTCGTCGGCCGTCGTCGCGAACATCGGGACGACGACGCCGCCGGCGTACAGGATCCCGAAGTCGGCGATCAGCCAGTCGACCCGGTTGTTCGGCCAGGATCGCGACCCGGTCGCCGCGCCCGATGCCGCGCGCGCGCAGCGCGCTGCGCGACCGCGGCGGCGCGCGCGGTGGACGTCGGCCGAGCTCAGCGACGACGTGCGGCCGTCCCGGCGCTCGGCCAGCGCGGTCGGCCGCGGCCGCGGCAGGTGCTCGGCGATGAAGGCCGGCAGCGTCGGCAGCTCATTCATCGCGGAACTCCGTGCTCGGGGTGCTTGACGGGTTAGCCGTAACCTATTATGAATAACATATGGCCGTGCGGTCAAGGGCCCGGCGCGCAGGTCGAGTTCCCGACCGAGCTCTGGGGCGACCGCGTCTTCACCGGCGAGGTCAAGACGAAGACCGTCTTTCCGGCGCTGGTGCTGCAGATGCTGCACGTCCAGCCCGACAGCGGCTACGGATTGATGCAGCGGATCGGCACGCCTGGGCGGCATCTTCCCGGTCAATCCGAACACGATCTACCCGCTGCTGCGGCGGCTCGAGGAGCGCGGGTTCATCCGCGGCGAGCTCGACGCATCCACCAAGCGCGGGACCACGCTCTACCACATCACCGCCCCCGGCGAAGAGCGGCTCGAGAGCATCAAAGCCAACTTGCGGCCCTACCTCACCAATCTCATCGCGGCGATGCAACAGCTGCGCCGCGAAATGTACGGAGAGACATCATGAGCACCTACCGCGCGCCGTTGCGCGACATGCAGTTCGTCCTGCGCGAGCTGGCCGGCGTCGACGAGATCGCCAAGCTGCCCGGGTACGAGGACACGACCGACGTCCTCGACGCGATCCTCGACGAGGCGTCGACGTTCGCGACCGAGGTGCTCGCCCCGCTCAACCAGAGCGGCGACAAGGAAGGCTGCACGTGGAGCGACGGCGAGGTCACGACGCCCAAGGGATTCAAGGAAGCGTACCACCAGTTCGCGCAGGCCGGCTGGATCGGTCTGCCGGTGCAGGCCGAGTACGGCGGCCAAGGTCTGCCGCAGCTGATGCTCGGGCCGACGCTCGAGATGTGGAACGCGGCGAACATCGGCTTCGCCAACGGGCCGCTGCTCAATCAGGGCGCGATCGAGGCGATCGAGCAGTTCGGCAGCGACGAGCAGAAGCAGACGTTACATTCCGAAGCTCGTCAGCGGCGAGTGGACGGGGACGATGTGTCTCACCGAGCCGCAGGCCGGCTCCGACCTCGCGCAGGTGCGTACGAGCGCGACGCCCGAGGGTGACGCACTACCGTCTCACGCGGCCAGAAGATCTTCATCACGTTCGGCGAGCACGACATGGCGCCGAACATCATCCACTTGGTGCTCGGCGCGGCTGCCGGGCGCGCCCGAAGGCACCAAGGGCATCTCGATGTTCATCGTGCCGAAGGTGCTGGTGAACGCCGACGGGTCGCTCGGCGCGCGCAACGACGTGGTCTGTGCGCGGCATCGAGCACAAGCTCGGGATCAACGCGAACCCCACCTGCACGCTCGTCTACGGCGACGGCGGGCAGGGCGCGATCGGCTACCTCGTCGGCGAGGCGAATCGCGGCCTCGAGTACATGTTCGTGATGATGAACGCCGCCCGGTTCTCGGTCGGCGTGCAGGGGCTCGCGATCGCCGACCGCGCCTACCAGCACGCGGTCGAGTACGCCAAGGAGCGCATCCAGTTCCGCGACGCCGCCTCGCGCGATCCCAAGCCGGTCGCGATCATCAAGCATCCCGACGTGCGGCGCATGCTGCTGTGGTGCAAGGCCAACATCGAGGCGATGCGCGCGCTGGCCTACGTCACCGCCGCCTCGCTCGACTACGCGCACAAGTCCGAGGACGAAGCCGTCCGCAAGGAGCACAAGGCGTTCGTCGAGCTGATGATCCCGATCGTCAAGGGCTGGCTCACCGAGCGCGCGATCGACGTCTGCTCGACCGCGCTGCAGGTCTTCGGCGGGATGGGCTACGTCGAAGAGACCGGTATCGCGCAGCAGTACCGCGACGTGCGCATCACGACGATCTACGAAGGCACGACCGGGATCCAGGCGCTCGACCTCGTCGGCCGCAAGCTCATCCGCGACATGGGCGCCGGCGCGACCAAGGTGCTCAAGCAGATCGGCAAGTTCGCCAAGGAGCTCGAAGCCTCGGACAACGCTGAGGTCAAGGCGCTCGCGCAGCCGCTCGGCGACGCCGACCAAGGCGCTGGGCGAGACGGCGCAGTTCGTCGGGATGAGCGCGATGGGCGACCTGCACAAGGCGTTCGCGAACTCGGTGCCGTTCCTGAACTTCTTCGGGATCGTCGCCGGCGGCTGGCAGCTGTTCCGCGGCGCGAAGATCGCCGCCGAGAAGCTGGCCGCAGGCGACAACGATCCCTTCTACACCGCCAAGGTCCAAACCGCGACGTTCTACGCGCACAACGTGCTCTCGCAGTCTGCTTGGCTGCAGAAGCAGATCGTCGAGGGTTCCGGCGACGTGATGGCCGGTAGCGACGACATGTTCGAAGTCGAGCGCCGCGCGCTCGCGACGGCGCAGCGATGACTCGCGCGATCGGTATCCGATAACCACGCCTCCCGAAAGACGACGATGAACAGCAGCAATCAGCGCGTGAAGAGCGAGGATCTCGGCAACGGGATCCGGCTCCTCACCCTCGACAATCCTCCCGTGAACGCGCTCGGTTACGCTACCTGCGCCGAGCTCGTGCCGCTCGTCGAGGCGGCCGCAGCCGATCCGGCGTCACGACGGTGATCTTCACCGGCGCCAACGGGATATTCAGCGGCGGCGCCGACGTCAACGACTTCTCGACGCCGCCGGACGGCAAGCAAGACGATCCGCGACGTGATCGAGACGGTCGAGCGCAGCGACAAGATTTTCGTCGCCGCGATCGACGGCAACGCGCTGGGCGGCGGCTTCGAGCTGGCGCTGGCATGCGATTACCGCGTCGCGACGCGCGAAGTCGCGCGTCGGCTTGCCCGAGATCAAGCTGGGCCTGCTGCCCGGCGCAGGCGGGACGCAGCGCCTGCCGCGCCTCGTCGGCGCCAACGACGCGCTGCAGATGATGCTCAAGGGCGACATGGTCAAAGCCCCCGACGCGAAAACCAAGGGCATCCTCGACGCCGTTGTAGACCCTTCGACAAGCTCAGGACAGGCTGCTGACGCGGTGGCGGCCGCAAAGGCGTTCGCCGGCAAACCCAAGCGGCGGCTGTCTCAGATCAAGGCCGAACTCGGCGTCGCTAACCTCGGCTTGTTCGCGACGCCGTTCGTCGTCGCGCAAGCGCACATGATGGTGCCGGCTGAAGAGAACGGTGGCTATGCCGCGCACAAGCTGATCGACGCCGTGCAGGCGGCGATCGAGCTGCCCTTCGAGCGCGGCTGGGCGCGCGAGCTGCGCCTGTTCATGGAGCTGGTCCAGTCGAAGCCGTCGGCCGCGCTGCGGCACGTGTTCTTCGCCGAGCGCGAGCTCGGCAAGGTGCCGGGGCTGCCGAAGACCGAGCCGCTCGCGATCGAGAAGGCGGCCGTTATCGGCGCCGGGACCATGGGGACGGGCATCGCGATCGTGTTCGCCGAGGCCGGGATCCCGGTGACGGTGGTCGAGACCAAGGACGAAGCGGTCGAGAAGTCGCGCGAGATGGTCTTCGGGACGTTCAAATACAACGTCGACAAGGGGCGCCTCACCCAAGAGGAAGCGTGGAAGCGTGCCAACTCGATCTCGTTCGAGACCGAGTACGACGCGCTCGGCTGACGCCGACATGGTCGTCGAGGCCGTGTTCGAGTCGATGCCGGTGAAGAAGGAGGTCTTCGCCAAGCTCGACGCCGCGACCAAGCCGTCGTGCATCCTGGCCTCGAACACCTCGACGCTCGACATCGACGAGATCGCGTCGGCGACGAAGCGCCCCGATCAGGTGCTCGGCCTGCACTTCTTCGCGCCGGCGAACATCATGAAGCTGCTCGAGATCGTGCGCGGCAAGGCGACGTCGCCGCAGACGCTCACGACCGGAATCGCGCTCGGCAAGAAGCTGCGCAAGGTCGGCGGTCGTGTCGGGGAACGCGTTCGGGTTCATCGGCAACCGGATGCTGTTCGCGTACGAAGCGCAGGCGGTGCAGATGGCCGAAGAGGGCGTGAGCCCGGCCCGCATCGACGAGGTGATCAAGAACCGATTCGGCTTCGCGATGGGACCGTTCGCGGTCGCCGACTTGTCGGGGCTCGACGTCTACCACTTCATCTCGCAGTCCGAGCAGGGCGCGCCGCTGGGCCGCATCCCGATCATCGCGCAAGCTCGTCGACCGCGGGCCGCTTGGGACAGAAGAGCGGGGGCGGTTTCTTCAAGTACGACAAGGCGGTCGGCAAGGGCCGTCAGGCGATCCCGCGATCCGGAGGTCGAGCAGCTCATCGCGCAGCTCGCGAAGGACGCCGGTATCGCGCAGAACGCCGATATCAGCGACGACGAGATCATCGCGCGCTGCACGCGCGCGCTGGCCGACAGCGGCGCCGAGCTCGTGCGCACCGGAATCGCGCTGCGGCCGGGCGACATCGACATCGTCTGGATCTACGGCTACGGTTTCCCGCCGCACCACGGCGGCCCGATGTGGTACGCGCAAAACGAGGCAGTCTCGACCGCGTCGCAGCGTCACGACGCCGAATCACAGCGCGGCACTGCACCGAAACCTGCCCAGAACAAGGAGTTGACCCATGCCTGAGGCGGCCATCGTCTCGGCCGCGCGCACGCCGATCGGCAAGGCGTTCCGCGGCGCGTTCAATCAAACCCACGGCGCGACGATGGCGGGGCACGTCATCACCCACGCGATCGAGCGCGCGGGCATCGATCCGGCCGAGGTCGAGGACGTCGTCGTCGGCACCGGCCTGCCCGAAGGCGCGACCGGCCACAACATCGGCCGCGTCGCGGCGCTGCGCGCGGGGCTGCCGCGCAGCGTCGCCGGCACGACGATCAACCGCTACTGCGCATCGGGATTGCAAGCGATCTCGACGGCGTCCCACCGCGTGATCGTCGACGGCGCGAAGGTCATGGTGGCCGGCGGCGTCGAGTCGATCTCGCTGGTGCAGAACGAGATGAACATGCACGAGTTCACCGAGGAGTGGGCGCTGCGCCACGAGCCCAGCCTCTACATGCCGATGCTGCAGACGGCCGATTTCCTCGCCAAGAAGTACAACGTCTCGCGCGAGCGCAGGACGAGTACTCGCTGCAGTCGCAGCAGCGCACGGCCGCCGCGCAAGAGGCCGGCCGGTTCGACGCCGAGATCGTCCCGCTGCCGACGTGGAAGTACGAGCAGGACAAAGAGACCAAGGCGTATCGCGAAGAGCAGGTGACGCTCGTCAAGGACGAAGGCAACCGGCCAGACACGACGCTCGAAGGGCTGCTCTCGCTCAAGGGCGTGCTGTCGAACGACTCGCCGATCACGGCCGGCAACTCGTCGCAGCTCAGCGACGGCGCAGCGGCGGTCGTCGTGATGGACGCCGGCGAAGCACGCAACCGCGGCATCATGCCGCTAGGATTCTATCGCGGTATGGTCGTGCGCGGCTGCGATCCGGGCGAAATGGGGATCGGACCGGTGTTCGCGGTCCCCGACCTGCTCGAACGCCATGGGCTCACGGTCGACGACATCGGCCTGTGGGAGCTCAACGAGGCGTTCGCGGTGCAGACCGTCTACTGCCGCGACACGCTCGGGAATCCCGAACGACAAGCTCAACGTCGACGGCGGTGCGATCTCGGTCGGCCACCCGTACGGCGTCAGCGGCGCGCGCATGGTGATGCACGCGCTGATCGAAGGCAAGCGCCGCGGTGAGAAATACGTCGTGATCACGATGTGCGTCGGCGGCGGCATGGGCGCCGCCGGCCTGTTCGAGGTCAACCTCAACTAAGGTAAGGTGTCCGAGCTGCATCCGCCTCGCGACGCCCGACGACGCCGCGGCGATCGCGCGAATCTATTCGCCGATCGTGGAGTCGACGGTCATCTCATTCGACGAGGTCGCGCCGGGCGTCACCGAGACGCGAGAACACGTCGAGCAGACGATGCGCACATATCCGTGGCTCGTGGCCGAGCGAGGAGACGCCGTCGTCGGTTACGTCTATGCGTGTCAACACCGGGTGCGCGCAGGTTACCGCTGGTCGGTCGACGTGAGCGTCTACATCCATGAGTCGGCTCGCGGGGCGGGCGTGGGGCGCATGCTCTACGGCGCTCTGTTCCGCATCCTCGGTGCACAGGGATACCGTCAGGCGTTCGCGGGGATCGCACTGCCCAACGACGCGTCGGTCGGACTTCACACGGCGATCGGCTTCAGGCTGATCGGCGTATACCACGACGTCGGATTCAAGCTCGGTGCGTGGCGGGACGTCGCGTGGTACGAGCGGGCGATCGAATCGGCCGGCGGACCGCCGGACGAGCCGATTCCGCTGCCGCAACTGGCCGCCTCGGTCGCAACCGCGGCCCTGCACGCCTAATCCGAGGTCAACATCCCAAGCGCGTCGTACCCTTGCGTACGATGGTCCGAGTGACAGTGGGTGAAGTCAAGCAGATACGGTCGAGCGTGCTGCGCGGGGTGCGCCGCGCTCCGATCGTCGGTGGCTTTATCGGACGACACCACGTGATGGGTATTATCGTCACCCCCGCTACGCTGAGCCATCGGTGAACGAAGCGTTCAAGCCCGAGGGCTGGCCGAGCGTCCTGCCCCGCATCATTACCCCGTATGTCGCCGAACAGGCCGCGTTCATCACGTCAGTGTTCGGCGCGAGCGGTGACGTGCAAGCGGGCCGGCCTACGGAGCTTCGGATCGGCGACTCGATCGTGATGGTGAGCGATGGCGGTGGCGTGCGGGAGGCCATGCCGGCCTTCCTCTACGTCTATGTGCCGGACGCGGACGCTGCTTTTCGCCGGGCGGTCGAGCTGGGAGCGACCGCGCTCGAGGAACCCGAGACGATGCCTTGGGGCGATCGCCGAGCGACGATTCGCGACCCGTGGGGAAACGTCTGGCAGCCCGCTACGCGAGGTTCGGCCGGCCGGAGCCAGGCGTAGTCGTCGCGCAACTGTCCCATACCGCCCTAGCATCGGTGCTTGGGCTCGCCGAACGAGCCTTCGATGGCTTCCTTCGTACGCTCCCCGGCGTTCTTGGTAGGCGCGATCGTCTGGCTCGCGGCGCTCGTGACGATGGCGATCGCCGACCGCCAAGTCGCATTCATCGCGCTCGGCGCCGCCGTGTACGCGGCCGTGCTGCTCGGCGCGACGGTATGGCTGATCCCGGCGCAGAGCTCGGGAACGGGACGCGACGACGTGCTCGTTGCTGTGCGGACACGCGGCTTCGCACTTCGGCTGGCCGTCGTGGTAGTGTCGACGGCAATCGTCTTCGCGTTCTACACGGGGTTCGGCGTGGTAGCCACCGGCGGCCATCTGCCGCTGATGCTTCAGATCATGCGCCTCTTCTCATCCGCGTACCGCACCTATCACTTCGAGGCGTATACGGCGTTCAATTTCGTCGCGCTCGCGCTCGTGCCCGGCGCGCTCCTGCTCGCGCTCGGGTCGAAGCCGCGCGAGCTGGGCTTGACGAGGCCTGCGCGCGGGACCGGTCGGGCTCTAGCGGCCTGTCTGCTCCTCCCAGCGATATTCGTCGTCGTCGCGTTCGCGCGCGGTCGCCTGGGCTTCGTCGGATTGATGGGCCTCCTGGTGCACAACCTCTTCAGCAACGGCTTCAGCGAAGAGTTCTCTGCGCGCGGAATGATTTTCTCATATCTGCGCGCCTTCGTGCGAACGGATTGGGCGATGCTGATCCAAGCGCTGATCTTTTCGCTGATGCATTTCGGCGGAACGATCGGCGAGGAGCACGGCAACGTGCCGCTCATCATCGCGAACGTCGTGGCCGAAAACTTCCCCGCCGCGATCGCACTCGGGGTCATGGCACTGCGCGCGCGCAGCCTCGTGATGCCGGCGATCGTGCACATCTCGCTCGACACGATGAAAGACCTCGTGATGGCCTGAACCGGAGCGCAGCGCTCCGGTTCCCTCGTCAGGCTTCTTCGGCGAAAAGGTTCTTATAGCGTTCGCGCAGGTCCCGTTTGAGGAACTTGCCGACGCCCGTGCGCGGGATCGTATCGACGAACAGCACGCGGTCGGGGGTTTGCCACTTCGGCAAGCTTGTCGCCGAGCCACGTGCGCACGGCTGCCTCGTCGGGTTCGTGGCCTTCGCGCACGACGACCGCCGCGACCGGGCGTTCTTGCCACTTCGGGTGCGGGACTCCGAAGACGCAGGCTTCCTTGAGCCCGGGGTGGCCCATCATGATGTTCTCGACCTCGACGGACGAAATCCACTCGCCGCCGGACTTGATGAAGTCCTTGACGCGGTCGACGATCTCGATGTAGCCGTACTCGTCCATCGTCACGACGTCGCCGGTGTGGAACCAGCCGTCGGGCTCGAACGCACTCGCCGTCGCGGCCGGGTTGTTGTAGTACTCTTTGGTGACGGCATAACCCCGCACCAAAAGCTCGCCGCGCGCGGCGCCGTCGGCCGGCACGTCGTTGCCGTGCTCGTCGACGATCTTGTGCTGGACGATCGGCGAGAAGCGGCCTTGCTTGTAGCGTTCGCGCCGCTGCACGCCGGGCTGATCTTCCAGCACCGAGATGTCGCGGCTGACCGTGCCGATCGGCGACATCTCGGTCATCCCCCAGGCGTGGATCGCCTCGATTCCCATCGCGTTGAGGTCGTCCATGAGCGAGTGCGGCATCGCCGAGCCGCCGATGACGATCTTCTTGAGCAGCGGCAGCGACTTCTTCTGCGCGCGCAGCATGTCGCGTACGCCCATCCACACGGTAGGGACGCCGGCCGAGAAGGTGACCCGTTCGGTCTCGCACAGCTCGATCACGCCGGCCGGATCGAGCCGCTCCATCGGCATGATGAAGTCGGCGCCGACCATCAGGCACATGAACGGCGTGCCCCAGGCGTTGACGTGAAACATCGGCACGATCGGCAGCACACGATCCCGCTCGGTGATGCCGAGCGCGTCGGCCAGTCCGGCCGCCAGCGCGTGGAGGAACGTCGAGCGGTGCGAGAACAGCACGCCCTTGGGATCGCCGGTCGTCGCGGAGGTGTAGCACAGGATCGCCGCCGTGCGCTCGTCGACCTCAGGCCAGTCGAACGTCTCGGGCTCGGTCGCAACGAGCGTCTCGTAGTCGAGCGCGCCGTCGAGCGCTTCGGGCGCCGCACCCATCTGCACGAACGTCCGCTCAGCGCCGGGATCGAGCGCCGCAGCGGCTTTGACGGCCTTCACCAGCGAGCCGTCGAAAAAGACGATCTTGTCGCCGGCGTGGTCGAGCACGAACGCGGCTTGATCGGGGAACAGCCGAATGTTGACCGTGTGCAGCACGGCGCCGATCATCGGCACGGCGTAGTAGAGCTCGAGATGCCGGTGGCCGTTCCAGGCGAACGACGCGACCCGGTCGCCGGGACGCACGCCCAGCTTGCGCAGCGCGTTGGCGAGCTTGGCGACGCGCCGGCCGAACTCGGCGAAGGTGAAGCGCACCACTTCGGAGCCGTCGCGCGACACGATGTGCTTGCGGCCGTTCGCCCGGATCGCGTGCTCGTAGATCGCGCGGATCGAGAGCTGCTGGTCGGACATCGTCGAAGGGAGCACTCCCCCGCCGGCCGGTGAGAAGATCGTCGCCATTGGGCGCACGTTCTTTGCGCCGGGCCGCGCCCCTCGCTGGCCGTCAGGCCGTCAGCGAACTCAGCGCTTCGGCGAGGTCCGGGTGGCGGAAGATGTAGCCGGTCGCCAGGGTGCGCTGCGGGAGCACGCGCTGGCCTTCGTTGACGATCAGCGCGCCTTCGCCGAGCAGCAGCTTCGGACCGAACGCCGGGACCGCAAGCAGGGCCGGGCGGTGCACCGCGCCCGCGAGCGCGCGGGTGAACTCGCGATTGGTCGCCGGTTTGGGAGCCGTCGCGTTGAGGACGCCGTCGACGCCGTCGATCGCCGTGCAGATAGATCCCGATCTGGTCGTCGATATGGATCCAGGAGTACCACTGCGCGCCGTCGCCGACGGGGCCGCCCAAGCCGAACCGGAACAGCGGCAGCAGCTTGGCCAGCACGCCGCCTTCGGGCCCGAGCACGAGTCCCGTCCGCACCTTGGTCGACGACGCATCCCGAGCGCGCTCGCGGCGTCCGCTTCGGCCTCCCACGCCACGCACAGCCGGGCCAGGAAGTCGTCGCCTGGCAGGCTCGTTTCGACGAACGTCGCGCTGCGGCTGGTGCCGTAGTAGCCGATCGCCGACGCGCTCACGAAACGCCGCGGCCGACCGGGGACGCGCGCCAGCGCTTCGAGGTAGCGGCGCGGCAGCTCGACCCGTGAGGTCGTCATCGCCTCTTTGGCGGCGCGCGGTCCAGCGCACCGAGACCGGCGCGCCGGCCAAGTTGACGACGACGTCACTGCCGGCGCTCGCCGCCGCCGCCGCGGCGGGGTCCCGCAGGCTGCTCTCGACGACCGCGTCGCCGCGCGCCCGCAGCGCCGCGCTCAACCGGCGTCCGATGAACCCGCTCGCGCCCAGCACCGTCACCCGCACGAAACGGTCCCCGCGGGCGAGCTCGGCGGCGCGTCGAACCCGTGCACGTGCTCGGAAACGTCCAGGCGCTGCGCGCGATCGCCGCCCTGATGGTCGTGGTCGTTCACGCGTACGCGGTCGAATCGACCTATCTTGCCGGGCCGGCCGTGGACGACGCCGTTCCACATCTTGGGTACCTATGGCGTCGACCTGTTCTTCGTGATCAGCGGGACTGTGATGCTCGTTTCCACCGCGACCTGGTTCGGCGAGCGGTCGGTCTCGCGGCGGTTTCTGGTGCGCCGCGCGACGCGCATCTATCCGCCGTATTGGATCGTCTCCGCGCTGGTGCTGATCGTGTTCCTCGTCGCGCCGGCGGCGACCGGCGAGCACCGCAGCGCGAGGACCCGACGTGCTGGCCTCGTTCTTGGCCGTACCGCAGCGCGGCGAACCGCTGCTGGTCATCGGCTGGACACTGTCCTACGAGCTGATCTTCTATGCCGTGTTCGCGATCGCGTTGCGCTTTCACCGCAGGTACCTTCCCGTCGTCACGGGCGATTTGGCTGCTGGCCGTCGTGCTCATCGGCGCCTACGCCCCCCATGCGAATCCGTGGGTCCGCGTGCTGGGCAGCTGGTTCAACCTCGAGTTCGCGTTCGGTCTGGCGATCGGGGCCGCCGTGCTGGGCTTGCGGCTCGTCGCGCCGCGCACACTGTTGGCGGTCGGAACGGCGCTGGTCGTGGCGACCTGTGTCGCGACGGCGTACTCGGGCCGTGAATATCTCGAGGTCGCCTGGTGGCGGCCCTGGGCGGTCGGCCTGCCGATGGCGATCGTCGTGTACGCGTCGCTCGGTTTGGAACGCCACCGGCTGCTCGCGCCGCGCTGGTTGCGCGCCCAAGGCGATGCAAGCTACGCGCTCTATCTGTGGCACGTGCCGGTCATCGGCGCGATCGGTCTGGCGCTCGACCGTGTCCACGTTCACGGCACGCCGGCACGCATCGCGATCGTGTTCGGCGGCTACGCGCTCGCGATTGTCGTCTCGCTGCTCGCCTACGCGTACGTCGAACGGCCGCTGCTGCGCCTCGCGCGCCGCTACCTCGAAAGGGCGTCGATCAGCACCGAACGCAAAGCGGCGGCCCAGATCTCGTAACCCGCGGCCGATGGGTGCAGCTTGTCGGGCATGAGCTCGGTGCGCACATCGCCGCCGGCGTCGACGAAACCCGGGCCGGCATCGACGTACCGAACGCGCCGGCCGTCGGCCAGCTCGGCGAGCCGCGCGTTCACGTCGGCGAGCTTTTCGCGCACGGGGTCGTCGGGGTCGCCGCGCGGCAGCAGCGCGTTGACGACCACGACCGCGCCGGGAAGCTCGGCACGCACGGTGTCGACGATCGCGCGCACCCCTCGCGCGACGTTCTTCGGCGTCGCGGTGGCGAGGTTGTTGGTGCCGGCCATCAGCACGACGACGCGCGCGCCGCTGCCGGTGAGCTCGCCGTGCTGCGCTCGCCACAGTACGAACTGCGTGCGGTCACCGCCGATCCCGAAGTCGACGACCGTGCCGAGCGGCGCGATCTCGCGGTTCCACGCCTCCGCTCCGCGGGTGGCGAAGTTCGCGGTGATCGAGTCGCCCAGGAAGAGCACGTCGATGCCGCCTTGGCGCGCGCGCGCCGCGAACGCTTCGTGTTGCGCCAGCCACGCGGCCGTGCCCCACGGGCGCGCGACCGCGATCCACGGCCCGGCCGGCGCCGGGCTCACGATCGCCGGCGGCGGCAAAGGCGCATCGTGCACGTCAGGTCGCGTTACGCGTTCGCGAGCGCGGCACTGCCGACGATCTGCTCGATCTCGGCGATCTCCTTCGGAATGCCGTCGCTGAGATTGACCGGTCCGTCGGGACCGCACAGGACGTCGTCTTCGATGCGCACGCCGATGCCTTTGAACCGCTCGTCGACGTCGAGGTCGCGGTTGACGTAGAGCCCCGGCTCGACGGTGACGACCATCCCCGCCTGCAGCGGCCGCTTCGTCTCGCCGTCACGCAGCCGGTACGAACCGACGTCGTGGACGTCGAGGCCGATCCAGTGACCGGTGCCGTGCATGTAGAACGGCTTGTAGGCCTCGTTCTCCAGCGCTTCGTCGACCGTGCCCCGCAAGAGGCCGATCTCGATCAGACCTTCGCACAGCACGCGCAATGCCGTCTCGTGCGCGGTCCGCACGTGCGCGCCGGGCCGCACGTCCGCGATGGCAGCTTTCTGTGCGGCCAGCACGATCTCGTAGATCGCGCGCTGCTCCGGCGTGAAGCGGCCGTCGACCGGCCACGTGCGGGTGACGTCGGACGCGTACAGGTCGAGCTCGGCGGCCGAGTCGACCAGCACCAGCTCGCCGGCGCGCAGCGTCGCGCGGTTGGTGTTGTAGTGCAGAAACGTCGCGTTGTCGCCGCCGGCAACGATCGAAGGATAGGCCACGTCCTGCGCGCCGTTGGCGCGATAGGCGTGCTCGATGATCGCCTCGAGCTCGAACTCGCTCAGACCCGGCCGGGTCGCGCGCATTCCGGCGAGGTGGCCCAGCCGCGTGACCGCCCCCGCTCGGCGCATCGCTTCGATCTCGCCGGCGTCCTTGATCAGCCGCATCTCGTGCAGGATGGTCGACGGTTCGACCAACGTATCGGGCGCGAAACCGGCGCGCCGCGTCTTGGTGCGCGCCGCCTGCAGCGCGACGAAGAACGTGCGGTCGAAGCGTTCGTCCTCACCGAGACTGACGAACGCGCGGTGCGCGCCGGCCAGCGCGTCGGGCAGCCGCTGGCCCAGCTCGCCGATCGGGTAGGCCGCATCGACGCCGAGCTCAGCGGGTGCCGCGTCGACGCCCAGCCGCTTGCCGCTCCAGATCTCTTGGTCGCGGTCGCGCGGCCGGAGGAACAACGTCACCTGCTCCCCGCTGCGGTGCGGTGCGAGCACGAGCACGGCCTCGGGCTCGGTGAAGCCGGTCAGATAATACAGGTCCGAGCTCGGCCGGTACTCGTACTCGGTATCGTTGTTGCGCAGCGCGTGCGTCGCGGCCGGGAGGATCATCACGCCGTCCTCCAACCGCGAGAGCACCGTCGCGCGCCGGTCGGCGAACGCGCTCATCGCCGGTTCGCTTCCGGGCGGGACCGCGCCGCCCTGCCCGGCCGAGGCAAGCCTGCAAACCGCTCGGCCGGGTCGCTAAGGACCGGGCCGGACGGCGCCGAATCACTGAACGGGATGACCGGCGGCGCGCTCGATATGTACGTGTTCGTTTTCGCGTTCGCCGCGGCGTTTCTGCTCGCGCAGAAGCGGCCGCTGCTGGCGCTGTCGACGCGCGTGCTGCTGACGACGCTGCTCGGACTGGCTCTCGGTTACGCGGCGGCCGCCGGCCAGTGGTACCGCGAGTACCTCGGCGTGGCGACGCTGATCGCGAACGCGCTGTTCATCGCCTTTGCCGCCATCGACTTCCACACGTGGCAGAAGAAGCGCAACACGAATTGAGCTGACCGGCCGATCCGGGCTCAGCGAATGAGCCTGCCCTGAGGATCTCAGCGAAGGGCGCGCAGGACGGCGGCGCTCTCGGCGTCGAGGTGCTGCTCGAACACTTTGGGGTGGGTGAGGTAGAACACGCACATCGCTTCGACCAGGAAGCGGTGGTGGGCGGCGCCGGCCAGCGTGCGCACGCGCGCGAGCGTCGCGGTGACGAGCCGGCGCAGCCGCGCGACCGCCTCCGCGCTCGACGCATAACAGGCCACGAAGTTGAGCTCGCCGTGCTCGCGATCCTCGGCCTGGTCGATGAAGTAGTCGAGCAAGATGTGGATCGCCGAGACGCCCGGGAAATACGTTGTGCTGATGGCGTCGATCTCGCCCGGCTCGAGCTGGTCGCGCGTCGCGAGCGCGACCAGCGCGAAGACCGGCAGCGACGATCCGCAGGCGGCGGCGAACTCCCACCAGTCGAGTCCGGGAAAGCGCTCGCGGTTGCGCTCGTACCACGCGTCGCAGGCTGCCTCGCGCGTGCCTGCGGGACCGTGCTTGAGCACCTGCAAGTCGGCGTAGAAGCGGGCGATCTCCACCAGCCGGTCGCGCACCGCCGGATAGTTCGGCAGCTCGCGCAGACCGCTGCGCGCCGCGTCGACCAGCGAGCGCAGGTAACCGCCGTCGTCGCCCGCCGGTCCGTCGCGGTAGTAGTCGGCCGGCGCCCGGCGGTCGTCGAGGGCATCGATCAGCGCCTCGTGCAGCGTCGCGTACGCGCCCTGCGACACGCCCGGCAGACGGTCGCACAAGTTGTCGAGGTAGTCGTAGATCGTCTCGATCGCCGCGACGATCGCGACATAGCGATGCGCGGCCGCACTGGGCATGAAGGTCGCCAAGATGCAGCCGCCCTGCACGTGATACGCTTTGGCGTCGATCGAGGCGAGCGCTTGCGTGCGCAGGCCGGAGTCGGGGATGCGCGCCGCGCGCAGGCGAATCGCTGCCAGCTCGCGACCGGCGCGCGGGATCACCGCGCCGACGAAACGCGCCGTCGCCAGCCAGCCACGCGGGCCGAGCGCGAACAGCCGGCGAATGCGGCTCGGCCGGCTGAACACGCTGGCCAGCGTACGTCGAACGTCACGCCAGAGCGCGTCCGGAACGCGTCTAGATCCCACCGGCGAACCGCCCCGGCGCCAGCGTGCCGCGCGGATCGAACCGCGTCTTGATCGCGCGCATCGTGGCCAACGTCGCCGGCGCTTCGCCCCAGGCGTCGATCTCGGCCGCCGGTCCGGCACAGAGGACGGTGGCGCGGCCCAGCGCGGCGCGCACCGCGTCGAAGCCGTCGCGCGCGCGCGCGACCACGTCGCCGGTGCGCAGATCGGCGATCGTCTCGACGCGCGCCCGCACGTCTCGCGCGCGTTGCGCGCGCGACATCGCGTCACTGGGCAGACCGCGGGCCAGGAACGTCACCGACGCGTTGCCGGCGACCGTCGCATAGGCGTCGACGAGCGACGCGTACGCCTGCGCCGCGGCGTCGCCGTCGAGCAGGCGGGTCTCAGCGATTCCCGCCGCGCCCAACGCCGAGCGCAGCTCGCGCGTCGCCCGCTCGACGGCCGGCTCGGAGCCTTCGAGCAGCGCGAACAGCCGCGGCCGGGCGCACGCGCCGATCTCGTGAAAGCCGTCGACGATCAGCAGCGCCGCCGGTTCGACGCTCAGCGCGCTCGCGTGCGCGACCGCGCGCTCGCGAAGCTCGTCGTCGAACGGCGCGATCGCCATGCGCCGCGCCGCCGGCGCCGGCAGCAGCTTGAAGTTCGCGCGCACGATGACGCCCAGCGTCCCGTGCGAGCCGACGTAGAGCTTGCCCATGTCGTAGCCGGTCACGTTCTTGACGACCATCCCGCCGGTCTTGGCCAGCGTTCCATCGGCCAGCGCGGCCGTCGCGCCGATCAGCAGATCGCGCGGCCGGCCGTACGCGGCGCGGCGCGGGCCGGCCCAGCCGGCGGCGAGCGTTCCGCCGACCGTCGCGCGCGCCGAGAACGGCGCGTCGAGCGGCAGAAACTGGCCGTGCTCGGCGAGCAGCGCGCCCAGCGCCGCGACGGTCATCCCCGCGCCGACGCCGGCGGTGAGCTCGCGCGGATCGTACTCGTGCAGCGTTGTCAGTCGTTTGGTCGAGAGCGCGACGTCGTAGCGCGACGGCGCGTTGGCGGCGCGCTGGAGCGTACCGCCCCCGAACGCGACGACGGCTTCGCCGGCGTCGCTCGCCGCGCGCAGCACGGCCGCCGCTTCGGCGGCGTCGCGCGGTTCGGCGACGCGCGCCGGCGTCGAGCCGCCCAGCGCGTACGACCCCGCGACGGAGCGTTTCGCGCGTGACGGTTTGGCGATCACCGCTTGACCTCGCCGCAGAGCGCGCCGCTGGGGAAGATCTTGTCGGGGTTGAACAGCCGCCCCGGATCGAAGACGTCGCGCACGTTGGCCATCGCGGCCAAGTCGTCGCTGGAGAAGACCAGCGACAGCGTCTCGCGCTTCTCGTAGCCGATGCCATGCTCGCCGCTGATCGTGCCGCCCAGCGCGATGCACGCCCGGAGGATCTCGGTGCCGGCGTCGATCACGGCTTGCACCTGGCGCGCGTCGCGGCGGTCGAAGATCAGCAGCGGGTGCAGGTTGCCGTCGCCGGCGTGAAAGACGTTGCCGACCGGCAACCGGTGGTCGCGCGCGATACCGTCGATCGTGTGCATGATCTCGGGCAGCCGCGTTCGCGGCACGCACGCGTCTTGAATGTAGTAGTTGGGCGCGATGCGTCCGATCGCGCCGGCGGCGCCTTTGCGCGCCGCCCACAGCGCGTCGCGTTCGGCGCGGTCGCGCGCGGCGCGCCACGACAGCGCGCCGTGCCGGCGCGCGATCGCGGCCAGCGCGCTCTCGCCGGCGGCGACGTCTTCGCGTGCGCCCGCGATCTCGACCAGCAGCACCGCGCCGGCGTTCTCCGGATAGCCGGCGTGATAGTGCGCTTCGACGGCGTGCGTGATCAGCGCGTCCATGATCTCGAGCGCGATCGGCACGATCCCCGCGCCGATGATGGCCGAGACCGCCTCGGAAGCCGACTCGACGTCGGGGAACGCGGCGACGCACACCCGCACCGACTCGGGCAGCGTCAGCAGCCGAACCGTCGCCTCGGTGACGATCCCCAGCGTCCCTTCGGATCCGACCAGAACGCCGGTGAGGTCGTAGCCCGCGTCGTCGATCGAGGTGCGCCGGATCTCGCCGTCCGCGTCGACGTACTCGAGGCCGAGCACGTGGTTCGTCGTCGTGCCATAGCTCAAGCAGTGCGGCCCGCCCGCGTTGGTTCCGATGTTGCCGCCGATCATCGACGTCTTCTGGCTCGACGGATCGGGCGCGAAGAAGACGCCGTGCTCCGCGACCGCGGTCGACAGGTCGAGGTTCACCATCCCCGGCTGCACCCGCGCGCGCCGGTTGCGCACGTCGAGCTCCAGCAGGCGGTTCATCCGCGCGAGCGACACGACCAGACCGCCGCGCGACGGAACGGCGCCCCCGCACAGCCCGGTTCCGGCCCCGCGCGGCACGACCGGCTCGCCGCACTCGCCGGCGATGCGCACGGCGATCCCGATCTCGCGCGCGTCGTTGGGAACGATCGCGGCGGACGGGAGCCGGTCTTGCGAATAGGCGTCGAAGGCGTAGACGGCCAGGTCTTCGGGTTCGCTGCGAACGACTTCGGGGCCGAGCGCATCCGTCAGACGCGATGCAAAGGTTTGCACGGCCGCTTCACGCTACGAAGGGTGGCCGAAGAGTTCCTGGGAATGCGCTTGCTCGGTGTTCTTCTGGAAGGCGTGGAAACGGCGGCGCAGCTCCCACAAACCGCTGGTCCGAGCGACCATCACCGAACGGCAGCGTCAAACGTATCGCGCCTCGGTCGAGTTTCCCGTCGCGTACGTGCTGAGCGGGCGCGCCGGTGCGCGCACGGCGCTGGCGAACGAGCTTTCCGCCGGCGGCCTGCGGCTGATCGGCGACGAAGATCTTCCCGACGAGGCGACGGTCGAGCTGCGCATGACGCTGCCCAACGACCTCATCAGCAGCGTCACCGTCGAAAAGGAAGTCGTGGAGACGACGCCCCGCGGGCGCACGACGCGCAAGGTGAAGGTCCCGCCCGAACCGTTCGGCGAGATGTCCCTGCGCGCCAAGGTCGTCGCGGCGTTCTGGAGCCTGCGGCGCCGCAAGTTCTCGCACGGCCTGCGCTTCATCGGCACCGACGAGGAGACGCAAGAAGAGATCCAGCGCTTCATCCACGTCTGGCAGATCCGCCAGCTCCGCGAACGCGCCCAAAAACGCGGCGAGTGAATAGCGGCTAATACAAGAGATACTGTGCGCGTAGGGTGTGGAAGGCGGACAGGGCTGGTTGCCAGGCGGCGATGATGGTGTCGGGTGAGGCGCCTTCGGCGAGCGCGCGGCGCACGCTGTCGGTGCCCCAGTCGCGATCGAAGATGTGTTCGTGGCCCGGAGCGATGTGCAGCTTTCCCTGCGCGCGCGCAGCGGCGAGGAGCTCGACGGCGGTGCGGACGCTGGGAAACGCGTGCGCGTCGGTCACGTCGATCGAGACGCCGTGCAGCGTCTTGCCGGCCCAAAAGCCGCGGACCGGAACCCAGTCGGCCGGTTCGAACTCGACTCCGGGGATGCCGCGCGGCGTGCAGCGCGTCGCGATAGGCGGCCGGATCGAAACCGTATCCGCCGGCGTATTCGAACGGGCGCGGCGTGCCGATGCCGTTGTTCACGCCGGCTTCGTCGACCAGCCCGGTCGCCAGATAGACCAGCGTCGTGCGCGCATACGGCATGTTCGGCGACGTCGCGACCCAGTGCAGCCCGGTATCGGCCCAGAGCATCTCGCGTCGCCAGCCTTGCATGGGGACGACGCGCAGCTTGCAGCCGATGCCGAAGTGGGCATTGTACATGCGCGCCAGCTCGCCGATCGTCATCCCGTGCCGCTCCGGGATCGGGTAGAGCCCGATGAACGACGCGAACTTCGGCTCGAGCACCGGACCGTCGAGCAGCACGCCGCCGACCGGGTTGGGGCGGTCGAGCACCCACACCTCGCGGTCGTACTTGGCGGCCGATTCCATCACGTACGCCATGGTGGAGACGTACGTGTAAGGGCGCGCTCCGACGTCCTGGATGTCGAACAGCAGCACGTCGATGCCGTCGAGCATCGCCTGCGTGGGATGCCGGGTCGCGCCGTACAGGCTATAGACGGGCAAGCCGGTCTGCGGATCGGTCGACGAGCCGACGGTCTCGCCGGCACCGGTCGTTCCGCGGATGCCGTGCTCGGGGCCGAACAGCGCCTTGATCGCGATGCGGCCGTTGCGATGCACCGCGTCGACCAGCGGTTGGCCGTCCGACAGCACGCCGCTCTGATTGGTGACGATCCCCAAGGACCGTCCGCGCAGCTCGCGCCAGACATCACGCACGAACGCGTCGTCGCCCAGTGTAACCACGGGGTCGCCCGCGCGCGCGGCATGCGGCAGCAGCGGCGCCACGGCACCGGCCGCGGTCGTGGCGAGAAACGCGCCGCGGTTCACGCCGGGACGAACTCCGGCCGCGCCCCGGCGGGGATGAGCTGCGCCGCGGCCGCGCGCGCGAACAGATCTTCGACCGCGGCGATCCCCGCTTCGCCGACGTCGTCGCTGAACTCGTTGACGTACAGTCCGATGTGCGCGCGCATCACCTCGTCCTTCATCTCGAACGCGTGCTCGCGGACGTAGCCGATGATCTCGCTCTCACGTTCGCGCGCGAAGGCCAAGCTGCGCCGGATCGCGGTCGTCGAGCGCGCGCGCGTCGTCGTCGGAGACGTCGCGGCGCACCAGAATCGCGCCCAGCGGAATCGGGTTGCCCGTCTCGTGCTCCCACCAGTCGCCCAGATCGATCACCTCGACCAGCCCCGCGTCGCGGTAGGTGAAGCGCGACTCGTGGATGATCAGCCCGGCGGCGACTTCTTCGTCGGCGACCGCGCCGGCGATGCGGTCGAACCGCATCTCCGTCACCGACGGCTCGCGGCCGAGCGCGAGCCGCAGCAGCGCGTAAGCGGTCGTCATCCGGCCGGGGATCGCGAACGTCGCGTCGGCCGCGAAGTCGGTCAGCAGCGGGGCCTTGGCGTCGACGCCGGGCCGCGCGACGACCAGCGGCCCGCAGCCGCGGCCCAGCGCGCCGCCGGCGCGCAAGATGCGGTACTTGTCGAGCAGCGCGGGGATCGCGCCGTAGCTCACCTTGGTGAGCTCATAGCGGCCTTCGCGCGCGGCGCGGTTGAGCGCCTCGACGTCGTCGAGCACGACGTCGACCGGCGGGGCGCCGGCGAGCAGCCCGTTGGCGAGCGCCGCGAAGATGTAGGTGTCGTTGGGACACGGCGAGTAGGCGAGCGAGTAGCGAGCGTGGCGTTGCATCGTCATCCGCTGGACAGAACGTCGAGCAGGGCTTCGGTCGTTGCGACCGCGGCGGCGGCGCCGGCGCGAAAGTCCCAGCCGTTGGACTCTCGTTCGCCGACCAGGTTCGAGATGCCGCGCACCTCGACGGCCGCTACGCCGGCAAGCTGCGCGGCGCGCAGCACGGCGAAACCTTCCATCGACTCGACGTCGGCCCGAAAGCGATGCGCCAGCACGAATGCGCGCGCGGTCGTCCCGGTGACGATCGCGGAGGTGATGCCGCGACCGACGATCACCGGAATCAGCCCGTCGAGAAACGGCTGCAGCAGCCCGGGATCCGCCTCGGCGTGGCGCACGAGCTCGAGTCCGCCTGGAAGCGGGAAGACGCTGCCGTCTTCGAGGCCCAGCTCGGCATAGTCGTCGCGCGCGCACACGACGACGTCGCCGACGGTGCAGCGCTCGCGAAAGCCGCCGGCGATCCCGGCATTGATCACCGCGTCGTACGGCGTGGCCGCCAGCGCGCGCGCGGTACCCAGCGCCGATTCGACCGGTCCGACACCGACCGCCACGACGTCGACGCCGGCGCGCGGCGCAAGCGCGGCGAGCTCTTGCGCGACCGCGCAAACGACGAGGATCACCTCACGCCGATGAACTTGTGGGTCTGCAAAGAGAGACGCAGGCGCTGCGGATCGCGCTTGGCGGCTTCGACGGCGAGTGCGACGTTGGCCGGTTTGTTGCCCTCGGGCTGCAAGAACACGCGGGTGGTGTGCGGGAACTCGCCGATCCACTCCTCCGGCACGCGGCCGTCGACGATCAGCTTGGCTTCGTCGGCGCGCAGCGCCATCTCGGGCGCGAGCCGTTCCTTGGGCGAAACCGTGAGCCACACGTCGTCGGGCAGTGGGGTCGCGAGCGTTCCGTTCGACTCGACGTGCACCCGGCGGCCGTCGGCCCGCAGCGCGTCGATCAGCGCGCGCGTCTCGCGCTGCGCGAACGGCTCGCCGCCGGTGAGAATGACCATCGGGCAGGCGCCGCCGAGCTCGCGCACCTTCGCGACGACCTCGTCGACCGTCGCCAGAAACGCAAGCGCGTAGTCGGTGTCGCAGAACGAGCAGCTCAGGTTGCAGCCGGCGAGGCGGACGAAGACCGCAGGCGTACCGCTCCACGTCCCCTCACCTTGAAGGCTGTAGAAGATCTCCGCGAGCTGCAGCACCGTCGCCTTCTAGCGGGTCGCCTGGCGGCGCGCCCGCAGCACTTGCACGGTCACGCTGCTGCCGGCGGGCATGGTGACGTTCTGCTTCGCGTTCTTCGCGTACAGGTAGCCGCCGCCCGCACCGAGCAGTCCGCCGGCGTTGGTGCCGACGCGCTTGCCGATGATGTTGCCGATGATCATTCCGGCGACCGCGCCGCCGACCTCGTTGAGCGTGTTGTTCTTGGTGTTGACTTGCGCCGCGACAATGCGGCCGTCGAGCGCGTAGGTGTTCCCGGAGCGCGTGCGCAGCGTGTCGACGCAGATTTGCAGCTTGGCGGCCCGGCCCTGGCCGGCGGACTGCACGTCGCATACGTGGCCGTAGATCACCGCGCCGTTGACGTCGTTGTCGGTCGAGTGCACGTTGGCGATGACGACCTGCTGCCCGACGACGGCGTTCTTCGAGTCGACGCTGGTCTGAAGGTTGCCGACCAGATCGGTGCCCGCGGTGATCGCCGCTCGAGCGGCGACCGGTGCGACGGCGAGCGCGACGGCGGCGCTCAGGATCGAAAGGATGCGGATCATGGATGTGGGCTCCTGTGGAGGTTTTCGAGGGTCCACCCGCACGCTTACCCGGCCGGGGCCTGGGCCAGCGGGTCGCCCTTTCTGAGAACGACGCAGGCCGTGCGAGTCTCCCACAAGGTCAGCTCGGCCAGTTGCGGGAGGTCGGGCACTAGGCGCGCCCAGACCCAGCAGATGATGTTCTCGGCGGTCGGATTCTCGATCAGCTCGTTGAGCGAGCGATGATCCAGCTTGGCGATCACGGTCGCCTTGACGAGCCGGCTGACGACCTCGAAGTCCTCGATCATCCCGGCCGCCGGTCCGCCGGCTTGCAACGGTCCTTCGAGCGTGACTTCCAGCCGGTACGAGTGGCCGTGCAGCCGCGAGCACTTGCCGGGATGATGCGGAAGCACGTGCGCGGCCTCGAAGGTGAAGGACTTGCGAAGGAGCACAGCCCAGGGACTTCGCCGTGAAGAACAATCGCTCTCCTAGGAGCTGAGCTGCGATGAACCGCGATCCGATCAGTCCCGAGGAGCGCGCCGAACCGGTCGAGGTCGTGCCGTACGATCCGGCTTGGGCCGCGGCGTTCGAAACGCTCCACACGCGGATCGCGCCGGTGCTGGGCGAGCTGGCGGCCGGGATCGAGCACGTCGGCAGCACCGCGGTCCCTGGTCTGGACGCCAAGCCGATCGTCGACGTCGACGTCGTCATCCGGCACGCGAGCGACTTCGGCGAGGTCGCGCGGCGGCTCGCCGCTTTGGGCTACGAGCACCTCGGCGATCTCGGCATCGTCGGGCGCGAGGCGTTTCGCCCGCCGCCCGGCGCGCCGCGGCATCATCTGTTCGTGTGCGCGGCGGGTTCGGCCGCCCTGCAGGCGCACCTGACGCTGCGCGACGCGCTGCGCGCCGACGCCGCGCTGGCCGCCGCGTTCGGCGCGCTCAAGCGCGACCTCGCCCAGCAGTTCCGCAACGACCGCGACTCCTACACCGAGGGCAAGACCGCGTTCATCCGCTCGGTGCTGCTCGACGTCCGCGAAGGCCGCCGCCGCTCACTCCGCCATTAGTCGGTCAGCGTTTGGCTTTGCGGAGGTAGACGGCGTTGGCGCGGTAGTCGAACCAGACCTCGTACGAGCGCAGCAGATCGCTGCCGACGATGCCGTCGACATCTTCGGTACCGAGATCGGCGTTCGATACGTCGACGGTCGCATCGCGGATCCATAAGCCGCCCAGCTCGAAGGTCGGCACGCGCGCCGACTCGGCGTTCGCGAAGCCGCCCATGCCGCGCACGTGCATCGTGCTCGCGACCCGGTCGGGTGAGAAGTCGCCGCGCTCGGCGAAGGCCGTCTCGAACACGGTGCGGTTGGCGCCCGTGTCGAGCAATACTCGGCCCGCCGCGCCGCCGGCGCGCGCGCTGACCGCGGGTGTCTTGTCGTCGAGGGCGACGTTGAGCGTGACGGCGTCGGCCGGCGGGTGGAAGCGATCGGGCGAGATTGCTTCGGCGAGGTTGTGCTGCAAGTCGACGTGCACGACCGCGTCGGCGAAGAAGTCGAAGCCCAGCAGCCCGGCCAGATGCACGCGGTCGTCGACGCGGAACGGAACCGCGACGACGCGCGAGACGACGGTGCGCATGCGCAGTCCGCCGATCGTCATCTGCGGTACGATCGTCGTCGACTCGGGGAACGTGCCCAGCGTCGAGCCGAGCCGCTGACCGTAACGTTCGAGACCTTGCTGCTGCACGACCGACGGATCGATCACGATTCCGGCCGCGCCGGAGTCCAGCAAGAAGTCATAGCCGGTTCGGCCGACGATGACCCGCACGATCGCGAGGCCGTTCACGAATCTCACCGGCAACCGCATCAGCGGCTGCTTCTCCGGGAACTCGACCACCCGCCGCGGCGGCGGGATGTCGACGTCGCGCAGGTCGGGCGTGGTGTCGAGCGCGCGCGTCACCAGCAGCTGCTCGCGCTCGTTGCCGAGCGAATCGACGGTCCGCGTGCGGGATGGCTCGGGAACGCCTTCGATGAGCTTGTAGTCATCGAAGGTCGTCGCGTACCGGCGCCGGCGCTCGACGTAATCGCGCCGCGAGAGATAGCCCGTGCGCTTGTCGATGAACAGCCACTCGTGACGTCCGGCCGGCGGGTTGACCTCGACGACGTAGGCGTTGAGCGCCGGCAGCTCGCCGACCAGCCGCACGTCGCGGTCGTCGCCGGAATCGCGCAACGCGCGCTCGCTGGCCGCATCGCGCTGCTCGTGAACACCCGGATACGTGGAGACGATGCCGTTGCGGTTCTGTTCCCAATGTACCGCGCCGCGTACGCCGCGCTGGTAGACGAGCGGCCCGAGGGTGGTGATCTCGCGGACATCCTTGCCCAGCCGGTAGACGCGGTACGACCCGACCGTGTCGTCCTGGAACAGCCGCCAGTCTTCGATCACCGTCGCCGCCCGGGTGTGATCCCGCGCGTGCGCCCGGTCGTACAGGGTTCTCACGTGAGCTAGAGTCGCATTCGACGCGACCAGCCCGCCCGGTTCGTCGTCGACCGCCGCCGAGGCAGGCACCGCACTTGCACGCACGGCGGCAGTCACAATGGCGATCAGCAGGAATGACGAGCGCCGTGCGTGGCGGGTTCGGGCGAAGCCCGAACCCACTAGAGCGATCCCGACGGTCCCATCGCTTCGAGCCGCTTCTTGACGTCGCTCAGAAAGCCGCTCGCCACCGCGCCGTCGATCACCCGGTGATCGAGCGACATGCAGACGTTCATCATCGAACCGATCGCGATCGCGTCGTCGTCGCGCACGACCGGACGCTTGACGATCGCTTCGGTCGTGACGATTCCGGCTTGACCCGGCACCAGGATCGGTGCCGAGAGAATCGAGCCGTTCGCGCCCGTGTTGTTCACGGTGAACGTCCCCCCGGCGAGGTCATCGGCGCCCAGGCGGCCGCTGCGCGCTTTCTCGATCAGCGCGCCGGCGGCCAGCGCGATCCCGCGAATCGAGAGCTGATCGGCCCGGCGCAGCACCGGCACGACGAGGTTGCCGCCGGCGGCGATCGCCAGCCCGACGTTGACCTCGCGGTGGACGCGGATGCCCTCCTCGGTGAACGACGCGTTCATCAGCGGGAACGCGGCCAGCGACTCGACCACCGCGCGGACGAAGAACGGCAGCAGCGTGAGCTTGACGCCGGTGCTCTGCTCGAATCCGTCCTTCTCGCGGGTGCGCCACTTCCAGACGTTGGTGACGTCGACTTCGACCATCGTCCAAGCGTGCGGCGCGGTGTGCTTGGACTCGACCATCCGCTGCGCGATGATGCGGCGCGCCTGCGTGAGCGGGATCAGATCGCCCGGGCGCGCGCCGCCGTAGGTGGGCTTCGACGCGCCGCGCGCCGGCGCTGCGGCAGGCGGTGCCGCGGCGGCCGCGGTCGCGGCCGGCGCCAGGTATTCGGCATTGTCGGCACCGATCGTCGCCCCGACCCCCGCGCTGGGACCGGCTTTTGCCGCGGCGACGATGTCGTTGGCAGTGATGCGACCGTTGTCACCGGTCCCGCGAACCGCGGCCAAGTCGACGCGGTGCTCGCGCGCGAGCCGGCGCACCGCCGGCGACGTCCGCAGGCCGCTCGGCGCGGTCGAGCTCGGCGCGCCGCGGGCCGTGGCGCCGTTGCCGGCGGCCGGGGCGCTGAAGCTCGGTCCGCTCGAATCGACGTTGCCCGGTACGGGCTCGTCGTCGCCCTTGCGGCCCGCATCGGCGTTCTTCGCTTGTCCTGAGCTTAGCCTGTCCTGAGCCTGTCGAAAGTTCGAAGGGCGCTGCGCGGCGGCGGCGTGCTCCGACGGCGGGGAGCTCACCGGTTCGGAGAGCGCGGACGCTGCTACGTCGTCGATGACGGCGATCGGCGCGCCGGTTGGAACCGTCTCGCCTTCCTTGACGATGAGCTCGCGAATGACACCGCTCACCGGCGACGGCACCTCGGCGTTGACCTTGTCCGTCGAGACTTCGACGAACGCTTCGTACTTCTCGACGCTGTCGCCTGGCTGCTTGAGCCACTGCGCGACGGTTCCTTCGGTGACCGTCTCGCCCAACTGCGGCATCGTGATCGTCGTCGCCATCTTAGTGGCCTGACTCGGGAGTTCGCATACGAAATCTCACTCGTCTTTCCGTCCGGCTCATCGTCCCTCTTCGGTCACAACGCTACGGCGTTGCACCCTCATCGCTCCTCGATCCAAACGAAAATCCTTCGCGATCTTTCGTATGGAACCCCCGAGCCAGACCACTAGAACTTCGCCAGCTCGCGCATCGCGTCGACCATCTCCTCGGTCGAGATCAGGAACTCTTCTTCGAGCGGCAGCGCGTAGCCCATCGCCGGGACGTCGGGGCCGGCCAGCCGCCGGATCGGCGCGTCGAGCTCGAACAGCGCTTCCTCCGCCACCATCGCCGCGATCTCCGCGCCGACGCCGCCGAACTTGTTGTCCTCGTGGATGATGAGCAGCTTGCGCGTCTTGCGCACGCTGTCGAGGATCGTCGACTTGTCCATCGGCCGGATCGAGCGCAGATCGATCACCTCGACGGACACCCCTTCGCCTTCGAGCCGGTTGGCCGCGTCGAGCGCCTGATGCAGGTTGTAGCCGAACGAGACGACGCTCAACTCGGAGCCGGCCTTCTTCACGTCGGCCTTGCCGATCGGGATCGTGTAGTAGCCGGCCGGAACCTCCCCCTTGACGCTGCGGTACGTTTTCTTGTGCTCGAGGAACAGCACGGGATCGGGCGCCTCGATGGCGGCGTTGAGCAGGCCTTTGATGTCGGCCGGCGTCGACGGCGCGAGGATCGTCAGTCCGGGCACGTGGTAGAACAGCGCTTCGATCGAGACCGAGTGCGAGAGCGCGCCGCGCACGCCGCCGCCGTACGGCGTGCGGATCACCAGCGGGCACGTGTAGTCGCCGTTGCTGCGATAACGGGTCTTGGCCGCCTCGCCGACAATCTGATTGAACGCCGGATAGATGAAGTCGGCGAACTGGATCTCGGCGATCGGGCGCAGCCCTTCCATCGCCATCCCGATCGCGACGCCGACGATCGACGCCTCGGCCAGCGGCGTGTCGATGACCCGCTCCGGCCCGAACTCTTCGAGGAAGCCCTTGGTGATGAGGAAGACGTTGCCGCGGGCGCCGACGTCCTCGCCCATGATGAGTACCCGCTCGTCGCGCGCCAATGCGTCGTGCAGCGTCGTGCGCACGGCCTCGACGTTGGTCATGGTGACGCCGGTCTGGTTTTCCGGCGCACCCGCGGCTTTCACTCCTGCCATGGTTGGTAGTCTCCGGCGACGACGTTCGTGTAGAGGCTGTCCGGTTTCGGGTACGGCTGCGCTTCGGCGGCGTCGGTCGCCTCGTTGGTCTCGCGGAGCACGTCGGCGCGCAGCTGTTGGCCGCGGTCGTCGTCGATCACGCCCGCTTCGAGGAGCAGCTGCTCGAAGCGCGGCACGGGATCGAGCTTGCGCCGCTCCTCGATCACGTCGCGCGAGCGGTAGGTGCGGTCGTCGTCGTCGGTCGAGTGCGACAGGAAGCGGTAACACTTCGCCTCAACGATCGTCGGCCCGCCGCCGCTGCGGGCGCGAACGAACGCTTCGTGCACCGCCGCATAGGTCGAAACCGGGCTGAAGCCGTCGCACACGGCACCCGGGATCCCGTAGCCCGGCGCCTTGTCGGCAACGTTGGCGACGCGCATCTGCAGGTCTTGCGGCGTAGAGATCGCCCATTCGTTGTTCTGCACCAAAAAGACGATCGGCAGCGCGTGGACGGCGGCGAAGTTGACCGACTCGTGCCACTCGCCTTGTGACGTCGCGCCTTCGCCGTTGCTGCACAGCACTGCCCGGCCGCTTTCACCGCGAAACTTGAACGCGGCGGCAACCCCCACCGCGTGCGTGCAATGGCCCGCAATGATCGACGAGATCGAGAGCACGCCGAGATCGTGGTTCGTATAATGGTTCGGGAACTGCCGCCCCATCGAGCGGTCCGTCTCGCGCGCGAACAGCGACGAGAGGATCTCGAACGGCGTCATCCCGACTCCGAGCGCCAGCCCCAAGTCGCGATAGTACGGGACGAGCACGTCGCGTCCGCGCGCGAACGCCGTCGCCGCACCGGCCTGGACCGCCTCGTGGCCTTCCGAACCCAGCGCGAAGGGAATCTTCCCCTGGCGGTTGAGCTGGAAGCCGCGGTTGTCGAGCTGCCGCTGGAGCAGCATGTTGCGCAGCATCGCGACGAGCTGGTCGTCGCCCAGGCCGGCGCGCTCGAGGTCCCGCGCGCCCGCGGTCGTGATTTTGGCCATCGAGTCGGTCTCCCGGCGCCGCAAAGTGAGAGCCGCGGATACTCGCGCGTTCGAGCGCGGGACTCCTGCGGCAAGGGCCTTCCCAGCAGTGCCCCAGGAACAACCAAGCCCTTTCCGAAAAGGCCTGGCCGAGGCGGCTCTGTTTCGGTCGTCTCGTGCTCCGTTGTCCAGAGAGGTTCGCGTATGGGCGTTTGGCCGTACCGCAGTCTTCCCATCGGCCGATTCGGGTTGCGCCTAGCCGGCGCGGCACTGATCGGTCTGCTCGCAGCCGGCTGCGGTGGCGGCGGCGCTTCGTCCGCGCCGGTCGCGCCGCTGTCGCCCTCCAAATCGCCGGCCACGGCCAGCGTGACCTTCACGATGCATTGGGCCTCCTCGTCCTCGTCGGCGGTCGCGCGCAGCCCGAAGTACGTGCCGCCGACCGCGCGCAGCGTTTCGGTCTCCGTCAACGGCGGGACGCCGGAGTTTCTCAACGCCCCGGTGAGCACGTTGGTCATCGACGCTCCGGTCGGGACCGACACCTTCGCGTTCGCGACATACGACGAGCAGAACGGCCAGGGCAACGTGCTCAGCCGCGCGTCGGTCACGAAGACGATCGTCGCCAGCGCCGCGAATACCGTCTCGGCGACCCTCAACGGCGTCGTCGCCTCGGTGCAGATCTCGCTGAGCAACCCGTCGCCGAATGCGGGCGTTCCGGCGACGGTGAACGTCAACGTCGCAGCCAAGGATGCCGACGGCAACACGATCGTCGGTCCGGGCGACTACAGCGTACCGATCCATCTCGCCGTCAACGACTCGACGAACAGCGGCACGCTCGCTCTCTCGACCAACAACCTCGCGAGTCCCGCGCAGACCGCGACGCTGACCTACAACGGCGGCACGCTGAACAGCGGCCTGCCCGGCGGCCCGACCGCCACGGTCGTCGCCAGCGGGACCGGGATCTCGCCGACCTCGGCGGCATTCACGCCCAAGCCGACGATCTATCAGTTCTCGATACCGATCTCGACGAACAAGCCGCGCTACATCGCCGCGGGCAGCGACGGGAACATGTGGTTCACCGAGTTCCCGGGTAACGCCATCGCACGCATCACGCCTGCCGGCGTGGTGACCGAGTTCCCGGTTCCCACCGCGAACGCGTTCGAAGCTCAACTCCCCCACATCATCGGCGCCAGCGACGGCAACTTGTGGTTCACCGAATCCGGTGCGACCGCGAACAAGATCGCGAAGAGCACGACGACGGGCTCGATCACCGAGTTCTCGACGCTCTTCGCGCCGCCGCCGCCCGATCAGCCGGCCGGGCTGGTCGACCGCCTCGACGGCAACATCTGGTACGTCGGGAACGGCAGCAGTCGCGTCGGATTCCTGAGCTACAACGGATCGACGGCCGGTGAGACGAGCGTTCCGACGGCAAACGCCGGTCCGTTCGACATCGCGACGGCGCCGGACAACAACCTCTACTACACGGAGCAGAACGTCGACAAGATCGGCCGCATCACGGATCTGTTCCACCCGCAGAGCGAGATCACGCTCACCGCGGGAACGCAGCCGAAGGACATCATCCGTGGTCCGGACGGCAACCTGTGGTTCACCGAGTACCTGCGCGGCAACATCGGGCGCCTCTCGCCGAACTCGTTCTCGGTCACCGGCGAGTTTCCGACCCTCACGCCGATCTCGGGGCCATGGGGGATCACCGTCGGTCAGGACGGCGCGCTATGGTTCACCGAGCAGGGCAGTGCGTTGTCGATCGACCGCATCGGCCGGATCACCACCGGCGGGACGGTTGTCGAGTTCGCCTCGCCGGTGACCGGTCTCGGCCTGCAAGGCATCGCGACCGCGCCTGACGGCTCGCTGTGGTTCTGCGAGCCCGGCATCGGCCTGAACCCCGGCCGCCTCGGAAAGCTGGTGTACTGAAATGCGCGAGCACGGAAAGGGCACCACGACGATGGACCTTCGCACCGCAACGATCGCGGGCGCCTTCGTGGCGGCCGCGCTGTTCGCCGGTTGCAGCGGCGGCAGCAGCACCCCGGCGCCGGTCTTCAATCCCCCGCTTCCGATCGTGACCGCGTCGCCTACTCCCGTGCCGACGGCTACGCCGGTGCCGCCGCCGCTGAGCGCGACGGGGACCGTCAAGACGAGCACGACCGGGCCCGCGACGCTGGGTCTCGGGCCCGTCGGGGCGGGTTACAACGGCACGTTCACCGTCGGTAAGGGGACCGCGGTCGTGACGATCACCGATGTGTTCTCGCTGACGCAGCCGAGCGGAACGCCGGCCGTGAAAGACGTGCGCCGCCGGCCGGACAACATCGGCGGCGCGTCGATCGCGCCGTTCGCGTTCTTCTCGCTGACGGCCAGCGCGGCGGTCAGCTTCGCCACCCCGCCGACGTTCACGGTGCAGTTCCCGTCGGCGGCGTCGGTGCCGCCGGCCGCGCTGTCGTACATCGCGTATTACGATCCGACGCATCCGTCGAACGGCTGGACGACGCTCGAAGGTCCGGGAACGCTGCTGACGCCGACCACGATGACGTGGACGCCGCCGAACGTTCCGTTCAGCTTCGCGGCCGGCCAGCGCTACGTCTTCGTCGCGTTCACGGCTGCCTCTGCGCTGCCGACGCCGACGCCCACACCGTCGCCGACGCCGACACCCACTCCGTCGCCGACTCCGACGCCGACTCCGACGCCGACGCCGACGCCGACGCCGACGCCGACCCCGACCCCGACACCGACGCCGACGCCGACTCCGACGCCGACCCCGACGCCGACGCCGACCCCGACGCCGGCACCGACGCCGACGCCGACGCCGCCGCCGCCGCCGCCGCTGGTGCTCTCGACGCCCTCGGTGTCGTTCACCACCGTGGGAGTCCAGCAGACGTTCTCCGCGAGTGAGACCAACTACAACGGCACGATCACCGCGATGAACGGCGCGCCGTCGTGCAGCGGTATCGCGACCTTCACGCCGTCATCGGGACCGGGACCCAGCGTGACCTTCACGGTGACCTCGGTCGCCGCCGGCGCCTGCACGATCACGGTCAGGGACAGTCACGGCCAGTCGATCGGAGAAAGCGTCTCCGTCACCACCACCAGCGGGACGATCAACGCGCGCAAGCGCAACTGATCGCCCCCCTTACCACCGAGCCGCGGAGATCGTCGAACGGGCGACTCCGCGGCTCTTTGTTTTTCACCCGACGCGCAAGCGGGCGTTTGTCCCGGACCGGTCGCGGGAACGTGTAGCCGCAACGATTCCATCGCTGGAACCGAAAGGAAGACCAAAACGATGGCAGCAGCGAAGCGCGCCGGCAAGAAGTCCGGCGCGAAGAAGTCCGGCGCGAAGAAGGCCGGCGCGAAGACGACGAGCGCCAAGAAGTCCGGTCCGCGCAAGGAGAGCCCGGTCGCGCGCATGTCCGGCGGCGTGAAGAAGGCCGCCAAGAAGGCCGCCAGCACCGCGAAGAAGGCTTCCGGCGGCGCGCGCCGCGCCGGCACGGCGCTCGAGAAAGCCGGTCAGATCCTCGAAGCCGGCGCGGACTTGATCGACTCGGTCAACGCGAAGATCAAGCAGACCGCGAAGCGCAAGCGGGGCGGCACGTCGCGCTCACGCAAGGCGACGGCCTGAGGCAAAGGGCGCGAGCGTCGTTCGCTACGCGGTGACGATCTTCGCCGCGTTGTCCAGCCCCAGCTTGGCGATCGACTCCTCGCGCATCTTGTACTTCTGCACCTTGCCGCTGACCGTCATCGGCCAGCCCTCGACGAACATCACGTAGCGCGGAATCTTGTAGTGCGCGATCTGCCCGCGGCAGTACTCGCGCACCGCGTCCTCGGTCAGCTCGGCCCCGTCGTGCACGATCACCCAGGCGCAGAGCTCCTCGCCGTAGCGCTCGTCGGGGACGCCGATCACCTGCACGTCCTTGATCGCGGGATGGCCGTACAGGAACTCCTCGACCTCGCGCGGGTAGACGTTCTCGCCACCGCGGATCACCATGTCCTTGATGCGCCCGCTGATGTTCAGGTAGCCGTCGTCGTCCATGGTCGCGATGTCGCCGGTGTGCATGAAGCGCGAGGGGTCGATCGCGGCGGCGGTCGCTTCGGGGTTCTCCCAGTACCCGAGCATGACGCCGTAGCCGCGCGTGCACAGCTCGCCCGGGACGCTGCGGGGCACGACGCGACCCTCACCGTCGACGACCTTCACCTCGACGTGCGGGTGCACGCGGCCGACCGTCCCGGTCCGCTTGTCGAGCGGATCGTCGGTCGTCGTCTGGGTCGAGACGGGCGACGTCTCGGTCATCCCGTAGCAGATCGTGACCTCGGGCATGTGCATCTCGCTCTGCACGCGCTTCATCACCTCGACCGGGCAGGGCGAGCCGGCCATGATCCCCGTGCGCAGCGTCGACAGCTCGAAGTCGCGGAAGTTCGGCAGCGCGAGCTCGGCGATGAACATCGTCGGCACGCCGTAGAGCGACGTGCATCGCTCGGCGGCGACGGCCCGCAGCGTCAGCTCGGGATCGAACGTCCAGTTGGGGATGACGATCGTCGCGCCGTGCGTCGTGCAGGCGAGGTTGCCCAGCACCATCCCGAAGCAATGATAGAACGGCACCGGAATGCAGACGCGGTCGGCGTCGGTGTACCGGCAGCCTTCGCCGATGAAGAATCCGTTGTTGAGGATGTTGTGGTGCGACAGCGTCGCGCCCTTGGGGAAGCCGGTCGTGCCGGAGGTGTACTGGATGTTGATCGGCTCGTCGAACTGGCAGCGCGTCTTGCGCTCGGCCAGCGCCGCGTCGGAGCAGCGGCCGCCGCGCTCGACGTACTCGTCCCAGCCGGTCTCGCCCGACAACGCCGCCGTGTCGCCGGCGATCACCACTTCGCGCAGGCCAGGCAGCGCGCCGCGCACGTCGCGCACCATCGCCAGGTACTCGCTGGTCTTGTAGCGGTCGAGCGTGACGAGGGTGTTCACGCCGCTCTGGCGCAGCGCGTACTCGAGCTCCGACAACCGGTAGGCCGGGTTTACGTTGACCAGGATCGCACCGATCTTCGCCGTCGCGTACTGCACGAGTACCCATTCGATCGAGTTGGGCGACCAAATCCCGACTCGCTCGCCGTGAGCGACGCCGGCGGCGACGAACGCCTTCGCGAGGCGGTCGGTTTCGGCGGAGAGCTCGGCATACGTCAGCCGCGCGCCTTGGTGAAGCGAGACGACCGCGTCGCTGCGCGGCCACATCCGCGCGACGCGGTCGAGGTTGTCGCCGATCGTCTCGCCGATCAGCGGAACGCTGCCGGTCCCGTGAGCATAACTGATCTGCGCCATCTCCGAACCTCCGTCTTCGCAGGCCGCGGTGAGCGCTCGATGCGACGCGTGCACGGCCAGGGCCTCCGCCGCGGCACCCGACCTCGGCGCAGGATCAATCCGGGCGTTCGCCTCGACTGGGCTTCTTGCGCCACATGACGGCAACGATCGCCACCCCGATTGCCATGCCGATCAGCGGAGCGGTGGCGTACACCCACCAGTCCGCGAACCCTCCGGCAACCAGCGCGGGCCCCAGCGTGCGCGCCGGATTCATCGAGCCGCTCGACACCCGGCCGCCGATCCAGCGCGCGAGCAGCGTCGTCGCGCCGTTGGCGAGCGCCGCTTCGGGGCCGATGAAGCGTGCCACGTTGGCGGTCGAGTGTGCGACCACGATGATGACGGCCGTCAAGAAGATCTCGAGCCAGAACGCCGGCCACGCGCCCAACAGCATCTGCGGCAAGAGCGCGGTTCGGTCCGCGGCGATCGCGCTCAGGACGAAAGCGCCGGCAGCCGCGGCGCCGAGAAACTGCACGACGACGTAGCCGGGAACGCGCCTCCAATCGAAATCGCCGCGCAGGGCGAAGCTGATGGTGATGCACGGGTTCATGTGCGCGCCCGAGACGTACCGCAGCGCGTAGATCATCGCCGTCGCAGCGACCCCGGTACAGCCCATCTCGACGGCGTAGCCCAATCTCATCCCGAGCGCACGAGCGACGGCGGCCGGAGCGATGCTGGCGAACGTCACGACGAACGTCCCGAAGAACTCGGCGGCGATATTGGCGACGTCGCCGCGCGGCTCCCGCGCCTCGTCGAGCTCGCCGCCCTCACTCCCCGCTGCCGAGGAGGCGTCGTCGCTGGATTTCCTGGGCACCTTCGGCGCCTACCCCGGCGGGGAGCCGTGCGAAACCCAGGCGACCGGACGCGCGCGTGCAGAAGAACCGCCCATGACCGTTCGACACGCTCACGACAGGCTCACGCTCGCGATCCCGCACGACGAGCTGGTCGCGACTCGGCGCCGCCTCCACGCCGCGCCGGAGCTGTCGATGGTGGAGCGCGACACCGCCGCCTTCGTCGCCGACCAGCTCGGAGCGCTGGGGCTCGACCAGATCCGTACCGGGATCGGCGTGACCGGCGTGCTCGGAACTCTGCGCGGCGGAAAGCCGGGCCCCGTCACGCTGCTGCGCGCGGACATGGACGCGCTGCCGATCACCGAGCTCAACGACGTCCCGTACCGCTCGCAGCACGGCGGCGTCATGCACGCCTGCGGTCACGATGGGCACGTCTCGATCCTGCTCGCCGCGGCCAAGACGCTCGCCGCGCGCCGCGCCGAAGTGCCGGGGACGCTGGTGTTCTGCTTCCAGCCCGGTGAAGAGGGACACGCCGGAGCCAAGAAGATGATCGACGACGGCGCGCTCGAGAACCCGCACGTCGATCGAACCTTCGCGCTGCACCTCTACAGCGGGCTGGACGCCGGCAAGATCGGCGTGCGCGACGGCGCGTTCTTCGCCTCGGCCGACGAGTTCGATCTGACGATTCGCGGCAAGGGCGGTCACGGCGCGATGCCGCAGCTGGCCGTCGATCCGGTCGCGGCCGGCGCGTACCTCGTCACGCTGCTGCAGACAATCGTGTCGCGCGAGATCGCGCCGAAGGACCCGGCTGTGATCACCGTCGGACAGTTCGTCAGCGGCACGACGTTCAACGTGATCCCCGACGAAGCGAAGATGAAGGGTACGGTGCGCGCCTTCGACGTCGAGGTGCGCCGCTCGCTGCCCGACCGCATGCGGCGCGTCATCGACGGCTTGTCGGCGGCGATGCGCTTCGAGTACGAGTTCGATTATCATTGGTCGTACCCGCCGACGGTGAACGCGCGCGAGATCAACGACGTGGTCCGGACGGTCGGCGCGCGCGAGCTCGGCGCCGCCAACGTGGTCGAGCACGACATCGTGATGTGGGCCGAAGACATGTCGTTCATGCAGGAAGAGCGCCCGGGCGCATACTTCATCGTCGGCTCGCGCGGGGACGACGCCAGCGCGTACCCGCACCACAACGCGCGGTTCGACATCGACGAACGCGCCTTGGAGATCGGCTACCGGATGATGACCGCGCTGGGCCTCGAGGGGGCCTCGCCGGGCTGAGCGGTCTCCGACCGCATTTCGCAGCCTGATCTCAAACTTTTCTCAGTCGGGCGACGTATCTTGGAGTAGCCACTTCGAGGAGCGATCGTGTACGCACCCCAAATCCAGCCCATTTCCCGACCGATGGTCCTGCGCCTCATCGGCGCGCTCGATCCGGACCTGGTCAGCGCCTTTCGCGAGCTGGAACGCCGTTTGCCCGGCGGCTCCACGGTACTGGTCGACGTTCGCGACCTCCAACTGCTCGGCGAGGTCGAAATGGACGGGCTCGTGCACTCGATCGCGCAGGCCCGGATCGAGGGTCGCGACGTGCGGCTCGACGCACGCAACCTTCAATGGAAGCGCGCTGCCAAGAAGAATCTTTCCAGACAGCCGCAGATCGACGCGAAACTTCGTTCCAGCGCGTGTCGCACGCTGATCCTAGCGCATAGCCCGCTGCGCAAGCGCCGCTGACCCGGGCGGCGCCGCCGGCGCCGTCGTTTTGGAGGCTTGCGTTCGCCGATGGTGCGCCGTTTGGACAATGACGGCGCGGTCGCGATGGCCTATCGTGAGCCTTTCCGATGCGCCGCGCTTCGAATATCCCCAGCCCAAGCGCTTCGAGTATCCTCAGCGCAGGCTCCGAGCATGACGCGTGCGGGGTCGGCTTCCTAGCCGATCTGACGAACAAGGCATCGCATCGAATCGTCGAGCTCGCGCTGGCCGCCGTCGGTGCGATGGAGCACCGCGGGGCGCGGGCCGCCGACGGCCGCACCGGCGACGGTGCGGGCATCCTGATGGAGACGCCGCGCGCGCTGCTGCAGCGGGAGCTCGCCGCGGCGCACGTCCGCGTCCCCGAGCAGCACTTGGCCGCGGTGTGCGTGTTCCTGCCGCGCGACGAGGACGGCGCGGCCGCGGTTCGCGCGCGCGTCGAGCAGGCGATCCGCGGTGAAAGCGTCGCCCCGATGCGCTGGCGCATCCCGCCGGTCGAGCCGGCCGTGCTCGGCGCGCAGGCGGCGGCCGCCGCGCCGACCTACGAGCAGTTGCTGGTCGACGTCGGTCCCGGCAACGCGCGCGAGCGCATGCGCGCCGTCCGGCGGGCCGTCATTCGCGCGCTGCGCGAGGACGGGGACGCGGCGACGCTGGTCAGCGCGTCACCGACGACGGTCGTCTACAAGGCTCTGCTTTCGTCGAGCGAGCTCGGCGCCTACTTTGCCGATCTGGGCGACCCCGCGTGCGCGTCGCGCTTTGCCGTCTTCCACCAGCGTTTCAGCACCAACACCGCGCCCAGCTGGCGGCTCGTGCAGCCGTTCGGGATCGTCGCGCACAACGGCGAGATCGACACGATCACGGGCAACCGCGCCTGGATGCGCGCCCGCGGCGTGCTCTCGCCGCGCGGCGCGAGCGACTCGCTCGAGTTCGATGTTGCGCTCGATGCCATGATCGGCGCCGGTTACCGCGTCGACGAGGCGGTCGACCTCATGCTCTCTCCGGCGATCGACGACGACGAACGGCTGCGCGCGTATTACGACGCGCACGTTCCGACCGTCGAGCCGTGGGATGGGCCGGCGGCGATCGTGTTCGCCGAAGGCGATCGGGTCGGCGCGGCGCTCGACCGCAGCGGTTTTCGACCGCTGCGCTGGTGCCGCACCGCGTCGGGCAAGGTCCTCGCCGCGTCGGAAGCCGGCGCGATCGCGTTCGGCGACGACCCGATCGTCGAGCGCGGCCGGCTCGGTCCGGGCGAACGGATCGTCGTGCGCTTTGCGACCGGCGAGCTGATCGTGCCGGCCGCGTTTCGCGCCCTGCGCCGCGAGAACGCCGACTTTCGTTCGACCGTCGCCTCGTGGGCTTTCACCCCGCCGGCGGCGCCTGCGCCGGCGGTCGACGGCGAGACGCTGCGCTGTGACCTCGTTCGTTACGGCTACACCTCCGACGAGCTCAAGCAGGTCGTTTTCGCGCTGGCCGGCGGCGTCGAGCCGATGTGGTCCATGGGCGACGACGCGGCGCCGGCGTTCCTCGAGCGCCGGATGCCGGTCACCGAGTACTTGCGCCAGCGCTTCGCGCAGGTGACCAACCCGCCGATCGACGCGCTGCGCGAAGGCTTCGTGTTCGACATGCGCGCGTTCGTCGGCAGCGGCGACACGAACGGCGACGTTCCGGCGCCCGGCAGCATCGTCGCCATCGACACCGCGCTGCTCGACGAAGGCGCGTTCGAGGCGCTGGCCGGCGACGCGCGGCTGGTACCGCATCGCATCGCGCTCGACGTCGGTGCGAGCTCGCTGCGCGCGCGGCTGGGCGCGATTTGCGACGAAGCTGAACGCGCCGTGCGCGACGGCGCCAGCTATCTCGTGCTCGACGACCGCGGCGCGGCGGTCCCATTGCCGGCCGTGCTGGCGGCCGGCGCGTTGCACCAGCGGCTGACCTCCGCCGGCCTGCGGATGCAGGCCTCGATCGCGGCTTGCGACGGCTTCGCGCGCGACGCGCACGGCTGCGCGGCCGTCATGGCCGCCGGAGCCAACGTCGTCGCGCCGTGGCTGGCGGCGCGCGCAGCGGTCGCCGAGACGGGCTCGGCGACGGCGCTGCTCGAGACGCTGCGTGCCGGGCTGGTCAAAGTGCTCGCCAAGCTCGGCATCTGCACGCTGCGCTCGTACGTCGGCGCGCAGACGTTCGAAGCGCTCGGGCTGCGCCGCGACCTCGTCGCGGCGTGCTTCCCCGGTATGGCCGCCCATGTGCCGGCGCTGGGCTTCGAGGAGATCGAAGAAGACCTGCGCGCGTGGGAGGAGCTCGCTCGCGCGGGCGCCGCGCCGCCGCAGCGCGGGCTGTTCCGCTATCGCCGCGACGGGATCAAGCGCCACTTCGATCCGCCGCTGCTCAAGAATCTGCGCAAGACGATCGTGGCGCGTGACGAAGCCGCCTTCCTCGCGCTGTCGGACGAGCTCGAAGGGCGCGACACGATCGCGCTGCGCGATCTCGTCGAGCCCGTGCCGATCGGCGATCCGGTTCCGCTCGATGAGGTCGAGCCCGAGGCCGCGATCGCGGCGCGCTTCACCAGCGCGGCGATGTCGCTCGGCGCGCTCGGACCCGAGGCGCACGAAGCTGTCGCGCGCGGTGCCGGGCTGGCCGGCGCGCGCAGCAACGGTGGTGAGGGCGGCGAGGATCCGGCCCGCACGCTCAACGCGATCAAACAGGTCGCGTCGGCGCGGTTCGGCGTCGGGCCCGAGTATCTCGCCACGGCCGAGGAGCTCGAGATCAAGATCGCGCAGGGCGCCAAGCCCGGCGAGGGCGGGCAGATCCCGGGTTTCAAGGTGACTGCCGAGATAGCGGCGCTGCGCGGCGCCGTCGCCGGCCAGTCGCTCGTGTCGCCGCCGCCGCACCACGACATCTACTCGATCGAGGACTTGGCCCAACTGATCTACGATCTGCGCCGCGCGAACGCGAAAGCGAAGATCGCGGTGAAGCTGGTCGCGCAGTCGGGGATCGGCTACGTCGCCAGCGGCGTTGCGAAGGCGCGCGCCGACGTGGTGCACGTCGCCGGCCACGACGGCGGCACGGGCGCCTCGCCGCTGGGGTCGATCAAGCACGGCGGGTTGCCGTGGGAGCTCGGTCTGGTCGAGGCCCATCACACGCTGGTCGCCAACGGTCTGCGCGGGCGCGTGGCGCTGCGCGTCGACGGCGGCTTCAAGACCGGCCGCGACGTCGTGCTCGCCTCGATGCTGGGCGCCGACATGTTCGGCTTCGGCACCGCGCTGCTGATCGCGCTGGGGTGCATCTACGCGCATCAGTGTCATCAGAACACCTGCCCGGTCGGGATCGCGACGCAGGACGCCGCGCTGCGCGGCAAATTTCCGGGCACGCCCGAAGACGCCGCGACGTTCCTGCGGTTCGTTGCGCGCGACGTGCGGCGGCGGCTGGCCGCGCTGGGCGCGCGCTCGCTCGACGAGATCCAGGGTCGCGGCGATCTGGTTCGCCCGCGCTACGACCGCGCCCGCGGCGTCGATCTCGACGAGCTGCTGCGCCTGCCCGAGACGCGCGCGCCGATCGACTTTGCGCGCATCGACAACGCACACCTCGACGACGAGGCGATCCCGGGCGGTACGCAGCGCATCACACCTGCCGATCGCGCGGTCGGCGCGCGGTTCGCCTACGACGCGACGCTGCGCAAGGCGCGCGGCGAGCACGTTGCGCCGGCCACCTACCGCTACGCGGGCAGCGCCGGCCAGAGCTGGGGCGCGTTCTTGAGCGCGAGCCTGACGCTCGAGCTCGACGGCGAAGCCAACGACGGCGTCGGCAAAGGGATGAGCGGCGGGCTGCTCGTCGTGCGCGGCGCCGGGCGCGGCGACGAGCCGGCGATCGGCAACGCCTGCTTCTACGGCGCGCGCGGCGGCCGTGCGTTCGTGCGCGGCACCGCCGGCGAACGGCTGGCGGTGCGCAACAGCGGGGCCTCGATCGTCATCGAAGGCGCCGGCGACCACGCCTGCGAGTACATGACCAAGGGCACCGTCGCGATCATCGGGCCGACCGGTCGAAACCTCGCCAGCGGGATGACCGGCGGCGAGCTGTTCGTCCTGCGCGATCCTGCCCAGCGGCTCGGACCGACGCCGCTGGTGCTGCACGAGCTCGACGACGAGGCGCGCGCGGTGCTGCGCAAGCTGCTCGCCGAGCACGCGCTGCGCACGGCGTCGGCGCGCGCGCGCGAATTGCTCGCCGGCGACCTCGGCGAGTTCGTGCGAATGGCGCTCGCTAGGATTCCATCGGCGGATCGGGCCGCGGCGGCGGCGCCGGCGGCGGCGGCTGCTGCGGCTGCTTCTGGGTTGCCGACTGCACGGCGCTGAAGGTCGCATCGGCCGCCTTCTTGGCCTGATCGGCGAAAACCGTCAGGTGCTGCTGCGCCTGCTGCGTGCCGGCCTCGAGCACGGTCTTGCTCGACGCGATGAACGCGCCGGTGTGCTGCAGCGCCGCGTTGGCCTGCTCTTGCGCCGCCGCGGTGAGGTGCGGCGTCTGCTCGACGATCGTCTTTTGCAGTTCCTGCGCTTTGGCGACGCCCTGTTGGATGATCGGCGTGGCCTGCTCGACGCTCTTCTGAGCCGCGTCGGCCGCGATCTGCTGGAGCTGCTTCGCCTGCTCCATCGCCCGGTTGAAGAAATCCATCGTCGGCCTCCTGTCAGGCGCCGGGTCTTCGCCGTGAGCGGTGAGAACCCGACGGTTCCTCCGTACCGGCCGACGATTCCACCGGTTTCACGCCGGCCTGACCGCGCATGGCACAACGGCGGCAGTTTTCTACGGATTCCTTAAGAGGCGCACCGGCGGCTCTTCCGTAATCCTTCACCATGACAGAAGTCGGTGCGTGGGAGGCCCAGGCAAGGCGGCTGGTGCGCCGCCTGCACCGCCCGTCGGCGCTCGAGCACGATGCGGTCGGCCGGCTCCTCCGCGAGCGGCTCGGGACGCGGCGGGTCGTCGACGCCGTCTCGGTCTGCGTGGAGCGCGCGCTCGCGGACGAAGATCCGCGGCTCGCCGAGATCGTCCGGCGCTGCGACGCGAAAGGCGAACCCACCAAGTCTGTCGCCAGCGACCTCCACGTTTCGCCGCGGCAGTTCTTCCGGTACCGCGCCGCGGCCCTCGATGCCGTGGGCCAGGAGCTGCGGCGCGTCTTGGAGACGATCGATCCGCCCGTTCGCGCGATAACGGGAGCGCGTACCGAGCGCGAGCTGGGAATGGCCCGCCTCCTCTCCGCGCGGTGTAAGCCCGGCGATCACGAGAGGGCGATCGCGTGGGCGCGACGCGCGCTCGCGATCGATCCGTCCCTTTCGCAGGCGTGGACGCTGGTCGCGCTGGCCGAGATCTCGCGCGCGCTCGGCTCGCTGGCGGGCGGTCCGGCGTGCTACGCCCGCGCGCACGAAGCGCTGCGCGAGGCCGAAATGCTGGCGCCGCGCTCGGGCGACGTGCTCGCCGCCCGCGCGACCTGGACGTGCTGGGCGCTGCGCGACGCACGCGCGGCACGCGAGATGGCGCGACACGCGACGCAAACCGAGGACGGCGCGGCACGGGCGCACTCGACCCTGGGCTGGATCGCCGCGCTCGAGAGCGATTTCGACGAAGCGGAAGCGCGGTTCGCCTCCGCGATCGGCCTGGCCCCCGAGACGCTGCCGTACCACATGTCGTTGATGGCCTCGACCTATCTGCGCGCCGACTACGCGCGGGCCGCGCGTCAATGTGCCGAGCTGCTCGAGCTCGACCCTGAATCGGGTTATACGCTGGGCTACTACGCCGAAGCGCTCAACGCGCTCGGGCGGTCGTCGGACTGCGTCCGGCTCGTCGACGAGGCCGACCCCGCGGCGCGCGGCTTTGCCGCAGCGAGCGCGCGGAGCGTCGCGCTGGCGCGCCTGGGTGCCGGCGACGAGGCGGCACCCGCGATCGAGTCGCGCGGCGTTCCGGCCGTTGCGCGCGCGCAGATCGCGATCGCGGTCGGCGACGTCGAACGCACCTGGCAGCTTCTCGAAGACGCGACGCGGGAGGGCAATGGCATGCTCGACCTCGTCCCGTTCGATCCCGTGTTCGCGCCGCTGCACGGCGAGCCGCGCTTGTGGCGTCTCGTTCGCGACTCGGCTCGCACGTCGTAGACGGCAAACGAGAAGGCACCCGGACGCATCCGGATGCCTTCTCGGCCCTTCACGACGGGTGCGCCGTCAGAGCTTCAGTCGCGCCTCCACGTACATGTTGAAGGGAAGCGTGTTGAAGAGCGGCAGGTACCAGGGCTGCAGCAGCGGCTGCACCGCGTAGCCGGGGTTCGTGTTGTTCGCCGCCGGCAGGAGGTTGTTCGGGCCGTAGCCGCACGCGCCCGCGACAGCCCACGGCACCTTCGTCCCGCCGAAGCACGAGTGCCAGATATTAGCGAACGTGCCGACCAGCGACAGACGTTTGTTGACATCGTAGCTGATCTGCGTGTGGAGCAAAAGGTAGTTCGGTGCGCGGAATCCTCCCATGCCGTCGAATCTGCCGGTCTGTGCGTCCGGAATCGGCACGTTGTATCCGGGGAAGAGCCCACCGTTGAGCGCGGCCCCGTTCGGCGTGCACGACGCGATGTCGTACCGGTTCGTCCCGGCGATCGTCGCGCTGCACAAGTCCGGAGCGACGCCGAGCGCGATGGAAGGTGCTCCATACTGCGCGCCGCCGATGAACTGCAGCGCGGGGGCGATGGCGAGCGGTCCCTTCTTGTACTGCAGGACCAGCGTGCCGATGTACGGGGCGCCGTACGCGTCGCTGTTCGTCCCCGGGCCGGCCGGGAAGATGTCGAACGTCGGGTAGTTGCCCTTCGGGTTCAGCAGCGCTTGGACCGGCGCGTTCCAATACGGGTTCGCGATCGTGCCGGCCGCGCACGCTCCCCCGACGGCCGCAATGGGTGCGCCCGCCGTCGAGTAGCAGGGCGAGGGCGCCGCGCCCGAGGCCGTGGCGCCGCCGGTGCAACGGGGGTCGGCGGGGTTGCTCGCGCAGAACGAGGTGTACGCGTTGTAGTTCTTGATGTTCGCGTTGATCGGATCGAGGACCGTCGTGCCGTTGGGAAGAACGTTGTAGTTGATGTAGCTGTTCGTGTAGGTGAAGGACAGCTTGGCCGCCAGCCCATTCCGCGCGAAGTCGCCCTTGTCGATCTCGAACTCCACGCCGGACGACTTCTGGTTGCCGACGTTGAGCCCGGACACGAAGCTCGTCTTCACGTTCAGGTAGAACTGCTGGATTTGGCCCTGCGTCGTGCGCAGGAACGGCGTGATCTTCATCGACAGATCGCGGCCGAGCTGCTTCTCGAACGACAGGTCGTAGTTGTTCGAAACCTCGGGTCCGACTGCGTGCAGCGAGCTGTTGAACCCGTACGCCTGGAAGCCGTACGTGTTGTAGAGCAGGTTCGGCTGGTTCGCCTGGAGCGCGTCGTATTGCTCGAATGCGCTGTTCGGCGCCTGGGCGTACCTGCCGTAGCTGGCACGCACGACCGTGGTCGGATCGATCGTGAACGTCGCGCCGATACGCGGCTGGAACTCGTTGTACGAGGTCGTTCCGCCGTTCTGATCGACGATGTTCGCCGGCGCGTAGCCTGCCGGGCACGAGGCTGCCGGCGTCGCCTTCGTCACGATGCCGGTGCCGCCGCGCTGGAAGCACTCGTAGAGGTTGTACGTGTTGTAGTACAACGTCCGAGCAGCGCTCTCGTTTGACGATGACGTGGCGAACTGGAAGACGTCCTCGCGGAGACCGAGATCGACCGAAAGCTTGTCGCTGGGACGCCAGTTGTCGGTCAGTGCGAAGGAGGTAATGTGCGGCCGCACGGTGTTGTAGGTCGCCTGCGAGCCGTTGCCGACGGTCAAGTACTCGCAGGCTGTCGAGGTGACTCCCGGCACCGGGCAGGCCCCCGGCAGTGCGGGAATCGCGCCTGCGGCGACCTGATTGAGCGTGATATACTGTGCCCCGCCGCTGTAAAGGCAGTTCTTCAGCACTCCCGCCGCGCTGAAGCAGTAACCGCTGGACGGGGCCGCGGCGTTCACCACGACGGCGACGGCGCTGTGCGCGTTCGCCGTTGACGCGAAGTCCGGCTCCACCATCTCGGTGTTGTTGTCGCGCACCGTGCTCGACGTCGTGTAGTTGCCCTGAATCGTCAGCAGGTGGTGCGAGTTGATCTGGTCGGCGAATTCGAGCGATACGCCGCGCGTGTGGCTCGAGAGCTCGTAGTCCAGGTTGTTGAACTCGAACGCGCAGCAGACGAACGCACCGTAGGCAGACACCGGGCTCACGTTCAGCCAGTCGGAGTAGTACGTGTAACCGTAGACGCGCAGGAACGCGTTGGTCCCGAAGTTGTGCTGGTACTGGAGCTTGAAGACGTTCTGGTCGTTCACGTACGCGTCTTGCGTAGCCGGCGAGATGCAGCCCGACGCCACCGTGAAGCTCGCCGGCGTACATGCGCCGTTTGCGAACGTGCTGCGCCCGGTCGGCGAGCCGGGAAAGTAGTACGTCGAGATCAACGACGGCGCCATGGCGGGGTTCAGTACCGAGCCGATCGTGCCGTTGTAGTGGAGTCCGTCGACATACGCGGGCGGGTTTCCGCCCAGGATGTTGAGCCCGAAGGCGGTGTTGCCACCCGAGATGTCGTTGAACGAGTCGTAGTACTGGTTCGTGGCGTGGTCGACGTCGAAAAGCAGCTGGACGTCGTCCTTCGTGCCGTCCTTCTTCGGAATCCCGAAGTGCAGGTTGACGATGCTGTCCCGAACGTTCTCGCGGGTGTTGTCCGGACCGACGATCGGCGGCGCGAGCGCGAACGCGTACGTCGCCCCGCCGTTGGTGTAGTCGGCTCCGGAGGGGCTGTTGCAGCTCGGGATCTTCGCGCGGTTCGCGACGAACTGGCAGAACTCGACCGGCGCTCCGTACGTGTTCTGCAAGCTCGCACCGTTGAACTGGTCGAAGTACCGGAAGGATTGGTCGTAGCCGCCCAGGCCCACGTAGTACGAGAACGTGCGCGACGGGGTCGCGCCGCCGGTCTCGAACGCCGCCTTGTTGTAATAGGTCGGCGAGCCGACGGCGAAGGTCAGGTTCCGCGACGCGGGCGCGGTGCCCGTCCGAATGACCTGATTGATGAAGCCCGAGATCGCATCGGCCTGCGCGGTCGCGGGCGGGGCGCCGGTATAGACCTGCAGCTCCTGCTGGCCGAGTGCCGAGAGCGTGCCCGACGGGTAGTTGTCGAACGCGCGGTTGACGGGAATGCCGTCGAGCTCGTAACCGATCTGGTTGTAGTCGCCGCCGCGAATCGAGAGCGACGGCGCCGCGCCGATGTACCCGTTTTGCTGAGGCGCGACGAACACGCCGGGAACCGTCGCGATCGCGGACCAGGCGGAGTTGAGATTGCCGCCGCCGCCGACCTGCGCGCTCGCGTTCTGTTGCGCGGTGTTGATCGAGTAGACGTCGGCCGTGGTGCCGGGCCTCACCAGCGCGGTGGTCGCGCGCGATGTCGTGCTGCCGATTTGCTGCAGCGTCGCGCGCGGCGTCAGGGAAACCGTGGAGACTTGGTCCGCCTGCACGGTGATGCCGGCGGCGCTGAACGCATCGTGTCCGTTCGCGGCGGCGGTGCTCACGGTGTACGTGTCCGGCGCGAGCGAGAGGAATGCGTAGTGGCCGCCCGCGTCGGTGATGGCCGTCGCGGTCTGCGACGGGCTTGCCGCGGTGACGCGGAGGCCGGCGATGGGTTGATTCGTCGAGGCGTCGGTGACGGTGCCGGAGATCGTCCCGGTCGTGCCAGCCAGAACGCTTGTCGTTCCCTGGAGGACGAACGTGAGGATCAGCAGCACCGCGGCGACGCTTCGCCTCATCAGCGAATGCATCAAGGTGTTCCTTTCTCGGAAGGCGCACCGCGCGCAAACTGCGCGGCGCCTTCGATGCGTTCGTGCCCGGGCGGCGAAATAACGGATGAAAAATGCCGCCGTTCTGCCGCGGGTGTGCCACCGCACCGCACCCCCCTGCTGCCGGCGTTGTGCCGTGCGAAAGTGATGCACCATGCCGCAGCGGAAGTGTGGATGTGATGCAGTCAGAGGCAGCGCGCTTGGCGGGCGTGGCCTACATCTCGATCGGCGGCCGAAACCGTGGGCGCCGATTGCTCGAGGAATGCGCGACGGTGTTCGCGATCGACGATCCGGCGCAGTTCGAGCGCCCGGCGGTCGGACCGTACGGCGTCTTCGTGATCGAGCTCGCGCAGCTCGACGTCGCGGCGCGAGCCACGGTTCGGCTCGTGCGCGAACGCGCCTCGCTGCCCGTGCTGGCGATCGCGACGCTCGAGCCGCCGCAGCGCGCGTTGCTGCTGGCGGACGGGGCCGACGACATCGTCCCTGCGGACGTCGACGGCGCGGAGCTGCGTCATCGTCTCGCCGCGCTCGGACGGCGTGAGCCGCGCGAAACCCGCAATGGCGAGCTGCGCTACCGCGACGTCGCGCTCGCCGTCGACCGCCGCATCATCCGCCGCGGCGCGCGCCGCGCGTACCTGACGCGCAAGGAGGAGGCGCTGCTTCGCGCGATGCTGCGGCAGCCCGACCGCGTGGTCTCGTCGAGCGAGCTGATTCGCGCGATCGATCTCGCGCGCGACAGCCACGCGACGCTGCAGACCTACATCTGCACGATGCGGCGCAAGCTGAACCACCCGGGCGAAGAGGCGTACGTCACGACGGTGCGCGGGAACGGCTATGTGTTCGACGCCGATGCGACCTGACGCACGCCGCGCCGCAGCGGCTACGGCGCCCGGGGCGGTTCGACCGGGTCCCGCCTATGATGCGTCGCCGTCGTGCACCGTGAGCACCCAGCGCAGAGCGCGTGCGTACTGGTCGAGCTCGCGGACGGTCCGGCGGAGCCAGCGGAACGCGGGGTCGGCGCGTTCCTCCGCGCCGGCCGATGATTCCACCTGTTTCACGTAGGCGGCGATCTCCGCCAGCCGCGCTTCGGTGAGGTCCCAGCGTTCGCGCAGGGCGGCTTCGGACGCGTCGGGGAGCCGGTCGAGCATCGGCGGCGCGGGGCGGTCGCCGAACCGCATGCTGAACTCGAGCCGCGCCAGCGCGTAGTCGCTCGTCCCGCGGATGAAGCTCGCCAGCAGGTTAACGAGGCGCGGGTTCATGATTGACGGGGGTGGCTGATCGTCGGTACGTCATCGTCGGAAACGGGTTCGCCGGGACCACCGCCGCGGAGCAGCTCCGCAAGGCGGATCCGACCTGTTCGATCGTCTTGTTCGCCGACGAACCGTACTGCCTCTACAACCGGATCGCGCTGCCGCCGATGCTGCGGCTCCAGGTGACCGAGCAGAAGGTGATCATGCGCGACCTGGCGTGGCACGAGAAGCTGCGCATCGGCCTTCGGTTGTCGACCCGCGTCGAACAGGTCAACGCCGCCGAGGGCACCGTCGTCGCGGCCGGCCGCGAGGAGCCGTACGACGCGCTGCTGCTGGCGACCGGCGGCCGCCCGAACCTCGCCACCGCGCCGGGGGCCGAGGGCGCGAAGAACGTCTACAACTTCCAGTACATGTCCGACACGAAGGCGATCTCGGAGGCGCTCGAGACCGCCAAGGTCGGGGTCGCGGTCGGCGGATCGTTCATCGCCTACGAGCTGGCCGAGGCGTTCGTTTCGCGCAAGGTCGAGACGCACTGGCTCATCCGTGGGCCGCGCTTCCTGCGCCGCATGCTCGACGAGGCAGCCGGCGAGCTGCTGCACGACGCGGCGCGCGCCGACGGCGTGCACCTGCACTTCGGCGAGGAAGCGCGCGAGTTCGTGCGCTCCAACGGCGTCGTGTCCAAGGTCGTCACCACCAGCGGCGAGACGATCGACACCGACCTGGTGGGGATCGGCCTCGGGCTGACGATCAACACCGAGCTGTGCGACGGCACCGGTATCGAGACGCGCACCGGGATCGTCACCGACGAGCACCTCGAAACCGCCGTGCCCGGGATCTTCTCGGCCGGTGACTGCGCCGAGTTCTACGACCCGATCGCCGAGCAGCACTACCGGATGGGCACCTGGAACAGCGCCGGCGCGCACGGCAAGCTCGCCGCGCACAACATGGCCGCGCACGGCGTCGAAGGCGCCGAGCGCAAGATGTTCGACGTCGTGCCCGAGTACAGCTCGCTGGTGTTCTCCGGCCAGACGATCACCCAGTTCGGCCTCTCGCCCGAGTACCGCGACGACATCGAGACCGAGGTCAGCGTCGACCGCGACAAGATGTGGTACCGCGCGCTCTACTTCCTCGAAGACCGCTTCGTCGGCGCCGTCCTCATCGGCAAGGGCAACCGCGCCGGCAAACGCCGCTACCTCGAAGCGATCAAAACCAAGGCGCGGTTTCCCAAGGTCGAGCGGCGCGCACTGCTGGACTGGACTGCCGAATAGCAATCGCGCAGATGCGCAGCGACTCTGTCACCCTGAGCTTGTCGAAGGGCGACCTGCCCGCGATCATCGCGTCCTGCCGCGAGGTCCTTGAGCTTGTCGAAGGACCTCGCAGCGCGCGCTGCATGTCAGGCGGACGACTTGCCGACGCGTCGACGAGCTCAGGATCGACAAACGCCGGGCGCTCGTCACACCGTTCGACGAGCTGAGGATGACATCGAGAGCCAGGGTGACGTCGGCGAAACCCGGATGATAACACGTCTAGGATGATGGTGCGGCGGAGTCGATTGCCGGGCGGAGATCGTTGTTCTCTTCGATGCGCAGCATGCGGACGTCGCGAGCGGATGCTGAGAACCAGGGAAGCTCGCGGGTGAGGCGCTGGATCGCGAGGACGCAAGCGACGGCGTCGACGCGGTCGGGGCGGCCGAAGTTCACGCTGCCCTGTTTCCAGGCGAAGCCTTCGTCGGCGAGGATGTTGCGAATCTCGGCGTAGGCGTGCCGCCACGCCGGGCCGCGGTATTCGCGTTGCAGGGTCTCGGTGTCGAGGTCGAAGGCGATCGCGTACATGCGTGCATTTCCGGCCGGCGGAGCGAGCTCGATCGGCGCCCGCGGTTCGAGAGCGATCATCTATCCCACCTCGGCGGGGTTCGGCAAGGGGTAGAGGGTCCGCAGCGCGCTGTGGTCGCGGTCGCCGTCGCCGTGGGCGATGAGCTGGTCGAACCGTTCGCGGACGAGCTTTGCGGCGGCGAGATCGATGCCGCGCCCGTCGCCGGCGTCGGCGGCGATGTTCATGTCCTTGCGGTGCAGGCGCGCCTTGAAGCCGGGGTTGAACGCGCGGTCGATCATGCGCTGGCCGTGCACTTCGAGGATCTTGCTCTGGGCGAAGCCGCCGAGCAGCGCGGCGCGGACCTTGTTCGGGTCGACGCCCGACAGCTCGGCCAGCGCCAGCGCTTCGGCGACCGCTTCGATCGTCACGCCGACCACGATCTGATTGCAGGCCTTCGTCACTTGACCGGCGCCGAGCTCGCCGACATGCACGATGTTCTTGCCGAGCGCGGCGAAGATCGGCTGCGCGCGCGCGAACGCCTCGTCGCTGCCGCCGACCATGATCGACAGCGCGGCGTCGATCGCGCCCTTCTCGCCGCCGCTGACCGGCGCGTCGATCGACGTGACGCCCTTGCGCGCCAGCTCGGCCGCGACGCGCGCGGTCATGGCGGGCGCGATGGTGCTCATGTCGATCCACAGCGCGCCGCCGCGGACCCCGGCGACGATCCCGTCGGCGCCGAGTGCGACCAGCTCGACGTCGGGTGAGTCGGGCAACATCGTGATGACGACGTCGCTGCGCGACGCGACGTCCTGCGGCGACGCGCCGGGCTGCGCGCCCTGCGCGACCAGCTCGTCCATCGGCGCGCGCGAGCGGTTCAGGACGACGAGTGGATAGCCGGCGCGCAGCAGATTGCGCGCCATCGGCTTGCCCATGATACCCAGGCCGATGAACCCGACGGTGGGGAGCTGCTGCGACATCATGATGCGGTGACCTCGCGGGTGTTGAGGGACGCGATCCAGGCGAACGTCTCGGGCGCGGGCCGCGATTGGCGATACTCGAGGCCGATCCAGCCGTCGTAGCCGAGCTCGTCGAAGACCGGCAGAATGCGTTCGTAGGCCAGCTCGCCGGTCCCCGGCTCGTTGCGTCCGGGGCTGTCGGCGATCTGGACGTGACCGATGCGCCCGATCTGCGCGCGGATCGTCGCGATCACGTTGCCCTGGGCGCGCTGCGCGTGGTAGACGTCGTATTGCAAGCGCAGATTCGGCGCGCCGACCTCGTCGATGAGCGCCAGCGCCTCGGCCGGCGTTCCGATCAGAAAGCCGGGCGTGTCGAAGCGGTTGAGCGGTTCGATCAGCGCGGTCGCCCCGATCGCATCCAGCGCCCGCGCGGCGAAACGCAGGTTGGCGACGAGCGTCGCGCGTGCGCTCGCCGGATCGAGCCCTTCGATCGCGATCCCGCACAGACAGTTGACGCGCGCGCACTCGAGCTCGGTCGCGATCCGCACGGCGTCGGCGACGCCGCGCCGAAACTCGTCGACGCGCGACGGATCGGAGGCGAAGCCGCGCTCGCCCTGGGCGAAATCTCCGGCCGGAAAGTTGAACAGCACCTGCGTCAGCCTGTGCGCGCTCAACCGGCGCCGGATCTCGCCGACATCATACGCATACGGAAACGGGTACTCGACGCCGCCGAAACCGTGCTCGGCGGCGGCGTCGATGCGGTCGTAGAACGCCAGGTCCTCGAACAGAAAGCCGAGATTGGTGCAGAAGCGCGGCACGCCGGGCCCTTCCGTGCCGGTGGTCGCGGTAACCTCGTCGCGGCCGGTCCCTTTGGTCGTTGACGCAGACCTTGGCGGAAGGGTACGGTTGAGGGTACCGTGACCACCCTGGCGCCCTCGGTCGATCCTCGCCTCGCGCTCCTCCAGACGCGCTTCGCCGCGATCGTCGGCAGCAAGAACGCGATCGTCTCGCCGAGCGAGCTGCGCACGTACGAGTGTGACGGGCTGCTCGGCTACCGCGTGCGCCCGCGAATCGTCGTGTTGCCGGCCACGACCGAAGAAGTCGCCGCCTGCGTGAAACTGGCCCGCGAGCTGTACTTGCCGGTCGTGCCGCGCGGTGCGGGGACGGGACTATCGGGCGGCGCGCTGCCGAGCGAAGGCTCGATCGTGATCGGCCTGTCGCGGATGAAGAAGATCCTCGAGGTCGACCTCGACAACCGCGTCGCCCGGGTGCAGCCCGGCGTCATCAACCTCGACATCACGCGCGTTCTGGCGCCCGACGGCTACTACTACGCGCCCGATCCCAGTTCGCAGAGCGTCTGCACGATCGGCGGCAACATCGCCGAGAACTCCGGCGGCGCCCACTGCCTCAAGTACGGGTTCACCGTGAACCACGTCATCGGTTTGACGCTGGTCACGCCCGACGGCACGATCGTCCAGCTCGGCTCGCGCGCCGGAGAGCCCGATCCGCTCGGCTACGACTTGGTCGGCGTGGTCGTCGGCAGCGAAGGGATGACCGGGATCGTCACCGAGGCGCTGGTGCGCGTGCTGCGCGCACCCGAGCGGACGCAGACCCTGTTCGCCACCTTCCCGTCGTGCGACGAGGCCGGCGACGCCGTCTCGCGGATCATCGGCGCGGGGATCGTGCCGGCGGCGATCGAGATGTGCGACGCGCTGGCGATCGAGGCGATCGTCGCGGCGACCGGCGTGGATTGGCCGCTCGACTGCGGGGCGCTGCTGCTGATGGACTACGACGGCGTGGAGGCCGAAGTGGGTGACGTCGCCGCCCGCGCCGAGCAGCTGTGCCGCGAGGCCGGCGCGATCGAGATTCGCGCGCCCAAGGACGAAGCCGAACGGCTGTTGGCGTGGAAGGGCCGCAAGGCGGCGTTCGCGGCGATGGGCCGCATCTCGCCCAACTATCACGTCCAGGACGGCGTGATTCCGCGCAAGGACATCGCGGCGGTGCTGCGCGAGATCGCCGCGCTCGGCGCGGCAGCGGGATTGCGCATCGCCAACGTCTTTCATGCCGGCGACGGGAACTTGCACCCGCTCGTGCTGTACGACGCGCGCATCCCCGGTCAAGAGCAGGCGGCGGAACAGGTCGCCGGCGAGATCCTGCGCGTCTGCTTGAAGTACGGCGGCTCGGTCACCGGGGAGCACGGCGTGGGCCACGACAAGATCTGCTATCTGGGCGAACAGTTCACCGCCGACGATCTGGAGACGATGCAGGCGGTGCGCACGGTTTTCGACCCCGAGCTGCGCTTCAACCCCGACAAGATGTTTCCGACGCCGCGGCTGTGCGGTGACCGGCCGGGCGCGTACGTCGCCCATCCGACCGAACAGACGGGCGAAGCGGGCCGCGGATGAGCTCGTCGATCGTCGTGGCCGGCGTCGCGTCGCGCGACGTCGTCACGCCGCGCACGATCGAGGAGCTGGCCGATACCGTGCGCGAGCTGCTGGGCGCGCGCCGGCCGTTCGCGTTCGCCGGCGGCGGGACGCAGATCGATCTGGGGAATCCGCCCAAGGCGCTCGACACGATCGTACGCACCGTCGCGCTCGACCGCGTGGTCGACTACGTCCCCGAAGATCAGACGATCACCGTCGAAGCGGGGATCTCGCTGGCCGAGCTCGACCGCGTGCTCGCGCCGTACGGGCAGATGTTTCCGCTGGACGTGGTCGACCGCAATCGGGCCACCGTCGGCGGCGTGATCGCGACCAACGCCTACGGTCGCCGCCGTCAGCGCTACGGCACCGCCAAGGACCTCATCCTGGGCGTCGAGATCGTGCGGCCCGACGGCGTACGCGCGCGTGGCGGCGGCAAGGTCGTCAAGAACGTCGCCGGCTTCGACCTGCCCAAGCTGATGGTGGGTTCGCTCGGCTCGCTCGGCGCGATCGCGTCGGCGACGTTTCGCGTCTATCCGCTGCCGGCGGCGACGCGCTCGGCGGCGTTGCGCTTTGATGACGGCGACGCCGTCACCGACGCGGCGAAGGCGGTCGTCGAGCGGCGCCTCGAGCCCGAGTCGATCGCGCTGTACAACCACGACACATTGGTGGTGACGTTCGCCGGTACGGTCGCGGGCGTGAACGCGCAGATGAAGACGCTGCTCGAGATCGCGTTCACGACGCGCGCCGACGTGCGCGAGCTGACCGCGCTCGAGCATGAGTCGTACGAACAGCGCGAGCGCGCGGTGCGCCGCGACGGCGTCTGGCGCTTTCGGATCATCGCGCCCCCCGCCGCGCCGGTCGCGACACTCGACTCCTACGTCGGCGGCTCGCCGCTGGCCGTACCGGTCGCCTATCCGCAGCTCGGCATCGCGCTGCACGCCTATGCCGAAGACGTGATTCCGCCCGACACGCGGGCCCACAGCGGAGCGACCCACTTCGAGGAGCTGAGGCGCTACGTCGGCAGCCGAACCGGCGGCCACGGCCGGCTGGTCATCGACGCGATGCCCGACTGGGCGCGCGGCAAAGTCGACAGCTGGGGCGCGCCTCCGCCCTCGTTCGCGCTGATGCGCTCGATGAAGGCCAGCTTCGACCCGCACGGCCTGTGCAACGCGGGCCGCTTCGTCGGCGGCCTGTAGCGATAGGTTGGACGGTAAGCGAGGCATCGCCCGCAAAAGAGGGTACGGTGCAGATGCGGCCCGCGGCATGGATGACGACAACGCCGGCGATCGCGGACCGAGCCTCGAGGTATGCTAAAATGCTGAGGATGCCCTCGGTTCGAAGCGAAGCTCCCGCTACCGTCTTTGAGGTCGAACGGGACAACGAGACGGATCTCACCTTCAAGGGCCGCTCCTTGGCACGACTCGAGTATCCCGACGGGTCGTCGATCGAGCTCTTCGAGACGGAGAAGGGCAAGTTCGTCGTCGCCGTCGCCGACATCGATCAGTACGGCAACGAGTCGCACAGCGCGTCGGTCGTCGACAGCGTCGACGGATTGGTCGGCTGGTTCGACAGCCGCTACGGCTCGATGAGCCGCGCCTTCAAGAGCATCGCCCGCCGCTGCGGCGACTCCCGGCCAGACATCTTGGCGCGCGCCATCGAGGTCGTCGAATAGCTCGCCGCCCAGCGAGCCGCGGCAGCAACTCGACCGAACGGGCTTCTTCGGGGCTTTCTTGAAGACTCTCGACCGATGCTCGAAGTCACCGATCCCCGGCCAACCGAATCTCCGGCGCAAGCCGGGCCGCGTTCCTATGACTCGTTGATCGCGGACTGCGTTCACTGCGGGTTCTGTTTGCCGGCGTGTCCGACGTACGTGTCGTGGGGCGAGGAGATGGACTCGCCGCGCGGGCGGATCGACTTGATGAAGGGCGTGTCGGACGGTGCGATCCCGCTCGACGACGTCGTCGCGGGCCACATCGACGCGTGCTTGGGGTGCATGGCGTGCGTCACCGCTTGTCCCTCCGGCGTGCGCTATGACCTGTTGATCGAGGCGACGCGCGAGCGGGTCGAGGCATCGGTCACGCGCGATCCCGAGGACCGGGCGTTTCGCGAGTTCGTGTTCGCGACGTTTCCGTATCCGCACCGGCTGCGCGCGATGGTGCCGGCGCTGCTGTTCGCCGCGAAGATCGGTTTTACGCGCGTCGCGGCCGGGCCGCTCGGCAAGCTGCTGCCGCAGCGGGTTCGCCAGCTGGCGACGATGGCGCCGCCGCTGAGCCTGCGCGACGCGTTCGCGTCGCTGCCGGCGTTCACTCGTGCGCGGGGGGAGAAACGCGCGCGCGTCGCGCTGGTCGCCGGTTGCGTGCAGCGCGTGTTCTTTCCCGGCGTCAACGCCGCGACGATCCGCGTGCTCAGCGCCGAAGGCTGCGAGGTCGTCGTCCCGTCGGGTCAGGGGTGCTGCGGCGCGCTCTCGCTGCACAGCGGGCGCACCGAGGAGGCGAAGCGGTTCGCGCGGGCGCTCATCGCGCGCTTCGAGCGCCAGCAGGTCGACGCGATCATCATCAACGCCGCCGGCTGCGGGTCCACGCTGAAACAGTACGGGGACCTGCTCTACGATGATCCGCGCTGGCGCGAGCGCGCGCAAGTCTTCGCCGAGAAGGTCCGTGACGTCAACGAGTACTTGGCGATGCTCGAGCCGCGGGCGGCGCGCCGGCCGATCGAACTGCGCGTCGCATACCACGACGCCTGCCATCTCGCCCACGCGCAGCGCGTGCGCTCCCAACCGCGCGCCTTGCTGGGCACGATCCCGGGACTCGAGCTGGTCGAGATCCCCAGCGGCGACCAGTGCTGCGGCAGCGCCGGGACCTACAATCTTTTCGAGCCGAAGTCGGCGCACGAGATCGGCGCACGCAAGGTCGCCAACGTGCGGAGCGTGGCGCCCGACCTCGTCGCCAGCGCGAACCCGGGCTGCACGCTGCAGATGCAGTCGATCGCCCGCGAGAGCGGCATCGAGCTGCGCTGCGCTCACCCGATCGAGCTGCTCGACGCCGCGATCAACGGCACCGCACTGCGCTGAGCCGCGTGCCGGACGCACCGCCGCCGTACGACGATCTCGCGCGGGAGTGGCGTGCGCTGCGACCGGCCGGCGTGCGGGTGCGGGAGATCGCCTGCGTCGGAGCGCCGCGCACGCTAATCGTCGCCGAAGTGGGCGACCATGCCGCGCCGACCGTGGTGATCTCGGCCGGCGTGCACGGCGACGAGCCGGCCGCGCCGTGGGCGCTGTTGTCGATCGTGCGCGACGGGTTGCTCGATCCGCGCTTCGCGTACCGGATCTGGCCGTGCCTCAACCCCAGCGGCTACCTTGCCGGAACGCGCGCCAACGCGGAAGGTGAGGACGTGAACCGCAGCTTCTCGCGCGGCGGGACGACGCCCGAGGCGCGTGCCGTGCTGACGGCCAACCGAGACCGGCGCTTCGCGCTCGCGCTCGACATGCACGAAGACTTCGAGGCCGCCGGTTGTTACGTCTACGAGCCGTTGCGGCCCGGCTTCGTGCCGCAGTACGCGCCGCTCGTCGTGCGCGCGCTCGACGATGCCGGCATCGGCGCGGAACTGCTCGACGATCACTTCGATCTCGGGTTGCCGCCCGGTTTCGACGCGGGCGCGATGTACCGCGTCGAACGCGGCGCCGTGCTGGTCGACTACGAGGCCGAGGTGCGAGCCTTCGACGGCCTGCCCGGCTCGCTGGCCTCGATGTACCGCGGGACGCCGTCGGCGCTCACCTTCGAGACGCCGCGCCCGCGCCCGTGGTCCGAGCGCATCGCGGCGCACCGGGTGTTCGTGTCGACGGTTCTCGCGGCGACGTAGCAGACGCGCGGCGGCCGGGGAGCCGCCGTGCCGCGGCGCGAACCCGGGCGGGTCATGGCAGAGCGCGATTCCCTCGAAGTCGACGTCCTGTTCGTCGGCGCCGGTCCGGCGTCGCTGGCGGGTGCGATCCGGCTGCGCCAGCTCGCCGCGGCGGCGGGGACCGAGATCGCGGTGATGGTGATCGAGAAAGGCGGCGAGATCGGGAACCACGGGTTCTCCGGTGCCGTGGTCGATCCGAAGGCCCTCGCCGAGCTGTTTCCGCGCGAGGACATCACCGGCGGCCTCGACGTCGCGGTCGGCAGCGACGCGCTGTGGTTCCTCACCAACGGCGGCAAGATCAAAGCGCCGTTCACTCCGCCGGCGCTCAACAATCACGGCAAGTACGTCGCGTCGCTGTCGAACCTCACCAAGTGGCTCGCGGCCAAGGCCGAAGCGGCGGGCGTCGACGTGTTCCCGGCGTTTCCGGGCCAGGAGCTGCTGTGGGATGGAGAGCGCGTGATCGGGGTGCGCATCGGCGACAAAGGCGTCGCGCACGACGGCACGCACAAGTCCAACTACGAACCGGGTCCCGATCTGATGGCCAAGGTCGTGGTGCTCGGCGAAGGGCCGCGCGGCACGCTGAGCAAGACCGCGATCGCGCGGCTCGGGCTCGACCGCGACCGCGACCCGCAAGTCTACGCGGTCGGCATCAAGGAGCTGTGGCGCGTGCCCGGCCGGCTCGCCGCCGGCAGCGTCATTCACACGCTCGGCGCGCCGTTGTGGAACACGTTCGGCGGCGGCTGGATCTACGCGATGACCGGCGACGTCATCGACATCGGACTGGTGACCGGACTCGACTACGCCGACCCGACCACCGATCCGCACGACAACTTCCAGCGCTACAAGCTGCACCCCGCGATTCGGCCGCTGCTCGAGGGCGGCGAGATGATCCGCTACGGCGCGAAGGCGATCCCCGAAGGCGGGCTGCACGCGATGCCGCGCTTCTACGCCGACGGCTTGTGCATCGTCGGCGACAGCGCCGGCTTCCTCAACGGCCTGCGGCTCAAGGGCATCCATCTCGCCATGAAGTCCGGGATGATGGCCGCCGAAGCGATCTTCGACGCGCTGCAGAAGGACGACACATCGGCGAGCGCGCTCGGCGCGTACGAGGCGAAGTTCCGCGACTCGTGGGCGTTCACCGAGCTGCGCGCCGCGCGCAACTTCCACCAGGGCTTCGGTTCCGGCATCTGGGGCGGCCTGATGAACGCGCAGTTGGGAATGATGACGGGCGGACGGGGCTTCGGGATCAAGGACAAGCTGGCCGGCGAGTTCGGGCACGAGCGCATGAAAAAGCGCAGCGAGCTCACCCCGGTGCAGGTGACGCACCGCGTCGTCCCGGACGGGAAGCTCACCTTCGACAAGCTGACCGACGTCTACAAGAGCGGCACGATGCACGACGAGGACCAGCCGCCGCACCTGCACGTTTCGGATACCAACATCTGCGCCGACCGCTGCACGGTCGAGTACGGCAACCCGTGCCAGTACTTCTGCCCCGCGCAAGTCTACGAGCCGGCCTTCACCAAGAACGGCGCCGTCCCGGCCGACGGCAAGCTGACGATCAACTTTTCGAACTGCGTGCACTGCAAGACCTGCGACATCATGGATCCCTACCAGATCATCACCTGGGTCCCGCCCCAAGGCGGCGAGGGCCCGGTCTACACCGGGATGTAGCGGGCATCGCTATGGCTGAGGTCGTCGTGGTCGGCGCGGGGCTGATCGGACTCGGTATCGCGTACGAGCTCGCCAAGCGGGACGTCGGCGTGACCGTGCTCGACCGCGACGAGCCGGCGCGGGCTGCGTCGTGGGCCGGCGCGGGGATGCTCGCGCCCTACAGCGAGGACATGCCCGACGAGGCGATGCTCGCACTGTGCCGCGAGTCGTTTGCGATGTATCCCGCCTTCGCCGCCGATCTGCACGAGCGCAGCGGGGTCGACGTGCGCCTGCGGTTCGACGGCACGCTGCATGTCGCGCTCGACGGCGGCCGGCTCGCCGAGCTCGCCGTGCATGCCGAGACGTATCGTCGCAACGGCGGCGACGTCACGATGCTCGCGCGCAGCGATGTGCTCGCACGCGAACCGCTGCTGGCCAAGCATCTCACCGGCGCGGCGTTCGTGGCGAACGAAGCGCAGGTCGACAACCGCCGGCTCGGCCGAGCACTGCTCGGTGCGTGTGAGACGCTCGGCGTGCGCTTCGAACGTGTCGCCGAGATCGCACTCGATTGCGATACGCGACGCGTTCGCGGGCTGCGCACCGAGCGCGGCTTCAGCCCGGCCGGCACGGTGGTGAATGCGGCCGGCGCGTGGGCCGGCAAGCTCGACGGCGTGCCGGAGCACGCGCGCGTCCCCGTGCAGCCCGTGGCGGGCGAGATGCTGACGATCGCGCTGCCGCGCGGCGCGATGCGCGCGCTGGTGTGGCTCGGACATCGCTACCTGGTGCCGCGCGACGACGGACGGCTGCTGGTCGGCGCCACCGTCGAGCACCGAGGCTACGATGCGCGCGTGACCGCGGCGGGCCTGCACGACCTGCTCGACGCGGCGCTGGCCGTTGCGCCGCCGCTGGCGGGCTTCGCGGTCGTCGAGACCTGGGCCGGGCTGCGGCCGGGCTCACCGGACGGTCGCCCGTTCCTCGGTGCGACCGCGCTCGACGGTTACGTCGTCGCGAGCGGGCATTTCCGCAACGGCATCTTGCTCGCGCCGGTCACCGCTCGACTGATCGCCGATGTCATCACGGCCGGAAGGGCCGACGGCCTCGCACCGTTTACGCCAGGCCGCACGACGGCGGGGGTGACTGCCATGGCCGCGAACCAGAGCGGGTGACGATTCAGGTCAACGGCGAGACGCGCGAGGTCGCCGACGGTGCGACGCTCGACTCGCTCTTCGACGTCATCGGCGTGCGCCGCGACGGCACGGCGGTCGCGCTCAACGACGAGGTCGTGCCGCGCGTGCGTCATGCGGCGACGCCGTTGCGCGAGGGCGACCGGCTCGAGATCATCGTCGCCGTCGCGGGGGGATAGTCCATCATCATGCAGACCGACACCGACTTCGAGACGCTGCGCGTCGGCAAGTACGCCTTCCGCTCGCGCTTGTTCGTGGGAACGGGGAAGTACCCGTCGCTCGAAGTGATGCAGCAGGCACATGCGGCCAGCGGTGCGGAGGTCGTCACCGTCGCGATCCGCCGCATGCACCTCGACGACAAGAGCGGCAAGACGCTGGTCGACTACATCGACCGCGACCGGCTGACGCTGCTGCCGAACACCGCCGGCTGTTATACGGCGAAGGACGCCGTCCTGACCGCGAAGCTCGCCCGCGAAGCGCTCGGCACCGACCTCATCAAGGTCGAAGTCATCGGCGACGCTGACACGCTCTATCCCGACACGCGCGAGACGATCGCCGCGTCCGAGGAACTGGTGCGCGAAGGCTTCACCGTGCTGCCGTACGTCGTCGACGATCCGGTCGCGTGCAAGCGGCTCGAAGAAGTCGGCTGCGCGGCGGTAATGCCGCTCGCCGCGCCGATCGGCAGTGGTCTGGGTGTCTGCAACCCGTACTCGATCCGGCTGATCAAGGAGCGCGCCAAAGTGCCGGTGATCGTCGACGCCGGCGTCGGCACGGCATCGGACGCTGCGATTGCGATGGAGCTCGGCGTCGACGCGGTGCTGATGAACACCGGGATCGCGCTGGCCGCCGATCCGGTGCGCATGGCGCGCGCGATGCGGGCGGCGGTCGACGCCGGACGCGACGCGTTCTTGGCCGGCCGCATGCCGAAACGGCTGTATGCCAGCGCGTCGAGCCCGATGCAGGATCTCATCACGACCCGCCCGCAGAGCGGCGCATGAACGAGATATCGGTCGCCGAGCTCAAGCGCCGCCGCGACGCCGGGGAGGACCTCGTGCTGCTCGACGTACGCGAGCCCGACGAGATCGAGACCGCCTCGATCGCCGGCGCGACGTACATCCGGATGGCGGAGATCCCGCAGCGCTACGGCGAGCTGCCGCACGACAAGCCCGTCGTCGTCATGTGCCACGGCGGCGGGCGCAGCTCGCGCGCCACGCAGTTCCTCGAAGCCAACGGCTACGCCAACGCCGTCAACCTCGCCGGCGGCATCGACGCCTGGTCCGAGCAGATCGACCCCACCATTCCGCGCTACGACTAAACGCTCCGTTCGTTCAGATCTGCTCGCGCAGGGCGGTGAGCGCAAACAGCGCGCCGTCGACGAGATCGCGGTCGTCCCGATCGATCCCGTAGGCGAGCTCGAGCGCGGCGTGGTGGATCGCGCGATACGTCGCGCGATCCCAAGTCGTCGCGTCAATCTCACCGTAGCTCGTGCGGAACCGGTCGATCTCCGCCGCGGGCAGCACGAGCAAGGCGGCGGCCAGGTCGAGCGCGGGATCGCCGAGGTGCACGTCGCCCCAGTCGATGACCCCCGCCGGCGCGCCGCCGCCGTCGAGCAGGAGATGGCGCGCGTAGAGATCGCCGTGCACGACGACCGCCGGCCGCGGGACATCGTCGGGCGCGAGCCGTTCCATCGCCGCAACGAAACGGCCGGCATCCGGCAGCACGCCCGCCGCGGCCGCGTCATCGAAACGCGTGCGCGCCTGCGGCAAACGCTTCGCGTGGTCCAGCCGGCCGATCGTGTCGCCGCCGAGCAGACCTTCGGCTGCCGCGCGTGGGCGCGGGCCGTGCAGCGCGCGCAGAAACTGACCCAGCGCCGGGGTTAGCCGCGCGCGGTTGCGCACGTCCGGTCGCGCCGCGTCGAGCGGCGTGCCCGGCAGCAGCCGGTAGCCGGCGAACGGCCACGGATACGCGGCGCTCGGCGCGCCGGCGAATACCGGCACCGGAACCGGCAAGGGCAACAGCGGGGCGATGCGCGGCAGCACCGCCACCTCGCTGCGAATCAACTCCACCGCAACTGCTCGGCGCGGGAACCGGAAGACGTACGCGTCGTCGACCAGGAACGCCGCGTTGTCCCATCCGTGGCCGAGCAGCGTCGCGTGCACCGGTGCGAGCTCCGGAAACGCCGCGTCGACCAGCTGCTGCGCGAGATCGGGTGTGAGCTCGATCTCGGCGTCCCAGGGCCGGTTCAGGACTTGCGCGCGCGCACGAACCAGTGCACTCGCCCCGCGACGCCGTCGTCCCCGTGCGCCCACCGGCCGACGATGTCGTCGACCTCGACTTCCTCCATCGACTCGATGGCGAAGCCGAATAACAGCTCGACCACCCCGTCGCGATCGAAGTATGCGTGCGGTATCCCGGCTTCGTCCCCGTCGCCGGGTGCGAAGGAGCGTTCGTCGAACGGTATCCCCAAGCCGTAGCGCGCGTCCTTGAACGAGCCGACCGTGATGAAGACCGGCGCGTCGGGCCGCAACACGCGGCGCAGCTCGGCGATCCCCGCGCGCAGCTTCGCGCTCGCGCCGTGCAGATACGCGTGGCTCGACAGCGCGGCGCCGTAATGGTCGCGCGTTCCGGGCAGCTGCGTGTACGGCGTGTCGTCCGGCACGCTCACGTTGGGGATCCCGGCCTCGACGAGCGCTCGCGTGTTGCGTCCGGAGCCGGTGCCCACCTCGATGACCGGCCCGTCGAAAGGCCGGCGCCGAGCGAGCCCGATGAGCGCTTCGGCAAGCGGGTGAGCCGATGACGACGACATGGATCAGCGTACGTTTTCTCGCCGCGCGCCGACTCCTCGGGGAGAGGTGCCGCCGCCTTGTTCGGCGCAGCGGCCGGTAACGATCCACCTACGAGGGAGCGGCGTGCTCGAAGCGGGAGCCAAGGTGCCGGACGTCGGCGCCAGCGATCAAGACGGCAACAATGTGCGCCTGCGCGACTTCGCGGGCCGCAAACTGATCGTGTATTTCTACCCGAAGGCCGATACGCCGGGCTGTACCGCCGAGTCGCAGGCGTTCCGCGACCTCAAGGGCGACCTGACGGGTGCCGGTGCTGCGATCGTGGGCGTCAGCCGTGACGACGTCGCGGCACAGAAGAAGTTCGCCGAAAAGTACGGTTTGAACTTCTCGCTGCTGGCCGATACGTCGTCGGCAATCTGCGACGCCTTCGGTGTGATCGTCGAGAAGAACATGTACGGGAAGAAGAGCCTGGGCATTCAGCGATCGACGTTTCTGATCGACGCCGGCGGCGCGGTCGTCAAAGTGTGGCCGCGCGTGTCGGTCGAGGGACACGCAGCGGCGGTGCTCGAGGCAGTCCGATCGCTCTGACAGCCACCGCGCGGCTGATCGTCGCGGGCTCGAGCAGCTCGATTCCGCGGCCCGGCCGGGCCTGCAGCTGCTACCTCGTCGACGACGACGAGCATCCGATCGTATTCGATCTCGGTACCGGCGCGTTCGCCAACCTCCGCCGCCACGCCGACTACGATCGGCTCGGCTCGGTGGTGATCAGCCACATGCATGCCGACCATTTCATCGACCTGATCCCGCTGCGGTACGCCCTGCGCTACGGTTCGCGCCGGCGGGCCGCCAAGGTCAGCGTCTACCTCCCGCCCGGCGGCTTGGCGATGCTGCGCGCGCTCGTCGCGACCTTCGCGCACGAAGGCGGCGACTTTCTCGGCGACGTCTACGAGCTTCACGAGTACGACCCGTCGCAACCGCTGAGCTTCGGCGGCGCGACGCTGCGCTTCACTCCGACCGCGCACTACATCCCGGCCTTCGCGGCGCGCTGGGAACGCGACGGCGCGAGCGTCGTCTATTCGGCCGACACGGCGCCCGACCGGCGCGTCGTCGAGCTCGCGCGTGGCTGCGATGTCTTTCTCTGCGAGGCGACGTTGCGCAGCGGCGAGACCGAACCCGGAGGACGCGGCCACTGCACCGCCGCCGAAGCCGCCGAGATGGCCCAAGCCGCCGGCGTCCGCCGGCTGGTGCTCACCCACTACGGCGAAGAATCGACCGCTACCGACCTCGAGCTCGCCGCCCGCGGGATCTTCGCCGGCGAGATCGTCGTAGCCGACGACCACCACACCCTGACGCTCGACCGCTGAACCTTCTGGTACGCGCCGCGGCCGCGACGCCCTAGTTCTGTCGCGGTCCGCCTTCGCCGCGCGGCAGAGCGAACTGGATGAGCGAGCTCACCGGCGCCAGCCCTCGCGAGATCACCGCGTAGGGCGTCACCCGCAGGTTGAGCTCCTCGAGCCGGGCTTTGGCCGCAAGCAGCTCGCGTCCGCTGGTGACCACGTCCTCGAGCAAAAAGACGTGCTGGCCGCGCACGATCGGGCCTTCGACGTACTCCTCCGCGAACGCGCCGTACTGCTTGGGCTGTTTGCGCACCACGATCATCGGTAGGCCGGTCATTCCCGAGACGGCGGTCGCGATGATGACCCCGCCCAGCTCGGTACCGCCGATGACATCGGGGTTGAGCTCGGTGATGACCGGCCCGAACAGCCGCGCGATGCGGCGCAGCACGTGCGGATCGGAGAACAGCTTGAACTTGTCGATGTAGTAGTCGCTGCGCGCGCCGCCCGACAGGAGATAGTCGCCGCGGGTAAGCGCGCGCTCGACGATCATGTTCTTGAGCCAGCGCAGCTCGGGGATGCGCGCGATCGGGCTGAGCAACGGCTCGTCAAACACGCATCAAATCTCCCACTGGTAGGCGTTCCACGACTCGTTGACGGGGTTCGGAGTGAAGCCTTTGAAATCCGGGTTGATCGGCTGGATCTGACGCGGGAACCAGATGTAGTTCTCCGGCAGGTCGCGGGCGAGGAGCTTCTGGATCGCCGAGTAGGCCGGTTTCCGCGCCGCTTCGTCGTAGGTGCCGAGCGCAGTCTTTTGCAGCGCATCCATCTCTTTGGAACAGTAACGCGAGTAGTTCGCGCCGTCGGGATGGTCGGGGCGCGGGATCTGATCGCACTCGTAAAGCGAGTGGTCGTCGGGATCCATGCCCGCGATCCAGCCGGAGACGGTCAGGTCGAACTTGCCGTTGGTCAGGATGCCGCCTTGGCCGTACGTGGCGAAGAAGATGTTCGCGGGGTACGTTTTCACTTCGGCTTCGATCCCGGCTTGCTTGAGCATCGCCTGCACCTGAACGGCGACCAGTCGGCGAGTGGCGTTCTCGACGTTATAGGCGAGCTGCAGCTGCAGCACTTGGCCGTTCTTGTGCATGTACCCGTCGGGTCCCGGCGACCAGCCTGCTTGGGTGAGCAGCCGGCGCGCCATTGCGACGTTGCGCGGGTATTTCATGACGTTCGGTTCGTACGCCCACATGAAGGGTGGCTGGTCGGCCCACGCCACGACGGCCGTGCCGCCGGTATTGTTCTGCACCAGCAGGCTCTTGTCGACGGCGTACGCGACCGCCCGGCGCACGCGCACGTCGTCGAGCGGCCGGCGCGACGTGTTGATGACCATGCCCATCGTCTGCGGCTGGTCGTTCGTCACGATCTTGACGCCCGGCGCATTGCGCAACTGTTTGTAGAGGTTGGGCGAGGCTTCGAAGATCCAGTCGATGTCGTGCGAGAGCAGCGCGTTGGCGGAGGTGTTCTCGTCGGGGATCTCGCGCACGATGATGCGGCGCAGTTTCGGCTTGCCGCGGAAATAGTCGTCATTGGCGACGAACTCGATGTGGTCTCCGCGCACCCAGCTCGCCACCTTGAAGGGCCCCGTGCCGATCGGTGCCTGGTTGAACGGAATCTGATTGAGGTTCGGATACTTCGCCAGCAGGTGCTCGGGCAGAACGCACACGGGACTGTCGCTTTCGGCGAAGATCGTGTTGACGAACGGCGCGAACTTGTGCTTGAGGTGAAAGACGACGGTCAGCGCGTTCGGCGTGTCGACCGTCCTCACGTCTTCGTAGCCGACGCGCTCGTTGACGTTGTTGGCGTTGTTCATCATCGCTTGCCAGCTGAACTTGACGTCCTTGCTGGTGAATGCGACGCCGTCTTGCCAATGTACGCCGGACCGCAGGTGATAGGTGATCGTCAGGCCGTCTTTGCTGATACCGCCGTTCTGCTGGCTCGGGACCTCGGAGGCGAGGACGGGGATGAGCTGCTTGCCGCCTTCGTCGGTGCTGATGAGATTGTCGAACGACAGGCGATTGAGGAAGCCTTCGGTCGTAAAGGCCGACAGGATCGGGTTGAGCGTGTTGGGCGCGCGCTGGATCGCGACGCGCAGCTCGCCGGGGACCGTTCCGGTACCGTGCGCGGGGCCGTTCGTCGCGTTCGATTCGTCGCCGACCCGGGAGCACGCGCTAACGGACAGCGCGCACGCCAGCGCGCCGAGTACCAGAGTTCGCAACCGGAACCTCCTAGCGCCGCTTGGGCGCCGTCTTCTTGGGTGTCGGCTTCTTGGCGGCGCCCGCCTTACGCGCCGGCGACCGACGCGGCGGCGCCCCCTTCTTCGCCGCCGCCTTCTTGGAAAGTTTCTTCTTGGCCGGCGCGGCCTTCTTCGGTGCGGGCCGCGCCTTGCTCGTCGTCTTCTTCGCAGCCGGCTTCTTGGCCGCCGGTTTCTTGGGCGCGGCTTTCTTGGGTTTGACCTTCTTTGCCGCAACCGAACGCTTCGCGCTCGCGGCCGCCGTTCGCTTGGCCGCCGGCTTCGCGCTCTTCGCCGGAGCCGGTTTTGGTCGCGCCTTTACCGTCGTCGCGGCCGGTTTCTTGGCCGAAAGGGTGCCGCTCTTGGGAGCAGGTTGGGCCGGGGCCTTCGGAGCCGGCTTGGCCGTCGTTTTAGTCGCCGGCTTCGGCGGCGCTTTGGCCGCCGGCTTGACTTCCGGTTTCGGCGCAGGCTTCGCCGCAGCGGGCGGCGCCGGCGGGCTGGGGGACACCGGAGGCGGCTCGCCGCGCTCGGGCGGACGCTCGGCCGACGATGCCGCCGTGCGCATGGGTTTGGGGGTAGCGCGCGCCTTGCGCACCGGCTTCTCGCCCGCGCCGCCGGACTCGGCGGCCGCCGCGCTGCGAGCCACCGTCCTGACGGGCTCGGGCGGAGGCGGGGGCTCGGGGACCGGCTCCGGCTCCGGCTCGCGGACGACCCGCAGGGCGACCCGCCGCAGCGAGCCGGCCAGCGGAAAGACGATCTCGTTGATCTCGAGCTCGTCGAGGACTTGGAGCACGAGTTCGAACGCGCCGCCCTGATCTTTTGGCGAATGCGCGTCGGAATCCGATCGCGATGCCCACGCCGCGTTGTTTGGCCTTGCGCAGGAAGCGCCGGTTGGCGTCGAGATAGCGCCGTTTCTGATCGTCGGGCTGATCGCGGTAGAGAAAGCGGGTGTTGAACTCGACCGCCATCTGACGAGCTTCCGCCGCCGCCAGCACCCGGTCTTCGTAGCCTTCGAGCTTGGCCTCGTCTGGCCAGTGCCCGAACGACGCCGGAACGAAGAAGTGGCCGACGATGTGGGCGGGAAGCCGTTCGATCGCGTCGACCAGGAGGTTGACGTAGGTCTCCCACAGCGCGTCGGTGCCGACCGCGTCGTGGAACTCGCTGAACTCGGGATTATCGAACGGCCACGGCCAGTTCTCGCCGTGCACCGGATGGGTGATCGGAATGAAGTGGACGGAGCGGATCATCGCGTCGGGCCGCATCGCGTCGACGATGTTCTGCGCGTCGGGGCGCGAGCGGGGATCGTTGTCGACCTCGGCGCCGATCGAGTAACGCATCCCGCGCCGCAGTCCCTCGCTCACCACGGCCGCGTGCCCGACGTCGACGCTGGCCGTCTCGGCCGCGCCGTACAGATCGCCGGCTTGGGCGAGCTTGAGCGCGCGCCGGACGAGATTGACGGCGGCCGGATCTTCGAAGGTCAGGTAGTTCATGTGATCCGCGACCATGAGGAAGCGCGGATACCCGCGCCGGCACGCGTGGTAGAACCACAGGAACAGCATTCGCGCGGTCAGCGGGAGCGGCCGTTCCTCGACGTAAGGCTTGTGCTCCCCTTTGGCGTGACCGTGGGTGTCGGGGATGGCGAACAGCCGCGGATCGCGCTCGTCGTTGTCGTTCAACGGTGGGGCCCCAACGGTGCGGTATCGCTCAGCAGAACGTTCCGGGACACGAACCGCAGGTTTTCGGCCGAGAAGGCAAGGGACCTTTGGGGTTCGCCCTGCGGTCGAACCCGTTGCCCTCCGGGCTTCGGCCTTCGGCCGGACCTCTCCGGGCAAATCCTACGAGCGACGTGATTGATGGCCGCGAGCGTGAGGGTTTTCCGTTATCTCAGGGCGTTGGTGGCAGGAGGGCGAAAAAAAGCCGCCCCCGGGGGGCGGCGGACAAGGTTGGTTCGTTCTGCGGAGGATCGGACTACGTCCGAAGCCCTCCGATCATCGTAAGACACTGTTTGGGACTGTCACTAGTAACGATGACCACCTCCTCTTGTCCGCCTGTTAGCCTTCGCTGATCTATCGTCTGAAGGATCCGCGGACGTATCGTTTTGTCGGCTTCGCCGCCAAAACGCTGAACGCCTCCGCACGAGCGCCTCCGCTTCGCTACGGCGCGAAGGTAGGTTGAATTCCCCAGCTTCGCTGGGGCCTTCGCTTCGCTCCGGGCCTCCGCTCCGTTCCGTGTTGCGAAACGAAGCGGAGGCGAGGGGTCTTGATGCCGACTTAGCGCCGTCGCGAAGCGGTCGCGTTGTCTGGCGTCGCAGAGGTGGCGGGAACCGCCTCGGCTTCGTTTCGCGCAGCGGAACGGAGCCGAGGCCCTGAGCGAAGCGAAGGCCCCAGCGAAGCTGGGGAATTCAACCTACCTTCGCGCCGTAGCGGAAGCGGAGGCGCTTGTGCGCTTCAGCGCTGCTTCGCAGCGCTGCGGTAGCCTTCCATCTCGAGGATGCGGGCCTTGATCTCGACCCCGTAGGCATAGTGGTGGAGCGCACCGCTCGCGTCGACGACCCGGTGGCAGGGGTACAGCAGCGGAACGGGATTGCGAGCCATCGCGCGCCCCACGGCGCGCGCCGCGGTCGGCTGACCGATCGACTCGGCGATCCAGCCGTAGGTCCGAACCTCGCCCGGCGGGATGGTGGCTGCGGCTCGCAGCGCCGACTGCTCGAACGGGGTGAGCTCGGTGATGTCGACCTTTCCCAAGTCGGTTTTGTGCGTGCGGAAGAAGGCGGCGACGGTATCGCCGACCCACTGAGGCGCCTGCGACGGGATCAAGCCGCGCCCGAGCCGGCGCTGCAGACGCGTGAACACCGCTTCCTCGCCCTCGCTCCGGTCGAGCGCGATCGCCGTGATCCCGCTGTGGCGGAACGCGACATAGAGCCGGCCGATCGGCGAGTCGACCATCGCTATCGAGTCGGGCGTTTCGATCTTGACCGCCGCCTTGATGTGCTCCAGGATTTTGGGGACGAGCAAGTCCGGCGGATCGACCGGCGGCAGGCAGGTCAGGCAATACGCGATGCCTTCGTTCTCGCGGTAGATCTCTTGGCACTCGGTGCAGCCGCGCAGATGGGCCAGGACATGCTCACGGCGGGGCTCCACGCCGTCGCGCATTTCGTCCCAAAGACGTTCGACGTCGCAGCAGCGCATCGGCTATTCCTCTTCTTGCTCGGTGACGGTGGGCCGGTCGCTCTGCACGATCCGTCCCACTTGAGGTCCGAGGATCCGGCGAAGGATGCGAACGGCGCGGTGAACGTGCGACTTCACCGTGCCGATCGGCTGGTTGAGGATCTCGGCGATCTCGGGATGACTGCGGCCCTCGATGAAGCGCAGCGTCGCGGCGGCGCGCAGGTGCATCGGCAACTGCAACAGGGCCTGCTCGACCAGCACCATGTCGGCCGCGCGGTCGACGATCTGCTCGGGTTGGTCGGGGCCTTCTTGCGTCTCGTTGAGCAGAGCGTCGGGGTCGGCCAGGGCGTCGAGCGCGACGTTGGTCGGCCGCTTCGAGCGCAGGCGGTTGCGGGTCACGTTCAGCGTGATCGTGTAGAGCCACGGCTGCAGGCGCAGCTCGGCGCGCTGCTGCGGGTCCATCTTGGCGAGCGCCCGGTATGCGCGCACGAACGCGTCCTGGACGATCTCCTCGGCATCCTCGCGGTTGCCGGTCATCCGGAGCGCGAACCCGTACAGCCGACGCTGGTAGTCGTCGACGATCGATTCGAACGTCTCGGGTCCCGGAACGGGGTGAGACACCGTTGCCGGTGCGGTCACGAGGTAGTGGTCTCCGATGATCGGTGCTGCGAGCGCACTCATCAGGGGGTTCAACCGGACCCGTCCGAGCGCCGGTTGCGCGGTTTCCGTATACTTCCGGCCTTGCCTCTTCGGCTTCGGCCGCTCTGGACGAGCGTCCGAAGCCCTCGCTCGCCTTCGGCGAGCTCCGAATACGGAATTTTAAAGCCGCTCTGGACGAGCGTCCGAAGCCCTCGCTCGCCTCAGGTGCGGCGGGGGGTGGGGGCGGTGCGGGCGGCCTCGGCCGTCCCGGCGGCGCGTATCGAGCGTGAGTAGACGATGGAGACCGGCGAGCGCCGCGCGTCGTCCTCGAGGCTGCCGTCGATCGTCAGGGTCGCGTCGAGCGCGAGCAGCAGGGTCGTCGCGTAGGCGTAGTAAGCGGTGCCCTTCATGGTGATCGACCCGGCCAGCGCCATCGCCGGCCGGTCGGGCAGCGCACCGTGAAGCGGTCCGGTCGCCTCGAACGCGATCCCCATGCTGCGGATGCCGCCGACGATTGCATCAGGTAGCCGGCTCAGCGTCCCGCGCAGCGGCGCGCCGGTGATCGGCGAAGGAAAGGAGAACGGCACCGCCCGCTTGAGGTGGCCGAGGTCCCGCATCGTCGGAGCGTCGAGCTGCACCGCGAACGGCTGATTGAGGACGGTGAGGTAGTCGGGGTCCGCCGACGGCCCATCTCGCTGCGAGCCCGAGGGAAGCACGGTCGAGGTGAACGAAGCGCGCTGATGTTGTCTCCCGCCCTCGCCCGTCTTGTCGTACTCGACGCGCGCCTTATAGATCGTCGTCGCGCCGTTGCGCGCCACCGAGAGCTGCTGCACGCCGTGGTAGACGGTTTGACTGCGGACCTCGCCGCCGCCGGCGCGGAACGTGTCGCTGCCGTCGACCGCATACGTTTGGTCGGCGAGCGCTGCCGCGGCCGAGGCCATCGAAGCGATCAGGAGCGCGAACGTGCCGGCGACGTGGGCGCGGCGGAAGATCATCTGAGGCCTCGGACGGACGTGGGAGTGTTTACGTTCCCGGATTATGCCACCCCGGAAACGTGCCGATACGGATGATGAGTTGCTAAAACGTCGGCGCAGCCGTTTCTTCGCGTTCGTATTGGCGCTGTCGGTCGTCGGCGCCGCCGTTCCCGCGCGCGCCGGCGAAGGCCTCACCCGCAGCCCCGCGCTCAACGCGAAGCTCAACGTGCTCTACCTGACGGCGTACGACGAGACGATCCAGCGCCACGCGCTCGCTCAGCGAGACGGAACGACCTACGTTTCGACCGGGGACATCGACGCCGAGTGGCTGCGCGACGCCAGCGAGACCGTGCGGCCGTACATCGCCCTCGCCGGCCACGACCCGGACGTCGCCCGAACGCTGCGCGGCGTGGTCGCCCGGCAGGCGAAGTACATTCTGATCGACCCCTACGCAAACGCGTTCTCATCGAACTATCATTTGGTCGAGCGGAAGTTCGAGGTCGACTCGCTCCTATATCCGATTTGGTTCTGCTACGACTACTACAAGCAGACCGGCGACCGCAGCATCTTCACCCCGGTCGTGCGCCGCGCGTTCAGCCGCGTGGTGGCGACCCTGCGCGACGAGCAGCACCACGCGCAGCGCTCGCACTACCGCAATCCGCAGCTCGCCGACGGCGGCCGCGGCAGTCCGGTCAAGTACACCGGGATGGTGTGGACGGGGTTCCGCCCGTCGGACGACCCGGGCCGGTATCACTTCAACATTCCCGACAACATGTTCGCGGCGGTGGTCATGCGGGACCTGAGCTCGATCGAGCGCGACATCTGGCACGACGGCCGGATGTCGGCCGACGCCTGGGGTCTGTCGGTCGAGATCCAGCGCGGGATCGAGCAGTACGGAACGCTGGAGCTGGCGCCGTTCGGCCGCATCTATGCCTATGAAGTCGACGGTCGCGGTCACGCCAACGTGATGGACGACGCCAACATCCCGTCGCTGCTGTCGATCCCGTATTTCGGCTACCTCCCCAAGACCAACTCGCTGTACTTGGCGACGCGCAGGTTCGCGCTCTCGGACCGCAACCCGTACTTCTTCCACGGCAAGTACGCGCAGGGGATCGGCAGCCCGCACACGCCTCACGGCTACGTCTGGCCGCTGGCGCTGTGCGTTCAGGCCCTCACCGCGACCGACGACGCCGAGGTCAACCGCATCTTCGGCTGGATCGCGGCCTCCGACGTCGGCGACCACCGGCTGCACGAGTCGTTCAATGCCGACTGGCCCGAGTCGTACACGCGCGAGGACTTCGCCTGGCCCAATGCCCTCTACGCGCAGCTCGTCGTCGCGCGGCGCGGTCAGGCGTACGCGCAGCGCTGAGCGCGTTCAGCCGCCGGGCAGCGCCGGCGGCGGGCCCATGCGCCGCACGAAATCGAGCGCGAACGCGGTCTGAATCGCGGCCAGCGGCCCGATCGTGAGCGCGTCGATCGGCACGTCGGACCAAAAGAACGGCCGCGGAACGTGGTGCTGCGTCAAGCGCATTCAGCAGCGCCGTCGTGCGCGACGTCGGCGCGACGGTGATCGCGGCCAGGACGCACAGCCGGACGAGGTTCGCGCGGCCGCAGCGAGGCGGTGAACGCGTGGCCGAAGCCGATCAAGCACCGTGAGCGCGGCCGCGGCTCTGCGCGAGCGCGACGAACGGCGCGGTGAGGCCGAGGATGCCCCAGCAGAATCCAGATGAGCGGCGCGGTGAGGTACACGAGCGCGTGCGGCTCGGGCGGGGCGACTGAGGCCGCTGAACGCGAAGGTCAGCTCGACGAGCGACTGCGACCAAGAACGTGCACCGCGATGACGGGCAGCCATCGTTCGGTCGCGCCGTCGGCGAGGGTGCGCGCCGCAGGGTCGATCCGAGGCTGCGCGACGCGACGCCCAGCGCCACCGCCGCGATGACGAACGCGTCGCGCGAACAGCTCCGTATACTGCAGCACGTAGAGCTTGAACTCACCCTGGCGGCGTCGTCGTCGACGCAGCCGGGGTCACGTACTCCGCCAGAGCGTAGGTGAGCGAAGACGCCGGCGGCCAGCACCGAGTAGAACAGCGCGTTGGCGGCCCAGCCGGTCAGTCCGAAGACGAGCAGCCCGCCGATCGACGGCGGGAGGTGCGTGTCTTTCGTCGGCGCGCGTTCACGCCGCGCGCAGCGCGCGGAGAGAAGAAGCGCAGCGTCGCCGTACCCGAGCACACCGCGACGTCGTCGGGATCGTCGTAGACGCGCCCGTCGATCTCGACCACGAACGTGCCCGAACCCAGACCGTCGAGCGTCGAGCGGACCACGCGCTCGCGCTTGTCTTGCGGCGCGCGCGGACCGAGCGCTTCGACGACCGCCGCCGTCAACAAGTCGCGCGACGCGCAGCGGCGTCGCGAGCGCGAACGCGGCCGATGCGGTGCTGGAGACCGCGGAGACATCGATCGGGACGGCAACCCGGAGCATACCGACGCGCTCCTTCCCGCAACGGCGGGGCCGCCTCCCGGTAGGCGCGGAACCTCGCGAGCGATGTCCGATCCGCCTCGCCGTCGTCGCAGCCCGTTGTCGCCGCGTCGTCCGACCTCGTCGTCCTCGAGCTGGCTGCCGACGATCGCGCTGGGCATCGGCGTCGTCGTCGCCGGACTCGGAATCGGCGCGTTTCTCTCCGCGATGCAGCACAAGGAAACGCGCACTGCGTCGTCGACGGCGGCGCCGTTGCACGGCCTGCCGGCGGTGACGCCGGTGCCGCGGCCAGCCGCGGACCGGTCGCGCTCGCGACGGCGGTCGCGCACCCGACCGCGTCACCGAAGCCGCGCACGACGTCGCGTCTCCCTCGCCGACGCCGCGGCCAACCGCGACGGCGAAACCGACCGCCACGCCGCGCGCGGCGGCGACGACGCAGCGCAACCGCGGACGCCGTACGCGGCGCCGGCCGCCACGCCGCTGCCGCGCGAGACGCCGACGCTCACGCCGACGCCGGTCGTCGATCACGCCGCGCCCGGCGACGCCGCGGCCCGTGCCGACCGTCGTCGCGGACGGTCGCTGACGCCGGTTCCGCGCGCGGCGCCGCCGACGTTCAGCGGTGTCGCGCAGAACACGGTGCGGCGCTATCTCGAGCGACCTGATCGCCGGCAACGAGAACGGCGCATACGCTGCAGCTCGGCAAGTCGCCGGCGAGCCGGCGGCCTGTCGGAAGAAGCGTTCATCGACCGCGGAACGCGCATCGTGTCGATGCGCACGACGTCGAGCGATCCGACCGGCGCGACGGTCGAAGTCCGGCTGAGCTCGGCGCGCGGCGCATACTACGCCACCTATCACGTGACCAACGGTCCGGCCGGGCCGATCATCGACCAGCACGACTACATCAAGCAATAACTCGAGGAGACCGAGCGTGGACACGAGGCCGTCGTACATCGAAGGACTGCTGTCGACCGGCGAAGTGGTGCCGCCGCCGCTCGGCGTGTCGAGCTGGTTCCCGATCGCCGACCAGGATGCGTTCGTCGCCGAAGCGCTGCGCGACCCGATGGCGTTCTGGCGCGAGCGCGCGCGGCGGATCGCCTGGGAGACCGCGCCGCAGACGGTATTTCGCGGTGCGATCGACGATCCGCACTGGTTTCCCGACGGCCGGCTGAACGCGACGGTCTCGTGCCTCGACCGTCATGCTCGACCACCACGCCGGCGCGATCGCGTACGTCTATCTCTGCGAGGACGGGACCGAGCGGACGATCACCTACGGCGCGCTGCTGGCGCGGGTGAACCAGCTGGCCAACGCGCTGCGCGCCGACGGCGTCGCGGCCGGCGACCGGGTATGCATCTACATGCCGCTCACGATCGAAGGGATCGTGGCGATGCTGGCCTGCGCGCGGATCGGCGCGATCCACTCGGTGGTGTACGCCGGTCTGGGCGCGACCGCGCTGCGCGACCGCATCGCCGACGCCGGCGCGCAGGTGCTGATCGTCGGCGACGTCACCTATCGCAAGGGCCGCGCGATCGATCTCAAGCGGATCGTCGACGACGCGGTGCGTCGGTCTCGACGGCGTGCGGCGGGTCGTCGTGCACCGCCGCGAGCCGCGACGCCGGCGCCGAGCGATCCGCGCGAGGTCAACTTCGAAGCCTATTGCGACGCGCAGCCGCCGGACTGCGATCCCGAGATCGTCGGCGCGGAGCATCCGCTGTTCATCCTCTACACCAGCGGCACGACCGGCAAGCCGAAGGGCGTGGTGATGACGCACGGCGGCTATCTGGTCGGCGCGGCGGCGATGCTGCGCCGAGACGACGGGGATCACGCCGGACGACGTGTACTGGTGCACCAGCGACATCGGCTGGATCGTCGGCCATACGATGATGGTCTACGGCGCGCTGGCCAACCGCTACCGCTGCGTGCTGCGCGAAGGCGCGCCGGATTATCCGGCGCCCGGCGCCGTCTACGCGCGCGATCGAGCAGCTGCGCGTGACCAAGTTCTACACCGCGCCGACGCTGGCGCGCATGCTGCTGCGGCTCGGGCTCGACGCTCGCGGCCGAGCACGATCTGTCATCGCTGCAGGCGATCTATTGCGCCGGCGAGCCGCTCAACCCCGAAGCGTGGCGCTTCTTGTACGACGGCGATCGGCGGCGGCAAGGTCGCGGTATGCAATCAGTGGTGGCAGACCGAGCTGGCCGCGCCGACGCTGGGCTTCTTTCCGACCTCGCCGATTCGGCCGGATCGCAGCGGCAAGGCGCTCGGGCCGATCGCGTTCTCGGTGCGCGACGCGAGCGGCGCGCCCGTGCCGCCCAACGCGCGGCGGGCTGCTGGTCGTCGAGACGCCCGTGCCGTACATGTTCGCGACGGTCTGGAACGATCCGGAGCGCTTCGCGCAGTATTTCCAATGGGGAATCTACGTCGCGGGCGACGTCGCGACGATCGACGAGCACGGCTATGTCACCGTGCGCGGCCGTGCCGACGACGTGCTCAACGTCGCCGCGCACCGCATCGCGACCGCCGACGTCGAGAGCGCGCTGGTGTCGCATCCGGCCTGCGGTGAAGCCGGCGTGTGCGGCGTCCCCGACGAGATCAAGGGCGAAGCGATCGTCGCCTACGTCGTGCTGCGCGCCGGCTACGAGCAGTCCGACGAACTCGGCGCCGCGCTCATCGACCACGTGCGCAAAGAGCTGGGCCCGATCGCGACGCCGTCGGCGATCCGCTTCACCGCCAAGCTGCCGAAGACGCGCAGCGGCAAGATCATGCGCCGGCTGCTCAAAGCCCAAGAAACCGGCCAAGACCTCGGCGACGTGACGACGTTGGAAGAGTAGTAGTGTCATCCTGAGCTCGTCGAAGGACGACACGGGTCCTGCATGTGCCGGGGACGAGCCTGTCGAAGGCCCGGCGCACCGTGCCGCAGTCACCGCCCCCGATGGACGCGCGCGTCTGGGAAGATCGGCCCGATGGCGATCCTGGTCGGGACGAGCGGTTGGACGTATCGCGATTGGCGCGGGCGGTTCTATCCGCGCCAAGCTGCCGCAGCGCGAGTGGCTGGCGTATTACGCGCAGCGTTTCCCGACCGTTGAGTTGAACGTCACGACGTATCGGCTGCCCAAGGAGCACGACCTCACGCGCTGGGCGGCCGTGCCGCCGGGCTTCGTCTATACCGTGAAGCTGAGCCGGCTGATCACGCACCGCAAGCGGCCGGGCGAGCCGCGCGCGTTCGTCGACAACTACATCGCGCGCATAGCGCCGCTCGGCGCCGCGCATCGCCAACGTGCTGGCGCAGTTCCCGCCCTGGTTCGCGCGCGACGACGACGCGCTGCACGCGTTTCTCGACGCGCTACCGGCCGCGCCATCGCTACGTCGTCGAGTTCCGCGAGCCATCGTGGTATCACGAGGACGTCTACGCGATGCTTGCGGGAGCGCGGCGTCTCGCTGTGCCTGCACGACCTGCGCGGCAGCATCGCGCCGCACGTCCTCACCGGCCCGGTACTCTACGTTCGCCTGCACGGTCCGGTTCACGCCTATGCCGGCTCGTATTCGCGCCGCCGGCTCGAAGCAGTGGGCCGCGACGATCCACGAGCTCGTCCCCGCAGGTCGCTGACACGTTCGTCTACTTCAACAACGACCAAAACGCGTACGCGCCGAAAAACGCGCTGACCTTGATCGGAGATGCTGTTCTAGACGTGCAAGTACCGGCGGCGCAGGTCTTCGTCGGCGCGGACCTGGTCGGGGGTGCCTTCGAACTTGATCTCGCCTTGGTCGATGATGTAGCAGCGGTCGGCGACGGCGAGCGCGCTGTAGAGGTTCTGCTCGACCAGCAGGGTCGTGATGCCGGCGGCTTTGATCTCGCGGATCACGTTCTCGACCTCGCGGACGATCAGCGGGGCGAGGCCTTCGGTGGGCTCGTCGAGCAGCAGCACCTTGACGTCCTGCGACGAGCGCGCGCGCGATCGCGAGCATCTGCTTCTCGCCGCCGCTGATCTCGTCGCCCTTGTGGGTGAGGCGCTCGCGCAGGCGCGGGAACTTCTCGTAGACGTGGTCGAGCGTCCAGCCGGGCTTGCGCGCGGTGACTTGCGCGAGCTTGCAGGTTCTCGGCGACGGTGAGGTTGGTGAAGATCCGCCGCTCTTCGGGGACCAGCGAGACGCCCATGCGGCGCGATCGCCATCATGTCGCGCCCGACGAGCTCCTGGCCGTCGAGCGTGACGCTGCCCGATGCGCGGCGGCTGCCAGCCGACGATGCTCTTGAGCGTCGTCGTCTTGCCGACGCCGTTGCGGCCCAGCAGCGCGACGGTCTCGCCCGCGCCGATGCGCAGCGAGACGTCGCGCAGCACGTGGCTGTCGCCGTAGTAGGTGTTGATCTTGTCGACCCGCAGGCGCGTCTGCGTGCGCGGCCTCGGGAGCGCTCATCGGCGTCGAGCCGGGTTCGCGCTCATCAGTGGGCGAGCTCCGCTTCGGAGTGGCCGCCGAGGTACGCTTCCTGGACGCGCGGGTTGGCGCGGATCTCGGCCGGCGTTCCGGTCGCCAGCACCGTCCCTTGGTGCAGCACGGTGATCGAGTCGGAGATCCCCATGACCATCTCCATGTCGTGCTCGATGACCAGCACCGTCATCTCGGTCGAGAGCCGGCGAATGAGCGCCTTCGGTCTTGCGCGCTTCGTCCTTCGACATGCCGGCGACCGGCTCGTCGAGCAGCAGGATCTGCGGCTGCGTCGCGAGCGCGATCGCGATGTCGAGCCGCTTCTTGTCGCCGTGCGAGAGGTCGCCGGCGCGCATGTCGGCGACGCCGGCGAGCTCGAGCCGGTCCATCGCGCGCTCGGCGACGCGCGTCGACGTCGGTCGAGCCGCAGTCGAGCGGCGGAAGATCTGCAGCGCGAACGGACCTTGCATGCGCGCCAGCGCGGCGAGCCGGCAGTTCTGCAGCACCGTCTGATCGGGATAGATGCTCGCGGTCTGGAACGCTTTGGCGATCCCTTCGTGCACGCGCCGCGTCCCGCTGGTGCGGCTGACGTCGCGTCCCTTGTAGTTGATCGTCCCCGACGTCGGCGCGGTCGTGCCGGCGAGCAGGTTGAAGAACGTCGTCTTGCCGGCGCCGTTCGGCCCGATCACCGCCCGCAGCTCGCCCGGATCGACGTTGAAATCGACGTCGCGGACCGCCGCGAAGTGGCCGAACAGCTTGCCGAGCCGGAACGTCTCGATGATGCTCATCGGGCCGCTGCGATGCGCCTTCGGCGGCCGGCTTGAGCAGCGGGTCCGGCTCTTCGGGCGAGAGCCGCAGCGAGCGCGCGAACAGCGCGCGCGGCTTCTGCTCCTGCTTGAGCACGCGTTCCGATGACGCCGCGCGCGCAAGAAGATGATCATCGCCGACGAAGATCAGCCCTTCGATCAGCCGCCAGGCGTCCGTCTTCGCCGAGAGCACGTTCTCGAGCCACATGATCAGCGCGGTGCCGGCGACCGGGCCGAACAGCGTCTGCACGCCGCCGACGATCGTGTAGATCACGAACGACCCGCTGCGGTCGATCGCCCAGCGAATCGATCGGCACGCTGCCGTCGAACAGCGCGCGCAGCGCGCCCGCCAAGCCGGTCAGCCCGCCCGAGATCGCGAACGCCGCCAGCCGGTAGGCCGGCGCGCTGAACCCGATCAGCACGCTGCGCTGCTCGTTCTCGCGGATCGCGTCGAGCACTTCGCCGAACTGCGAGCGGGTGAGCATGCGGAACAGCACGAGCACGACCAGCAGCACGAACCCGGCGAAGATGTACCACAGCTGCAGCTCGCCGAGATTGCCGAACACGCCGAGATTCGACCGCCGGCAGATGCGTCGTGCAGATCGACGTTCGCCGTGCCCGAGCGGAAGGATGCGCGTTGGGCAGCGCCTGCAGCCCGTCGTCGCCGTTGGTCCAGTCCTTGGCCTGCTCGACGATGAAGTAGACCATCTGCGCGAACGCCAGCGTGAGCAGCGCGAAGTAGATGCCGTACAGCCGCACGGTGAGCGCGCCGATCGAGCATCGCGAGCACCGTCGGTGACGAGCGTCGCGACGAGCACCGCCAGCCACAGGTTCGGGTGCGTCGGCATCGTGCGCAGGATCAGGATCGCCGCGATGTAGCCGCCGCCGCCGTAGAACATCGCGTGCCCGTACGAGAGCATCCCCGCGTAGCCGAGCAGCAGGTTGAAGCCGATCGACGCGATGCTGACGATCACGATCTGCGTCGCAAGCGTCGAGTAGCCGCCCAGCGGGTGCAGCACGAAACGGGAACAGCGCGATGCCCGAGCGCGGTCAGCAGCGCGAAGCGAACGTCGCCCGCACAGCAGGCTGCCGCGCGAGCGCGCGGCCGGAGCAGCGCGGCGCTCACTGCCGGATGACCTCGCTCTCGCCCAGCAGGCCCTGCGGCCGCAGCAGCAGCACGAGCGCCATGCACAAGTAGATGACGACGTTCGAGGCCGGCGCGTAGGCGAGGTTGGTGAGGCTCTGCAGCTCGCCGATCAGCAGCCCGCCGAGCACCGCGCCCCAGAAGCTGCCCAGCCCGCCGACGACGACGACGACGAACGACGGCACGAGGAACGAAGAACCCGGTGCCGGGATCGATCGCGTAGATCGGCGTCGCGGCGGCGCCGACCAGTCCGGCGATCGCCGCGCCGAGCGCGAACACGATCGTCGAGGCGTGGCGGATGTTGCCGCCCAGCAGCTGCACCATGACGCGGTCGCGGATCCCGGCGCGCACGATCAGGCCGTAGTTGGTCCGCTCGATGAACAGCCAGACGAGCACCAGCATCACGATCACGCCGGCCGCGAACAGCAGCCGGTACGCCGGATACTCGATCGGTCCCGAGCGTCACCGAGCCTTGCAGCGCGGCGGGCATCGCGTACTGCTGCGTGGTCGCGCCGAAGATGCAAGCGCAGCGTCTCCTCGACCACCAGCGCGATGCCGAAGGTCACCAGCAGCTGCGAGGTCGGCTCCTTGTCGTAGAACGAGCGCAGCACGAGGCGGTCGAGCAGCACGGCGAACAGCGCGACGGCGATCGGCGCGGCGACGAACGCCCACACCAGGCCGACGTGCTGCGCGATGACCAGCCCGACGTACGCGCCGATCGCGTAGAACGCGCCGTGCGCGAAGTTGACCAGCCGCAGCGTCCCGAAGATGATCGTCAGGCCGACGGCGATCGCGATGTAGATCAGGCCGAGGACCAGGCCGCCCAGCATGGCTTGGAAGAGCGCTTCCACGTGACTCCTCAGACGCGCGGATAAGGAAAGCGGGCCGGCGCGCCGGAGGCGCCGGCCCGCATCCGATTCGACGAGACTGCGGCTTACGCCGGTTCCATCTTGCAGGACGAGGCTGCGACAGCGGCGCGACGCACGGTCGGGCCGTCGTGCACCTCGAGCACCTTCGCGTACTCGAAGCCGCCCGGCCCGCGCTGCGCTTCCGGGATGCCCTCGACGACCAGGCACGAGTTCACGCCCTGGTGATCCTCCTTGCGGTACCATTCCTGCTTCCTTGGTGAACTGGAACTTCGTGTTCTCGAGGACGTTGATGACCTTGGCCGGATCGATCGAGCCGGCTTTCTCGACCGCCATCTTGTAGATGTAGATGTCGGCGTAGGCGCGACTCGGCGCCGTTGGACGGCGGGAAGCCGTACTTCTTCGTGAACGCGTCGACGAACTTCTTCGCGCCGGGATACTTCGCCGCGTGGTACTTCCAGTAGAACGGCGCGGTCGACACGACGTTGTCGAAGTTGTCCTTGGTGCCCTTGGCCATGTACTCGTCGACCAGCGGCACGAGGATCTTGGTCGACTTCGTCAGGCCGAACTGCGCGGCCTGATTGAGGCAGGTCGACCATGTCGGCGCCGAACTCGATGAGCACCAGCACGTCGGGCTTCGCCGCCTGCGCCTGCTGGAGCATCGGCGAGAAGTCCTTCGTGCCGGGGAACGGCGTGAGCACGTTCTTGATCGTCTTCGCCGCCCTTGGGCTCGATGACTCGCGGTGATGTTGTCGTAGTTCGGAGTGGCCCCACGCGTAGTCGGCCGTGATGTAGAACCACTTGCCGGTGCCGTACTTCGTCACCATGCGTGCGCGCCATCGACTGCGCGCTCATGTACGCGTCGTTGTAGCGGCGGAACGTGTGCTTGTGGCAGTTCTGGTTCGTCGTCTCGTCGCCGTGCGTGAGCGTCGCCATGAAGATCATGTTCTTCTGCTGGCACAGCCCCGAGACGGCGACCGCGGTGCCGGTCGACGAGCCGCCGGTGATCATGACCGCGCCGTCGCGCTCGATCATGCGCTGCGCGTTCTCGGTCGCGACGCCGGGCTTGGTCTGATCGTCGCCTTCGGTCGTCTTGACGGTCATCCCCATGATGCCGCCCTTGGCGTTGATCTCGTCGATCGCGAGATGGTAGGCGCGCAGCTGGTCCGTTGCCTTGATCCGAGTACGGGCCCGGACAGCGGGACGTCGAGCCCGATCGTGATCTCTTTCGTCGGCGCGGCGATGACGTACCGCCCTCCGCCGAACGTCAGCGCGACCGCGCCGGCGGTTCCGGCGACGAAACGACCGCGCGAAAGAGATTGCTTCACGGGCTGAGCTCCTGTGAGAAGTGCGGCAGATTGTGGACGCGTCGACTTAGGGCGGCGCCGCAGGAAACTTCCCTGCCGATTCGCCAGCGTCGCGGTCTTGACAGCGGCGTTGCCGCCGGCGGTATCGTCGCGGCACCGTGTTCGAATATCTCGAACGCGATTTCACATACTGAAATGGCGGAACTGCTCGGAACCGTCCGCCGCGCGTTGCGCGTGCTCGATTACCTCGCCGAGCGCGAGGAGCCGGTCTCGATCAAGCAGCTCGCCGCCGAGCTCGGGCTCAACATCTCCAGCGCCTACCACGTGATGAACACCCTGGCCGCCGACGGCTACGTCTCGCGCGACGAGCGCAGCGGCGCCTTCGGACTGGGCGCCAAGGCGGCGCGGCTGGGCGACGCCTACGCGCGCTCGTGGCCGGTCGAGCCCGAGCTGCGCGCGCTCGTCGACGAGCTCGGCGCGCGCACGGGCGAGAACGCGTACCTCGCGATGGTCCACGGCACGGACGTCGTCATCACCGACATCGTCGAGTCGCGCCAGCGGGTCCGCGTCCACGCGCTGCACCGCGGCTACTCGGCCGATCTGCACGCGCGCGCGCTGGGCAAGGCCGTGCTGGCGCTACCGCGACGCCGGCGCCGTGCGCGAGCATTTCGCCGCCCACCCGCCGCGCCGCATCACGCCGCGCACGCTGGTCACGCATGACCGCGATCGAGACCGAGCTCGAACGCGTGCGGCGGCGCGGCTACGGCGAGGATCTCGAAGAGTTCTGCGAGGGCGTGTGCTGCCTGGGCGCGCCGTTCTTCGCGCCCGACGGGAGCCGGCCGGGCTCGCTGTCCGTCTCGGTTCCCTCGTTTCGCTACCGCACGCGTGCGCGGCGCCGTGCGCGACGCCGTCCTCGACGCGCGGCGCCGCGCCGCGACGGCCGCGCTCGACAGCCGCTCACCGGAGAGTGTCCCTTGGCTAAGACCTTGACCGCGCCGGCGCCGGCGCGCGCCGCGATCTCGGGCATCGCGCTGCTGCGCACGATGATCCGCATCCGCGTCCTCGAGGAGGGGATCGAGAAGCACTTCCTCGCCGGCGACATCCCCGGCTTCGCGCACCTGTCGATCGGCCAGGAAGCGGTCGCGGCCGGCACCTGCGCGAACCTGCGCGCCGACGACGCGATCGCGTCGACGCACCGCGGCCACGGCCACACGCTGGCGAAAGGGACGTCGATGCGCGGCATGGTCGCCGAGCTGTTCGCGCGCGCGACCGGGATCTGCAAGGGCAAGGGCGGCTCGATGCACATCGCCGACTTCTCGGTCGGGATGCTGGGCGCCAACGGCGTCGTCGCCGGCGGCTTCGGTCTGGTCGCGGGCGCGGCGCTGAGCGCGGTGCAGCGCAAGACCGATCAGGTCGCGGTGTGCTTCTTCGGCGACGGCGCGACCAACCGCGGCCCGTTCCACGAGAACCTCAACCTGTGCGCGGTGTGGAACCTGCCGGCGATCTTCGTGCTGGAGAACAACCGCTACGCGTCGACGACGTCGACCGCCGAGACGATGAAGATCGCCGACGTCGCGATGCGCGCCGACGGGCTACGGCATGCCGTCGGCGATCGTCGACGGGTTCGACGCGTTCGCGGTGCTACGACGCGGTCGGCGCGGCGGTCGGCGCGCGCGCGCTCGGGCGGCGGGCCGACGTTCGTCGAGTGCAAGACGTACCGCGCGCGCGGCCACTACATCGGCGATCCGGAGCGGTACCGCGAGAAGCGCGAGATCGAGGACGTGATGAGCTCGTCGGACCCGATCGTGCGCATGCAGGGGCTGCTCGGTGACGCGCTCGCCGCCGCCGAGTTCGAGACGCTGTGGGCGCAGGCGCGCGAGGAGTTCGCCGACGCGGTCGCGTTCGCGCGCAGCTCGCCGTCGCCGCGAGCGCGACGAGGCGTTCTTCGGCGCGTACACCGGCGACCGCGACGCGCAGCGATCCCGTGCACGCGATCGAGGCGCGCGAGCGCGACGCGTTCATGCCCTTCGCGCCCGAGTCGGCGCCGGCTCGCAGGGCAGCGGGCCATTAGCATGGCGCGCACCGATCTCGTTCAGCGAGCGACGCTCGAAGCGATGCAGGAGGAGATGCGGCGCGATCCGACCGTGTTCTTGATGGGCGAGGACATCGCCAAGCAAGGCGGGATCTTCGGCCAGTTCAAAGGCTTGCCGCAGGAGTTCGGCTTCGACCGCGTGCGCGACACGCCGATCTCGGAGGCGGCGCTGGTCGGCGCGGGCGTCGGCGCGGCGCTCACCGGCTGCCGGCCGGTCGTCGACATGCACTTCGCCGACTTCATCACCTGCGCGATGGACGAGGTGGTGAACCAGGCCGCGAAGCTGCGCTACATGTTCGGCGAGCAGTGCGTCGTGCCGATGACGCTGCGCGCGCCCGACGGCATCACCAAGTCGGCCGGCTCGCAGCATTCGCAGGCGCTCGAAGGCTGGTTCGTGCACACGCCGGGGCTCGAGGTCGTCGTCCCGGCCGACGCCGAGGACGCGAAGGGCCTGCTCAAGGCGGCGATCCGCAGCGACAACCCGACGCTGTACTTCGAGCACAAGGCGCTGTTCCCGCAGAAGGGCGCGGTCCCCGACGACGACGACTTCGTCGTGCCGATCGGCAAGGCGAAGACGATGCGCGACGGCAGCGACGTCGCGATCGTCACCTACGGCATCACGGTGGGCCGCGCGATGGAGGCGGCGAGCGCTGCTCGAGGCGGACGGCATCGACGCGACGGTGATCAACCTGCGCACCGTGTGGCCGCTCGACTACGATGCGATCGCGGACGCCGTCGCGCGGACGCATCGGGTCGTGGTCGCGCACGAAGCCGTGCGCGTCGGCGGCGTCGGCGCCGAGATCGCCGCGTTCATCGGCGAGCACTGCTTCGACGAGCTCGACGCGCCGGTGCTGCGGCTCGGCGCCGCGCACGTGCCGGTGCCGTTCGCGCCGGTGCTGCAGGAAGCGATGTATCCGAAGGCGCCGATGATCGCCGACGCCGCGCGCCGTCTGGTGCGGCGAGAGATTCGTGACGATGCCCGTCGAGGTCGTCATGCCCAAGCTCGGGCTGACGATGGCGAGCGGCACGATCGCGCGCTGGATCAAAACGCCCGGCGAAGCGGTGCGCGAAGGCGAGCCGCTGGTCGAGGTGTCGACCGACAAGATCACCTACGAGGTGGAGTCGCCGGCGAGCGGCACGTTCGCGCGCGCCGCTCGGCAACGACGGCGACGAGTTCGCCTGCGGCGACGTGATCGGCTACATCGCGCTCGCCGGCGAATCAGACGCGCCGCCGCCCAGCGTCGCCCCGATACGGCGGCCTCGGCGACGAACCCGCGCGCGTCGTGGAAGCGCCGCGCATCTCGGCCGCCGCCAACGGGATCGTCTCTACGGCGGCATCGTCGACGGCGCACCGAGCGGAAACGGTGCCACGGCGCACGGCGGCGGTGCGCGCGGCATCGCGTCGCTTGTATGGGTGACATTTCTCCTTTCTTCCTAGTGCAGAAACGCAGGACCAGTTCGGGAAAAAAGGGTCCAGGGGCGCGCCCCTGGCGGGGTTTCGGGTGTCCCCAATTTTCCTCTCTTTCCCAAAGAGGTGCTGTGGGAATGCACTAGGCAGACGCGAGAACAGAGCGCTGGATTAGTCTCCTATGTGAGACATAGTTCGCCCTTCTTGAGAGCCGGTTTGATATTCTGATTGAGTGCAAAGACATTGGTCGGGTCATACCTGTTCTTGAGGGCAACCAGCCGCTCGTAGTTGACTCCATATGCTGCTCGCACCCGTCCCTCTCCCTCGTTGCCCAGAAAGTTGACGTAGACCCCGCTGCTGCTAAACGGTTCCAACGCCCGCCAGAATGCGCGTCCATGCGATATACGGTGTAGATGAGGCCTCGGGTGGCAACGCTGCGCACAGGGCTTCCCACTGTCGCGTCACACGCTGGCAGAGCGGGCGTTCCAGACTGTTCACTACGCTCAGCAGACATACAAGCCCTATTGAGTCAGCCAGTGAGTTCGTACGTATGGTCAGATCTGCGAGATCCAGGAACTCCAGACGGAAGTCGGGGGCCGGATCGCCTGTATGCAACTGCCTACCCATGACCGTGAGTTGCTCAGCGCCAGCGAAAGCCTCGCCGATGCGTTCTTCCATACGCTCTTGCTCCTCGGTCTCGTTCGACTGCAGTCCTTCTGTTCTCAAGTCTAGCGTCTAGCGGCTGAGAAGACATCGTTAGAACTGAGGAATTCTTGTCAGGAGAAGGAAGCAAGAACGACGAGGGTACCTCCTCAGAACTGAGGAGGCACTGACGGGTGCCGTAAGCCAGGCTATGAGAGGAAACCATAGCTGAAGGATGGAGCAGCTTTATAGGAGTTCATGTTCTATGGCGTACCGGGTCGCAACGCTGCGCGAGGTAACCCCTAGCTTGCTATAGATCGAGCGCACGTGCGAATTGACGGTGACCAGGCCGATGACGAGCCGCGCAGCGATTTGCGCACTGGTCAAGCCCTGAGCGAGCAGGCGCAGCACTTCCACTTCGCGGGCAGTTAGGCCATCGGGATAGGGTGTTGCTGGCTTTGTTGTTGGAGTCGGTGCTGGTGCTGCTGGGAGTGGCTGAAGCAGCGTGACTTGTCCTTGGGCGATGGCCTGCGAAAGCTCCATCGCACGTCCCTCTTTCCATGCTGCTGCAAACGTCGCTTCGTCCAGGTGGGCGCGAATGCCCTCCACAGCGCGCTCATACTCAGCGCCGTGCAGGGGCGAAAGCCAGATGTTGCTCGCCTCGCGCAAGGCCTCGACTGCCCCAAGTAGCCGTGCCGCCCGCTCTAGTTGCCCGGATAAGCTGGCCACTGCTACCAGTCCTGTCAGGTTCTCGATGAGACTATCCCCCCACCCACCCAGTTCCCAATTGAGTGCGAGGCTCTGCTGGTAGACCAGAAGGACTCGTGATACTCACCCATGCGGAAGGCGACGGTCCCCAGGTGGGCCAGCGCGTCGGCAATATACTGCTCGTCCTCCGTCTCCTGCGCAACCGCCAGGGCTTCCTCAAATCGGGCGCGTGCAGCAGCATAGTCCCCCTGCCCTAGAGCCACTCGCCCCAGGGCATTGAGCGGCAACGCTAAGCGCTGCCTGTCCCCGATAGCTCGCAGCCGCGCCGCGCTCTCCTCGAGGAGGGAACATGCAGTCACCGCATCACCCAGTTCTCCCGTTGCTCTGCCGAGTTGACACAGCGCCATAGCGATACCCCACGCTTCCCCCATTTCCTGGTACACCCGCAGACTCTCTTCTGCTAGCTTCTTCGCATCGCCGAGGTTGCCTTGCAACAGTGCCACATTTCCCAGCAACTCCAGGGCGTGCGCAAGCTTCCGCTTGCCTAGTGTGCCTACCTCACGGCCGATCGACACACTCTCCTCAAGCAACCGGTGTGCCTCCAGGAAGTCGCCATGGAAGAACGCCAGTGCTCCTGCTCCCAGCAGTGCCTTCGCACGTGCCGCCGTGCGTGCCTTTGCACCGGGTTGTGCCAGCACCTGCTCAAGCCAGCTTCGTCCTTCACGCAGGTGCTGGCGCCAGAATATCCAAAGCCCTCCCGCCAGCCGCAAGCCCATCTCGGCCTCCTGGTGCTCGAGTATCCAACGCAAGGCTGCCCGCAAGTTGTCGTGCTCGGCCTCCAGCCGCCTGCGCCACATGGACTGCTCAGCACTCCGGATCTTCGGTTCTGCCTCCTCGGTCATCGCCAGGTAGAAGGTCGCGTACTGCCACTGCACAGCCTCCGCCTCACCGCTTGCTGTAAGACGTTCCAGTGCGATTCGCAAATCGTCTCCAGCATTCTCAGACGTGGTTCGCCATCGATCTCGGCATCTTGCCTGAGCAAGCTCTTGTCCACCAGTCGCGCCACACCGTCCAGCACATCGATGCCCAGATCTCCATGAACGTCGCAGATTGCCTCAGCTGCCTCGAGCGTGAAGCCTCCGGCAAACACTACAAGCCGCCTGAACAAGGTCTTTTCGTCTTCCTCCAGTAGCTCATAGCTCCAAGCAATAGTTCCGCGCATCGTCTGCTGGTGTGCAGGCTTATCTCGCGCTCCTCCGACCAGCAACTTGAGCCTGCTCTTCAAACGTGGAGCGACGGCTGGGGAGAAAAGAGCTTGCTTCGCCCGCCGCCAGTTCAATCGCCAGGGGCAGCCCATCCAACTGGCAGCAAATGGCGGCGACAGCAGCAGCGTTTCCCTCGGTCAAGGCAAAGTCGGATTGCAGTGCCCTGGATAGCTCTGTGAAGAGGCGAACAGCCTCGTACTCGGACAGACGGTCGAGAGGCGGCAGGTTCTGCGCGTCGGCGGCGGAAGAGGTAGTACCACAAACTCGTGTTCGCCAGAGAGATGAAGCGATGTCCGACTGGTTACCAGCACGTGCAAGCGAGGCGCTGCCGCCAACAACTCAGCCACGAGAGGGGCGGCTGAGACGACTTGCTCAAAGTTATCAAGCAGGAGGAACATGTCCCCTTCTCGCAGGTGGCCCTTTAAGGTATCGAACAGCGGCTTACTGCCCTGCTCTCGCACACCAAGGGTCTGGGCAATGGTCGGGATGACAAGGTCGGGATCGCTGATGGGTGCGAGGGAGACAAAGTGAACGCCATCCGCGAAGTCGTGTACCAGTTCCCGAGCGACCTCGAGCGCCAGGCGGGTTTTGCCCACGCCAGCCGTGCCGGGGAGAGTGAGCAGGCGCACGTCTGGACGCGAGAGCAGTGCCTGAATCGCCTTCAATTCGTGCTCACGCCCAACGAGCTGTGTGAGGGATACGGGGAGAGCAGATGCGACCGACTGAGCTGTGTCACCTGGCGGGTGCTCCGGGAACACGAAGAGGTTGTCCTGCATATCCAGTTCCTCCCTTATCTCCACGCGATCGTTTCGACCGCCTGCTGCAAATCGTGCTTCGTTCCCTGAATGTAGAGCCTGGTGGTATCCAATGAGTCATGTCCCATGATTTGTGCTAAGCGATGCAGAGGGACCGCCTCTGCCATCCGATAGCCGAAACGATGACGTAAATCGTGTGGACTGACATCGGGGAGTTTTGCAGCACGCGCATATTTTTTCACGATATAGCCTAGAGCACGTTCTGACAGGGCACCTTTCGTCTTGCTTGATGGGAAAAGGCAGATGGTATCAGCCGAGAAGGACGAAAGATATTCCTCCAGCACCTTACGAGCAGTCGCGTTGAGCGGCACCTCGCGATACTTGTTGCGTTTCCCCACAATTTCGAGCAAGCCACTTCGCTTGCCCAGTTTCACCTGGTCGCGCCGGAGTCGGCAGATTTCTCTCGCCCGCAGTCCCGTGTGCAACAAGAGGACAATGAGAACACGATCCCGCAGGTTTTCTGCCTTCGTGACGGCTGCGACCAGCGCCTGTTCCTCTTGATCGTCCAGATGGCGAGGAGCGCTCTCCTCTTGTCCAACGAGTTTGACGGCGACGGAAGGATCGAATGTGATGAGGTGCTGCTGTATGGCCCACCCGAAGTAGCGCTTCAAACTGATCAGGGAACGGTTGACCGAGGCCGGTTTCTGCCGCTGAGCTGTCTGCAGATAGGTCCGATACCGCGTCAAGGCAGGAGTGGTAATTCCCTGTGGTGTAAAGCAGTCGTAGACATGAGCTTCTCGCTCCGTTTCATACCAGGCGATGAAGTGGCGCAGATCGCTCAGGTAATTGCGAATGGATGCTGTTGCGAGATCTTCTCGCTCGCGCAACCAGCGCTCATAGGAAGCCAGTGCCTCAAGGCCTACGGGTGAGAGTGATGGATGTGCGGTTCGTTTCATGGATCACCTTGTCTTCTCGCTCGTGCCAACAACCTTAGCAGAAATGGCTTTCAAGGGATAGCGGAAACGTTAGCAGAAAAAAGTCCTACCAAATTGGACTCTTTATTTCTGCAAAGGTATATTAGCAGAAATCAATGGTTGTGTCTAGCTGAAATATCCGATTGTAGCGAAACGTCGAAATCCATGACGGCGATTGAACGCACAGCGTATCCCCGCTTCAAGCGAAATCTGACGCAAAAGACCTGGCCGAGGTCTATACCCCCACCCCTGCGGAACGCTTTCTCGCGGCTCGTTCCACCAAAGGCAGTGTTGCTGAGGTTGGCTTTCTCGTGCTGCTCAAAACGTATCAGCGCCTGGGACGCTTCATTCCCCTCAGTGAGGTTCCTGTTCCCATTCGCGAGCATATCGCCCGGCTCATTGATCCCCATCTCGATCTTTCTGATCTGGACGGTTACGATAGCAGCGGCACGAGGCAACGGCACATCCCCCTCATCCGGGCCGCGCAACAGCTCAAGCCGTATAGTCGTGCCGCGCGCACCTGTCTGCTCAAGGCCATGTTCGAGGCCGCCAGAACCAAAGAAGACCTGGCTGACCTGATCAACGTCGGCCCTGGAAGAGCTTGCCAAGGAGTGCTTTGAACTCCCTCCCTTTGCCACGCTGGACAAAGCGGCCCACCATGTGCGAGCCATGACGACGCGCGGCCTCTACCACCGGATCTCTGAGGCCATCCCGCAGGAGGCAAGAGCCGCGTTGGACGCACTCTTCGTGGTCGAGGATGGCGCTCGTCTCTCCGGCTGGGAACAGCTCAAACAAGAACCTGCCAGCCCTACCCTCACGCATCTGCGCGACCTCATCGACCACCTGTTTGTCATCTCGGAGCAGCGCAAACTCCTTCCTCCCCGGCTGTTCGAGGACCTGGCGGAGGGCAAAGTCAAGCAGTTGGCCACCGAGGCGCGAGCCCTGGACGCGACCGAGATGAAAGACCTGGAACCTCACAAGCGGCTCACGCTGGCGGCAGCGTTCGTGCTGGTGCAGTCCGCCGGAGCGCTCGATGACCTGGCGGAGATGTTCATCAAGCGCATGCTCGCGATCCATCAGAAAGGCAAAGACGCGCTGGAACGCTATCGGGTCGAGCACCAGGCTCGTACCGATGCGCTGGTGCTCACGCTGCGCGATCTGGTGACAGCCTATGGCAAAGAAGGCACCTCCGAGGAGCGCCTGGCAGCTATGGAGTCGGTCATCGGTGACCGGGCGGCCAAGATCTGCAGGACTGTGAAGAACATCTGGCGCATGTGGGCAACAATTACCAGCCGTTTCTCTGGCCCTTCTACAAAAATCATCGCGCCCAACTCTTCCGTCTGCTCTCGGTCATGGATTGCGATCGAGCAGCCAGGATCGCAGCCTGGAAGAGGCCATCGTCTTTCTCAAGGACCATGAGGGCAGTCGTGGAGACTGGTTGATCACAGCGACGGTGCAGAATCCAGGGACGCCGGAGGAACAGCGCATTCCCCTCGTTGATCTCTCCTGGGCCTCGGACACCTGGTGGAAGTTCATGACCGGGCAGAGCAAGCGCGAGTGCTGTCCCGACAAAGTCCTGCGGCGGCACTTCGAGATCGCCGTCTTTTCTCAACTGCTCTGGGATCTCAAATCGGGCGATCTCTACGTCGAGGGCAGTGATCAGTACGCGGACTATCGCGAGCAATTGATTTCCTGGGAGGAGTATGCCGAACAGCTCGAGACGTATGGCACGCTGGTCGGCCCTCCCGACCGACGGGAAAGCATTTGTCGCCTACGCTGCGGGACTGGCTGCATGCCAGGATACAGCAAACGGATGAGGGCTTTCCCTCCAATCAGTACCTGTCCTTTGAAAAAGGGGAACTGATCTTGCATCCGCTGGCCAAACAGGTTGACCCCGAGGGGCTGGCGCTGCTGGAGCGGATCGTCGCTGAGCGGCTGAAGCCTATTAGCATCCTGCATGCTTGATGCATACCGAGCAGTGGCTCAACTGGACGCGCTTTTTCGGACCCTTTCAGGACATGCCAGCAAACTGGATGATCCGGTTGCTCGCTATCTTGCCATCGCCTTTTGTTATGGCTGTAATTTAGGCCCCTCCCAAACGGCCCGCTCACTGAGTGGAGTCGATCGCCGTGATCTGTCCTGGGTCAATCAGCATCATATCACCGAAGAAAAACTGGATGAAGCCATCCGTGCGGTCATTGCTGCCTACAACCGCTTCCAGTTACCCAAATTCTGGGGGACCGGCAAACGGGCTTCCGCCGACGGCACCAAGTGGGAGATGTATGAGCAAAACTTGCTGGCCGAATACCACATCCGCTATGGTGGCTATGGGGGGATCGGCTATTATCATGTCTCGGATACCTACATCGCGCTCTTCAGTCACTTCATTCCCTGTGGTGTCTGGGAGGGCTCGTACATCCTGGATATGTTTGCTAAAGAGGACGCCTCCATCAGGCCAGAGACGGTGCATGGCGATACGCAAGCGCAGAGTACCACCGTGTTTGGCCTGGCGCATCTGCTGGGCATTTCCCTCATGCCCAGGATCAGAAATTGGAAAGACCTCAAACTGTTCCGCCCTGATCCAGAAGTGCATTACACCCACCTGGACAGTCTTTTCTCCGAGCCGATCGAGTGGGACCCTCATCGAGACGCATCTGCCTGATATAATTCGTGTGGCCCTCTCCATCAAAGCGGGCAAGATTACCCCTTCGACCATTTTACGGAAGTTGGGAGCCTACAGCCGGAAAAACAAACTCTACCAGGCGTTCCAGGAATTAGGACGGGTGATCAGGACCCATTTTCTCCTGCATTATCTCGACGACGCCGAATTGCGCTCCACCATCCAAGCAGCGACCAACAAGAGCGAGGCTTTTAACGACTTTGCCAAATGGGCCTTTTTCGGGGGAGAAGGGGTCATCACCCACAATCGACGAGCGGAACAACGCAAGTGTATCAAGTTCAACCATCTGATTGCCAACTGCCTCATCTTTTACAATGTGCAAGTGATCAGCGACGTCTTACACCAACTCAATCAGGAAGGTATCGAGTTGGATGAACAGGTGGTGGCTGCTCTCTCTCCCTACCTGTCTCAACACATCAATCGTTTCGGGCGCTATCAGCTCGACTTGACGCAACCTCCGCCACCTCTCAATTATGACATCCAGGTCATCACCAAGCGCTCGAAAAAAAGGACAACAACCAACATGGTTGCTGCCATTCCGGCGAAAAAAGCGAAGCCGAAGCGGAAAAAGAAGAACACTGTTCGCCAGATGAAACTGCTCTAATGTTCAACGTCATACAAAAGAAGTATTTGCTGCTTGAGCGGTTCTTATGGCGGTCTCAGGAAGGAATCACTGCCATATCCCAAGCTGAATGATATTTGAGTAGGTGAAGATTTCCCACTCCATCGGTTGAGAAGAACTTGTGCTTTTCCAGTTGAGGAACTAGCGAAAAGCAATCCTGTATAGCCCACGAGTTGCGCAACGAGATCCAGTAGAAAAAAGCCCTGTCCCTCGCCAGACAAGGCTGCTGGTCTGCCATCAACTCACGGGTTCATCCTCTGGTACGATGTCTGTCATCTTCGAGAAGCGCTCTGGCCAGCAGGCGTATTTCCTCCACAAGTTCCGGCGGCTGCAATACGCGGAACGGGCAGCCCAAGCTCACCAGGAAACGCGCGGTATGCTGAAGATCGTCGTCATAGGCGCGCAGCAGGATGCCCGCAGGCGTCTCTTCCAGGGTGGCAAAGGTGGCGGGCACCGCCTCGCGGATGTGCTCCAGGCTGGCTTGCAAGAGCACTTCAGCGAGCCAGCGCGAAGGGATAGCTGCGAATGTCTGAAGCATGTAGGCTAAGCAGTCGAAGTTCGCTGGAGGCGTAGAGCGTTCGTCACGCACCTCAAGCGCATAGATGCGGTCCAGGCGAAAGACACGCGTATTCTGGCGCAGGTGACAGTACCCCACCGCGTACCACCGATCATGATGATAGACCAGACCATAGCAGTCAAATTCGCGCTCACGTTCTTCGCCTGGACGA
>CAVTWP010000011.1:0-205040 GCA_963738465.1 Vulcanimicrobiota bacterium
TGATGACATGAACAGACAAGCGCTCGTGGGTATCTTCACCGTCGTCGCCCTGCTCGGGCTGTTCGGCTTCTTTCTCGTGCTGGCCAACGTGGGGCCGCAGGGGCGCTACAAGATCGGCGTGCACTTCAAGTCGGCCGCCGGCCTGCACAAGGGCGCGCTGGTGTACGAGAGCGGCGTCGTGGTCGGCGTCGTCGACCAGACGAACCTGATCCCCGACGATTTCACCGTCGAGGTCGTGGTGGCGATCAACAACAACGTCGACGTTCCGCGCAACGCGCGCTTCTTGATCGAGGCGCCGCTGACCGGCGACTCCGACCTCGAGATCGTGCCGGTCGTGCCGCCGCCGCAGCCGGCCGGCGTGGCCGCACCGACCAACGCGCCCGCGGCGGTCGCCGTGCTGCCGCGCGAGATCCTGCCGCTCGACCAGCAGCCGCAAGGCACGAATCCCGCCACGATCCAGGACTTGCTCGACCAGGGCCAAGGCGAGACGCGCCGGCTCGACCGCATGCTCGCGCAGCTGGAGAAGAAGGAGCCCGCACTGCTCAACACGCTGCAGTCCGCGCTCGACAATGCCAACCACGTGAGCACGACCGCCGACCGCGCCTTCACCAACCTTTCGCGCCGGCTCGACTCGCTGGCGTCGACGCTGCAGGTCGCCCTGGCGTCGGGCAGCGCGAACATCAACGATATGACCGGTCAGCTCGACGCGACCGTGCGGCGCAACACGGGGCACTTCGACGCGATCGTCACGGCGCTCGATGCGTCGGCGCGCGACCTCAACCGCACGGCCGATCAGGTCGCGGCGCTGTCGTCGGACCCGCAGCTGCGCTCGAACATCCTGCAGACCACCCACGGCATCGCGGAGACCGCGACCACCTTCGCCTCGATCGCCAACGACCTGCGCAACGTGAGCGGCAACCCGCAGACGCAGGCGCAACTGCGCGACACGATCGCCAACGTCGACGCCGCGAGCCAGAAAGCGAACTCGCTGCTGGCGCAGTTCGGCGGGCGCTCGAGCGTGTACGGTGTCGACCGCGGCGCGACGCCCGCACCCATCGGCTCCGCCGCCCCGGGAGCGCGCGGCAGTCCATTCCCCCTCGGCACACCGCCGCCCGGCGGTCTGCCGAGCAACGTCAAGAACAAGGTCGGCAGCCTGCTCCAGAATCTGGTCGCGCTGCAGCTGCGCCTCTCCGAGCTCGACCAGCAGCGCGCGCATACGAGCGGTTCGGCGCTGCTGACCCGCGACCGCGGACCGCAAACCGATCTCAACCTGATCGCGCTCCCGAACGGCGGCACGTATCTGTATACCGGCGTCAACGACGTCGGGGGTCCCGCATCGACCTTCAACTTCGCCGCGATGCAGCACGTCGCGCCGCGCTTCTCGGTCGGCGGCGGGATCGTCTACTCGCGGCTCGGCGCGCGGGCGGTCTACTCACCGGCGCTCAGCCGCGGACTCGGCTTCGACGCGCTGATCTACGACCCGCGCCATCCGACCGCCGACGCCTATGCGAACTACGGGCTGGGCCACGGGCTGATACTGTTCGGCGGCGAGCGCGACGCACTGCACAGCGGCCGGCGCACCGCGTTCGGCTTGCAGTACCAGTTCTGAGCGCGCGCGAAGAAAGGAACAACGGCTCGGGTGAAGATCGGGATCGTCGGCGCCGGCGCACTCGGCGCGCTGTTCGGACAGCGGCTGTCGGCGGCCAACGAGGTCGTGCTGCTCGAGCGCAAGGCCGACGTCGTCGCCGCGATTCGCGAGCACGGCTTGCGGGTCGACGGCGAGGCGCGCGGTGCGCGCGCGACGAGCGAACCGCGCGAGCTCTACGGTGTGCAGGCGCTGTTCGTCTTCGTTCGGGCCACCGATACCTTGCGCGCGCTGCGGCCGTTCGCATCGGAGCTCAGCCCCGCGACGGCGATCGTCTCGCTGCAGAACGGCCTGGGCAACGAAGAGGCGATCAAGACCTCACTGGGCTCGACGATCTCGCTGGTGATCGGTGCGACGACCGAGTCGGCGCTCACCGTCGGACCGGCGGACGTGCGGCGCGTCGGCGACGGCACGACGGTGCTCGGCAGCGCGGGCGCGTCCCCCGAAGTCGTCAACCGCGTCGTGCGGCTGCTGACCGAAGCGGGGTTCCGCGCCAGCGCCGCCTACGACATCCGGCCGCACCTGTGGGGCAAGCTCATCGCCAATGCCGCGATCAACCCGGTCGCCGCGTTGCTCGATCGACCCAACGGCGTGGTCCTGACCAACGAGCACGCCGGCGACGTCGCGCGCTCGCTCGCTCAAGAAGCGGCGACCGTCGCCAACGCGATGCGCATACCGCTTCCGTTCACCGATCCGTGGTCGTACGTGCGCACGATCGTCGAACAAACCGCGGAGCTCGACAACTCGATGCTCTACGATCTGCGCGCCGGCGTTCCGACCGAGGTCGATTTCATCAACGGCGCCGTGGCTGCCGCCGGCCGGCGGGCCGCCGTCCCGACGCCGTACAACGAGACGCTCGCCGCACTGGTGAAGGCCCGCGAAACGACGCGCCGCTCCTAACCCGCCGCCGTGCCCCTCCCAGCCCTGCCGGAGGATTAGAAGGTCCGGCTTCCGGGCAACCAGGGATTCCAGAAGGAGGAACCCACCTTGGCTGGACTCATCTGGACAATCATCGTCGTACTGTTCGTCCTGTGGCTGCTCGGTTTCGCGATCCACATCGGCGGCGGCCTCATCCACCTCTTGCTGGTGATCGCGCTGATCCTGCTGGTCTTCAACCTGATCACCGGACGCGGCGCCAGGGTCTGACGGAAGAAGAAGCCGTCCTCGCGGGCGGCTTCTTCAGTTCCTCCGCTTGCTGCGCGGATGGGCCGCGTCGAACTGCTCGAGCATGCGGCTCTTGGCGACCTTCGTGTAGACCTGCGTCGTCGCCAAACTCTCATGGCCGAGGATCTCCTTGATCACGAGCAGGTCGGCGCCGTGCTCGTACAGATGCGTCGCCATCGAGTGACGCATCGTGTGCGGCGAGGCGTGTCCGCCGAGCCCGGCGATCTCGATGTAGGTGCGCACGATCTTGTAGAGGCCCGACTCGCTCAGGCGCGCGCCGCCGCGACCGACGAAGAAGGCGTCGCCCGGCGTCCGCGGGCGCACACCCAAATAGGCCTTCATGGCGTCGGCGGCGACACGGGTGAGCGGGACCAGCCGGTCCTTGTTGCCCTTGCCGCCGACGACCCGCATCGTGCGTGCATCGAGATCGACGTCGCCCAGCGTCAGGCCGAGCAGCTCCGAGCGCCGCACGCCGCTCGAATACAGGCATTCGAGGATGGCGCGGTCGCGTAGCCGCTGCACGGGTGAGAGTCCGGCGATGTCGCGCATCGTGAAGAGCTTGCCGACCTCGCTCTCGGTCAGCGCCTTGGGCAGCGGACGGCCGATCTTCGGCGTCGGCACGTCGGCGGCCGGATTGTCCCCCCGGCGGCCGTCGAACTTGAGGTGCTTGTAAAAGGTCCGCAGTGCCGAGATCTTGCGCCGGATGGAGCGCGGCGCATAGGCGCGCGACCCGTTGAGGCGGGTCAGATACGCCAGCACCTCGCCGGTCGTCGCCGACTCCAGGCCGTCGTACGGCGGTGACCGGTGCGCGTCGAGATCGTGCCCGCCGGAACGCGCCGCAAGGAATGACCCGAAGCTCTCGAGATCGCGCTGGTACGCCACCGCGGTCTTCGGGCTCATGCGGCGCAGGTCGAGGTATTGCGCGAAGCGCGCGATCGCCGGATCGGCGGAGAGGAAGGCGGCCACGTCGTAACGGCGCCGGGCTCGGCTCACGGTCGTCCCCCTTGGGCCGGCTTCTTCCGCCCACCCCGAGTAACGATAATCGGTATTTCCGTTACTGACCGCTTGAGGAGAGTCCTTCCCGGAGGCCGGGATCGGTTCCGCGGTCAGATAACGGAAATACCCGCCGGTCTTCCGCGGGGTGCGGTCCGCGGTCAGATAACGGAAATACCCGCGGTCTCCCGCCCGTGGGCGATCCGCGGTCAGATAACCGTGGGTCTCGCGCTACACGGTTTTGTTTACGGCTCGTTCACGGTCGAGCTGGCCCTCGCTCCTGGCGTCAGCGAAACTGCCGAAACATAGTTTACGATGCAGTTGTTCGACCAGCTGTTCCGCAAGGCGGAACTGCCGCTTTGGTTCGAGACCGAGGGTGGCCGGGAGGGCGCCTTCAACGCCGTCGCGCTCAGCGAGGGCAAGCGCATCCCCGTGGTCGGCACGAAGATCGCCCGCGAGGGGCTGGCCTTCGTCTCGAACGTCGAGCTGCATGGGACGGACGTGCCATTGACCTTCACGATTCGGCGCCGGACCATTCCGAGCCGCGTGCGGATCATCAAGGACGAGCACATCAAGGCCGCGGCCCGGACGATCCATCGCTACCTGTGCTCGTTCACGACGATCGCCGCCGACGACTGGGACGCCGTCGGCCGCTATGTCGAGAACACGCCCGAGCCCGAGGTCATCCAGAGCGCGCTCGCGCCCGAGGCGCGCTCGCTCCCGGCGCACATCGTCACCAAGGCCGTCCAGCAGCTGGTGCGGCTCAAGCGGCTCAACGCGCCCAACGGCAGCTCGGCGCCGTTGATCCGCCTCGAGATGGGACCGGTCTTCGAGCTCACCGACGGCCTGCGCGTCCGCGACGTCACGGTGGTCAGCCGCGTGCGCGCTCCGAACGCGATCCGGACGTATCATACGCGGTTCCGCGATCTTCGCCGACGACCGGCTCGAAGTTCTGAAGTAATCAGCTCGCGCCACCGTAGGCGGCGCGCAACAGACGCTCGACGGTCGCTTCGTCGGGGCGCACGGGATTGTTGTTGAGCAGCGGCTGCTCCATCACGCGCGAGAGCGCGCGCTCCACCAGATCCGGCGACGCGCCGAGCTCGGCGAAGGTGCGCGGCAGCGCGAAGGCCGCTGCGATCGTTTCTGCTTCCGCGGCCAGGTCGCCGATCCCGAACGCCTCCGCTACGGCGCCGACCGCATCCGGCGCCAGTGCAGCATTGGCGCGCACCGCATGCGGCAGCACGATCGCATTGTTGATCCCGTGCGGAAACTGCGTGAGCCCGCCGATCACGTGACACACCGCGTGGTGCAATCCCATCGAGCGCGTGTCGAGCGCGAAGCCCGCCAGATGCGCAGCTTCGAAGAGTGCGGCGTGCAGCGTCTCGGTGCGCTCGCTGGCTGCGGCCTTCAGCAATCCCGGCAGACGACGACCGGCCTCGACCGCCGCCGCCGTCCCCAGCGCGTGCTGCGTGCGCGCGTACGCGGCTTCGATCGTGTGCGCCCACGCGTTGATGCCGATCGAGCCGAGCTCGCGCGGCGGCAGCGTCGCGAGCAGCGCGGCGTCGTAGATGACGATCGGCGCCGGCGACGCCAGCCGTCCGCCGCCTTTGCGGTCGCCCTCGAGCACGCCGTAGCCGCGCGACATCTCCGCGCCGCCGAGCGCCGTCGGCACCAGCGCCAGCACGACGTCGCGCCCGTCGGCGACGGCCTTGCCCAGGTCGATCGCCGCCGAGCTCCCGATCGCCACGACACTGCGGCAACGCCGCGCGTCGACCAACGCGCCCGCTTCTTCCACCGTCCCGCGCGGGTTGTGCTGCCGCACGCCGGCGATAACGATGGACCTCAGCGCCGCCGAACGCGTGGTCGGATACGAGCGCGGCGGAACGCACCGTACCGAGCACCGCCACCGGCGCGGAGAGTCCAACGCCGCCGAGCGCGTCACGGACGGAACCGAAGATGATGCGCCGAGCATCGATGCGTTGATCCGCGATCGACTCGTCACCGGGCTGCGTCGGACAGCGCGATGTATGGTGCGTTACACGTCGTCAACGGCGGGCGTCTCGTTCGGCTCGCGGGCCGACGTCCTCGACCGATGCGAACTCCTGGTCGTCATCGGTCAGTCTCTCCGCGTCGTCGCGCGCCCGCTCGCGGCGGCCTTGCTCTTCGTTCGTTGCGCGTTCCATGCGTCTGCATACCCCCGTCGCGCTCGGCGGCACTTTGCTGGGCCGGCGGATAGGCTCCGATCCCGCCGCGGCGAACGCTCGGCTCCATGACGTGCCCGAGCTGCCAAACCGCCATCCCCGACGGCGCGCGCTTCTGCCCGGCTTGCGGCGCGCCGGCGCCGCAACCGGTCGCGGTCGGCACGCTACACCGAGCCCGTCGGCGAGAGCGACAATCCCAAGGAGCCGATGCGCGTCGGCGACACGACGGTGCGCAGTCGAAGGCGAGCTCGTCCCGGTGGTCGACATCGAGCTCGGGCCGCGCATGGCGTGTACTTCGAGCACCACATCCTGCTCTGGAAGCAGCCGCAGGTGCGGCTCGGCTTCATGGGCTTGCAGAACGCCGGGCAAGCGGTTCTTCGCCGGCCTGCAGATCTTCATCTCGACCGCGCAAGGGCCGGGCAACATCGCGATGTCGCGCGAGGCGCCCGGTCAGATCGTCGCGCTGCGGCTGCGGCCCGGGCGAGGTGGTCGACGTGCGCGAGCACCAGTTCCTGATGGCGACGAACAACGTCGCTACGATTTCTACTGGCAGCAAGGTCTCGCGAACGTCTTCTTCTCGCGCACCGGCTTGTTCATCGACCGCTTCACCGCGAGCAACGACGAAGGGCTGCTGCTGCTGCACGGCTACGGCAACGTGTTCGAGAAGACAGCTCGGCGCCCGGCGAGCAGCTCGACGTCGAACCGGGCGCGTGGCTCTGGAAAGACGCGTCGGTGCGCATGGACACCGTGACGGTGCTGCAGTCAGGCGGCGGCGGCGGACTGATGGGCGCGCTCGGCGCGCTGGTCGGCGGCGCGTCGCTGATGATGAACCGCTTCACCGGCCCCGGCCGGCTGGGACTGCAGTCGATGACGTATCACGAGCCGCAGGCCGAAGGTGCGCAGCAGGCCGGCGGGTCGAGCAACATCGGCGGTGTCCTGGGCGGCTTGTTCAACCAGCGACAGTAACCGCGGCCGTCGACGATGTTCGAACGTGCCGGTGCTCACCGGTTATGCCGATGCTTTTGCTGCGCGTCATGGCCGGCGCGATCTACGCCAACAGCGGTTACAACGATCTCCGCGATCCCGACGCCCGCAGCCGAAGCATCGGCATGTCCCGAGGCTTCACGGTGTTCCTTGCCGCAGCGGAGCTCGCCGGCGGGATCGGCCTGATCCTCGGCGTCCTTGCGCAGCTGGCCGCGATCGGCCTGATCCTGATCATGTTCGGCGCCATCCAGAAGAAAATCTTCATCTGGAAGACCGGCTTCTGGCGCAAGGACGGACAGGGCTGGTCGAACGACTTGACGCTGATCACGATGCTGCTGGTCATCATCGCGACCGACGGAAGTCCCTTCGTCTTGCTGCGCTGAGCGTCAGCTCACGTAGGAGACGTTGACGCTGAAGCCGCCGGCTTCGGCTTGGCGCAGCACGCCGAGCACCGACTCGATCTCGGTGTCGACCGCGATCATGTCGCCGGCGCTGATCCCGACCGGGCCGGCGTTCTTCCACAGCAAGCGGCGGGCGGTTTGAAACGCGGCGCGCAGGCGCTGCGGCGTCGCTTCGAGGACGGGCCAGTCTTCGTACGAGATCGCCGGAACGATCCGCCAGCCGTCGCCCGAGCACTCTTCTTCGTCGGCGTAGGCGTGCGGGAACGTTGGCCAGCATGTCGAGCTGCGCCCGATCGCCGGCGCTGGCATGGAGCGGCGCTTCGGCCAAGCGCAAAACGTAGCGGTAAAACGCAGGGCTCGCCACGGTGCACATCCCGGCCGGCGAACCGACGTTGACGCTGATCATTGCCGCTCACGTTCTCGCGCTCGAAGGCGCGCCCTCCTGCTCGCTCGCTACGCCGCCGTCAAGTGATCGTTACGCCGTCCGAGGCGAGGCGCAGCGGCGAGAGCCTCGCTGCGCACGCCGTGGCGCGCGAACGACGCGCGATCAGCTCGCCGATCCGCGCCGGCGCGTCGCGCGACCAGCGCCAGCACGGACGGCCCGGCGCCCGAGAGCGCGACCGCGACGAGCGCGGGGTCGTCGAGCGTCGAGGATCTCCGCCAAGCCCGGGATCGCGCCGGCGCGGTATGGCTGGTGCAGCCGGTCGCGCGTCGCCGTCGCGCAGCAGCTCGAGCCGTCCGGCGGCGAGCGCCGCGCCCAAGCAGCGCCGCGCGCTGCACGTTGTAGACAGCGTCGGCGCGGCTGTAGCGTTCCGGAAGCATCGCGCGCGCGTCGTCGGTCGGCAGCGCGAGCTCGGGGACGACGACGACCGCGTCGACGGCGGCGCGGCGAAGCGCGCCGAGGTGAGCCCGTCATCGCCCAGCGACGCGACGACCGCGCCGCCGTACCAGGCGGCCAGCGCGTTGTCGGGGTGCCCGTCGAGCTCGGCGACGGCGAGCGCGAGCGCTTCGTCGGCGGGCGCGCGCTCGACCAGCCGCGCGCCGATCGCGACGCCGAGCGCGTATGCCGCCGCGCTGCTGCCGAGCCCGGCGCCGAGCGGGATCGCGTTGTCGAGCTCGACGTCGAGCGGCGGCGCGCCGGCGCGATGCGCGCGATCCCGCGCTCGATCGCAGTCGCGCAGCCCGTCGTGGGTCGGCGCGTGCGCGCCGCGCGTACGTCCAGCGCGCCGCGTCGCCGCGCGCGAGCACGCGACGCGCGCCGTCATGCGCAGCTCGAGCGCCAGCGCGACCGCGTCGAAGCCGGCGCCGAGGTTCGCGCTCGACGCCGGCGCCGAGACGGTGAACGCGTTCACGCGCGCGAGGTCACGCGCGCTGCGGCAGGACCGACGCGAGATAGCTCGGCTCAGATCGCGGCCGCGCACGATCGCGTTCGCATGCGATGCGCCCGAAGCGTGATAGCGCTTCCGCGTACGCCGTGTCCTTGAGCACGTGGCCCGTCAGCACGCACACGACGTCGGCGTCGCGCGCGACGCTGCCGTCGGCGACGAGCCGCCGCAGTCCGGCCAGCGACGCGGCCGACGCCGGCTCGCAGCCGACGCCGTCGCGGCCGATCACCGCGCGCGCTTCGGCGATCGCCGCGTCGTCGACGTCGAGCACCGTGCCGCACGACGCGCGCACCTCGGCGCGCGCCTTCTTCCACGACGCCGGCGCGCCGATGCGGATCGCCGTCGCGTCGGTCTGCGCGCGCACCGGGACCAGCGTCGGCGTCGCTCTCGCCAGGCGCGCGCGAACGGCGCGGCGCCCGACGCTTGCACGACGCGCCAGGCGCGGAATCCGCTCGGCCAGCCCGATCGCGCGCGCTTCGCGAAAGCCTTTGCCCAGCGCGCTCGCGTTGCCGAGGTTTCCGCCCGGCAGCACGACCCAGTCGGGCGCGATCCAGCGCCGCTGCTCGAGCAGCACGAACGCCGCCGTCTTCTGCCCTTCGATGCGGTACGGGTTGACGCTGTTGACGACCGCGACCGCGGCCGGATCGAGCGCGCGCACGGCGCGCAGCGCGTCGTCGAAGTCGCCGTCGACCGCGACGACGTGCGCGCCGTAGTCGAGCGTCTGCGCGACCTTCGCGGCGCTGATGCCGTCGACCGGAGCGATGACGACCGCGGTCATGCCGGCGCGCGCCGCGTACGCCGCCATCGAAGCGGCGGTGTTGCCGGTGCTGGCGCAGACCGCGACGCGCGCGCCGCGCTCGCGCGCGTGCGAGATCGCGACCGTCATGCCGGCGTCCTTGAACGACGCGGTCGGGTTCATCCCGAGGTGCAGGTACGCCAGGCGATCGACGCCGGCGTACGCCGCGCCGCGCGGACCGTCGATGAGCGGGAACGTCACCTTCGCGCAGCGTCGTGATCGCGCCGTCGGCGACCGGCGGCAGCAGCTCGCGAAAACGCCACACGCCGCTGCGGTCGCGCGGTTCGACCGACGCCCGGCGCAGGCGCGCGTTGGCTTCGACGGCGGCACCGTCGAGCGCGTCGTCGCCGAGCGCGAACGCCAGCAGCTCGCCGCAGGCCGCGCACGCGAGCGCGTCGAGATCGGCCGGTGAGGTGTCGCAGGCGCTGCAGCGCAGCGTCATACGCGAGTGACCGCGCCTTGGGCCGCGGACGACACCAGCGCGGCGTACTTCGCGAACACCCCGCCGGTATAGCGCGGCGCGGGCGCGCGCCAGTCGCGCATGCGCTCGGCGATCTCGGCGTCGCTCAGCTCGACGTCGAGCCGGCTGCGCGGCGACGTCGATCGCGATCGTATCGCCCTCCGCACGGCCGCGATCGGGCCGCCGACGAAGGCTTCGGGCGCGACGTGCCCGACCATCAGACCGCGCGTCGCGCCGCTGAACCGTCCGTCGGTGACGAGTCGCCACGCTTTCGCCGAGCCCTTGGCCGACGATCGCCGCGGTCACGCCGAGCATCTCGCGCATCCCCGGTCCGCCCTTGGGGCCTTCGTAGCGGATCACCACGATGTCGCCGGCGACGACCGAGCGCGCGTCGATGGCGTGCATCGCATCCTCTTCGCGTTCGAACACGCGCGCGCGCCCGCGCAGCAGCGCCGGCTCGTGGCCGGCGATCTTGTCACCGCGCCGTCGGGCGCGAGGTTCCCGCGCAGGATCTTCAAGCCGCCGGTCGGCTTGAACGGCCGGTCGGCGGTGGTGACGACCCGCTGGCCCGGCGTTTCGACGACACCGGCGAGCTCCTCGCGCAGCGTCTTGCCGCTCGGCGTGAGGGTCGAGCCGTCGATCAGCCGGCGTCGAGCATCCGCTTGGCGATGAGCTGGATGCCGCCGGCGCGGTCGACGTCGAGCGCGACGTACTCGCCGCCGGGGCGCAGGATCGGCGATGATCGGCGTGCGCTCGGAGATGCGCTCGAAATCTTCGAGCGTCAGCGGCACGCCGGCTTCGCGCGCCATCGCGATGAGGTGCAGCACGCTGTTGGTCGAACCGCCGGTCCCGGCCGCGGCGGCGATCGCGTTCTCGAACGCGGCGCGCGTCGCGAGCTTGCGCGGCGTGAGCCCCGCCCGCAGCATCTCCATCACCATGACGCCGGCGCGATAGCCCTCTTTCTCCTTGCGCGGATCGGTCGCGCCCGGGCTCGCGCTGCCGACCGGCGAGAGGCCGAGGAACTCGAACACCGTCGCCATCGTGTTGGCGGTGAACTGCCCGCCGCACGCGCCGGCGCCGGGGCAGGCGGCGTACTCGATCGCGCGCAGCTCGGCGTCGTCGATCGTCGCCGGCGGCGTGCGCGCCGATCGCTTCGAAGACGTCGCCGATGGTCAGGTCGCGGCCGTTGTACGGCCCGGCGCGATCGAGCCGCCGTAGAGCACGAGCCCGGGAACGTCGAGCCGCAGCAGCGCCATCCCGGCGGCCGGGATCGTCTTGTCGCAGGCGACGAGCGCGACGATCGCGTCGAAGCCGTAGCCGCGCGCGACGAGCTCGATCGAGTCGGCGATCAGCTCGCGCGAGACGAGCGACGCCTTCATCCCTTCGGTTCCCATCGTGATCCCGTCGGAGATCGCGATCGTGTTGAACTCCATCGGCGTGCCGCCGGCCGCGCGAACGCCCGCCTTGACGTGATCGGCAAGCGCGCGCAGCCCGAAGTTGCACGGCATCGCGTCGGTCCAGGTGTTCGCGATCAGGACCAGCGGCTTCGACGAGATCGTCGTCGTTGAAACCGACCGCGTGATAGAACGAGCGCGCGGCGGCGCGGTCGCGGCCGTCGACGACGACGGAGCTGCGCGCGCGCGCCGGATCCGAAGAGGCGGGCATGGGCTCCGCTTCGCGCTCGCGAAGCCCGGTGTCATCGTGATCGAACCTCGACGGCTTCGTCGCTCCGGACGTCCCGCCGTCCGACGTCTTCGACCGCTGCGTGCGCTGCGGGTTGTGCCTGCCGACCTGTCCGACCTATGTCGAGACGCTAGTCGAGACGTCGGGGCCGCGCGGGCGCATCGCGCTGATCAAGGCGGTCGCCGAAGAACGGCTCGACCTGCTCAGCCCCGGCTTCGTGCACCAGATGTCGGAGTGTCTGGACTGCCGCGCCTGCGAGGCGGTGTGCCCGTCGGGTGTCGAGTACGGCGCGCATCCTGGAGCCGGCGCGCACGCAGATCGTGCGCGCGCAAGGCCCGGCGCGTTCGTGGCGAGCACGCCTGGGCCGCGCGGTGCTGATCGGGCGAGCTCTTCTCGAACCTCGGGCTGATGCGCGCGGCGGCGCGGCTGCTGAAGTTCTACCAGCGCAGCGGGCTGCGCGAGCTGGTGCGCCGCACGCGGGGTGCTGCGCGCGCTGGGCCTGCAGGACGTCGAGGCGATGGCGCCGCGCATCTCCGACCGGTTTTTCGTTCCGCGCGATCAGCGCTTCGCGCCGCGCGGTCGCGCGCGCGCGACGGCGTTCGTGCACGCCGGCTGCATCATGCACGTCGCGTTCGCGAGCTGGAACGAGGCGACGGTCCGCGTGCTCAACGCCGCCGGCGTCGAAGCGATCGTCCCGCGCGGCCAAGGCTGCTGCGGCGCGATCGCGATCCACGCGGGCGAGATGCCGCGCGGCCGCGAGCTCGCCAAGCGCAACATCGAAGCGTTCGAGCGCAGCGGCGCCGACGTCTACGTCGTCAACGCGGCCGGCTGCGGTTCGGCGCTCAAAGAGTATGGCGCAGCTGTTCCGCGACGATCCCGAGTGGGACGAACCGCGCGGTCGCGTTCTCGGCGCAGTGTCCGCGACGTCCTCGAGTACCTCGACGAGATCGGGCCTGCCGGCCGGCGCGCTCGGCCGCTGCGCGGCGTCGTGACCTATCAGGATGCGTGCCACCTGGCCCACGCGCAGCGCATCACCGCCGCGCCCCGCCGGCTGCTGGCGTCGATCCCCGGCACTCGAGCTGCGCGAGATGGACGAGTCGTCGCTGTGCTGCGGCAGCGCCGGGATCTACAACGTAACGCAGCCCGAGATGGCGCAGCGCTTGCAGCGCCGCAAGGTCGACCGCATCCTCGAAGTCGCGCCGGACATCGTCGCGACCGCGAACCCCGGCTGCGCGCTCCAAATGCGCAACGGCCTCGACCGCGCCGGCGCCCCGCAGATCGCGGTCAAGCACGTCGTCGAGCTGCTCGACGAAAGCCTTCGCGCTACGCCTGCTTAGAGGTCGCCGACGCGCTGGCCGTCTTTGAGGGCTTCGTCGAGCGTCGGGTAGACGGAAAAGACCTTGAGCAGGCCGGTGATGCGCAGCAGGCTGAGGATCTGGCCTTCCTTGGCGACGAGCCGAACCTCGCCGTCGAACTCGCGCGCGCGGCGCTGGCCGCCGATCAGCGCGCCCAGGCCGGTCGAGTCGAGGAAGTCGACTTTGGTCAGGTCGACGATGAGCGATGATTGCCGCGTTCCGAGGCGCTGGTCAGCGCGGCGCGCACGGTCGGCGACGTCGCGATGTCGAGCGAGCCGGTGAGCTCGAAGACCTGCACCTCGTCGATCGACGTGGACGTGGATCGACAGATCCTCGTGGTGCTGCTGCTGCTGACCGGTGACCCCGTTGAGGTTCATCCTTCGTACTCCCGCCATTCCTCGATCTGCCCGCGCTCATCGAAGCGGACGATAGCGCATCCCGCGCGTTCGCGCCAGACTCCTCCCTCGCCTTTGGCGACCGCGAAACGGTAGACGACGCACGCGCGGTCTTCGCCGGCGATCACGTCGTCGCAGGTGAAGCGGAACGGAACGCCGGTAGCGGCGAATCGCGCAAACTCGGCCGCGATCGCCCAGCGTCCGCGAATCGCCTCCTTGCGCGCTTCGGCGTACGTCGCGTTATCCGCAAACGACGCGAGGGCGTCGGCGGGGACACCGCGGGCGAACGCGTCCAGCGCGGCCGCCAGGCTCGGACGCAACACCGCTACGGAGCCGGCGTGCGCCCGTCCGCGATCGCCTTGACCATACCGGCCACGCGTTCGGCTTCGCTCGTGTCGCCGTCTTTGCGATAGCCCCGCTGCGCGAGGCCCAAGTCGGCCAGCGCACCGGCTTTGTCGCCCAGCCCGAAGCTCGCCAGCCCGCGCTCGCGGTAGCCGTCCGGATCGGCCGGCTGACGCTGGACGTACACTTTGAGATCCTCGAGCGCCAACGCGAACTTGCTGATGCGGTTGTAGGCGAAGCCGCGGAAGTAGTAGGCGGTGTCCGACGATTTGGGGTTCTCCGCGATGTACGCGTTGAGGTCGGCGATACCGTCGATGTAGCGCGTCTCGACGATCGCCAGGCGCGCGCGCGCCCACAGCCCGCGGCGGCCCTTGGGGTCGATCTGAAGCGACTTCTCACAATCGGGTTTGGCCAGCTCGCGCTGGCCGACCAGCCGTTCGACGTCGCAGCGCGCGGCGAACACGTAGGCCGTCGAACGTCCCAATGAGATCGCCTGGTTATAGTCTTTCAACGCCCGGTCGTAGTTCTCGAGCTGGAAATTGACGTCGGCGCGATCCTCGAAGGCGAGCCCATCGGTCGCATCGAGACGCACCGCGTTGTCGCAGTCCGCCAGCGCGCCGGCCGTGTCGTCGAGCTGCAGCCGAGTCTCGCAACGCGTGACGTAGGCGTATTGGAACTCGGGCGCGATCGCGATCGCGACGTTGTAGTCTTTGAGCGCGCCGGCGTTGTCGCCCGCGTCGGCCTTGGCGTCGCCGCGCAGCACGATCGCGCGCGCGTCGCGCGGGTGCGCCGCCAGAAAGACGTCGAGCGCCGCGATCGCCTCGGCGAACTTCCGCTCGTGGAACAGCGTCCGCGCTCGAAGATACTCTCCGTCCGCGTCGCCCGGCACAGCAGCGGGCGGCTCGTCGCCGAATGCGCGCTGCGGCGCCGTGGCAAGCGATCCGGCACACAGCAGCGCGACGAATACGAGACGGCAGAGCTTCATCACCATCGACCCGATTTGCGCAGGGCACCGCGGCCAACCTTCGAGGCACTCAGCTCGGCGCGCGGGAACGATTTGCTGGGGCGGCTGGATTCGAACCAACGAATGGCGGATTCAAAGTCCGCTGCCTTACCGCTTGGCGACGCCCCATTGGTGCGACGCGCTGGCTTCGCTTCGGCGCCGTGGTTCTCCGCCGCCGCGGCGGCGCAGCTAGCGTTCGACCGGGAAGATGCGGTCGGCGATCGAGCTGACGTAGCGAATCGCGAACAGGTCGCCACGCAGCGTCCGCTCGCGGTACGACAAGCACAACCGAAGCAGCGCGAAGGCTCCGACCAGATCGGCCAGCAAGCCGATCGCGTACAACCAGACGACCGCTACCGTCGAACCGGCCAGCGGCGGGATCACGATCAGCACGATCAGCGGCAGCGCGAGCAACAGCAGGTATGCCAGCGTCGCGGCGACGCCGAAGACGAAGGCTTGGCGCGCGTGCACCCGCGACCACGCCGTCGCGTCCGGGGGATCGCGGAACACGTCCGACACGGCAAGCGGCCAGACCGCGTACGCGTTGGCCGCTCGTTGCCGGATCTCGTCGGGACCGCCGTCACGCACGGCGGCCCCTTCGACGCTGGTCGCTCGGCGGCCTCAGTTCACGACGCGCTTGGCGCCGACGTAGCGCTCGTTCCAGTACGCGTCGCGCAGGTTGGAGACCATCACGCCGTGGCTGGACGCGTGGACGAACTTGTCGCCGCCCAGCGAGATCCCGACGTGCGAGACGCCCGGGGCGTAGGTGTGAAAGAAGACCAGATCGCCGGGCCGGGGTTCGCCCGAGAAGCTCTTGCCGGCGTAGTACTGTTCGTCGGCCATGCGCGGCAGGTGGACGCCCATCATCGCGAAGACGTGCTGGACGTAGCCCGAGCAGTCGAACCCGTAGGCGGTCGTCCCGCCGAACGAGTAGCGGACTCCCAGGAACCGCATCGCGTTGCGGGTCAGGTTCGAGGCCATCGCCGCGGTTCTGGCGGCGATCCCGCTGGCGAACTTCTGCACGTGGGCCAGCCGGGACGTCTTGACCGGCTTGGCGGCGTCGGCGTCGTCGGCCGGCGCGGGACCGGCGTTCCACATGGCGAGGTCGGCGCCGGCGGTCGGCGGGGCGGAATCGACGGCGCTCTGCACGGCCGCCGTCGCGGCGGCCGGAGCACCCGGGTCACCCGGTTCGGCGGCAAACGCTGCGGCGGACGAACCCGCCGAGAGAATGCAAACGAACAACCCGGTGAGGATGGAACGATGCAAGAACTGCTCCTTCTTCCACACGTACGGGGTTAGTTGACGGGTTCGGGCGGAAGAATCGCCCGCGCGCCGACCGGCGCGTTCACCCCTGCCTGTGTGGTCCCCCGCTCCGGCGCCTGCTGCGCCGGACTCCGTGATCAGTTAGCAGGTGAAGTACGAATCGAGCGAAGCTGTATGCTTCACCGGACCGGTGGCACCGAGATCTGCTCGAGGCCACGGCGCTTGGGATAGGCGCTCGGATCGGGTATCTCCTCCCCGCCCCGCCGCCATTACGTAAAGATCGGCTGATCCAACGACAATCCTGAGGGCGCGGGCACGGTTGTTCCGGTCCTTACAAATCTGCCGCGGCCCGAATCGCGTCGGCGACCGAGGCGGCTACCGCGTTGGTGCGCGCGTCGTCGCTCGCCTCGACCATCACCCGCACCAGCGGCTCGGTCCCCGACGGTCGCACGAGGATGCGCCCGTCGTGGGCCAGCTCGCGCTCGGCCGAGGCGATCGCGTCGCGCACCGCCGGGTGGTCGGCGACCGACTTGTCGCTCACGCGGACGTTGACCAGCACTTGCGGATACACGGCCAGATCGGCGGCCAGCTCGTGCAGCGTCCGCTGCTCCCGCACCGCGACCGCCAGCAGCGACACCGCGGTCATCGGCCCGTCGCCCGTGGTGCCGCGCGCCAGATCGATGACGTGGCCGGACTGCTCGCCGCCGAATCGATAGCCGCCGGCGCGCATCGCCTCGAGCACGTAGCGGTCGCCGACCGCAGCGCGCAGCAATCGCACGCCGCAGCGCTCGAGCGCTTTCTCGAAACCCATGTTGGCCATCACCGTGCCGACGACGGCGTCACCGGGCAGCTCCCCGCGCGCTTCGAGGTCACGCGCGATGACGAGCATGACGTGATCGCCGCCGAACATTGCGCCGGTCTCGTCAACGAACAGCGCGCGGTCGGCGTCACCGTCGAACGCGACCCCGACGACGGGCCCGGTGGAGCGCGCGATCTCCTCGTTGACGCGGCTGCGCAACGCCTGCAGGTTGGTGGCGCCGCAGTCGACGTTGATGCGGCTGCCGTCGTCCTCGCAGTGGATCGCGACGACGCGAGCCCCGAGCCGCTCGAAGATCTTCGGCCCGACCAGATACGCGGCGCCGAACGCGCCGTCGACCACGATCGTGTAGCCGCGCAGGTCGGCGCCGGCCGCGACGAGCTTGGCGAAGTAGTTGTCGATCAGTCCGCGCGTGCGCTCGACGACGCCGATGTCGAGCCCGATCGGGCGCGGGAGCCGCGCGCCGTCGTCGACGAGCCGTTCGATCTCCCGTTCGACCGCTTCGGACAGCTTGAACCCGTCGGCGCCGAAGAACTTGATGCCGTTGTCTTCGATCGGGTTGTGCGAGGCCGAGATCACGACCCCGGCAGCGGCTTCGATCGCGACGGTGATCGCCGCGACCGCCGGCGTCGGAACGACGTCGAGCAGCACCACGTTGCGCCCGGTCGAGGCAATGCCGGCGACGATCGCGCCCTCAAGCATCGGCCCCGACAGGCGCGTGTCGCGTCCGACGACGATCGGCCGGTCGAGCGGCTGGTCGTGCGCGATGACCGCCGCGCCGGCGCGGCCGATCGCGTATGCCAGCTCCGGCGTCAGATCGCCGTTGGCAACGCCGCGAACGCCGTCGGTACCGAAGTACTTGCCCACGCTCATTTCGCCTGGGTGGTGGCCGAGGTGAACTTGGCGCGCACGTGCACGAGGTTGGGCGAGACCTGCACGCTGGCGATCTCCTCGCCGCCGGCGCCCGTCGGCGTCGGGCGCATCATGCTGTCGAAGAGCTGCGGCTTGGGCGGAATCGGGATCTCGACGCGCACGCCGGTCACCCGCGACAAGTCGGTGCCGACGCCGCGGATCGTGGTCGTCGACGGCGTCACGACCGGCGTGTCGACGACGATCGCGTGCCGATCGCCGACGTAATCGACGCTGACGGGCACGACGCGTTCCTCGAGCCGGTCGAGCGACAGCGTCACCGAGGCCGGCGACAGCGAACGGATCGCGACGTCGGGCGAGACGATCTTCACCGGAACGTTGTGAAAGCCGGGATCGACCAGGTCGCTCACGTCGAGCACCGCCTGCACTTGGTCGGGCTTGACCGCGGTGCCGTTGCGCGGCACCTCGATCACGACCGTCGCGACCTTGTCGGCGTAGCGCGCCTGGTATCCCGTTCGCAATCCGGTGACGACGATCGGCACGGCCAGCGTCTGATCGAACTTGGCGGTCGTCCCGGGCGCGGCGGCGAGATGGAAGTATCCCCACGCCGTCACCGCCAGGCAGACGGCGAGGACCTTAAGTCCGAAGTTGTTCTTGAGGAGGTTGAGCAGCACGCGGGACCCTGGTCAGCAAGTTGGTAACCGGCCCGCGCTCGGCCTGGTTGCGGCGGCGGGTCGGCCGGATGCATGCCGCCAGCACGCGGCGCAGACGCTCTTCCTCGTCGATCGGGACCGACAGCCGGCCGGCGCGCGCCACCGAGACGAGCCCAGTCTCTTCGCTCACCACGACCACGACCGCATCGGTCTGCTCGGTCAACCCGACCGCGGCGCGGTGCCGCGTGCCGATGTGGCGGTCGACCGAGATCGTGTTGTCGCTCAGCGGCAAGAAGCAGGCCGCGCCTTCGATCAGCAGGTCGCGCACGATCACCGCTCCGTCGTGCAGCGGCGACGCTTTGTTGAAGATCGCCAGCACCAGGTCGAGCGACAAGCGGGCATCGAGGGCGGTCCCGCTCTCGACGTACTCCCGCAAGCCCGTCTGCTGCTCGATCACGACGAGCGCGCCGGTCCGTTCGCGAGCCAGCGCGAACGCGGCGCGCGTCACGATGCGCAACTGCTCGGCGGCGATCTCGTCCTCGGCGCGGCGGTCGCGCACGAACAGCCGGCCGCGCCCGATTTGTTCGAGGCCGCGGCGCAGCTCGGGCTGAAACACGATCGGCAGCCCGACCGCCGTTCCGAGCAGGAGGTACTGCATGACCGTCGCGAGGACCAGCAGGTGCAGCAGGTTGGAGACGGCGAGGATCACGACCAGCACGAACAGGCCGAACATGATCTGCACGGCGCGCGTTCCGCGGATCAGGAGCAGCAGATAGTACGTCAGAACCGACGTCGCGAGGATGTCGAACGCGTCGGTGACCGTGAAATGGATCGGGAACGCGGGCCAGGTCATGGACGGGTGTACGTTTCAATCGTGCGCGACGCGTCGAGCTCGGGATCGCCCAGTCCGGCCGCGGCGATGGCCGCCGCTTCGCCGGGCCGTAAGTCCCCCGTCGCGTGCGCGGGGACGAAGATCGACTCGATCGCGACGAGGTCGTCGATGACGTCCGCTTCGCTGACCGCGTCGTCGAAGCGCACGGTGACGACGCCGTCCACTTCCACCACGTCGATCACGCCGACCGGACCACCCGGTCCGCCCAACGCCTCGACCACGTTCGCGCGGGCGAGCGGATCGGTCAGGGAGACGGTGCGGGCGACGATCACGGTCGAGCGGACCTTCGCGTGAGCGCAGACGGACTCCGCCGCGCGCGCGTCATCGCGGTCGGCCGCAACGCGGCCTGGATCGTCGCCGACGACGAGACCGAGCCCCGTCTCGCCTCGCTGCGCAAAACCGAACGCCGGATCATGCCGGTCCCGGGAGATCTGGTGGAGGCTCGCACGATCGCGGACGACCGGGTCGTCGTCGACGCCGTCCTGCCGCGCGATTTCGCCCTAGTGCGGCGCGCCGGCGACGGCCGCACGAAGACGATGGCCGCCAACGTCGACACGGTCGCGATCGTCGCCGCATTGGTCGATCCGCCGCTCAACACCACGATGATCGACCAGCTCGTCGCCTTTGCGGCGCAGCACGAGATCGCCCCGCTGCTGCTGCTGACCAAAGCCGATCTGGCCGGCGAAGCCGCCGCCGAGCGGGTCGCAACGATCTATCGCGGGGTCGACGTGCCGGCCATCGTGCTGCACCCCAAGACCGGCCGCGGGATCGAGGCCCTGCGCGAGCAGCTCGCGGCCCGGCACGCGCTGTTGGTCGGCAATTCCGGTGTCGGCAAGTCCAGCATCTTCCGCGCCCTGGGCGGGATCGCGGTGGTGGGCGAGCTGTCCCGCTCCGGCCGCGGTCGCCAGACGACGACATCGGCACGGCTGGCGCGGCTCGGTGCCGGCTTCCTGATCGACAGCCCCGGGATCGGGGAGTTCGGCCTCGACCCGATGCCGGCCGCCGAGGTCGGCTGGCTATTCGTCGAGATGCGCGAGCCGGCGACGCGCTGCCGCTTCGCCGACTGCCGGCATCTGAGCGAGCCCGACTGCGCCGTCCGGCGCGCGGTCGACGAGGGCCGCATCGTGCCCAGCCGGTACGCGTCTTACGTCGAGATCGTTGCCGCCGCCGGCTGACCGGCGGCGAACATTTTACTCCAGGGGCGTCCCAGCCTGGTCTGGTCGAATGGGGCCAACATGCGCATGCTCTCCTGTTTGGCTTTCGCCACGGTTGCGTTTGCCGGCGCCGCGAGCGTCGCCGCCGCACAAAGCACTCCGGCTCCCAAGCCGCCCGCCATGATGCGCGTCGTGCACGACGCGACGTATCCGCTGAACATGGCCTATCGCACGATCGGACACGCCGAGCAGGCCGGGGCGATCGGCCACTTCATCGACGCCGCTCGCGCGCACTACCGCGCCGCCCTCGACCGCTATGGTCGCAACGACGCCGTCGGCGCCGCCGGCGACGCGATGATCGCGGCCGACCTGGCCCGGGCCGCGCTCGACGAGCGGCCCCGTCCGGCGCCGGTCCTGCCCAAAGATGTCCCCGCCCCGCCGACCATGGCACCCCGCGGTGGCGCGATGCGCATCGCGACCGGCGGCCCGGGCGGTCCCGGCATGATGGACGGACCCGGACCGATGATGCGGGACCGCGACATGATGATGGACGGCCCCGGGATGATCGACGGCCACGGCATGATGGACGGCCACGGCATGATGGGCCGGCACGGCTTCGGTGACGGGCCCCCGCATGAAGGCCTCGACGCGGCGCGCTTGGCCGCGCTGCTCAAGATCGAGACCGGGCCGGAGGCCCACCAGCTCGCCCAAGCGGCGGTCGACGCCAACGCGGCGGCTCAGCGCGCCGCGCTAGCCGGCAACGTCGAGCTGGCGTCCCGGCAGAGCCGGGTCAGCGGCGATCTCGTCGCCGCCGTGCGCGACCTGGCGATCATGAACCACCCGGAGCTGGCCCGCCCGCGCGCTCCCGAACGGATGGGCTCCAGCCTTCTCCTCGACGGGCGGATGTGGTAGTCTACTCCTCGTGCCCAACATCAAAGCAGCGGTCAAGTGGGTGCGTCAGAGCGAGAAGCGCACGCAGCGCAACCTCGACACCAAGACGCGTCTGAAGACGGTGTTCAAAAAGGCGAAAGCCGCCGGCGACGCCGTGACGACGTCGTCGGTCGAAGCGCAATTCGACAAAGCGGCCCGCAAGGGGATCATCCATCCCAACAAAGCGGCCCGCAAGAAATCGCGGCTCGCCAAAGCGGTTGCCAAGCGCACCGCAGCCTAACGCGATGTGAAGAGACCGCCCCGAGAGGCGGCCTCTTCTTTCGCCATCCTAGCATCGAACGGGGCCCTCCGGACCACCGCCCGCCCGGTTGCAACCTACCCGGCGCGCTGGCGGCGCGTAACCGTTCTCACGCCTTCTTTACGCGTCGATGACGGTTGTAATGCGGACCTGAGGCGTCGCATCGAGCAGCGGTAACACACGCTCGCGCAACGCGTCGCGCAGCGCGCTCATCGCCTTCGTTCGCACCGCAATGCGGTAGCGCCATTCGTCGTTGACGCGCGCGATCGGGTACGGCGCCGGCCCGAGCACGTCGAACCGTTCGTCACTGCGCAGCAGCACGGCCCAGCGACCGATCGCGCTCTCGACCGCGCCGCGCGAGCCGCCGATCGCGCCGATCAGCGCGACTTGCGCGAACGGCGGCCAGTGTAGCGCGCGCCGCTCGGCCAATTCCCCTGCCGCGAAGCCGTCGTAGTCGTGCCGCGCAGCGCGCACGATCGCGGGATGATCGGGCGAGTACGTTTGCACGATCGCCTCACCGCTGCGCGCGCGGCCGCTGCGGCCGCAGACTTGCGTGAGCAGCGCGAAGGTGCGTTCGGCGGCGCGAAAGTCGGCGACGTGCAGGTCGACGTCGGCCGCGACCGCGCCCACCAGCGTCACCTGCGGAAAGTCGAGGCCTTTGGCGACCATCTGCGTGCCGACGAGCACGTCGCCGCGCTCGGCGAAGCGTTCGAGCAGCCGGGCATGGTCGCCGACGCGCGTCGTGGTATCGGAGTCCATCCGCACCACGACGGCGCCCGGGAAGAGGTGCTGCGCCTCCTCGGCGACGCGCTGCGTTCCCGCGCCGAACTCGCGCACCGGCCCGGCGCCGCACGACGCGCAGATCTCCGGAACCGGCGCCTGGTGATCGCACCAGTGACAGCGCAGCAGCGCTTCGCTGCGGTGCGCGGTCAGCGCCGTCGAGCACCGCGGGCACTCGGGGACGTAGCCGCAGGCGCGGCACAGCACGAAGCGCGCGCTGCCGCGCCGGTTGATGAACAGCACCGTCTTCTCGCCGCGGGCGAGCCGGTCGGCGATCGCTTCGGCCAGCGCGGTCGAGAACACGCGCCGGTTGCCCCCGCCGAACTCCGCCGCCATGTCGACGATGCGCACCGCCGGCAGCGGCTGCGCGGTCGCGCGCTCGAGCATCCGCACAATCGGAAAGCGTCCCGCTTTCGCGCGCGCGTAATCCTCGAGCGCCGGCGTCGCGCTGCCGAGCACGACGACGCCGTTCGACCGCCGCATCCGCTCGCGAGCGACGGTCACGGCGTCGTAGCGGGGAGCCGAGTCCTGCCGGTACGACGTCTCGTGCGCCTCGTCGACGACGATAAGGCGCACGTCCTGCAGCGGCGCGAACACCGCGCTGCGCGCGCCGACGACGACGTCGATCTCGCCGCGCGCCGCCGCCTGCCAGGCATCGAACCGCTCGCGCTCCGAGAGCGCCGAGTGCAGCACCGCGACGCGGTCGCCGAAGGCCGCCTCGAAGCGCTCTGCGGTCTGCGGGGTGAGCGCGATCTCCGGCACCAACACGATCGCGCGGCCGCCGCCGGCCAGCACGCGCGCCATCGCGTGCAAGTAGACCAGCGTCTTGCCGCTGCCGGTAACGCCGTGCAGCAGCAACTGCGCGTACGAGCCGGCGTCCACGAGCTCGGCGATTCGCTCGATGGCCTCGCGTTGCTCGGCGGTTGGTTCGTGTTCGGGCAGCGTCGTGCGCGCTTCGCGCCGGCGCCGGATCTCGCGAGTCTCTTCGACCAGCGCGCCCGCCTGGATCGCGCGCCGGATCACCGCGTCGGAGAAGCCCGCCAGCAGGGCATCGGACCGGCGAACCTCACCGAGCGCCCCGACGTGCGCGATGAGCGCCTCGGCCTTCTTGCCGCGGATCGCTCCGTCGCCGAGCCGTAGCATCCGCAGTGTTGCGACGCCCACTAATGGCTTGGTCATCGTCCGGCGTCGCTCGAGCAGGCCGGCCCGCACCAGCGCACCGATCGCGCGCAGCAACGCGGCGCGGTCGCCGGCACGGCGGGCCTCGGGATGGCGCAGCAGCGCTGACGGCGCGACCCCGTCGCGCAGGTCGCCCCACAACAGCCGAACCAGACGCGCCGGGACTGACGGCAAGCGGCCCGGATCGGGCGCGTCCCCGCGCGGCGCCAGCCGCTCCACCGCGCGCGGCAGCGCAGCGGCCAGCACGAGCGCACCGAGCGCCTCGCGCAGCGAGCACAGATAGCGCTCGGCGATCCAGCGCGCCAGTTCCAAGCCGTTCACGTCGAAAGCGCGCGGACCCTCGACCCGGGCGGCGACATCGCGCAGGTGCGCGTCGTCCTCACCGTCATACGGAGCGCCGAGCACGTAGGCGAACACCTCGCGCGAACCCAGCGGCACGCGCACGATGTCGCCGACCTCGAGCTCGAGCTCGAGCTCAGGCGGCACGCGATAGGTGAGGGCACGATCGAAGCGCGCGGTGCGCAGATGGGGCAGAACGTCGACGCGGCGTACGGTCAGCGCGCGGCTCCCGCCGGCGGGATCATCAGTCGCGTCCTTCGGGTTCCAACCGTGCGAATCCGCCGTCGAGCTCGACGTATGCGACGCCGTCGCGGCCGTTTTGCTTGGCGTGGTACATTGCCGCGTCGGCCCGCTCGAGCAGCTCGCTGGCGCCGGTCGCATCGGCCGGAAATGCGGCGACCCCGATCGACGCCGTGATGCGCACTTCGAGCGACGAACCCGCGGGGCGCAGCCGGCGGCAATCGAGCGCGGCGATACGGTCGCGCAGCAGCTCGGCCCGCTCGATCGCGGTCGCCTTGTCGGTCTCGGTGAAGACGATGCAGAACTCGTCGCCGCCATTGCGCGCGACCAGATCGCGCTCGTAGCGGACCGCGCCGCGCAGCAGCTGCGCGAGCTCCCGCAGCAGCGCGTCGCCGGCGGCATGCCCGAAGGCGTCGTTCCAGTGCTTGAACCGATCGGTGTCGACGAATAGCAGCACGAGCTGCGTCGTCGGCGTGAACCGCGCGCGTTCGACTAGGGCCGTGAGGCGCTGCCGAAATGCGCGCGGCGTGAGCAAGCCGGTGAGCCCGTCGTATTCCGCCCGCCGCCGGTCGTGCTCGCGGTCGAGCGCGATGAGATACGCCGGTGCTGCTTGGTCGGCGAGCGCGGCCAGCCGGTCGACGCTCTCGGTCGCGAGCGGCGACTGCGCGGTCGCGACCAAGACGCAGGTTCGTCCCGCGTCGAGCGCGAGCGGCACGCCGACCGCAGCGACGTCGCCCGGATGCGGCGGACGCACGCCGGGATCGTCGAGCGTCACGCGGTGACCGGCCGCCACGGCGCGCGCTGCGGTAGCCGCCGGGTCGTCGAGCGCGACGTGCGTACCAGCGAAGTAGGCGAACCGGACCCCGAAAGCAGCGCTGCAGCGCAGCGCGCCGTCGCGCTCATCGTACAAGAGCACGCCGTCGACGGCCGGCGCGATGATGCGCGCGCCGCGAGCGATCTCATCGCGCACGGCATCGACCGACTCACGCGCCGCGCCGGCCAGCCGGCGCGCGATCTCGACGAACGCGAACTCGCGTTCCCGCGCGGCGCGCAGCGCGGCGCGGTCGGCGCGCGCTCGCGCGCGCGTGCGCGCAGCGATGATTGCCGCCGCCGCGGCGCATGCCCAAGCGGCGGCGATAGGCGCGAGCTCGCGCAGCGCGGCCGCAATCACGTAAGTCGGAGTGCCCAGCTCTTAACGAGCTTAGGATTAGCAGATCAGACGAACCGTAGCGGGAAAGCTATTCTTGGCTTTGCGGCTCGGGGCGATGCAGGGCACACGGCCAATAGAGCCACGTTCCGTTAAGCTCCTCGACGGCGATGCAGAGATGCCGGCGGCCGTCGCTTCTGTCACAGAACCATCGCATGGAGTGGCCTCCCGCTGGGCCCCATACGGGTTTGGACGTGGACTCTCGTGGTAGGACAAACCCCTCACCTGCCGTGTGCGCGCTCCGAATCTCTGAAGAACGCACGGCCAACGTCTCTCCGCGTTCGTTGGACACGTCAACCGAGTAGCCTGAACGCGCGGAGAAGTTGGCTGCGGCTGCCACGGGCGGCGGTTCCCGCCGCAGGCGCGATTACGGGATCAGCGTGCGGAGCTTGTCGGGGTCGGTGACGATCACGTGCGCGGTGCGCATGTCGACCAGCCGGTCGTCCCAGAAGCGGTTGAGGGTGCGATTCACGGTCTCGCGCGTCGTGCCGATCATGTTCGCCATCTCTTGGTTGGTGAGGCGCAGAGTGATCCGCGTACCGTTGGCGACGCTCTCGCCGAACTGCTCGGACAGGTTGAGCAGCAGCGCGGCGAGGCGCGACCGGATGTCCTGCGAGGTGGTCGACGCGATCAGCGCGTTGGCCGCGCGCAGCCGCTCGGAGAGCTCGATGACCAGCAGCTTGCCGATCTGCGGGTTGCGGTCGATCAGCGCCAGGAAATCGGCTTGGTGGACCGCGCCGACCTCGACGTCGGTCAGCGTCTTGATCGACGCCGAGCGCAGCGACGAGTCGAACATCGACATCTCGCCGAAGAAGTCGCCTTCCTTGAGAATCGACAGGATCGTCTCGCGCCCGTCGGGACCGACGCGGCAGACCGCGACCGAGCCGCCGGCGATCACGTAGAAGATATCACCTGGATCGCCCTCCCGCACGATGAACTGGTGCTTGGGATACCGGCGTTCCGAGACCGTGGCCAGCACCTGCGACAGCTGCTCGTCGGAGAAATCCCGGAACAGCGGGATCCGGCGGAGCGTCGACAGGTCGATCATCTCGCCCCTCCTTCGGAGCGGGGCCGCGCCGTGCCCTTGTCCGCACGTGCCCACGGCCGTCATGCGCCCGGCGTCCGGCGGGCACCGTCGCCGGCATGAGCAGCGGTTACGAGCCGGTCTTGCACGCGTTGGCGGTCGAGCCGGCGGTCGCGCGTCCCGGCGACACGGTTCGGCTGACCTTCCGTACGCGTAACGTCGGCGCACGGACCAGTCCGCCCGGGACGGTCGTCTTCGCGCTGCCCGACGGGATCGGCGCGGTCGGCGACGCCGCGGTACCGTTACCGGCGGTCGAGCCCGGCGAGGTGGCCGAGGCGATTCTGTGCGCGCGCGTCGAGCGGCCATTCGACGATCGCACCGAGTTGGCGCTGCAGGCGTCGCTACTGCTCGGCGAGACCAGCCTGGCGAGCAACATCTGCACGCTGTGCGTGCGCAGCCGGGCGGTGCTCGACGGCACTGCCAGCGGGACGTTCGTCGAACCACTCGACGCGAACACGGTGCGTGTGCGCGCACACATCACCAACGAAGGCGATGGCGCGGCGCGGGTCCTGCGCGTCCGGTTGCCGGCTCCGGCGGGATGCCGCCGGCTGGACGGCGACGAGGTCGCGACGCTGGACGTCGCTCGGCTCGAGCCCGGCGATTCGATCGCGCTCGCCTTCGACGCGCGCATCGAGCACGTGATGGCCGCCGTTCGGGCGGAGGGCGCCGAGGTGCAATGGTGCGACGGGATGCGCCGTGCGCTGCCGGTGCGCGACGCCGTCGCGTTGCAGCCGCTGATCGCGCCGCCGACGCTCGCGCTGTGCCCACGGCGCCGGGCCGTCGACGCGGTCGCCGAGCTCTGCAATGACGGCTGGTCCCACGCCGCCGGCGTGTGCGTCGCGATCGATCTGCCGGCCGAACTGCGTTTGGTCGAAGAGAGCGTCGCGATCGACGGCGTGCCCGTCGCGGTCACGCGCGCGCGGCGCGGCTCGACACCACTCGCGCGGCTCCAGCGTCGGCCCGAAGGCTACGCGCTGGCGATCGCGATGTTGCCGGCGCGGAGCACGACCCGGCTGAGCTTCAGCGCGAATCATGCCGGGGAGTACGGGAGCGGCACGCTGCGCATCCGCGTCGACGATCGCGCCGTGGAGGCGGCCTTTCGTGCCGAGCAGCGTCGCGAGGTGCGCGTCGAGCCATTCGACGTTCCCCTCGTCGCCGCACCGGGGGAACAGGTGACGGTTCGCGCGCGCGTCGTCAACGCCGGCGACGTCGCCGAGCGCGTCGGCGTGGCACTGATGCGCGACGGCGTGGTCGAAACGGCGCCGCTGCGTCGAACCGTTGATGCGGGCGGCTATGAGGCGGTCGATCTGTCGCTTTCACTCGGCGCCGCGCTGCGGGACGGAACACGGGTTCCGTTCGCCGTCGCGGTCTTCGACGACGACGGCGAGCTGGTCCGCACCGAGCTCAGCCTCACCGTTCGCGAACCGGTCGTCGCGACGAGCGAACCGGACGACGCGCGCCCCGAGCCGGTGGGGCCCGCGCTGCACGCCGCGCTGTGGGCGCCCGGCGCGGTCGTTGCGGGCGCGCTGCTCGCGCTTCGGCTCGACGTCGACGTCGATGATGCCGTCGAGCGTTTGACGATCCGCGTCCGCGAGCCCGACGACGCGCGTTACGTCGACGGTTCGACCTCAGCCGGCGGCTTCGCATTGCTCGACGCCGTTGCCGGCTCACTGCTGCACGGACCGGGCCTGACGCTGCGCGCGATCCCGGCCGCGACGCGCGTCACCGTAGGTTGGTCGGTGCTCGTCGGGCACGACGCGGCCGACACGATCGCGATCGGCGCCGAGCTCGATGCGGACGGACGGACGTACGAGGTCACGCCGCTCGCGGTCGCCGTGCTGCGCGCCGGTGCGTTCGCGACACGGCCGGCGGAGCTGCCCTACCACGTCGACGCCTGCGCGCTTGCCCCCCCGGCCACATCGACCCCGCTGCCGAACCACGATGACGAGCGGCGCGAACGAAGCGTCGAACGCGACCAACCGAACGCGATCCAAGACGGGACTCTCGCATCGCCGCCATCGGCGCGGTGGGACGAGATCGCGCGGCTGCTGCAGGGCGTGCGCTGCCGCGGCCTCGTCGTGCACGTGCTCGCGCTGCGGGCCTTGTTCCCGGAGCCGCTCGATGGGGCCGCGCAGCCGCCGAATGCGGCGCTCGACGCCGCCGGCCACGCGATGCGCGACGTGTTCGACCGGCTGTTCGTGAAGTTGCGCATCCCCGGGTTCGTCGTCGGGGTGGACGATCTCGAAGACGAACCGTTGCGCCGAGCGGTGCTCGCGCTCGCCGACCCGTTCGGCGACGCGCTCGAACGCGCACCGCTCGGTGCGCCCGCAGTGCTGCGACTCTTACTGGCCGCGATCCCGCCGCAATCCGATGCGCCGGCCGGCATCGCGGCGAGCGCGTACCTCCGCGCGCTCGACGCGATGCTGGCGTCGTACGAGGACCTGCCGCTGGCGGTGTTCGACGAAGCGCTGGCCCGCGGGCGCGACGACGCCCTCGACGACGCGCGCGCCGCGCTGCTCGCCGCGATCGACGGGCACCTCGCCGCGCGGCCGATCGCATGCTGACGCCGATCGCGACGCTGCTCGCGTTCGCCGGCACCGGCCTGACGGCGATCGCCGTCTTCGCGCCGCACCGCGCGCGCGACGCGACCGTCTCGTTCGCACCGCCGCTCGACGTGATGTCGCCGGAGCCCCTGCCGGTCGAGCGTTGGGCGCCCGCGCCTGACGCGATGCAAACCGAAACGGTCGAGCCGAGTCTCGCCTCCGAACCGCCGCGCTGGCCGGCGCTCGTCGACGCGCGCGCGGACGGATCGGAGATTGCCGTGCGGCTCGCGCTGATCGAGGCGTTCGCCGCCCTGGCGACGCCGTGGGCCGACGAAATGCTGGAACGCGCGCGAGACGAGGAGGCCGACCCGCAGGTGCGCGCTGCGGCGACCGCCGCCCGCCGTGACGCCGGCGCCTAAGACGAAGGCCGCGCGTACAAGCCGACGATCTCGCCGGTCGCCAGGACGTGCTCGCGCGACATGAACTTGAACTTCGCGTAGGACGTCGTGTCGTCGAGCCCTTCGAGCTTCTCGACGTCGAGCGCATACACGACCAGATGATAGTGATGCGGCGCATCGCCGGGCGGCGGACACGGCCCGCCGTACTGCGTCATGCCGAAGTCGCTCGTGCCCGCCGTCGCGCCGACCTTCGCACCCTTGTGCGCACCGGCGCCGGCCTCGAGCGCCGTGACGCCGCCGGGGATGTTGAACAGCACCCAGTGCACGAAGCCGACGCCGGTCGGCGCATCGGGATCCCAAATCGTCACCGCGTACGACTTGGTGCCGGACGGTGCGGCCGACCAGCTCAGGTCCGGACTCTGGTTGTCGCCCGTGCAGCCCATGCCGCTGAAGGCCGCGCTCTGTGGAATCGTCTGCCCGTCGCGAAAGACGGAGCTCGTGACGGTCAACGTCGCCTGTTTCTCCATGGCGCCGATTCTACCCGAAACCGCCGCCGAGCGCGCGGGTAGGGAGCGGCATGGCGACGGTACGGATCGACGGCGACACGCTGCACGTGGAGCTCAAGACGATGGACGTCTTCCTCTGGGCGGTGCACGGCTCGTTCCACATCCCGCTGGCGAACGTGACCGGCGCGAGCACCACCAAGCCGCCGAGCTTCTGGGAGTCGCTCAAGCTACTCGGGACCAATGCCGGTTCGCTCAAGATGGCCGGCTCGTTCGTCTACCACGGCGAGGTCGTGTTCTTCGATTATTCCGGCCCCGACGACGTCTTGGTCGTCGACCTGACCGGCGGCTACAAGCACCTGTTCGTGCACGTCGATGCGCCCGACACGCCCGAGGCCGCGGCGCAGCGCATCGTCGCCGCCCTGGCCGCAGGCAAGGTCTGACCCCCAACCCGGTCCGGGATGAGCTCTGTCAAATTCCGGACAGCATCGAGCGGAAAGGAGCGGCAGGGCGCCGCCGGCTTGCTATGATGTTCGGGCATGCAGCTCATCGACCAGCTCTTCGGCCGTCGCGAGCAGCGCTGGTTCGACAACGGCGCGGCGGGAGCGCGCCGCGGGAAGTTCTCCGGCCTCGCGGTCTGCGGCGGCCGCAGCGTCCCCGTGCTGGGGACGAGCGTCGCCCGCCAGGGGATCGCCTTCGTCTCGCCGCTAGCGCTGGCCCAGCGCGAGCTGGAGCTGAGCTTCCGCCTGCGCGAGCGCCTGATCCCGACCCGCGTCCGAGTCGACGAGTCGGACACCGTGCCGACGCCCAAACGGATCGTGTACCGCTACTTCTGCTCGTTCGTCGCGATCGCCGCCGACGACTGGGACGCCGTCGTCCGCTACGTCGACAACCGGCCCGAGCCCGCCGTGCGCGCCGCGGTACGACCGTCTGACGACGAGTTCCGCGCGCTGCCGATCGCGGTGCAGAGCGCGATCGCGAGAAACCTGGTGCGCGTCGGACGGCTCGAGCCGCCCGCGCCCGGAACGCTCCCGCTAATCCGCATGATCGCCATCCCGCCCGGCGCGCGCAGCGACCGCACCGCGCAGGACGTGCTCATCCACAGCAAGGTTGGGCGAGCCGACGGAATGCGCTCGTTCGACACCCGTTTCCGCGTCTACGCGAACGGCCGGATCGAGCTGATCGCGTAGCCTCGGCTACGCGGACTGGTCTTTGGGGCGCTCGGCGAACACGAGGGTCGGCGCTTCGCGTTTCTCGACGACCTCCTTGTTGACGACGCACTTCTTCACGCCGGTCAGCGAGGGCAGGTCGTACATCACATCGAGCATGATCTCTTCGAGGATCGAGCGCAGCCCGCGCGCGCCGGTCTTGCGCGACTGGGCTTTGATCGCGATCGCGATCAGCGCTTCTTTGGTGAAGGTCAGCTCGACGCCGTCCATCCCCATGATCTTCTGGAACTGCCGGACCAGCGCGTTGCGCGGCTCGACCAGGATCCGGCGCAGCGCGAGCTCGTCGAGCGCGTCGAGCGTGACGACGATCGGCAGGCGCCCGATGAACTCGGGGATGAGCCCGAACTTGAGCAGATCCTCGGGCATCAGCTGCTGCAGCATCTTGGTGTGCAGCCGCTCCTTCTTCGTCTCCGGGTTGGCGCGGAAACCCAGCGAGTTCGAGGCGACGCGGCCCTCGATGATCTTTTCGAGGCCGTCGAAGGCGCCGCCGCAGATGAACAGGACGTTGGTCGTGTCGATCTGGATGAACTCTTGGTGCGGGTGCTTGCGGCCGCCCTGCGGCGGGACGTTCGCGGTCGTCCCCTCGAGGATCTTGAGCAGCGCCTGCTGCACGCCCTCACCGCTGACGTCGCGAGTGATCGACGGGTTCTCGCTCTTGCGCGCGATCTTGTCGATCTCGTCGATGTAGACGATGCCCTTCTCGGCGCGCTTGACGTCGTAGTCGGCCGCCTGGATGAGCTTGAGCAGAATGTTCTCGACGTCCTCACCGACGTAGCCGGCCTCGGTGAGCGAGGTGGCGTCGGCCATGGCCAGCGGGACGTCGAGGATCTTGGCCAGCGTCTGCGCGAGGTACGTCTTGCCGCTGCCGGTGGGGCCGACCAGCAGGATGTTGCTCTTCTGCAGCTCGACTTCTTCGGCGCCGGTTCCCGAGGCGCCGCCGGCGTTGACGCGCTTGTAGTGGTTGTAGACCGCGACCGCCAGCGACTTCTTCGCCCGTTCCTGACCGATCACGTACTGGTTGAGGATGTGGTTGATCTCTTTGGGCTTGGGAATGTTCCGCAGCCGCAGGTTCTCGTCGACATTCTTGTAGAGCTCTTCCTCGATGATCTCGTTGCAGAGCTCGATGCACTCGTCGCAGATGTACACGCCGGGGCCGGCGATCAACTTGCGTACCTGCTCCTGCGACTTGCCGCAGAAACTGCACTTCAGCTGGCCCTTCTCGTCCCCGAAACGAAACATGCGGTCGACCTACAGACTCGGTGAGTTGGTAGCTACGGCCCGGTTGTCTTTGTTGAAGATGCCATCCACGATCCCGTAATCGAGTGCCTCTTGCGCCGTCATGTAGTAATCGCGTTCGATGTCTTTGAGAACCTGCTCGACCGGCTTCCCGGTGGTCTGCTCGTAGATGCCGGCCAGCGACCGTCGCGTCGCGATGAGATCACGAGCGTGGATTTCGATGTCGGTAGCCTGGCCACCCACCTGCTGCACCCACGGCTGGTGGATGAGGATCTTCGAGTAGGGCAGGGCGAACCGCTTGCCCTTGGCGCCGCCGGTCAAGAGCACCGAGGCCATCGAGGCGGCCATCCCCGCGCAGATCGTCGCCACGTCGGGTTTGATCAGCTGCATCGTGTCGTAGATCGCGAGCCCCGCGGTGACCGACCCGCCCGGGCTGTTGATGTACATATCGATGTCCTTATCGGCATCCTCGCGCTCCAGGAAGAGCAGCTGCGCGATGACCAGCGAGGCCATCCCGTCGTCGATCGGTCCGTGGACGAAGATGATCCGTTCTTTGAGCAGCCGCGAGTAGATGTCGTACGCGCGCTCACCGCGCGCGCTCTGCTCGACGACCATCGGTACGAGGTGTCCCATGTGCGCCCTCCGAGACCTAGTCCGCCGGGACTTCAGTTGCAGCCGGCGTGCGCTTGGCCTGCTCTATCAGCCGGTCGATGGTCTTCGTCCGGACGATGCCGCTGATCAGCGGGCCTACGTTTTCCCCGAGCGCCTCGACGATGCGCTCGCGAGGCTGGCCGTACTGGGCGGCCAGGGCGGACAGTTCGGTCTCGACGTCGGCTTCGGTCGCATGAATGCCCTCCTTGCGCGCGATCGCCTCGATGAGCAGCGTGGTCTTGACCCGCCGCTCTGCTTCGCCCCGGAAGCCGCCTCGCAGCTCGGCCTCGGACTTGCCGCTCTTGGCCAGGTAGTCTTCCCACAGCAGCCCTGCGCCGGTCACGTATTGGCGCGATTCGCGCATCAGGTCGTCGGTTTCGCGTTCGATGAGGACCTCGGGAAGGGCGAACTGGTTGACCGCCGCGACCTTTTCCAGCAGCTCGGTCGACAAGCGGCGCCGGGCATTCCGCTTCACGGTCTCGTCGAGCCGTCGTTTGACGTCGGCTCGCAGGTCCGACAGCGTCTCCATGCGCGAGACCAGCTTGGCGAACTCATCGTCGAGCGGGGGAAGCTCGGGCTCTTTCACGTCATGGAGCGTGACCGTGAACACGGCCTCCTTGCCGGCCAAGTCCGCCTTCTGATACGCGGCGGGAAACGTGGCGCGAACTTCCCGGGTCTGGCCCGCCGTCATCCCGGCGATGCCGGTCGCGAAGCCTGGGATGAACCGCTCGTCGAGCAGCTCTGTCTCCTGTCCCTGCGCGCTGCCGCCTTCGAACGGAGCGCCGTCGATTCTCCCTTCGTAGTCGATGACGACGGCGTCGCCCAAGCGGGCCGGCCGGTCGACCGGGACCAGCGTCGCGGCGTCGCGGCGCATCTGCGCGAGCGCGCGTTCGAGGTCCTCGGCGTCGGCGGTCTCGTGAACGTCGGCGATCTCCACCCCGGTGTAGCCTTGGGGCTCGATCTCGGGCCGCACCGGCACCACGGCTTTGAAGACCGGGGGCGCGCCGTCGGGGGCGGGTACGAGTTCGATCGCCGGTTCGTCGAGCGGGTGCACGCCGTGCTCCTCGAGTGCGGCGGGGTACTTGCGCCGCAGCAAGTCCTCGAGCGCGCGCTCGAGGATCGTCGCCGTCCCGTAGGTGCTCTCGAAGATCTTGCGCGGCACTTTGCCCGGCCGAAAGCCGGGGATCCTCGCCTTGCGCACGAGCGCGCGAAATGCGGCGTCCTGCGCCGCGCTGAACTCTTCGGGCGTAATGCTGATCTCGAGCTCGATTTGGGTGGGGTCGAGCGACTTCAGCGTCGAGGACACGGGCGCGAGGAACCTCCGGAAGCGGAGACGGCGGGCTACCGCCCGCCGTCGAGAATCGAACTGGAGCGGAAGACGAGACTTGAACTCGCGACCCTCGCCTTGGCAAGGCGATGCTCTACCACTGAGCTACTTCCGCAGACCGCCGGACCGGCTTCGAGGCGCCCGCCGCGAACCCTCGGAGTGTAGCGAAGCCCACCCAACGCGTCAAGGCGATCTTGCTTGGGCACGCCGAGACTCGAACTCGGATGGGTCGCCCCACTGGAACCTAAATCCAGCGCGTCTGCCGATTCCGCCACGTGCCCATGGCCGGGCTTTCGCTCCGGGCGCATCGCCTCCGCTGCGCTCCGGCGCATCGCCTCCGCTGCGCTACGGCGAGAAGGTGTCATTGAATGCTCGCCGTCGCTACGCGCCGTAGCGAAGCGGAGGCGCAACAGGCTTCGACTGTACCTTCTCGCCGTAGCGCAGCGGAGGCGATGCGCCGTAGCGGAAGCGGAGGCGATGCGCCGTAGCGGAAGCGGAGGCGATGCGCCATAGCGCAGCGGACGCCCGGGCTCAGAAGTGCCGCGCGAACCAGTCGACCCACAAATGCGTCACCTGCAGACGGTGGAGCGGATCGCTCGGTCCGTGACCGTTAACGGGAAAGACCATCAGCTCGACCGGCGTGCCGGTCGCACGTATCGCGTGGTAAAACTCGTACGACAGCGGGGTCGGAACCCGGAAGTCGCCGGCGTCGGTCAGGATCAGGGTCGGCGTCTTCACGGCTGCCGCGGCGGTGAGCGGCGACTCGGCCTCATACAGCGCGCGCATCTTGTCGCTCACCCACGGCGACGGCCCGATGAACGACGCCGTGAAGTCCTTGGCGTCGGTCATGTCGCCGTAGCCGATCCAGTCGTTGACGGCAGCGCCGGACATCGCGGCCCGCCAGCGATGATCGTGCGCGATCAGCCACGACGTCATCAAGCCGCCCTCGCTCCAGCCCGACACGCCGATGCGGCTCGGATCGACCACGCCGAGCTTGAGGACAGCGTCGACACCGTCGAGCACGTCGCGCGCCGGCGCGCTGGTGATGTGCGGCACCGTCGCCTGCGCCCAGCGGTGGCCGAGATTGTCGCTGCCGCGATAGTTCGGCTGGAAGACGTACCAGCCGTGGGCCGCCATCAATTGCACCAGCGACGAGAAGCCGCCGGTCGACGTGCCCGTCGGACCGCCGTGGATGAGCACGACCAGAGGATACCGGCGGCCGATCACGCGGTCGACCGGCGCGGTCACCACGCCGTCGGCGCGGAAGCCGTCGGCGCTGCGCCAGGTGATCGTTCGCGTGCGCCCAAGCCGATGGTTTGCGGCGGCGGCGTTGTAGCCGGTCAGCCGCCGCGGCGCGCGCGCGCCGGGTCGCAGCAGGTACAGCTCTGACGGGTGCACGGCCGTGGTGCCGATGAAGGCCAGCGTGCCGTCGTGCGCGGCCGTGACGCCCCCGTTGAGATCGACGTCGGCCAGCGGTAGGACACGCGGCGCGCCGTCGGCGGCGAGCGCGAACAACCGGTCGCGCGTGCCGTCGTTCGCGCCGACCACGACGGTGCCGTGGGCGAAGATCCCGAGCTGCACGTCGCGATCGAGGCGGGTCGAGAGATCGCGCGGATTGCGGCCGTCGAGATCGCTGACGTACAGGTCGGCCTGCGAGAACGCCTGCGGGTTTTCGGCCGTGTACAGCAGGCGCGGCGCCCCCGGCGCGACGCGCGGGCCGTCCGCGCTGCGCTGGTCGGCGACGCGCCGAACGCTGCCGCTCGCCAGGTCGACCGCGATGATGGTGCGCGAGCGGTAATGATTCGTCGAAGCGCTCGGCGTGCGCACCACGTACACGCTGCGGCCGTCCGACGCGAACTCGGGATCGCCGTCGAGTGACCACGTGCCGCGCGTGGCGCGATGAGTCTTCTTCCCGCTCGCCTCGACTGTCCAGAGATGCGTCGGCACCGGCGCCGAGCGCGCGGTCCAGGCGTCGTCGGTGATCTCGAACCAGTCGTCGTGCGCCTTGATGCGCTTCTCGTCGGGCGAGTCGTCGCGGGTGAGATACGCGAACGCTGCGCCGTCGGGCCGCCACGCATATGACTCGACGCCGTGCTTCGCGTCGCTGACGCGCATCGCATCGCCGCCGTCCATGCGCAGCACGAACAGCTGCGGCGAGGGCTCCTCCTTGGCGTCGGGGTCCTTGGCGGGCGTCGCAACGAACGCCAGCCGGCCGCCGTCGGGTGACCAGCGCGGCGACTCGACGTCGTCGCGGTTGCCCACGACGACGCGTTGCGTCGCGCGCGCCGTATCGACCAGCACGAGCTGGTTGACGTACTTGTTCTTGACGAAGTCGGGCCGGCGCACCACCAGCGCGATCCGCTTGCCGTCGGGCGCGATCTGCGGATCGAACAAGGTGACGAGCGAGCGCAGGTCGCGCTCCTCGAAGGGCCGCGGCGCCGCGCCCGCGGCGGCCGCCGCGGTCAGCCCGATCAGCGCCGCACCCGCGCTGATGCGGCGTGCAAGGCTCGTCATTTCATCCACCGCTCGAACCAACCGGACCATTGTCGCTCGACCGACTCGCGACCGACCGGATCGCTCGGAAAATGACCGGCGCGCGGAAAAGCGACGAAGGTCGCGGTCCCGCCGCGGTCGTGCACCGCGTGATAGAGCGCGTACGACTGCGCGACCGGCACGCGCTGGTCGCCGGTATCGCCCAGGATCAGCAATTGCGTCCGAATGCTCGCGGCGTACGTGATCGGCGACTCGGCGGCGAACGCCGCGCGGCCTTCCTTCGTCCACGGCGACGCGCCGCCCAAGAAGTCGATCGCGAACTGCTCGTTGATGTCGGCCAGCACCGCCTGCTCCCACCAGTCGTAGACGCCCGCGCCGGCGACTGCCGCGCGCCAGTACGATGCGTGCCCGACCAGCCAGCCCGTCTGCAGCCCGCCGCCCGACCAGCCGCTGACGCCGATGCGGGCCGGATCGACGATCCCCGTCTGCTCGAGTGCCGCGACGCCGGCCAAGTTGTCGCGGCCGGGTCCGCTGGCGACGTGCGGCACGATCGCCGACAAGAACGCGTCACCCTGGTTGTCGCTCCCGCGGTAGTTCGGCTGCAAGACGAGGAAACCGCGCGCCGCGAGCACCTGGCAGATCGCGCCGTCGATCGTCCCGAAGTTCCAGGTCGAGGTCGAGACGGGTCCGCCATGAATGTCGAGCACGAGCGGATACTTCTTGCCGGCTTGGTAGCCGACCGGATAGGTCAGCACGCCGTTGACCGCCGTGCTGTCGTCGCTCTTCCAGTCGAGGCGCTCGCGCCGCGCGATCGCGTAGCCGGCCAGAAACGCGTTCTCGTCGGTCAGCTTACGCGGCGCGCCGTTGGACGGCAACAGGTAGATCTCGTTGGGGTCATCACGGCGCAGGCCCACGAACGCGATGCTGCCGTCGTGCGCGACGGTGGCATCGGCGCCGAAGTCGACCTCGCCCAGGTCGACGCGCTGCGGCTTTCCGCCCAGCGGATAACGCCACAGCACGGCGCGCACGCCGTCGGCCGTCGCGAGCAGCAGCGTTTTGTCGTCGGACGTGAAGGCGAACCAGTGCTCGTTGCGGTCGATCGCCGCGGTGGACTCGACCTCGCTGCCGTCGGCGAGCGCGCGGACGTCGACGTCGTGCTGCAGGTAAAAGCTGGCGTGGCGCGGTGACGACAGCGCGATGCGCTTGCCGTCGTGCGAGAGAGCGAAGCCGCCGTCGACCGCGTCGCCGCGCAGCGCGCGCGCGTTTCCGGTCGCCACGTCGACGACCATCGTGCGGCTGAGGGTCAGGTGCGCGAAGATCGGATCCGGCTGCAGGTTCATCACGACGCCGGTCGCGTCGTTCGTCCACTGGATGTCGCCGCCGGGCGACGGCGACATCGGACCCTTGGTGATTTGTTTTGCGGCCTTGCCGTCGGCGGCGATCGTCCAGAGGTGCGCGGGCCGCGAGGGCTCGCGGGTGAGAAAGTGCTCGTCGGTGACCCGAAACGCCGGCACGTAGTCGTCCGGCGCTTTCGTCTTCGGTGGATCGTCGACGGAAACGTAGGCGAAGGCCGCACCGTCGGGACGCCAAGCATAGGACGAGACCCCGCTCTTGACGTTGGTGATTTGCTGCGAATCGCCGCCATCCATCGGCAACACGAAGAGCTGGGCGGGCTTGCCGCGCGCCGGCGACGCGAGGTACGCGATCCGGTCGCCGCTAGGCGACCAGTGCGGCGCGTGGACGCCCAGGCGCTCGCGCGTCAACACGCGACGTCCGGTGCCGTCGGCTCCGACCAGGACGAGTTCGGTGTCCATGCGGTCGGCCTTGAAGTCGCCGACCGAGCGAACGTAGACCACGCGGCTACCGTTGGGCGCGATCTGCGGTTCCCGCACGGTGACGAGCGCCCGCAGCGCCTCGAAGGTGATCGGCTTGGCGCTCCCGCCGGCGGGCGTTGCGCCTGAGGGAGCCGTCGTGGTTGTCGCGCCGGCACGGGCCGGCGCGGCGGTCGTGGCGGCGGACGCCGGAGCTCCAGTCGCCGCTGCGCCTGGGGTTGCCGTCGCCGCAGGGGTTGGGCCCGCGGCGAACGCACCGGCGACCAAAACGGCGAAGAGACGGCGCACGACGACCTCCCGGCTCCGAAAGAACTGCGAGGACCCGATTTCGCGCGCGTGGTACGATGAGCCCTGCGGGATGTAGCTCAGCTTGGTAGAGCGCTGCGTTTGGGACGCAGAAGTCGCAGGTTCAAATCCTGTCATCCCGAGAGTGTTCGCCCGCGGTGGGCGAACGCGCCGATCGCATTCCGCGATCGCACGCGCCCGTGGTCTAACGGATAAGGCATCCGCCTTCTAAGCGGAACGATGGGGGTTCGACTCCCTCCGGGCGCACCATTGCTCCCGCGCGAATTGGGCGCGCAAGATGCCAACATGCTGGCACACACTGGCGATATTGTAACCTGCATGAAGCGCTGTGGTCGTTGTCGTGAATGGAAATCATGCGAAGCGTTCGCTCGTCGAACTGCACGTGGCGATGGGCTTCAGCCATTTTGTAAGCTATGCCAGCACGTCACATACACGACTCACTATGCGAAGAATCGGGCCGCATACCGCGCCATGCTGACGGAGCGTACGAACCGGCAGCGCGCAATCAACCGAAGACTCATTGCCGATCATTTGGCGAGACACCCTTGCGTCGATTGCGGTCTCACTGATCGTATCGTTTTGGAATTCGATCACGTGCGCGGCACGAAAGTCGCAAGCATTGCTTCCATGACCTTCGCGCCGGTCGCTCTCGCGACTCTGAAAGCCGAAATTGCGAAATGCGAGGTGCGGTGTGCAAACTGTCACCGCAGACGCACCGCGACGTCCTGGCGGCATACGCTTCGGACCCAAGGCAAGCAGGAAAACAACACTGAGACCGCCTATTACTTTGATCGCTTACATGGTGATTGTAGCTCAGTTGGTTAGAGCGCCGGATTGTGGATCCGGAGGTCGCCGGTTCAAGCCCGGTCAGTCACCCCAACTGCGCGCCTGTAGCTCAGCCGGTAGAGCAGCGGCCTTTTAAGCCGTTTGTCGCGGGTTCGACCCCCGCCGGGCGCATATATCTCCCCACCCGTGCTTGACGGTCGAGCGCCAGCGCGGTACCCTTGCTATCGTTGCACCGCTAGCTCAATGGTAGAGCAGTTGCCTCTTAAGCAATTGGCTGAAGGTTCGAGTCCTTCGCGGTGCACCAAGAACGAGCCGGCCCGGTCGAAAGACCGGGCCGCTTGCTTTTCGGCCCGCGCCCTATCCGCTGATCTCGGCTTTGCGCATGGCGCCGAGCAACCCGGCGGCGGCGATCGCGCGATGGCTCACCCGATTCTTCTCTGCCTCGGTCAGCTCGGCAAACGTCCGGCCCAGTGGCGGGTAGTAAAACACCGGATCGAACGAAAACCCGAGCTCGCCACGATCCTCCTCGGCGACCTCGCCGTCAACCGTCGCCAGCGACGCCAGTTCGCGCCCCGACCGGTCGATGAAGTGCAGCGCGCAGACGAACCGCGCGTTCCGATCCGTCGCCCCGCTCCGTTCCAGTTCGTCGATCAGCTTCCGCCGCCGCGCAACCCACGGTAGCTGCGCGCCACCGTAGTATGCGGTCAGCACTCCCGGCCGGCCGCCCAGCGCGCGCACTTCGAGCCCCGAGTCGTCAGCCAGCACAGCGCCGACGATGCCGGCCCGCAGCAACTGCGCATGCAGCGTCCGCGCCTTCAACGCCGCGTTGTCCGCGTACGACACCTCGCCTTCGACGGGGGCCTCGTACCTGTCGAACGTCGCCAGCATGAACGGCGCGTCCGCGAACAACGCTTGGAGTTCGCGCAGCTTGCCGACATTCTTGGTCGCCACATAGACGATCATGCGGAGCGCCTTGCGACTACGGCTCGTCGAGCCGCAGCACCGCCATGAACGCCTCTTGCGGCAGGTCGACGCGCCCGACGCGCTTCATCCGCTCCTTGCCGACCTTCTGCTTCTCCAGCAGCTTGCGCTTGCGGGTGATGTCGCCGCCGTAGCACTTGGCCAGCACGTTCTTGCGCATCGCGCCGACCGTCTCGCGCGCAACGATCTTCCCGCCGATGGCGGCCTGGATCGGTACGTCGAACATCTGGCGCGGGATGAGGTCCTTGAGCTTCTCCACCAGCGCGCGCCCGCGCACCGGTGCCTTCTCGCGCGCGACGATGAACGACAGCGCGTCGACCGGTTCGGCGTTGAGCAAGATCTCGAGCTTGACCAGATCGCCTTCGCGGTAGCCGATCACCTCGTAGTCGAGCGAGGCATAGCCTTTGGTGCGGCTCTTGAGCTGGTCGAAGTAGTCGATGATCACTTCGATCAGCGGCATCTCATAGCTCAGGATCACGCGGCCGTCGACCAGGTACTCCATGTTGGCCAGCGCGCCGCGCCGGTTCTGGGTCAGCTCCATGATCGCGCCGACGTAGTCGGGCGGCGTGATCACCGTCGCCTTGACGTACGGCTCTTCCATCAGCGCGATCTTGTCGCGCGCCGGCAGCTTGGCGGGGTTGTCGATGTTCTCGACCGTGCCGTCGGTCAGCGTGACCCGAAAGACGACCGACGGCGACGTCGCGATCAGGTCGAGATTGTAGTTGCGCTCTAGCCGTTCTTGCACGATCTCCATGTGCAGCAGGCCCAAAAACCCGCAGCGAAAGCCGAACCCCAGCGCGATCGACGACTCGGGCTCGAAGTGCAGCGCCGAGTCGTTAAGCGACAGCTTCTCGAGCGCGTCGCGCAGGTCCGAGACTTCGACGCCTTCGTTCGGATACAAGCCGCAGTACACCATCGGGACGATCGGCTTGTAGCCCGGCAGCGCCTCGTCGGCCGGATCGTCGGCCAGCGTGATCGTGTCCCCGACGTCCATGTCGCCCAGCGACTTGATGTTCGCTATTACGTAGCCGACGTTGCCGATCCCCAGCACGCCGGTCTTGCGCATGTCGGGCTTGAAGACGCCGACCTCGGTCGCCTCGTAAACTCTGCGGTGCGCCATCGACATGAAGCGCATCCCGGTCCGCAGTTCGCCGTCAACGACCCGCACGTAGGCGACCACGCCGCGATAGGTGTCGAACTGTGCGTCGAACACCAAGCCGCGCAGCTTGCGCCCGGCGGCGCGCGGCGGCGGCACGCGCCTGACGATCGCCTCGAGGATGTCCTCGATCCCGATCCCCTCCTTGGCCGAGGCGGGGATGGCGTCGGCGGCCTCGATGACCAGCAGTTCTTCGATCTCGTGCTTGACGCGCTCGACGTCGGCGGCGGGCAGATCGATCTTGTTGATGACCGGGATGATGGTGAGGTTCTGCGCCAGCGCCAGATGGTAGTTGGCCAGCGTCTGGGCTTCGATACCCTGAGCGGCGTCGATGACCAACAGCGCACCTTCGCACGCGGCCAGCGAGCGCGACACCTCGGAGCTGAAGTCGACGTGGCCCGGCGTGTCGATGAAGTTGAGCTCGTACGTCTCGCCGTCGCGTGCCGTATAGGTCAGCGAGACCGGATGCATCTTGATCGTGATCCCGCGCTCGCGCTCGAGGTCCATCGCGTCGAGCAACTGCTCTTCCATCTCGCGCTGACCGACCGTTTTGGTGAACTCGAGCAGCCGGTCGCTCAGCGTGGTCTTCCCGTGATCGATGTGGGCGATGATGCAGAAGTTCCGGACGTGCTCGGGGCCGCTGGTGGCGACGGCCGACTCACGCTGGATCACGGTGGGGCTACTGGAAGAAGCACGCGGTATAGCGTTGCGCTTGAACGATGTTCGAGTCGACGACCTGGAGCAAGATGATGACGACCAGGAAGGACAAGTCCAGCCCGCCGAGCGGCGGGATGATGCGGCGTACAGGCGCCAGCACGGGCTCGACGAGCATCGCGAGATAATCCGACCACCGGCCGCGCAGGCTCGGCACCCACGAGACGACCGCGTACACGATCATCACCAAGATGTATACTTTGAACACGAGGTCGACGAGGCCCCAGAGCTGACACATGATGCCCCTTATACGCCCGGGGCGTCGGGAAGTGTCGCCAGCACGTGGGCCGGCACGCCGTTCAGATACGGCGCCGGGTCGATCGCCTGTCCGTCGTACATTACCTGGTAGTGCAGATGTGGGCCGGTCGACTCGCCGGTCGAGCCGACGTACGCGATCGGTTGTCCCTTGGTGACGCGTTCGCCGGCCGCGACCGCGGTGCGCGAGAGGTGCGCGTACCAGGTATGGTAGCCGTTGCCGTGATCGATGTCGACCTTGATGCCGAAGCCGCCCGGATCCCAGCCGGCGCTCACCACCATGCCGGCCGCCGCGGCGCGGACCTGCTCGCCGTAGTCGGCTTCGAGATCGACCCCTTTGTGGAACTCGGGCCACGGGTTCGTGCGCCAGCCGAACGGCGCCGAGATCGCGCCGCCGACGGGGTTGAGCGACGGGATGCCGGCCAAGAACCGCTCGCGCGTGATCGACGCCAGGCGACGCAAGTTCAGCACCCGCATCGCCAGCCGTCCGACCCGCCGCGCGTCGTCGCGGGTGGCCGCCGAGGCGCGCGCCAGGTTGCGCAGCCGCGCCTGGACGTCCGCAAAGTCCGGCCGGCCCGGCACGTTCACTCCGCCTGCCGCCGCGTGCGGCTTGCCGTCGCCGCGGTCGGCGCCGATCATGCGCTTGATGTCGGCGTTCTCGCGCTGCACCGCCTTGAGCTCGTTGGACAGATCGTCGGCTTGCCGGTCGATCGCCTCGAGCTTCGTCTGCTGCTCGGCGGTGAGCGCCTGCAGTTGGCGGACGTTGCCTTCGGCCACGTGGAGCTGATAGGTGTGGATCCCGGCCGCGGCAAGCAGCGCGATCGTCAGCGCCGCTGCCAGCGCTGCCAAGTGCCGGCGCGTGAACGCGACCTTGTAGACGCTGTACCCGTCGGGCGGGATGATCTTGATGAGGAAGGTCTTGTTCACACCGTTCACGAGATCACCGCCCGTGCTTTGGCGATCGCGGCCAGCTCTTCTTCGGACGGGTCTTGCGCGGGTTTGAACGCCGCGACCGACTTGCCGTACGTGCGCGTGTCCTCGCGCGAGTAGATGCTGGTCAGCACGACGCCGTCGCCGTCACGGTTGAGCAGCGCGAGCGCATACGAGAGGTCGGACCCGACGTCGCTGAACGCGTTGTAGCGCACGAAGCCGACCCGCGGCAGCTCGACGTGCGCGACTCGCTCCAGCGCATCGACGCGGCGTCGCTCGGCGTCGCGCGCCGAACCGGCCGCCGCGCTATCGCGTTCGAGCGCGGCGAGGCGGTCGGTGGCGCCGGTCGCGCCCCCGCCGAGGAGTCCGTCGTGCGTGTCGGCGATCGTTCGGAGTCTCTTCAAACGCGGCATGGCGACGAGAAAGTGGTATCCGCTCGTCACCACGAGAGCGCTCAGCACTCCGGCGACCACCGCCGTGATCAAGTTCTGCATCAAGAAAAAGAAAGGCCAGGACGAGGGCCAGGTGGTTCGCGGCACACGGGGATTCCGCTTACCGTTGCTCCCTTCCGGGCCTGGCGGGGTTCACGGATTACCGTTGCGCGAGGCCCAACCCTCGCCAAGGCCCGCCTATGATAGCGGGCTACGGCGTTTTCGTGAACCCCTGCGGCACGTCGAACAGGCCCGTGTCGGCCGGCCCGAGCGTTTTGAGGTTGCCGCGCTCGGTGAGAAACGCAAACGACGACGGCCCGCCGCTCGGCGGCGGCGTCGACCCGTTGCCCGCGCCGAAGGACACCAGCGAATAGAGCGCCAGCCGGTTGGTCGGCGGGGTCGGCCCGTTCGTGTGCATGCTGAAGCTGGGCTTGCAGCCGCCGGTTGTCGCCGGCGGCGCCGCCGTCTCGGGCAACCCGACCGGCGGCCGGAGCGGACACGAGTTCACGCTCGGCCGGGTCAGCGGCGAGATGTACTGGATCGTCTGCATCCCGGCACTGCCGTTGTGGCAGCTGCCGGTGGCCTGGGTCGTCGAGAAGCTGGTCGTGGTGTCGTAGCCGGTGGTCGGCTGGCCCTCGATCCGTAGTGGCCCCAGCGACGTGGTGGTGTTGCTGAAGGTGGCCACCGCGGTGCCGGGCTGCTCGGCCTGCGGCGGCGTCCGCGGTCCGGGCGCCGGTCCCCGGGACGCGGCCGGCGGCGGCTCGTTGCCGGGCGTGTAGATCGTATAGGTCTTGGCCGCCAGGTTGAGCTGGATGACCTGGCCGATGTCGCACTTGCGGATCGTCGCCGTCTGCGCGGTGACGTCCTCGACCCGCTCCCACCCATTCCAATACGCGTATCGCATCAAGTGGGGGGTCAAGAAGCCGGCAAAGGCCGCGCCCATCGCGCCGAAGCGGGCGCCCAGCGAGCTCTGGACCGCGTTGTCGGCCGCGTTCTGGGCGATCGCACCGCCGGCGGCACCGGCGACGTTCCCGCCGCTCGCGATCGCGCCGATGATGCTGCCGAAGCCCCCGCGCTTGCGCGGCGCGGGCGTCGGGGTGGCGGCGGCCGCCGTCTGCTGCGCGTTGAGCGCGGCCACGTCGGCCTGGAAGTTTCCCGGCGGCGGCGGGGTCGCATTGGCGACGATCCGCACGATCTCGTCGTAGGCCAAGCCGGGAGGGGGTGCGGCTGACGGGGCGGCGGGCATCAGCAGCGCCGCGAACGCGACCGCGGCGCTCAATCGAAGGAACGAGCGAAGCATTGTTTTTTCTTGGCGAACGGAACGCGGCGCGCCTTCGCGAAGTACGCCGGCGATGAACTCCGCATTCTCTCGTAGCGCGGCCTCGGTACTGGGCGCCGCGCTTCTCGCGACGCTCCCCGTCGCCGTCCCCGCCAAGCCTGCCGCCGACGTGCTCGCCATCGACTGGTCGCTCACGCCGGCCCAGATCGCCTCGTCGTGCGCGACCGCGATCGCCGCCGCCAAGCGCCGCATCGGCCAGATCGTCGGCGCCCGCTCACCCCGCACGTTCGCCAACATCGTGCTGCCCGTCGAAACCGCGTCGGCCGACTTCAACGACAACCTCGCCGCGCAGACGTTTCTGTTCAACATCTCGACCGACGCGAAAGTCCGCAGCGCGTCGCTGGCGTGCTCGACGGACGCGGGCAACGCGCTCAGCGAGATCTCGGCGCGGCCGGACTTGTTTCGCGCGCTCACCGCCGCGCGGACCAGCGGCACCGCGCGCGGGCCGGTTCAGCAGAAGCTGCAAGCGCTGTGGCTGACCGCGCTCGGCCGCAGCGGCGCAGGTTTGCCCGACGCCCAGCGGCGCACCTTCGTGGCGCTTCAGCAGAAGCTCACCAACGATCAGAACACCTTCCAGGCCAATCTCGGCAAAGACCAGTCGACGATCGCGATCACCGACGCGCAGGCGCAGTCGCTGCCGTCCGATTTCGTCGCCGCGGTTCTCAAGCAGCGCGCTGAGGGCGGTTACACCGTGCCGGTGAACGAGTCGACCGTGGGCCCGTTCTTGCAGAACGAAACCGATCCGGCGGCGCGCAAGGCGTTCTACATCTCCTACAACAATCGCGGCGGCGAGGCGAACGTGCAACTGCTCCAAGACGCGATCGCGACGCGCGACCGTCTGGCTCGCCTGTTGGGGTATCCGACCTGGGCCGCGTACGTGCTGGCCGACCACATGGCCGGCACGCCTCAGCGCGTCGAAGATTTCCTGACGCAGATCGACGCCGCCCTGCTGACCAAGGCCCGCCAAGAGCGCGACGAGGACGCCGCGCTCAAAGGCGCGCCGCTCGATCAGTGGGACCAGACGTACTACGAGAACCAGTTGCGCAAGACCAAGTACGCCGTCGACCAGAACGAGATCAAGCAGTACTTTCCGGTCCAGCACGTGATCGACACCGTGTTCTCGATCTACCAAGAACTCCTCGGAGTGAAGTTCGCACGTGCGAACGTCGCGGTGTGGCAGCCCGACGTTCAGGCATACGACGTGACCGACGCGGCGACGCGCCGGCCCTTGGGGCGTTTTTATCTCGACTTGTTTCCGCGCCCCGGCAAGTACGATCACTTCGCGAACTTCCCGATCATCCCGCGCCGCGTGATGCCCGACGGATCGGTGCGCCTGGCCGAGAGCGCGATCGTCGGCAACTGGCCGCAGCCGGCGCCCGGCAAGTCCGCGCTGCTGCAGCACGGCGACGTCGAGACGTTCTTCCACGAGTTCGGCCACTGCATGGCGGCAATATTGGCCGACGAGCCGTACGAGACGCTCACCGCCGGGTTCCGCCAAGAATTCGTCGAGGCACCGTCACAGATGCTCGAGAACTGGGCCTGGGATCCTGGTATCCTCAAGCGCGTCAGCTCGAACGTCACCACCGGGCAGCCCTTGCCCGACGATCTGATCCAGAAGATGATCGCGGCGCGCTACGTGCACTACGCGCTCGCGACGACGCAGCAGATCCTCTACGCGACCGTCGACATGGAGTACCACACCATGAAGCCGCCGGTCGACACGACGGCCGTATGGAAAGCCACCGTCGCACGCACGACGCCCAATGCGTTCGTCGACGGCACGCATCCGCAGGCCGGCTTCGGGCACCTGATGGGCGGCTACGACGCCGGCTATTACGGTTATCTGTGGTCGAAGGTGTACGCGCAGGACATGTTCTCGAGGTTCCGCGCGCAGGGGCTGACGAGTCCGGTCGCCGGCGCGGCCTACCGCAAGGACATCCTTGCTCCAGCGCGCGCCGAGGAGCCGGATCAAGAGGTTCGGGCGTTCCTCGGCCGCCCGATGAACCCGGCCGCGTTCTACCGCGAGCTCGGTATCGCCGCGCCGCCGAAAACTTAACACACCCGGGGCGCTCGACTAGCAGGAATGTGCCTTCTGCCATAGTAAGAACGAGCTAAGACCCGGGGTGTGGGAGACGGTGGGTCCCGCTCGCGACTCCTTTTCGGAGACCGAACGTGACCCGCCGTCCTATTACGTCCGCGAGCACCGATGCCGCGCGCTAAGCCGTCCCGCTCCGGCCAGTCCGCCTCACGCCATCTGCTGCGCAACCTCGACGACCCTCGCGAGCTGCGGCGCAATCCGCTCGTCGCAGAGTATTTCGCGACCTCGGCGCGCTCGCGCCGGCGCACGCCCGATGAGGACCGTCAGGCTCTCGACCGGATCCGCGGCTTCGTCCGCGAGGCGCTTGTGACGCTCGCGGCCGAGGCCGATCCGGCCGATGACGCCGACGCGACGCACGTAGGACGGATGCACGGCGCGTTGCTGCGCTGCGAGATCGACCGCGCAGCACCCGAGCGGGTCGCGGCGGAGCTGGGCTTGTCGGATCGCCAGCTCCGCCGCGAGCGCTCGGCGGCACACGACGCGTTCCTAGCCGCGTTCCACCGCGCCGCGAGCGCCGACCGTGCGCCGGCGATCGTGTGCGCAGGCCTCGCCGACCTCCGGCTGGCCGAAGCCGTCGAGTTGCACTGCGTCGGCCAGAGCAGGCTGGCACTGTCGGTGTTCACCTCGATCGTGGGTGGTGCGGCGCGCATGTCGACGCGTCTCGAATCGGTGTGCCTGGCGACCGAAGCGCAGCTCGACGCCGGCCGGATCTACGAAGCCGAGGCGCTCGTGGCCGAAGCCAAGGCGATGTACGCGCTTCACGGCCTGTCGATGGATGAATCCGAGCGCGATGCGTTCGAGGAGCATCGCGAATTCCTCGAATGGGCCGTTCGCTGGCAGCTCGGAGACAATGCGGGGGTCGCGATGCGACCCCCTTCGATTGTCGCGCGGCCTGCCGCCGGTAACGCCGGCGCCGAGAAGCGCCGTGCACTGCGTGTCCGCGCGCTGGCTGCCTATGCGGGCCAGCGCTGGGAGGTCGGCGACGTACCAGTCGGTTTGGACGCCGTCCGCGTCGCGCGCGGCATCATGCCAACTCTTCATGCGTTGCGCGTGAAAGAGCGGCTCGCGACCCTGCACGTACAAGCGCAGCTCTCTGGGCTTCGCGACGCTCCTGGACAACAGTTGCCCCTCCTGCACACTGTGGAACGACTCGCCACTTCGGCGCGTCACGCCCGCGTTGCGCTGGCCGCGCGCGCGAATCAGCTTGCTGGCGGCCTAGATCGAGCGGGACGCACCGACCAAACGCTCGACGAAGCCTTGGCGGAAATCGCATCAGCCGAAAAGGGCAGCATGGATCGTACCCTCGCGTATGTCGCTTGCATCGTCGCGCAATGGCACAGCGACTCCAAACGCGCCGCTTCGGCGGCGGAGCTGCCCGCAAGCGTCGTTCCGCCGCAGTCAGGATTGGCGCTTCTGGCACGCGCGATGCAGGCCCAATGTGCGCTGGGTGGGGGTCGGCACGACGAAGCGCGCGTCATCGCCGAGAGCGTGCGCTATGACGCAGCACGTTACGGCAATGGTCGGCTGCGGGGCAGCGCTGAACGCGATCTGGCCACGGTCTCGATGAGAAAAGGCTACCACCGAGACGCGCGACGCCGCATTCGGGACGCCATGCCGGTCCTTGAGCGGTACGGCTCTCAGATCGCCGTCGCTGACGCTACCGCAATCGCTCGGTGCGTCGGATTGAACTGAGGTCCCGTTCTTTTCGGCCACCGTTGTCTGCGTCAGCGCGGCGTAACAAGTTGGACGCAACGCCCGCCGAGTAGGCTGTCACGATGATGCACACGTGTGCTTCAAGCGCGCCGATTCGGAAGGCTACGGATGTCGACTCGTTTGCTCAGAATTCTCATCATTGCGTGCGCCGTGCTGCCGTCGCTCGGTGGGTGCGGCGGCGGAGGAAGCGCTCCGCCTAGGGTGCCGCTTGAAACGGCGACACCGGTCCCGACCACTTCACCAACGTCCCCGCCAGCCGGCGCTCTCACGCTGTCGCAGTCCGCGGCGAGCTTCGACGCCCCCGGGGAATCGGCGACCGTCATGGCGAGCGAGACGGCCTATTCCGGACCGATCGGCGTCGATGCGGGCTCGTGCGGGACGGTCGTCAGCGTTACGCCATCGACCGCGAGTGCGCCGGCCCGATTCACCGTGAGCGCGCTGGCATCGGGATCGTGCACGCTCATTTTCACCGATCAGTTCGGGCAAACGGCGACGCTGTCCGTCGGCGTGACCGTAACGCAGGGGAAGATTCAATGAGCGGGCGCATGGGGGGATTGCTCGTATCGTTGTCCTTCGCCCTGAGCGCGTGCGCGAGCGGGGCTCGAACGATCCCGCCGCCGGACCGCCCCTCGACGAGGGCTCGCATCCCGGTGGCGTTCACGATGCAGTGGACGCGGAAGGGGACCGCTCGAGCCAAGCGCCGGCCGGCGTTCGTCTCGCCCTCGGCGAAAAGCGTGGTGATCGAGGTGAACCCCGACGCTGCGACGCCGGGACCGATCACGTTCGCGAACGCACCGGCCGCGGGCGGCTCGTCCACCGTCACGATCGAGGCCCCGCCGGGCAACGACGTCTTCGTCATCTCGCTCTACGATCAGCCGCAAGTCCCGAGCGAGACCACCGCCGCCGGCAACGAGCTGGGCAGTGTCACGGTCGCGCAAACGATCGCGGCCGACGTCACGAACACACTGACCGCGACGGTCGTCGGCACGATCGCGAGCGTGCGCATCGGGCCGCTGCCGAACCAAAGCAACGTCATCGGGGTCGCCGGCTCGTCGCCGGCAGCCTATGAGCTGGTCGGCCGCGCCGCGGCGACGTTCACCGTCGCGCCGCTCGACGTCGACGGCAACGTCATCGTTCAACCCGACGCGCCGCCGGCGATCTCGCTCGCTCCCAACGTGCGGGCCGTCGGGATCCTGGCCGTCACGCCGGTCAGCGGAACCGCGAATCAGTTCACCGTCCAGGCCGTCGCGCCCAACACGACGACCTATCCCACCTCGCTTTTGGCGACCGCGGTCGACGCCAACGGTGACAGCGCGACGAGCTCGACCATTGTGGACGTCACCAGCGCGCTCTACGTCGCCTACGCGAACGGCGGCGCTCCGGCGGTTGCGCGGTTCGATCCGCACGGCGCGCAACTACCGCTGCCGGCTGGGGCCTTCCCGGGTCTCAGCGATCCCGTTGCGCTCGCGTACGATCCGGACGACCGAATCATCCTCGTCGCCGATGCGGGACTTGGCAAAGTCCTTGCCTTCGACGAGAAGGGTCCGCCGCGGCGTCGTTCGCGGCGCCGGCCGTCGCGGGCGTGAACGGGGTAACCTACGATCGGAATGACGGCAACGTCTACGCTTCCGGCAGCGTCGGCGTCACCGTGTTCTCGCCATCGGGCGGACCACCGAAGGCCGGCGCTCCCGCCGCGTTCGCAGCGCTGAACGCCGACGGCATCGCGTACGACGCGACCACGCCCAATACGGCGCTCAACCGCATCGCCGTCGGAAACACCGCAACGCCCGCACTCGCGTTCTTCTCGGAGACCGGCAGCGGTCGGGGCAGCGCCACGCTGTCGGCCGCCCCCATCGCGGTCGCATACGGCGCGCCGGTTACCGCAGGGCAGTCGCCGCAAACCTTGGCCCAGCTCTACGTCACCAGCGCCGAGGCGGTCGTGGCGCTCGGTCCGACCGGCGCGCCGGTGACCTCCGTATCCGACTCCCGCGGACCCTTCGGCATCGCCGTGGATTTGAATTCGCGTCAGCCGCAGGTCGTCGATCGATCCGCAAATGCCGTCACGACCTACCTCAACGACCTCAGCGCCGTCGATGCCGCGCGCTCGTTCTCGACCCCGTTTTCGCTTGGGCTGACCCAGCCGCAAGGAGTATGCGATGTCTTCTAAGGTGTTTGCTGGGCTGGCGCTCGCGCTCTCGCTCGGCGTCGTCGCGGCGCCGGCGTCCGCGCGGCCGAATCGGCCGATGACGGTCGTACAACCGCGCACGACGCATCCGCGCGTCGCGATGATGGGAACGCTCAGCGACGGTCGCATCGCGACCGTGTACAGCGACGGTCGCGCGCTCGTCGCGCCGTCGCGGAAGCCTGCGGGCAGTGCACGGACGGGCCTGAACCCACTTGCCGCCATGACAAGCCACCGTACGGTCCAAGTCGGGCTGTCGAGCGCGCGGTACGGATCGCTCACCGGCACGATCACCCCGCCGCAACGCCGCAAGATCCTCTACGATCTCGAGCACCCACAACAGCCGTACGTTCCCGGTCGCGTGATTGTCGTGTTCAAGGCAGGCGTGACGATACCGCAAGACGTCGACGCGCTCGCCCCCGCGGCGGCGCTGACGCTGCGCAAGGCCGTCGGCGCCAAGCGGCAAGACATTTCGCCGCACCCGTACACCACCGACGCGCGAACCAATGTCGCGCTCATGCACCTCGGCGTCGACCGCGCGCAGCGGCTCTTCTCCAGGATCGATCGCGGAACGCTCGGCTCGATGCGCGCCCGCGCCGAATCGCGAACCGGCCATGCGCTGGTGGCATTCGACAACGCCTTTGCGTTGCACGTCGGTGCGTCGTCGGTGTCGAAAGCGGTGCGCGCTTTGCGGGCGCTGCCTTCCATCGCCTATGTGTCGCCGGACTTTGCGGTCGACTCGATGATCGCCCAACGGACGGCATTGCCACCGGCCGCGCTCCAAGAGCTTTCGAGCATGCGCCGGCCCACCCGTCCGTTCGGGCGCGCCACGAAGTCGACGAGCGTCGCGACGATGCCGGCCATCCCGACCAATGCCGCCATTTCGTTTGACGTGCAGGCGCTCTTGAACGCGCCCGGCGTCGACGCGGTCGCGGCCTTCGATGAGATCGGCCAACGCTATTCCCAGCTACCGGGCGCCGGCGAGATCATCACCAACGTCGGACTCGGCGACGCCGACGACGCCTCGGCCGGCCTGAATCCGAATGATCCATGTTACGACTTCGTCGCCGGCGGCGCACCGACGACGCACATGATCGGCGGGCAGCGATATCTCGACTTCCCGTCGCTGCCGCTGATCCCGGTTTGGGTTTCCGACCAAAACGGCGATCTGTCGCCAACCGCCGAGGTCTGCGGCGTCGATCCGGAGCTCGCCGAGATCGGCCTCGACTTTTCGGTGATGTCGGCGCTTCCCGATAACGTGCAGCGCCCCGGCGCGACGGATACGACGGGCGCGGATCTGCTCGGCATCGCGCCGGGCGCATCGTACCGTTGGGTCGCTCCCGGCATGACCAACGGAACGGTCGGAACGACGGACATCCTTGGCGCGTTCATCGGCGCCTCGCATCAGATGCCGGCGCCGAACGTCATCACCGCCAGCATCGGCTTCGGCTACGACGCCGACGGCTTCCCGAGCCGCTATCTCGAGGACGATCCGTTATCAGAGAGCGTCGTAGCGGCAGTGGTGAGCTCCAACATCGTCGTCTGCATCGCGGCCAACGACGGCACGCGCGACCTCACGGCGGCCGCGATCGGTCCGTCGGGCGGGAGCGCCGCGACGAACGTCGGGCCGAATCCGACCAGCGTCGATGACATGGGCTTTACTACCGCGCCTTCGGTCGACGTCGATAGCGGCGCCATCGACGTCGGGGCGTCGACGCTCGACGACATTCTCGCGGCGAACCCGCAAAATCCGGCCAGCGCGAGCCTGGCGCAGACCAAGGCGTTTGCGGAGACACGGTTCGACGGCCAACTTGGATTTTCGAGCGGCTTTGGAAGCCGCGTCAACATCGCCGCGCCCGGCGACAACATCGAATCCCTGTTCCTCGTCGGGCGAGGATACAATGACGTCAGCGTATCCGTCGCCGGCGGTACATCAGCATCGGCGCCCGAAACCGCCGCAGCAGCAGCGATCGCACTTCAGCTGGGCCGGCTCACCGGCCGTCCGCTCGCATCTCCAGCTCAAGTGCGGAGTATCCTGGCGGCTACAGGAACTGTCGTCGCGAACCCACCACAATCCGACGCCTCTCTCAACGTGGGCCCTCAGATCGACGTGCGAAAGATCGTCGAGCAATTGCTGGGCAGGGCGGGGAAGCCCGTGCAACCCGGAATCGCCCGCATTGCGGTGCAAGGCCGACGCACCGGTGGATTCATCTCCGAAGGAAATACACGTTGGTGGAACGATGCCGTCTATGTCACGACCCTCGACCCGTCGTACATCAAGCTCGACGGTCCGTTCGCGACCCCCTATTCCGACGCGTTCATCGGAAGTGACACGGGCGCCGACCTGCACTCGTACATGACGATCGCTCCGGATTGGGAAGGCATTCCGGCAAATGCCACCTACCGGCTCACGGTTGCCGGGCAGCCTTCGCGGGTCATCGCGACGACGCCCTGCGTGCGATTGCTCCCCGCGCAACTCTTCGCAGCGGCCGGCGTCCCGCTGACTCCCGGTGTTTCGCGCACGATATCGCTCACCTATAGCGCGTCGGTCGGCCTTCACACGCTCACCGAATCGACCTTTCAACTGACATTCGGCCCTCCGGCTACCGCCTCGCGGTTGCTTCTGGCGCCCTCCGTGCCCCCGGTCGTGAGCGGCCCGTCGATCCCGGTGACGTACGACCTCCGTTCGTATCCGCGTCAGTTGCTCGGCTCCGTGACGCTCAACGTCTCGCTGCCGGGCAATGGGAGCCATCAGTTGGGTCTTGTCCGCCTCTACCCGTACTACTCGGTTCCGCTGTCGGGTTTGTCCGGCACGGTGAGCGTGCCGGTAAGTGCGCTCGCGGGAGCCGGCACCTACACGATTTGGATCAACCTCCAGTCCACCATCACGACGTTTCCTACCGACATCAGCGATCTCGCCTTTACGCGCGTCGACGCCGGAACGGCTCGGCCGCCCGCGCCCCTCCTTTCGCTCGGAACCGCCGCCGGCGGCGTCCATTCGCTAGACGTCCCATATAAGACCCGTTTTACGGTGCACTATGACGTCTCGAACGTCCCGGGCGCAACCGGCGCGATCATCGAGCTCGCGGCTCCGCCGCCGGCTCCGTTCTTCGTGTTTCCTACTCTTGCGGACGCGTTCAACACGTTCCGTAATCCGAACGGCGACCAAATCGACGACGACGGGGTGTTTACCGGGTCGGTCTACCACGTATCCGCGAACGGCAGCGTCGGTTCGGTGACGATCGATCCGGCGGCGGCCGCCGTGCCGCCGACGGCAACGGTGAACGTCCGCGTTTTGGCGACACGCGGCGGAACGATCATCGCGGAAGCGAGCGACGCCGGTACATTGGACTATCACGGCATCGAAAGCGCCATGGGCGGCCCGCTGAACCAGCTGCAACTCGATCCGACCGGCACCGACGGCTTCCTCGTCGAATACGGATCCATCGGTCCAGCGCAAGCGAACCTTGCCCTCGGTACGATCGAGCCTTTCGACGCCCGCACCGGCACCAACGGCGGCGTGTCCTTAGCCTTTACGAACAATGGCTTCGAAGCGTCTCCGGTGGTTCAAAATGACGTTGTTGTGAGCGAGGACACCGTTGACTCCAACGTCGTCGACTATTACCGGGCGGCTCCGCTGACGGCGGGCTTTGCTTCCTTCACGTTTCCGCCGTCAGTGATCGCACCGACAACCTTTACTTCCGTCGTTGCGACGAACTCGAGCCCGCGTCGATCCGCGTACCTCACTTTCGACTTTACCACGAACTCCTTTCTCGTGACACGCGGTGATGTAACGACCGGTGACGGTTTCTCGCCACCGATCGATATTACGGCGCTGCTCGAAGGCGCAGCTCCGGTCGATGTTGCGGTACCAACGTTTTCCTACGACCCGAGCAGCGATCGCGCGTACCTCCTGGTCGAGCCGGACAACGTCGATTGCGGCCCTCTGTCTCCCCAACTCGTAACCATCGACTTCAACACACGCGCCGCGACGAGCCGGACCCTGCCGATCGCCGGAGGCAACCAGGACTTCGACGGATACCAAATCGCCTTGGACCCGTCGACGGGAATGGCCGCAATTGCCACGAGCTGCACCTACGTTTCGGCGGGGAACGACGTATTTCGGTCGCAGCTCAGCCTGCTGAATCTCACCACGGGGACCGTCACGCAAGTATTCGACCACGTTCTCGGCGATGACGCGACTCACAGCCACGGTTACCTGGGGATGATCGGCGGGGCCTCGCCCGTCATCGAGATCGATCCCGTGCAACACCTCATCCTGCAGCGCTCACTGTATTGCCCTTCACTGGTCGGCCTCGCCGACGGCAACTTTCGGCCGTGTCTGAACGAGTACGACGAGACCGGCCGACTGGTAAAGACGGTGCCGAACCTCTTTCCGGCGGGTTCGATGGATAGCTTGATCCCCAACGGCGTCAACGGAAGCGCTCGCCTCGGCCTGGCAATGGGGCAGCAAGTATCAACGCCGTGGATCGTCAGCTTGGAAGTGCAGCCCTTTACGTACTGAAGCTCGCCCGGTGGCCCGACGGCTCGCCGCGCAATGTCGCGGCGAGCCGTCGGGCTCGACTCGAGGCGCTACGCTGCCTTCCAGGTTACGACATTCGTCGTGCTCGTGAACTGGCCGTTCGTCGAGTAGAAGGGACCGGATCCCGTGCAGCGGGCCGGGCTCCCGATGAGTTGCAGCTCGTAGGGCGTCGACCCGCCGATGTAGCTGACCTTGATCGTGAACGTGCATGCGTTCATCGGATCGGTATCCTTGGCGTAGACGAGCGACACCTGGGCCAACGGATGGAGGCTAGTGGGCAGTGGCCCCGTGTAGGTGGCGAACGAACTGGATCCCGGGTCGTAGCTGCCGGGCGAAATCCCCGCGACCGGGGCGATGAGGCCGCTGACGCCCGTTGGGACCGGGTCGGTTTGGCGGATCATGTTGGCCGTCGAGTCCCCGTTGTAGACGGCGAAGCTGACGTTGAAGTTGGCGGCCGACGCTTGGCCGGCGGTCGTCAGGAGGGCGCCGCCGAGCGTGAGGCCGGCGAGCGCGAGGAACTTGGCGAGTCGGATCATAGAGTAGCTCCTGTTTGATGGCCCGTTGCGGGCCGTTGGATGAGATCGAGCGGGCGGCGTCGCTCCGAACGTGTCGCCGCCCGCTCGTCGCTCGGCGATGTCGGGTCACTGCATCGTGAAGGTCACGCTGAAGTCGCCCTTCGTCTTGTCGGGGCTGGTGGTCGTCACCGTGCACTTGACCGGGCCCGTCCATGTCGCACGCGCGTCGCCGGCGAGGGTGTAGCGTCCGCCGGCGAAGGTGAGCGTGTACCGGAACGTGCACTCGCGCGACATGTCTCCGTCGACGCGATAGATCAACAGGCCGGCCAGCGCCTTGGGGCTGGCCGACGTGATGGTGTATGCGTCGGTAGTGCCGCGCGCGACCGTCGCCCCCGGAGCATTCTCCGAGGTGACGAAGCCGCCGAGTGACGATGCGCTCGAGACATAGGCAAGGTCGAACGCACCGGATGCGTTGGTGATGCGCACGGCGGCAACAGGGCTGGCCATCGCCGGCAATACGCTTGCCGCTACCATCGCGACAATGCTCGCGCTGAACACGCCTTGTCCGCGTGATCCTCGGACCATTTGCACCCTCCCGATCGGACCGGGACGCGGCGGCGAATATCGCCGGCGAGATCCCGACATCATCGAGCGCCAACATCATGCATCCGTTTAGCATGATATAGCAAGTCCATGCTGGAATAAATATGGCACACATGTGCCACCAGGCCCACGATTCAGCCCCGGCGCGACGCTCCCACCAGCCGCTCGACGATCGAGATCGCCGCTGCGCGCGCCTCATCCCGGCGCTCGGCCCAGGCGGCGGCGCCGATCACGCTGGTCGCAACGAAGATACCAAAGGCGGCCGCCTCGGCCACCTGAGCGCGCCGCGCGAGCTCGGTGCCGAAATGCACCAGCGCCGAAACGTGTTCTCGGAACTCGTCGCCGCGCGCGCCGGCGGCAAGCGGCGGAAACAACAGCTGGTCGCCTTGGAAACGCGCCGTTCCGACCCAATCCGCGATCGCGTCGACGACGAGGAACAGACGCTCGACGTCGGATGCGTCGGCGCGCTGAATACGCCGCATGAAGCGCGCGCGCCACAGGGTCGTCGCGCGGCGCTGACACGCCTCGATCAACTCACCGGCATCGTACGACCGATACAGCGTGCGCCGCGGAATTCGCACCGCGGCCGCGACCTCGCCGATCGCGAGTTCCGCCCGGCCGGCGGCGACGAGCTGTTGCGTCGCCGCGTCCAGCACGCGCTCGACCGTGCTCGGCCGATCGACGAGCAGCGCTGCGCCTCGCCCTTCGGCGACGCGACGCCGGACGCCGGCGACGAACTCGCGGCCCATCGCCGTCGCTCGCGCGAGCCGTTCGCTGCCTTCGACGCCGAGTGCGATCACCGCCCGAACGGTCACGTACCCCGGCACCGTCGCGTCGTCGAGCGCGGCTTCGAACCGTTGCCGGTCCGCGCCGGACAACGGCACGAACGCATCACCCCTCATCAGTCACCGTCGGCATCCTCACCCCTCGAGAAGCGTTTCGGAGTCTGGTCGTGTCCCACGTGAACGGCTCGACGCGCACCAGGGTTGCAGCGCCGTTGCGGCGGCTGGTCGCCGGCGTCGCGCTGATCGCCTTCGCGACGGCCGGCCTGGCTTCGGCACCGCTCGGCGCCGCGCCGCAAAGCGCGCCGCAGCGCGCCTCGTTTCGGCTCAGCGGCGTTCCGGTACGCGATGCGCTGGCGCGCATCGCGCGCGCCTACGGCGTCCGCATCGCCATGGCGCCCGACGTCCGCGGCCGCGTCACGGCGTCGATCGAACGGGCGACCCTCGACGAGGCGTTGGCCACGGCTCTCACGCCGCTCGGCGCCGGCTGGTCGCGCGCCAACCGCGTCGTGGTCGTGACGCTGGCCGCTCGCGCGGCGCCCGCGCCCTCCGCATCGCCGAACCTACCGGCGGTGCTGGCGCTCCAGATCATCCCGGCGGCGCGCGCCGCGAACGTCCTGCGGGGCCTGTACCCGCGCGACCGCATCACGATCGACGCTTCCGCCAACGCGCTGGTCGTCGTCGCGCCGCCCGACGAGCTGACGGCGATGCGCGCCGTCGTCGCCGGGATCGACGTTCGCGACCCGGCACGGCCGGTCAGCGAGGCGGTGCAGCTGCACAGCGCCCAGCCGGCCGCAGTCGCGGCGCAACTCCGGCGCATCTACCCCGCCGCGCGCATCACCATCGCACCGAATCGTGCGCTGCTGATCGAAGCCAAGCCGGCGGATCTCGCGCAGATCGCGTCGCTGATCGCCGCGATCGACACGCCGCCGGCGACGCCGGCCCCGAGCTCCGCGCCGGTCGAAGCCGTGCGCGTGACCCGCGCCGCTCCCCGCGACGTCGCGCGCGCGATCGCCAATCAGTTCCGGGACGTGCGCGCCAGCGTCGCCGGCCAATCGATCGTGCTGGGCGGCGCACCGGACGAGGTCGCCAAGGCCAAGGCGCTCATCGCGCTCATCGACCAGCCCGCCGGCGGCGTGCGCTACACGCAGATCTACCGCCTTCGATTCGTCGACGGGCGCTCGGTCGCCAACCTGTTGTCGCGATCGTTCGGCGACGCCGGCATCACGGTCGACGCCGATCTCAACGCGGTGTCGGTGCTCGCGACGCCGGTCGAGCAGCAGCGCATCGCCGACGCGCTCGCGCAGCTCGACGTCAGCGGCGCGGGCGGCGCCGGACCGCCGCTTCAACAGCCCGGCAGCGTCGAACCGGGCGGCGGCGGAGCCGAGGTGATCTCGCTGCGAGCGGCCGCGCCTGGCCTCAACGGCGCGCCTTCGTCGTCGGCGACGGACATCGCGACGACGGTCACGCAGGCGTTGCAAGGCCAAGCCCCCGATCTCCGGATCACCGTCCCGCCCAACGGGACCCAGCTCGTGCTCACGGGCAGCCCGTTTGCGATCCGGCTGGCGAAGGGCTTGATCGACCAGCTGGACGTCGAGCAGAAGCTCGTCGTGCTCGACACCGAAATCCTCGAAGTCGACGAGAACGCCGCCAAGAATCTCGGCCTGAGCTTCAGCACGCCGGTCATCACCACGACGCTATCGGAAACGACGCCCAACGCGCCCGACGGTGGAACCCCGCCGCCGTTTTTACAGCTCCAACCGCTCACGCGCTCGCCGATCTCGTTCGGCCTGAACCTCAACCTGCTCGTCCAGAGCGGAAAAGGGCGCGTGCTGGCCGATCCGCGGATCACCACCATCTCCGGACGCACGGCATCGATCAGAGCCGGCGACAACATCGCGATTCTCACCACGACCGGCGGCGGGACCGGCACGGTCGCCACGACGCAGCTGCAGACGTTTCAAACCGGCGTGACGCTCGACATCACGCCCGTCGTCAACGCCGGCAACTTCATCACGGTCTCGCTGCATCCGACCGTCAACTCTTTGTCGGGCGTATCGAACGGCATCCCGCAGATCTCGACGCGCGACACGCAGACGACCGTCGCGATGCGCGAAGATGAGACGCTCGTCATCGGCGGGCTGATCCAAGACACCACGACCACCAGCACGACCAAGATCCCGTTGCTGGGCGACCTGCCGCTGATCGGCAAAGCGTTCCGCAACGAGGCGTATAATCGTCAGCGCAACGAGCTGATCATCACCGTCACACCGCACGTCGTCACGCCGGAGGCGGCCGGCAGCGCGGCCACCGTGGGGTTACCGCCGATCCCCAGCCCGCAACCGCTGCCGACGCTCGCGCCCGGCACGACCTTACCGCCGGCGCCGAAGGCGCCGCGGACCGCCTCGCCGCATGCGCTCGCCGCGCCGCCGCCGGCGGGACCGGCGCCGCCGACGACGGGTGCTTTGGGACACCGCGAGTCGCCGGCGCCCGTTCCGTCGGCGTTCGCGGCGACCAACGTCTTCACGCACGGACAGCCGCCGACCAACAACTACGCCGGGCCGTCCGATGCGGTGCAGATCTTCTACGTCAAGTTCTCACCGACGGTGCTCCGCAACGGCACGCCGGTCAGCTTCACCGCGGTGACGACGACGAACGTCTCGCGGCTCACCATCGGCTATCAGGGCTTCCAGACGCAGATCGCCCAGACGTCACCGGGTCAGTGGCAATCCTCGTACAACTTCTCAGCCGCCGGCCTGACGCCGGGTCAGACCGGCGTCTCCCTGACCGTCACCGCGACGCGACTCGACGGCGCGTCCTCGTCGATCCAAGTCCCGGTCAGCGTCGTTCCTCAACTGAGCAGAGCGTTGCTGCAGCGCGACATCGCATCGGTGCCGGCGTCTTTTGCACGTTCGATCAAGTCGTCGCGAATCGGGCCGACGGTCTTGCGCTCGTAGTCGCTGACCGGCACGAGCAGTCCGAGCACGAACCCCGCGGCCAGCGCGCCGAAGATCAACCCGAACGGATTCTCGATGGCGATGCCCGCGCCGCGACGCGCGACGTCGCGCACGTCGTCGGGGCTCGGCAGCTTGTCGCTCACGACATCGCCCACCTTCTCGGTCGCGCTACTCAGCGCGCCGCTCGCGCCCGCGACGGTCTGCCGGATGCCGGCAGCCGCTTCGACGATCGTCCCGCGCACCGTCTCGACCCGATCGTTCACCGCGTTCTTGACACGCGAGCGAAGGTCCGACTTGTCGCCAAGCGCATCGATTGGGTCGCCCGAGGGTTCCGGGCTGCGATCTCCTTCGCGGCTGATCGCGTTCGGCTGTTCGCTCATTCGATCTCTTCCTGCTGGGTTTGCAGCCGCGACGTCTTCAGAAAGTGCGAGGCCGCGAAGCCCGTGACGGCTGCCGCGCCGGCGACGACGAGCGGCTCGCGCCGAGTATAGTCTTCGAGGTCGGCGATCAAGCGGTCGCCGTCTGCTGTCTCGAGGTAGCGGCCGACGCGCTCGGCCAACTCGGCACCCCGGTCGACGTAGGCGGCCGCGAAGGCGGGCACGCCCTGATCGCGCAGCTGCGCACCGCACTGACGGAGGTCGCCTGCCACGGTTTCGATCCGTTGCCCGACCTGGGTCGACCGAACGTCGAGCTGCCGGCTCACGAATGATTTCCACTCCATGGTCGCCGTGTACCCGCACGCGGCGCCGTTGCTCGCTCGGCGACGAGGGAAGACCGGCAGGCCGGGGTAAATCGAACGGTTGTGAGTACCGCGGCGGCGCGGCGCGCGGCGGCGATCGACACGCTCGAGTTCGATCATCTCGAGCTGTGGGTCGGCAACGCCAAGCAAGCCGCGCATTTTTATTGCACGGCCTTCGGCTTCGCGCCGCTGGCATACGCTGGGCCCGAGACCGGGATGAAGGGGCGCGCCTCGTACGTCGTGCGCCAACACGACTTGACGCTCGTCCTCACCTCGTCGCTGCTGCCCGACGGCCCCATTGCCGAGCACGTCAAGCGGCACGGTGACGGCGTCCGCGACGTGGCGTTGCGCACGTCGGACGCCGGCGAGGTCTTTCGCATCGTCGTCGCGGGCGGCGCGCCACCGCTCGCCGACCCGGACGTCGGCGAAGACGGCGACGGCCGGATCGTGCGGGCGCAGATCGCGACCTACGGTGACACCGTGCACACCTTCATCGAGCGCGACGCCTACCGCGGTATTTGGCTGCCCGGCTACCGCCCGTGGTCGGCCGTGACGCCCCCCGCCGCCGAAGTCCGCCTGCAGCGCATCGACCATTCCGTCGCCAACGTCGGCTGGGGCGAGATGGACCGCTGGTGCGACTTCTACGCCAAGGCGTTCGGCTTCACCCAGCTGATCGGGTTCGACGACAAGGACATCTCGACCGAATACACCGCGCTGCGATCGAAAGTGATGCAGAACGCGACCGGCAAGGTCAAGCTGCCGATCAACGAGCCGGCCGAAGGACGCAAGCGCTCGCAAATCGAGGAGTATCTCGAGTTCTACGGCGGCCCGGGCGTGCAGCACGTCGCCATCGCGACCGACGACATCGTGGCGACCGTGCGCGCCCTGCGCGCCAACGGCGTCGAGCTGCTGGCCACGCCGTCGTCGTATTACGACGGCCTCGCCGAACGCGTCGGCGCGATCGAAGAGGACGTCGCGATCTTGCGCGAGCTGAGCATTCTGGTCGACAAGGACGACCGTGGCTACATGCTGCAGATCTTCACGCAGCCGTTGCAGGACCGGCCGACGCTGTTCTTCGAGATCATTCAGCGGCGGGGCTCCCTGTCGTTCGGCAAGGGCAACTTCAAAGCGCTGTTCGTCTCGATCGAGCAGGAACAAGCCAAGCGCGGCAACCTGTAACCTCATGCCCCTGCTGCTTTCGCCGGCATCGCCCACCGTCGACGCGGTCATGCTCGAAGCGCGCGCCGCCGGATTCGCCAAGCGTTCCATCAAGAACCAGGCGAAGCTGGCTGCGATCGACCTGGCGATTCGCTGCATCGACCTCACCACGCTCGAAGGACGCGATTCGCCGGGTCGCGTGCGGTCGCTGTGCGCCAAGGCGGCGTATCCCGGCCCCGGCGCTCCGCGCGTCGCCGCCGTCTGCGTCTATCCGAATCTGGTCGCCGTCGCGAAGGACGCGCTGCGCGGCAGCGGCGTCAAGGTGGCCTCGGTCGCAACGGCGTTTCCCAGCGGGCTCTCGTCGCTCGACGTCAAGCTGCGCGACACCGAAGCGGCGCTCGCGTCGGGCGCCGACGAGATCGACATGGTGATCGATCGCGGAGCGTTTCTGGCCGGCGACGAGCAGCAGGTGTTCGACGAGATCGTCGCCGTCAAGCAGGTGTGCGGGACGGTGCACCTCAAGGCGATCCTCGAAGCCGGTGAGCTCGGCTCGTACGACGCGACGCGGCGCGCGAGCGATCTCGCGCTCGATGCCGGTGCCGACCTCATCAAGACCTCGACCGGCAAGATCGGAACCTCGGCGACGCTCGCGACGGCGCTGGTGATGGCGGAGGCGATTCGCGATTTCGCGCGGCGCACCGGCGCGCGGCGCGGTCTCAAGGTGGCCGGCGGCGTGCGGAACAGCAAGTCCGCGATAGCGTACCTCGTGCTGATCGACGAGACGCTCGGCGCGGAGTGGCTCTCGCCCGAGATGTTCCGCATCGGCGCGTCGTCGCTGCTCGACGATCTTCTGCTGCAGCGCGGCAAGCTCGCAACCGGCCGCTACGGCTCGCTCGACTACATCAGCAAAGACTAGACGGGCGCCTGGTCGGCCGCGGCCGGCTCGGTCTTGAAGACCATTCGGATCCGCGTGCCGCCCTCGGTGTCGATCGTGACCGCACGAGCGATCGCCCGCACGATGCGCAAGCCCAGCCCGCGGCCTTCGCGCAGATCGCGGTCGATGAACGCGCCGCGGTCGAAGACGTCGACCCGGAGTGTGTCCTCGTCATCGGTGGTCGCGTGCAGCTCGACGGTCCCCGAATCCCTCGTGTGATAGGCGTGCTCGACCGCGTTGGCAACCGCTTCGCCGACCGCGATGATGATGTCGTCGCGCAGCGGGGGCTCGATCGCGAGCGCGCTCAAGAACGCGCCGAGCGCGTGCCGCAACGCCTTCGGCGTCCCGGGATCGCCGGTTTCGCGGTTGATCCGCAGTTCCGATCGTCCGGTCACGTCGCATTCGTACCCGCAAGGTGCGTACGTGCCCACCGCCATCCGAACACCAGGAACGACGCCGGCACGCCAGCTATGCTGACTCCAGCGTGCCCGCCGAGGCGTTGCGTGTTCGTGCCGAAGCCCAGACGAACGCACGGCGAGCCGCCGTGCTGATCGGCAGCCCGCAGGTATCTCGCATCTTCGAGTACGCCGGCAGCGCCTCGAGGACGAACGCCTCCTGCAGCGTGTCGGTGATGCGCTTTTCCGCTTCGAACGCGGCGCGTAGCTCGGCGGCCTCCCGATCGTGCGCGGCGAGCCTGCACGCGGCGCGCATTCGCTGGACGCCGAAGGCCAGCGCCGACGCTACAGGACCGCGACGGCGGCCATCCCGAGCACTTGGATCCGTTCGATGGCGGCCTGTGCGTCTGCGTCGATGCGGCCCTCGCGCAGGACGATGGCGTCCTGAATCGCTTTGTCGTCGCTGCGGTAGCGGTCGACGAGCTGTTTTTCCGCGCTGCTCGAGCACGGCGTCGTCGCGTGCGGACCGCACGATGAGGGGAAGCGCGACGGTGCGCTCCCAAACGCGTTGGCGGCGAGCGCGTCGCGAGCGGCGGATTGCGCGCTGACGAGCTCGAGAGCGGCCAGCGCCGAGATCAAGCGCGCCAGCGTGTCCCGCAAAGCCGCGTGCGCGCTGAGATACGGCTCGAGGTATTGGCGGTCGCGCGCGGCGGAGAATCCGCGCACGCCCGTCTCCTCGTCGAGCTGCAGCCGCAGGCTGATGAACGCCAGCGCCCGCGCCGCCCGGACCTCTTCCTCGCTGTGAAACGAAGCTCGCAGAAGCCGCGGACCAGCAGCCCGCCCGTGCAACACCGGCGCTACCAACGCCAACGCCAGCGCGGTCAGGAGGAGCGGCCGCGCCGCTGACCGTCGACCGCATCTCGATTTGGCCGCGCCGGGCAGGTGCCCCTGGGGGCGTCTCGGCCGGACGGCGAACGTCGCGGCATGGCTTTGGCCTACGCTCCGTCTCTCGAGACGACGCCGGTCCGGATCGCGCCGCGCTACGACCATTTCATCGGCGGCCGCTGGACGCCGTCATCGGGCGGAGGAACCTTCGCGACGGTCAACCCGGCAACCGAAGCCGAGCTCGCCCAGGTAGCCTACGGCACGGCCGAGGACGTCGATCGCGCCGTGACCGCCGCGCGGCGCGCGTACGAGACGTACTGGCGGCCGATGCGGCCGGCCGATCGTGCGAAATACGTCATACCGCATCGCGCGCGCGATCACCGAGCGCTCGCGCGAGCTCGCCGTGCTCGAGACGACCGACGGCGGCAAGCCGATCAAGGAGTCGCGCGACTTCGACGTCGTCCAAGCCGCCGCGCACTTCTTCTACTATGCCGGCTGGGCCGACAAGCTGCGCTACGCGATCCCGGGTATCGATACGCCCCAACCGGTCGGCGTCGTCGGGTCGATCGTGCCGTGGAACTTTCCGCTGCTCATGGCGGCCTGGAAGATCGCGCCGGCGATTGCTTGCGGCAACACCGTCGTGCTCAAGCCGGCGGAGACGACGCCGCTCACCGCGCTGCTGCTGGCCGAGATCTGCGCGGAGGCCGAGCTGCCGCCGGGCGTCGTCAACGTGGTCACCGGCGACGGAAAAACGGGCGCCGCGCTCGTCGCGCACCCCGGCGTCGACAAGATCGCGTTCACCGGCTCGACCGAGGTCGGCAAAATCATTCAGAAGACAATCGCCGGGACGCGCAAGCACGTCACGCTCGAGCTCGGCGGCAAGGCCGCCAATATCGTGTTCGCCGACGCACCGCTCGACCAAGCCGTCGAAGGCGTCGTCAACGGCATCTACTTCAACCAAGGTCACGTCTGCTGTGCCGGCTCGCGGCTGCTGGTCCAAGAGCCGGTACACGACGAGATCGTGGAACGGCTCGCGGCGCGGATCGAGACGCTGCGGGTCGGCGACCCGCTCGACAAGAACACCGACATCGGCGCGATCAACTCCGTTGCCCAGCACGCGAAGATCGCCGAGCTTGTCGCGAGCGGTCTGGCCGAAGGCGCGGTGCTGCACCAACAGTCGTGCGCCCTGCCCGAGCGCGGCTGGTATCACCGCGCGTCGTTCTTCACCAACGTCTCGCAGTCGCACCGGATCGCCCGCGAGGAGATCTTCGGGCCCGTGCTGTCGATCATGACCTTTCGGACCGCCGACGAGGCGATCGAAAAGGCGAACAACACGCCCTACGGCCTGTCGGCGGGCGTGTGGACCGACAAGGGCGCCAAGTCGATGTACGTCGCGCAACGGCTCGCCGCGGGCGTGGTCTGGTGCTCGACCTTCAACCAGTTCGATCCGAGCTCGCCGTTCGGCGGCTATCGTGAGTCCGGCTTCGGGCGCGAGGGCGGCGCCGCCGGCCTGCGCGCCTACCTGACGTAACCGGGGTCGCAACTCGGCGCCCGAAGCGCGCGCCTTTAGGCGCCAAAGCTTTAGCTTTGACGGATAACGGCTAACGGGAATCATCCCGCCACCGCGTAAGAAACGGGGCGTGGACACCGTGGTTTCCGTCGCCGTCGACCGCGCGGCGCTGGCGTCCCGCTATCGCGCGAACCGCCGCCGGACGGCCGAGCTTTTCGCCGTGATCGCGCCCGGCGCGTATGAGGTCGCACCGATCCCGCTGCGCCATCCGTTCGTGTTCTACGACGGACACATCCCCGGTTTCGCGTTCATCACGCTGGTGCGGGACGCGCTGGGCCGCCCGTCGATCGACCCCGAGCTCGAGCGGCTCTTCAACCGCGGCATCGATCCGCGCGACGCCGCGGTCGCCACGCAGCACAAACGCTCGGCCTGGCCGGATCGCGCGACGGTCGAGCGCTTCGGCGCGGCCTGCGACGCGGCGGTGCTCGACGCGTATGCGACCGGCCGACTCGACGATCCGGCGAATCCGCGGCTGGTCAACGCCGAGGCCGCCTACAACGTCCTCGAGCACGAAGAGATGCACCACGAGACGCTGACCTACATCATCAACCGGCTCGCGCGCGCCGAGCAGCGCGGCCCGCGCGCCGAGCACCGCGACGTCGCGCCGGCGCGGGTCGAGCCGATCGCGATCCCGGCCGGTCGCGCGAGACTGGGTGCGCGGCGCGGCGCAGTCCCGTTCGGCTGGGACAACGAGTTCGACGAGCACGCCGTCGACGTCGCGGCGTTCGGCGTCGACGCGTATGACGTCACCAACGGCGACTACCTCGCCTTCGTGCGCGACGGCGGCCCGGTCCCACCGTTCTGGTTCGAGCGCGACGGCGCTTGGATGCTGTTGGGCTGCTTCGAGGATCTGCCGCTGCCGCTGTCCTGGCCGGTGTACTGCGCGCAGGAACAGGCCGCCGCGTTCGCGCGCTGGAGCGGCGCGCGTCTGTTGACCGAGCCGGAGTACCACCGCGCCGCCTACGGTACGCCTTCGGGCGAAGAGCGCGCGCAGCCGTGGGGCGACGCACCACCCGATCCCGGCCGCCACGGCAACTTCGGCTGGCGCCGCTTCGACCCCGAACCGGTCGGCTCGTCACCGCAGGGCGCCAGCGCGTGGGGCGTCGGCGATCTCGTCGGCAACGGCTGGGAGTGGACCTCGACACCGTTCGCGCCGTTCGACGGCTTCCGCCCGATGGCGTCGTACCCGCTGTACTCGACCGACTTCTTCGACGGGATGCACTTCGTGATGAAGGGCGCCTCGCCGGTCACGGCGCCGACGCTGGTGCGGCGGTCGTTCCGCAACTGGTTCTACTACGACTACCGCTACGCGTTCGCGACCTTCCGGCGCGCCTACGACTGAGCGGGTTCAACGAACGCACAAGACGCCGGCAAGCTGCCGGCGTCTTGTGCGCGGTTGATCGAGTCGCCGGTTACTTCGCGGGCGGCGGCATGTAGTGCCACTTGCGCAGCACGGCTTGGCCCTCCGGGCCGGCGACGAGCGCGACGAAGTCCTTGCCGAGCGCCGCGTTCTTCGCGACCTTCGTCACGGTCATCGAGTAGGTCGAGACGATGTTGTACTTGTCGTCGATCGTAATGTCGTCGAACTTCGCCGGGTTGACGTCCGACGCGAACGTGATCCCGGCGTTGGCCTTCGGCCCGATCGCCTCGACGACGTCGCTTCCCTTCTCGCTGGCGACCGCGATGTTTTTGCGAACATTGGTCAGGAAATCGAAGCCGTAGTCGCCGGCCGCCTTCTGAATCACCGTGCTCGCGAGCTTGCCGACCGCCGAGGTGGGCGTGCCCATCGACAGCTTCACGCCCGGGTTGGCCAGGTCTTTGAGGCTGTGAACCTTGGCCGGATTTCCCTTGGGGACGAGAATCGTCTCCTTGTTCTGCAGCACGGGCGTCGGCGGTTCGATACGAGCGGCCAATGGGTCGAGGATCGTACTGCCGACCAGCACGACGTCGATCGCTTCGCCGGCGTCGATGCGCTTGCCGATCGTGGCACCGCCGAGATACTCGGCTTTTACCGTGACGCCCTTGTGCTTGGCCTCGAACTCCTTGATGAGGTCGGTGAACGCGGCCTGGGCGTTTGAAGCGACCAGCGCGGTGATCTCGGTATCGGCCGCGGCCGGTTGCACCGCCGAGGGCGCGATGAACGCGAGCAGGGCGGCCGCCGCGACGAACGCGGCGAAGCGCGATGTGGTGATACGCATCGAGTCTCCTTTCTTAGGTTGCAGGCGCCGCATGAGCGGGCACGGATGTCAAGTCGCGATCGATCTCGCGCCGACGCAGCGGACGAAGTACGAGGATGGCCATGACGGCCGCAACGATGTTGAAGATTGCCGCGATGACGAGCACCGCCGACCAGCCCCCGGTCGCGACGGCGACGATGCTCGCAAACGGAACGAGCAGCGAGGCGGTGCCTTTCGCGGTGTACAGCATCCCGTAGTTGGTGGTGGCGTACTTTTGGCCGAAATGGTCGCGCGTCGTCGCCGGGAAGATGCTGTAGATCTCACCCCAGGCGAAGAACACGAAGCCCGACAGCAGCACGAACGCGATCGGGGTTGTGCCGTAGACGTTGAGGGCGAAGATTCCGATCCCCTCGAGCATGAAGGCAATGAACATGGTGAGCTCGCGCCCGATGCGGTCGGAGACGAAGCCGAGCAGCGGCCGTGAGATCCCGTTCATGATGTTGTTGAGGGACAGCGCGAACGTCAGCGCCGGCAGCGTCCACCACAGCAGCGTGACCGGAAAGACGTTGATGTAGCGGTCGTTCGCGATCGGACCGAGCTGCGCGACCGCGGTCAAGCCGCCCGAGCCGACCAGCACGAACATCACGTACATCACCCAGAACACCGGCGAGGCCAGCGTTTGCGCGGGGGTGTAGTCGCGCTTGCCCTGCAGAACGCGCGGATTGACCTTGGCCGCCTCGGCCGGCGCCTTCGGCGGCGTCACGAGCAGCATCGAGACGACGAGGATCACCAAGCCTTGCAGGATCCCGAAGAACAGGAAGGTGTGCTGGTAGCCGCTGTTCTTGATCATCAGCGTCAGGGGGATGACCGTGATCGCCGCACCCGCGCCGAACCCGGCCGAGGTCAGACCGGCGGCGAGCCCGCGCCGGCCGGCGAACCACTTGAGCGCGTTGCCGATGCAGGTACCGTACACGATCCCGGCGCCGACGCCGGCCACGACACCGCCGGCGTAGAGCACCTCGAGGCTATGAGCGTTCGCGTCGATCACCCACGACAAGCCGGCCAGGACACCGCCGGCCGCGACCATGATCCGCGGCCCGTAGCGGTCGACCAGCGCGGCTTCGAACGGCACCAGCCAGGTCTCGACCAGCACGAACACCGCGAACGAAACCTGAATCGCCGCGCGGCTCCACCCTTGAGCGTTGGCGATCGGGTCGACGAAGACCGTCCAACCGTACTGCAGGTTGGCGATCATCGCCATGCAGACGATGCCGGCGATCAGCTGGAGCCATGGGTTCCGCAAAGCAGTGGGCATCAGTTGTCCATTCCTTTCCGTAGAAAGAGATATCTTTCGCAGGGGAAGGCCGGGCTCTACAAGAGCCCGGCTGCGCGCGCCCAGCGATACTTCGCGCCCAACGCCGCGACCATCGTCTCGGTGTTGTACGGGTAGGCCGGGATCTTGTGGTCGTAGAGGTACTCGCTGGCCTCTTCGACTTCGACGTCGCCGGCCAGCGAAGCGACGACGGGCTTGTCGATACCCTTGGCGCGCAGCTCCTCGACGACTTCGACGACCATCTTGGCGAATACCATCGGCGGCGTCACGATCGTGTGCCAGTAGCCCAGGATCAGCGCGTGGATGCGGTCGTCCTCGAGCCCGAGCCGAATCGTGTTCTGGTAGGTCTTGGGCGGCTCGCCGCCGGTGATGTCGACCGGATTTCCCGACGCGCCGAACGGCGGGATGAACTTCTTGAACGCCTCGTCGAGATCGGGCGGGAACTTCATGAGCGAGAGCCCCGCGTCGACGACCGAGTCCGACAGCAGGACCCCGGAACCTCCCGCACCGGTGATGATCACGACGTTCTCGCCCTTGGGCGTCGGCAGGATCGGCACCGCTCGCGCGAACTGCAGCATCTCGTTGAGGCCGCCGGCACGGATGACGCCGCTCTGGCGCAGGACGTCGTCGTAGATCTTGTCGTCCCCGGCGAGCGCGCCGGTGTGCGAGCTCGCGGCCCGCGCGCCCAGCGCCGTGCGACCGGCTTTGAGCACGATGACCGGCTTCTTCTTCGAGACCCGCAGGGCGACTTCGGCGAAGGAGCGGCCGTCCTTGAGGTCCTCCATGTGCATCGCGATCGCTTGGGTGGGATCGTCCTGCTCGAAGAACGTCAACAGGTCGTCTTCGTCGATGTCGGACTTGTTGCCCAGCCCGACGATCGCCGAGACGCCCATCTTGGCCGAGCGGCTGAAGCCGATGATCGCCATCCCGACGCCGCCGCTCTGCGACGACAGCGCGACGCTGCCTTTGACGTCGTAGGGCGTGCAGAACGTCGCACACACGTCTTTGGGCAAGTAGTAGAAGCCGTAGATGTTCGGTCCCATCAGCCGGATATTATAGTCGCGACCGATTCGCTGGATCTCCAGCTGGCCTTCGACGTTGCCGGTTTCGGCGAAACCCGACGGGATGAGGACCGCACCCGGGATGTGCTTCTCCCCGCACTCGGTCAGCGCGGCGGCGACGAACTTGGCCGGGATCGCGAACACTGCGACGTCGACCCCGCCGGGGATGTCCTTGACCGAGCCGTACGCTTTGTAGCCGAGGATCTCGCCGGCGTTGGGGTTGACCGGGTAGATCTGGCCCTTGTAGCCCCCGTTGACGAGATTCTTCATCACCGAGTTGCCGATCTTGCCCTCTTCGCTCGACGCGCCGATCACGGCCACCGAGTCGGGTCGCATGATGCGGTTCATCGCGCGCACGATCTCGTCTTGGCGCGGGCGATTGCGCGGTTCGGGCGGATCGAAGTCGACCAGGATGCGCACGTCGACCGCGGTTGCCCCCGAAGCGGTCGCGAAGACCGGGTTGAGATCGACCTCGCTGATCTCCGGGAAGTCGGTCACCAGCTGCGAGACGCGCTCGATGATCGAGGCGATCGCGTCACGGTCGACCGCGGCGCCGCCGCGCACGCCTTTGAGCATCTCGGCCGCCGCAATGCCGTCGAGCATCGAGAATGCGTCCTCGCGCGACGCCGGCGCCAGCCGGAACGTGACGTCCTTGAGCACCTCGACGAGCACGCCGCCCAGACCGAACGCCACCAGCTTGCCGAAGCTCGGGTCGGTGACGGCGCCGACGATCACTTCCTGCGCTCCGGTCGGCAGCATCTGCTGCACCTGCACGCCGGCGATCTGCGCGCCCGCCTGATACCGCTCGGCGTTGGCGACGATCGCGTCGAAGCCCGCGCGCGCGGCGGGTGCGTCTTCGACGCCGACCAGCACGCCGCCGGCTTCGGTCTTGTGCAAGATGTCCGGCGAGACGATCTTCATCACGACCGGGAAGCCGATCTTGGCAGCGAGCTGGGCGGCCTCGTCGGGCGACGTCGCCAGACCTTCCTGCGGGACCGGCAGCCCGTACGCGTCCGCGACTTGCTTGGCTTCGGGCGCCGAGAGCGCGCTGCGGCCGCTGCCTTTGACGCGATCGAGCACCGCGCGCACCGCGGCCCGGTCGATGATCTGACGCTCGAGCAACATGCTTCTTCTCGTTCTCCTAGAGGACGCCGGCGGCGTGGAGCGCTTTGTGGTCCTTGCCGTCCCAGCCGATCTCGTTGAGGATCTGCTCGTTGTGCTCGCCGAGCAGCGGCGAGCTGGTGATCGTGACGGGCGTATCCGACAGCACGAGCGGACAGCCGACGGTCTTGAACGTCCCGCGTTCGGGATGATGCACGTCGACGATCATCCCGCGGGCGGCGAGCGATTCGTCTTCGATCAGATCCTTGGTGCTCAGGATCGGCCCGCACGGAACGTCGATGGCGTTGAGCTTCTCGAGCACCTCGAACTTGCTGAACTGCTGCGTCCACCGTTCGATGACGCCGAACATCTCATCGAGGTGCGACAGCCGCGCCGCCGGGGTCGCCCAGGCCGGATCGTCGACCAGCTCCGGACGGCCGATGAGCTTGGCCAGCGGCGCCCAGACCTGCGGCTGCACGATGACGTACACGTAATCGTTCTCGCCGCCCGGCGCGCACTTGAGCGCCGAACCCGGCTGGCCTCCGCCCGAGGCGTTCCCCGAGCGCGGCACGTAGTCGCCGAACGTCTTGTTGGGGTACTCGCGCAGCGGTCCGTGCGCGAGCCGCTGCTGATCGCGCATCTTCACCCGAATGAGGTTGAGCACCGCATCCTGCATCGCCACGCTCACGCGCTGGCCGCGGCCGGTGTGCGTGCGCTGGTAGAGCGCCGCCAAGATCGCGGCCACCATGTGGATCCCGCTCCCCGAGTCGCCGATCTGCGGGCCGCTGCTCGTCGGCGGCCCGTCCGGCCAGCCGGTCGTGCTCATCCCGCCGCCCATCGCCTGCGCGACCGTCTCGTAGGCCTTGAAATCCTCGTACTTGCCGGGTCCGAAGCCTTTGATCGACGCGTACGAGATGCGCGGGTTGATCTCGCGGATACGTTCCCAGGTGAAGCCTTGGCGATCGAGCACGCCGGGGCCGAAGTTCTCGACCAGAACGTCGCAGTGCGCGATCAGCTTCTCGAAGATCGCTTTGCCGTCGGGCGTCTTGGTGTTGAGCGTGATGCTCCGCTTGTTGCAGTTGAGCATCGTGAAGTACAGGCTGTCGACGTCGGGAACGTCTTGCAGCTGACCGCGGGTGATGTCGCCGCGACCGGGCAACTCGACCTTGATCACGTCGGCCCCGAGCCAGCCCAGGATCTGGGTGCACGACGGGCCGGCCTGGACGTGCGTCATGTCCAGCACCTTGACGCCGTCGAGTGCCTTGCGCACGGGCTCGCCGTCGCGCGAGCCGTTGGAAGAAATAGCGTCGACGCTCATCGCGGCCTACTTGTACATCGTCTGGTTCATCGTGCCCGGCGCGTACTCGTTCGGGTCGATCCAGACGTTGACGAGGGCCACCTTGCCGTTCGAGCGCACCGCGTCGCGTGCGCGCTCCAGCGCCGGCCGGATCTGCTTGGGATCGCGCACCGCCTCGCCGTAGCCGCCGAACATCTGCGCGAACTTCTCGAAGTCGACGTCGCCCAGATAGTTGCCGACGTCGCCCTTCTCCTTACCGTATTTCATGATCTGGCCGGCGCGGATCTGATTCATGTACGAGTTGTTGCCGATCACCCCGACGAACGGCAGGCCGAAGCGGTTCGCGGTCTGGATGTCCCAGCCGGTCATCCCGAACGTGCCGTCGCCGAACAGGCACACCACGTCTTTGCCGGGCTCGGCCAGCTTGGACGCCATCGCGAACGAGACGCCGACGCCCAGCGTGCCCAGCGGGCCGGGATCCATCCACAGTCCGGGGCCCTTGGGCCACACGATGCCGCCCGCGGCGGTGACGACGTCGCCGCCGTCGCCGATGAAGCGCGTGTTGTCGGTGAGGAACTCGTTGATCTCGTAGCCCAGCCGGAGCGGATGGATCGGCGTCGCGTCGCTGGTGATCTTGGGCAACCGCGCGTCGCTGAGCTTGCGCTCCTCGGCGCGCAGCTCGTCGATCCACGGCTGGCGGCTGCGCGCGCGGTCCTGCAGGCGTCCCGAGGCAGCCTGCGTGACCGCGCGCAGGATCGCGCCGACGTCGCCCACGAGACCCAGCGCGATGTCGCGATTCTTGCCGACCGTGGCGTAACTCATGTCGATCTGCACGACGGTCGGCGCCTTGAGGCGCTTGCCGTAGCTCATGCGAAAGTCGAACGGCGTGCCGATGATGACGATCACGTCGGCCTTGCCGAACGCGTAGCCGCGGGTGAGCTGGAAACCGTGCGGATCGGTCGGGCCGAAGGTACCGCGGCCGGCACCGTTCATGAACGCCGGGATGTTGAACGTGCGCGCGAAATCGTGCGCGGCGCCGGTCGCGCGACAGGTCCAGGTCTGCTGCCCGAACAGGACCGCGGGACGCTCCGCGCTGACGAGGATGTCGGCCAGCTTCTCGATGTCGGCCGGATCGCCGGCGGACTTCGTCGACGCCCGATAGTGGCCGGCCTGGGGGATCACTGCTTTGTCGAGCGGCACCTTGCCGTCGAGGATGTCGCGCCCGATCTCCAAGTACGAAGGCCCGAACGCGCCGCTGTGCGCCTCGCGAAACGCCATCGCGATCATGTCGGCGACGCGCTCGGTGGTGACGACGTTCGACGCGAACTTGGTGATCGGCTTCATGATCTCGACGTGCGGCAGGTCCTGCAGCGAGCCCATCTTGTGCTGGTTGAGCGCGCCTTGGCCGCCGATGAGCAGGAACGGGCTCTCGGCGCGAAACGCGTTGGCCACCCCGGTGGTCGCGTTGGTGGTTCCGGGACCCGCCGTCACCACGGCGCAGCCCGGCCGCCCGGTGACCCGCGCGTACCCGTCGGCGGCGTGCGCGGCGACCTGCTCGTGGCGCACATCGACGATCTTGATCCCTTCGGCCCGGCAGCCGTCGTAGATGTCGATGATGTGGCCGCCGCAGAGCGTGAAGATCGCGTCGATGCCTTCGCTCTTGAGCGCCTTGGCGACGAGGTGGCCGCCGGAGATCGTCGGGACGGGTTGATCCGCGTCGAGTTTCGGAAGATCGGTCGTTGCAGGTGCAGTCTGAGCCATGGCTCCCCTGTCGCTGATTGGCGTGCGGTATGCGAAGATCAGAGATCGTTGTCGTTGGCGGCGACGTGCTCGGCGAGCCGCAGAGCGTGGTCGCGCACGAGGCGCTCGGCGGTCTCGGCGTCGCGCCGCTCGATCGCCTCGATGATTTGCATGTGGTCGACGATCGACCGTTCGAAACGGTGGTCCTCGCCGATCGTGCGGTGCCGGATCGAGCGCATGTGCACGTAAATGCCGTCGGCGGTGCGCCGCAGCGCCTGGTTCCCGGACAGCTCGATCATGCGCTGGTGGAAGCGCAGGTTCGCCTCGGAGTACTCGTCGAGGTTGGCGGCGATGCGTTCACCGTCGAAGACGGCGAAGATCCGGCGCAGCGAGGCGATCCCCTCGTCGCCTGCGTTGAGGGCGACCAACCGGGCGGCCATGCTCTCGAGCGCCGCCCAGACCGTGATGATCTCGAGCAGCTCGGCCTTGCTCTTGCGCGCGATGAAGTAGCCGCGACGCGGAACGCTGTCGACCAGGCCCTCGTGCTCCAGCCGCACCAGCGCCTCGCGGATCGGCGTGCGGCTGACGCCGAGACGAGCTGCGAGCTCGCGCTCGTCGAGCCGCAGGTCCGGCTCGTCGATCTCGTAGAGGTTGGTGGCGGTGATCGCCTCGCGAATCGCTTCGTAGACCCGAGCGGAGATGCTCAGGTCGGAGCGGATCGCGGCTAATACCAGAGCAGCCATCGCGCTCCGGCCGTGCGGTTCGTATTTGGCATACAAAATACCAAGAATTCGGTTGCGGTCGCGGGCGGAGATATCCTGCCCGTTCGTCCGGCATTCGATTTGGGGGCGCAGACTTTGCATGCCGAGAACTCCGGCCGCATGTGCGTGGCGGACCAGCGCGCGGCGTACTTTTCCCGGCCGGCCTTCCTGGGCGTGCTCGCCGGCGCCGCCGCGCCGCTGTTGAGCGGCGCGGCCGGCCTCGAGGGTGCGTTGGCGGCGGAGGGCGCCTCGGCGGTTGCGCTGCCGGCAGCCCGCGGACCGCTCAGCCGCGGCAACGCGGCCGCGGCGGCGCTGGCCCGCGGTTCGGCGTTGGTCGCGGCGACCTACACTTCGATCGAAGCCCTGGCGACCTCGATCGAAGACGCTGCGCTCCGCGCGGCGATGCTCGAGCTGGTGCGCAACCCGCACGCGCTGTACGCCGACCGGCATCCGACGCCGGCCGCTCGCGCCTCCGTGCGCGACGCGCTGGCTCGCGAGGGCTTCGTCGCCGCCGGCGCGCCGGTGGCCGGGATCTTTCCGCCGGCCACCGATCCGGCGTCGACGACCGCGGTGCAGCCGTTCTGGTCGGCGCCGGGCTCGGGGCGAAGGCTCGCACCACGACTATCCCGGCGGCCTCGCGATGCACGAGTCCTTCAACGCCAGGGTCGCGAGCGCGTTCGCTTCGACCTACGACCGCCACTACTTCGGCGGACGTCCGACGGTATCACGCGACGTCGTCGTCGCCGCGGCGCTCTACCACGACATCATGAAGACGGTCGTGTTCGGTTGGAACGACGACGGCACCACCTATGACGAGCTCGCCATCGCCGGTACCGGCGGGCATCATGTCTTGTCGGGCGCCGAGGCGATCGCGCGCGGACACGACCCGCGCTTCGTCACGACGCTGCTCTCGGCGCACGCGGCGCCGTCGCTAGGCGACGAGGCGAAGGTCGCGGCGTGGTGCCGCGCCGCCGCGATCGTGGCGAACGTCGATCCGGTCGCGTACGGGCTCGTGAAGCGCGACGGCACGGCGTTCGCGCTGGCTGCCGACCCGGTTCCGCTCGAAGCGTTCGTCAACCATCTGAGCGATCACGACTACGTGCTCTCGGTCCATGCGATGCACGTCGTTGCCGGCCGCTTACAGCAGCGCTGGGTCCGGCAGCCCGGTCTCGGCCGGCTCGCCCCGACGTTTGCGTGGTATCGCTCGATGATCCTCACCCGCACCAGCGCGATCGCGATCTACGACACCCTCGAGCGCGGCGGCGCCGACGCGTTCGACCGCACCGTACGGCACGTCGAATCGCTGCTCGTTCCGCTGCGCGTCTGAGACGGGCGCGTCAGGCGTGGGCGGACGCGCGCTCGAACAGGCGGCCGAAGCGCCGCGCGAAACCTTCGGGGTCGAGGTTCGTTTGCGCCGCCAGCCGCGACAGGCGCGGCTCGACGAGGTCGTGCGGCTCGAGCCGGATCATGTACTTGCGCGCCACCTCGTAGGACTCGGTCGTCACGTCGACCAGCCGCACGCGAATGCGCCCGGTCGCGGGATCGAGCATCTCGTCGAGCGTCACCGGCACGATGCGGCCGCCGGCGAGCGCGATGAGCGCACCGCTGCCGCCGCCGAGCAGATAGCGCACCGCGCCGTAGCCGAGCGTGCGCGTGTACTCGGCGTCGAACGGGATCGGCTTCGCGCTGCGCAGCTCGTAGCCGATGTCCTTGGGGACGACGGTCTCGTCGACGCCGATCTCGCTCAGCCGCGCGCGGACCGCGTCGCGCAGCACCATGCCCAGCGGGACGTCGGCCAGCCGCACGTGGCCGTACGCGTCGCGCGTCGCGGTCGACACCGCCGCCAGCTCTTCGGGCGCGATGCGCTCGGCGAAGCCTTCGGCGACGACCGCGACGCCGTGATCCTGGCCGGAGACCAGCCGCTTGACGATCGCGCCGACGATCGTGTCGACGACGTCGTCGAGCGCGATGCGGTCGCCGGAGAACTCCTCGGGGATCACCGCGAGCGTCGCGCCGGCCGCTTTGCAGATCCCCAGCGCGAGCGCGCCCGACTTGCGGCCCATCGTCACCGCGAGGTACCAGCGCGACGCGGTGCGCGCGTCTTCCATGAGGTTCTCGACGATCGCCGAGCCGACGGCGCGCGCGGTCTCGAAGCCGAACGTCGGCGCGTTGTCGGGCAGCGGCAGGTCGTTGTCGATCGTCTTGGGCACCGTCGCGACGCCGATCCGGCCCTTCGTCTCGGCGGCGATGCGCGTCGCGCCGTAGGTCGTGTCGTCGCCGCCGATCGTGATCAGGTAGCGGACGCCGAGCACGGTCAGCGAGCGGATGCACGTGCGCAGCGACTCGGCGTCGGCGGCCGGGTTGGTGCGCGACGTGCGCAGCATCGAGCCGCCCGAGAAGTGCAGCCGCGACACGTCCTCGATCTGCAGCTCGGCGACGTGCGAGGTGTCGCCGCGCACGAGGTGCCGGTAGCCTTCGTAGATGCCGAGCACGCGCAGCCCGTGGTTGCGCGCCTCGATCGTCGCCGAGGCGATGACGCCGTTGATCCCCGGCGCCGGGCCGCCGCCGACCAGGATCGCGAGCGTCTCGTCGGCGTTCATCCGCGCCGGCGCTCATACCGCGGCCGGCGCCGCGGTTCCATGCCGTGCGCGCAGCTCGGCGTCGAGCGCGTCGAGGAACTGCGTCGTGGTCAGCCACGGCTGGTCGGGTCCGATCAGGATCGCGAGATCCTTGGTCATCTTGCCCGACTCGACCGACGTCGACGCACACCCGCTCGAGCGTCTCGGCGAAGCGCGTCACGTCGGGCGTGCCGTCGACCTTGCCGCGGTGCGCGAGCCCGCGCGTCCACGCGAAGATCGACGCGATCGGGTTGGTCGACGTCTCGCGGCCCTTCTGGTGCTCGCGGTAGTGGCGCGTCACCGTGCCGTGCGCGGCTTCGGCTTCGATCGTCTTGCCGTCGGGCGTCATCAGCACCGACGTCATCAGGCCGAGCGAACCGAAGCCCTGCGCGACCGTGTCGGACTGCACGTCGCCGTCGTAGTTCTTGCACGCCCACACGAACGCGCCCGACCACTTGAGCGCCGCCGCCACCATGTCGTCGATCAGCCGGTGCTCGTAGGTCAGCCCGCGCGCCTCGAACTCGGCCTTGAACTCTTCGTCGAACACTTGCTGGAAGATGTCCTTGAAGCGGCCGTCGTAGGCTTTGAGGATCGTGTTCTTGGTCGACAGATAGACCGGGTAGTTGCGCAGCAGGCCGTAGTTCATGCTGGCGCGCGCGAAGCCGCGGATCGACTCGTCGACGTTGTACATCGCGAGCGCGACGCCGCCGCCCTTGAACTCGAACACCTCGCGCTCGATCGGCGCGCCGCCGTCGGCCGGCGTGAACGTCAGCCGTCAGCTTGCCGGCGCCGGGCACGACGAAGTCGGTCGCGCGGTACTGGTCGCCGAACGCGTGGCGGCCGATGACGATCGGCTGCGTCCAGCCCGGCACCAGCCGCGGCACGTTGCGGCAGATGATCGGCTCGCGGAACACCGTGCCGTCGAGCTCGTTGCGGATCGTGCCGTTGGGCGAGCGCCACATCTTCTTGAGGTGGAACTCTTCGACGCGCGCTTCGTCGGGCGTGATCGTCGCGCACTTCACGCCGACGCCGTACTGCTTGATCGCGCGCGCCGCGTCGAGCGTCGACCTGGTCGTCGGTCGCGTCGCGGTGCTCGATCGAGAGGTCGAAGTACTTGCAGGTCGACGTCGAGGTACGGCAGGATGAGCTTGTCCTTGATGAAGTGCCAGATGATGCGCGTCATCTCGTCGCCGTCGAGCTCGACGATCGGGTTGCGGACCGTGATCTTGTTCAGGGGATCGTCTCCTTGGCTGCGGTAAGGCGGGACCGCCGATGGTTCCCGCGCGGCGCCGGGGTACGCCTTGCCGCTCGCAGAACGGCCGTCGCCGATGCGCGTCGTGAGCCTGCTGCCCTCCTCGACGGAGATACTGTTCGCGATCGGTGCAGGCGACCGCGTCGTCGGCGTCACGCACGAATGCGACTATCCCGACGAAGCGCGGTCGCGGCCGGCGCTCACGTCGTCGCTGCTGCCGGCCGAGCTGGACGCCGCCGGCATCGACCGTCACGTGCGCGCGCGCGTGCACGCGGGCTCGTCGCTGTACGGGCTCGACGACGAGCAAGCTGGCCGCGCTCGAGCCGGATCTCATCGTCACCCAGGAACTGTGCGCGGTGTGCGCCGTGTCGTACGAGATCGTCGACCGCGCCGTCGCCGGCTAGCGGCGGCGGCCGGCGATCGGCCGGCCCGAGGTCGTCTCGCTCGAGCCGTCGTCGCTCGAGGACGTGTTCGCGCACCATCACGTTTCTCGGCGCGCTGGTCGGCGCGCGCAGACGGCGCGGCACGGCTGGTGGCGCGCTTGCGCGAACGCGTCGGCGCGCTGCGCGGCGCGCGTCGCGCGCCGGCCGCGCGAGCGCGTGCTGGTGCTGGAGTGGACCGATCCGCCGATGAGCGGCGGCCACTGGACGCCCGGTCTGGTCGAGCTGGCCGGCGGCGAGCCCGTGCTCGGCAATCCCGGCGCGAACAGCCGAGTGCTGACGCTGGGAGGAGATCGCCGCCGAGCGATCCCGACGTCGTGATCGTCGCGCCGTGCGGCTTCGGGCTCGACGCGCGCGCAGCGCGAGATCGCCGCGCTCCCGCCGGAGGCCGCCCGCGCGTTCGCGCGCTGCGCGCCGTGCGCGACGGCCGCGCCTACGCGATGGACGGCAACGCCTTCGTGAACCGCCCCGGGCCGCGACTGGTCGACACCGCCGAGCTGTTCGCCGCCGCGATCGACGGCAACATCGCCGCCCCGCAGCGATGCGCTCGCGCCGGTCGCGATCACTGCGCCGCGTACGCCGTCTGATTGAGCCGAGCGAGCCGCCAGCCGCGGCCGTCGTGGCGGAATCGCGTGATCGACGCGGTGGCGAATCGTACCCGCAGCGCGGCGCGTTCGCCCTCGCCGAGCAGACCGAGAGCAGAGCGTGCAGCGGTCCGGCGTGCGTCGCCGCCAGCGACGACTCCGTCCGTCGGCACGCCGGCGGTGAGCCGCTCGACCGCGCACGCGACCCGCGCGCAGAGCTCGTCGAACGTTTCGCCGCCGCGCCGGCGTGTAAGCTCGGACGTCGGTTCGCGCCTTGGGATCGAGCTGCGGATTGGCGGCGAGGATCTGCGCCCACGTCAGCCCTTCCCATTCGCCGAAGCGCATCTCGCGCCAGTCGGGATCGAGCCGTAGCGGAACGTCGCGCGCGCCGAGCACGATGCGCGCCGTCTCGGCCGCGCGGCTCAAGTCGCTCGACGCGGCAGCATCGAGGCGGACTCCGTTGCAACAATGCGGCGAGGGCCGACGCTTGCGCGCGGCCCTCGTCGTCGAGCGGGATGTCGGTGTGGCCTTGAAACCGGCTGTCGGCGTTCCACGCGGTGCGGCCGTGCCGAACGCAGATCAGCTCCATTCAGGCCGCGTCAGGAGTGCGGCAGCGTCGGCCGTCCTTCGTGCGCGACGAGCAGGTCGTGCATGTCGTTGGCGTGCTCTTCTTCGTTGGTGAGGATCTCTTCGAGCATCAGCGCGCGTCGTGGGGTCCTTCTCACCGAAGTAACGGATCAGCTCGCGATAGTGCTCGATCGCGATCCGCTCGGCGATCAGGTTCTCCTTGATCATGCCGACCAGGTTCAGATCGCTCGGGCCGTACTCCGAGGCCGACCGCATCAGCAGACCCTCGGGGTTGAAGTTCGGCGTGCCGCCGAGCTGGTTGATGCGTTCGGCGATCCGTTCCATGTGCTCGCGCTCTTCCTTGGCGTGCTGCGCGAACTCGTCTTTGACGCCTTCGCTCGAGATGCCGGTCGCCGACGACCGCGTGCATCGTGTAGCGCAGCACGCAGACGATCTCGGTCGCGAGCGCGCTCTGCAGAACGTCGACGGCCTGTTCGGGATCGAGCCCGTAGTCGGGGGTGATCGCTCCCTTGTCGATCTGCTCGCGAGCGCGGCGGCGCAGCTCCGTCACGTCGCTCAGGAACGGCTGGCTGTTCTTGGTGGTGGTCACGTGCGATTCTCCTCGTGCGAAGTGACGGGCTCGCGACGGCGGCTCGACGGCTGACCTGTACCCATCCGGCGGCGCCCTCAGTCCGAGGAAGCGCGACTTGGCGGCGGAACACTCCCGCGCATGAAAGCCGACGGCCGCGTGCCGATCCGCAAGATGTACAAGCTGTACATCAACGGCGCGTTCGCGCGCAGCGAGTCCGGGCGCAGCGACCAGATCGGCGGCGAGAACGTCGCCCACGCGTCGCGCAAGGACGTGCGGGATGCGGTCGTCGCGGCACGCGCCGCGACCGAGAAGTGGGCGGCGCAGGCGCCGGCGCTGCGCGGGCTGGTGCTCTACCGGCTGGCCGAGATGATGGAAGCGCGCCGTGCGGAGCTGGCCGAGCAGCTGGTCGCCGGCGGGACCGTCGACGCCGCGGCGCGCGGCGAGAGGTGACCGCCGCGATCGACCGCACCGTTTGGTACGCCGGCTGGTGCGACAAGTATCTTGCCTTGGCCTCGACCCGCAATCCGGTCGCGCGGGCCGCACTTCAACTTCTCGACGCCGGAGCCGACCGGCGTCGTCGCCGTCCTGGCCCCCGAGGAGCCGGTGCTGCTCGGTCTCGTCACCGCGGCGCTGCCCGTCCTCGTGAGCGGCAACGCCGTCGTGGTCGTGGCCGGCGAGCGCGACCCGCGCAGCGCGGTCGTGTTCGCCGAATGCTTGGCGACGAGCGACTTGCCGGCCGGCGCGTGCAACGTGCTGACCGGCGCGCGGGCCGAGCTGGCGCCGGTCCTCGCCGGTCACATGGACGTGAACGCGCTGGCCGCGTTCGGCCTCGCCGCCGCCGACGAGAAACACCTCGGCGAGCTCGCCGCCGAGAACGTGAAGCGCACCCATTTCGAAGACGCGCCGGCCGTCCGCGAATGGTACGAGGACCGCTTCGACGACCTCGCCCGCGTCTTGGCGTTCACCGAGCTCAAGACGATCTGGCATCCGGCCCGCATCTAGCGCAAGCGATCCGGTCGCGAGGCGTTCGGGCGCCGCGGCGTGAAGCTGGCGCCTTCGACGGCCGCAGACACGTCGCGGAGAGGTGGCAGAGCGGTTGAATGCACTCGCTTGGAAAGCGAGCATACGGTAAAACGTATCGGGAGTTCGAATCTCCCCCTCTCCGGACGGCCGCCTGCAACGTTACGTGTCCGGCCCCACCGAGCCGTGTTGCGTATACGGCTTCTCCGCGCAACGCTGCTTTTTCTCGTCAGCCGGCGATCCGGCGAGCGGCTCGTCGGGCGGAAACGCCGATTGGAACACGTTCGTCGAACTCGCCGCGGGCTCACGCGTCTCGGCGATGATCGTTCCGTCGAGATCCCACCAGTTCGCGGCCGTCAGGTTCGGCAGCGCTTCACGGTCGACGACCACCGTTGTTTTCACGATCGTCGTCGGGAGTTCGAGCGTCGCGTCGCCGAGGCGCGCGCCACACAGCGTCGTGCTTCGCGCGCTGCTGCGGTGCAGGTCGATGGAGAGCCACGCACCCGAAAGATCGGCGTTGGTGAGATCGGCGCCGTTGGCGACGCCGAACAGGGCGGAGTTCTCGAGCCGGATCCCTTCGAGGTCGGCGTCCGTCAGATCGACGCCGAAGACGGCGATCCCCGATGCGTCGAGATTCCGCCGCGCCGTGCCGCGCCCGTTCAGCAGCGCGCGCAGAATGTCGACGCTGGTCAGAAAGGCCGGAACTTGGGCGCTGTATTGCGCGACCCAGTGAGACGGAGTCTGCGGATGCGACAGGAAGTCAGAACGTCCCGAACGCGCGACGGCTTCGTTGTTCACCGCGGCTGTGCTCGCATCGACGTCGATGAGCTCCGCGAGCTCCTCTTCGAGCGTTCGTTGTGCGTCTTCGCCGACCTCGGGGTCATATCGATCCGCCGCACCTTTGACTTCGTCGGCGACCCGTTGGGCCAATTCGGCTGTCGTGTCGGGATCCACGCCGGGCGTCGTCTGCGGATGATACTGGTCGAAGATGAGTCCGACCGCCGCCTGCCGGAGTTTCTCGCGCGTGACGATGTTCGCGTCACGCACGGGACCGAACGCCGGGATCCCCGTGTAGATGAGATCGTCGGCGATCGCGCGGCGCGCCTGAGGATCGGTTTCCTTGAGCAGCTCGCCGGCCAGCAGCCGGACCGTTTGCTCGGTGCGGTCGGTCGGCGGCCGCAGAAACGCTCGGAATCCGACGACGGCGCCGAGCCGTGCCGTCCCGCCCTTGGCGAACTCCTCGGTGAGCTGCGTGTAGTTCGCGAACGCCTGCTGCTGCTTCGCCGCGCTGCTGACGGTTTCGTTCAGCAACAGTCCGGCGATCCCGACGAAGAGCGTTCCAAGACCCAGCACGATGGGGGCGAAGCTGGCGAGGGTAGCCCGGAAATCACCCTTGCTGGCCTGCGCAACATCGAGCCGGAGCTTCTCCAACTCGAGCCGCTTGCGTTCGTCGTCATCCGATCCGCCGGCGGGTTCGCCGCCCGTTCCGAGGTCGTTCACGCTTCACCCTCCACCGCCGCCGGTGTTCGGGGATCGCGTCGCGCTCACCCTGCGCGGTGCAGCAGCGGCTCAACGCGCGCGTACGGCAGATTGTAGTACGTCACCCCGAAGCGGCCGGTGACCGTGTGGGCACTGAACAGCGCGTCGTCGATCGCCGCCTCGGTCGCTTCGACCGTCGCCTCGTAGAGCGCGTCGACGCGGCTCTCGTCGCTGAGCAGCGGCGGGCCGGTGATGCCGCCGGCGCGCGGGTAGTGATGCGTGGTGGAGAACGCGATGAACAGATCGCCGCTCGAGACGTGCGACGTCGCGCCACTGCGCGCCAAGCCCATCCCTGCGCGCTTGGCGACCGCGACGAGCGCGGTGTGGTCGAGCGGCGCGTCGGTCGCGACGGCGATGATGATGCTGCCGTCCGCAGCTCGTCCGTGCAGCGGGACGACGTAGCTCGCCGAGCGCGGGTAGACCGGTAACAGCTCGTGCGCGAAGGCGCGCCCGACCGGCACGCCGTCGATGCGCAACTCCGTCCGCGACCCCGTGTTGGCGTTGACGAGCACGCCGACGGTGTAGCCGCCCAGAGCCGCCGGCAGGACGCGCGACGACGAGCCGATGCCGGCCGCGAAACCGAACGCGCGCATTCCCGTGCCGGCGCCGACGTTGCCGCGCGCGAAGTCACCCGGCTTGGCGGCGTCGAGCATCGCGACGACGTCTTCGGCGTGCACGTAGCGGCCTTGGATGTCGTTGATCCCCTGATCGTCGCACTCGGCGACGACCGGTAGCGGAACGTCCTCGCGCAGGCCGATCCCGGGGTGATGCGCGATCTGCCACGAGACGACGCCGTCGTCGGCGCGCCCGACGTCGAGCGTGTCGGTCAGCACGATCGGCTCCTCGAGGAAGCCGGCTTCGTCGATCCAGCGCGTCCCGGTCATCTCGCCGTTCCCGTTAAGCGCGTAGGTTGCGGCGGCGAGGCGGTCGTCCCAGATGTCGTCGTTCGGCACGATTCCGGTCGCGCCGGTGCGCACGTTCGTGCCTTCGACCTTGGTGACGTGCGCGACGCGCACGCCGGGCACGTCGGTGATGCCGTCGACCGGACCGGACCGAAGACGCCGATCCGCACCGGCGTGCGCGCGGCGGCGGGAAGCGAACAGCACGCGAGCGCGACGGCGAGTGCGACGAGACGGCGCATCGTCGCGCCGTTAGCCGACCGCCGCCGGCAGACCCGCCGCGCGGCGGAACGCCTCATACGCATCGCGCAGCGCGTCGAGCCGTTCGGGTTCGACCCGCCGTCCGGCGTGCGGACCGTCGGCGATCGGCTCGGAGAGGAGCCGTTCGCGGCAGCGTGTCGTCCCCGATCGTCCAGCCCAGCCGGGCGTTGATCGCGCGCTTGCGCTCCCAGGTCCGCTGCGCGGCCGCCGCGCAGACCGTCGGCGTCGAGCGGAACGCCGGTCACCGCCGTCCACAGCGCCGCGCCCTCGGTCTCGAAGTCCTCGAAGCAATCGCGCACGAACTTGCACAGCACGAGGCTGTCCCACGCGATCGCGCGGTTCTCGGCCTCGATCGCGTCGCGCGCGCGCAACGCGTCGTCACGGTCGCGCGCTCGGATCCCGCAGCTCGCGGTCATAGGTCGCGGCGCGGTTGTGGCAAGCGCCGCGCGTGCAGGTCGCGAGACCCAGCGCATAGGTCGGCAGCGCGCGCGGCTCGTAGCCCGGCAGCTCGAGTCCCTTGCAGTGCATCGCGAAGCGCTCCGCGCCGCCGCCGATGTGCCGCGCCGCCGCGCGCACGCCGCCGGCCAGCACGTCGCCCAGACCGCGGCGCGCCGCGATCGCGTCGATCGCCGGCAGCAGCACCGCCGCGTTGCCGAAGCGCAGCTCGGGTCCGAGCGCATCGCGCGCCATCAAGCCGTGTTCGGCGCACTCCATCGCGAACGCGATCGCGCGATCCGGTCGAGATCGTGTCGAGCCCGAGCGTCATCGCAGCGCGCCGATCGCGTCGAGCACGGCTTCGAGGTCGTCGACGCCGCAGTTCGGGCCGAACGCCCAGACCGACTCGTACTCGCTGGCCGCGGCGCTGCGGCGATCGCGGTCGCTGGCGCACGTACAGGTGCTCGCACTGCACGGGACAGCCGGCGCAGCCCGCGCGCAGCTCGACGTACGTCTCGCGCGATCTCTCGCGCGCGCTCAGGCGTGACGTTCTCCGCGCCCGCGAACGTCGCGGCGGTGAAGTTGCGCGTCGGCAGCTGCCCCATCCGCTGCAGCACGCGCAGGTTGCGCCGACGTGCCGAGCACGCGGTACTTGGCGGTCTTCGGTCCGAGCGCGCGCGCGCGCAACGTCGCCGACAACGCGGCGGTCGCTGCCGTATCGGCGATCGCGACCTCACCGCGACCGCGCAGCGCGATCGCCTTGAGGCGCTTGGCGCCGAACACCGCGCCGGTGCCGCCGCGTCCGGCCTGCCGTCCGTCGTTCTCGACCGCGGCGAAGCGCACGCCGTTCTCGCCGGCGACACCGATCGCGCAGACGCGCAGCGACCGGTCGCCGTACGCTTCGCGCAGCGCTTTGGTCGCGTCGCGCGCCGACAATCCGGTCAGCGCCGAGGCGTCCTCGAAGCGGATATCGTCGCCGTCGATCGCGAGCGTCGTCCAGCGCGTCGCTCGTGCCGGTGATCGCGATCGCGGCCAAGCCGCAGCGCCGCAGCACGGCCGAGAAGTGGCTCGACGACAGGCCTTCGTTGAGCAGCCCGGTCAGCGGCGAGATCGTCGCGAGCGCGTGTTTGTTCGCCGCCGGCACCGGGGTCGACGCAAACGGCCCGGCGGCCAGCACGATCGGGTTGTCGGGACCGAGCGGATCGAGCGGACCGCGGACGCGCTCGTCGATCAGCCGCACCGCGAGCGCGACGCCGCCCAGCGCGTCGGCGAACACCTCGTCATCGAGCGCGTGACGCCGCCAGGTGCGGGTGGTGAGATCGACCTCGAGCAGATCGCGCGGCCCCGCGTAGGCGCTCATCCGCCGCTCGGCAAGAACATGATGCACGGGCGGTCGGCGGCGACGAACCGCGCGCCGTCGCGCAGCGCGCGGCGCCCGTCGAGCAGCAGCAGGTTCGGCTCGACCAACGCGTCGCCGCTCGCGGCGATCACCTGGGGGATCAGCCCCGGGCACGCTTCGCCCAGCGCGCGCACCAGCTCGGTGAGTGCGACCGGTTCGTCGAGCGCAAGCTCGACCTGCGAAACTCCGGCTATTGCGCGAGCCATGCCGAATAATTCGACCTTCATCGCGCCTCGACGGGTTGCGGTTCGACGATCCGCACCGTGCCGGCGTTCACGCAATCGTAACCGCCCAGCGCTTCGACGTGGACGCGAAAGGCCGGGTCGAGCAGCGTCGCGATCAGGCGCGCGGTGCGGGGCTCGTCGAGCGCGGCGGCCGGCAGCGCCAAATCGTACGGTTCCCAGGCGACGGGCGTGAAATCGAGGCCGAACGCGCGGGCCGCGGCGCGAATCGCCAACCCGGCGTCGGCGTTTTCGTTGGCCACGAGCTGCGCGACCGCGAGGTGCGAGAACTCGAGCCGGCCGTAGCCGGCGACCGAGTCGGCGGCGATCCCGTCGCGCGCGAGCAGCGCGTCGAGCAGGATGCGCGTCCCCGCGTCGGGCTGGCGGTTCACGTAGCGCGCACGCGCCCGCACGACGTCACGCAAGGTCGTGATGCCCAGCGGGTTGCCGGGCGCGACGAGCAGGCCTTGTTCGCGCTCGGCCAACCGTACCAGCGCGACGGGTTCGCGCGGGCCCGTACCGGCGCACGGCGGCGTCGTTGTACGTGCCGCTGGCCGGGTCGAGCACGTGCGTCCCCGCCAGATGCGCCGAATGTTCGCGCAGCGCGACCAGCCCGGCGATGCTGCCGACGTGCGCCGAGACGAGCTCGATCCCGTCGGCGGCGAGCCGGCCGGCCAGCAGGTCGAGCGCGACGTCGTGGCTGCCGGCGGCCAGCAGCGTGCGCTCGATCTGCGCGAGCGGGCGAAGCGCGCGCGCCGTGACGCGCGCGCCGGCGCGCGCGCCTTCGCTCAGCCGCGGCACGGTGATCAGGATATTGGCTCGCGACAGCGAGGTGATGACGCCGGCGCCGCGCCGCAGCGGCGTCGCGACGAGCCGGCCGTCGACGCGCGCCGCGACGGCTCGCACGTACTCGTCCTCGCCCAGCGGCGAGAACAGCTTGCGGGTCAGCTCGACCTCGATCTCGCGCGCCTCCGCCGCGTCGCGGTGCCCGAAGCGTTCGAGCAGCGGGCGCAAGAACAGATCCGCGCAGATCGCCGCGCTGACCGGATAGCCCGGTATGCCGAGCAGCGGGATGGCGCGTCCCGACTCGGCGCGTGCGACGGCGAGCACCAGCGGATGGCCGGGCCGAATCGCAACTCCGTGCACGACGACCTCGCCGAAACGCGCGAACACGCGCGCGGTGTAGTCGTCGCGACCGGCCGACGAACCGGCGTTGACGATCACGACGTCGGACGCGCTCATCGCCTCGGCGACCGCGGCGGTGAGCGATTCCTCGTCGTCGCGGACGCGCGACGACACGCCGACCTCGCCGCCGTAGCTGCGCACGCAGGCGCGCAGCAGGACGGCGTTCGAATCCAGGATCGCGCCCGGCGGCGGCGCGGCGGTCGTCACGTCGACCAGCTCGTCGCCGGTGGTGATCACCGCGATGCGCGGCAGCGCGATCGCCTCGACGCGTTCGACGCCGGCCGTTGCGCAGGCGGCGAGATCGGCAGGGCCCAGCCGGCGCAGCGCCGGCACGACGACCTCGCCGGCGACGACGTCTTCGCCGATCGCGCGCACGTGCTCGAACGGCGCGACGGCGGCGCGCAGCGCGACGCCGCCGTTCGGCCGCGGTTCGACCTGCTCGACCGGCACCACCGCGTCGAATCCCGCCGGCAGCGGATCGCCCGTGTCGACGACCGGCGCTTCCGCGGCGGACAACTCGACCGGGGCGGTCTCGCGCGCCGCGGCGGTGCGCGCGGCGACCACCGCGATCCCGTCCATCGCGCAGGCATGATAATGGGGCGACGACAAGCGCGCGATCACCGCCTGCGACGTGACGCGGTCGAGCGCGTCGTCGAGCGCGAGCGTCTCGGTCGCGGCAAAGCGCCCGCCTGCCGTTTCCAACGCAAGCTCGAAACGTGCGCGCGCGCTGTCGAGCGGAACGTCGTGCAGGAACATCGCGCGCTCGTTCACGGCACGAGCACGCGCACGGTTTCGCCCGCGGCCAGTCCGCTGCGATCGAATGGGACCACGATCAGCGCGTCGGCGCGCACCAGCGTGAAGATCAAGTTCGACGAGCCGAACAACGGTCTCACGTGCGAGACGCCGTCGGCGTCGCGCGCCAGCGCGCACGGCACGAAGTCTTCGCGGCCGGGGCGCGACGGAACGGGCACGTCGAGCAGCGCGTCGATCGTGCGCTCATCCGTCCAAGCCTGCCCTGAGCCTGTCGACCGCGCGACGGTCTCGCCGCCGAGCAGGCGCACCAGCGGGCGCACGATGCGCCAGGCGACCACCAACGCGCTGACCGGATTTCCCGGCAGCCCCACGACCGGCTTGCCGTCGCACATCGCGAGCACGGTCGGCTTGCCGGGCTTGATCGCGATCCCGTGAACGAGCACGCCGGGCGAGCCCAGCCTCGCGACGACCTCGGCGGTGAGATCGCGAGCCGAGACCGACGAGCCGGCCGAGAGCACGAGCGCATCGGCGGTGTCGAGCGCCGCGCGCAGCGCGCGCTCGAGCTCTTCAGCCCGGTCCGGCGTGATGCCGGCCGCCAGCGGGATTCCGCCGGCCTGCTCGATGACCGCGGCGATCGTCGTCGCATTGACGTCGCGGACCTGAGCCACGCCCGGGACGGCCGCCACGGGCACGATTTCGTCACCGGTCGACACGATCGCGATCTGCGGGCGCCGGCGCACCACCACGGCCGTCAGGCCCAGCGCCGCCAGGCCGCCGGCGTCGGGCGCCCGCAGCCGCCGGCCGGCCGGAACGGCGACCGCACCGGACCGCACGTCCTCACCGACCGCGAGCACGTTCTCGCCGGGCGCCGCCGCGGCCAGCACTTCGACTTCGGGAGGGGCACCTTCTCGGGCCGGATGGAGGTTGGTGTCTTCGACCATCACGACCGCGTCGGCGCCGGGCGGCAGCATCGCGCCAGTGTGCGTGCGGACGGCTTCGCGCAAGCCGACGAACGCCGTCGCCGGTACTCCGGTCGGGACGTCGCCGGCGACGCGCAGGTAGGCCGGCGACTGCTCCGAGGCGCCGTGCGTGTCGGCGGCTCGTACGGCGTAGCCGTCCATCGTCGCGCGGGCGAACGCCGGCAGCGTCTCGCCGGCGACGACATCGTCGGCCAGGACACGGCCGACCGCCGCTTCGAGCGCAACGGTTTCCGTGTCCCCGATCGGGGAACAACCGCGCGCAAGAAGCGCCAACGCTTCGGCCGGGGGGAGGACGGTGAAGAGCTCGGGCACCGCCCTCACTGTACCATCGGTCTCCCGCGTTGGTGCCGGACGAGGCGCAGTGGGCCAACCGAGCGAATGTCGGTCCTCTTTCCCCTTCGCCGCGGCTCGCGAGGTGTAGGCCATCATCACCTTACCGAACCCCTCACAGTCGTTCGAAGCCCACCTGGCCGGTCTGCGGCTGGGCGGCGTGCGGACCGTGCACCGCAACCAATCGGTCGCGTGGCTGTACGAGCGCGCCTTGGCGCGTGGTGAAGGGAAGCTCGGCGCCGCCGGTCAGCTGGTGGTCGAGACCGGCAAGCACACCGGCCGGTCGCCCAACGACAAGTTCTTCGTTCGCGAGCCGGGCAGCGAGACGCACATCGACTGGTCGGCCAACAAAGCGATCGACGCCCAGGTCTTCGACGCGCTGCTGGCGCGGGTGGGCCGGTATCTCGCCGGCAAGGACGTCTACGCGCTCGACTGTTACGTCGGCGCCGATCCGGCGTACCGGCTGCCGGTGCGCATCGTCACCGAGTACGCCTGGCACAGCCTGTTCGCGCGCGATCTGTTCATCGTGCCGCCGCCGTCGGGGACGCCAACCGAGTTCGCACCCGAGTTCACCGTCATCAACGTGCCGCTGTTCGAGGCCGATCCGGCCCGCGACGGCACCGCTTCGTCGACCTTCATCCTGGTCAACCTGGCGCGCCGCATCATCCTCATCGGCGGCACGCGCTACGCGGGCGAGACCAAAAAGTCCGTCTTCACGGTGATGAACTACCTGATGCCGCTGCGCAACGTGCTCTCGATGCACTGCTCGGCCAACGTCGGGCAGGCCGGCGACGTCGCGATCTTCTTCGGTTTGTCGGGTACCGGCAAGACGACGCTGTCGTCGGATCCGCACCGCCCGCTGATCGGCGACGACGAGCACGGCTGGTCGGCCGACGGCGTCTTCAACTTCGAAGGCGGCTGCTACGCGAAGATGATCAAGCTGCGCCAAGAGGCGGAGCCGGAGATCTGGGCCGCCTCCCACCGCTTCGGCACCGTGATCGAGAACGTGGTGATGAACCCGGTCACCCGCGAGCTCGACGTCGACGACGCGTCGCTCACCGAGAACACGCGCTCGGCGTATCCGATCGACTTCCTGCCGAACTTCGTGCGCAGCGGGATGGGCGGCCATCCCACCAACATCGTGATGCTCACCTCCGACGCGTTCGGCGTGCTGCCGCCGATCGCCAAGCTGTCGGCCGAACAGGCAATGTACCACTTCTTGTCCGGCTACACGGCAAAGGTCGCCGGGACCGAGCGCGGCGTGTCGGGCGTGCAGCCGACGTTCTCGACGTGCTTCGGCGCGCCGTTCATGGTGCATCATCCGACCGTCTACGCCAAGCTGCTCGGCGAGCGCATCGCGCAGCACAAGGTCGACTGCTGGCTGGTCAACACCGGCTGGACCGGCGGCGTCTACGGCGTGGGAAAGCGGATGAAGATCGCCTACACGCGCGCGATGGTCAACGCGGCGATCGAAGGCCGCCTGGGCCGCACGACGTACGAGACCGAGCCGTTCTTCGGCTTGGCCATCCCGGCCGCGGTCCCCGACGTGCCGAGCGACGTGCTCAACCCGCGCAACTCCTGGCCCGACAAAGCCGCGTACGACGCGCAGGCCAAACACCTCGCCGGCCTGTTCGCCGAGAACTTCAAGCGCTTCGAGTCGCACGCGTCCAAGGAGATCATGGCGGTCGCGATCCGCGCGTAGCCGATCCGCGGCCGTGACGCTCCCACTCGGAATCCTGGACCAGTCGCCGGTGTTGGACGGCGCCGCGCCGCGCGACGCCGTGCTCGAGACGATCGCGCTCGCCCGCGAAGCGGAGCGGCTGGGCTACCGCCGGTATTGGCTGGCCGAGCATCACGCGATGCGCGGCCTCGCCGATCCGGCGCCGGAGATCTTGCTGGCGCGCATCGCGGCCGAGACGTCGCGAATGCGGGTCGGCACCGGGGGCGTGCTGCTGCCGCACTATAGCGCGCTCAAGGTGGCCGAACAGTTCCGCATGCTCGAGGCGCTGGCGCCGGGACGCATCGACCTGGGGATTGGGCGCGCGCCGGGCGGCTCGCAGCGTGTCTCGATGGCGCTCGAGTCGCGCGACGTGCGCGACTTTCCGGCGCAGGTGCGCGACCTGTGCGACTACCTCGACGGCACGCTGCCCGAAGAGCACCCGTTCGCCAAGCTGACCGCGATGCCGTCGGGCGAGACGTCGCCCGAGGTCTGGCTGCTTGGCTCGTCGGACTACAGCGCGTCGCTGGCCGCGCAGTTCGGCCTGCCGTTCGCGTTCGCGCACTTCATCAGCGGCGACGCGGAGCCGGTGACGCGCATGTATCGCCGGCACTTCCGGCCGTCGCGCCGGCTGGCCGAGCCGCGCGTGATCTTGTGCGTGGCCGCGATCGCCGCGCCGACGCCCGAAGAGGCCGAGGATCTGGCCGCGACGATCGATCTGTGGCGCCTGCGCATTCGGCGCGGCGTCGATCTGCCCGTGCCCTCGCGCGATGACGCGCGCGCGTACCCGTACACTGAGTCGGACCGCGACGAGATCGCGTACAATCGCCACCGGCTCACGCTCGGCGCGCCGAGGGCCGTGCGCGAGCGAATCGAGACGCTGAGCGCGCGCCACGAAGCCGACGAAGCGATGATCCTCAGTATCACGCCCGACTACGCGTCGCGCACGCGCTCGTACGCGCTGTTGGCCGGAGCCTTCGCGCCGGCGCCGGCGCCGGCGCGGAGCTGACGATGGCGCAACGGCTGCCGGCGATCTTCTTCGGCCACGGAAACCCGATGAATGCGCTCGACCAGAACGAGTACACGCGCGCGTGGGCCGCACTCGGGGCGCGGTTGCCCCGGCCGCGCGCGATCCTGTCGATCTCGGCGCACTGGTACGTTCCCGGCACGCACGTCACGGCGTCGGAGCGGCCGCGCACGATCCACGATTTCGGCGGCTTCCCGCGCGAGCTCTACGATGTGCAGTATCCGGCGCCTGGGGATCCTGCGCTCGCCTCGCGGGTGCAGGAGCTGCTCGCGCCGCTGCGCGTCGGCCGCGACGACACCTGGGGCCTCGACCACGGCACCTGGTCGGTGCTGGTGCACGCGTATCCGAACGCCGACATTCCGGTGGTGTAGCTCGCGATCGACGAGACGCAGCCGGCGTCGTTCCACTACGACGTGGGCCGGCGGCTCGCACCGTTGCGCGACGAAGGTGTACTGATCATGGGCAGCGGCAACCTGGTGCACAATCTGCACGCCTTCGCCTGGGGCCGTCACTCGGTGAACCAGTTCGATTGGGCCGTGCGATTCGAACAGCAGGCCCGCGACCTCCTCGACGCGCACCTTCACGGCCCGCTCATCGACTACGAAGAGCTCGGCGAGGACGCGCTCCTGTCGGTGCCCACACCCGACCACTATCTACCGTTACTCTACGTCGTCGCCGCCCAGAACGAGGGCGAATCTGTCACCTATCCCGTCCAAGGGGCCGACGGCGGCTCAATCTCAATGCTCACGGTCCAAATCGGCCAATAGCGACGACGGGCTTCCCCGCCAGTACACCGGCTCAGACGGCGTGGAAATCCGTACAATCGGGGCCAAGTCACCCTCGGCGCGCCGAACCACCGGCAACGCTGCCGGACGGCTTCCCGTTCTTGACACATTCTTGCTATTATGTAATAACGTGCTACGGCATGAACATGGTCGTGCTTCTGGCGCGGGTCTCACTCTTCTAAGAACGACGCGGCTTCGTTCGCAGTTGGGGCTCTCGGTCGGGTCGTTCGAACGCCGCCCGCGGTGTCGCGCGATTCTTATACTCACATCGGTTTGAGGAATAGGGGTGTTATGAGTTCTTCTTTGCGACGCGGCGATTTCTTGAGCGCCACGGGCGGTGCGTTATTGCTGGCGGGTTGCGGTCGCGGTACTGGCCTCGTCACTCGGCGCGGAACCTCTCGCTGCCGGACCTGATGCAGCGCGTTGGTCTTGACGCTGTTCGTGATCCCAAAACGGGGACGATAATCTACGCGACCGGATATACTCTGCCGGTCCGAAGTGCGTCAAAACCAACGACAAACCAACCGCTCTCCTGCGATAATCAAGTTCCGGATTCGGTACGGTCGATCAAAGACGATGACGACTGTCTGAATCTTCCACCGCCGACCTCCGACTCAACCATTAATTTCGCAGGCGATCAAGGGACGACGGCACTTACGTACGTGTCGCAGACGCTGACGCCGCCACCGCCGGCGGTTCCGACGCAGTGGTGGAGCACGCAAGTGTTGCCATATACTTCCGTATACGGCCTCTACGGCCCCCTGGCCAGTGCGCAGTTCCAACCCCCTCGCTCACCCCTAGTGAAGTGCGAAGTACAAATCGCATTGGCTACATCCGCTGCCTTGAGCATGGCCGGCTACATCGTGGCAAACGCTTCAAGGTATAGTGCTGTTGTGGTGGCTTCTGCGGAGGCCGCGATCGCCCGTTGGAACGGGACAACGTTGGGGATTGCCGCCTCATTGACATTCCTTGGCGGGCTCGTCGGTGCCCTAACGCTACCGGAATGGCTCACGCTGCTAGGGGTTGCCGGTGCTTCAGCCGCAACTATCTGGGCAGCCTACCAGTGCTATAATGGCATTTACGGTTGAGAGCACAGTTGGCAGCATCGAACTTAAGCGGCTTTATGAACAGTGGCGCTCCTGCGAGCATCATCGCGGTCATCGTCTTGATGTCTACCGTAGCCCAGATTGTTACCGAGCGGCCTTCACTAATGGCGATTGCGCGGCTCCAGGCTCCTCTGCTGTTCTCGGCAGTGTGCCTCTATGTGTTCCCTCGCGGAATTCCACACGATCCCAGCTATCTGGTCGGCTCGGGGATCGGGATACTTCTAACGGTCAGCGAGGTGGCAAGGCGCGTAAGCACGCGTATGAAGGAACGGGGCGGCTGAGGACTCGGGGCCCTGGACGTTCCGGGACTTCTGCCGTCCGGTCGCTGCACAGTTTTCACGGTAGCCTGCGCCCTCCGTAAATGCTCTCGAGTTGAGGGTGTGGTGGCCAATCGGTCATGTCTTCGTCGAAGGCGGCGGTGGCCCAGCGTCGACGCTCTCCGTCCAACCGGCCAATAGCACTGTCTCACTCGGAGATCGAACCGTGGTCGCGAAACATCCTGGCGAAAACGCGCCCAAAATGGGCTACCACGTCGTCTACGAACGCACCGACACAGGATGGAGTGCCTATCCGCCGGAGCTTCCGGGAGTCGGTGTTTGCCGGCGCTACGCGCGAAGAGACGCACGACCTGAAACGGGATGCGATCGAGATGCACGTGAGCGGATTGCGCCAGGACGGCCAGCCCGTTCCCGAGCCTTCGGCAGAGTTCGTCGAAGTCGCATAACGGCGACCCGGCGATCACCCGGCAGGTCGGCTGAACCCGAGAGCTTTGAACAGCACGCGTTTGGGGCGCATGCCGTCGAACTCGCCGTAGTGGATGCGTTCCCACGGGCCGAGGTCGAGGCGGCCGGCGGTGACCGGTACGATCACCTGGTGCCCGAGCAGCATGCGTTTGAGGTGCGCATCTCCGTTGTCCTCGCCGGTGCGGTGGTGCGCGTAGTCTAGCCCCGCCGGGGCGAGTTTCTCGACCCAGGCGAGAATATCGCTCCACAGCCCCGCCTCGTGATCGTTCACGAAGACGCTCGAGGTGATGTGCATCGTGCTGACCAGCACCATGCCGTCCCACAATTCCGCCGCCGCGCGCACGCGCTCGACATGCTCGGTGATGTCGCGAATCTCGTAGCGCGTTTTGGTCGTGATGGTCAGATAGTCGGTGTGCGCCACCGTGTCGGTCATCGCTCGCCTCGAACCTTAAGAACATTTAATCGGCGTCCGAAATGTTGCCTCTTTTTTGCCGAGGCGTTTCCGATTCGTGACGCATGGCGAACTTCGCTCCCAATCCGGAAGCCGTCGCACGCGTGCCTCGGGCGCTGGCCTTTCGACATGACGCCCTCCCGCTGAACCTGGTCGACGGCGTGCTGGCCGTCGCCCTCCCCGATCCCGACAACGTCGAGGTGGTCGACGCGCTGCGTGCCGCGACACGTCTGCGCGTGCGGCCGCTGCCGATGGCCCGCGACGCGATTCGGGAGAACCTGCGCGCCGCCTACGCCGTAGCGTCCGACGCGCTCCATGGTGCTGCCGCCGATGCTCCCGCGGTGCGCGCCGTCGATCGCGTTTTCGCGCGCGCGATCGCCGCTCACGCGAGCGACATCCACCTCGAACCGGGCTTCGGCGGCGGCCGCGTACGGCTGCGCGTCGACGGCTTGCTCCACGAGCTGGAGGTCATCCCTGCCGAGCTGTTCGCCGCCGTCGCATCGCGCGTGAAGGTGCTCGCCGGAATGGACGTCGCGGACCGGCGTCAGCCACAGGACGGCCGCTGCGGCATCCCTTTCGAGCAGCGCGAAATCGACGCGCGCGTCGCATCGGTACCGACGATAAGCGGGGAAAAGCTCGTCGTCCGGCTGCTCGACGGCTATGCATCCGCGCCGGAACTCGGCGCGCTGGGGATGCCGCCCGCGATGCTCGAGCGCTATCGCGCGGCGGTACATGCGCCATGGGGCTTCGTGCTGGTCGCCGGGCCGACGGGCAGCGGGAAGACGACGACCCTCTACGCGTCGCTCGCCGAGCTCGACACGCGCACGCGCAACGTCTGCTCGGTCGAGGACCCGGTCGAGATGCGGCTGCGCGACGTCTCGCAGGTCCAGGTCAACGCCCGCGCCGGGGTGACCTTTCCGGCCGCGCTGCGCGCATTCATGCGAAGCGATCCCAACGTGATCATGGTCGGCGAGCTTCGCGATGCCGATACGGCGGCGGTTTCGGTTTCCGCCGCGCTCGCCGGCCAAATGGTCTTCACGACCCTGCATGCGACCGACGCGCCTCGCACGATCGACCGCCTGGTCGAGCTCGGCGTCGCCCGGCACTCGCTCGCCTCGGCGCTGACGGCCGTCGTCGCCCAGCGCCTCGTGCGCAAACTGTGCGAACGCTGTCGCGTTCGTGCGGTGATTCCGGCGCAGCTCCGCCAGGCGTTGAGTACGCCGCAGGAGACCTGGTACGTCTCAGCTGGCTGCCGAGCGTGCGATGGAACCGGCTTCCTCGGGCGGACGGGTGTGTACGAGCTGCTGCCGATCGACGACGCGACGCGGGACGCCATCGCCACCGGAGCTTCGAGCGTTCACGTGGCGGCAGTCGCCGCACGCGGCGGCTACCGCTCGATGCGCGACGACGCACGCGCCAAGGTGCTCGACGGAATCACCGCTTACGACGAGATCGTTCGCGTCGTCGCCTGGGACGCGATCCGTTGAGTCTCGGCGCGATCCGCGTCCACGAGCTCATTCGGGCCGCTCGCGCGCGCGCCGCGACGGATGTGCATTTCGGTGGGGACGAGCGCCCGGCGATGCGGATCGACGGCCGGCTCGTTCTTGCCGACGCCGCCGCCTTCGAGGAAGCCGTCGTCCGTGAATTCCTCGCCGGCGCGCTCACCGCGGCCCAGATCGTGCGCTTGGACGAGCGAGGGACGGCCGACGCGGCGGCGCCGCGTGCCGCCGACGGCGGCCCGTACCGCGTTCACGTCTACCGCCATGCCGGCGGCTTGCGCGTCGCGATCCGCCTGCTCGCAGAACGCGTCCCTTCGCTCGAGTCGCTGGCGCTCCCCAAAGCCGTCGCCGAGTTCGCGCGCCGGCCGGCCGGGTTGGTGCTGTTCACCGGTCCGACCGGGAGCGGCAAGACCACGGCGCTCGCCGCGCTCATCGATCGGATCAATCGCGACAGCGAACGCAACGTCGTCACGGTCGAGGATCCGGTCGAGTACCTTCACCTCCCGGCCCGCTCGCTCGTCACGCACTGCGAGATCGGTCGGGACGTGAGGGACTACGCGGAAGCGCTGCGCGGATTTCTGCGCGCCGATCCCGACGTGATCTCGATCGGCGAGATGCGCGATCGGACCACGATCGCAGCGGCGCTCACCGCCGCGGAGACGGGTCACCTCGTCTTCTCGACCCTCCACACGAACGATGCGGCGCAGACGGTCGACCGAATCGTCGACGTCTTCCCACCCGAAGCGCACGCGCAAGCGCGCTCGCAGCTCAGCTCGGTGTTGACCGGCATCGTCGCGCTACGGCTGGTGCCGCGCGCCGGCCGCGCCGGACGTCGCGCGGCGGCCGAGGTCTTGGTCGGTACCGATGCGGTTCGCGCGCTGATTCGTGAGGGCAAGACGCACCAGCTTCGCAACACCCTCGTCACCGGTCGCGCCGCCGGGATGCAGACGCTCGAGGCGCACTTGTCGGATTTGGTCGTCCGCGGTGAGATCACCCTCGACGCCGCTCGAGCCGTGACCAGGCGTCCCGACGAGGTGCGGGCATTCGAACGGAGTGCTCCGTGAGCGCGGCGCTGTACCGGTACGTCGCTCGCACCGCGGAGGGCGAGCGGATTCGCGGCTCGATGCAAGCGCCGTCGGCCGACCAGGTCGGAGCGGCGTTGCGCGCTCGAGCGCTCTTCGTCACCACGATCGAGGCCGAGTCGACGCTCGGGCGCGTCGTCCACCGAACGCTGAACGTCGGCGGTCCGTCACGCCGCGCGCTGCTGACGTTCTTTCGCTCCTTCTCGACCTTGATCCGGGCCGGCGTCTCGATGCGCCGCGCCCTCGACGTCACGGTCGAGCGCGCGAACGATCGTAGCCTGTGCGAGGCGCTACGCGCGATCGGTGCCGACGTCGAGCACGGCACGTCGTTGAGTGACGCGATGGCGCGGCACCCGCGCGTCTTTTCGCCGCTCTACGTCGCAATGGTACGAGCCGGCGAAGCCGGCGGGGTTCTCGACGACGTGCTCGAGCGGCTCGCCGTCTTGTTGGAGCGCGACGCCGACCTGCGCAAGAAGATTCGCGCCGCGCTCGCGTACCCGGCGGTGGTCGTCACGGCGGCGTTCGGGCTGGTCCTGTTTCTGATGATGCGCATCGTGCCGATGTTCGCGCAGATGTTCGGCGCGTTTCACGTCGAGCTCCCCGTCACCACGAAGCTGCTGCTCGCCGCCAGTGACGCGCTGTCCGTACCGGCCGTGTGGCTCGCGGCCGCGGGCGCGACCGTCGCGGTCGTTGCGTTAATCGCCGCGATCGTTCGGACAGAGCGCGGCGCCATGGCCGTCGACCGCCTGCGGTTGCGGCTGCCCATCGTCGGGCCGATGCTCCACAAGGCGATCACGGCGCGCATCGCGCTCATGCTGGCGACGTTGACGCGGTCCGGCGTCGAGCTCGTAGCGGCGCTCGAGGTCGTGCGTCCCGTCTCCGGCAGCCGAGTTTACGCGCGCGCCCTGCGCGACGTCGACGTGGCGCTGCGCGCCGGCGAGCCGCTGACAGCTCCGCTCGAAGCGGCCCGCATCTTCGATCCGCTCGCGGTCGCGCTGGTCCGCGTCGGCGACGAGACCGGGATGCTCGACGAGATGCTGTTCAAGATCTCGGCCTACTTCGAAGCCGACGTCGAGGCCGCAATTGCAACGCTGGGCGCGGTGCTCGAGCCGAGTCTCATCGTCGCGCTCGGAGCCGTCGTCGGCTTCATCGTCTTCTCCGTATTCATTCCTCTGTACACCTTGATCGGGAGCGTCTCGCAATGACTCATACCGACGAGCTCGTCGCGCGCTACTGCGCGGCGCGCACCATCGACCTTCGCAACGCGGTCATCGACGCGCATAGCTACCTCTGCTCGCGCGGCGCGCGCAAGTTCAAGCGATCGCACAACGAACGCGCCGACCTCGAGCAAGTGGCGGCGCTGGGGTTGATCAAAGCCGCGAACAACTACCGCGCCGAGATGCGCACGCCGTTCCAGGCTTACGCTTGGATCATGATCGTTGGCGAGCTCATGCACTACGTGCGCGACCACGAATGTATCGTCCGCCCCCCGCGAGCCTTGATAACGCTGGAAAGGCGGTACGTCCAAGCATGGGACCGTTTGTGCGCGGTGAACCAGCGCGAACCCACGACCGCCGAGCTCGCGGACGCGCTGGGCGTTACCGTTCACGAGGTCGTCGAGCTGCGGCGACTGCGCCGCTCCGGCCCCGCTCTTCTGGCAGAAACCGACGCAACGGAGCGTTCCGAGCTGCTCGACACGCTGCCGGCAGTCGAGCGTGGGATCGCCCTCGACGAACGCATCGCGCTGTCGCTCGCCGTGGACGAGCTCGATTCGCGGGAGCGGGCCATCGTCTTCGGCACGTACGGAGCAGGCTTGACGCAGACCGAGATCGCGCGGCGGCTTGGGCTCTCGCAGAGCCACGTCTCGAAGCTCTTGTCGCGCGCGCTGGCGCGAATCGGCCGGCGCGTAGCCTGAGAGCGATACGCGGCGGTGCCGTCGGGCACCGAACGCACCAGAGCACGACCGGAGGACGATCTTGCACAATCACCCGACGCCCGACCAAGAACGCGGCTTCACTTTGATCGAGCTGATGATCGTCGTGGCGATCATCGCCATCTTGGCCGGCATTCTCATTCCGAACTTCGTGAACGCGCGTTCACAGGCGCAAACCGCGGCCTGCGAATCCAACATGCGTTCGATCGCGACGGCGCTCGAATTGTACTACGCCGACAATCAGGTCTATCCGACGGCGTCGGGCGCGGCCGTGGTACCCGCCTTGTTCACGACCGGCGGCGTCGCGTATCTCAACAACACGCCGAAGGATCCGGCCGCCCAGAGCGCGGCCGCCACGTATTCGCTGACCACGACGCAAGCTACCGGCGGGAGTCCCGCCAGCTACACGATTCAATGCCCGGGCATCCACACCGGCTCGACTCTCAACAAGCTGCCGCTTGCGAACGGAACGTTGTGCGGCGCGAACTGCACGGCAACCAAGATCCTGTACGTTGCGGGCCAGGGCCTGGAAGCCGCGCCGTGATGGACGTGCTCAACGCGGGACTGCACGCCCTTGCGATGCGTTCTTCGCTCGCGTACCCGCTGGTGTTCCTCGCCGGTCTGGTAACCAGTTTGGGACCATGCGCGGCGCCACGGTACGTCGCCGTCGCCGCGCTCGCCAACGCGACGTCCCGGCCCGGCAGAATCATCGCACTCTTCGTCGCCGGCCTGGTGGCCGCGTACGTGTGTCTGGGCAGCGCGGCGAGCGCGCTGGTCCAACTTCGCGTTTGGTCGACCTACGTCTACGTCGCGCTCGCGGTCGCCCTGGCGCTCGGCGGCACGTTTACCCTGCTCCGTGGGGATGGAAGCGCACACGCGCACGGCGCATCGCGTCGGGTCGGCTCGGGCGGTGGGGCGTTCCTGCTCGGCGCGTCGAGCGCCCTCGTCATCTCGCCGTGCTGCACGCCGGTGATCGCAGGCATCGCCGGCTTGACCGTCGTCAGCGGACGCCCATGGGACGGCATCCTGCTGTTGGCGGCGTTCGGTCTCGGTCATGCCGCACCGCTCGCCGGAGCCGCGTTCGTAACCGGCCGCATCTCGGCACTCTTGCGGAACATCGCCGCGTCGGCTGCGCCGGCCGTCGTGGCCGGAACCCTGATGCTCGGCCTCTCCGCGTATTTCGGCGCGCTCGCGTGACGCACCTACCCCCTGGACGACGGATCGTCATCGCAGCCTTCAGCCTGGGTATCGCGGCGCTGGCGTTTCGCGGACACGTCGCCTCGGCGCTGGTGACGCGAGGTGACGATGAGCTCGGGGCCGGCGACGTAGACGGCGCGGTGCGCAGCTACGCGCGCGCCGCCCGCCTCGACGCTCGCTCCGCGGTCGCCGCAGATCGCCTGGCCTTCTTCGCGCTGATGCGTCGACAGCCCGGCGATGCCGCGAGCGCCTTTGCCGTTGCCGACGCGGCGCTGCGCACGTCGCCCAACGATGCGGCACTGCTGGCGGATCGCGGCTTCGCCGCCGAACGACTCGCGCGGTGGCGTTCGGCGGAACGCGACTTCGCGGCTGCCGCCGCGGTTGCGCGCGACCCGCGCTACGCACATCTGGCCGCTTGCATGGCGGAACGGGTGCACGATCATCCGGCTGCGCGCCGGCATCTCCAGTCCGCGCTCGCGCTGAATCCGAACTATCTCCCGGCGCGCGTGCTGCTCGGAAAGGCCGGCAGGTGATCGCGCCGGCGGCAATCGTGTCGGTCTGCTGCTCCCTGATCGCGGCCGACGTCGACGCGCGAACAGGTCGCATCCCGGACCGACTGACGCGGCCGGCCGCCGTCGTCGGGCTCGGCGTTGCGGCTGCCGGCGGCTTCGGCGCGGCGGCCCTCTGGGGCGCGCTGGCCGCCGGCGGATCGCTGCTTTTCCTCTACGCGATCACGCGCGGCCGCGGTCTGGGCCTGGGCGACGTCAAGCTCGCGACGGTGATCGGCATCGGTCTGGGGCCATGGGCCGCGCTCGGCGCGCTCGGCGGTGCGTTCATCGCCGGCGCGACGGCCGCGTCGTGGCTGCTCCTGACGAAACGCGCCGGGCGCCGTGACACGTTGCCGTTCGGCCCGTTTCTCGCCGGCGGCACCGTCGCCGCCTCGCTGGTCGCATCGAGCCTGCCAGCGTGAGGCGCCGCGAAACGCTGCCGCTGGGCGTCGATATCGGGACAGCTCGCACGCGCATCGCTCTGGTCGAGCGGGACGATGCGCGTCGTCCGGACCTCGTCGCGGTCGCAGTGCGGGAGACGGGGGACGACGCTGCGGCGGCGATCGCGGCGGCACGCGCCGAGTTGCGAACTTCCGAGCGCCGCTGCGTCCTCGCGCTGGGCGGCGGCGACGCGCACCTGCGAACCGGCACGTTCCCCCGGATGCGGGGCGGCGAGCGCGTCCGGGCCGCACGCTACGACGCCGCGCCGTTTCTCGGCTTTCCGTCGGCCGATGCCGTCGTTCGGGTCGTCCCGATCGAGGCGGACACCTGCGTGGTAGGCGTCGCCCGCCGCGCGGCGCTCACGGAGCGCGTCGGCGCAGCTCGCGCCGCCGGACTGCGGCCGATCGCGGTCGACGACGCCGGATTGGCCTTGACGCGCGTCTTCCCCGCGGCGGGAGCGATCGTCGACGTCGGCGCGCGCGCGACACAGCTCGTATTGGCGAGTCAGCCGGTTCCCATCTATCGCATCTTCGCCGGCGGTGGTGCCGCGCTGACGGCCGCCGTCGTGGCGTCGCTCGGCATCGAGGAGCATGCGGCGGAGTCGCGCAAGCGCAGCATCGGCCTCGCGGGTGCAGGCGAGTACGCGCGCGACGCGCTCGTCGAGCAGCTGGCCTCCGCTTTGGTGGAGCATCGCTCGCGCGCGCGAACCGAGCTCGACGGGATCGTCATGGTCGGTAACGGCGCGCGCCTGTGCGGCTTCGCCGACGCGCTCGAACGCGCCGTCGCGCTCACTGTTCGGATGGGAGGCCTCGAGGCAGACGTCTCGCGCAGCTTGCCGCCCGACGTCGTCCGCGCGGCAGCTCCGGATTGGGCGCTCGCCTACGGCCTCGCGCTTTGGGCGGACGGCGCATGAAGCGCATCAACTATCTGGTCGCGCCCGGTGAGCGGATCTTCGGGGACGCGCTGCATTCGGCCGCTTCGCCGCGACTGCGGTTGGCGCTGGTCATCGTCGGCGGCGCGCTGGCTTCGCTGGGACTACCGTACGGCGTGGAGTCGGCACGGCTGCACGACCTCGAGACGGCTGCCGCCGCGAATCAAACGCAGCTCGCGCGAAGCGCCGCCGGCGTCACGCAAGTGCGCAGCTTGGAGCGTGACGTCACGAGGTTGCGCGCGCTGGACGGCGTGATCGGGACGCTTCGACGGGCCGGCCGGCTTGGCGCCGACGAAATTGCCGAGCTCGGCGATGCATTGCCGAGCGACGCCTGGCTGACCGCACTTCGCAAGAACGGCGAAGGTTTCGAGCTCGACGGCGGCAGCACGCGCCTGGCCACCGTCGCCGCGACGATTGCGGCGCTTTCCCGGCTTCCGCGCTATGCCGATGCACGGCTGGTCAGCGCGTTCGAGACCGAAGCGCGGCGGCAAGTCAGCTATTCGATCGTGCTGGAACGGCGGCGATGAAGCTCGGCGCCACCGGCGCGATCTGGGCCGGCGCCGCGTTGATCGGCGCGGGCGGCTCGTTCGGTCTCATCACCATAGGGGAACGGCGCATCGCCGACCAGCGGACGGTGAACGACCGGCTTGCCACCGAGGTCGCCGCGGACGAGCGCGTTCTGGCCTCAAGCCACGCGTTGCTTGCCGAACGGAACCGCCTGCGTGCGGGCCTGAGCCGGTTGCAAGCCGGCGATTCGACTCCCGTCGTCGCGCGCTTCCTGCGCGAGGCCGCAGCCGTCGCGCAGCGCGAGCATCGCGACGATCGTCGCAATCGCGGCTGCCACCCCGCCGAGCGCTTCGCCGGGGCACCCGGATTCGATCGACGCCGTTCCACTCTCGGTGACGATCGAAGGCCGATATGCGGCCGTGCTGGCGATGATGCGGCAACTGTCGTCGCTGCGGGTTCCCGCCCGGATCGACCTCGTTTCGATCGTTCGTTCCAGCCGGCCCGGCGCGCCGGCCGTATCGGCCGTGCTGCGCGTCGCGCTGCAACGCCTCGAGGATGTCTCACATGCAGATGTTCGCGATCGATCCTAGGACTCGGAGCGTTCTCGCCGGTGCGGCGCTGATCGCGTACGCCGGAGCATTTCGGGCCGGGCCGACGACCGCCCACGACGCGATCGCCGCGGCGCCGGTTGCGCGTTCCACGTCGCCCGAGCCGGTCACCGACTCGCCGGCCGACGTCGTACCCCGCCGTGATCCGTTTGCCGGCGGTCCACCCGCCGCCGCCGGGGGCCAAGCACCGCCCACCGTCGCTCACGTGGCATTGCCCCCGATTCCGCCGGCGTTGCGAGCGCTGCCGCCCAATGCCGGCGCGGGGGAAGCGTTTCCGTTTGGATCACCCGAGCGCGTCACGGCGATCGTCACCGGCGGTCGTCCGTTCGCGCTCATCGACGACGGTTCCACGACGCGTTTGGTAGGCTCCGGCGACCTGGTGGACGGCGAGCGCGTCGTCGCGATCGACGTCCGCGGCGTCCACCTCGACGGCGGCACGACACTGTCCGTGGCCAACGGGCCGCTGTTTTCGCAACCGGGTGCCGGAGGGCGACGACCATGAGACGATTGGGCATCGTGATCCTGGCGGTTCTCGCGCTCGCGCTTCCGGCTGCCGCCCAGGGCCGGCTCAGCATCGATGCGCACGACGTCGAGCTCGCCGACGTCATCCGTCTGCTCGGCGCGCAGTCGGGCCGCAACGTCGTCGCTGACGGCTCCGTCAAGACCCAGCGCGTAACGCTGCGGCTGACCGGCGTCACCTTCGACGAGGCGCTCGCCACGCTCGTCGCGGCCTACGGCCTGCAGGCGCACCGCGACGGACGCGTCACGATCGTCGGGGACGCAGCGTCGATGAACCGCCGTTACCCCGACGACTCGGCCGCGGCGGGAACGCAAACGGTGGCACTCTCGATGCACCACGCGCGACCCGAGGACGTCGTCGCGTCGCTGCAGAGCGCGCTTGCTCCCGGCACGGTAGTCATCGGCGACAAACGCACCGGGACGGTGCTGATCACTGGGAGCGCGACGACGCTGGCGCGCGCGCGAAAGCTCGTCGAGGCGCTCGACGCGCCGGCCTTCGGCGCGGGCGGAAGCTCCGAGCTGCAGGTGATCGCGCTGCGGCACGTGCGCGCAAGCGAAGCTCTCCGCGCGCTCAAAGGCGTCGCGCCGGACAGCGCGATCTTCGCCGACGATCGCCAGAACGCGGTCGTCGTCACCGGCAACCGCGAAGTGATTTCGACGGTGCGAGCGCTGCTGACGAGCATCGACGCGCCGGGGAGGCAGGTCATGATCGAGGTTCGTGTCGCGGACGTGCAGCCGGTGAACGACACGACCGACGTCGGTGTCCAGCTCGGCGGGACGAGCTTCGGGGCGGGGGCCCTCGGCCAGTTCCCCTACACCCTCACTAAGAGCTCCGTCGTCGTGAACGCGCAGATCGACACGTTGATCCAGCGCGGACGAGCTTCGATCCTCGCTCAGCCCAAGATCGCGACCCTCAACAACCGCGAAGCCTCGCTACTCATCGGTGAGGAGTACCCCGTCGTCACCGTGAACCAACAGACCGGCTTTCCCAGCGTGCAGACCATCGACGTCGGCGTGCGCCTGCGTTTGACGCCGACCATTGGCGATGACGGCTCGATCACCGCGGATTTGCACCCGGAATATTCTCAGATCATCGGCTTCAACGACAGTTTCCCGATCATCGCGAACCGCAAGATCGATGCTACACTGCGCGTCCGCGACGGGGAGACGATCGTGCTGGGCGGTCTGTTCGAAGACGTCGACTCGGAGACGATCACGAAGTTTCCGGTCCTGGGCGACTTGCCGGTGCTCGGCGTGTTCTTCCGCAACCGCCAGAGTTCGCACAACAAGGATGAAGTCGTCTTCTTCATCACGCCGCACGTGCTCGACGCCGGACCGAACAAGTAGATCGAGCCGCGCGTCGAAGGGCGCTGTATGAAGGGTCGTCGTCGTGGCCGAAGCGCGGGCTCTGCTGTTCCCCTCGTTGCGCTGCTCGCCGCGCTGGGCGTGCTTGCTGCCGCAATAGCGCTGGTCGTTCACGGTGACACGACGCCTCGGCCGGCCCATGTCGCGCACCACGCGCGCAGGGTCGCGACCGCCCTACCGACGACGATCGCGCAAACCGCGGGCAACCTGACGCCGTCGCCGGCCGCTCGAGCCGCAGCGACTTCGCGACCAAGCACGCCGCCGGGCGCCCAACCGACGGCGCTCGCGGCCGCTCCCTCGGGCGGCGCGAGGCTCGCGCTGATCATCGACGACTGCGGTCAATGGCCGGTCACCGAGCATGGGTTCATCGCGATGCCGGTCGCGCTCACCATGTCCGTGCTGCCCCACGTGCGCTACGGCAGCGAGATCGCGCACGACGCGCAGGCCGCCGGCAAAGGGGTCATGCTGCACCTGCCGATGGAGCCGATGTCGGGGATCGATCCCGGGCCCGGCCGGATCACCACCAAGATGGATGACGCGGCCATCGCGGCGCAGGTCCGCAACGACATCGCTTCGGTTCCGCTTGCCACCGGCGTGAACAATCACGAAGGCAGCCGCGCAACCTCCGACGACCGCGTAATGCGCGACGTCGCCGCGGTGCTCGCCGCCGACCACCTCTTCTTCATCGACTCGCTCACCGCTGGCACGTCGGTCGCGGCGCGCGACGCGCGCGCGGCGGGGATCCCCACGGCCAGGCGCGACGTATTCCTCGACAACGTCGCCGAAGTTGATGCTACCGAAGCGCAGCTGCGCCGAGCCGCCGCGGTCGCCAAGGCTAACGGCGGCGCGATCGCGATCGGCCACCCGCGCCCGACGACGCTAGCCGCAGTCCGCGCGCTCGTCCCGCAGCTCCAGAGCGAAGGAATCACCTTCGTGCTGGCCCGCGATCTCGTCCACTGACCGAGCGCTCGGCCAGGGATTTTCCGCGCCGCGACGGTCGCACTGATGGGTCCCCGCATCAAGAGTCAGGTGTGGACCTGTGCGGCTGCGATCACGCCATCAGCGAACACCGCCCGCCCGGCACGATGGCGAGCTGGCGAGGCCGCGGAACCGCGACAGGTGCGATGCCGCTAGGTCTCGACCACTTGAGAGACAGCTCTTGCTGTTAGAGGCAGTGAGCGATCCCTAAACGAGCGGCGCGCGCAGCGGAATTCGGCGCGACGATTCGTACATACGGTGGGTTCAGCGCTTGGGTCACGAACTGAGCAATTTCGCTGTTGCTGAGATGCTGAACATAACCAGCGCGCCGCACGAAGGTACTTAGCGCCGCCGTCTGTTGTTCGGTTAGCGTTATTGCAGTTCGGCGCGAAAAGTACCGATGCCCATTCTCGAGGTTGTATATGTAGCCGATCGTCTTACCGTTGAGGCTCACGCGGTCGATGGACGTGACGACCTTACGACCTTTGTTTCGCGGTGCTTGCCCGATCATATCCGGGAACGGCTGCCCTAGCCCGATATAACCCTGGTCGTCGCACCGCGGCCGTGGCGTCGGCGTTGCGATTGGGGCGGCATAGTGCACTAACATGTTGACTTCGAGATTTGCGTGAGCGGTGTCATCGTGTTAAATGATGCGGGAAGACTTTGCTGCGTCGTGCCCAAGATCTTCGCAAGTCCCTGGACAGCACCGTAGACGCTTCCCTTGAATGGTATCACGGCACCGGGACCGACAGTGACACTCACAACGCCGGCATTAACGCTTACCGTTTGCGCAAACTGGAAGTACTCCTGTCCTCCGTATGTTTGGTATTCCCAGCCAAGTGTCTGCGTTCCCCCACCATGGCGGACGAGTGACACCTCGAGTTCTCCGCTGATCAGATTACTGTGCTGCTTATTTATCGTGTCTGAAGCAGGCTGATTGATGTTTTTCGCACCCGTGCACGTACGGGCAACAAAGGCAATAAGGCAGGCTAAGTTGATGTTATCGACGTTACCTGCCGCGCACGTTGAAGCGCCTGCGTCGCCTCCGCCAGTATAACCACCCGTCTGCGTATAGTTGCCAGGTATCCACATTGAGTTACACGTCGTGCCAACGTAGAGGTCATCCGCAGGATTCTCGACCCCTGGAACCGTTTCCAGATACCAGTCCTGACAGTTGTACGGCACGATGATCGACTGCGAATGCCGAGCCGTTGAAATCGGAACTGCCACCGCGCTCTGGGGGTCGGAACAATTGTTGTCGGTGACCGGCCCGCCGCCTCCGGCTCCGCCTATGCTGGACGTGCCACCCGACTCGATGATATTCGCACCCATATCGTAGTTCGACTGGGACGACGTCGCAGAATAGTAGCTTGCCGAATTGTTGCTCGGCAAACCGCTTGGCACTGTATTCAAGCGCTCTCGGACGCTAGAAACCGATCTCGCGGTCGCATAAGCCATGCATCGCGGCGCTCGGGATCGCTGATGCACCTCGATTCGAGCATGCCGCGAACGTAATGCTAAATATTGCCGCAAACCATGCGGCTGATAGTTTTTTCAATTGACACCCCTTCGGTGTTTTGATGCTCGGCCCCAAGACGAGCCTTTGCCGACCTTTTCGTGCTATCTCGATAGTAGCCTCTTTATGCTATCCCTACCTAGATGCCGACCGCCAGCCCGGTCTGCGGGCCTCCCGCTGACCGAGCGCTCGGCCAGGAACATTTCCGCGCCGCGCTGATAGTCGGCTTCGATGTTCCGATCGTTGATTCGCACCGGCGCCGTCTCGGCAGCCTTCCTCTTCGCCGTCGCGCCATGCGGCGCGCAAGCCGCCGCGTTGTCGGCGGCGCCGAACGTCGATGCGTCGTTCCAAGCCGGCTCGCTGCAGATCGATCGCTACGGCAAGGGCGATCCCGTCGTACTGCTGCCGGGGCTCACCACCGGGACGTGGGAGTGGTACGACACAATTCGGCATCTCGAGTCGCATCACACGGTCTACGCCGTCGCGCTGCCCGGCTTCGACGGCCGGCCGATCGCGAACCCGCCGCTGTTCGAGCGGTTCACGTCGGACTTCTGGTCGTTCATCAACACGCAGCACGTCGCGCGGCCGGTGATCATCGGCCACAGCCTCGGCGGCACGCTGGCGATCCTGCTGGGCGAGCAGCACCCCGAGCGGCTGCGCGGGATCATCGCGCTCGACGGGATGCCGATCTTCCCGGGGATGGAGCGTGTCACCGCCGAGCAGCGCGCCGGCGGCGCGCAGCAAGCCGCCACCACCATCGCCGCCGAGTCGCACCAGCAACTGCTCGACTACGAGAAGACCTACATGCAAGGCCCGGGCGGCGTGCTCGATCCCGCGCTGGCCGCGCAGCTGGCCGAGCTCGAAGCGCGCAGCGATCCCGGTGCGACCGCCGAGTGGCTGCGCGAGGACCTCGCCGGCGACTTGCGCCCCGACCTGCCGAAGATCAGCGTTCCGTTGCTCGAGATCGCGCCGTACTACCAGCCCGACCTCGCCAATTCGGCCATTCAGTACACGGCCGACCAAAAGGTGCAGTACTACCAGTCGCTGCTGGCCGGCGCGCCGCGCCTGCAGGTCGTCTCGATTGCGCCGGCGCGCCACTTCGCGATGTTCGATCAGCCCCAGCAGTTCTTCACGCTCGTCGACGCGTTCATCGCCCAAAACCACTAGCGAACACAGGAGCGGAATCGCGCCGGGTCCGGCGGAACCCAGCGGCATGATCGCCCGCCGCATCGTCATGCTGTCGGTTCTGCTGCTCGCACCCCTCGCCGCACCGGCCGCATCGGCACCCGATGCCGCGCCGAACGCCGCGAGCCCGTGGAGCGCGCTGCTGCACTGGCGTTCGATCGGGCCGATCCGCGGCGGCCGCACCAAAGCCGCCACCGGCGTCCCCGGCCGGCCACACGAGTTCTACATCGGCTCGGTCAACGGCGGGATCTTCAAGAGCACCGACGCCGGTCGCACCTGGCGGCCGATCTTCGACGATCAGCCGACCGCGTCGATCGGCGCGCTCGCGGTCGCGCCGTCCGCGCCCGACACGATCTATGCGGGCAGCGGCGAGGGACTGCAGCGGCCCGACCTCGCCGTCGGCGACGGGATCTACAAGTCGACCGACGGCGGCGCGCACTGGACGCACCTCGGCCTGCGCGACGGGCAGCAGATCGCCAAGATCGTGGTCGACCCGCACGACCCCAACCGGCTGTTCGTGGCGGTGCTCGGACATCCGTACGGACCGAACCCGCAGCGCGGGCTGTATCGCTCGACCGACGGCGGCGCGACGTTCGAGCGCGTGCTGCACGCCGGCGACGACACCGGCGCGTTCGACGTCACGCTCGATCCCGGCGACGCGCGCACGATGTACGCCACGCTGTGGGCGGCGCGGCAGTCGCCGTGGGAGACGAACGACGGCGGTTCGTTCGAGCTGCCGCAAGCGGGAACCGGACTCTACAAGTCGACCGACGGCGGCACCACCTGGAAGCGGCTCCAGACCGGCCTGCCGGGAGCCGACAAAGTCCTCGGGCGCATCGCCGTCGCCGTCGCGTCGAGCGACACCAAGCGAGTGTATGCGATCGTCGATGCCGAGCAAGGCTACGGCTTGTACCGATCGGACGACGGCGGCGCCTCGTGGGTGCTGGTCAACAGCGCCGAGCGCATCTCCGAGCGCGGCGACGACCTCGCGACGCTCGGCGTCGATCCGCGCGACAAGAACGTCGTGTACCTCACCAACACGTCGACCTACAAGTCGACCGACGGCGGCACGACGTTCGAGGCCTGGCGCGGCGCGCCCGGCGGCGACGACTACCACAGCGTGTGGATCAACCCCGACGATCCGAATGTCATCCTGCTCGGCAGCGATCAAGGCGCGATCGTGACGCTCAACGCCGGCGCGTCGTGGAGCTCGTGGTACAACCAGTCGACCGCGCAGTTCTACCACGTGATCAGCGACGACCGGTTTCCGTATCGCGTCTACGGCGGCCAGCAGGAGAGCGGCAGCGCCGAAGTGCTCTCGCGCGGCAACGACGGCGCGATCACCTCGCGCGACTGGCATCCGGTCGGCACCGAAGAGTACGGCTACGTCGCGCCCGATCCGCTGCATCCGGGGATCATCTACGGCGGCAAGGTCACGCGCTTCGACGAGGCCACCGGCCAGACGCGAGAGGTGGGGCCGGTCGTGTCGTGGCGCGGCAACGCCGACTTCCGCTTCCGGCGCACCGCGCCGCTGGCGTTCTCGCCGGCCGATCCGCACGCGCTCTACCTCGGCTCGAACGTGCTGTTCGAGACCACAGACTACGGCGCGCACTGGCGCATCGTCAGTCCCGACCTCGCGCGGCCGGAGACGCCGGCGCCGGCCAATCTCGGCAACTTCGCGCAGACCGCGGACGCCAAGCGTCCGCACCGCGGCGTCATCTACGCGCTCGGGCTCTCGCCGCGCGACCGCAACGTCATCTGGGCCGGTACCGACGACGGCTTCGTGTGGCGCACCGCCGACGGCGGACGGCACTGGCGCAACGTCACGCCGCCCGGCGTCGGCGCGTGGGCGAAGATCTCCATCGTCGACGCGTCGCCCTTCGACGCCGCGAGCGCCTATGTCGCGGTCAACCGCTTCCGGCTCGACGAGCAGCGCCCGCAGCTGTTTCGCACGCATGACGGCGGCGCGCACTGGACCGAGATCGACCGCGGCATCGAGGCCGCGCCGACCAACGCCGTGCGCGCCGATCCGCACCGCCGCGGATTGTTGTTCGCGGGCACCGAGCGCGGCGTGTGGGTATCGTTCGACGACGGGACCTCGTGGTCGTCGCTGCGGCTGAACTTGCCGGCCTCTTCGGTGCGCGACCTGGTGGTGCACGGCGACGACGTCGTGATCGCGACGCACGGCCGCGGCTTCTGGATCCTCGACGACATCGCACCGCTGCGCCAAGCGCCCGCGCTCGCCGCAACGCGTCCGGCGCTACTCGCGCCGGCGCGCGCCTGGCGCGTGCGCCGCGACACCTGGACCGACACGCCGCTGCCGCCCGATGAGCCGTTCTCGGCCAACCCGCCGACCGGCGCGACGTTCGACTACGTGTTGCCGCGCGGCGCGTCGCGCGTGACGATCACGGTGCAGGACGCGCGTGGCCGCACCGTGCGCCGGCTGTCCAGCGACGATCCGCTGACTCCGGTCGACCCGGCGTCGCTCGAGGTACCGGCGTGGTGGATCGCGCCGCCGCTGCGGCCCGACGCGACCGCCGGCGCGCATCGCTTCGTCTGGGATCTGCGCGAGCGCAAACCGCGCACTTTCGATACCGGACCGACGATCGCGGCGGTCCCGCACGAGACGCCGCTCGAACCCGAAGGGGTGCTCGTTCCGCCCGGAACCTACACGGTCACGCTCGACGCGGACGGGACGCGTCAAAGCCGGCCGCTGGTCGTGCGCGAAGATCCGCGCGCGCGCGTCACGCCGTCGGCGCTGCGCGCGCAGTACGAACTCGCGACCGCACTCGCGCGACTGGCCGACGACGCGTACGCCGCGGCCCAGCGCGTGCGCTCGAGCGATGCCGCGCGCTCGCGCGCGTTCGCCCGCGCCAACGGCGGCTTCGCGCTGCTGATGCTCGCGGTCGAAGCCGAAGCGACGGCGCGCCGAGCGCCACGCAGCGTACCGCCTTTCGAGCGCAGGTTGCTGCGTTCGACGACGTCGCGCTGCGGCGCCGGACGCCGTGATTCAGCCGCCGATCACGGCGGAAGAAGAGGTTGGGTCAATCGGCGGCACCGGGATCGCGGTGCGGCGCGGACGCGGGACCCCGGTGTCGATGACGCGCGGCGTCGGCGGCGCCGGTTCGGGCGTGAAGACCATCGTCGGCGCGAGCTGCGGCGCCGACGGGTCGAACGGCGGCAGCGTTCGCACGACGATCGGCCCGCCGAACGTCAGCGCCAGCGTCTTCGCGCGCGCATCCCAACCGACGTGCTGCGCGCCCAGGCAGCGCGCGAGCGGAGCGAGCTCCACCAGCTCGTTCGCGGCGTCGACGCTGCGCGCGACGCAGCTGCGCTCGCCGCGGGTCGCCGTGAGCGTGCCGTCGGCCGCCACGTCGATGCGGTCGGCGAAGCGCGCGACGACCACCGGCGGAGCCACCACGCGACCGCCGCGCAGCATAGCCGGCGGGACGCTGGGAACGAAGGAACCGTTGACCACCACCAGCACCAGCGCCGCGAGCGCGACCGGCGGGTGAGCCGATGTCGTCACGGGTGATCCGCGTCTTTCGCGCCGCCGGACTGCGCTTCTCGACCGAAGGCGTGCCCTTCATGGCGCAGGCGATCGCGTTCACGGCGCTGTTCGCGCTGGTGCCGCTGTCGATCGTCGCGGTCGCGATGCTGGCCTTCGTCTACGGAACCGCCGACGGCATGATGCGCGCCGACGCGGCGATCCGGCAATACGTTCCGGCCTTGAGCGATCTGGTGTCGAGCAACCTGGCCGCGATCGTGCGCTACCGCGGGTTCAGCGGCGCGATCGGCCTCATCGGGCTCATCTGGTCCGGGAAGAATCTCTTTCAAGCGCTCACGTATGCGTTGAACCGTTCGCTGGGCATCACGCGCTATCGGCACATCGTGTGGGACGTCGCGATCGCGCTGGTGCTCGTCCCGTTCGCCGGCGTCGTCTTGATCGTCGCGACCGCGCTGCCGATCGTCATCACCCTCATCGTGCAGTTCGCCAGGCTCGAATACCTGCGCTGGGCGCCGCAGATCGCATCGTACGCCGGCTCGGCGCTGCTGGTGTTTCTGGTCTCGGCGTTCCTGTACGCATATCTTCCGAACCGCCGGCCGCGGTGGGGTTCGGTGATCCCCGGCGCGCTGACCTGCGCGGTCGGCTACTCGGTCGCCCAGATCGCGTTCGCGGCCTACACGACGTACGCGTCCTACGCCTTTCAGATCTACGGCGCGCTCTCGGCGCTGTGGGTCCTGCTGCTCTGGCTGTACTTGATCGGCGTCGTGTTCCTGTTCGGCGCCCACGTCAGCGCGGCGTGGGAAAACGACGTCGAGAACGCCCGCTTGCCGCTCGCCTCGTAAGGGATCGCTCCGGCGGCGCACGAACGCCAGCAAGGTGCGCCGCTTCGTCCACATGGTCCTGATCGCGGTTTTCGGTCTGCCGTTCCTCGGTGCGACGCCGCCGCTCCTGACCAAGCCGAACGTGATCGTCTACCCGTTCGTGCCGACCGGCGCGAGCATCGACCGCGAGGCCGGCTCGCGGCTGGCGACGATCGTCGCCGAGCAGATGTCGACGACCGGCAAGGTCAGGGTGATCCCGCCGCCGCCGGGTACCGAGCGCGCCGACTACCTCAAGGTCGCGCTGGCCAACAACGCTGACTACTATGTCTCGGGCTACATCACGCCCCTGGGCGACGCGGTAGCCGTCGTCGAGCAAGTCGTCAGCACGACGAGCGGGATCATGGTCTACAGCCAGACGGCCCAGCTGCGAACCTACAACGACGCCGCCGGCCAGGGTGCAGACCTCGGAACGTTGATCGCCAACCACGCCAATCGCGGGCTGGCGGCGATCGGCACGGCGCCTCCGCAAGCCACCCCCGTCCCCGCGTCGAGCTCGGGGCCTCAAGCCAACTTGACCAACCTGCTGAGCCGCAAGAAGGGCAAAAAGAACGTCGCGACGCCGACGCCCGCCACCCCGGTCCCCAGCGCTCCCGCGGGCGCGCTCACCAACGTTACGCGGCCGCCGGTCGCCGCCTCGACCAGCGCACCGACCGCCGCGCCGTCGGCCAAAGCCGTCGCCGCCGCGCCGGTCACGCGACTATGCCGTCGTCCCGATCGCCGGTTCCGCCGACGCCGCGCTGCGCGAGCACGCCACCCAGCGACTGCTCGACCGGATCCACGGCGATCGCGCCGGCAGCGTCCGGACGGCATGCGCGTCGCATGCACTGCACGCGATCCTGTCCGGCACGCTGAGCGTCCGCGCCGACGCGCAGTCCTCGGGCGGCACCGCAACGATCGACCTCACCGCCAGCGACTGCAGCGGCAAGACGCTGTGGCACCAGTCGCACACCGACGTCGCCGCCGGCGCGCAAGGCCAGCAAACGGCCGTCGAGCACGCGGTCGACGCCGCGATCGGCGCCTATCTCAACCCGCCCAAGCGCCGCGGCCTCTTTCCCCGGGCCGGCAGCTGACGACGGCGGCGCTCGAACGTAGCTACGCTTCGTCGGCCTCGCGCGGATCGAGCAGCCCCGGCGGCAGATCGACCGCGATGCGCTTCGCCGCAACGTCGATCGCGCGCACGAAGGCGCGCACCAGCGGCACCATCGAGCCGCCCGTCCTGAGCTTGTCGAAGGGGTCTGGCCCGACCAGCAGCACGTCCTGCGCCGGATAATGCTCGACGGCGACGACATGGCCGACCACCGTTCCCGCCGGATCGACCAGCGCGCAGCCTACCAGATCGTCGTCGAAGTACTCGCCCTCGCCCATCGCAACGACCGCGCGATCGACGAACAGGGTAGCGCCGACGAGCTCCAGAGCCGCGTTCGCGTCCTCGACTCCGTCGAACGTCACCAGCGGCCGGCCCTGATGCAGCCGTAACGCGCGCACGCGCAACGCCCGCGACATCCCGTCAGAGAGCGACGCGCGCACCGCGATTCCGGCCGCGAGCGCGTCCGCGCCGACGCGGCTCGGCGCAACTTTGAGCTCGCCGCGCAGCCCGAACACGCCGGTCACCCGACCGGCGTTCGCCTCACTCGTCGGACGCCTCCGCGCCTCGGTATCACCGCCGGCATCGGCGTCCGCGTCGCCCGCAACCTGTTCTGAGCTTGTCGCAACGACCTCGTCCTCGAACGAGATGATGTCGATGCTGATCCGGCCTTCGGCACTCGCGCGCACCAGCGTGCGCAATGCTTGCGCGACGCGTCCGCTGCGCCCGATCACCTTGCCGAGGTCTTCGTGCTCGACGACGAGCTCGACGACCGGTCCCTTCTCCGTCTCGACCTCTTCGACGATCACGTTATCGGGTCGCGACACCAGCTTGCGCGCCAAGAATTTGAGCAGGTCCAGCGCGCGCTGCTGCGCGACCACCGGATCGGCCGCCTTGCGCGCCCCGCGATCGGCGCCGTACTCGCGCCGCGGCCGCCGTCCTTCGCCCTCACCGTACTCCGCGGCGCTGCCCGCGCCGCGCTCGCGCCGGTCACCGCGTCCGCGTCGCGGCCGTTCGTCCTCCGGCTCGATGTCGTCGTGCGCCGCCTCGTCCGAAGCGATGCGACGCGCGCCGAGCGTCGACGTGCGTTCTTCGTCCGGCGTCTTGTCTTCGTCGCCGAACAGTCCGAATTCGTCGTCGAACGCGCTCATGAGCGTCGAGCACCCCGTGAGCTCACGGCGCTACTCCTTCTTGCCCTTGGGCGGCCGCTTGTTCTCGGGAATCGGGCCGCGCTCGACGAGCCCGAGCTCCGCGAACAAACGGCGCACCGGATCCGACGGCTGCGCGCCCTTGTCGAGCCACGCCTTCGCCTTGCCCTGATCGACCACCAGCGTCTTGGGCTCGGTGCGTGGATTGTAATGCCCAAGAATCTCGAGGAAGCGCCCATCGCGAGGCGACTTTGCATCCGCGACCACGAACCGGTACGTCGGCTGCTTCTTGGCGCCCATGCGCCGGAGTCTGATCTTAACCATGTCGACTTTCTAGAAAATCCCGCTCAGTCATTGAGAGGGCATTGAGGTGAGTTCACCGCCCGAATCCCATAGGCAGCTTCGGAAACCGTCCCGGCTTCATCCCGCCGAGCGACTTCATCATTTGCCGGGACGATTCGAACTGCTTCACGAGCCGGTTGACGTCGGAGACTTGCGTCCCGCTGCCCACCGCGATGCGCTTGCGCCGCGAGCCGTTGAGAACGTCGGGCCGTTCGCGTTCGCGGCGCGTCATCGAGCAGATGATCGCCTCGACCTTCGAGACGTCTTTCTCGTCGATGCTGAGGTCCTTGGGCAGCGCCTTCGACAGACCGGGGATCATCTTCATGATGTCGGTCATCGAGCCCATCTTGCGAACCTGGCGCAGCTGATCGAGGAAATCGTCGAGCGTGAACTGCGACTTGCGCAGCTTCTTGGCGAGATCTTCGGCCTGACGCTCGGAGTAGACGCTCTGCGTCTTCTCGATAAGGGTGAGCACGTCGCCCATGCCGAGAATGCGCTGCGCGAGACGGTCGGGATAGAACGGTTCGAGCGCGCTGATCTTCTCGCCGACGCCGACGAACTTGATCGGTGCGCCGGTGACGCGATGGATCGAGAGCGCGGCGCCGCCGCGCGCGTCGCCGTCCATCTTGGTGAGGATGACACCGGTGACGCCGAGCCGGTCGTTGAAAGTCGTCGCGACGTTGACCGCCTCTTGCCCGGTCATCGCGTCGGCGACGAACAGGATCTCGGTCGGCTTCACCGCGGCTTTGATCTGCTCGAGCTCGCGCATGAGCGGCTCGTCGATCTGCAGCCGGCCGGCGGTGTCGATGATGACCGTCGGAATGCCGAGCCGGCGCGCTTCGGCGACGCCGTCGCGCGCAATCTGCACCGGATCGCCCTGGCCTTCGTCGAAGACCGGCAAGTCGATCTGTTTGCCGAGCGTCCGGAGCTGCTCGATCGCCGCCGGACGGTAGACGTCGGCCGCGACCAGCAGCGTGCGCCGGCCCTGCTCTTTGAGCCGCAGCGCCAGCTTGCCGGCGTGCGTCGTCTTGCCGGAGCCTTGCAGTCCGACCAATAGATAGACCGTCGGCGGCGCGTCGCTGTAGGTGAGGCGCGCGGCGGCGCCGCCCATCAGCTCGACGAGCTCGTCGTAGACGAGCTTGACGACCGTTTGCCCCGGTGTGAGCGAGGTCAGGACGTCGGACCCGACGGCCTTGTCCTTGATACGGTTGACGAACTCTTTGGCGACCGGCAGCGCGACGTCGGCTTCGAGCAGCGCGACGCGGACCTCGCGCAATACCTCGGCGACGTCCGACTCGGAGAGTCGACCGCGATTTGCCAGCCGGTCGAAGATCGCGCCTAAGCGCTCCGAAAGAGCTTCTAGCAATCTATCCCTTGGCGGTGTCGGCGACGGCGTCGATCTTCGCGACCGCGTCGCCCACCGTCTTGATCTTCTCGGCCTCTTCGTCGGGGATGTCGATGCCGAACTCGGTCTCGAACGCCATCACGAGCTCGACCTGATCGAGCGAGTCGGCCCCGAGGTCGTCGGTGATCGAGGCCTCCGGGGTGACCTCGTTCTCTTCGACGCCGAGCTGTTCGACGATGATCTTCTTGACGCGATCGAAAGTGTCAGCGGGCATGTGCTGGTGAGTCTCCTGTGGTCGAGAGCGAAGCTACATCAGGAAGCCGCCGTCCACCACCAGCGTTTGGCCGGTGACGTAGCGGGCGGCGTCGGAGGCAAGAAAGGTGACGACCGGGGCGACGTCCTCGGGTGAGCCGGCCCGGCCGAGCGCGATCGTGTTCAGGTAGTGTTCGCGCGCGGGGCCCGGCATCTGCGAAGTCATCGCCGTTTCTATGAGTCCCGGCGCAACCGCGTTTACCCGGATGTTGCGGGACCCGAGCTCCTTCGCGAGCGACTTGGCCAGACCAAGCAGGCCCGCCTTGGTCGCCGCATAGGCGCTCTGGCCGGGGTTTCCGGCCAGGCCGACGATCGACGACACCAGGACGATCGATCCCGAGCGCTGCTTCATCATCGGTTTGGCGACCGCGGCACACAGGTAGAACGCGGACTTGAGGTTGACGTCGATGAGGCCGTCGAGGTCGGCGCTGCGGAACCGCAGGATGAGGCCGTCCTTCGCTTGGCCCGCATTCGCCACCGCGACGTCGATCCGGCCGTGCTGGGTGAGGACCTCGGCGATCGCGGCGTCGACCGCCGACTCGCTGGTGACGTCGGCGACGTGAGCGCTCGCCGCGGCCGTGGGGTTCACCGCACGGCAGCCGGCCTGCGTCTCGGCGAGCCCGAGCTGGTCGCGGCCGAACAGCGCAACGGCGGCGCCGGCTGCGGCTAGGTCGATCGCGATCGCGCGGCCGATCCCCCGGCTGGCGCCGGTCACGACGGCGACTTTGCCGGTCATCCGATGCGCAGCGGGTCGCCGGCGGAGCCGGCGAGCTGCGCGCGAAGCTGCTCGACGCCGGCCGCGTCGGAGACCGTGATCGCCTTGGGTGCGCCTGCAATCCGCTTGAACATCGGCGCCAGTACCGCCGACGCGCCGAACTCGACGACGAAATCCAAGCTCATCGCTACCATCGCAGCAGCGGTGTCGTGCCACCGGACTTCGTCGGTGACCGAACGCACCAGGTTGGTCTTGATCTGCTCGACGTCGGTGTAGGGCTTCGCGTCGACGTTCGAGATCACGGTGAAACGCGGCGGCATCACGGTCGCGGCGGCGATATGCGGCGCGAACTCGGCGCGCGCCGGGTCCATCAGCGCGCTGTGCCAGGCGCCCGACACGTTGAGCGGCACGACGCGCTTGGCGCCGGCCTCCATCGCGAGCTCGCCCGCCACGCGCACGGCGGCGGCGTCGCCGCTGATGACGATCTGGCCCGGCGCGTTGAAGTTGGCCAGCTGCACGCGACCGGCGCCGCGTTCGAGCGCTTGCGCGACGACACCGCGCAGCACGTCGGGATCGAGGCCGAGCACGGCCGCCATAGCGCCCTGCTCTTGCAACGCGGCGCGATGCATCGCGAGCCCGCGTTCGTTCACCAGCGCGAGCGCCGCCTCGAAGCTCAGCGAGCCGGCCAGCGTGAGCGAACAGTACTCGCCGAACGAGTGCCCGGCGCTCACGGTGGGCGACAGCGCGTCGCCGACGGCTCGCGCCAGCGCGACGTCGGTGACGAAGATCGCCGGTTGCGCGTAGCGCGTCTCACGCAGACGCTCCTCGGGGCCGTGCTCACACACGCCCAGCACGTCGTAGCCGAGCAGCGTTTTTGCGGCGGCGAAACACGCGGCCGCGGCGGGGTACGCGCGCGCGACGCCGACGCCCATTCCGAGCACTTGCGAACCCTGGCCGGGAAAGACGACGCCGACGCGCATCAGCGGGCGACCGGTGCCGATGGGACCTTGCCGTTGCTGGCGACGTGCCAGCGCCACGCGACGGCCCCCCAGCTCAAGCCGGCGCCGAAGCCGACGAACAGGATGACGTCGCCGTCCTTGAGCTTGCCGGCGGTGACCGCTTCCGACAGCGCCATGGGAATCGAGGCGGCGCTGGTGTTGCCGTACCGGTCGATGTTGATGATGACGCGATCGCTCGGCATCTCGAGGTGCTTAGCCGCGGCCTCGATGATGCGGCGGTTCGCCTGATGCGGGATCAGCCAGGTGACGTCGGTCGGCACGAGGCCGGCGCGTCCGAGCGCGACGTTCGTCGCGGCGATCATCTTGGTGACCGCAAAGCGGAACACTTCGCGCCCGTTCATCACGATCGTGTTGCGGCGGTGCTCGACGTCATCGGGCGTGAGCGCCGGACCGGCGGTGCCGCTCAGCGGCAGGTACAGATTTTCGGGATTCGATCCGTCGGCACCGAGCTCGGCGCCCAAGAAGCAATCCATCTCGCTCGCTTCGAGCACCGCGGCACCGGCGCCGTCGCCGAACAGGATCGCTGTCGCGCGATCCTGGTAATTCACCAGCCGGGTGAGCTCTTCGGCGCCGACCAGCAAGACGCGTTTGAAGACGTTGGTGCGGATCAGGCTCGCCGCCACGGTCAGCCCGTAAATGAAGCCGCTGCAGGCGATCTCCATGTCGAAGGCCGGTTTGCCCGTGATCCCCAGCTTCGCGCCGAGCACGCAAGCCGTCGCCGGAAACGCGTAATCGGGGGTGACGGTCGCGACGATCACGCAGTCGATGTCGTCGGGCCGGCAACCGGCGTTGGCGAGCGCGTTGCGCGCCGCCGCGAACGCGAGGTCGCTGGTCGGCTCGTCGGCAGCGGCGACATGGCGTTCTTTCATCCCGGTGCGCGTGGTGATCCACTCGTCCGAGGTGTCGAGCATCCGCTCGAGGTCGGCGTTGGTGAGAACCCCTTTGGGCACGTAGTGCCCGACGCCCGCGATGCGGACCCCGGTCTGAGTCAACCGCTAACCATCAGCCGTGCGTGTGGCCGGCGTGCTCGTCCTTGTTCACGACTTGGCGGCCGTCGTACGTTCCGCAGAAGTCGCACACGAAATGCGGCCGCTTCGGCTGGTGACACTGCGGGCACTCGACCGTCGTCACGGGATCGAGCTTCCAATTCGCCGCGCGACGGCTGCGCGTCTTGGAACGGGGAGTCTTCCACTTGAGGTTCGCCATTAGTCACTTTCCTTATCAGCCCGAAGCTCGTCATGGGGGCCATCCGCTTTCATCGTGGAGGGACAGGCGCACCCGTCCTCCACACCGTTTTTCCGCCCGCACCGTTGACACAGTCCGGAGCACGTCTCGCCGCACGCCAGGACGTAGGGGAGAGCGCTGGTCACCAGTTGTCTCACCAGGTCGCCCACGTCGAGGGTCGTGCCGTTCAGTACGTTGTTCTCGCCGAAGGGGTCGCTCGTTCCGCTCGGCGGATCGAAACGTTCCTCGACCTCGACCGCCATCGGAACGATCACGTCGTCCAGACACCGGTCGCACTGACCCGCGATCGTCGCCTCGATCGTTCCGTCGATGTCCAGTCCGCGGTCCACTCGCCGCAGGTCGAGGCGAGCGTGCGCCGGCTGCGTGAACGTGAACGTGGAGAACGGCGGAACCTCGATGCGCTCATCGAGGGACATCGGACGCCCCGCGAACAGGACCGACCCGATGTCGATGACCAGTGAAGAACCCATACCATAGAACGGGGTTCCCCGCGAGGAGAACCCCATGCAACCGACTCATGGTAGACCACCCCGGGGGGCTTGTCAACGCGACCTGTCGGCGTGATCGAAGGGCGCATGGACACCTCGCTCAACGTCAGCTACGCGCCTGCGATCGGCGCCGCCGCTGCTCGCCACCACCTCGACCCTCGCTTGCTTGCGGCCGTCGCCGCTCAGGAGACCGGCGGCCCCGGCGCCGACTCCGGCCGTAACATCGTCGGCGACGAAGGGCACGGCCACGGTCTGTTTCAGATCGACGACCGCTGGCACGCGTTCGCCCGCAGCCCGGCCGCGATGGATCCGGCCAAGAATGCCGACTACGCCGCCGGGATGTTGGCGTCGGGAATCGCCCGCTACGGCGGCGACGTCCACAAGGCGCTGTCGGCCTACAACGCCGGCTCGCCCAACGCGACCGGCACGAAGACCGACTGGGGCGACGGAAAGCCGATCGGCTATGCCGACTCAGTGCTGCGTCACTATGCGCGGCTCGGCGGGTCCGCCGCGGCTACGGCCGCCGCGCCGGTCGGCGACGCCCGCGACGCGGCCGAGAGCGTCGACGCGCTGCGCGGCGCGGCCGCCCAGCTCACGGCGACAGGCGCGCTCCCGGCGGGCGACACCTCGGCGGCGGCCGCCGCGACGACGGCTCCCGGCGCAGGTACGGAGCCGCCCATGATGATGCCGCTCAACCTGCCGGCCTATAAGCCGCTGGCGCAAATCGACACCACCGAACGCGACGTCGCGCCCTCCGTTGCCGGCCTCGGCGACGCGAGCGACGACTAGGAAAGGACACCCTCATGGGCTTCAATCTTCTGGGCGCCGTGGCCGGCGCCGCGCAAGGCGCCGTCATGGGCGGCAACCCAGTGACCGTCGGAGCCGGCGCGCTGGCCGGCGGGTTCGGCGGCAACACGACGACGAGCACCGGCGGCCTCGGCAACAGCGCGCAAGACTTCATCAACAGCGGCTACCTCAACGCGACCGAAGCGCTCAACGCGCAGCAGATGCTGTTTCAGCTGCAGGTGCAGGCGCAGTCGCAGCAGTTCGACGAGATGACGTCCGAGCGTTCGGAGCTCTTGCGCGAGCAGAACGCGCTGCGCGACGTCGCGATGGAGCAGCGCAAGGCCGACAACACCATCACCAATTCGATCATCCTCGTCCGCGACGGACCGCGTTCCACGCTGAACAAGCGGAATTGACGAAACAGACGATCCGGACGAAACCGATCAAGGTGCAGTCTTGGAGTACAGGAAGGGACGCCCTGACGATACTGACGCAACTGACGGGCCTCTTTGTGTTGCGCTCCAGGTGCGCAACGCGGACGGTCGCCAACGTCGGCCCCAATCGCTGAAGCGCCCGCCCCGCTGAAAGCGCCGGGCGCCGACCGCCGGCGCCGCCGGCAGGGAGCCGTCCGTTGTCACCAGTCCAAGAAGTCCTGGGCGTCCTCAAGCCGGCCGTCGACGGCTGGCTCACCGGTGAGATCGCGCAGAATCCCGAAGCTGTCCGACCAGGGCCTCGCCGCGCTCGACACCGTCGCCACGAAGCTCGACGTCCCGGCCGGTGTCGTCGCGCTGCTCAAGGGCGAGAACGCGACGATCGAAGCAATCGCCGATCCGGTCCTGGTCAACGAGGCCGACCTTCTCAAGCTCCGCATCGACGCGCTGCTGTAGCCCGCCGTGCCCACCGTCACCGACCCCGCCGCCCTCGTCGCGGTCGACCTTCCCGCACGCATCGATCGCGCGTTCCACCCGCGCCTGAAGGCGCTGGGCCTCGCCGTCCACGACCTCTCGCCGCTCTACCTGATCCAGCCCCGTGCCGAGACGCGCGTCGAGACCGACACCGGCGAGATCGCCTGCCGCGACGGCCAGGTGATCGTCTACGATCCCGCTCGCGACCGGGTGACCGTCATGGACCTGGGCGTCGCCGGGAATCGCTTCGCCCCGATCGCGACGGCGACCGAGGCCGAGCAGGCCGCGAGCGTCGAGCTCGATCCGCCGACGGAAACCGATCCGCCGCCGAGCGATCCAGAGCCGACCGACGATTCCGCGATCGTGCCGACCGGCGAGGGCGAAAGCTGATGGTGGTCAGCAAGAAGTTCGCCTACCACAAGCCCAGCGCGCAGGGCATCGATCAGATCGCCAGAGTGCGCCAGGCCGCATCGTTGTTCGAAGATGAGCTGACCAGGGCGTGCCCACCGTCGCGCGAGCTGTCGGTTGCGATCACGCACCTCGAGACGGTCGTCATGTGGGCGACCAAATCCGTGGTCGTCAACGATCCCGCGAGCGAGGTCGAGGCGCCATGACGGCCACCGTCCGCCCCGCCGTCGCGGATTCCGGTATGTCGAGCTTCGAAGTCTACGACACGCCGGAACGGCTCGACGCGACGTATCCGATCAAGGCGCAGGTCATCGAGCGCGGAGTCGGTGCCTACGCAGGTAGCGCGCGCGTCCGCGGAGTTCGCTTCCGCTCGCAGCAGATACTCGACGCCTTCCGCGAGCGATTCCCCGACTCCGAGGTCACGGTGCAGACGTGAGCCGCTTTTCCGACAATCCGCAGATCAAGATCGACCGGGGACTGTTGCCTAGCTCCTGGTACGCCGAGTGCACGATCGCGGTCGCCGAAGCGCCGAGCGCATCGCGCGTGGTTGAACTTCTCGAAATAGGCAAGACCGCCGCTCGACGCGCGATCGAGGACGCCGAACGCCCGCAGTGCGACGAAGCAGCGCGCTCCGACGAAGGCGCGGAACGGTCACTGGCGTTCATGGGCGATCGCGGCGAGCCGACCGTCATCACGATCAATATCTACAACCCGACCGCGAGCGGCGCGCAGATTGCGCGCGAGATCGCGACGGCGTTGGAGATGGGTCGCCAGCGCGCGCGCACGACGGTGCCGCTATGAGGCGCCCGCATCGCCTTTACCACGTTAATCGACGCGCCTTTCGACGCCCGCCGATCGCAATCGTGATCCGGCAGCGCGCGAGGATGCGATGAAGCACCTCCTCGCGCTCGTCGTCCTCGGCGCCGCGGTAGGCGCGGTCGCCGCCGTGGTCGCCTACCATGACGTCGCCGCGGCCTTCGCAGGCGCGGTGATCGGCGGCGTCTTCATCGGCTTCATCGCAATGGTCATCGACGTGACGATGCTGCGTGGCATGAAGTGAACGACGACGCTGTAGATGCGTCCACAACGCTCAACGCGACGGACTGCGAGCATCATCGCCACCTCGACGGCGCGGTGCTCAAAACGATGCCGTGCTTCGTCCTCGAAGCGGGCGAATCGGACGTGTTCGACGACCTCGGTCAAACCGGTATCCATCCCGAGACGGGAAAGCCGATGCCGATCATCACGCTCGACGACGGTTCGCACGCGCACTACGTCGAGACGCGCGGGGTCGCAGTTTACCGGATGGGAGGCGCATGACGCGCCTGTCCGAAGGCGGCTACGGTCGCCCAACCGACCTCGAAGCGCTGCTGAAGCAGCGCAGGCAGGATAGGTTCCCGCCGAACGTGCTAACCCCGGCGCGCGCGGCGGCGAAGGCGTCGTTCAAGAAGGCCGTGCAACGGGCGCGCGCTGCGGATGCAAAGCGGGCGAAGCAACGGTGATCGTCGCCCAGGTTCTCAGCGCCCTCTTCGACGCCGAAGAGCACGAGCGTCGACGCCGTCGTCAGATCGCGGCTTTCACCAGCCCGACGGAGTCGCCCGAGGACATCATCGAGCGCTTCATGGTCGCCGCTCGACTTGCTCGACGGAAAGCGAAGGCGGCGTGAGGATCGTCGTCGCGCAGACCGCCGCTGCGCGCGTTCACCTTGCCGATGGCGTCGTGGGCTTGACGTGGTGCGGCGCGCGAATCACGAGCGCGGCGCCGCCGGAAGAGATGTCCGATTGCCGCGACTGCCTGCTGCGCTACAAGGCTGGGCGCCGATGAGGGCCGCGCTGCGCGATGCCAAGGTAGACACGGCCGTGAAGCGCGCGAAGAAGGGCGTCGCGCCGGTTGCCGAGCCGCCAATGCCCCCCCCCCGTTCGCGTTTTCTGGAACAGCGCCGAGCAGGGCACGCGCGTGCGTAAACCGCAGGCGAAGCGCGGCGACGCCACGAGCACCGGGACCGGCGCCGAGTTCGGGCCGCTCGTCCCGCGCATCCGCAAGCCCGGCCAGCGTCGTCGCGCGATCCGCAAAGCGTACCGCGAGCAGATCACCGCGAAGGGCCTGTCGCTCAAATCCAAGCACGCGATCGCAGGCCGCGGAAAGCGCACGCCGATCGTGACGGTCATCGAGAAGAACGCGGATGGAACGAAGGTCACGCGCGTCGAGGTGAAGGCGCGGAGGGCGACGTGAGCGCTGCTATACAACGTATACAACGGGCCCGCGGCGAATGAACCCCCTTCGCTGGTTCCTCAGACCCAACTACCGCCCGCGCTGGTGCGCCTGGTGGTCGCCGTTCGACTTCGCGTTCGTCGTCGTCGTGCCGATCGCCGCGGTTGCGTTCTTCTGGCGCTGGCCGTTGTGGAGCTGCGGGCCGTGAAGCTGCTCCTCTTCATCGGCCTCGCCGTTCTCGTTGCCGCCTGCGACGATCCGCCGACGATCACCGTGCGCCGCAGCGCCGTCGCGCACGACTGCGGCCGCAACGGCCCGGCCATCGCGTCGCGGATGATCGCGTTCTACTACGACGACGAGAACCCGATCGCGAGAGAGCCGCACGCCGCGATGGCCGTGACGTGCCGCAACGGCGCGGTGGTGATCGTGCAATGAAGCGCCGCGGAATCCTCGAGATGCTCGGCCTCGCCGCAGCCGCTCCGCTTCTTCCGCCGGGCGTCGAGCGCACGGATCATCGCGTCGAAGCCGCGAACGTCGTCGTGCTGCGCCACGACGGAACGCTGACGCACGACGAGGCTGCGAGCATGGCGCTGGGGTTGCGCAAGCGCCTGACGGAAGGCGGGGCTGCTCCAGCGGCCATCATCGTTATCGACGGCCAGATGAGTCTGGAGGTTCTCGACGAGGCTGGGATGCGCCGATACGGTTGGCGCCGCGCATGAAGCGCCGGCGCTTCCTCGCCGCGCTCGCCTTCATCGCCGTTGCCGCGAACGTCGCCCTCCCCGCGCGCGCCACGCTCCGTTCGCCGCTGCCGACGTGCGCCGCCGAAGCCCGCGCGAAGATCGAAGCCTGGACCGGCGCGCTGATCGGCGGCGACTGGCGGCTGTGCCAGTGGAGCGACCGCGGCCACGGCCGACCCGACCGCATCGAGGTCGTCACGGCGATGCGCGAACACCTCGTGCGCTTTGTCTTCGACGCGACGGCCGACGGCTACCGATCGCGCTGGGAGCGGGTCATCCAGATCGGGCCGACGCGTTACGCGCGCGCGGGCGATCGTGGCTGACCGCGCCGAGCTCGACCGCGCGGTCGCGCTGCTGCGCGCCGAGGGCTACGCGGTGACGCCGCCTCCGTGCTACGACTGCAAAGGAACAGGCCGCTGCTGCTCGCCCATCATGTCCGAGGTCAACCCCGGGCGCGTGATCGGGATGATAGCCTCGCCGTGTCCGCGCGGCTGTGCGTCGCGACCTTCGGCGCCGTTCGACCTCGCGGGCGTCCGTCGTGGCTGACCAACGGGTGATCGAGACCGCCGCCAAGCTGCTGCGCGCGAATGGGTGGACCGTCACGCCGCCGACGTGCGCGGACTGCGGCGGCAGCGGACGCAAGGCGCTGCGGGGCGACGATCCGATGCGCTACGCCACGCGGTCCGTGCCGTGTCCACGTGGCTGCGCGCCGCCGCCGCCCTCGGCTGAGTCGGCGCAGGTCGTACTGCACGAAGGCACGGCGCCGCCAACCGCGACGCACGCGAAGCTCTACGGCGGCCAGCCGAATCGCGCGGTTACCGAGGCTCGGGCCGCGGGGACGAGGACGCATCCGCTGTAGTGGATCCGCTCCTCACGGGCCTTTTTCTCGGCGCCGGCGGAGGCGCACTCGCGATCGCGCGCGACGCTCCCGACCGGCTGGCGTCGGCAGTGCGGCGACAGTTCATGGTGTCTGTCGACGTGCAAGAGAACACGGCGCTGTTCCGCATGCTCGCCCGCTGGCTCGACGCTCAGCCCTACGCGCGCACGTCGCGCCTCATCTCGGCCGCGGTCGCATGGTCGCGAGACGATGACGCCGAGCCGCACATCATCTTCACTCCCGGGGTGGGCGACCACGTCTTGCGCTTCGCCGGTCGCCTCGTGTGGCTCAAGCGGACCCGGCGCGACGGCAACTACGGGCCGATCGAGGGCTTCGAGCTGCGCGCGTTCGGCCGCAGTCAGGACGTCTTCCGGCGGTTGTTCCTCGACGTCGAGGCGACGTGCCGCGCGGCCGATCACGCGCAGCTGCGCGTCTTCATGCCAGACGAAGGCGCGGCATGGCGCGAGGTCGCGCGCAAAACGCCGCGGCCGCTCGAATCCGTGATCCTGGACGGGACACTGCGCGAAGACATCGCGGCCGACGTTCGCGCGTTCCTGGCCGACCACGACCGTTACCTGGCGCTCGGAGCGCCGTATCGGCGAGGCTATCTTCTCCATGGGCCGTCGGGCAGCGGAAAGTCGTCGCTCATCGAAGCCGTCGCGGGCGCGCATCGGCGCGACCTGTACGTGCTCAACCTCGCGCGCGCCGGCCTCGACGACGTCAGGCTGAACCAGCTGCTGCTCTCCGTGCCGCCGCGCGGTGCGGTGCTGATCGAAGACTGCGACGCCGTGTTCCACCATCGCGAGCGCACGCCCGACAGCAAGGGCGCCGTCATGGCGTCGCTCGTGACGTTCTCGGGCCTGCTCAATGCGCTCGACGGCGTCGGGACCAAGGACGGTCAGATCGTCTTTATGACGACCAACTACGTCGAGCGTCTCGACGAAGCGCTGATCCGGCCGGGCCGCGTCGATTTTGCGGCATACGTCGGCAACGCGACGCGCGCACAGGCCGCCGCCATGTTCGCGCGCTACTTCCCGTGCACGACGCGCGCGGCGGAGTTCGCCGAGACGGTCCCGCCGGACGCGGTGAAGATGGCCGCGATCCAGGGCCACCTGCTCGCGCACGCAGACGAGAACGACGCGATCCAAACCGCCCGGTGGGCGCCGCTGAGGGCAGCGTGAGCAGCGTGACCGGTGCGGCGTTCAGCCTAGACGGCGCGCCAATGGTCGGGACGCTTCTTGTCGTTCAAGTGGCGAACGCGGGCGACGTGCGGCGAATGCCCGTTGCGCTTCGACCAGTCGATCGCTTCGCCTTGCGTGCGAGACGTATAGAGGATGGTATCGCCCTGGGTTTCGACGACATAATCGTCGATGGGCGAGCCCTCCGCGCGACCCTTCGGACGAGCTTCAACGAAAACGACGGCCATAGCAACCCCTCCCCTGATGCTGATCCCGCTTCGCGATCGTTCCAGGGATGCGGCGCCTTCGCGGTGCGTGACCTGGTCCCTTGGCGGTCGCCGCGAGGAGGCTCGTGAAAGTCGAGCAGCCGTTCGTCTACTATTTTTTTGGCGACGAGCGTCTGTGCGGCGTCTGCCTCGCCGAGCGCGGCCTGCCGATGGAATCCGCCGAGCGCAGCGAGTGGAGCGATCGCGAAGGGCTCTGCATCCGCGGGCACTACGTCGAGCGACGTGGAACGCACCTTATCCCGGTGGCGACGCGATGACGTTGCTCCGCACCGCCCTGCACTACGCGGGCGCGACGGTGCTTCTGCTGGCGGCGACGCGGCTGGCCAGCGCGATCGGCGGCAAGCGCGTCGTGCGGATCGAGCGTAGAGGCGTCGACGCCACGCGAATCCTCGGAGGAAGCCTCTTGCTGCGAAGCGTCCGCGTCGATCGCCTCGTCGCGGTGGATGGTGCACCGCTGCGTGAGATATACGTCGAGCGGGGCGACCTCGTTGTGCCCCGCGGTGACCGCTCCGACGACGCTCTGGTTGCCGACGCCGAGCGCGCCGCTGAGCAGGTCTACCAGCGCGCCGAAGCCCGCGCAGCCCGCGGCGATCGGCCCGACCGGATCGAGGCGGCGTGAACCTCTGGCTCGCGTTCTCGGCCTTCCTGCTCGTCGATTGCCTGCTGTACACGCTTTCGCCGACGCCAGCGCGCATGCGTTGGCAGTTCGCCGTCTTGCCCGGCGGCGGAATCGGGGCGTTCGTGCTGCTACGGTTGCTCCCGATGTTCGTACGAAGGTCGTCCTGATGCCCAAAGGCGGCGTCACCCGCCCCGGCGGCCGATCGCGACACGGCACGCGGCTGATGCTCAACCGCACGCGCGAGAACTACGTCGTCACGAACTTTCGCGCAAACGAACCGGCGACGCGGCCGGATTCGCCGAGCGTCCCGTGGCTGAGCGAGGTCGAGTTTGCGCGGATGCAGGCGGAGCACGAACGGGCGAACGTGCGGGCGTTTGTGGCGCGGTATTTGCCGCCGCCCAGGTTCTTGGGGCAAACGCGGTCGGCGAGCGGCTGAGCGCGAAGGGGAGAGCATGCAGGTCGAAAATCGCCATCACCGCTCGACGCTCGCGTTTCCGTTCGACCCCCTGCGGGACGACCACGCGTACTTTCTCGGCCTACTGGCGACAGACGGGACGATTCGCGAGAGCGACCGCAATCGCGGCCGTATCAGCTTTGAGCTAGCTGAGCGTGACGCTCAGCTGCTGGCAATGCTCGCAAAGCGGATTCCGTATCACGCAACCTTTCAGCAGCGGCTCCGAGCGACGAACTTCCGTGCCGAATACAGGTCGACGGTGTTGAGCTTCCATGACCGTCGGTTCCGCGAAGAGCTCGCCGTCCTGGGATATGCGGCCGGCCCCAAGGCACTGACCGCCGCACCGCCTATCGGTCCGTTCGATTCCACCGGCTTCTGGCGTGGCGTCGTCGACGGTGACGGCTCGCTAGGCATCACGTCTCTAGGTAAGCCGTTCGTATCGCTCGTTACGGCGAGCGAAGCGCTGCGGACTGGCTTCGTCGACCTAATCCGCACGCTCGTCGAAGTCGCTCCCAATCCGATGCGCAACACTCGTGACGGCGTCTTCAACATCACCGCCTGGAACGAAGATGCGCAGGAGATCGTCCGCGCGCTCTACCTGCCGGGTGTGATCGCTATCGAACGAAAGCGCGTGGCCACCGGCGCTATCTTGGCGTGGTCGCGGCCAGATAATTGGCCGCGCGCGTACAGGGCAAAGCGATGGTCGCCTGATGAAGACGCCGTCGTTCTGGGCGAAGGCACACAGCACGCGATCGCAGAGCGCCTCGGCCGCACCGTTCAGAGCGTGAACCTCCGACGTTGGCGGCTGCGATCGAGGGCAGCGTGACGATCGCCGAGCCATACCTGCCCGCCTGGGGCGACGTCGTGCGCGTCGAGCCGCGGACGTTCGTCGTGGATTTGCGGCCGCAGCACCCGATGGGCGCGCTCGTGCTTGCGCACGTCGGCGCGGCTCAGCCTGTGCCGACGCTCGCCCTGCAGATTGCCACGATCGCGCACGCGGCGATCGGCCAGCGACGCCGCGACGCCGGCGGTCAGGAATATCCGGTGCCATACATTGCGCACCCGCTGCACGTCGCCGCGATGGCCGTCGAGTGGTCCCAGCGCATCGGCCGACCGAACGAACGTCAGGGCGTCTTCACCGCGGCCGTCTTGCACGACGTACTCGAGGACACCAAGCTGACCGCCGACGACCTGGCAGCGCTTGGACTCGACGTCGACGTGATCGGGGACGTGTTGCGCCTAACGAAGACGAACAACGGCCCCGAAGACGCCGAGTACTTCCTGCGCTGTGCCGCGCGGTTTCCGTCCTGGATCGTCAAGGCCGCCGACACGACGAGCAACCTGATGAGCTTCGCCGCCGACTGCGTGCCGGGCGAGCGAAACCAGTCCGCCAAGAACTACGCGGCCGGAAAGCGGGCGCACATGCTGCCGATCTTCGAGAACCATCGGCCCGAGGGCGTCGACCTGCTGCAGCGCGACTACGTGCTCGACCACGTGCTCACGGCGTTACGGGCATGCGAGACGGCGGCGAACGCGTGAAGGGTCGAATGATCGGTGGCCCGTGGGATGGCACTGAGGTCGACGTCGGTGAAGGGCCGATGGCCGTGTGGTCCTTTGCCGGTCGGCCAAACCCGCCGCGCCTGTCGACACATCTTCACGAAGGCCATATCTGCTGCAGCGAGCCTATCGAACGCGTCATGTATCGCAGCTTCGCAATCGTCCGAGACGACCGAATCGGCGCGCTGCTGCTCTTCGTCTACGACGGCGCTCAGGTATCGCGATGACGATCGACGCCGTCCGCCCCGGCCGCTACACCGTTCGCGGCGACGTCGTCGACGTCGTGGCCGTGCGTCCCGGGAAGACGAAGCGCCAGGCGATGGTCGAATTCATCCTACGCCAGAAGGTTCGGCCGCGCGGGGCGCTCGACGTCGGCGATCGCGGCGAGCTCGGGATCGTGAACTTTGCGGCTTGGGCGAAGCCGGTCAAGTGAACGAGCGTCTCTCGGTCGACTGCCCGGGCGTTTGCTGCGCTGAGTTTCCGCTCGGCATGACTTACGAGAAGGCGGTCGAGGCAACGAAGGCTGGGACGCTCCTCGACGGCCCGCGCGTGCTCGACATTATCGTGCCGATCGGCTACGACGATTCGCGGTACCCGACGAACGACGCCGACGGCGTGATCTATACGTGCCGCGTCTGGGACCCGCGGACACGCCGCTGCACCGAATACGACCAACGTCCGCCGATGTGCTCCAACTATCCCTACGGCCGGGACTGCGAATGGTGCACCTTCGATCCGGCCAACCCGGCGGCGGCGGTGACGATGCGGCCGCTGGTCGAGATATTCAGCCGCTACCCGAATCGCCGGCACTCCCTCGAGGATGGCATCTTCGATCCTGGGCTACTCGAGATCGTGCTGCTCGGGGACGCGGCGTGACCGAGCCCCGCGACCTCGTCGACCGCGTCACGATCGCGACGCCATTCCCGCTCGGTCCGGCCGCGATCTTCGTCGCCGTCGGCGGCTCGCACGCCTACGGGACTGCGCGCGCCGGATCGGACCTCGACGTGCGCGCGATCGTGATCCCGCCGGCGTCGTTCACGCTGGGCCTGAACCAGTTCGACGCGATCGCGACGCCCGAAGGTGCGCCAACGGACGAGCACGTTTACTCACTGAGGCGGTTCGCGCGCCTGGCCGTGAATGCGAGCGTGCCGATCCTGGAAATGCTGTTCGCGCCCGATGACTGCGTGATCGAGGTAACGCCTGTCTTCGAGATAATCCGCCGCGAGCGGCGGGCGTTTCTGTCCAAGCGGCTGTACGGCAGCGGGAGCATACGCGATTATGCCCTGACGACCGCGCTGCGCGCCTTCGAAGGGAAGGCGCACAAGGGTCGCGAGCAGCTGCTCGCCCAGCATGGCTACGACACGAAGGCCGTCCACCACGCCGTCCGCCTCTGGCGCATGGGCGCGGAGGCGCTGCGCGACGGTGACCTTCAGGTTCGTCGGCCCGATGCGGCCGAGTTGCTTGCGATCCGCGACGGCGCGATCGCGCACGCCGATGTCGCGCGCTTCGACGGTCGCGAGCTCGTCGGCGGTTTCCTGGCAGCCGAGCGCGATCGGTTCGAGGCGGCCTACGCGGCGTCGACGCTACCGGACGCGCCCGACGAGGCGGCGCTCTCGCGGTTGTGCGTCGAGGCGCATCGGACGTTCTACGGCTGAGCTGCGATCGGCGACTCGCCGAAACGACGCCTGCGCCCACCGCGCGCCTTCGTCGCCTTCGCGACGCGGCGCTCGTACTCCGCGCGAATCAGCGACGCGATCGCGCGCGAGCGTTTCGCTTCGCCGTCCTGCTTCATCATACGGTGCAACTGGTCCGCAACGTCCTCGTCGAGGGTGAGTCCGAAGCCGACTGAGCGCGTCGTGTCATCGAGCCTGCGTCTGGGCACGGGGAAATATTACGACAGAATACTTGACGGCGCAAGCCCTGTGCCGTACAATAACGACAGAATAACCGGGGCGGCTGCTAGTGCAGCGGACGCTCCACCCAAGAAAAGGACGGACGAGATGACCAGAGGCGAATACCTGCGGCTCCCCGAGCTGAATCGCGCTAACGAGGCGCTGGCGCTGTGGCGAGCCGGAAACGACGCTGGCGAGGGATTCGCGGGCGACGACATTGGCGGCGAGCGGCTCACGACCGGCGCCGGGCCTGGCCCGCATCACACAGGCCGCTCGGGCGACCAGGGCCTCCCGGTCGCCGAGCAAGTCGCCGTGTACGACACGGGGACCGAGATCGTCGCGGTGGCCGATGCCGGCGGCCCGTGGGCGGTCGTCATCGCCCGATAGGGGCCAGAGGGCGGGCGCGCGAAAGGGCCAGCTCCGCGCTATTGCGCGGGACCCCCGTCGCGCGGCTCCGTCGAAGAACGGGCATTGTCCCGATCCTAAGCTCCGCGCCGACAACCTCTCTCCGCGCCCTTACCAGGCGCGGCTCCGATGTGATAGAATGGCGACGGTCTAACGCCCGTCCGCGGGGCGCCGAGCAATCGGCGCCCTTCGACTTTTCCGGAGCCGAGCGCGCTGGCGCGAAGACGGGCTCGATCGCCGCGAGCAGCGCGGCGCGAAGGCGCTCTGCCGCTTCGTCAAACTCGCTCATGACCGCTCTCGAAGGTCGCGTTCGGAAAGACGGCGCGCAGAAGGTCGCGGACATAGTATTCCGCTCCGACACGCGCAAGCCGGTCTAGTCCGTTAGCTCCCTCCATCATCACCGCAACGCCGCGCAGCATGTCGTTGCGCGTGAAGTGCGGCGCGAACGTCGTGCCGAGCGGAGGTATCTCGCCGGGCTGCGTGCGGGAGCCAGGGCGCTCGAGGAGGCCCCTCGGGACCTCGCGGATTTCGACGCCGTCGACGTACGGCTCCGCGCGCTGACCCGCACGGCGACGGGACTGCGGCGGTTCCACCGGGGACCTAGCGCGACGATAGCAAACGGCGCCCGATAGTGCACCTCTCGGACGCCGCGTGACGGCGAGTACTCCGCTTCTCCACGCACCTCGCGTGAGGCACGGCTGGATTCGAACCAGCGATCTCCGTCTTGCGCTGATTCTAGCACGCCATAAAAGGGAAAAAGCCGCCACCCGAAGGCGACGGCCGGGGTTCGTGCGGCCCGGTCGCTACCCCGGGTTCAGCGGTCACCTGTGCGTCGTTACTGTGCTAGGGATGGAATTGCCGGTTGCCCGGTGCTCGCGCATCACCATCCAGGTCTTGTCCCGCTTTTTTCTCCAGGAGCGGGTTCAACCGGAACCGCGGCGAGTGCTGGTCTCTCGCCGCCGACCTCATACGCTAGGGTGCCTTTCAGCGTGTCTGCTTTCCACGCCGCCGCGGTTTCACGATAGCAGAAATCAAAAACGCCCGCCACCCCGAAGGGCAGCGGGCGCACGCTGGGATGGCCGGTGGCGACGAAACGCCCGCCACCGCGGGTGCAACTGCGGCGACGGGCGCTCGGAGACGACGGACACGGGGTGTGGCGCCGCGCTCGCGCGGGCGCATGGCCGCCGGCTCGGCGGGATGCTTCGCCGGCGGGCGAGTGCGGTCCGGCCGGCGGCAGTTGCGAATGTGGCACGACTGTGCCAGATCGTCGCGGCAAGCCTCGGCTCAGGGAGCGGCTGGCGGTACTCGCGAAGGGGCTTCGTCCTTCGCTCGCCTTGGGGTGGCTCCGATGATCCGACGTTTCCTTGCCGCGGTCGCATTGGCCGCGATCGTCGCGCTCTCACCGCCGCAGCTCGTCGCCGCGCGCGCGCATGCACCGGCCGGCCAGTCGCAACTCGCGATGTTCGACACCGAAGCCGCCGCGCAGGCGCATTGCCCGCGCGACGTCGTCGTCTGGCTCAACACGAACAGCGGGATCTACCACGAAAAGGGGATGCGCTGGTACGGTCACAGGTCACACGAAGCACGGCGCGTACGTCTGCAAACGCGAGGCCGACGCCGCAGGTGATCGCGACACGCGGAATGGGCAGTAACGGCGATGCCGACGTGCACGAGCTGCGGTAGCGCAGGCTCAGGCCTCTTCTGCTCTAGCTGCGGTTCCGCGTATCAAGCTGCAGCCGCATCACAGCCTCAGGTGGCCACGAGAATCGCGAAGCCGGCCGCAGCAACCGCCGCAGAGGGCACCCTCTACTCCGATACCGCGGTTCTCGTGTCGACCACGCGCCTGATCGTCAACGGCGTGACCTACCCGCTCGCCAATGTTTCGTCGGTCAGACTTATCTGTCAGCCTCCTAACCGCGCAGCGGCCGTCATCTTGATCATCGTCGGCGTGATCGCCCTCGCTTTCGGCTCATCGGGCATCGTGTTCGGACTGCTCTGCATCGGGCTAGGGGTGATGATCAGCGTCGTGCAAAAGTCAACGTACGTCATGCTGATCGGGAGCGCTGGCGGCGAAAAGTCCGCGCTCTCAAGTACGGATCAGAGCTATATGTCGACCGTCGTCGCGCACATAAATCAGGCAATCATCGACCGAGGGTGATCTTTCGAGCGGTGGCTGATAGCGTGCCGCGCAAGCTACTCGCCAGCCGCGCGCGCGGAGATCTGCTCGAGCCACGCCTCGAGCGCGTCGAGCAGCGCCGGGTCGCCGGCGTCGAGCTTCGCCTTGAGCTCGGCCGCGAGGTTGGCGATCGTGCCGGTGATCTCACCCCGAACGAGCTTCTGCCCTAGCGACCCGTCGGGAACCGCGGCCTCGATGTCGGCCGCGAGCTCGCTCACGTCGCGGTCGGTGTAGCCGCGCAGCGCGGCAACGATCTTGTCCTGGTCGTCGATGATCTTGTTCGCGCCGGCGTCGGCGGCGGCGACCACGAGCGGCGCAAGGAACTGCGTGAGGGCGCTCATTCGCCGAGCTCGCAAACGGCCTGGATTAGGCGCTGCGCCGGGTAGCGCGTCACGGCCGATCGTGGACCGCATGCGCCGGCGGCGACGAGCTTCGCGTAGTCGGCGAACGTGATGCGGTCGGCCGTGAAGCCGTCGGCTCGAATGAACTCGAACCGGTACGTCCCCTCGTGCACGTCGGGGGCGTCGATCTGGCGCGGCGATAGTCCGAAAAGCACCACCGAGGCGAAGATCGCTGTCACCGTCCCGACGGCGCGCAGGCCGTTCATGGCTTTACCGGCGGCGTGACCGGCCCGGCCGGCACGTTCGGCGGTCGTCCGAACGCCGCGGCTACGATTGCGGCCGGAAGCGCCGCTTGCGCGCTCGCGACGGTCGTGCTCCACCACGCGGCGGCGACGTCGGCCGCGAGCGGGCCGATCGTTCCGTGCGCGCCGACGTGCGCGATCGCGGACGAGATCGTTCCGTTCGCGGCGATGATCGCGAGCGAGCCGAATGCGGTGCCGAGGCCGACGCCAAAGACGTGATGCGTGTTTGCACTGTCGGCGAGCCGCTTGGCGACGGCGCCGAGGCGCGCGACGACCGTCATACAAACCTCACGCGGCTGGCCTCAATGAAGTAGTGATGCCGGCAGCCCTGCTGCAGGATGCTCGGCGTGAATGTCACCGCGTCGCCGTCGCGCGTCATCGTCCAGAAGTGCTGGTCGCCGTCGAACATCGGCCGCGTCTTCATCACGACCGCGCTGCCGTCGCAGCCCGCGCAGAGGTGAATCGCGAGACCGAAACGCTCGCTGATGTAGAGGACGCCCGGCTCTTTCGCCTCGGGCATGAACTCGACGTCGACGACGCGCAGCTCGCTCGTCATCGCTTCGCCGCCCGGGCATCGAGCACGCCCGCGCGATAGCCGACAAGCATCCCGATCGCGATCCCGATCAGCACGAGGATGACGCCGAGAGCGAGGACGGTCGTGGAGTCCGTCACGTAAACGACCCGTTGTGCAGGAAGCCGTGGTAGTTACCGGCCTGGATCGAACCAGCACCGGCAGCGCAGGTCAGCCCGGCCTTGTCAACGTGCAGCGTTGTCGGCTGTCGCGGATCGCCGTGACGCACCCAGCAGTGATGCTGCTTGTCGTCGGGGAGCGTGCAGTTGGAAGCGCGCGAGTCGACGTCCCAATGCTGGCCGTTCGGGCAGATCGCATGCAGGTGCTCTGCGCACGTCGGCTCGTGCGGGCACAAGAAGTCCGCCAGAATCGACGCGAAGTAAACAGCGCCGGGCGGGAGATCGCGTTGACCGACGACCTCGCGGCCGTCCGTGAGGCGGTACTCGGGTCGATCGGCGCTCCATTCGTACTCGCGGCCGCTACCGCTGGTCGACGTGCCCGTGACCGTCTTGGTCCCGATGCGCTCGGCGAAGACGCAGGGCGTCACTCCGGCTGCGTCCATCCGACGCGATCGGCGATCAGCGCGTGAAGCATGCCGATCGCTTCAGCCTCCGGCACCAGCGCGCCGATCACGACCTCGCCGACGACCTGGGCGCGCAGCGCCGCGATCACGTCGGCCGCGGGCTCGGGTTCGGGCGCGACGCGCTTCTTCGCTTCGAGCCATAGCCAGGAGCGGAGCAGAACCGCATCGGTCTGCTCGCGTTGTGCTTCGTTCATAATCCCTCCGCTACGCGAGCAGCTGCTCGAAGACGTGCATGCGCGCGACGACGTCGGCGCCGTAGTCGTCGCCGGTCGTGTCCGCGTCCGAGTCGCCTCGGTTCTGCGAGTCGTCGATCGCGGTCATGATGCCGTCGTTGTAGCCGCTGGCCGCGACCTTGAGCTGCTGCTCCTCGGTGTAGCCGGGGCAGTGCACCTGGACGGCGTGGATGCCCTCGGCCAGCATGTTCGCGCCGAACGCGATGAGCGGCGCCGGATCGGTCTTCCAGGAGCCCGAGTCCCGCGCTTGGCGCGCGATGTCGTGCTGAATGTCGATCTGCACGATGCCGACGCCGTGGTACTCGCCGTTGTCGTCCTCGTCGCCGAGCTCGTTTGTGCAGTTGGTCTCGCGCGACGCGATCGCGTAGAAGAACGCGACGGGAATGTCGGCCTCTTTGGCGGCCTTCGCGAGCTCGTCGGCGAGGCCGTTCTGCCGCATCGCGTGGAGCTCGGCTTGCAGCTCTGCTTCGTCCGCCATCATGACACCAGCGCGACTTTGGCCGCGTGCGTCTCGGCGCGGAACCGCTCGAGCTGCGAGTGGAACCAGTCCCCGGGACAAGCGGTCGAGCACCCCGTGTCGCGATGGCCCTTGATCGTCGCGGTGTCGAGGTTGCAGAGGTGCGCGATCGCGGCTTGGAGCTTGATGCTCGCATTCCACTGCACCGCCGGCATCTCGGCCGTCGAGTACGTCCCCTCGTGCTCGGTGCCCCACGAGTCGTTGTCGTCGACCGGCGGCGATACGTCCGAGTCGGCCGCGTGCGCGGCGCGGATGCAGTGACCGGCCAAGAGCGCGGCAAGCGAACCGTGGCGGCCTTCGAGCACGATGCCGTCGCGGGTGACGGTGAAGTGCTGGCCGGTGTCGGACCAACCGTTGCCGACCATGTGGTCGGCCTGGCAGCGGCGCGCGACGTCGAACGCCGCTTTCACCGCTGCGTCGTGGTCCGCGATCAGATCGCGGTTCGGCCAGTCCATGTGGTGCAGCACGATGTCGGTCGGCGTCGTCGCGTCGAAGGCGTGCGCGGGCGGACGCGCGCCCCAGTCGGACGTTTCGTATACGAGCAAACCGCCGGGAAGAATCTTGCTCATTGAGCCTCCGGGGACGTGAAAAGACGTCGCCGGCGACGGCCGGCGATCAGATCGGATCAGAACAAGTCAGATCAGCGCCGAACGCGCCGAATCACGACGCCGCGCGCGCCGGTCGGACACAGCCGCCGGTAGACGCCGCGCATCGGCGGCGCGAAGGCGACGCCAAGAAGCGCGCCGATGGTGAGGCCGGCCCAGAACGCGAGCAGGATCATGACGTGGCCAAGGCGCCAGCATGTGCCCCATCGGCTTCGACGACCGCGGCAGCAGAAACAGCAGCGGACGACGGCGCTACGACGCCCGCGGCGCCCTGAGACGCGGCGTCGGAAGCGAGCTCGCGAGCATGTACTTCCGCCATGACGCTTTCGCTGATGGATGCCGGCGGTTCGGGCATCGTCGCGATCGAACCGCGCCTCTTGAAGTGGACGATGATTGAGGCGATGAAGAGCGTCGACTCGGCGGCCTCGGCGCGCGCCCGCGTAACCTCCGCCCGCAGCTCCACCGCTTCTGCGCGTGTTTCGGCGGCCTCGCTGCGGGCGGCCGCGACCTCGCGCCGAAGCTCGCCCATCTGGTCGAGCAACGCGGTTAGATCTGCGCTCTGTGCCGTGACGCGTCCCTCGAGCCGCCGACTCCATTCCTGGGCCTCGTTGCGCTCGCGGATCAGCCGAATCTTCGGCACAAACAGCGCCGAGACGGTGACAGCGCCGATCACGACGAGCGCGGTCCCGACGAAGCTCAGGAGGCCTTGCAGCTGCAGGAGCGTGACCCACGGATGAGCGCCCGCGATCTGGGGCGGCGCGGTCGGGAGCGACATGGCGGGTCTCCGATCTTGCGGCCGGGGCCGCGGGGTCGAAGGCGAGGGGGCCGGCCGGCATGAGCCGGTGGCGGAAACGAACGGGATCGAACGGTCGGGGAAAAGGCGTGCGGTTTATCCGGTCGTTGAGGGCCGGGCGGAGGTACGATGGTCCCGTAAGCGCCAGGTAAGCGCGCTCTGCAACGCTCGGCGGACAACGCCAAGGGGGATCACGGTGACACGTCTCGTCGTCGCGGGCTCGACGCTCGCTCTCATCGCCGCCCAAGGATCGCTCGGGAAGTCGGCGTTCACGGTCGGAATGCGACTCGGGCTTTCCGCGATCTCGATCGCGCTGGCCGTGCTGCTTTTGGGAACGACACCGGCGCCGAAGGCGACGTGGGCCCCCGCAGCGCGGTCCGCATTTAGTTGCGGATGGGCGGACGAGAATCATCCAGACATCGCCGCGAACGACGCGACGCCAGATACCGCCGGTGTTTCTCTATCGCAAGACACCGTACGTAGAGATTTCACTGAGTATCGGACGCACGTCCAACGCTACTTCACCGAGGCCCTCGCCGGCTGCAAGGACCCCAAGCGCCGCAACCGTACGTTAGCGATTCAAAACGGCGACATCGCTCTGATCGCACATGCGCTCAGACCCGACAGTGATGAATGGCGCACCGCCATGAACCTCGCGAACCAACAGCTAACTCGTTGCGTCACTGATTACTTCGGCACGACGATGGGCGCCGAGTGTCAGACGCAGCTCGACAAGAACATCCGACTGAAGGCCAGGTGGGAAACGCCGACGCCGTCTCCGTAGCTATAAGCTAGCCGAGCGGCCCGTCGTAGTCGGGCCGGAACGGCGAGAACCCGTGATGTCGATGGAGCTTGCGTCGTAGAGAAAACGCCGTCTCGTTCGCCGTGATGTTCGGCACGTATGCGAACGGCGCGAGATGCGCGGCCGTCAAGGGCGCCGGGTCGTTCGCGGTCGGCAGCACGGTGATGCCGGCCGCCGCCAAACCCTCCACCGACTCGTAACTCGCGGGCTGAACCATGCCGACCCATGCTGAGCCGACGTCGACGCCGTGCGAGAATACGAAGTGCTCGGGGACCGCGTCGAGGGCTGCGCGGCCGGTCGGGCAAACGACGAGCAGGTTCATCTGACTCCTTGAAACGGGGTGCCGTTATGCGCCATCGGTCGACGCTTCCGGTTGTAAAGCAGCCGGAGCCCGACGCGGAGATCGTGACCGTCCCTGGTGCGCCGACGTACGCTGGAGGCGACGACGCCGACCTACTCTGCGGCGCGTGCGGCGTTGTCGTCGCCGACGGCCTCACCCACGCGAGTCTCGCCAGATCGCTCCGATTCCCCGCGCCTCAGGTGCTCCTTCGCTGTCCGGGCTGCGGCGTCTATCTGAACCTGCCGTTTACGCGGACCCTCCCCTAGCCAAAGGGGGCCCAGTGCCCCCGTAATGTGCCCGCCCCCGTACAGATGACGCGGCGCTTCGTCGGCCGGGCCATCCCACTTGGCGACCGAGCCGCTCCATATCGAACCGACGATCCCGAGGTTGCCGCGCGAGTCGATCGCAGCCACCGGCTCACCGCGCTCGTTTCGAATCAGCGCTGCGTCGGCGCGGATGCCGCCAATGTAGACCCGATCGTCTCGCTCCATGCCGACCATTGTCTCCATTCGACCATGCGAGAGCAGCGTGGTCAAGTCAGAACGTAATATTATGCGCCAGGTGCCGCCCGAGCACGTACCGATGCCGCTCGCACTGGATCGCGACGTACTCACCTTCACCGATCCGCTCGACGGCGCGCACGACCGGCGGCGGCTCACCCGGGATCGGCATGAGCTCGACGCCCGGCCGCAGATCGGTGACGACGCGCCAATCGCCTTGGGCTGAGAGAACGGCGTGCGTGTCGTTGACGTCCACGGATTCCTCGTCGGTCGTGATGCGGTAAATGACGGTCGGACGAACCATCAGCTTCTCGATCACATTCCAGCCTTGCCAGGGATCGCGCAGCCGTTCGCCGATCTGCAGCTCGTCGGCGCGGACGAAACCGCGTTCGAGCGTTTCGATTTGCTGATGCGTCGCTGGGCACTGCACGCCGCCGCCGCCGCCCGCTCCGCCGCCGCCTGAACCCGATCCGCTCGCCGGCGTCGTGGCCGGGAAGTCGATATAGATCGGCACGAGGCCGTCCGCAACCGCAGCTGCTCGCTGCGCGGGCGTGAGCGCGCTCGTGCTGTACTTGGTCACGACGACGGTGTTGGTCGCGATGACGTACCAGATGTTGAAGTGGTAGGTCGTGCTCGCCGAGAGGCCGGTGAAGGGGCTCGGCGACGTCGACGGCGTCGACCACGTGCCGCCGTCGCTGCGCGTGAACGTGTAGGCCGGCACGCTGATCGTGATCGACGACGACGTCGACGTGTAGCTCGGGACGGTCGTGATCCCGGCCGACGGGATGACGTTTCCTTGTCCGGCGATCGCGGCGGTAGACGAAGACAGCGACTCGACGGTCGATCCGCCGGCGAACAGCGAACTCGCGGCCGCGATCTGGTCGCTCGCGTTGATGACCGCGTTCGCGCGCGCCGCGCCCTGCGAAACCGTCGCCGCGGCCGTACCGTTGACGTGCGCGGTGTCGTTCGCCGTGTTGGCGCTCGTGACGTCCGCGCCGACCGCTGCAGGTTTGAGCGAATCCAGCGTCCCGCCGCCGCTCGTGTAGGTGATATTCGCGCCGGTCTTCCCGATGACGCCGGCCTTCGAGAGGTCGACCTGCCCGCTGGTCAACGCGGTCGCGAGCGGCTTCGCGTACGTGCCATCCGAGAGGTTGTCGAGCACCAGGCCGGTGAGCAGCGTAATCGACTTGCCGGTGAAGACCTGCGCCCCGGCTTCGGCCGGCTTGAGCGAATCTACGGTCGCGCCGCCGGTGTAGACGAGCTTCGTCGCCTTGATCGCCGCGCCGCCCGCGACCATCGCATCGGTCACGATCGCGCCGAAGCGCCCGCCCGACGCGACGACCGGCACGGCGACGTTCGAGAGCACCTGGACGCACGTCGCTGCCGACGGACACAGGTTGCCGGCGCGGTCGGGGATCTGCACGGCGACGTCGTAGCTGTCGCCCGGCGAGGCCGCGATCGCCGCGCCGATCACGCTGCCGTTGCCGATCGCTTCGACCGGATGCGTCGCGGTCCACTGGTACGTCGACGCGACCGTCGTGTTCGAGGTCGAATGCACGCGGATGCCCCAGATCGGCTTGCCCGACCAGGTCGACATCGGCGGCGAGTTGGACTCGCTGATCGTGCCGCTCACGGCGATCTGCGGGTCGTCGTAGGTCGGCGTGCCGCCCAGGCCGCCGGCGCCGACATAGCCGAAATCGCCGATCCCCGAGGTCACGCCGGTCAGCGTGAACGTCGCGCCGGCCGGCATCGTGGGCTGCGCGGCATTGGAGATGCCGACCGCGGTCGTCGTGCCGATCTTGCCGCCGTCGTAGGTGACGCCCTGGTGGTCGACCAACCGCAGGCGGAGGTCCCAGGCCGAGCCGGCCGGCAGCCCGCCGCAGGAAAGCGACGTGAAGGTTACCGCGCCCGTGCCGGTCCACGACGTCGCCGCGATGCGCGCGGCCCGCACGAAGGTGTCCTTGAGCGACGCCGACGCGCCGACGGGCGCGTAGACGACCTCGGCGTAGTCCAGCCACTTGGTCGGGTCGGGCGTGATCGCGGCGGTGAACGTCGCAAGCGCGCTGTAGGCGGTCGAGCCCGAGATGCCGGCGGCGACCGAGTTTGCGCTCAGCGCGACCGACGGTGCGCTCGCAGGCCCCGGCAGCGTCCCCGGCACCAGCAGCTGCGCGGTCGTGGTGAGGATCGGATAGATCGTCGTGCCGCCGAACTGGTTGTTGAAGTCGACGAACGCGACCGCGATGTCCCAGGCCTGACCGGCGCCGAGCGCGGGAGCTTGAATCGTCGACGGCAGCGCGCCCGTCTGATACGTGTTGACGATCGACCAGTCCGCGAGCGTCGTGTCGCTGCCGCCGGCCGTATCGCCCGAGCCCGCGAGTTTCGCGAGTACGAGCACTTCGTTGAGCGCCTGCGCGAGCGTGCCGCCCGGCGTGGTCCACGAGCTCGGCAGCCCGATCGCAAGCGATACCGGGATCGTTGCGTTGATCGCGCCGCCGCCGGTGCCGTTGTAGGCCACGGCATAGGGCGAGAAGCCCGACGGGACCGGCTGCGCGAACGCCGAGCCGCCGAAGTTCACGGTCAGCTGCGCCGTGCCGGTCCCGCCGTAGAGCCCGACCATCAGGTACCAGGTGCCGCCGGTCAGCCCGGCCGAGACCGCGGTGCCTTGGCTGACGCCGTTCTTGTAGAACGTGAGCGTCCCGGCAACCAGATCGAGCGCGATGCCGATGACGTCGCCGTTCGCGTACGAGGCGCCGTACGCGGCCGGCGAAGCGCTGTGGTAGAGCTGGCCGGTGCTGCTGATGTAGCCCCAGCCGTTGGCGTCCGAGCCAGGGTAGTGACCCGACGCGATCGCGGCTGACGCGTTCGCGATGCCGATCATCGCGAAGTCCGACGTGATGTTGTTGAGCGTGATCTCGGCGTAGACGCGGCCCGCCGTGATCGGTAGCAGCGCGCGCGACGGCGACCAGCCAGCGGTCGTGGAACTGATCGAGAGGCCGTTGGCTGACAGCGTGAGCGCCGAGTACGTGTGCGCCGGATCGAGCGTCGTCGCCGACGCCGAGAACGTCGTCCCCGACGGCCAGCCTTCGTTGGACTGGCCCAGCGTGTGGCGCGTGTTGGGATTGGTGTAGATGATGGCCGAGACGTTGGACGTCCCGCCGTTCCCATCGAGGATCCGCAAGGCGAAGTCGAACCGCGAGCCCTTCGGTGTCGACCAGTTTCCGACGTAGGTGCCGCTGGGATCGCACCCTTGCAGCCCGGCGCTCTCCCAGTTGCCGCTGCCGGTCACCGCGCGCAGCAGCTGCACTTGTTTCGCCCACGTAGCCGTGCCGCTCGCAGAGCCGCCGGGTGGCGTCTGCGACGCGGGAAGCGTGAACCCGAACTGCGTGACGAAGGTGGTCTGCGCGCTGTAGTAGCCGATCTCGGTCGGCCCGCTCGTGACCGTCGGCGTCGGCGTCGGCTTGGGCGACGGCATCGCCGTTCCGCTGCCGGCCGCCGGCGCCGAGTGCACCGAGGTCGTCGCGACGAGCACTTGGCTCGACACGTAGCCGGTGGCGGTGTTGACGTACTCGGCGTAGAGGTCCCAGGTCGACGTCGTGTCCATCGCGAGATGCGGGATCGTGACCGAGCCCGCGGCGTTGGTGCCGTTGGCGCCGACGATCGGGACGGTCTGCAGCGGCGTTTGCGCGCCCGAGCTGCCGTGCAGCCGGTACACGAACGCGATGCCGGTGATGCCGAGCCATCTCGCGATGCCCGAATCACTGGTCCAGGGGACGACGGCGTCGTAGCTGTTGTTGGTCTTGTCGTTGTAGCTGATCGAGCCGTTGAGCGCGATCGACGGGGCCGCGCTCGCGACCGGGCGCGTCACGTACGTGATCGTTTCGCTCACCGGTGCGCCGCTGGTGAAGCCCAGGATGCCGGTCGTCGACGTCGTCGCGTAGCCGTACAGGATCGCGCCTGCGCTCGGCATGGTCGGCGTCGGGCTCGTCGTCCACGTCGTCGGCGACGTGAGCCAGAATCCAGCTCGTCGCCGACGCCGGGAGCGTCAGGTTGATCGAGCTGATGCCATACACGGTCGAGCCGAGGGCGAAGATCGCGGCGAAGCCGGGGATCGACAACACGAGCGAGCCGGTCGAGTAGCCCGGCGGGTACGCATCGGCCGAGACGGCGTACTGGCCCTGGCTCGAGCCCGGCGGCGCGTTGGCCGCCAGCGCCGTGACCTTGGCGTTGGCGAGCTGCTGCATCGCCGCGACCCAGTCGGGCTCGATCGGGCTGAACTGCACGTCCTGCCAGCGGTCGCCCGAAGGCATATCGATCGTCGAGACGACCGAGCTGACCAGGCCGAACACGTTGGGCGCGCCGTAGTTTGGCACGTAGGTCGACGCCGGCGCGCCGTACGGGACGAGCAGCGCGCGCGAGAAGGCGACCGTCGAGCCGTTGCCGATCGTCGCGCCGTTGGTCGAGTACACGACCGAGAGCGTCTTGACCGTGCCGGGGATCACGACGGTCTGTGGCGTCGTCTGGGCGCTGGTACCGTGGGCCTGCGAGGCCGTGGCGCGCGTGACGCCCTGATCGTCGACGAGCGTCGCGGTGAGCGTGCCGGCGGTCGCGCCGCCGGCGTTGATCCAGGCCGACCAGCTGAACGTGCGACCGGCCGCGCCGTAGAACGGCGGCGACGTCGCGGTCTTGGTGACGGCCGCGCCGGTGCCGGTGAACTCGAAGGCGTTGGAGGTGCCTGGGCCGCCGGTCTCGACGAACACCAGGCCGTTTTCGGTCCAGTTTTGCGGCGCGAGGATGTCGGAGTCGGTCGCGTAGTTGACGCTGGTTCCGCCGGCGTCCAGGCCCGCGAGAATCAGGCAGTTGACGCCGCGCACGACGTCGCCTTGCGGGAGGCCGATCGGCATGACGTCGACGGTGAAGTCGTTGCGCGTGTAGACGCGGCAGGTGCCATGCTGCTGGCCAAGATCGAACTGGTCGAGCAACTGCTGACCGTACGCGGCGCAGGCGGTGTTGGAGTTGAGCGAGCTGACCGTGACGGGATTGCCGTCGATCCAGCGGCCGACCAGCGCGAAGCTGGCGGCGTCCTCGACGATCGCCGAGTACGGCTGCTGCGTCGCGGGGTTGGTGTTGCCGTAGACCAGGATGCGGTTGTAGAACTGCTGCGCGTCTTGGTCCGTGATGTCGACGTTGACCGGCTCGAAAGCCGTCGTCCCCAGCGTGAGCGTGAGCGGGTAGGCGTAGCCGTTGGTCTGCGCCGAGTAGAGCTGGATGAGCCGCGGCGTACGATCGTGGCCGACGCGCACGTACCACTGCGAGCTCGCGGTGGTCGTGACGGCTTCGCCCGACGTGTGGGCGTTGGCGGTCGACGCCACGACGATCGCGTTCGCGGTCGAAGACACGACCGTGCAGGTCTCGGCGTCGGCCCCCGAGCCGACGTTGATCTGCGCACCGGCCGAGAACAGCGTGCCCGTGCCGGCGGTAACCGGCAGGCTCGTGTTGGCGCCGGCGCTGGTGTTCGCAGTGAGCGCGCTCGCGACGCCCGCGATCGCCTGCAGCGCGTCCGAGAGCATCTGGTCGGCCGTGCACTGCGTTTCCGAGCCCGAGAAGACCGAGCCGACCGTGACGTTGAGCAATGACTGCGAGATCGTGAGCTGCGGCCACTGGCCGCTGAACTGGTTGAGAAACGTCCAGACCGCGAAACCGACGTCGCAGCCCGCCGTGACGCCGACGGTGTAGCCGCCGACGGCTTCGGAGAACGCCGACGAAAGCGGGCCCAGCGTGACCGTCGCGGCGGGTAGCTTCTGGTTCGGGCGTTCGCACAGACGCACGATGCCGGCGTAGCGCCGGCGGCCGACGATCGTGCCGGTGCCGTAGGCCGGGATCGTCGCCGGGTTGCCGGGCATCGTGCGCGGCGTCCCGATCGTGAGGTACGCACCGCCGCCGTCGGTGCCCGTCCCGGTGACCGGGATGCCCATCGTGAGATGGACGCCGTCGTAGAGATAGATCTGCTGGATGTCTGCGCCGTGCGCGGAATCGTACGGGAGCGTCGAGCCGACGTAGATTTTGGTCGCGCCCGCGGTGATCGCGGTTTGCAGCGTGTCGTCGCCGGTCGAGATTTCGATGCCGTTGAGCTGGGCGTAGACGCCCGACTGCCACATCTCTTCGTAGCGCAGGCCCAGGATGAGCTTGCCTGAGCCGCAGCCGGCCGGCGTGTCTTCGTATTGAATCTGGCCGCCGTTGAAGTGCCCGGCCGAGACCGCGTCGAGCAGCTCGCAGGTCGAAAACGACGGATTCCAGATCGAGACGCGCACGTCGGGAGCTGCCACGAACGCCTCCCGACAAAGACGAGGACCGTTCGCTGCCGAACGGCTCCAAGATGGACAGCGATCAGATCAGCGTGCGGGTCGATCCGGTCGGAACGACGATCGCATGGCCGCCGGAGCTCGAAGCCGCGGTCGCGTTCGCGCGCCAGGACGACAACGAGGTCACGCTGGGCGATCCCAACGACGCGCGCATCGTGCTGCGCGGGACCTTCGGCCGCAGCGCGCTCGAGGCGCTACTGGCGGCATGGAATCCGCGCCTGAAGTGCGCGAACGGTCACGTTCAGGCGGAGAACTCGACGCGCAAAAACTGCTGGTGCGGCGCCGCGCTCGTGCGCTAGACCTCGCCGAAGCCGAGCTAGCGGTTTCGCAACGGCGACCCGTATGACAGCGTGCTGGGGGAGAGGCCGTTCACCGCGCGCTTCACCTGCGTCGCAATCGCCTGCGCGAGCTGCGCCGCTCCGCCGGCGCCGACAATCGTGTTCCCGGTGACGTTGACGGTGAGGTTGACGCCCTCGGTGTTCGCGGTCCCGCCGCCACCAGCGCCGGCGCCGCCGTTTCCGCCGCTGCCCGTCGAGCCGCTGCCGGAACCGCTGCCGCTACCGCCGCCGCTACCGGCACCGCTGCCCGATCCCGATCCGCCACTCGAACTTCCACCGCCGACCGAACCGCCGGCGGGATTGTTGATCGTGACCGGCGTCGGCGTGTAGGTACCGACCTGCGTCATGCCCGGCACGTTAGGATTGGGGTAGGCGCGCGTCATCTGGAACACCGGCGAGCTGCCGGGGCCGGTGCCGACGGTGCTCTGGAAGTTCGAGACGAGCTGCTCGAACTGAGTGACCGACATCGTGGAGCCGTCACCGAAGGTGACGACGCCGTTCTTTTCGCTTGCGATCCCGTACTGCGCACCCGTCGCGTTGGGGTTGCCGCCGTTGACCTGGTTGACGATCTCGTTGTAGAGCTGCTGCTGCGCCTGTGTCAGGCCGGCGACGTTGCCCGAAACCGACTTAACCCACGCTTCGATGTCGTCCGAGAGCGACGTGCCGCCGTTGGACGCGTTGTACTGCGCGCCCGGCAGCACGAGCTGGCCGTTGAAGTGCGCGTTGCCGCCGCCGTTCCAGTTCGCGTCGTCCTGCTGCCAGCTGGGATCGTAGATGTCGGGCTGGTCGGCCTTCGTCTCGTGCGAGCCGAACAGCGAGCCGACGAGTTGGCCGAGAATCGAGCCGATCTCCGAGCCGATCGGGCCGCCGAAAATGCCGCCGGCGACGCCGCCGAGCAGGCTGCCGATGCCGCTGTCGTTCTGGCCGTTGCCGAACGAGAGCGTGCCGGCCATCGCGCCGCCCGTGAGCAGGCCTTGGAGCGCCGCGGCGATCCCCGACATCCCCGCACCGCCGCCGGCGCCCGACGTGAGCCCCGGCAACATGCCGCCGCCGAGCAGAGCATCGAGACTGTCGAGCTCTCCGCCGGCCGCGCTCGTGCCGATATCCGGAAGCGAGTTGCCGGAGATCTCGGTGAGATTGAACGGGACGCCGTCGCCGGGCAGAACCGTCTGCCCACCGACGCTGCCGATGTCAAATGAGCCCAGGCCGTTGCCGCCGCCCGTGCTTCGCACCGTTTTGAGGGCGGCTGCAGCAGCGTCCGCGGCAGCCGTGAGCGACTGCAGCGCTGGCGTGGTCGGCTGAAGCGCGCCCCCGAACGACGTCGTGACGTCTTTCGCGTGCTGCTCCATCGCCGTGCGTGCCGTCGTTGCGGTCGTCGCCTGCTGCTGAGCGGTGACGTATGCTTGGCTCGCGGCGGTCGCCTGCGGGTCGCCGCCGAGGCCGCCTGGCAGCTGCGCGGCCGCACCAGGCGCCATCGTGCCCAGCGCGAGCGCGCCGCCTAGGCCGAGCGACTGCATCATTTTGAGCAGCGGGCCAACGGTCTGTTGGGCGACCATCTTCACGATCATCGAGCGCCAGTCGTCGACGATGGTGTTGAAGATGCCCTTGAGCGCATCGCGGAACGATTCATGCTTGCCGATCAGGCCGTCGAGCATCGACTCTTCTTGCTTCTCGACGTCCTCGACTAGCTTCTGATACTGCTTCTTCTGGTCGTTGAGCAGCGTCGTCCAGGCGTCATCGCGCTTGCGCAGGACGCTCTCGTACTCGTTCTCCTCGGCTTCAGTCGCCCGCTGCATGCCGATGAGCATCTGATTGTAGTACGCGAGCCGCTGCGCGTCGGTCATCCCCTCAGTGTCTAGGGTCTCCTTCATGCGCAGGAGCTCTTTTTGATCGAACTTGGCCTTCTTGTTCGCGAAGTCTTCGAGCTTCTTCGCGGCGGCTGCACGCGCGACGTTGTTCGCTTCGAGGGCCGAGGTATCGGCCGCAGTCGCCTCCCGGTTGGCCTTTTGCGCGGCCGTTGCGGCGTTGTACTGCTCGACGAGCGCCTTGTGGGTAGCCGTCAACTCCGCTAGAGTGTTGTCCTCCTCGGCGGTCGTCGCGGCATCCTCGACGGTGGCCTGGCGCTTCTTCTGGATCGCTGCAGCATACGCGTTCATTGTGACGCGCGCGTCTTCTTCTTTCGCCTTCGCGTTCGTAACGGCTTCGTCGTAGAAGCTCTGCGCGTACGCACTGTCGCTCACGGCCTGCGCGAGCATGCGGTGCTGCTCTTCAAGGTCTTTCGTGCTGGCGATCAGCGCGAGCAGGTCTTTCTGCTGCTGGGCTTCATCGTCGCCGGTTTGCTTCGGCGCATCTACCGGCGTGTACGATGTGAACCCGCCGCCCCCGCCAGCCCCGGCGCTGTGAGCATGCGGCGTCGACGTGCCTGCAATGTGGTGATGCGACGTCGTCGTTGGGGGCTTGTCGCCACCCCAGCCCGCACCGCCGATGTTCTTCTTATCGATCTGTCCGGCGACCGGCGACGGCGAGTCCGGCTCGCCGGTAGCGGAGTCGAACCATTGCCCGGTAAGCGCGTCTTGGATCGGATGACCCTTGCCGCCGCCTGGCAGCGTCGCGTCGTAGGCTTGGTTTGCGGCGGCGTGCCACTCGCGAGCCGATTCCGAGATCGCCGATGCAATCTTCCCGCCAATAATCGGGATCTCGATTCGCCTGCCACGCCAGCTTGTCGAACATTCCGGCGATCGACGACTCGACCGACGACGCGGCTTGCGCGACCGTGTCCGAGAGCTGCGTCCACAGGCCGCCGGCCGCGTTGAGCGACTCGTCCCAGTTGTTCCACAGGTACACGCCGCCGGCGACGAGCGCAGCGACGACCGCCGAGATGCCAAGCGTTGCGGCAGCCTCCGCGCCCGCAAGCTCCCACCACGCCGCGACGTCCGCCCACAGGGCCGGCGTGAGGCCGCCGACGAGGGCGTCGCTGACGAGGCCAAAGCCCATACTGAGCAGCGCCCACCACTCGCTACCGACGACGCTGGTGAACATCGCCGCGATCGCGGCCGTCGCCGCGCCTTGCAGCGACAGGAACGCCAGCACGGCGCTGCGGCCGATCGTGACGGTGAAGAACGCCTCGATCAATCCGTGGTTCGCGTTGATCCAATCGGGCAGTTGGCGCAGCGCGCCGAGAAGGGCGGCGATCGCGGGGCCGAACGTCGCCGAGAGCGCGCCGGCGACGTTGGTGAACCCGTCCTTGAGATCGCCCAGCACGGACAACCCCGCGCTGACGAAATCGCCGATGTCGTTCTTGTGGTCGCCCAGCCACTCCCCGAACTGCGCGAGTCCCGACAGCGCGCCCTCGGTCGCGCCGACGAACCCCTTAAGTGCCGGTCCAGCGACCGCGCCGATCGCGTCCGCGAAACCGACGATGCCGGCCTTGAGCTCGGGCCCGTTGATCGCGGCCCACTCGCGGAATGCCCCGATGAGCGGGTCGAGCGCGTTGACCCCTCCGCGCACCTCGTCGACGAACGCTGAGAGGACCGGGACGAGGCTCTTGCCGATCGCGTCGTACGCCAGCGCGGTGATGTTGCCAAGGTTCTGGAGCTTGCCGGCATACGTGTCGAGCGCGGCCGCCGCGCTGCCGCCCATGCGCGCCTCGACGCGCTGGAGAATCGTCTCGTAGGCAATGCCGTTCTTGGCCTCGTCGGCGGTGACGAGGCCAAGGCGCTTGAGCGCCATCGTGCGACCATCGTAGGCCATCGCGAGCATGTTCTCGGCTTCTGCCAGTGGCACGCCGCGTGCGATCGCCAGGTCTTCGGCCGCTGCCTGCGAGCGTACGACGTCGTTGTACGACATCCCGTACGCGAGCATCTCGTGAACGCCGGAGAGGAACTCGGTCTTGGAGAACGTCGAGTTGCGCGCGAGAGCATCGGTGTACTCGTCGATCGCCTGCGTTTGTGCCTTCCATTGGTCGCCGCCGCCCGACGCCACCGCGTCGTTCTTGAGCAGCGCGCCGATCTCGACGAGCTGCATCTGCGACTTTGCAGCTTCGTCAACGGCGTGCTTGAGAAGGCTGAAGGCTACCGCACCGGCGGCGATCGCCGCGCCGATCGCGAGCAACTCTGGCGCGGCATTGCCGACACCCCGAATCGCCTGTGTGAGGGCGTCGAGCTTGACGGCAGCCGCGTCGGCTTCGAGTCCCGCGGCGCCGAGGCCGGCGGCCATCATCCGGTAGTGGCCGGCGACGTCCCCGACGATATCGCCGTGTCCCTTGAGCGTGCCGCTCAGGTGGGCATGGGCGTCGTCAGTGGTCTTCGCTTGCGCTTGAACGCGGATGAACGCCTGCTCGAGCTGGCCGAGCCGCTGGTTGTCGCTTTGGAGGACATCCGCGAGTCCCTGATCGCGGCCGCTGATGGTGACCGTGAGGTTCGTATCGTTCACGGCCCCTCCGGTCAGAAAAAGAGAGAGCGGCCGCTACTTGCGGCCGTAGATCGCTTCGAGCACCGGCATGAAGGCCTCGCGGACCTCGAACGCCTGGCGTTTGATTCGGCGCAGCTCCTCGCGCTGGGCGAAGTGAAACGCGAGTTCGATCTGCGGCCAGGTCATCGAATCTTCGGCATGGTCGGCGTCGATGTCGAGCGAGCGCGCCGCCGAGGCGACGACCTCGAAGTAAGTTAGCCGGCTTTCTTCGTCGGCGGCTTCGCCGGCGCCGCGGGCCGTTTTGGGAACAGGTCGCTCATTTCGTTGAGCGCGAACATCTCGGCGAACGCTCGCGCGATCTCGCGGAAGTCGTTGCAGCTCTCGTCGATTGCGTCGGCCCGCGCTTTGACGGTACCCTCGTCTGGAATCTCGCTCGGTGGCCGTTCGGAGCGCGCGATGAACTCGCACGCGGCGCGCCCTAGCTGTTCGTCGGCGCCGAGTGCGATGGAGATCTGCCCCTGGATGAGCCGCGAGACCACCTCCGGCGGCGTCTCGGCGGTGATGCTCAAGCGCGACCGCGCCGATGCGTTCGCGATGACATCGAGGCAGAAAACTTGGAACGCACGGCGCCGCTTGGAAGACAGCGGGTGGAGCGTGAACTCGTTACCCGCGATCGACACGACGTGCGACTCCGGATGCAGAATCGCATCTTGGGTGCCGGCGTCGTTGAGGTTGCGTTCTGCCGGTGGCGTTACGACGTCCCTGTCCGCAGCCGCCGACGCAGCCGGGGCCGCCCCCGGCCGCCGCTTCATCCTCGATGGAGTTGCCACGATGGTCCTTTCCGCCCCGAGGGGCGAACACGCCGCGACGATCGCGACGTCTGCGCGCCCACCCGCGGCGCGCGCTATGTCTACGCGAAGGCGCTTGATGTGAGACAGATGTACGTGATCGTGAGGTCGTTGCCGGCCCCGGCCTGCTCGGCCGAGTCGAACGCGAACGTCTGCTGCAGCTCGCCCGACACCTTGCCCGGGACGGGGTCCTGGGTCGGGAAGCACAGCGGCAGCGTCATGATCATCTGGTAGTTGACGCTGTTGGCCGCGTCAGCGAGTTCGTTCGACGCCGAGGCGATGTGCAGCGGCACGCCCAGCACGAGCTGCTGCGGCGAGGTCGCGCCGGTCGAGCCCAGCCAGTCTTCGTAGGCCGCGTTGGACTCGAAGCCCATCGTAACCGCGCCCGACACCGCGCGCGAGCCGACCGGGAACCCCGCGACGTAGCGGCCCGTCTGCGTCGAGCGGTACGCCTTGTTGAGGTTGTTGTTGACCGACAGCTCCCACTTGAGCACCGCCGGCGTCGCGCCCGAGGCGATCTCGGGGCTGCCGTAGGCCAGGCCCTTGTAGTAGACCTCGGACTCGGCGGCTTCCATCTGGAACGGCTGGCGCACCGAGAACGACGGGGCCGCCGCCGAGCCGATCGCGATGACCAGCTCCTGGCACCCGACCAGGCCGAAGTCGGCCTGCATGTACTTGCCGGACTCCTGGCTGAGCTTCATCGTGTCGACGCAGCAGCCCGAGTAGATGATCGCGTCGATGACGCGCTGGAACTGCAGCGTGTAGCTGGGCAGCATGCCCAGCGACGCGCCCGCGGTCGCGAAGGTCATCTGCGAAATCTTGGCGGTCGTGGTGAGACCGGTGACGGCAACGGCCGCGGCGTGGTTCTTCGTCGTCGCCGAGACGGAGACCGACGCGACGCCCGAGTTGGTCGAGTACGAAAGCGCCGCGATCGTGACGTTTTCCTGGTTGGCCGCCGTATCGACCGACAGCACCGTGCCGATCGGGTACGGACCGGCCGCGATCGGCAGCGCGAGGACCGCACCGCCGGTGGTCGTCGCGACCTGCAGCGTCGTGTTGATGATCGTGCCGGACGCGGGCGCCGACTGCACGCCCATGGCGGCGGCGATAAGCTGGCCCGAGCGTGTCGGGATCGGGCTCGGGACGCAGCGAGATCGCCAGGTCGTACGGACCGGTCGCCGAGTACGACGGCACCGGGCGCTTGCGCACGCCGGGGCGCTTGATCGGGACGTTCTTGCCGACCGGGCTGAGCGAATCGTACACGTGGAAGAGCGTCGGCACGACCGCGGTGGCGAACACCGCACTCCTTGGCGAAGCCCAGCGACGTGAATTGACCGACCGGGGATATTCAGAACGGCCACGGCGGACCTCCAAAATGAAGGCCGCCCCGGAAGGTCCGAGACGGCCGATGTGTGCGAGAGGCCCGCAGTGCGCGGGCTCGATGAGAGCGCTACGCGCTAGGGATCAGGCGGCGTTGCCGCCGGCTCGGGCGGCGGGATCGACGCGGGCGGCGCGATCGCCGGCGGCGGCTGCGCTGCCGGCGCCGGTGCGGCGGCCGGTTGCGGCTTCGCGTGGCAGTCGGGGCACAGGCGTCCGTCGTGATGGTCGAAGCCGGCCTGCTCTTCGACCTTGACGGCCTCGGCCGGAGGCAGGCCTTGCGTCGCGCGCGAGAACACGATCGGCCCGTGCTTCGTGAGAACGAGAGCTCGAAGGTCTCGGCGCCGCAGTCGGCGCACGAGCGCAAGTTCGGGTTATTCCCGGTTTCGGCGTCACGAAGTTGCGGTTGGCTGAACAGCGCGCTGCGTGACGCGCAGCGACTTCCGCGGCGCGGTCGGGGATGCGGCTGCCCTGGCTGTGGCCGGCGACGAAGGCGTCGATGTCGATGACGTCGCCGCGTCCTCGAAGACACAGGCCGAGGTCGTCGAATGCGTGCCGGGCGAGATTGCGCGTCGTCGCGAAACTTGAGCTGCGGCATGGTGCCTCCTTGGGAAGCTAGTACGTCACGTAGACGACGGCAGTAGTAGAGACGAGAAGTAGAGCCAGACCGACTGCTCGGTCACCGTCGTTGACGACGCGGTAGAACTCGGCTGCGCCGATGCGGCTCTCGGAGGATGTACTGGACGGGCTTCCGCCGGGAGCGCGAAGGTCGCGCGATCGTTGAGGATGGCGACGAGGCCGTTGCCGTTGCCGTCGTCGACGAGCGGCTCGATCGTGTCGAACGCGTCGTCGAGGTTGGCGATCTTGCCCGGCGTCGAGCCCACGACCGCGGTCGGCGTCGAGCGCGCCGCGAGCAGAATCTCCAGCGTCACGACCGCCTTGAGGCGGCGCTGACCCGACGGGCCCGGATCGGGCCAGCCCTTGATGATCACGCCGCACGCCGGGGCTTTGCCGGTTGCGAACATCGCCGACTTGCCGACGTACTGCAGCGACGCCATGCGACCGCCGCTGGTCATCTCGGCCGTGATGGTCGCGATGAGCGCGTCGCGCGCCTGGAACGCAAGCAGTGCGGTCGTCACGCTCACGCTGCATCTCCTTGGGCGCGGCCCATGATGTAGGCGGCGAAGACGTTACTGACCCGCTCGGCGACCTGGCCGTCGATGAACAGATATTTTCTGGGCGGTGTGCCTTTGACGCTATGGAACACGCCCAGCGCGAATGCGAGCGCCTTCTTCTCTTTGGGCACGATCTTCTTGCCGCTCGGCCCGTAGATGCCGGTGCCGCCCTGCAGCCACGCCGCGTAGCGCACGTTGGTCCCGACGATGATCGAGTCGCCGTCGAGCTGCGCGATGTTGCCGGGCGCTCCGACCGTGAGCGACGAGAGCAGCCGGCCTGTCTGGTGCAGCAGCGGTGTGCCGGTGACATTGGGCGCCCAACCGGGCCCGCCAGCGTCGATGCGATCGGCTGCGGCCTTGAGCGCCACGAGGCCAGCGCGCAGCAGCGCGGGTTCGAGGTGCGTCGTACGCTCGCGCATCGCGTTGAGGCGCTCGCGCAGCTCGGCGAGGCCCTCGATGTTGAACTCCATCGCAGGCCTCCAGGATTAGAGCTTTGCCTCGTACTTCTGCGGGCCGCGCTTGAGCGTGAGTTCAAGGTGCTGCGGATAGGCCGTCCAGTTGGCCGCGAAGATCACGTTGTAGCTCGTGCCGCCGACGCGTGCGACGTAGGCCGGTCCGCCATCAGTGATCGCGATTGTCGGTAGGTTGCCGTTGACATCCGGATCGATCAGCAGCACGGCGTCGATGATCTGAACGATGCCCTTGGGGTCGGTGAACGTCTTGCCGTCCTCGGGCTGGAAGTCGGCCAGGCCGCTAAAGACGGTCGTCTCGGTGAACGAGAAGCCGTCGTCGCCCCGCGTCTGCATGACGACCACGACGTTGTCGGAGTCTTCGTCCCAGCGGACCACGTTGGTCTGGAACATCGTCGCTCCTCAGCGCGCGGAATGCGCTCGAACCCGCCACGCGCTCGTCGGTTCTTCGCAAGTTGCTCACCGCTGTCCACAATGAATCTGTGGAATACTCGGGAGGAGCGATGACCACCGCGCAAGGAGCGACGCTGCATGCAAAGATCAGACTTCGTGAGGGGTGTCGGAGCTGCCGCACCCCTCGTACTTGCGGTCTCAGCTGCGGCAAATGCGCAGCCTGCAGGTCACGTTAATCGGACCGTCACGATGGGCGTCGGCAGCGTCGGTCTCTCATCGAACGCAGCGACCGTGAACCTGGGGTCCGTCGGCGGTACTCCTGCCACTGACGACATTCAAGGAGTGAGCTTCGCGACCTCAATTGACGACGGGGTTCGGATCGACAAGGCGCGGCCGAAGTTTACGGTCACGATCCGCGAGATTTAGCCGCCCCTATTCCGCTCTCGCGCCGCGTTGAGCGCAACCATCAGCGCCGGGTCGCCGCCGGTGTCTGGGTGGAATACGGCCGCGAGCGCGCGATAGAGCTTGCCGCGCGCCTCGTCCGGTACGGCCTGGAACGCGCCCATGAGCCAGTGCGGCGCGGCGGCGATCGCGATGCGCATCTGCTCGCGGCGTGCGCACGCAGCCGTCCAGAGTGTGCCGCCCGGCTCGAGCTTGTTCGTCGCCGGCTGGCCGCAACCGCACGCGCACATCGGTCGCGGCGGCGGCGCAAACGAGACCGTCATCGTCGCGCTGACCGTCGCATTCGTGGTCGTCCAGCCGCCGAAGTGCATGCCGTCCCCGCTAGAAGATCGTCGAGAGCGAGCGCGGCCTGAGAATCTCTTGCGCCTGCGACCACAAGGTCGGAACGCCGCGTCCGGCCGTGCCGTCGGTCGCGCGCCACATCACGCGCTTGCGCCCGGATTCGGTGCCCGAGACGCCGCGGTTGGCAAGGTTGTTCTGCTCGTAGATCGAGCTGAGCACGAGCAGCCGCACGCCCTCGACGATCTCGGTCGGCGTCGGAACGCCCGACGTGTCGGCCGTCGGAACCGTCTCGGCGTAGTAGCCAAAGGGCGGCGTCAGCGCCGAGATCGTCGCCTGCGCGGCCGTGACGCTGAAGGTCGTCGCTGGAATCTCGCCGACGAGGTTGGGGACCGGCGCGACGACCGCTCCCGAGTTGTGCGCGTTCGCCAGCGCCGTGGTCGTGAGCGTGCCGCCGGCGATCGCCGTGACCGCCACGGTCTCGGCCGACGACAGGCCCGCGTCGACGATGACCTGCTGGCCAAGGACGAACGGCGCCGTGGATGCGACCGGCAGTGCCGTTGCGCCGACGATAACGGCGCCGGTCGAAGTCGTCGACGGCGCCACGAAGTAGCGGTACTTGAATGCGCCCAGCACCGGCGTGATCGTCGCGAGGATCGCACCGGTCGCCGTGGTGACGTTGCGATAGCTCGGAAGCGTCTCGCCCCACTCCGTCGTCGTCGTGATCCCGATCAGATACGTTCCGGGTGCCAGCGCGCCCAGGATCCCGCCCGGCGCGTCGGCTGACGTCCAGGTCGGCGGCGTGCAGGGGTTGTAGCCGTAGCCGGTCCCGTACGTCACCGCGAACGGGACGCCGACCGGAAAGACGGAAAACTCGCCGATGCCCTGCAGCTCCAGCGGCGCGTAGGTGATCACCGCGCCGCGCTTGCCGTCGACGAGCAGCCGGCTCGTCGGAAGCACGAACGCCGAGACGCCGGGCATCACGAACTGCATCTGGCGAACGAAGGTGACCGGCGCCGACCCCAGGATGAGCGTGTTGGTCCCGGTGCCGCTGACGACCTCGAGGCGCTGCTGCGCGAGCAGGTTGCGCTTCATGATCGAGTTCGCGACGGCGGACGCGCGTGTGAGCAGATCGAGCACCTGCGGGTCCGAGTACGCCGTGATGGTCGTCGCGTTGTCGTTGGCCATCGCGCGGAACTGCGCGACCGAGAGGTACGACGTAGCGAGCTGCATCGCGTCTCCTCGGCGCAGGGCGCCCGGCGTTTAGGCTTCTGTGATCTCGTCGGCGGTCAGAGGGCGCAGCGCCGAGCCAGCTCGCGCTGCATCGCCAGGATCACCTCGGGCCGGTCCTGGCCAGCGCGCTCGGCCTCGATCTGGGCGTTGAAGAACGCCTCCATGGCGGGCTTCCCGGCGACGGCGCGCGCGCGATCTTCGGCCGCGACGTCGTCGGGATGACGCGGGCCGCGCCGGCGTCCGTCGACGTCGAACGCGCGCAGGTAGCGCACGCTAGAAGCGCGGCTTCGAGGTCTGCACGTGACCGACGTCGATCCCGCGCACGCGGTTCTCTTCGGCCAGGAACGGAATCGGGTTCATGATGCGCAGCGGCTCGCCGCAGTCCAAGCGCGCTTTGACCGCCGCGGCGCACGCGGCCCAGCTCCAGCGCTCGTTGATCTCCGCGGCCTGCTCGAACGCGCGATCCTGGACGGCCTCATACTGCTCGTCGACTTCGCGCAGTCGTGCGACGAGCTCGTCGAGCGCGGGTTCGTACCAGTTGGCCTCGACCAGGCCGGCGTCGACGTCGCCGCGGCCTACGCCGATGCGCGAGGGAACGGGGCGCGCGCCGACCGTGAGGCCGAACGCGCCGTAAGTGGCCATGCCCGTGCGCGGCGCGTAGATCGCCGGCATGCCGGTCGCCATCGCCTCGAGCGGGATGAGGCCGAAGCCTTCGCCGCGCGACGGATAGAGCAGCGCGGAAGCGCTCCGGTACAGTTCGGCAAGCGCGGCAGACGTCAAGCGCCCGATCTCGAAGCGTACGCGCACGTCGCGCCGCTCCAGCGGAATCGGTGCGTAGGCCGAGTGCACGTAGAGCTCGACATCCTCCCGGCCCGGGAAGGCTTGGAGGAATGCTTCGATCGCCAGGTCCGCGCCCTTGCGGTACTCCTTGGCGTGCGAGCAGTGGAACAGGATGCGCAGCTTGTCGCCGCGCTTGCGCCGCGCCGGAGCGAACGCCGCCGTGTCGACGCCCAGCGGGATCGTATGCACGCCGACGTACTCGGGCACGTGGCGGCGGAAAATCTCGGCCGAATGGTCGCTGGGCACCCACACCTCGTGCACGCGCGAGAGTCCCTGGCGCCAGACGGGCGGCAAGTCGTCGGCCTCGAACATCGACCAGCCGTACGCGACGCGATCGCGCTGCGGCATCCAGCCGCCGGTGCCCAGCGAACCGCAGGGCTGACCGATGAACAGGATAGCGTCGCCCGCCAGATTGTCGGTGCGCGAGCGATCGAAGAGTTTTTCGGCAGCGTCCTCGATCGGTTCGTACCGCGCGGGCATGCCCACGATGCGCACGTGGAGACCGAGCTTCTCGAGCTCGATCGCCAGATGCTGCGCCATGTTGCCGTAGCCGTCCGTCGACCCGATCGCCGGCGAACACAGATCGAGACGCGCGACCGGCTTGCGCACGATCGTGGAGCTGGCGCGCTTGGCGGCAGCTGCAGCCTCCGCGTCTGCGGCGAGGCGCGCTGTGACGCGTTCCTCGACGAGCGCTTCGATCTTTGCCTCGTCGGCAGACGCTGACGAGGTTGATGCTGTGCGAGCCATTCGGTCCTTTCGGTTGCGCCTATGCGGCGCGTTGTGATCGACGCCAGCGCAGCGCGGCGCATCGTCTGCTGCAGGCCTCGGCGCGTCGTCCGCACGTCGTTAAGAACGGCTCGCGGCACTCCGCGCACACCCGCGTATCGGGTGCCGACTCGGATTGCCGACGCGTTCGGCGCGCGAGCTCGAGACCGCAATCGGTCGAGCATGTCGCGCGGCGTCCTGGCCGTGCTGGGTTGTCGCCGCCGCAGATGACGCATGACTTCTTCGGCGAGCGGGTGTACGGCGGCGGAATCGGTCTGCCGCCGGTAAGCGTGCCGGCCGCCTTGGCGCGAACCCAGGCGGTCTTCATCGCGGCCGATCGTTTCGCACGGGCCTCGGGTCGCTGCGCACGCTCCGCGGCCAGCGCTTGTTGGGCAGAGAGGCGCGCGAGGAGTTTCCCGCGCCTGTCGGACGACAGTGCCGCGAGTCGAGCCACAGCTTTGGTCGCTATCTTATCGCGCGACGCGGACGACAGCACGTGCCCTGTATTCTTACCCTTGCTGTTCGCACGCATCTTCGCGCACTCTTCGGGCGTGTGCTTTCTGCCGTCAGTTCGCGGCGGCTTGAAGCCGGCGGCGACGCGGGCCTTCATCGCGGCGGACATTTTCGCGATGACCTCGGGAGGTCGCGATACGCCCCGCTGCTGCGCGGCAATCCTGTCGCGCCAGGTTCCTTGTGTGAATGCCAGCGATTCGGTCGGCGATGTCGCCCGCAGGCGGCAATTTAACCGCGGTCGCAGGCTGTCGATGTAATGCTGCTCTCGCTCCAGCAAGGCAGGCGCCCCGCCATCGACGTATTCGATGATCTCGAACGCGAACGAGGCCTCTCCATACTTGGACCACGCATGCTGGAGCTTCGGGTTCGTGTGAGCGCCGGATCGCAGCATGCGAAGATGCTGCGATCGGCGCTTCACGTAGTTGACCGTGCTCCCGACGTAGAGCCGTCCGCTGCTAATGTGACGGATCGAATAGATACACCGCGCGGCGATCACCTCGCTAGTGTATCAAATTCGATCAGTCAGATCATTCAAACGGATGATTTTACGTTCGGAATGAGCACGGCGTGGGCAGCCACGCGGTGCTCCTGGGTGCAGGTCGTGCGCACCATCTTGCGCAGCGACGTGTCGGTCTGCGCCAGCGGGATCGACTCGAGCTTGAGCAGGTTGGCCTGCTTGACCTGGCCCGAGTTGTAGATGACCGCCGCCGGGTTCACCAGGAACGGGTTGAACGTCGGCGACAGGTCCGGTTCGACCTTGATGCGCAGCGTCGAGAAGCCCGTGTTGTAGAACCCGACCGACAGGCCCGCGACGATGCCCTCGATCGCGTCGACGTCTTTCGCGTCGACCGTGATCGACACCGGACGGCCCGCGCCGTTGGCGACGAAGCCCTGGGTGTCCGGCACGAGCTCGGGCGGGATGAGCAGCGTGTCGCCCATGAAGCTGGCGAACGAGAGCGCCGACGCGCGTGCGCCGTCCTTGATGAACTGCTCGGAGAAGTTCACCGGGGTGCCCGACGTGCCGCCGGTCGTCACGACCGTGCCGCTGGCCGTGATCCACTTGATCAAGCCGTCGAACTGTCCGCCGGCGAAGCCGACGGCGTTGGTCGAGTCGCCCGAGACGTGCATCCACTCCAGGAAGTCGAGCACGTCGAGCGTGGCGAGCTCTTCCTGCTCGTCCATCGCTTCGGTGATCGCCTTGACCTCGGATGCGGTCTCGAGCTGGTACTGGCCGGCGCCGGTCCACACCGCGGCCATGACCTCGGTGACCTGCGCCGTGAGGCCCAGGTTCGCGGTCACGTTCTGCGGACGGGTCGGAGCCTTCGCTGCCGTGTTGGGCAGCGCGCCTTCGGCGTGCGACGCCACCGGTGAACCGCCGGCGCCGGCAACGCTGTTCCGGCCCTGCTCGATCCACTGATGCGTGGTGCTGCGCGCCGGCACTTGCGGCGCGGCTTGCGAGACCGGACGCGGACGCGTCGAGGTCAGGCTGACGGTGTTCGAAAGGTCCTGGCGCGCGTACAGCGGGCCCGTGGTAACCGAGTCGAACGCCGCCTTGGAGATGTTGGTCATCGGCATGATGAGCGCCCTCCGGGCACAAAAAAGAGCGCGATCCTAGCGGCGCTCTGTCGGGGTTGGCAGTCCGTCGCGGCGGACTGAGGGTCTGAGGTTACGCTTGTGTTTGCGTGAGCCGCGCGTGCGCGATCGCGTCGCGCACGGATGCATCGCGTGCGAGCGGCGGGGGCGGTGTTGCCGCCGCGTCGACGGCCGCGTTGGGGCGGTACGACAGATCGTCGGCCGCCGAGCCGAGGCCGCCGATCGCGGTGGCCTCTTGCGCCTTTCGCAGAGCGATGACGTTGGCGGAGAGCGCGTCGCTGCCGCCCTTCTCGATGCCGGCGACGCGTTCGGTCACTTCGGCGAGCGAGGCCGTCACGGCGCTCAGTTGCGCGCCGAGATCCGCTTTGACGGTCGCACCGTGCGCTTCGAGCTGCGCCTTGACGGTCTGCCCGATCGTCTCAGCGAGCGCGACGGGATCGATCTCCGATGCGGCCGGCGAAGCTGCCGGTGGTTGCGCGGTAGCAGCCTTCTCGGTGCGGGACACGATCGCGCCGTCCCTGACCTCGATGGTCGAGCCGTCCGCGAGCGTGAGCACGCCGTCGACCGGCGTTCCCTTCTTCTCGTCGTCGATCTCGACGCCGAACTTCTCGCAGGCGGCCTTGATCTTGTCCTTGACCGTCTTGAGGTCGGCGGCGGAGTACTTCGACGCGTTCTTCTCTTTGTTGATGAACGACCAGGCCGACTTGGCGTGCGCCTTCGTGTCGATGGGGTAGCGCTTCTTGCCGTCGGCCTGCATGCCATCGTCGGCATACTCGACGTCGCCGTAGGGCTTGTCGCCCTTGTCGTCGTCCGACTTCGCCTTCTCGACGAGCGGCGCACGGTCGGCGTAGTTCTCGGGCAGCCCGTCTTCGCCGACGTCGCCGGGCATCCACGCGCCGAGCGCTTTGACGGCTGCGGCTTTCTCTGCGTCGTCGTCGCCGGCGTTCGCGTCAGCGTCGGACGGCTTCTCGGCAGTGAGCTCGTCGTGCAGCTTGCCGATCGCGTCGGCGTGCTCTTTGATCTGATCGAGCTTCGCGCGGTCCTCTTTGGAGTTGCGCGCGCCCGCTTTGGCGACCTCGCCCTTGCCGCCGGTGCGGACGTCGTCGAGGTTCGACAGGAACGTATCGATCGTTGCGACGACGAGCGCTGCGCGCGCGGTGTCGCCGCTCACGGAGAAACCTTGCTGCAGATCGCCCGCGGCGCTGATGACCAGCCATGCGATACGCTCGTAGTCTTCGGCGCCGTCGCCGTCGCCGTCGATGTTATCCTCGACCTCGACGTCGTCGGCAATGAACCAGCCCTTGATCGCGGTTGCGAAGCGATCGAGGAAAGAGCCTCCAGCGGCGGGCTGACCGGCTCCCGGCGGATCGCCGACCGGGCTGCCTTTGGTCGCGAGCACGACCGCGTCTTGATTGCGCTGCTGCCACTTCTGGCCGTTGTAGTCGGAGAAGATGAGCGAAAGCTCGTGCGCCTTCGCTTGCGAGAGACGGTGCGGCATGGTCTACTCCTCGGGCGTCCGGTTCGCGGACCCGCTCCATGAAAGGCCGGCGATCCCGCCGGACTCGGCCTTCTCGACGACGGCCGCGTCGTTGGGGCGGATACCGACGAACCAGTGCAGGTTCGCGTGTTGGGGATGACCCTTGAGCGTCACGCCGACGACCGGGTCGATGGACTCGCCGGCCGCGATTCGCGGGTCGGCGTCATTTTGCGGCGGCAGCGCCTCGCCTTTGACCATGACGCGCCCGCTCTTGAGTATCGCGGCGCCGACGAGCGACTCGACGAGCTCGGCTTTGGGAAGCTCTTCGGTGTGGTTGGCCTTGAGGACGCGGCCCTTGTTCGCGCAGAAGTCGTGCGCGAGCGCGACCAGATCGTGCTCGTGCATCGTGTCGTCGTCGCGATCGTAAATCTCGGCCGCCGACGCGATCGCCTGGATAACCGTGTGATCGCCGGAGACGCCGACCGCCTTGAAGACGACGGCGCCCTTTTCACCGGATGGCGTCTCGGTCGTGGCCGCCGGCTCTGCAGCTGCAGCGACCGGGGCAGCAGCCGGTGGCGGAGCCGCCGCATCGGGCGCCTTCGCGGCCTCTGCAGCAGCGGCCAGCGTCGCGGCGGTGCGCTCGCGGTAGTAGTTCGAAACGGTCGGTGCGCTCATGCGGAACCTCGCAAGGAAGAGACCGCGTCGGTTACCGCACGGTCGTTGAGCGCGTTGCGCTCGGTGTGTGGGTCGCAGGGACACTTGTAATAGGTGACAGTCGCGAGCATCTGGTGCAGCCGCCCGCAGCCCGTGCAGCGCGTGTCGACGATGCGCTCGTCATCGGCGACTTCCATGAACTCGCGGCGATAGAACTCGCGGTTGAGCCGATCGAGGCCCGCGCGGACCTCGTCGCTTGAGAGCATCGGGCGGCCGAATGCGTCCGTCATCCGGCGCCGCATGAACAGCTCGCGCTTGCGGCGCACGAGCTCAGCTTCGGCCGGCGGCTTGAGGTGGTAGTAGATCGTCTCGGCCACCTACCAGCGGACTCCGTCGTTTGGTGCCCCATCTTCGCGCGACACCGGGTTCGGGTCGGCGTTGCTCGCATGCGACGCAACGAACGAGGCGCGCGCGAACACTGGCCGGCCGCGCATGACGCTTCCGAGGTCCGCGCCGATCGTGGTCGGCGTTGCCGGCGACTCGGTCAGCGCGGCCGCGACTGAACCGCGGCTGTCGTCTGGCGTGAGCGCACCAGACTGTCCAAGTTGGGCGACGACCGCGGCGACGATTTCTGCGAGGCTGGCCGGGGCCGGCTCCTGTGCGGTCGCCGGCGCCGGTTGCGTCGCCGGTTCGCCGATCTGCGCGCACAGCGCCTCGAACGCCGCCGACTTGACCGCGTTCGTTTGAGCGTCGAACGGCGCCGCCGGCGCCAGCGTCCAGCCGACTGCGCGGCCGTCGCCGTCGCTCACGAGCGCGATCGCGATGCCGCGTTCGTGCAAGACCGAATTGACGAACCAGAGCGCGCCCGTCGTGCTCAATTCGTCGAAGCTGTGGAACACGTTCAGCCTTTCAGGATGACCGCAACGGACGCTTGTTTCAAGCCGATGCGCGCGCGCTGGATCAGATCCAGAAGATACGGGTCGTAGATCGCTTCGAACGGGTCGAGGATGAACTCGCGTCCGTACTTCTCGTCTCGCACGTACAACGTGCGCGCTGAGGCGAGGGCGAAGACCATCGACTACTCCTCGCCGTCGTCGGCGTCGTCGGGGCTGTTGCCGCGCCGCGCAGCTGCGCGATCATCTTCGGAGCCGCGCCAGTCGCCGAGGTCGTCGTCGTCGGGAACTAAAACGCAGCGACAGTTGTGTACGGCGATGCCTTCAGCGATGTAACTCTCGTCGTCAGCTACCGCGAAGTTGAAAACCGTCCCGCCGAAGGACATGCGTCCTGCTGCAGACAGTGATACAATGGCAATATGGCTCGGGCGATCAACCCCTACCGCCGCTACACCGACGACCAGATCAGGGCGTTCCATGCCCGGCATGTCGCCGGCGAGAGCGTCTTTCAGATCGCGATCAGTGAGGGCACCAGCGCGCGCCGACTCGCTATCACTGGCGGCTTTCGGCGACTCGGGTTCACCTGGCGCGGCCGATCCGAAGCTCAGATAGTGCGACTGAAGCAAATCGGTGCCGCCGGTCGCTCCGCGATCACCACTGCTGCCCACGACGCCGTCCGTGGCGTGAAGCGAAGCCCGCGAGAGCTCGCGCTGCGCGCGAAGGTCAAGGAAGGCCGGATCGAGTCGCGCTACGAGCAGATCATCATGGACGCCCTGCGTGACGCCGGCTTCCATCCCGTCGCGAACTTCGCGCTCGGCAAGATGCGCATCGATGTCGCGCTGCCTGACAGGCTGCTTGCCGTTGAGATCGACGGAGGCCAATGGCACCGCTGGTCGCCGAAGAAGATCGCTGCCGATGAAGCGAAGGCGGCCGCACTTTCGGCATTCGGATGGGACCTGCTCCGCCTGCAAGGGAGCACCGACTTCCGCTTTCGCGTTCACGGCTGCGATCTCGTCGCCTGGCTCCAGGGCCGCTGCCGGCGTCCACCCATCGCGCGTACGAATGGGGTGATTCCCCGTGACCCGCAGGACGTTCGTGTCGACGCGAAGCTCGACGAGCTCGCCGCTGAACTCCGTGCGAGACAGCGCGCGAACGCTGCGGAAGCGCTGGCGATGAGTAAGAACGCGGTCGCCGACCTCGATCGTCTCGATTGCGCGTAGACCACGGTCGGTTACGATCATCGTTCCGGCCGGCGCGCAGTTGGGGTGGAGCGGCGGACCGCCTTCGGGCACGTCGTCGAGCGCGAAAACCTGGTCGTCGTACTCGGCGCACTCGTCGCACGGCTCGGCCGCCTGCCAGCGGACCTTCTCGATCCCGGCAGAACCGTAGAGCGCCATTTGACCCGTCACGGCGGCACGCTGCAATTCGGTGCGAGCGACCATCGTGAACCAGCTGTCGGCCCGCGTCGCGCGAACGGCCCCGTCGTCGTCGACGGAGCGCACGACCTCGAACGCGGCCTTGAGGCTCTTCGCCGCGTCCTTGGAGCTCAGGCCGGCGGTGAGCGCGTCGTCGAGCACCTGCGCCAGCGCCGCGCGATCGCGTTCGTCGAGCAGCGAGCCGACGTGCTCCGCAGCGTTTTTGACCTTATCGATCGCCCAGGCCGGCGGTACGTCGAAGCTGGCGTCGAGCTCGAACAGCTCGGCCGCGTCACCATACGCGACGTGTACCAGATCGCTGAGCTCGTCGTAGAGCGAGTCGCTGTAGGCCTGGGCCTTGAGCTCCTCGATCGCCTTGCGAATCGCCGCGATTTCGGCCGGCGTGAGCGGCGGTCGCTCGTCGCTGGCGGCCTTCTTGGTCAGCGCGCAGGCTGCGACGAAGTCGCGGGCCGCGCGATCGCGGATCCGACCCAGCGCTGCGGCCGTACGTTTTGCGCGCCGGCGGACCAGCGCGTCAGTATCGGAAGCGACGTGCGCGAAATCGCCGCGCGCCCTTCTGGGCCACCTCGCGTGCGTCGCCCGCTGCGCCGGCTGCCTCGCCGGCGTCGCCTTCGGTCTGAGCCGGTGCCGTCTGCCCGGTGTCGTCGGTTGCGTGGAGCGGCTCTTGGTCCGCGATGCCGCCCGTGAACGCCGTGCTCAAGAACAGCGGCGCGTCCATGTCGTAGCGCTCGTCATCGATCGGCGCCAGGTTCACCAGGCGCCGCGCCTCGTTGCCGGTGCCGCCGAACTTGACGAGCTGCGCGGCAGCTTCGAAGCGATCCAGGCGCAGGCGGTTGCGGCGCTTGGGGACGATCTCGAGGTCGGTGATGCCGAACTCGTCGCGCAGAATCGACAGCGTCAGGCGCTCGTAGATGACCTCTTCGGTCGGCAGCACTGCGAACTGCTCGAAGAAGTCTTGGTCGGCACCTTTGCCGGCGCTGCCCAGCGCACTCTTAGAGAACGTGAGCATCCCGACGGGAACCTTGTAGACCGCGCACACGTCTTCGCGATTGAGCCCCGAGGCCTGAACGAAGTCCGCGTCATCCTTGCCCGCGTTGGGGACGTTGGCGACCTTCCAGCCGCCCGGAAGCAGCATGGTCTTGTACGCGTTCTGCGCGCCCGAGCGGTTGCGCTCGATCTCGAGCCTGGCCGCCTTGAACGCGTCCTCTTCGTAGGTGTCGGACGTGAGGATCAGCCCGGCCTTGGCGCCGCTAGAGCAGAACGCTTGGCGGAATCGGCGCTGCGCGAAGTCCGTCGCGAGCGTAAGATCGAGCGCTTCGAGCGGCGACGCGAACCCGGTAAGCGGGTCGCCGCCCGACGGGCTGAAGAATACGATGTCGCGCGGATCGATCTCGTCGACGACGTTGCCGGCCTGAAGGCCGCCAGCGACTTGGCGCACGACCCACTTGGCGATCGCGGTCTTGGCTGCGTTGAGCCGTACGCTGAGCGTGCGCGGGTCAATGCGCTCGAGCGCGGCGATCATCCCCTTGGCACCGCGGCCAGGAACGCGTTTGATGCGCAGGATCGAGTAGCCGAACGACTTGAGATCGATCGTGATCGCGAAGCGCCGGCCGCGGTCGGTGACCTTCGGAGCCGCGAGCTTGAAGAACTCGCAGATGTCGCCCACGCGCTTGTCGTCCGACGCCGAAAGCGGGCGCGCATCCTCGCTGCCGGCGGGGACGATGTCGAAGCCTTCGGACGAGACGGTGTCGGCGATGAGCTCGGCGCAGCCGCGCACGTACGGGTGCTTGGTGACGAGCATGTAGTACAGCTCGAGGTCCGCCAGGGCAGTTGCCTGGCCGCCCATGTCGCCGCCCAGCAGTCCACCGGAGCCTGCGCCCAGCGCGGGCGAGGCGGCGTCGATCGGGACGCCGGCTTTGGAGATCTCAACCTGACGCCCGTCGGGCCCGTACAGAACGTGATCGGACACGTACGGACCTCCAGACGGGAGATGGTCAGGCGAACGTCGGCATCAAAGCCTTTCGGCCGGTCAGCCGCGCGAGCGCGCCGCTCGTCGTATCGACCCAGTCGTCATGCGCGAGACCGGGGAACCCGACGTGCTCCTCGATCCACTCGTCGACCCACGATACGTCACGGCCGTGTCCGTCCCAGTCGGTGTCGGGAAGGAGCACCTTGAGGGCCTCAAACGGCGGCGAGACGGCCTCTGCGCGCGTGTACTTGGACTTGTCGACCGTCACGCCGACGATCGGGATGTTCGTCGTACGGCGAAACTCTTGGATGATGGGGATGCCGCTGGCTGCGTCTTCGACGCACGGCACCGTCGTCGACGCGACGTTGCGCCACCGCGCCCAGTAGTCTTTCGCCTTCGACTTGAGATCGGGGTATTCGACGCGCTTGGCCCAGGCGTCGACGAGGTAATAATCGATACCGTCGGTGGCCCACAACCCGATCGCCGAGCGGTCGTTGCCGATGCCCTCTTTCCATGCGCCGTCCAGGAACATCGCCGCATGCGTGAAGCGCGGCAGCTCGCGGTAGCGTCGCGTGAACCACGGGCGCTTGAACAGCGTGCCGTCGTCGGGTCGCGGCCGGCCCTGAAAGAGCGACCAGAAGCCGCGTAACGAGATCTCGCCCAGCGCCGGATCCGGCAGCGGAATGCCGCCTTCGGGCCAGAGTATCTCGCCCGGATGCCGGCCGAGCTCGTCGACGACGTCGTGTCCGCACGTGATCGAATCGCACTGCGGACAGATCGCGAGCGCCGGCAGATTGAGCACCGTCCACTTCGATGCGCCCGCGCTGTTGAGGATTCGACCGGTCAGGTCGTCTTCGTGCCAGCGCGTGTTCGTGAGCAACTCGCGGCCGCGGCGCATCAAGCGCGTCTTCGCGACCTCGGTGTACCAGCTCCAGAGCGCGTCGCGGCGCGTGGGACTGTTCGCCTCGGCCCGATCCTTGATCGGGTCGTCGATGTTAAGTAGATGCGCGCCGAAGCCCGTCATCGAGCCGCCGACCCCGGCAGCCTTGACGATTCCGCCGGCGGCCGTTCGCCACTCGTCTACTGACTCGGCGCCGGCCTGCAGACGCGCATCGAACGGCCACGTCGGCTCTCGAAACAACGATCGCGCCTTGCGCGAGCTCGCTCGCGCGCGATCGATCGTGTACGAGGCCAGGATGACTTGGTCGGCCGGACTCTGACCCAGCCACCACGCCGGGAATCGCTCCGATACGTGGTAGGTCTTCGAGTGCCGCGGCGGCATCGAGACCATCAGCTTTTCGATCTCGCCGGCGCGGAGCGCTTCGAGATGGTCTATCAGCTTGCGCGTGTGCTGGCCGCGAATGTACGTCGGATCAACGCGCGCGCAAAAGTCTTCGAGCGATCGCCGAGCTAGGGCCTCACGGGCGGCAGCTGCGAGCGCAGCGCGCTCGAGCGGACCGATCACGTCGTGCCGGCGAGCCGCCGCGACGCCGTCGGGTCCTTCTGGTCCCCGAGAGGCGCGGATGGGCGCATCGCGATCCTCCCGGGTGGCGGCCGCCCGTGGACATCCTGTGGATAGCACTGCGCGGGTCCACAGATTCTTGTGGAGAGGCGGGTCTTTGGAATCCCGATAGCCTCATCAGGGCCGACCATGAAGAATCAGCAGAAGGTCGGCGCGCTCGCCGCTGAACAGCCGGACGACCGTCTCATCGTCCGCCGCGTCGCCGCAGACCAGGCGATGCCTGCCGATCGCGATCACGTCGCCCACCTTGGTGAGGGGCGTCTCGAACGGCGGCGGCGGTACGTCATCGACGTCGGTCCGATAATTCGCCGGGATGATCTCGGCGAGCAGCGCGCCCAGCCGTAGATCCTCAAAAAGTGTCGCACGAGCGTCGTGGATTTCGCCCAGCAGCGCCTGCAGCGCGTCGGTGAACTCGCCGGCAATCGCCGGGCTGTTCAGGGCGACGTTGAGCGCCTTCTCGTCGAGCTCGTCGAGATCGAGCACGACGACGTCGGCCTCGGAAACCTTCTTCGCGCGCAGGACCCTGAGGCGCTGGTGGCCGCCGACCACGTGTCCGGTCCGCTCGTTCCAGATGATCGGTTCGACCACGCCGAAGCGCTCGAGCGACTTCTCGAGGCCAGCCAGGGCGGCGCTATCGATCCGACGCGGGTTGTACGGCGCTGGACGCAGTTCTTTGAGCTTGACCGTTCGGATCGTCGGCCGCGCATTGATCGACATAGTCCTCCGGGAATTGCCGCTACTCGGCCTCGTCGCCAGCGAGACGGCGCAGCTCGTCGACTGTCAGCGCGTCGAGACTGGACGCCAGCTGCAGCGGCACGCCATCGGGATTGCCGCCCACCTCGAGCTTGGAAGCGATCGCGAGCCGCGCGGCCGCGACCAGATCCTTGTCGTCGATCGGGTCCATAAACTCGGTCACGTGGTCGCTGAACGCGACCTGACGTTTCACCCCGCCGTCCCGCAGCCGCTGGAGCAGCGCGTCGAGCGCGAGGCCCGCCGCCTCAACGGCTTTACCGCGCACCTTGGCGAGCGCCGCGGCGACTTCTGAACCTGCCTGCTGCTCTGACCGAATCGCTGCTTCGGCACGGAAGGCTGCCCGCTTCTCTCCCCAGGTCCCACCCGCGTTGAGGGGATGCTTCGAGCCCGCCATCCGCTCGACGCTCTTGATGTTGAGGCCCAGCCGCGTCGCGACTTCGTCGAGCGTCTCAGCCCCGGTGACGTACGCCGCGCGCTCGGCATCCCAGTCGATACCCTTGGGGCCCGTTGCGCTCGCCATCGTTCTACCCCGCGTACGGCGCCCCGTCAGATTCGCGCCGGTGCCCCGTCGTCGTCCATACGCGCGTGCTCGGACTGCAGCGCGTCGAGCTCGCACTCGAGCGCTGGGCATTCGGCGTCCGGGTCGTACCAGCGCTCGCCGCAGCTGCAGCGCAGCACGCCCTCTTGGATGCGCCCACTCGCGACGTCGGCGCCGGCGAAGCGGTGCCGCGCGCGAATCTCCGCTTCGGTCACGACACTCGCCGCGCTCGCCGATGCCCCTCGAGCGACGCGACCTTCGACGCCGGCGGCTGAGCCCGCAACTCGCGCATCCGCGCGTTGTGCGCAGCGACGTCGGCCTCGGTCATCCCCAGCGGCCAGCTGCCGATGCGCTCGGGCACGTCGACCTCGTTGGGATGGCACTTGCGCACCGCCGCGGCGACCTGGCTGAAGACGATGGCGTCGACGTGATCGCGCGTCTGCTCGACGGTCGCGCCGTCAGGCAGCGGGAACACCAGCCGCGCGCGTTCGTCGCCGGGCGCAAAGACGTCGACGATCCAGATCGTCACGCAGTCGCCGCACCACGGCCCCAGCGCGTAGTCGACGCAGCGTCCTTCGACCCACACCGCACCCGGCGCAACGCGCGAGGTGAACGCCGGCGCCTCAGTCCTCGTCACGTAGCTGTTCCTCTTGACCTGGTTCGTTGTCGTCGGCCCGCGGCAGGTCGGTGTCGTCGAAGAAGACGATCGACTCGTTCATTGGGCTCGCTTGGCCGTTGACGCGCCGCCGCGCACGAACGCGAACGGTGGCGAAACGCCGCCGCTGTAGCGCGCCGCGATCTCGAGCGCCCGTTGGAGGCGCGTCTTCACCGGCAGGCGGACCTTGAGGCGGTGCATGGCCGCGAGCGCCCCGCGCGCGAGCTCCGCGGCGCAGCCGATCGCCTCGAAGCCGTCGCGGTTCTCGCCGACCTGGTAGTCGCTGTCGACGCCGAACAGACGGCCTTCGTAGCCGACCAGGAACTCGCCGCCCTTCTCCACGCCGTTTTCCTTTTCGGCGCAACCGCCGTCAGCGAGGCACTTGCGCACCGCGTCGATGAACGTCGTGCGCATGTAGGCGTCGACGGTCTCGCGGCGCTTGCGGTCGGGGACCTTGAGCGCGTACTCCAGTAGGTCGCCCACGCGAAACGAACCCGCGAAGCCCAAAGCCATCGGCCCGTTGGCGAACACCTTGGGCGCGACGCGCTGGGTGACGTGCAGGCTCCAGACCGCCGCGGCGTCACCGCCGATGACGACCGAGCCGTTCTCGATCCAGCCGACGACGCAGCTCAACGCGGCACCAGCGTGCAGACTTCGCACGGACCATGACAGTCAGGGCACTCTCGTGTCCCCTGGCAAAGCTCGCATCTGTCGAGGCCGAGGATCGCGCGCGCCGTCGGCTGCACCGCAGTGTGGTCGATCTGCGGAGCGTCGAACGCGACGCATCCGACCTCCGCGCCGTCACGGATCACGACGCCGCTGGGCTTGGCGCTCATCGGCCGCTTGGCGATCCAGCGCAGCGCGCTGCCGATCGGCGCATGGTCGAGGCGCAGCACGTGCGCCGGCAGGTCGCCCGTCATCGGTCCATCCCTGTGATCAGCCAGTGCTCGCGCAGCAGCTCGTTGGTGGTGAACAGGAACGCGGTCAGCGCGCAGAACGGGCAGCGTCCCAGGTAGTTGAGCTCGACCGCCCGCTCGTGGCAGCGCGCGCAGACCTTCGCGGTCGTCCAGCAGCTGCCGCGGCGCGTTTGCTCGAAAGCGTGGTCGATCGCCTCGATTCGGCGGCGCATCCAGTCGACCGGCTCGGCCATCGGCGTTGCTCCGCGAGCGAAAGAGTGACCGCCGGCGCGTTCGCCTCCATGCGGGCGCCCGACATGAGCGCGCCGCGCCGACGGACAGGATTATGCGGCGGGCGTCACCACGCCGTCGCGCTGAAAGCCGCAGAAGTTGTCGGGGCGCGGGCAGCGGTAACCGAACGCGCCGTCACGCTCGCCGCCGACCTCGATGAAGTACGTGACGCCGATCGTCTTTTCGGCCGCGGCGTTGAACGCGGCGAGCTGCTCGGCCGTCGCGCGTTTGAGGTGGATCGCGTAGAACTTGCCGTCGCCGATGTAGAACTTGTGCGGCCAGCCGTACTTCCAGTCCGAGCCGCTGTACCGCGTGCCCGGCCTCGCCAGCGCGGCAATCGCGTCGACGACGCTCATGCTGCCGCAGTAGCTGCACTTCTCGTCGGGGCCGTGGTCCTCGCACCGATAGCCGATGCGCGCCTTGCAGTCGCAGCGCGTGCAGGCGCCGTACTTCGGCTCACCCGCCGCGACGCCGTCGGGAAGCGAGAAGTGGTCGTACAGCCGGTGCGGGCAGCACTTGCTCGGATGATACAGCCGCTCGGCCGTGCGCGCCGGCGCCTCCGACGCATCGTGAAGAACGCCGTTCGTCTTGATCCAAGCCGACAAGCTGCAGTCTCTCTTTCGCGGTGAGATTTAAGGCGGGCGGCCGCCGACGCTCGCGTTGGAGCCGGGGCGGCTCGGTCGTCACGTACAAGCCGGTTGTACCGCCGTCAGCTCCCGGCGGGTCCGTTTGGCGATGAGCTCGCGATGCTGCGCCCGCGCGATTTAGGCTGCGGTGTTCGGCCCGATGTGATAGACGCGCGACGCGACCGGTGCCTGCCCTTGCGCTGCGCACTCGACGACGATTGATGTCCCGTCGGCGATCGCGCCGGCGTCGCGTAGATCGTTCGCTGAAGGCAGCGTGGCGCGCACGATCTCGGGCTCGCCCTTGGTCACGACGCTTTGCGCGAGCAGCGCGAACATTGGCTTGCCGTCGACGGTCACGAGCTCGCCGAGCGCGCAGCGCCCGTCGACCGGGCTCGAGAACGCGACCAGCGCGCGATCGGGACCGCCGTCGCCCGGGAAGAGTACGGGTGCCGGCGCCGGCGCTAGATCGGCGGTGAGCCCATGCAGGTCGAACGACGGTGCGGGCAGGTTAGCCGGCGAGTCGATCGGGGCGAACTGTAGCAGCGCGGCTGCAGCGATCAGCGCGAACATGGAGCCTCCGCGGGTCAGATCTTGAGAAACTTCCCGGACGATTGATCCGGACGCGCGTGAAGGTAGCGATCCGTCACCGCCACCGACGAGTGCCCAAGGGTGTCGCGGACGAGCGCGATCGGCGCGCCGGCGTCGAGCGCGTGGGAAGCGTGCGCGTGACGCATGAAGTGCGGGCTGACGTTGCGCTTGATTCCCGCGCGGCGAGCGGCGGTGCGCACGATGCGGTACACCTGCGACTCCGATAGAGCGGCGTCGCCGCGGCCCCGAAAGACGGGCGCGTTGTCGGCCGCCTCGCCCCGGAGAGCGTTGAGCGCGGCCAGCGTCTCGCCCGCGATCCGGACGGTGCGCGTCTTCGACCCCTTGCCGAGCACGGTGACGTACCCGCAGCCGTCGCCGGCCACGACGTCGCGCCAGCGAAGACCGACCAGCTCGGCCCGGCGGAAGCCGCCTTCATAGAGCAGGCGCAGCAGCGCGGCGTCGCGCGGATTGCGCCCCGCCCGCAGCAGTTTGCGCGTGTCGGGCTTGGTCAGGATGCGATCGGCGAGCGCGTCGCGCCCCTTCGGCACCCGCAGCGCAGCGCCGACGTTGACCGGGATCAGTCCGGCGACGCCAAGGAACTTGAGCAGGCTCTTCGTTGCGCTGAGGATCCGCTTGCGCGTCGACGGCTCGCCTTCGAGCGAATCGGCGAACTGCTGAAGGTCGAAGAGCGTCACGTCGCCGATCGGCTTGCGCACGAACGCGAGCATCCGTGCGACGTCGCGACGGTACGCGGTCACGGTGTTCGCCGGTCGGCCGTGCAGCCAGAGTTCGATCAGCTGGGCGTCGCGGTTATTCGTGCGTATCAGAGCCGGCGCAACCTGGTCGACGAGCACGATCGCGTCGGCCATTGCGGTCCTCCGCTCTCTTCTATGCGTCGCGACTCGAATAGCCGAGAACGGGTGTTATCGGGCCTTTTGCGGCGCCGCGCTCCGACAGTTATTCGCGCGTTTCGGATGCCACCCGAACCGCCGCTTCTTGACCATCGCTGAACGCAGCCGGATCAGGTCGAACGCTGCCGCATGCCCCTCGCAGCGACCGCCGCGAACGGCCGGCTTCACCGGATCGAGGATGCAGTCCGAGCAGAGTTTCACGGTGAACGCGCCGATCACGCTCTCGCTCGTACCCGCCGCCGTCCTTTCGGCGCCGGCATCGTCGTCTTCGCAGACTCTCGCCGCTGGCGATCGAACGCCGTCTGAGCGGGTTCGCCCAGCACGGCCACGACGACTTCCAGCGACGGAGGCGGCGGTTGGATGATGCGCTCGTAGATCGCCGAGCGTTCCGCTTGTCGCGGTGCCCGGCGGTGCATCAGTACCCCGCTTGTGCGCGGAGCGCCTTGCGCTGCTCGGCCCATTGGCGTTCGCGATTGAGTCGCGCGCGCCGGTCATCCGCCGATTCGGCGAGCCCGTAGTAGTGAAACATCGCCCCGATGCGTGACGTGCTCATCCAGGACACCCCGTCGTATCGGTCGGGGAGCCGTGAAGAGCACGTGACACGCATCGGCGCCTTCATCGCGCCTCGCGCTCTCGCGCGAGCTCGGCGATCGCGCGTCTGAGCGCGCTGTCAGTGGCCGCCTTCTCGGCGGCCTCGAACTCCGCGCGCGAACTCCGGGTCGGTGGCGAGCCACCGGTAGAGCGTCATGCGGGAGACGTGGACGAATACGCACGCCTGCGAGCGGTTGAGCCCGACGTTCCGGACCTGGTCGATCAGCCGCGCCTTCTTGAGCGCGCGCTCGGAACGCGGAGAGCGAAGCTCGTCGCCCGCAACTGCCACGCTCGTGCTCCCGACCGCCTTCGCCGGCGAAAATGTTACAACTCTGTGACGTCGGCGTGACGTCGCTGGTACAAACGCGCTACAAGTCGCAATGGACTCGGCGCTTTCGGTGCGCCACTCATTATACCGCACCGTCACGTGCACGTCAGCATCCACCGAGGCCGTCGAGACTGCGCACCAGCGTCGCGGCGTGCGCGAACGCGTATTCGAAGAGCGCATGCGCGGTGTCGCGCTGGTTGAGCTTGGCGATGCGCGCCGTCGCGTCGTCGGCGCCCTGGATCACCAACAGCCGCGGCCGCTTCACGCGCGGCGGCTGGCGATCGGCGTACGACTGCTTCGCCGTGAGCTGCTCAACGTGCAGCCGAACGGCCACGAGCGCCTGGCCCATCTGAGCGCGGTCAAAGTACGCGTGCGTCCCGCGGGTGACGCGGATCGCCAGCTGCGGGCCCGGCGCCCAGCCTTCGACCGGCAGATCGGGCACGATCGTCACCGCCGGCTCGAACGGCCGCTCTTTGCGCCGCGAGCGGCCGCCGCCGCCCCCCCGCCGCGTCAGCTGCATCCGCGTCTCGCGCTGCAGCATCCGTTCGGGCATCGAGCCGAGGGTCGCGGCCGATCGGGGGCACCGGGGCGTCCCGCCGGCGGCAGCGCTGTATGTGTGGCCGCACGAGCAGCGCACCGCGGCGACCGCGCCGCGCGCGACGGTTTCGACGGGCGCGTGGCCGCGCTCCCACCGCTCGGTCCGCTCGCCGGCCGGCAGATCGTCCTCGGCGTTCGGCCCGTAGAGCAGCTCGCGGGCGTACGCCCTCGCCGCCCGCGACCCCGGCGAATTCGCGATCGCGGCGAGGTCGAGCTCGAGCCGCGTCCCGCCGGCCGGCACGACCAGGCCGTCCGAATAGGCCCAGCCGTCGTCGGCCGGTCCCGTACCGTACGGGACCTCAGCGCCGGCCAGGATCGAATCGAGCGCGCCCCGGTCGAGGTCGGCGAGGTCCGCGAAGTCGTCGAGCGCCAGACGGGCCAAGGGGTCGCCTCCTACGGTGAACGTCGATAGCGCTGGTGGGAAACCAGCGCGGACGCTCCGCAGGGGACCGAGGTCGGGACCCGAGAGCAGGCTACATTATACGAGCGGCGACGGGCCGGCGGTCCGGACCGGGATCAGCTCGCGCCGCGAAGCAGGCGCTTCACGGCTCTTGAGACTTTGGACCCATCGCGGATATGCACCTTCGACGCGCCACGCACGTCGCTCACCCGTTTACCAGAGATTGACAGGACGAGGTCGCCGTGATCGATTTCGAGCGCGAACGCGTCGCAGACCCGGTCGAAGGCGGCGAAGTCGGACTCGGGGAGCTGGTCGAGCGTCGGGATTTCCGAGAGCGGCCGCACGCCCCGCGGCGCGGCCCCGTGGCCTTCCATGCCTCTTTACAATAGCACGGCCGTCGAGAACGACTCTCAAGAGCGCGTTACGCAGCCTCGCCGGGATCGTCCCGTTCGGACGAGCCGCGCACAACGAACGTCTCGCCGATGCTTTCGAGGAACGACGCCGCGACGCGCTTGATCGCGTCCTGGTCGATCCGGCCCACGAGCACGTCACCCTTCGGATTGCGGATGCCGTTGAGCTGCGCGAGCTTGATGCCGAGCGTCGATGCGATCTCGGGGTCCGAACCCTCGTCGGCGACAAGATACCAGGCGTTGACGGGTTCGGGTTGCCCATCGCGGTCGAGACGGCCGATGCACTGCTCGTGCACCGCGGGCGTCCAGTCGAGCTCGCCGAAGACGACGTTCGATGCGACGTGCTGCAGCCCGTCGACGCCGGCACCGGCGCGCAGCGACATCACAATCACCTTCGACTCGCCCGCGATGAACGCGCGCTTGGCTTCGCGCTTTTTTCGTTGCGTCTCGCGGCCCGTGAAGAACACCGGTTTGAACGCCGCAAGCTCCTCGGCCCAGATGTCGTAGACTGCATGATGCCACCCGTACAGCAGCACGGACTTCTCACCTTCGAGGAGCATTCGAACGAACTCCGCGACGTACGGCGCCTTGGCGATGCCGGTCTGCTGGCGGACGAACATATCGAACTCGCCCTGGGCGGTGAACGCAGCTTCGCGCGGACCTTCGAGGATCATCTTCGCCAGCGCGATCGCGCGCGAGCTCGATTTGAGCTCAGCGATCGCCTTGGGGTCAGTCTCGCAGTAGTGATGCGTGATCGTGACCTCGGGCAGCTCGCGCCCGACGTCTTTCTTCGTGCGCCGAACGTAGAGGCCGCGTTCGCGCAGATAGGAGCCCAGAACCGTGGGTTCCTTGACGACGCCGCCGGAACCGCACCATTCGCGCCTGAACTCCGCCATCTCGCCCAGCGTGCCCGGCATGATGACTTCGAGCACGTTGTGGATCTCCGAGCCCATGTTGTGAATCGGCGTCGCCGAGAGCCCCATGCGATGCGGCGTGCTATACGCGATCGCGCGCGCGGCGAGGTTGCGGCGGTTCGGGTTGTCGGACGTCACCTTGAAGCCGTGGCGGACCTCCTGCACCTCGTCCCAGAACACCGCACGCGGCTGCAGCTTGCCGATCAGCCAGTCGCACCAGCCGTCGAGCTTCGACCAGCTCGTGATGAAGACATCGGGCAACGGTTCGCCGCGCTCGACGCGCTTGGCGATGTCCTGCGGCCAGCGGCCCTTCATCGGCGAGCCGACCTTGGGCACCGCGGTGCGCAGCGCGGGCGCGAAGCGGCGAACCTCGGCCTCCCACTGCGCGGGCAGGTCGGTCTTCGTGACGACGAGCGCCGGGAGACAATCCGGTTTGAGCATGCCGATGATCGCGATGACGGTCTTGCCCAGTCCGACGTCGTCGCCGCACAGCACGCCGCCGGTCGCCGCCATCATTGCGGGCGGCAGCAGCTGATACGGCCGCGGCGGTAGGGCCAGCTCGACCATCGGCGGCTGGTAGTCGGGATCGGTGATCTCGGCGATCGCGTCGAGCATCGAATCGAACTCGCGCGCGAGCTTGTCGAGTAGCTTGGCGTCCGCGTCTCGCTGCGCCCTGAGCGGATAGCGGTCCATGAACCATTCGAGCTCTCGCGCGTTCTCCGGGTTCGCCGCGATCGCAATGTGGTCGATCTCGCGCTTCTCCGCGCGCTCGAACACCCGCTTGAACCGCGTCGCCGCCATCGGCTCCATGCGCAGCTCGATCGTCTTGATCGGCCGGCCGAACTCGTTCCACGCGTGGCCGAACCGGTAGGCTCCGTACGTCCGCTTCATCGACTCCTCAAAGGCCCAGGAACAAGACGGCGCGCGCGATCGGCTTCCCGCTCGCGCCGGCGACGTCACCGACACGCGAGGCGATTCGGCGCGATGGCGTCGCGAGGACGAGCTCGCGGACAGCGGGATGCTCCGCGTAGCGCCCGAGCTGGTCGAAGACCTTGGGAGCCGTGCCGGCTGCCGTCGTAAACTTCACCTCGACCAACAGGCCGAGCGCCGCGCACCAGAAGTCCGGCCGGTCGCGTCGGCCGAGCCGCTTGGACTCCGGAAGGTCATCGTTGCCGAGCTGGCGCTCCCGCTCGAACAAGCCGGGCCACGTGCGCGCGAGCAGCTCGGCAACGCCATCCTGCAGCGCGCGCTCAGTGTTCGCGCAGAAGCGCCAGCCTTCCAAGGTGCGAACGACGTCGCGGCCGGTGATCGTCACGACGCCCGCGCCTTCGCCAGCCGTCCCTCGGCCCGCGCAAGGTGCGCGACCGAGAGGACGTGATCGAGCAAGTGCTGCGGTCCGTCGTTCCACTTGGGCCCGAAGCCGCGGCCGCGGAACTCTATTGACACCGAGCACGGATTGCAGAGCATTTCGTCGGGTCCAGCGCCGTGGTGCTCGGTAAACGTCCAGTCGCCTGAGCCTCGCTTGTATGCGGCCGCATAGGCGTTGAACACTTCGGTCCATCGCGTCCACGTCTCCGTCGGCGCGTACCGCTGCAGGAAGCGCTGCAGGGCGTCAACCAGCGGCCGCGCGCCGTTCGCGTCAGGCGACGACGTGCGCGGCGCGACGCCGGCGACGGCATCGGCGATCGCAAGCTCGGCCATGAACAGCTTGGCGCGGCGGCGCAACTCAGGCTCGGTCACGATGCGCGGTCCAGGGCCTCTCGCCCAGCGTCGGTGATCGCGAACCACGGATCGCCATCCTCTTTCGGGCGCAGCCAGTCGACGAGCCCGCGATCCCACAAGGCGGCTATCGTGCCCGAACGGATCACGCGCTTTCGCCCTGCGTCATTCGTGTAAAAGTCCTCGTATCGGATCGACCCGCCGAAGGAGCGGATGTGCTCAAGAGCGCGCCGTTGCGGGTCGGTGAGGATCACGCGCCGCATCACGCCGCCTTCCGCCGCGGCCGCGCATCCCAGCGCATGACGTGCACCGTCGCCTTCTTGGGCACCAGCAGCGGATCGACGCGCTCGCACCAGATGCGGCAGGTGTACCGGCGCGCGCCGCGTGGCTGGTCGAAGCGTTCGATCTCGGCCACCCGGTAGGCGAAGCGCGCGCGCTCGCCGGTCGTGAGGTACTCGCCTGGCTTGGGCTTGTCGCCCGGCCAGCGCATCGACAGGCCGACGTATCCGGCTTCGCGCCGCTCTTTGACGCGCGCGCACGGTTGCCAGAACGCGCCGGTCCACCGGACGCAGTATCCGCGCTGGGGTGGATCGGTCCGCTGGCACGTGACGCCGCGGACGCGACACCCGAGCGGCCAGTCTTTGATTCCCCACGGACCATCGGGAAAGCGCGGCCAGCGCGCGCCGGCCCGGTGAAGATCGTCGATGTACCCGGCGAGCTTACGCCGGATCGCGACCGGCAGCGCCTCGCACGCCTTGGTCGGAAAGAAGAATATCGCGGAGAAGAGCCTTCCGCCGTTGATCGGGCCGAGCTTGTGCAGATGTGCGCACATTCGAACGTCGTGGAGGTAAATGCCGCACTCCTCGCCGCTGTCGTGGCTGTGGTCCGCTCGCCACGGCGGCATGAGCCGTCCCATGATCGGGTCGAGAATGTACGTCCCGCCAGGATGCACGTCGACATCGCCGCACCTCATCGGACGCGCACCGGCGGCAACGTCGCCGCGCACGCCGCCGTGTCGATCCCGTAGCTCCGCACGATCGCGCGCGCCAGGTCGATGCCGGTGCAGGTGCAGATGAACTGCGGATACGCGAACTCGGCCCGGTAGCCGCGTTCGTGCTCGATGCAGCGGCCCCAAAGCGAGACGGTGCCGTGCACGAGCGTCTCGCCGCCGATCGCCTTGGGCTCGGGCAGCGCGTAGCCGTAGTCCTTGATCGTCGGCAGCCACTTGAACGCGTGCGCACCGTTGCGCTCGCCGTCGTCGCTCGCTGGGCGCTGCTCGATGTCCGTCGTCGCGAACGGTTGTCCGACGGGCCACGGCGTGCCGGTCCAGATCGAACGCAGCACGGCGTCGCGGCCGTTCGTCACCGCGCGCCAGACGCGCCAACCGACGATCACGGTGCGCTGTTCGATGATCGGGAGCGGCGCTGCTCCTGGCCGCGGACGGATCATACCTGCGCGTCCGTTGATCGACGCGACCGAACGATGAGGCAGTCGCAGATGCGCGCGCTCTGCCCATCCTAGCTCCGGCTTCGCGATCTCTTCGAGAATAATCGCATCCTCTTCGGGCGTGTAGCGTCCGCCTGCGGCCGGCGCCTTGTCGGGCACCTTGAGGCCGTGGTGCGCCCAGCCGCGCTGCCGGATCGACGACGGCGAACGCAACGGCAGCGCCGCGACCGCGCCGTCGGGTCCGCTCTCGGCCCAGCCGCGTTTCAGCGCCTCGTCCTCTTCGGGCGTCCAAGGCTCGCAGATCCGCGTGTAGATCTTGATGTGCTCATTCCACTCGGCCTGCGTCATGCCGGAACGGGCTCCTCAACCGGCGCGGGCTTCGGTCGCGGCATCGGGCCAGGGATCGGCAGCGTCGCCGGCGTGACGATGATCTCGCGGATGGGCTCGCCAATCTTCACAGCGTAGACGCTCACGATCGCTCCGCCTCTGCCAGATCGTGCAGTGTCCCGAATCGCTCGCTGTTCGTCTCGAAGAACACGCGGATCGCCTTGTCGAGGCGCGCGAACAGCTGGTGCGCCATCAGCTCGTCGGTCGTGACGATCGTGTAGTTCTCTGTCTTCCCCGACACGCAGCCGTGGTCGTCGGTATCCGGTGCGCCGACGTCAGCGTCGCGCATCAGCTGCAGCTCGACCGCGAACCTGAACGCCTCGGATCGATCGATCCCGCGGCAGAGCGTCTCGGCGTGGCCCTCGTAGCGATAGGCGTGCGGCTCGTGTGCGGTCGTTTGCTCGCACGGCTCGACAGGGCGCTTCACCTCGCAGCAGATCGGCAGCCTCTCTGGACCCCCGCTATCCCGATGGTCGCTCCACGCGTGACCGCACGCCAGGTGATAAATCTCGGCAAAAGCGCGTGGCGTCACGTCGTGGCCTCCCAGCTGCCTTCGTGCATGGGGCACGGGTACGTCGAACAGCAACATGCGCCGCGCGCGTCTGAGATCGGTTTGCACTCGTGGTCGCACCGATGATCCCGGCGCCTGAGCTCGTCGCACAACTCGTCGTAGCCCGGAATCAGCGCGCGCCAGACGTCACCTTCGCTCCGATCAGCGAGCCTCTCGCGCTCCGCTCGCGCCGTCATCGCGGCGCAGCCTCGCGGAGCGCGTGATCGACCAGCCCGCGAACCAGGTCGGTCAGCCGAACCTCGACGGCGCCGCGCACGGACGCCGGCTCGCGCATCTGGCGATCGTACTCGTCGACGACGTCGCGGATCGCGGTCAGGGCGCAGGGCAGAGTCGTACGTTGCGCGGAGGAATGCGGACGCCCGGGCCGCCGTCGACGCCGGTCTGCGGCAGCACGATCCAACGCTTGACCACGCAGATGCCGCCGACGACATCCATCGCCTGCGCGTCATCGAGGCGCATCGGTAATCCGCGCCCGACTATCTCGATCGGACCGTCCGGCGTGCGCTGGCCGACGAAGACGCCGCTCTTGTTCATCGTCTCGCCCGCCGCGGAAACAGCGAAGATCCGGCGCGCACGGTGCGCTGGTCGACGTCCTCTAGCAACCCCACATTTCGCAGAGACGACACGTAGTCGCTGAACGTACCGCTGCCGCGGTTGACTTCTGCCTCGGTTGCGAGGTTCTCTTTGGTCACCTCACCCGGATAGGCGGCTATCAGGATGTCGAGCATGCGCCGCGCTCCGGCCTTCAACCGCGGCGTGTAGATCGCGACGACATCCTTGGTCGTCGGCGGATTGTTCTGAATCCGGACTCAACCGCCGCGGCCCCCTCCGCCGTTATCGTGACCGTTTTTTGGTCATCTTCGATGTAACCCGGGGCGCGCAACGACGACAGGTAGTCCGAGAGAGGTCCGGAGCCGCGGTTTACCTCCAGCACGCGAGTTCGATTTGGTGAGCGTGCCGCCGCAACGTGCGAGCTGCTCCAGCATCCGACGTGCGCCAGCCTTGAGACTCGCCGCCTCGCTGGGCGGATTCACGGCCCGTGGAGCCGCCTCACGGCGCGGAGCCACTGGAGGCGGCACCGGGCGCTGCGGCCGCGCCACGGGCTCAGGACGCGCGGGAACGGCCACGGTCGCCCGTGCGAGCGCCGCGACGATCGGTGCCAGGCTCGCTCGAACCCGCCGGCCGCGCCGAGCAGCTCGCCCTTGGCCGTTCCGAGCGCGTCCTGGACCTCGCCGACGGCGCGGTGGAGCAGCGCGCGATCGGCGTCGGTGAGGACGGAGACCTCGATGGCGTGGCCGGCCGGGACTCGAGCTCGGCGATGCGGGCGCGCAGCTGCGCCACCTCGGCGGGATCGGCCGCGCCCTTCGCGGCGAGCTTCTTCTGGAGGTCGGCGATCGTCGCGCGCAGCGCCTTCGGGTCGTCGGCTTTGGCGCGCTCGACGGTCGCCGCGATCTCGGCCGAGAGCGCGGCCAGGTCGACCTTCGCGAAGACGCGCGGCTCGATGACGCTTCTCGCCGATCTTCGGCGTGCGGCGCTGATCGAACGTCGTGCGCTTCGCGAACTGCGTGCGCTTGAAGACGCCGAAGATCGCCGGCGACCAGAAGTAGCCCTCGCCCTGCTTGAGCGACGGCGATGTTCTGCACGAGCTCGTCGCGCTGCCGTCTGGTCGCCCTGCGCCTCGGTGACCCACTCGTCGATCGCCTTGCGGTCCTGCGTCCCGACCGTGCGCATCGCGAAGAGGTTGTCGCACGTGCGTGAGGACGTTCTTGTTGATGATCGCCGGCCGCGGGCCGATGATCGCGCAGCCCAGGCCGCGCGATCGGCCGAGCTGCACGATGTCCTCGACGGCGCCGATGCACTCGTTCGAGATCGGGGTCCGCGCCGCGCGACTGCTGCGGGACGAACCGCTGCGCTTCGTCGATGATGACGAACAGCGGCTCGCGACGTCGCGCTCTTGAGGTGATACAGCGAGTCCAGGAACTGGCCGACGAACCGGCGCTGCTTGCCCTTCGTCAGGTCGGAGAGGTCGAGGATGACCGGCACGCGCGTTCTCGACGATGAACTGCGCGAGCACCGGCCCGGCCGTCGCTTCGAGCGGCACGTCGCCGTGCTGGCCGCCGAAGACGTAGAACGGCAGGCCCGCCGACTTTGCCGTCGGCCGACGACTTGAATCCCCACCAGACCCCGTCGGGTCGATCACCGCGAACGGGACGCCGAGCGTACCGCGTTCTTCCGCGAGCACGACGCCGTCGTTCGTCTTGCCGCTGCCGCGGATGCCGATGATCGCGCTCGCCGTCGTGAAGATCTCCGTCGTGATCTCGCGCAGCTCGCTCGACAAGTGCACCCGGCTGCTCATGCGCTCCGCCATTCCTCAGCCGCTCGCTTCTTCTTCAGCGCCTTATCGGGCGCAGGCAGTTGCCGCTCGCATCGCGCGATGGGCAGCCATGGTACGCGCGCGTCATGCACTCGTTCGTGTAGTTGCCGGTATTGCGCGAACCCGACATCGTCGCGCCGCGGCTCTCGTAGCGGCCTGGCGCAAAGCACTCGCGTCCGATGCAGTCGCGGTCGTTCATGCTGTACGTGACGCCGCGCTCGCCGACTTGCGGACCTGGCCATCCGTCCGCACCCATCCGAGACTCGGCCACGCAGCGATCAGCGCGTCTACGACTGCGCCCGTGTACGCGGAATCCATCAGAACGGGAAACACGACACGAATCAGGTCCTCTCTCTCCGGCGCTCCGGCAGCGGAGCGTTCGAGGGCAGCAGCTAGCGTCTCGACTTCATGCTGGTAGATGCGGCACGGTGAGCCTGCCACCGAGGTGTCATCCCCTTCGATGATTCGGTTCCGACGACGCAGGCTCTCGATCAGCCCCGCCGTCTCCCCGGCCGCCGGAGCGACGTGGCCGAGCGCAACGGCCTGTTGGACGCCTCGATCGCCGCGCGCGTCCACGAGAGCGATTGACGGTGCTGCTGCAACGCCTCGACCAGCTCGTCGGCCTGCACGAGCGGCATGATCCAGGTTGGGGGCCGGGTGTCATTCATCGCTCGCTCCGATGTTTCTTGCAGCGCGAATCGCCATTGTAGCGGTAGAGGCCATCACGGCCGCGGGTGAATGCATGAACGAATGTCGGTGTAGCGCCGCAGCCGTCCCCGAGTGTGCATCCTAGGTCACTGCGTCCGTGCCGTTCAGCGATCCAGATGGTCTGCTCCGGCGCGTCCGCGCGGGCTGCGGCGGTCACAGCACGAGCCTCAAGTCGATCGGCCCGCTGAACGGGTTCTCGGGCCGCGGCGCCGCGCACGACTGCAAGTCGCGCTCGAACTCTGCGCTGTCGCAGTCGGCACGCACGGCGACGCGCGTGACGAGCGCCGTGAACGGGACGCCACCTTCGCTCGCGCCCTCCCAAACGCGCGCCGGAACGCCGTTGACGTGCACGATCTGGGATGTGCTTTCGAGGGTCGCCCTCACGACTCGGCGTCTCCGGCCGCGCCGCGCTTCTTCACGCGCAGGCCCAGCTCGGCGACGTGCGTCGGGCAGTACGTGACGTCGCCGGTGCCGATGTACCACCCGGCGTCGCGCGCCTCGGCCTTGGCCTCGCCGACTTTCTCGGCTGCGGGCTCGAAGGTGTTGGGGCACGCGGGTTTGCCGTCGCAGGCAATGGTGATCGTGACGGACGAACGGACGCTCATCGGTTGCCTCCCAGGGCGGTGAGGATGCGCTGAAGGAGCGAGCGCCGCCGCCGCACGACGTTCTCGCGGTGCGCAGCGCCGTCGTACTCACTGACCGGTGCGTGGACGTCGATCGCGCCGGTGCGGCCGCAGCGCGAGATGCGCAGCCGCGATGCGTACGCGCCGTCGGTGCCCAGCGGGCCGCGGAAGCTCGGCAGGCCGAGGATGCGGGACTCGGTGCGCGGCGTCACGTCGCGCCAGCCTTCTCGCGTTCGCGCTCGGGCTGCGCTTCGTGGCCCGCGGCGATGAGCTGCTTGATGAGGTTGTCGCGATGTTCTTCGGCGTTGCGAACGGCCTTGTTGTACGGCGCGGCGTCCGCTTTCTTCTCGGCAATGTCGTCTTCGGCCAGCGCCAGGTCGGCCGCGAGTTTGACGGGATCGAGGCGCAGGAACGTCGTCTGCTTGGGCTTGCCGTTGCCGGCGATGACGTTGGCGGGCACGCTGTCGATCGTGCGCGCCAGCCGCGCGCTGATCTTCGCGCCGACCTCGGCGACGAGCTTGTCCTCGTCGCGCCCCTCGGCGCGCAGCTCGTCGAACTCGATCGAGGCGACGTGCAGCTTGCCGGACTTGCGGCGCGTGATCTGGAGCGCGTGCGATTTGCCCGCGATCTCGACGTCGCTCGTGAACGACTCGCGGATCGGGTCCTTGGCGAACTCCGCGATCGCCGCTTCGAGGCGATTCTTCGCGGCTGCGAGCGCCTTCTCGGGCGTGTCGCCGGCGACGGTGGCCGTGCCGCCGACGCCTTCGGGCATCGGGACGACAACCTCCCAACCGACGCCTTTGGGGCCGCGGTTGAGGATCACGATGCGGTCCTTGCCGCCGACGCTGATCGTGCGTTCGCCGGGCTGCGGTTGGGCTTTTTCTGCTCGGCTGAATCTCGAAGCCCGCGTTGTACGCGGCGGTCGCCTTGGGGCCGCCGAGGAATCCGGTCGCGCGCGGTTTACCGGCCGATGCGTCGGTGACGCCGCGACGAACGAGCTTCTTGAGCTCGACGGACTTGAAGCCGCGCTGGACGGCGAGCTGGTCGATTTCGCGATTGGTCATGCTACGCCACCGCCAGCGACCAGCGATTCCGAAGATAGCCAGCACGCGTCCGCACGCCGCGTCGTCCAGTCCCGATTCGCGCGCGGTCGCGAACTCCGCGTTCGAGCGCGAAGAGCAGGTTGGCCTCGGCGTCCCCGTCGGGTTCCGAATTGCCCCCCCCCCGTTTGCGGCGGCGCGTTCGGCGCGCGCGGCGGCTTTCTCGTTCTGCCAGCGCGCGTATGCGGATTTGTGTGCCGTCTTGTAGTGGGTGCCGAGGCGCGCCATCTGCGTCTCGGTGTGCGTGCCGCAAAACCGGCACTTGAAGATTCGGTCTGCCATGTCGTCCTCTCGGTTCAGTGGATCGGTGCTGCCGCATCGCGGGCGGCGTGTTTGGATTGCTCGTGGTAGCGCCGCGCTTCGGCGGCGTCGGCGGGCTCGAAGTCACGCGAGCCGCAGGCGGTCGGGCGCATGATCGGCGGGGCGAAGTAGCGCAGGTAGATGCCGCAGCGGCGGCAGCGGAAGTCGAGGGCTTGGGTGTGGTCGAGGATCATGGCGCGCCGTACGTTTCGTTGAGCGCGGCGCGATCTTCGTCGTCGGAACAGCGCGCCGGCACGACGATTCGCGCCGGTTGGCCGTCGACGTCGGCGGGGGTCGTCTCTGTACGCGCGAGTCGATCGTGCGCGTACTCGAGTAGCCCGGGCTGATCGGGCGCCGGCGCGTCGAAGAACGCCCGGCGGTCGGATGCGCACCAGACCCCGCGCTCGTCGTCGAAATACGCCTTGAGCGTCCCGGCCTTCCCTGAGCGCGCCGCAGCGATGATGATCTTGCCGTCGCGCTGACTGCCGTCGGCCATGTCCCAGTGCTCGCGGTGCACGAAGAAGATGTTGTGCGCGTACCCCTCGACGTTGCCGCCGTCGCGAAGGTCGAAGATCGTCGGTTCGCCGTCCTTCGCTTGCCGGTTGACGTGCCAGACGATGAACACCGGTACCGCCAGCGCCCGCGACATCTCCAGCAGCAGCGACAACGCATTTTCGATGCGGTCGTGCTTCGTGTCGCGCCCGTGCGAACGGACGTCGCGCAGAAACCCGATGTGGTCGATGAAGACGCCGGCGAGGTCGCAATCCGATGCCAGGCGACGGCAGGAAACGATGATCTCCTGGGTTCCGAACTGCGGGAAGCCGTCGAAGAGCTGGATGTCTTGCGACGCGAAGATGAGGCGCGCGGCGTCGATGCGCTCGACCTCGTCCTCGGTGAGGCGAATGCCCTTGATTCGTTTGAGCGACGAGACGCACGAATACATCTGCTCGAGCCGCAACTGCTGCTCTTTGCGGCCGAGTTCGAGGGCGTAGAACGGCACGCGCTTGCGGGTCGTCGCGGCCAGATGCGAGGCGACCGTCTGCGCGAAGTACGACTTGCCCATCTTGGGCGAGCCCCCGATCACGTTGAGCGTGCCGGGGATCCAACCCCCGATCGCGTCGTCGAGCTTGCGGTACGGCGTCGGATAAGCCGTTCCACGGCCGGTCGCGAAATGCGCCTCAAGCTCGAGGCTTGCCGCGACGAGTCCCAATGGCCGGCGCGACGTCGGAAGCGACCGATCGACGAGCTCCTGCACGGTCGCCAGGCCCTGCGTGAGAGCGTCTTCGGCCTCTTCTGCGGCCGACTCGAACCCCAGCTGCGCCAGCCTGCTGCTCGCGTGAATCAAGCCGCGCAGCGATGAGCACTCCGTGACGATCTTCGCGTACGCGTGGACCGAGCCGGCCGATGGTACGGCGTCCATGAGCGAGTTGAGGTACGCCATGCCGCCGACTTTTTCGTACATTCCGTGGTCGCGGAGTTCTTGCGCGAGCGTGATCTTGTCGAGCGGCTCAGCGCGTTCGTAGACGGCGAAGATCGCGGTGAAGATCGACTCGTGCAGCGACGCGTAGAAGTCCGGCGGTCGCAGCGTCGCGACGACGCGCGGCAGCAATGACGGATCGACCAAGAGCGAACCGAGAACCGCCATTTCCGCTTCAAGATTGCTCGGCGGCAGTCGATCGAGTCCGTTGTTGAAAGCAGCACCGTCATTCGACGTGACTCCAAGATTGGCGACGCACGACGCGGTGTGCCGTTGCCGTGCCGATGCCGAAGCGTCGCGCCTGGGCCTCGAACGTTCCGCCGTCGCGAGCATGGGCAGATCGAATCTCTCGGACTAAGGCGTCGTTGAGTCTGGCATAGGCGTTCTGCTCGCCTCGCGGTCGCCGTTCGGGATGCAGCCGCGAGCCATTGCGGTCCCCGGTGGCATCGCGCCGCTTTCGGTGCCGATCGGTAGCGTTTACAACGAGGTCTCCAACGAAGATGTGGCCGGGATTTACGCACAGTGGCGTATCGCACCGGTGGCAGGCGAAGAGGCCGGGGGACAGGCGCTCTCCGCGCAGCACCAGGATAAACCGATGAGCGAACATTGTTCGGCCGTTAAACCAAAATGCGCCATACGATCCTGATCGGCCGCCCGTCCAAATCCAACACGAGGAAGGGTGCCCGAAATGAACGCGACTCCAAAATCGCGCTTCATCGCTGAGCGGTACCCGATCGACTGGCGAGACGAACTGCGCGGCGTTCATCAGTCGAGCGCCGTCCTTGCGTGCGTGCCGTTTACTGGGCGGACGACCGTGAACGACGGTTTCTTGAGTCGGCGCCCACGGAACGAAAGTCGTCGAAGCGGCCATGCTTAACGTCGGCGTGCACCGAACCGCAGGCCGCCCAGATCTGCGCCCAGGTGTAGTTTTCGTCCCGCATTGCGCGCAGCGCGTCGAGCCAGTGCGGCCGATATTTCAGAACGACCTGCGGCCGCTTCGCCCGCGCAAAGATTCCGATGAAGACCTCGACAACTTCGGTCGCGTCGGCGTCTTCCGCGTAGCCGTTGAGCGCGTAGACCAGGCACTCGCACGGTTTTTCGGGCTTGGGCGGGATTGGAGCGGCGGCGCGCGAAAGCGCGTCTACTCCCGTTCCCGATACCGTTCCCGATACCGTTACCGATGGCACTGGGGGCTCACGGAGTACTCCTGGAGCATTCAGTGAGGACTCAGTGAAAACGCCTGGGATTGAAGGCGGGGGTGGGTGCTTAGGCGGGCTTGGCCGACTAGTTTTCTGGTCACGCTCCCAGTCTGGGTGATAAGCGTAGTGGTGCCCGTCGAGCTCGTACACGACGAGCGCACCCGACTTCTCGACCTCCTCCATCCAGGCCGAACGGTCTCGGCGGTCGCTTCGAGTTTAACGGGGAACAGCCGAATCTTGAGCTGCTGCGCGTCCACTCGACGTGGCCGCGTCGTCTGCCTGAGACACGAGGCCAACCCATAAGAGGTGGGCGCCGATGCTGAGGGTGACGAGCCTGCTGCTGGTCCAGGAGTCGGGGTCGATCGTCCGTTTCTGAGCCATCGTTGCGCCTCGCGCACCAAGGTAAAGCGGCAGTAGTCCGCGCGGTTCGGCACGCTCTCCGCTCCATCACGCAACCCCCGGCACGATACGTCGCCGGCGCGACCCGCACGAACGCCGTCTGCAGCGCCTTACGAATCGCCTCGCGCCAGTACGCCGTCGCGGTCGGCCGCGCCCCGGCGATCTTGCGCACGATCGCGTCGACCGTGGCGGGCTCGCCGATCGCGCACAACGCCCGCTCGCAGGCGCGCGACCCAGACGTTGGTCCGCGACCGCTCGAGCACCAGGCGATACGGCGCCGGAAAGGCGCGCAAATCCGCGATTTCCCGCGCGAACGCGATCCCGACGATGTGCCGATCGGCGACCTTGCGCAGCGTCGCCAAAACCAGCGGCCGCTGCAGGCCGGCGTAGACGTCGCGCGGTACGAGCTCGACCTCCAGCGCGAATCGCTCGGCATAGCGGGCGACCGTCGCCGAGGTCTGGAACAAGTGCGCCGAGAGCAGCGACGATGCGGCCGCCGTCGACGAGCGCGCCGTGCAGCCGGCCCAGCAGCGCCTCGACGAAGGTCTGCGCGAACGGCGGATTGCCGACGGCTGCATCGAGCGGCGGCAGTGCGACGTCGAGCACGTCGCCGACGATGACCTCGCGACCGGTCGCGGCGCGCGCGGCTGCCGCCAGCGCGGGGTCGAGCTCGACGCCGAATGCCGCGACGTCGGGCGGGATCTGACCTAGGATGGCGCCGTCGCCGCAGGTCGGCTCGACGACGCGCTCGCCGGCGCGGAGCTGCGCGCGCTCGACGATCGCGGCCGCGAGCCATGATGGGGTCGGGTAAAACGCGATGGCGGCAGGGCCGGCGGACGGCGTCGGGGCGTAGTCGAGCAGCTTCATCCCGTCGCTCCTAGATCGCGCAAGCGGCCAAACCGAACCGAGAACTCGTCAGCGTCCATAGCGGCGAGTCGGGCCTTCAGCCGCTCTTGCGGCGTCGGCTCGATGACCGGCGGCGGGCAGACGCGGGCGTGTAGCGCATGAACGCGCCGGGCGGTCCGTACCGTGACGGTCGGCCGCAGCGCGACCTGCAGGGCCGGCGTTTTCGCACCGATGCGCGCAACGGCGCCGCGGATCGCCGCAACCTCGTCGGCCGTCCAGCGCGGCAGCTTGCGATACGGCATCAGCACGCCTCCGCGGGCGCGCCGAGCAGATGATCGAGAATCGGCGGGAAGTCCTCGGCTTTCATGCGCGAGACGTCCGTTCGTTTATGCAGGCAGACGCGATCAGGGTGGCAGCCGAGGCGCTCGCCGCAGGTGGGTTCGTGTCGCCGGTGGCCGCAATTGCAGAGCGCGCTGGAAAGCAACGCGCGCGCGATCGCATCGCGGGTGCCGACGTTTTCGGCGATCATCGCCGCTGTCATCACGCAGCGCGGCTGCTTCTTCGCTCGGTACGGCGACGGTTAAGGATTGTTTGGTCGCCCGGCGGTCCCCATGCCCAGATCATCGAGAGGTCGTCGGTGTCCATGACGTAGATGCACCGGGTGCGCTCGGCGAGGCGCAGCGCGTACATCGGCGCCCGCTCGCCGTGAATCTCCGTGAAGATGACCTCGGACGCGCGCCGAGCGACCGAGACGAGGCGGTCCGTCGTCATGCCGTCGCCTCCACCATCTCGCGAACCGACTCCGCATCCCACGGCAGCCGCAGCGCATGCGCCGCAACCTCAGCCTGAACGCCCACGCGCCCCGCGCCGAGCACGACGAGCAGCACGCGCGCGATCCGGCCGTCCTGCAGGCAGACGAGATCGTACAGCCGCGGCACGATCGGCAGATCGACCGCGAATGTGGTCCGCTCGCCGTCCGAATGGAGCGCGACGTCAACCATCATCGCGCCCGCCCCGCCGCGACGTCGCGGTCAGGCTGCAACGGCACGCCGAACGCCTGCGGCACGACGAAACCGAAGATGTAGACGATCGCCACGAACACGGCCAGCGCACCCAAGCGATCCCAGCGCGTCGGAAACATCTCCAAGAACAGCCGCCGGCCACCGCGCCAGACGCGCGCCGAGAGGCCGCCGATCGGCGCTGCGCCCTCCGCGATCGCGCGCTGCCAGCGCACGGTCCAGGCCGGGTCCTCTCGCAACCAATGCTGGCGCGGCGGGCCGGCGAGACCGACATCGGTCAGCTCGCGCTCCCGGGCCGTCATGACGCGAGAGCCTCGCGCTCGGCGATCGCCTCGGGCGTGCAGGCGGAGCACAAGTCGAGCTCCTCCCACACGCAGCCGCCCGGGCGCGGGCGCGCATCGACGCACCGACAGACGCGGCAGCGCCGCACCCAGCGTTGCCGAACGCGCGCGGCGAACGACCCCAGCGTCCATTCGCCCGTCTTGCCGACGCGATGATAGCTGCGCGAGTGCGGCGCGACGCGCACGACCTCCCACGCGATCGTCGAGCGGCCGTCGAGGGTCACGATCGTGCCGGCTCGGAACGTGACGCCCATGTCGTCGACGTAGAAGCCGCCGGTTTCGATGAGGGCGGTTTTCATGCCGCGATCCTCGCCTTGGGCACGCGGTATCCGGCGGCTTCCAGGGCCGCGCGCACGCGGGCTTCGAGCGCGCCGGGATTCCCGCGAAACTCGCCGGTGCGAACTTGCTCGGCGATCTTTGCGCGGGCGTAGCTGACGCTCGTGTGATCCTTGAGTCCGTAGTGTCGCGCCAGGTGCGTCGTCGACGCCTCGGTCAACCGGTACGCGAAGAAGATCGCGACGTGGCGCAGGCGAGCGGACTCGGCGTATTTGCGGCCGAGCTCGTGCAGGACGTCGGGTGTGCAGCCCGCGGCCTCCGCGACGGCAGCGTCGACGATGCGCAGCGCCGCGCCGATCGAGACCGACTGCACGGCCGCGACCGCCCTGGGCGCGAACGTGAAACGGCTCGCCGCGAGTGTCGAGAGCTGCTCGCTGAGGTGCGCGATGCCGTCGCGCAGCGCCGCCGCGGTCGCGTCGTGGCCAACCGATGGGGCCTGGGCTACGAGAGCCGCGCTTTCGGCATGCAGGCGCTGGTGGAACAGATCGATCGCGTTCATGGTCACGCTACCTTGCGAAGTGGGATCGGGAGTGCGTAGTAGTCGTCCGCGGGCATGAACGGCCGCGGGAAGCCGTAGCCGAAGTCCAAGGCGACGATGTACGGATCGAGATCGGCGAACGGCGTCGAGCGCGACCGCGCGTGCCCGCGCAGGTAGCCGCGCTCGGCGAGCAGCGCGAGAGCGGCGGCGTACTGTTCGGCCGAAAGGCGGCGGCGATCACGGCGCAGCACCTCCACTACCCCCCCCCTGAAGGAGCGCGAGCGCGTTGCTGGGGACGGCGTAGAGCAGGGCCACGACGCGAAAGTCGATGATGCGGCGGTTCTCAGCCGGCGTCGGCGGGAGCAACGAGAGCACGCCGTTGACGACCGCAACGCGTGGCATCGGCCCGGCACCGTCATCGGCGACCGGCGGGGTTCCTCGATCGCCAGGCGCGCGCGCATGAACGACGCGAAAAGCTCGGCGTCGCCGGCGGACTCGAAGCCGACGAAGCTCACGAAGCGGCCTCCGTCGTCGAACTCGTTGACGATCGCGTACGGACCGGCGCCGACGAGCTGGTATTGGCAGGCCTGGCTGGCCTTCATGTAGCGCCCGATCATCACGGCCGCACCGTGCGCGTCGACCATCACGCTACGTCCCTGTCGGCCAGGGCGGCGTCGATCAGGATCAGCTGACCGTCGATCAGCCCGATCTCGATTCGCGTGTTCTGCGCGGCCGCAATGGCCTTCGCGGCGTTCTCGTCGAGCAGCGGCAACACGGCCTCGCGCTGGGCGCGCAGCAGCATGAGCGAATCGCGCCGCCCGGCCAGGTCGCGCCGGCGTCCGCGCGCGACCGTGAGCAGCTGGGCTGCCGCCGGCAGCCCCAAGGAGCGGTCAGCTTCCATCACTGGCCTCCACGAGGGCACACGCGGCCTTCACTCGGTGCGCGTAGCGCGGCGTCGTCAGGCGCTCGCGCGTCGCGGGGTCGACCAAGCTCCATGCGCGCCGCACGCTCGCGACCCGGGCCACCAGGCGGCGAACGGCCGCGCGATCGGCGACCGGGATCAGGCCTTCGTTGATCGCGAACGTCAGAGCGCCGGGGTCGATACTGTCCGCGATCGACGCGAGCAGCACCAGGCGCGCGACCTGGCGATTGTAGGGCGTGGCCGCGAGGCTCAGGAGCATCATGCTGCTGCCGTGGCCTCGCGGATCCGCGCCTCGGCCGCCGCGATCGCGGCATCGCTGAAGCGCGTTCCGTCCGTGCGGCGGTGATCTGAGCCGTCGTCGTGCGGCTCGCGGCCACAGCGGCTCGCGCCGGCGACCTGGCCGTCGGGCATCACGATCGGGAGGACAGCCGTGCAGCGCGGCGTCACGATGCGGCCCTTGCGTGCAGCGCGTTCTCGGCGATGCGATCTTCGAGCGCGCGCGCGACGAGGCCGGCCTTCTCGGCGTCCAGCTGCGTGGACGAGCGCACGCCGGCGACGTCCTGCAGCAACCGCCGGTAGTCGGCGTCGTCCAGGCCGGCGCGCTGCTGCAACCCCTTGATCGCCCCGCGCAGACGCGGCGGGCATTCGAGGCTCGGCGTGGGCGGCTCGCCGAGGTCGACGATCACCCAGGACCACTTCGGACCGCGCGACCGCAGCAGCCGACCGGCGCGGTTGCGCGTGTACCGCGCCGGGCACTCCGGGCAGTAGACGGTCTGGGCGTCCGCGTTCGCCCGAAGCGATACGAGATGTTCTCGCATCGCCTCGGGACTGCAATGCGGGATCACGTTTGGCCGGACGCCTGCGCTTCGATCGAGGCGGCCAGCTCGCGCAAGCCAGCGAGGATTTTGACGGCATTCTTCTTCTGCCAACCGCCGCAGGCGTTGACGACGTCGTCGCGCTCTTCGTCGCTCAGCCCGAGCTCGGTGGCCAGCCCCTTGACGTAGACCGTCAATTCCGGACCGCTCATCTTCGCCACACGCGAGGCCTCATCGCCCGCATCGGTCTCCGAGCCGGCCGCTGGCGGGCCATCGCCCTCGGCCTGCGTTGCGGCCGAAGCGGGCTTCCCGTCGTCGGCCTCCTTCTTGAGCTTCTCCCGCAGCGTCACGACGCGCGAACCATCGGGCTCCGGATCGATCTCGAACCAGTCGGTCGGCTTGCTCATCCCGTCGTTGATCGAGTTGTAGATCGTGCGGAGCCGAATGACGAGCGCCGGCGTGATCGTGTCGATCCGACGCTGGATGTTTTTCTCGAGCGCCTCCAGCGGCACGCCGATCGCCCCGAACTTCGTCACGAGGTTCTCGGTGAGCTCCGGCGTGATTTTGATCGACGTCGTCAGCGTCTTATTGACTTGCTGCACCGCCGCATCGACGACGTCGGCCGGGATCAGCGCCAGGATCGCCGCGCGCGTTCGCCGAGCGGCGTCGTTCGCGATGAGCTCGTAGATGTCGCGGCCGTCGGTGAGAATCTTGGCGCCCTGGCGGGTATCGCGAACGTGGGCGACTTGCACTGCGCGGCGGGCCGTCGTGTTCGTCTCTTTGTCCCAAGCAAAGGACTCGACAGAGCTTTCGCCCTTGCGGCGCTCGATCTCGCGGAAACCGAAGTCCAGGTTGCCCCAGCACTGCGCGAGCGTCTCGGCGAGCCGGATGCTGGGCCCGCTGATGTTGGTTCCGCCCCGCGCGTACGCGTAGAGGGCCTTCTCGGCAAGCGAAGGGCGCGTGCAGGCGGTGAGGATCCGATCCATCGCCTTGCGTTCGTCACGCGGAAACCGCTGCGCGATCTCGAGCGAAGCGAGGGTTTCGGTCACCGCGCGCATGCGCTCGACATCGGCCGTTGCCGTGGACGCCGGCGGCGCGTTCCCGTACGGATTCAGCGTGCGCGAGCCTTGCTCGAGCACGAGGGCTTCACTGCTCATGATTTCTCCTTTGCAAAGGTGAACCGACGAGAATCGCCGGTGGAAAGGAGCTGCTCGTACTTCGCCGCTCCGATGGCTTTCTTGAAGGCGTCGCTGTCGACGTCCGGATTCTGCAGCGCCGCTACGAACGCGTCGGGGTACAGCTCGCGCGCTTTGACCTTATTGAGCTTGCGCACCGACGACCAGGTCGCGACGTTCTGACCGCGCGCGTCGCGCAGCACGTCGGCGTCGCCCATGTAGCCCATCGTCTGCGTCTTGAGCAGCTTCTGGCGCTCCGCAAGCCGTTCGATCTGCCGCTCGAGCGAGAGGTATTCCGTGCGAGCCGCGAGCAGCTCGTCGGTCGCATCAGCGACTCGCTTCACCGATCGCGGGAACCGCCGGCGCGCATCTTCGGGATCAGCGATCTCGGGCGGCTCGCCTGCGACGACGTGATCGAACCAAAACGCCGCGAGGCGCTCGATCAGCAAGGCGATGAACTCCTCATCGCGCTCGATCACGTACCAGTCCGGCGGACGACCGCCGATGAGCACCGGCTCATATCCGCGAACACAGCCGGGGCCGATCGTCGCGAGCTGAACGCCAATCTGAGCGGCGTGCTCGACGGGAACCTGGTCGGTGCGCGGCTCGCCCCAATCTTCCTCACGGACGGCCGCCGCGTTGACGATTCCAGTCGTCTTGCACTCGACGACGGCGGTCAGGTCTTCGGTGATGAAGTCGAGGCTCGCGAGCAGCCAGGGATGCTTGCGGCTCCGGATGACGTGGCCATACATCCGCTCGCCGTCGAAGTGCTGCAGCGGACGTAGTTTCAGGCCTGTGTCCTGCGCGAACCACCGACCCAGCCACGGCTCCAGGTTATGCCCGAGTTGTGCGGCGAGGTTGCCCGAGAGATCCTCGCGCTCGACGATTCCGAGCTTCTCTTCCCACAGCCGGTAGCGCGTTTTACGACGCGACCATCCGAGGGCGGCCGCGGCGTCCGACGCTGTGATGCCGGTCCCCCGGATCGCGTGCCATTCGGCCTCGTTCTCGTAGCGCACGAGCTCGTAGGGAAGCTGCTCATCGGCAGGTGCGACCGGCGGCGCAGCGTCGGCGCGATCAAGAACCGTCGTCATGAAACCATCCTCTCGCGCTCGTCCAACACGTCGCGCACGGCCCGCCCGCCCGTCTCCTGGGCCACCTCGAGCAGCGCGATTCCCACCGCGACGCGTACGCCGCAACCGTATCGCAGCGCGCGTCGAACCCGGCGTCGATCGCGAGCGCGACCGCGGGCCGGATGCCGGCGCGCAGCAGGCCGTCGGCGCAGACCGGGCGCCCGCGCTCCGAAGTCGTGACTGCGAGGGCTCGCGATGCGCGTCCCCGGCAGTGGAAGCGCGCGCCGTCCAAGCTCGCGCACGGCGGTCGCCGTCGCCGTCACCGGCTTCGCCTCGGCGATCATCGCATATCCACCCGTTCCGCCGCCTCCTGCGCGCGCTGCAGCTGTTCGGCGATCGTCGGTAGCGCGTCGCGGATCGCGCCGAGCAACAGCGTGTAGTCACCGGCGCCGATGAACAGCGCGATCTCAGTCTCGGGGTGCCCAGCGCGCGCAAGGGCGCTCGCGATCGGGCCGACGAGCTTCGTCAGCCGCTCGGCGTGCTCGCGATGCGCGATCTCGCCCTCGCGGCCGTACTCTTCGATGCGGGTCTGCAACTGCGCGACGAGCAGATCGACGTTACCCGCCGACAGGATCAGCACGCAGCCGCGTTTGGCCGACGGCGGGCGCGAGTAGCGTTCGCACGGGCCTTCGCGCTCCTTGGCGGCGAGGTAGGCGGCGACGTCGCCGGCGGGCGGGCCGAGCAGCGGATGGACGTGCGACATCAGCGCGCCTCCGCAAGCAGCGGGGCCGACTCGACGCCCGAGCGGAGGACGCCGTCGATAATTGTCATCGAGGGCGCGCTGCCCGCGCGGATCGTCGCGAGCCACTGCTCGTAGGTCGCCGTGCTGTAGGCGCCCGCTTTCGCGCCATTGTCCGCGAGCCAGCGCGCCAGCTCTTCAGCCGTCGCGAACGCGGGCGAGATCGGCGTGCCTTCGGTCGTATCCTCGTACATCTGGAAGTGCGTCCGCAGATGCGGCGGCCAATCGGGCATGTGGTCGGCAGGATCAGGGCGGTCGCCGTCCCACTCGACGAAAGAATAATCGTAACCGTCGCCCTTGGGCACCCACGTGCCGTCGCCGTAGTCGCGTCGGAAGCCGCGCTGCCACATGATGCGCGATTCCTCCCACGCGCGAATGCGCTCGGTAACGGAGCCGCCGAAGAGCGGAATGTAGTGGCCATGCTCGTCTTTGGGATGCTCCCACTCGGGCGGGACCATGCGAACCTCGCGTCCCATTTAGTGCACCCCAGCCCGACGGTCGCGGCGGTCGGCGGCGAGCGCGTTCGCATCAGCGAGATTGCGCGGATCGGTGTAGCACCCGTCGCCCTGCGGCCCGTCGCACGGATCGCCGGTGATGTCGTGGCCGGTGCCGTTGCAGCGGCAGTCAGCGGCGGTCATCGCGGCACCGCGAACAGCCGGTAGACGACCTCGAACGCCGCGAACATGGCGCACAACGCCAGCAGCGACAGAACCGCGTCGCGGACCTCGCGAGCGCGGCGCGTCACGACGCGGCCTCGTTGTCGCGGTGCCGCGAGCAGAACTTCGTCGGATCGCCGATCGCGTCGCAATCGGCGCAGAGGTCGTCCTCGATCTCGGCATCGTCACCCCTCAGCAGCTCGCGGACGCGCGCGGCGCGCGCAGCATCCTCGCGCTCGCGTGCCGTCGAGCCGGTCGTCCCGGCCTCGACGAGCTCGGCGACGATGCGCTCGACCCACGGGCGACGGCCTTCGCGCACGCCGGCGAGCGCAGCAGCAGCGACGGCGGCCTTGCCCTCGCGGCGCGCGCGCGCGATCGCGATCGCGGCGTCGACCAGCTCGGGCCCGGCCGTGCCGTCGTTGTCCCGGATCACGCGCTGGATCGGCGAGAGCGCGGTGCGCGGCTTGCCCGCGAACGAGCGGCGGGTGGGCGCTGCCTGCGTCGGACGCTTCGCGGTCGCCGTCATGACGTGACCCCAACGGCCGCAGCGGCGGCGCGCTCGGCCGTGCAAACAGGGCAGTAGTGCGAACGGACCGTGAACTGCTCGCCGCTATCGGTCACCTTGTGCGGCTGCTCGATCACGATCGATCCGCCGTCGACGGCCTCGTAGGAGGGACCGCAGTCCGGTGAGTCGTCAACGACGACGCGCTGGACGATCCCGGCCGCGCAGCCGTCGCAGTGGACAAGCTCGGGGAGGCCGGCGCGGCTGCGGTCGTCCGCGAGCCACCAGCTACCGGCGCGAAAACGGCTGACCGTGTGCTCGTCGAGCGAGCCGGTCGGCGACGGAATAGCGGACGTCATCGCGCCGACTCCGGAAAGACGGTCGCGACGATGCGGCGGCTGACCTGATCGGCGAACAGCGACGCGGCATTGAGCCCCGGCAGCGGATCGCGGCCCGCCGCGCGAGCGTCGCGAGCATGTTCCAGCCGCGCAACGACCTCGCGCGCGCAGCCGAGGGCGTCCGCGATGCGGCGCGGATTGGGCTGCGTTGCCGCTACGCGAGGCATCCGGCCACCACTTCCTCGGTCACGTCGCGACGGTTGTGCGCGCCCGGCGCACAGGCGCTGCACGATACCGGCGCAAGCACGATCGCGGCATCATCGAGCCGGTAGGTGCAGCAGCAGACGAGCCGCGCGGGCGAATGATCGTCGGCGGGTCGAGCCTGGTGCTTCTCGACGAGCTTGAGCGATGCGTGGTGGACGCGGCCGTTGCCGCTCGCGACGCGAACAACGGCGTCGGGCGAGAAAGTCGCCGCTTGGCGCGGGAAGGCGATGACGTTGTCCATCATGCCGCCGCCGCAGAAGCCCCGCCGCTCGGCGGATCGGTCGGGAACAGGTCGATCACCGTCGCGAACCGGCGCAGGCGAACGACGTTCGAGCGGCAGCCGCACGACGCTGGACGGTTGCCGCAACGCGCGCAGAAGTCTCGACCGTCGTGTACGACGGGTGGACGAATCGGGGGCGGCTGGTGTAGAGTGAAAGTCACGAGGGTCACGTCCTCTGTCGATGCGGTCGAGCGGTGAGAGTCGCTCGGCCGCGTTGCGTTTAGGCGGTCTTGCGAATCGGAGTAGGCGGAACGACCTGATCTCGGAGCGGAACGAGCTGCTGCTTGAACTCGCGCAGCGCGACGACGGGGATGCGGATCGAATCGCGCGTCGCGCCGGGCGTGCGATTGCGGCGGTGGTAGATGCCGCCGTTCGAACAGAGCCGGCGCACGTACGCGTCGGTGTAGCCGAGCTCGCGCGCAGCTTGTGCAACGGTGACGAAGCCCTCGGCGCACAGTCGCGCGCGCTCGGCGTCGTCGAGCACGAGCGCCGGGCGGCTCATGCGGCTCTCCGCGTCGCGATTGAAGCGACGACGATGCGGCGACCGCGGGCGATGCGGATGCGGCGCGCGGCTTCCAGATCTGCGACCTTGCCGGCGGCGGCGCAGCCCGCGGCGACCTGCGGCCGTACGTTCTTCTGCAGCCGGGTCGCGCGCTCGCACGCCTGATCGGCGAGGATCGTCGCCAGCCGAGCGATCTCGCGCAGCGCCGTCGTGTCGTTGTCGATCGCGGTCAGCGCCTCGGCGCAGCCTTCGAAGGCGACGATCTCGGGCTGCGCGATCGTGCGGCGCGGCTCGGTGTCGCGAACGCCCGCCGGCCGGCCCGGTTTTCCCGGTCGCGGGGTCGGCTTGGCCGGTACGCTACGCGGCATGGCCCACCTCGTTGAAGCCGAGGCGACGGGCGAATCCGGGCAGGACTCGCATAAGCGTCACGAGCGAGTCCCCGCCGGGCGTCGTTTCGCCCGACAGCCACTTCCGCGCCGCGCCGAACGAGGCGCTCGACTCTACGGCAAGCTGCTCAGTAGACCAACCTGCCTCTTTGACCGCCTCCCGCAGCGCGGATTTGACGTCCATACCGGCATGTTAGGAAAGTAAGCCCGCTTTGTCAACACCTTTCGGGAAACTTTCCGGGCTATGATTCTGGCCGTGGCCGAGACCTTCACGGAGCGATTCAAGCGACTGACCGCAGGCCTGAAGGACGCCGAACTCGCGATGACTCTGAATCTGTCCATGGCGGCCTTGCGTAAGCTACGCGAGGGGGAGACGCAGAGCCTCAAGCTGGACGCTGCGCTTCGGCTCTGCCGCCGGCTCGGCATCTCACCTTGGGAGCTAGCGGGCGAGCGCCGGCCGGGGAAAAGCGCCGCGGCCAGATTCGGGTTGCCAAGTCGATATAACGGCGCTTTCGAAGACGCCGAACTTGACGCCGCGCTCGCTGACGCTAAGGACGACCCCGCGGTCCTGCAGCAGCTGGCCGCTGCTCTGGAGATACCGCCGGACAGGACTGACGCTGGCGCCGCGCTCGACGCTCGGATAGATCATCTTTTCCGATGGATTCGGGTCCACCATCGGGTGATCGAGAGCTTGCAACAGAGCCTTCAACAAGTCCCGACGCTCGAAGCGCGTCTAGCTCAGCTTGCCTCTCTTGTTCCAGGCGGAGAAGCAGCTCTCGAGAGGCCTCGGCCTGAATCGGATCTCCCTGAGAGCCATGCGTCGCTCGTCGAAGATGGGCCGCACTGCCCGATATTTCGGGTCAAAGAGCGGCAGTCCGCTAAGCTGGTCGTTCACGATCGTTCCGCCGCTCGATGCATCGCCACCCGACGCCCCGCCGAGCCGCGGCAAGCTCGGACCAACATGATCGCGCCGGCCAAGGCCAGGAGCCTGGCACTG
>CAVTWP010000012.1:0-41437 GCA_963738465.1 Vulcanimicrobiota bacterium
GGGCGCTCGCAGGGGCGCATCAACGGCGTCGCGGCGAGCGCGAGTCAATTGCGCGAGCTGGCCGGCGCGCTGGTCGACGTCGTCTCGCAGCACGAGGCGCAGCGGCTGCTCTCGCCGGCCTACGCGCTCGAGGCCGTCGACCGCTTCGGCGGCCCGGCGGTCGTCGCGCTGCGCGACGAGGTGCGCGAGCTGCACGAACGCGCGCGTGCCGCGCGCGAACGGGCCGACGCGCTGCGCGACGACGACGGCCGCAAACGTGCTCGCGCCGAGTTCGCTCGCTTCGCGCTGGCTGAGATCGACGCCGCGGCGATCGAGGATGACGCCGAAGACCAGCGCTTGCGCGAACGGCGCGACCTGCTGGCCAACGCCGAGCGCGTCGTCGCCGCGCTGTCGATCGCATCCGGCGCGCTCGCAGAGGACGCCGGTGCGGTCGACGCGCTGGGTGCGGCCGAGACCGCGCTGCTCGGACTGGCCCGCTACGGGGAGCGCTTCGCCGAGCTCGCGAGCGCCGCCGGCGCGCTGCAATCCGACGCCGGCGAGCTGGCGGCGACGATCGCACGCGAGCGCGAGGCGGTCGAGCTCGATCCGGCGCAGCTCGAGACGATCGGGGCGCGCTTGGACGCGCTCGATGCGCTCAAGAAGAAATTCGGCGGAACGCTGCTCGAAGTGCGCGCGCAGCGCGATGGCTTCGCGGCGGAGATCGCCGACGTCGACGACCGCGACGCGCGCGTCGCGGCGGCCGAGCGCGAGGCCGAGCACTTCGCGGCCGCGCTGGCCGAACGTGCCGCGGCGCTGAGCGCACGACGGCGCGAAGCCGCCGAGTCGATCGGCGCGGCCGTGCGCGCGGAGCTCGCCGAGCTGGCGCTGCGGGCCGCGCGTTTTGCATCGCGCTCGAGCCGCTCGACGCGATCGGTCCCAATGGAGCGGAGCGCGCCGAGTTGCGCTTCGCGGCGAATCCCGGCGAGCCCGAGCGCGCGCTGGCGCGGGTGGCGTCGGGCGGCGAGCTGTCGCGCGTGCTGCTGGCCCTCGTCCTCGTCGTGGCCGATCGCGGCGAACGCACGGCGTTCGTGTTCGACGAGGTCGACGCCGGGGTCGGCGGCACGACCGCGACGGCCGTCGGGCTGCGGCTGGCACGGCTCGCCCGTGACGCGCAGGTGCTATGCGTCACCCACCTGGCCCAGATCGCCTCGCACGGGGAGGCGCATGTCGCGCTGCGCAAGCGCACCACCGGCGACCGGGCCACCATCGAGGCGGTCACGCTCGACCCGGCCGCCCGTCGCGCCGAGATCGCGCGGATGCTGTCGGGCCGCGAGCGCGGTGTCGCCCTCGAGCACGCCGCCGAGCTGATCAGCGCCGCGCGGCGGCCCGCCAAGACCCGAACGTGAAGGCCGCTCGCCTGCTTGCCGGCGTCACGGAGGGCCGACGGCGAGGAACGTTCGCCGGACCCCCTCGCCGGGCAGGCCGAGTAGCAGTAGAATAGGCCCATGCGGACGGTGCTGTTCGCAGCTCTTCTCGTGTTGCTGCCGTACGCGGCCGCGGCTGATGATGCGCCCAGCGTCCCGGCCGTGCTGTCGGCGATGGCGGCTGCGCCCGAGCAGCCCGAGGAGTACAAGGCGTCGGTCTCCCTGCACGTCCGGCTGCGCGTGTTTCCGTTCATCCACGTCACCCTGCACGGTGACTCGTGGTACCGGCGGCCGGGCCTGTACCGATTCGTGTTTCGCGGCGTGCCGCTCGTCGCGCGCGCATTCTCCGACATGAAGTACGATCTCGGCGATCCGTCGCGCTGGCCCGAGCGCTACGACATCGCGTTCGCGCCGGGATCGACCGTCGAGGCACCGGTGCTGCGGCTGACGCCCAAGAACTCGGTCATGGTGAAGTCGCTCGACGTCGCGATCGATCCGCCGCACGGCAAGATCCTCAAGGCGACGTGGAGGCGCGCCGACGGCGGCGTGATCGACCTCGTGCAGACCTACGCTCCCTCGGCGGTCACGCGTACGTCGCCAAGCAGATCGCCACGATCAACCTGCCGCGGATGAAGGCCGATCTCGAAGCCGACTACGCCGACTTCACCACCATCGAACCCTCGGTCGGCACCGCGCCGTAACGACGGCGGCGGGTTACACCGGATCGCTGGCCGTACTACGCGCCGATGACCGAGGTGCACTTCGCGTCGGACAACAACGCCGGCATCCATCCCCGCGTTCTCGACGCGCTCGCCGCGGCCAACGGCGGGCACGTCGCGAGCTACGGCGACGACGACTGGACGCAGCGCGCCGAAGCTGCCTTTCGCGCACTGTTCGGCGACGACGCCCGCGTGTTCTTCGCCTTCAACGGCACCGGCGCGAACGTCGTCGCGCTGGCCGCGGCGCTGCGGCCGTACCAAGCCGTCATCTGTCCGGCGGCCGCGCACTTGGCGGTCGACGAGTGCGGTGCATACGAACGATTCGGCGGCGGCAAGCTGCTCGCGGTACCGGTCGCCGGCGGCAAGCTCACCCCCGACGACGTCGAGCGGCACGTGCGCGGCGTCGGCGACCAGCACCACGTGCAGCCCGGGGCGCTCTCGGTCTCGCAGTCGACCGAAGTCGGCACGGTCTACACGATCGACGAGCTGCGCGCGCTCGGCGCGGTCGCGCGCAAGCACCGGCTGTTCTTTCACGTCGACGGCGCGCGGCTGGCCAATGCGGCGGCGTCGCTCGGCGGCGACGTGCGCGCGATGCTGGCCGACACCGGCGTCGATGCCTGCACCTTCGGCGGCACCAAGAACGGGATGATGTTCGGCGAGGCGATCGTGTTCCCCAAGCACCATCCGGCGGTCGACGTGCTGGCCTACACCCGCAAGCAAGGGATGCAGCTGGCCTCGAAGATGAGGTTCGTCGCGGCGCAGTTCGAGGCGCTGCTGCGCGACGATCTGTGGCTGGCGAACGCCGCGCACGCGAACGCGATGGCGAGCCTGCTCGCCGCCCGGCTGCGCGACCTCGACGACGTCGTGCAACTGACCTACCCGGTCGAGGCGAACGCGGTCTTCCCGGTGCTGCCGCGCCATGCGATCGAGCCGCTGCAGCGCGTGCGCCGCTTCTACATGTGGGACACCGAGCGCGACGTCGCGCGCTGGATGACCGCCTGGGACACGACGCCCGACGACGTCCACGCCTTCGCCGACGCCGTCTGGCGCATCGCGGCGCCGCAGAAGTCGGTCGCGCGGGCCGGCACCTGATGGCGCTCGACGACTTCAGCTACCGGCTCGACATCCGAGTCGTGTTCGGGGACATCGACTACTACCGGCACGCCAACAACGTCGCCTACATCACCTGGATGGAGACGGCGCGCATCGACTACTGCAAGGTCGCCTTCGACCGCCCGCTCGGCGCGCCGCAGAACGTGATCATGGCGGCGCAGTCGTTCACCTACGAGCGCCAAGTGCAGCACGACGAGCGCCTCGTGATGGGCTGCCGCACTTCGCGCATCGGCCGCAAGTCACTGGATTTCACCTACGAGCTTTGGAGCGAGGACGGCCGGGCCGGCCACGGTCTCTCGACGCTCGTCGCGTTCGACTATGCGGCCAACGAGACGATCGAAGTCCCCGCCGAATGGCGCCGCCGCATCGCCGCCTTCGAGCTCATCCCGCCGACCTGAACTCAGGCCAACGGGAGGCGGTGGATTTTCAGGACGTTGGTGCCGCCGGCGCCGACCGGCATGCCGCTGGTGATCGCGATCGTCTCGCCGGGGGAGGCATGGCCTTCGGCGACGACGCGCGCTTCGGCGATCTCGATCAGCGTCTCGATGTAGCGATAGGTCTGCACGACCGACGACTCGACGCCCCACACGACCGCCATTCGCCGCGCGACCTCCTCGATCGGGGTGAGCGCGACGATGCGCGCGCGCGGGCGAAAGGATGATACATAGCGGGCGGTGTTGCCGGTCGTCGTACCGCTGACGATCAGCCGTAAACCCAAAGTGTCGGCGCAGCGGACGGCGGCCTCCGAGATCGACATCCCAATGTCGGCATCGGTCTCGGCGACCTCGCTCTCGGTGGTGAGCCGGCGCGCGCGCATCTCCAGGTGCGGGTACTGCGCTTCGACGTGCATCGCGATGCGGGCCATCGTCCGCACCGCTTCGAGCGGGTACGCGCCGCGCGCGGTCTCGCCCGACAGCATCACGGCGTCGGTGCCGTCGAGGATCGCGTTGGCCACGTCGGTCGTTTCGGCGCGCGTCGGACGCGCCGACGAGATCATCGACTCGAGCATCTGGGTCGCGGTGACGACCGGCTTGGACGCGCCGTTGGCGCGCGCGATCAAGTCCTTCTGGGTGAGCGGAACGTCTTCGAGCGGGATTTCGATCCCGAGATCGCCGCGCGCGACCATGATGCCGTCGGCGACCAGCAGGATGTCGTCGATGTGCTCGAGCGCTTCGTGCTTCTCGATCTTTGCCATGATCGGGATCGAGGCGCCGGCGTCGGTCAGGCGCGACTTGACCCGCCAGACGTCTTGCGCGGTGCGCACGAACGAGACGGCGATCCAGTCGACGCCTTGCGCGATCCCGAAGTCGACGTGCTCGAGGTCGCGTTCGGTCACCGCTTCGAGCTCGAGCGTCCCGTCGGGATAGTTGATTCCCTGTTTTTCGCGCAGCTCGCCGCCGACTTCGACCGTCGTTTGGATGCGCGGCCCGTCGACGCCGGTGACCCGCAGCGCGATGGATCCATCGGCGAGGTAGATGCGCTTGCCGACCTCGACGTCGCGCGCGAGTCCCGGATACGACACGCTGACGCGCGCGCCGTCGCCGGCGATTTGCTCGGTGGTCAGCACGAACGCCGCGCCCGCGCCCAGCCGCACCGAGGTCGTGCCGTTGCCGAAGGTTCCGGTCCGCACCTTCGGGCCGGGCAGATCTTGCAGGATCGCGACGTGCAGCCCGAGCTCGCCGGCGATGCGCCGCACATCGGCGATCGTCGCCGCGTGCTCGTCATGCGTGCCGTGTGAGAAGTTCAGCCGTACGACGTTGACGCCGGCTAGGAAGAACGCGCGCAGCGTCTCCCCGTCGCGCGATGCGGGGCCGACGGTCGCAACGATCTTCGTTCGTTTCGGCGGTGGCTGCATCGGCGCGCGGCGTTCCGCGGCGTCACCGGCGGTCCTGCGGCTGGTCGAAAGCACCAAGCCGATTGTTCCCCACCGAAATCGTTTTGCTCGGCGGCATGGAGCACGGCGCGGCGCAGGAAAGAGATGCCCGGATGCGCGCCGTGAGCGGGGAAGCTCATATCGAACGCCCGTCGCGGCGTCGCGATGCCCTCGCGCTGACCGTATCGTGCCTCATGCACGTGCTGGCGCTCGTGCTGGTGGCGCTGTACGTCACGCTGCCCGGCGGCTCGCCGGCCGAGACCGACGTGACCGCCGAGGTGATCGTCGAGGAGCGGGCTCCGCCGCCGGTCGAGCAGCTCCCGGCCCCCGTTCCGGTCGCCGTGCGCAGCGCCGCCCCGCGCCACACCCAGCGCCCGCTGCCCCCGCGGCCGGTCGTGCGGCGCCCCGTGCCGCGGCGCATCGTCCCACCGACCCCCCCGCCGCCCCGCCACCGCGAGCTGGCCCGCATCCGTCCGTCGGCGCCGCCCGAACCGACCGTCCCACCGACGCCGCCGCCGACCGTGCCCCCGACGCTGCCGCCGACCCGGCCGCCGACGGTGGCACCGAGCGCGGTCGTCGCGATCGAGACGGCGCCGCCGACCATTGCTCCGACGGTACCGCCGACGCTCGCGGCGCGCACTGCCCCACCGACGGTACCGCCGACGCTCGCGCCGCGAACCGCGCCGCCGACGGCGGCGCCGACCGCCCGTCCCACGGTCGCGCCGACCACGGCGCCCTCCGCGGCGCCGACCAATGCGCCGACGACCGCCGCGACCGGCGTTCCCACCGCGCAGCCGACCGCCGCGCCGACCCGCCAACCCGCCGCACTCGCCTCGGCCGCCCCGACGGCCGCGCCGGGGACGCCGCACCCACTCGTCACCGCGGCCGCGGTCGGCTCGCCGCACCCGGCCGGGACCCTCGCGCCGCACCCGGCGAGCAGCGGCGCGCCGCGCCCGGCCGCGACCGGTGCGACCGCGGGCTCGCCGGCACCGCACGGCACCACCGCACCACGCGGCCCGACGGGCGAGCGGCCCGGAGCACGTACCGGCACGCCCGCTTCGGCGGGGCCGGTCGCGCCCGCCGCTCAGGCGAAGCCCAACGGTCCCGGCGGCTCCGCCGCCCCGGCCGGGCGCCCGTCGACGGCGCCGTCGAACGGACTGGCCGCGCTCAACGAGCGGCTGCGTTCGCTGCTGCCGCACGGCGACGCCGGGACCATGGGGCACTTCACGCCCGGGTTCAGCACCTCGGAGCTCGACCTGGTCCGCGAGTACGTCCCGGTCGACGTGCTGGCCGCCACCTTCGGGCTCATCGAGGTGACGCGAACGACGTACCGCGCCGGCTCCACGACCTACGTCTTCGAGCGGCGCAAGGACATCTTCGGCCGCGAGGTCTGCCGGGCGCTGCGCTTCACGCCGCACCCGTTGCCCTCGGCACCGCCGCGGTTCGACCCCAACCACCCGCTGCAGTTCGGCCCCGACGCGCCCAACATCAAGCCGGAGGTCGAGTACGTCGACGTGTCGTGCAACGCGCGCGGCCTGCAGCCGGTCGAGCCCGGGTCGCTGCTCAAGTCGCCGGCGCCGGCCGCCCGTCCGTAGCGAGCAGGCCCCCGCGCCGCGGCGCTTGCGGGAAATCCCGCGCCGTCGTATGATATCGGCCGGACGTAGACGCTAAGGAGCGTGGGCAAAGCCCGCGCTTCTGTGTTGTAGGGGGAAAGGAGCTCGGCAATGGAGTCGTACGACGAGAAGTCGCTGTTCGCGGAAGCGTTCGAGCGCGTCGTGCACGCATTGCCGCACCAGCCGGAGTTTCGCGACGTCGAGATCGTCGGCGACGAGCGCGCACCGCCGGCACCACGAGACCGCGCTGCATGTCACGGTCGACCGCCAAGGCGGGGTCGACATCGCGACCTGCGAGCGCATCGCGGCGCGCATCAATGCCGCGCTCGACGCGTTTCCCGATCCCTACACGCTCGAGGTCGAATCGGCCGGGCTGAATCGTCCGCTCACCAAGCCCTCCGACTACGACCGCTTCAGCGGTCGCGACGTGAAGATCGTCACCACGCTGCCTGATCGAGAACGCCAAAACCCACCGCGGTGTGCTCGACGGCGTGCGCGGTACCAACGTCATCCTCGCCCGCGACAAGGGCGAGCTGCCGATTCCCATCGCCGTCATCAAGTCGGCCAATCTGGAGTACGACGTGCGGGCCGATCTCCAGCGCGCGAAACAACGAGAGAAGAACCGATGAACGCAGAGATGATCGCGGCGCTCCGCGAGATCGAGAACGAACGCAACATCAGCTTCGAGTCGCTGCTCGAAGCGCTCGAGGCGGCGCTGATCTCCGCCTACAAGCGCAACTTCGGCGGCGAAGCCAACGCGATCGTGACGATCGACCGGCAGACCGGCGACTATCAGGTCTATCACCGCCGCACGGTCGTGAGCGACGGCGAGGTGACCGATCCGAAGCTCGAGATCGCCAAGCGCGAGGCGGGCTCGCGCTACGAGCCGGGCGACTTCTACGACGAGGTCGTAACGCCGCGCGACTTCGGCCGCATCGCCGCCCAGACGGCCAAGCAGGTCATCGTGCAACGCATCCGCGAGGCCGAGCGCGACACGGTCTACAACACGTACTCGGCCAAGCTGCACGACATCGTGCTGGGCAACGTGCAGCGCTACGAGCAGCGCAACATGTTCGTGCTGCTCGACGACCGCAAGACCGAGGCGCTGCTGCCGTTCAGCGAACAGGTTCCGCGCGAGAACTATCGCATCAACGACCGCATCCGGGCCTACGTGCTCGACGTGCGCAAGACCAACAAAGGTCCGCTGGTCGTGCTGTCGCGCGCGGCCGAAGGACTCGTGCAGCGGCTGATCGAGTTCCAGGTTCCCGAGATCCAGGACGACATCGTCGAGATCATGGCGATCGCGCGCGAGCCCGGCGCCCGCACCAAGGTCGCCGTCACCTCGAAGCGGCCGGAGATCGACGCGGTCGGCGCGTGCCTGGGGCCGAAGTCGTCGCGCATCGCCAACGTCTCCGACGAGCTGCGCGGCGAGAAAATCGACGTGATCCGCTGGGCGCGCCGACCTGCCGACCTTCGTCGCAAACGCGCTCGCGCCGGCCAAGGTGCTGGGCGTCGAGCTGTTCGAGGAAGAGGGGATCGCGCTCGTGACCGTCCCCGATCACCAACTCTCGCTGGCCATCGGGCGCGAGGGCCAGAACGTGCGGCTGGCCGCGCGGCTGACCGGCTGGCGGATGGACATCACCAGCGACTCCGAAGCCGCCGAGACCCGCGAGCGCTACCTGGCCGAGCGCGAAGCCCGGGCGGCCCAGGCCGGGGTCGAAGAGTCGAGGTCGCCGACGAAGAGGCCGTCGCCGAGGAGGCCGACGAAGCGGCGATCGACCAGGACGAGCTGCTGCGCCGGCTCGAGGAGTTCAAGCGGGAGATGTTCACCGGCGAATGATCCCGCAGCGGACCTGCGTCGGCGTGCCGGACGGTCTTTCCGCAGCCGGCCTTGCGGCGCTTCACGCGCGCGACGGGCCGGTGGGTCGCCGACGCCGGCGCGCGCGGCGAAGGGACGAGGCGCCTACCTGTGCTCGCAGGCGCTGCGCGGAACGCGTCGCAAAGAACAAGCGTTATCCGGGGTTCAGTGTCGAAGCTCTGCTACAATGGTGACTGCCCCGGCGCGGCGTCCGGATCTCGGAGCTCGATCAGAATGACATAACGGGCGGCGGCGCTTTCGGGCGCCCTATCTTTGAAGGATTGCATGGCAACCGGTAAACCCAGGATTTTCGAGCTCGCCAAAGAGCTCGGCATGTCGTCGAAGGACCTGCTCGCCCTGTTCGGGCGGCTCGGTCTCGAGGCGAAGAACCAGCTCAGCGTCGTCGAACCCAAGGTCGCCGACCTTCTCCGCGCACAGCTCAAGGGCGCCAAAGCCGCTCCCAAGCCGGCCGCGCCGGCACCCGCAGCCGCAGCGGCTGCTCCACCGGTCGCCCGCCGTGCCGCGCGACCGCGCGCCGCTGCCGGCCGCCGCCCGCGCCGCAAAGCCGCCGCCGCGACGCCGCCGCCGGTCAACGCCCGCCGCCGCTCCGCCGGCCGCCGGCTCGGCAGCCTGCCGCGCCGATGCCGCAGCCGCGCGCCGCGTCCCGGCCGCGGTCGCCGCGCCGCCGCGCTCGCGTGCCGCGCGCGACCGCGCCGCAGCCGCCGGCAGCCGCCGACGTCCCGCCGCGCCCGGCCGCAGCGCCCCGGCCGCGCTCCGCCGCGATCGGAACGGCGACGCCGCCGATCGACGCTCCCGTCGCCCGGCGTCCGCCGCCGCGCCGGCGAGCCCGCCCAGCGCCGCCGCGCCGCCCGCGACGCCCAACGAGCCCGTCCCGACGCTGCGCCCGGTCCCGGCCGGCCAGGCCTCGGTTCGTCCGCCGCGCCCGCCGTCCCGCCCGCTCGGCGCACCCGCCAGGGCAACGGCCAGATCCCCGGCCGTCCCGGCGTCGCGCCGCGTCCCGGCCAAGGCGGCCCCGGCCAGTACCAGCAGCCGCGTCCCGGCATCCGCGCCCGGCGTCGGCGGGCGCTCCCGGCGCGCCCGGCGCTCCGGTCGGCCGGCGTCCGGCCGGCAACGGCGCGTTCCGCGCGATCCCGGGCGCCACCGCCGGGCCCGCGCCCGTTCGGCGGACCGCGACCCGGCGGTCCGGCCGGCAACGGCCCGATCACGCCGGGCTCCGGCCCGATGCCCTCGTCCGGCGGTGCCGGCGGCCGTCCCGGCGGCGGCGCGCGGCCGTCAGACGCGCGAGCAGCTCGAGGCCAAGAAGGCCCGCGATGCGGAGATGCGGCTCGAGAAGCAGCGCCGCCGCAGCGGCGCCTACGTCGACCGCGTGGAGGACCCCACGCAAGAAGCTCGAGTCGATCGAGATCCCGGACGTTCTGACCGTGCAGGAGCTGGCGACCTCGATGATCGTTCCGGCCGCGGACGTCATCAAGGAGCTCTTCCGCATGGGCACGATGGCGACGATCAACCAGAACATCTCGTCGGATCAGGCGATCGCCGTCGCGCGCAAGTTCGGCTTCAACGCGATCGTCAAGGAAGCCGGCGACGAAGTCGTCGTCGAGCAGGAAGAAGACAAGCCGGAGATGCTGCAGCCGCGGCCGCCGGTCGTCACCGTGCTCGGTCACGTCGACCACGGCAAGACGTCGCTGCTCGACAAGATCCGCTCGGCCAGCGTCGCCGCGGGCGAAGCGGGCGGGATCACGCAGAAGATCGGCGCGTACACCGTCGAGCAGAACGGCCGCGCGATCACCTTCATCGACACGCCCGGTCACGAAGCGTTCACCGCGATGCGCGCGCGCGGCGCGAAGGTCACCGACGTCGCGATCCTCGTCGTCGCCGCCGACGACGGCGTGATGCCGCAGACGCGCGAAGCGATCTCGCACATCAAGGCGGCCGGCGTTCCGATCGTCGTCGCGATCAACAAGATGGACAAGGAAGACGCGCAGCCCGACCGCGTCAAGCAGCAGCTCACCGACGAAGGGCTGCAGCCGGTCGAGTGGGGCGGCAACGATCGAGATGGTGCCCGTCTCGGCGCGCGCGCGGCGACAACATCGACAAGCTGCTCGAGACGGTGCTGCTCGAGGCCGACCTCAAGGAGCTCAAAGCCAACCCGCACCGCCGCGCCGGCGGCGTCGTCATCGAGTCGGCGCTCGACCGCGGTCGCGGTCCGGTCGCAACCGTGCTCGTGCAGAACGGCACGCTGCGCGTCGGCGACGTCGTCGTCGTCGGTCCGACCTACGGCAAGATCCGCGCGCTCATCGACGACAAGGGCAAACAGACGAAGAAAGCCGGACCCTCGGTGCCGGTCGAGATCATGGGGCTCAACGACGTCCCGTCGGCCGGCGACACGATGATGGTCGTCTCCGACGAGAAGTCGGCGCGCGAAGCGGCCGCCAAACGCTCGACCAAGCGCCGCGACGTGCGCATGGCCGCGACGACCGGCGGCGCGAAGGTGTCGCTCGAGACGTTCATGCTCGATGCCGGCCGACGGCGGACAGAAGACCCTCAACCTCATCCTCAAAGCCGACGGCCAAGGCTCGGTCGAGGCGCTGCGCGCCCGCGTCGAGTCGCTCTCGACCGCCGAGGTCAACGTGCGCGTCATCCTCGCCGGCGTCGGCGGAATCACCGAGAACGACGTCAACCTCGCGTCGGCATCGAACGCGGTGCTGATCGGCTTCAACATCCGCCCGGACGAGTCGGTCAAGCGTCTCGCCGAGTCGGAACAGGTCGATCTGCGCTTCTACCAGGTCATCTACGACGTCGAGAACGACCTCAAGAAGGCCATGGTCGGAATGCTCGCGCCGAAGTTCCGCGAGATCGTCCTCGGTCGCGCCGAAGTCCGCGAGATCTTCAAGGTCTCGAAGGTCGGCTCGATCGCGGGCTGCTACGTGCAGTCCGGCAAGATCACGCGCAACTCGAAGGTCCGCGTCCTGCGCGACTCGGCGGTCGTCTTCGACGGCGAGATCGAGTCGCTGCGGCGCTTCAAGGACGACGTCCGCGAAGTCGCCGAGAACTTCGAGTGCGGCATCCAGGTCGCGCGGTTCGCGGACCTCAAGCAGGGCGACGTGATCGAGGCGTGCACCTCCGAGCTCGTGGCTCCGGAGCTGCAGCCCGCGTAATGTCGACGTCGTGGCGGGCGTTCGCGGCGGGGACGCTTCCTCGCCGGGGACGCCCGCAATTTCCCATCCTTGGGAAATTGCTGCTCGGCACAAAATTCGCTCCCGCCCTCCAGGCTCCGCGAATTTCTGTGACGCCCCGTCGAGAAAGCATCCCCGCCCCGAACGCCGGGCACCGGCATGCGGGTTAGTCCGGCTGTTCGTCGACTGGTGGAGAACGGCGTGTACTTCGCCGCGCTCGTAGTCGCGTTCTATGCTTGGGGGTGGCTGACGACCATGCTTCGCGTGCGCCTGCACCTCGAAGGCTGGCTGCAGTTCGTCGTGGCTTTTGGCGTCACGCTGGTGTGGGTGCTCGCGGTAGACGCTATTCGGTCGCGGATCGACCGGCGGCTGTTCGGGGCACCCACCGCCGCGGGGGATACGATGGGGCGCACGGCGGGATGAAGCAGCAGCGGCAGGCGAGGATCGATCATGAGATCCAGCGGGCATTGGCGAAGATCATCGACGAGGACCTCAAGGACCCGCGGCTAGGGTTCGTGACGGTGGTGCGGTGCGAGATTACGCACGGATATGAAGACGTGCAAGGTGTTCGTTTCGATCATCGGTGACCGGCACGTCGCCCGGCAGACGATGGATGCGCTGGAGAGCGCGGCGCGATTCTTGCGGGGGGAGCTGGGGCACGCGATCGACTTGCGGTATACGCCGGAGCTGACGTTCGTGGAAGATCGGACGACGGAACGGGCGATCGCGCTGCACAAGACGCTGGAGCGGGCGAAGGTGATCGATGAGTAGTACGGTTGGAGCCAAGGGCGCGAACGGGGCGGGCGCCGTCGTGCCCCAGTCGAATTCGACCGAGGAGATCGTCGCGGAGCTGCGGCGGCGTTCGTCGTTCATGTTCGTCTCGCACGTGAAGCCTGACGGCGACACGCTGGGCGCGGGCTTGGCGCTCGGGCTGGCGCTCAAGCAGCTCGATAAGCGGGTCGGCTATTTTCAGCAGGATCCGGTGCCGCGGAACTTGCGGTTCTTGCCGGATGCGGAGCACGTGGCGCGTGAGGTTCCGGGCGATCTGCCGGCGGACACGCTGTGGGTGTTCTGCGACATGAGCGACTTCACGCGCGCGGGCGAGTTTCTGCCGAAGATCGAGCGCGAGAACATGCTCGACATCGACCATCATCTGGGCAACTCGCACTTCGGCGGGTTCAACTACGTGATCCCGACCGAGGCGTCGACCGGGACCTGCGTGCTGCGGCTGCTGCACGCGCTCGACGTGACGATCACGCCGGAGATCGCGACCTGCATCCTGACGACGATCATGACCGATACCGGCGCGTTCATGCACACGAACACGACCGCGCGCCGTGCTGCGGATGTCGGCCGAGATGATCGAAGCCGGCGCCGACAAGCCGCTGATCACCGAGGAGATCTTCGCCAACAAACGATTCGCGGCGACCAAGCTGCTGGGGATGGCGCTCGGACGCGCCGTGCTGCAGGACGACGGGCGCTACTGCTGGACCTACGTCGACGAGGAGATGTTGCGGACGGCCAACGCCGACGGCGAGGACACCGAGGAGATCGTGCAGCATCTGCGCGCGGTCGAGGGCGTCGAGGCAGCGGCGTTGTTCAAGGATTACGAAGGCGCCGTGCGCGTCAGCCTGCGCTCGAGCGGGCGGGTCAACGTGCAGGCGGCGGCCGCCGCGCTCGGCGGCGGCGGGCACTTCATGGCGTCCGGCTTGACCTTCGACGGAGCGTTGCCCGCGGCGATCGAGGGCGTGCACGCCGCCCTTCGCGCGCAAGGTCTCTGATCGCCGCACCGCTGAGCGCGATGCTCGGCTTCGTCAACCTGTTCAAGCCGGCGGGGCCGTCGTCGACGCAGTTCGGCGCGCGGCTGCGGCGCATCTATCGCGATCCGGCGGGGAAGCTCGCGGTCGGACATCTCGGGACGCTCGATCCGCAGGCCGCCGGCGTATTGCCGGTCGCGCTGGGAAAGGCGACGCGGCTGCTGCCGCTGATCGCCGATCGGCGCAAAGGCTACGTCTGCACGCTCGTGCTCGGGCGCGCGACCTCGACGGCTGACGCCAGCGGCGAGACGATCGCCGAGCGCGACGTTCCGGCCGACGTCGACGCGCGGCTGGCGCGCGCGATTCCGGCGTTCATCGGCCCGGTGGCGCAGGTGCCGCCGATGTACAGCGCGGTGCAGAGCGACGGCCGGCGACTGTACGAGCTCGCCCGCGCGGGCAAGACGGTCGAGCGCGCGGCGCGCACGGTCACCATCTACGCGCTGCGCGTGCTGGGTCGCGACGGCGACGTCGTGCGGCTGCGGATCGCGTGCAGCGAAGGAACCTACGTGCGCACGCTGTGCGAGGATCTCGCGCTGGCGTGCGGCACCGTCGGTCACATGGGCGCGCTGCTGCGCGACGCGTCGGGGCCGTTCGTGCTCTCCGAGAGCCGCACGCTCGACGAGGTCGAGCGCGATCCCGAAGGCGCGCTCGTGCCGCCCGAGCGCGTGATCCCGATCCCGACCGTCGTGCTCGACGGGCGGCTGGCGACCGATTTTCGGGCCGGCCGCCTCGTGCCGCTCGCGCAGCCGCCGGCCGACAAGCACGTGTTCGTGCGCGACTCGGCGCGCGCGCTGGTCGGCGTCGGCGAGACGGTCGGCGCGCTGCTCGCGCCGCGCAAGGTCTTCTTGTGAAGGTCCACCACGCGCTGCCCGACGGGACGCCGGCGCGTTCGTTCGTCGTTGCGGTCGGCTTCTTCGACGGCTTTCATCTCGGTCACCGCGCGATCGTGCGCGAGACGCTGTGGTGCCGCCGGCCGGGCGAACGCAGCGCGGTGCTGACCTTCCGCGAGCATCCCACCGCGTTCTTGCGGCCGGGCAACGAGCCGCCGATGATCGCGACGCTCGAAGAGCGGGTCAACGCGTTCGCGCGCGCCGGGATCGACGAGGCGTACGTGCTGCCCTTCGACGCCTCGATCGCCTCGCTGTCGCCGGCGGCATTTCTCGATGAGACCTTGATCGGGCGGCTCGGCGCGCGCGCGATGGTGGTCGGTGAGAACTTTCGCTTCGGGCACAAGCGCGCCGGCGACGTCGCCTTCGCGCGCGAACACCTGGGCGCGCGTGACCGCAACGTCGTCGCGGTGCCCAACGAACAGCTCGACGGCGAGCGCGTGTCGAGCACGCGCATGCGCGCCGCGATCCAAGCCGCCGATCTCGAGCTCGCCGACCGGCTGCTGGGCGCGCCGTACATGATTCGTGGAACCGTGACGTTCGGCGCCGGCCGCGGTCACGATCTCGGTTATCCGACCGCGAACCTCGCGGTTCCGGCCGGCAAGCTGCTGCCGCCCGACGGCGTCTATCGCGCCGTCGGCCGCCACGACGGACGCGACTATCTCGGCCTCGTCTCGATCGGGACGAACCCGACGTTCGGCGACGGTCCGCGCAGTGTCGAAGCGTGGCTGCTCGATTTCAACGGCGCGCTCTACGGCGAGGAGCTCTCGCTGCGCGGCCTGCGTTTCGTGCGCGCCCAGCGGCGCTTCGACTCGGTCGACGAGCTGATCGCGCAGATGCGCGAGGACGCCTCCGGCGTGAAGTTCCCGACGGTCGTCTGAGATCGCGGCGGAGGCGGCCGTTGCCGTGGCGGCAACCCGAGCGCGGCGCTGGGCGTTCATAGCTCCGTGCACATTCGGACCGTTCTGACCGCTGCCGCGGTAGCCGCCGTCGCATTGATCCCGGCCGTCGCGGTCGCGATTCCGCTGGCCGGCAAGCCGGCGCCGGCGTTCTCGCTTCCGACGCCCGACGGCAAGACGATCTCGCTCGATTCGCTGCGCGGCAAGCCCCTGTACATCAACTTCTTCGCGTCGTGGTGCGGCCCGTGCAACGCCGAGGCACCGTCGATCGGCAAGCTGCGCGCGCAGTATGCGAAGCAGGGACTGCAAGTCCTCGGCGTCGACGAGCTCGACGCGCCCGGTCAGGCCGCCGCGTTCGAGAAGAAGTACAACAAGCCGTACGGCCTGGTCGCGGTCGACGACAGCGGCGTCGTCGGCAAGGCGTACGACACCATCGCGATGCCGGTCCACATCTTCATCGACCGCCGCGGCGTCGTCAGGACCTATCGCCTCGGCGAGATGAACCCCGCCGAAATCGAAGCCGCGATCAAGACTGCGCTGAAATAACTAGGGTGCGCCGTTGATCGCGCGTTGGGCGGCGGCGCAGAGGTCGACGGCGGCGCGCGCTTCGGCGGCGACGTTGAGGTAGCGGCCGGCGCGTTCGTCGCGCTGGGCGGCGCTGAGCTGCTGCTGCGCGGCGCCGGTGTTGGCGGAGTTGCGCGAGGCGCAGGCGGCGACGGCGCCGCGCGCCTGTGCGACGAACGCTTGGGCGTCGATCGCGGCGAGGCTGCCGCCGGCGATCGGGAACGGCTGCGTCTGGAGGTAGCTGCTCTGCGGGATCGTCGAGCGCAGCACCGGGATCGACGTCGGCGGGGTTTGACCGGCCTCGATCAGCGCCTGGATCGCGGCCGAGCGCGCACCGGCGAGATTGCCCTGGCGGTACAGCTGGATCGCGGCCGAGGTGTTGAGCGACGCTGCTTGCGCGGCGGGCGAATTGGCGGCCGCGGCACGCGCGGTCGCCATCATCGCGTCGAGCACCAAGTTCGCCGTCGGCCGGCCGGCGACCGGCGGCGTTCCGATCGGCACCGACGATTGCGCCGAAGCGCCGGCGGTCGCGGCGAGCGTCAGCCCGACGGCGAGCGCCAGGTGATTCACGCCGGCAAGCGGACGTTTCATGCAGCCTCCACCGTGATGGCGCTGCCGTCGTAGTCGACGCGCGCGACGTGTCCGCCCGCGAGCCGGCCGCGCAGGATCGCGTCGGACAACGGGGTCGTGACGTAGCGCGCGATCGCGCGCGCGACGTAGCGCGCGCCGCTGCCTTGAGCCGAGGATTCGGCGGCCAGGAACCGGCGCGCGTCCATCGAGAGGTCCAGCTGCATCGCGTGCGCGCCGAGCCGCTCGGCCAACAGCGCGACTTGCAATTGCACGACCTGCTCGATCTCGCGCTCGCCGAGCTCGGCGAAGACGACGATCTCGTCGACGCGGTCGAGCAGCTCGGGCCGCAGCACCGACTCGAGCTCCTCGCGCTCGACATTCGAGGTCAGCACCAGGATCGCGTGGCGGAAGTCGATCGTGCGCCCTTTGGCGTCGGTCACCCGGCCGTCGTCGAGGATCTGCAGCAGAATCGCCGACACGTCGGGATGCGCCTTCTCGACTTCGTCGAACAGCACGACCGAATACGGACGGCGGCGGATCGGCTCGGTCAGCTGGCCGGGCTCGTCGTGACCTTGATAGCCGGGCGGCGCGCCGAGCAGCCGCGAGATCGTGTGCGACTCGGTGTACTCGGAGAGGTCGAGCCGAACCAGCGCGTCGTCGGTGCCGAACAGCGCATGCGCCAGTGCTCTCGCCAGCTCGGTCTTGCCGACGCCGCTCGGTCCGACGAACAGGAACCCGCCGACCGGCTTGCGCGGATCCTTGAGGCCGGCGCGGGCGCGGCGTATCGCCTCGGCGACCGCGCGCACCGCCGCGCTTTGGCCGACGACGCGCTCGGTGAGCCGATCCTCGAGCGCGAGCAATCCGGCCCGCTGCGCGTCGGTGATCGTCCCTTGCGGTATCCCGGTCCAGCGCGAGACGACCGCCGCAACGCGCTCCACGTCGACCCGCGCGTCGCCGCGCATCGCCGCCGACGCCGCGGCTTCGTCGACGACGTCGATCGCCTTGTCGGGGAGGTAGCGGTCGGCGATGTAGCGCGCCGCGAGCGACGCCGCGGCCTCGAGCGCGTCGTCGTCGATCTGCACGCCGTGGTGCGCCGAATACTTCGGTCGCAGGCCGCGCAGGATCGCGACGGTCTGCTCGATCGACGGCTCGTCGACCTGGATCGGCTGGAAGCGCCGTTCGAGCGCGGCGTCGGACTCGATGTACTTGCGGTACTCGTCGAACGTCGTCGCGCCGATGCACTGCAGCTCGCCGCGGGCCAGCTCCGGCTTGATCATCGAGCTCAAGTCCAGCGAACCTTCGGCCGCGCCGGCGCCGACGAGCGTGTGCAGCTCGTCGATGAACAGGATGATGTCGCGTCCGGCCCGCTTGATCTCGTCGAGGATGCGCTTGACGCGGCCTTCGAACTCGCCGCGGTACTTCGTCCCCGCCACCAGCGGTCCGAGCGAAAGCGCGAGGACGCGCTTCTCGCGCAGCGCCGGCGGGACGTCGCGCACCGCGATCCGCTGTGCGAGCCCTTCGACGATCGCGGTCTTGCCGACGCCGGGCTCCCCGATGAGGACCGGGTTGTTCTTGCTGCGCCGGGCCAGGATCGAGACCACCCGCTCGACCTCCTCGTCGCGGCCGATCACCGGGTCGAGCTCGCCGCGCTTGGCCGCCTCGGTGAGGTCGCGCGAGTATTGGCCGAGGGTCGAGGCGCCGCGAAACACGCGACCGAGGTCGCTGAGCGCTTGGGCCTGCTGGGGTGCAGACTCGCCGCCCGCGTTGCCGCGCCGGTTGACGGCGTCGATCGCGAGCGCGGCGCCGCCGAACAGCGCCGCGGCGCCGGCCGCGATGCCGAGGATCGCCAGCGGGGCGCGGCGGCGCCTTTTGGCGCAGTCGTCGCAGACCTCGGCCTGGACCCAGCGCCCGGAACGCAGCGCGAAGTCCCGCACGCTGGCCGGCTTCTCCCGGCAGACCTCGCAGGTTGCGGTCATCACCCTTCACCTACCCGAGCCGGGGAGGGGCGGTTTCGTTCGGCCGGCGCGCACGCGCTGCGACGATCTGCATCGCGCGCACGACGTGGGCGTAGGCGGCGCGCTCAACGCGCGCGCCGGCACCGGCTGCGCCGTTTCGGCGAAAAGTCGGACGGGGAGAAGGCGGTCATGGGACTTCTAAGCTTCTTGATCGTCGGGACTCATCGCCGGCTTCCTCGCCAGGTACGTGGTGCCGGGCGAAGGTCCGGGCGGGATCGTGGGCGACCTCATCATCGGCATCATCGGCGCCTTCATCGGCGGTTGGGTGTTCGCGGAATTCGGCCATTACGGCGTGACCGGGCTGAACCTGTGGAGCATCATCGTCGCCTTCGTCGGAGCGGTGATCCTGCTGTTCATCCTTCGCGCCATCTCGGGCCGCCGAGCTACCTACTGACCACTGGGACGCATCGGAACGCCCGTCTTGGGGGACGGGCGTTCCGCTCTCGTTGGTAGGAGCGGCCCGGCCGCTCGCGCAACCCCTTCCGTCCCATGGCGTACATCATCACCGAACCATGCATCGGCACGAAAGACAAGTCGTGCGTTGACGTGTGTCCGGTCGACTGCATTCACGGGAACGACGACGACACGATGCTGTTCATCGATCCCGAGGTGTGCATCGACTGCGGTGCCTGCGTCTCGGCGTGTCCGGTCGAGGCGATCTACGCCGATTCCGACGTCCCCGAAAAGTGGAAGAACTATATCGAGATCAACGCGGAGTGGTACAAGAAGTAGCGTAACGGGGTTCGACCGCACCCTGCTCGGGCTCGCGTGCGCCGCACGATCGCGCGCGAGCTGATGGACGGGCCCGTCGACGACGTCGACGAGCTCGAGGAAAACGTGCGCGACATCGCATTCGCCAACGCGCGTCTCGGGGGCACCGCACCCGTGCTGCACGCGCTGCGCCGGCTCGACGCGCCGCGATTCGACGTGCTCGACGTCGGCAGCGGCGCGGGTGACGTCGCCTTCGCGCTGCTGCGCGACGCGACGCGGCGCGGCGTCGAGCTGCAGGTGACATGCCTCGACCACAGCGAGCAAATGCTCGCGCTGGCCCGCCGTGCGGCCGGCGGCCGGTCGGCGCTGTCGTTCGTGCGCGCCGACGGCGGCGCGCTGCCGTTCGGCGACGGCGCCTTCGACGTGGTGATCTGCACGCTGGCGCTGCATCACTTCGAGCCGGCCGGCGCGCGCGCGCTGCTGCGCGAGCTGCGGCGCGTCGCGCGCATCGTTCCGGTCGTGTGCGATCTGCGGCGTTCGGCGCTGGCGTTCGCGGCGACGTGGCTGTGGTCGCGCACGTCGCGCAACCGGCTGACCCGCCACGACGCGCCGCTCTCGGTCCGGCGCGCGTACACCCCGGCCGAGGCGCTCGAGCTCGCCCGCGAAGCCGGCTGGCGCGGGCCGCAGGTGCGGCGCGAGCCGTTCTTTCGGATGACGCTCACCGACGAACGCGGCCGATGAGCGACGACGTCGTCATCGTCGGCGGCGGTCCGGCCGGCAGCGCGACGGCGCTGCGTCTGGCGCGCGCCGGCGTCGGCGTGCGCGTGATCGAGCGCGCTCCGTTTCCGCGCCGCAAGGTGTGCGGCGAGTACCTCAGCGGCGGCGCGGTCGACGCGCTCGACAGGCTCGGCGTGCTCGGCGAGGTGCGCGCGCACGCCGCGCCGCTGCGCGGCGTGCGGCTCGTCGCCGAAGGCGCGCCGCCGGTCGCGCTGAGCTTCGCGCGCCCGGCGCTGGCCTGCCCGCGCGAGGTGCTCGACGCGCTGCTGCTCGACGCCGCGGTCGCCGCCGGTGCCATCGTCGAGCGCGGCCGGGTCGAGGAGCTGCTGTTCGAGGACGGACGCTGCGGCGGGGCCGGCGTGCGGACCGCCGACGGTTCGCTCGAGGCGCGGCGCGCGCGGGTCGTGGCGGGCGCCGACGGAACCGGCTCGCTGGTCGCGCGCAAGCTCGGCCTGACGAAACCGTCACACGGGCGCGGCCGTTACGCCGTCGGTGGGCACTACTCCGGTTTCGGCACGCTCGATGCTCAGGTCGAGATGTTCGTCGGCGGGGGCGCGTACTTCGCGCTCAACCCGCTCTCAGAACTCCGCGCCAACGTCATGGTCGTGGTGCCGAAACAGCGGCTGGCGCAGTGGTCGGGCGATGTCGACACGGGTCTGGGCGACGCCGCGGCGGCGCTCGCGCGCGGCGTGCGCTCGATCGCCGGAGCGTCGCGGATCGGCCCGCGCGTTTCGGTCGGCCCGCTGGCGCACGACGTGCGCCGCGCCGAAGGCAGCGGTGCAATCCTGATCGGCGACGCCGCCGGTTTCGTGGACCCCTTCATCGGACAGGGCGTCTTTCTCGCACTGACCGGTGCCGAGCGTGCCGCCGAAGCGATCCTGGCGGCGCTCGCTCGGCCTGACGGCGCCGGCCAGGCGTTCGCGTCGTACGCGCGCTGGCGTGCCGACGACGCCGCCTGGCGCCGCCGGCTGTGCGCGGCCGTCGCGCTGCTGGTCGACGTGCCGCCGCTCGCGCGCCGGGCGGCCCGGCGCGTGGCGCGCTTCCCCGAAGCCGCGGCCTTGCTGATGGAAGCGCTGGCCGGCGCGATCCCACCGCAGCGCGCCTTCCGGCCGGGCGTGCTGGGGCGGCTGCTGGTTTGACCGTCACGCGCAACGCCATCGAGATTGCGGCACCGGCCGCCGCCGTGTACGCGCTCGGTTCGGCGACCGAGCGCTGGCCGCAGATCCTGCCGCACTACCGCTACGTCCGCGTGCTGCGTCAAGACGGCCCGGCGCGCGTCGTCGCGATGGGCGCGTGGCAGGACGTGTTTCCGATCCGCTGGGTGGCCGAGCAGATCAGCGATCCCGTCACGCCGCACATCCGCTTTCGTCATTTGCGCGGTTGGACGCGCGGGATGGACGTCGAGTGGATCTTCGAGCCGATCGCCGGCGGAACGCGCGTCACGATCGAGCACCGGCTCCAATTCGCTTTTCCGGTCGCGGCGGAGTGGCTGGGGCGACACGTCGTCTCGGATTACTTCGTGCACGGCGTCGCGGCGAAGACGCTCGCGCGCATGAAGACGCTGGCCGAGGCCGCCGCGTGAACGGCACCGCCGGGCGGCACCGCGTCGTCGTCACCGGGATCGGCGTCGTGACGCCGCTCGGAGCTGGGATCGTCCCGTTCTGGGACGCCGTGCTCTCGGAGCGCGTCGCCGTCGGCCCGATCACTCGCTTCGACGCGGGCGGATACCGGTCGCGCATCGCCGCCGAGATCGACGATTTCGAGCCGCGCGATTTCGTCGGCGGCAAGCGGCTGCACTGGACCGATCGCTTCTCGCAGCTGTCGATCGCGGCGGCGCGGCTGGCAATGGACGACGCGCGCTATCACCCCAACGGCGCGTCGCGCGACGTGGGCGTGTACCTCGGCTCGGCGCTGGGCGGGCTGGCGTTCGCCGACGACCAGCACGACGTCTTTCGCGAGCACGGCATCGACGCGGTCAAGCCGCTGCTGGCGTTGTCGGTGTTCGGCGGCGCGGCGACCTGCAACGTCGCGATCGAGCTGGACCTGCGCGGACCGACCGTCGCCAACGCCAACTCGTGCGCCTCCGGCGCGGTCGCGATCGGCGAGGCGTTCCGCGCGATCGCGCGCGGCGACGTGCGGGCGGTGCTGGCCGGCGGCGTCGAAGCGCCGCTCTCGCCGCTCGTCTACGGCGCGTTCACCGTGATCAAGGCGATGTCGACGCGCAACGACGACCCCGAGCACGCCAGCCGTCCGTTCGATCGCGAGCGCGACGGCTTCGTGATGGCCGAAGGCGCGGGCGTGCTGCTGCTCGAGCGGCTCGACGACGCCCGCGCGCGCGGCGCGCACATCTACGGCGAGGTCGCCGGTTACGGTCTCACCAACGACGCCTACCACATGTCGGCGCCGCGGCCCGACGCGTCGATGAACGCGCTGGCGATGGAACGCGCGCTCGGCGAAGCGCACGCGGCACCGGACGAGGTCGACACGGTGAACGCGCACGGCAGCGGAACGCCGCTCGGTGACCGGGCCGAGGCGCTGGCGCTGCGCCATGTGTTCGGCGAGGGCGCGTCGACCGTCCCGGTCACCGCGACCAAAGGCCAGCACGGCCACGCGCTGGGCGCTACCGGCGCCTGGGAGGCCGCGCTGTCGCTGCTGAGCATCGAACGCGGCGTGGTGCCGCGCAGCGTCAACAGCGAGGACGCGGACTGCGCGCTGGCGCTGACGCAGCAGCGGCTGGAACGTCCGGTCCGCACGGTGCTGTCGAACTCGGCCGGCTTCGGCGGCATCAACGCCGCGCTCGTTTTTCGCGCCGTTGACTGAGCGCCCGCCCGCGGCGACGACGGTCGCCGCGCAGCCCGTCGTGCTGCGCGCGGTCGACAAAGTCTACGGCGACGGCGGCGACGCGGTCCACGCGCTGGCCGGCGTGTCGCTCGAGGTCGGACGGGGCGAGATGGTCGCGCTGGTCGGTCCCAGCGGCTGCGGCAAATCGACGCTGCTGAACCTGGTCGGCTGCGTCGATCTGCCCAGTTCGGGCACGGTGTTCGTCGACGGTTGCGCCACCGAAGGCCTGAGCGACGATGCGCTCACCCGGCTGCGGCGCGAACGGGTCGGTACGGTCTTCCAGTTCTTCAACCTGCTGCCGGCGATGCGGGTGGCCGACAACGTGGCTTTGCCGCTCGTGCTGCAGCGTGCCGACCGGTCGCGCATCGCGGCGCGCGTCGGCGAAGTGATGTCGGCGGTCGGCATCGCGGAGAAGGCGCGCGCGTTTCCCGCTCAGTTGTCGGGCGGACAGCTGCAGCGCGTCGCGATCGCGCGCGCGATCGTGCACCGTCCGGCGATCGTGCTGGCCGACGAGCCGACGGGCAACCTCGACTCGCAGAACGGCGACCTCGTGCTGTCGCTGCTGCGTTCGCTCGCCGACGGCGGCCAGGCGATCCTCATGGCGACGCACAGCGCCGACGCCGCCGCGCGTTGCGACCGGGTCGTGCACCTGCGCGACGGCCGGGTGGAGTGAAGCCCACGCCGCTGTTCGCCGCGCTGGTGCTCGGTCCGCTGCGCTCGGGCGCGTTGCGCTCGCTGGTGACGCTGCTCGCGGTCGCGCTCGGCGTCGCGATCGGGCTGGCGATCGACTTGGCAAACGCGACGGCCGTAGCATCGTTCGCGTCGAGCGTGAACATCGTGTCGAACAAGGTCAACCTACAGGTGCTCGGAGAGGGCGGCGGCTTCGACGAACGCGCGCTGCTGCGCGTCGGGCGCGTCCCCGGGGTCGATTCGGCCAGTCCCGCCATCGAGAACGAAGTCACCGTCGGTGCCGCCCGGGGCGTCCGTTCTCCGGCGAGATCTTGCGCGTGCTCGGGATCGACATGCTGCGGCCGCTCCCCGTCGCGGATCAGTCGACGGGCGCGGCGCCCGGCGGCTTCACGGCCGAGAGCGCCGACGCGTGGACGCTGGTGAACGGCCACGGCGCCGTGCTCGGTGCGGCGACGGCGCGCCGCCTGCACTGGACGGTCGGCAAAACGGTGCACGCGGTCGCCGGCGACCGCGACGTGACGCTGCGGGTTGCGGGAACGATCCCCGCCGGCACGGTCGGAATCGACTCGAGCGTCGTGCTCGTCGACATCGCGACCGCCCAAGAGATGTTCGACCAGGTCGGCTTGCTCGACCGCATCGATCTCGCGGTCACGCCGAGTCGCGTGGCGCAAGTCCAACGCGCCGTCGCGGCGGTGATCCCGCCGGGTGCGCGCGTCATCCGGCCCGCGACGCGCACCGCCGAGATCGCGCGCATGCTGCAGAGCTTCCGCCTCAACCTCGCCGCGCTGGCCTTCGTCGCGCTGCTGGTGGGGATGTACTTGATCTACAACACCGTCGCCATCTCGGTCGTGCAACGGCGGCCCGAGATCGGCACGGTTCGCGCGCTGGGCGCGACGCGCGGCGCCGTGTTCCGTACCTTCGTCGCCGAGGGCGCGCTGTTCGGCGTGGCAGGATCCGCGTGCGGCCTCGCGCTCGGAGCGGCGCTGGCGACGCTGTCGGTCGCCGCGGTATCGCGGACGGTCGACACCCTGTACGTCGCGTCTCACGCCGACCGCGTCGCGTACGATCCGATCCTGTTTGCGAAGGCGTTCGCGCTCGGCGTCGTGGCGTCGGTCGTCGCCGCGGCGTTTCCGGCGCTCGACGCGGCCTCGACGCTGCCGGCGCTGACCTTGCGCGCGGCCGGCTTCGAACGCCCGCGGCGGCTCTTCGCGGCGCGCGCCGCGCTGGGCGGGGTGGCGCTGCTCGCACTCGCCGCAGCGTGCTGCCGGCTGCCGGCCGTCGACGGCGTGCCGCTGTTCGGCTATGCCGCCGGATTGCTCATCGTGTTCGGCGGTTCGCTGTGCACGCCGCTGGCGGTCACGCTGTTGGCGCGCGCCGGCACGGCGCTCGCCGCGCGGCGTCCGCCGCTCGCGCTCGCCGCCGCGAATCTGGGCGGCGCGCCGCTGCGCACGTCGGTCGCGGTCGCCGCGGTGTCGATCGCGATCGGGATGACCGTCGCGGTCGCGGTCCTGGTCGCGTCGTTCCGCATCACGGTGGTGGCCTGGGCCGACGAGACGCTGCGGGCCGACCTGTTCGTGCGGCCGTTGGGGCTCACCGACGCGGCGAGCGACGCGCGCTTCGCGCGCGGCGCGGCCGAACGGATCGCGGCCCTGCCGGCCGTGGCGCAGGTCGAGACGCTGCGCGAGATCGAGCTGCCGTTTCGCGGCCGGCTCACCAACCTCGGCGCGACGGACCTGTCGTCGATCGTCGCGCATCGCCCGCTGCGGCTGCTCGGCGGTGCCGACGCCGCGGCGCTCGCGCGCTCGCTGCCGGGCACGACGCGCGTGCTCGTCTCCGAGCCGTTCGCGACCAAGTTCGGGGTCGGCCCGGGCGATCGCATCGTGCTGCCGACGCCCTCGGGCCCGACCCCGTTCACCGTCGCGGCGGTATACAACGACTACTCGTCCGACGCCGGCGTCGCACTGCTCGACGTGCGCACGTACCGGCGGTTCTTTCACGACGACTCCGTCAACTCGATCGCCGTCTACGCGCGTCCCGGCGCCGACCTGACGGCCTTGCGCGGCGCGGTCGTGCGCGCGCTCGCGCCGCTGCGGATCGACGTCGAAACCAACCGCGAGCTGCGCGCGCTCGTCGTGCACGTGTTCGACCGCACCTTCGCCATCACGTACGCGCTCGACGTCGTCGCGATCTTCATCGCGGTCATGGGTGTCGTGTCGACGCTGTTCGCGCTGGTGCTGGAGCGGCGGCTGGAGTTCGGGCTGCTGCGCTATCTGGGCGTGACCGCCGCCGGCGTGCGCACCATCGTGCTGGCCGAGGCGGCCGGCATCGGGCTGCTGGGCGGAGTTCTGGGCGCCGGGATCGGGATGCTGCTCGCGCTGGTGCTGATCTTCGTCATCAACCGGCAGGCCTTCGGGTGGCTCATCGAGCTGCACGTGCCGTGGACGTTTCTGGCCGAGACCGTCGCCTTGGTGATCGGCGCCGCCGTGATCGCAGGTGTGTATCCGGCGGCGGTTGCGGCGCGGATTCGCACCGCCGACGCGGTGCGCAGCGAATGAGCGTCGTGCGGTCTGCGCTGGTCATTCTGGCGACGCTCACCCTCATAGTCCCGCCGAACGGACCGCACGCCGCCGCGCTTGACATGATGGAGCCTCGTGTGGCGACGGCGGGAAATGTAACGCAGCCCGTTCCGGCGCGGACCGCCGACGGCTTCGCCAATGCGCGCGTGCCGTGGCGGTTCGTGTTTCCGCGCGATCATGCGGCGCACTTCGCGTTCGCGACGGAGTGGTGGTACTACACGGGACATCTTCGCGCGGAGGACGGGCGGCGGTTCGGTTACGAGCTGACCTTCTTTCGGTCGGGGTTGCGGCCGGGCGATCCGCAACCGCGGCCCGGCCAGTCCCGGTGGCGCGGGAATCAGGTGTATCCAGCGCACCTCGCGTTGACCGACGAGCGCGGCCGGCGTTTCGTGTACGACGAGCGGTTCGCGCGCGAGGCCCTCGGGATAGGCCGCGCCTCGGATCGCGGACTGGATGTCGCCGTCGGCGACTGGACGCTGCGCGGGACGGCTCGGATTCGCATGCAGGCCGCTACCGATGCGATGGCGATCGATCTGACGCAGACGCCCGAGAAGCCGCCGGCGGCACACGGACGTGACGGCGTGTCGCTCAAGGGCGGCTGCGCTTCGTGCGCATCGCACTACTATTCGTTGACGCGCCTGCGCACGGCGGGCTCGCTGCGCTACGGCGGCCGAGCGCTGCGCGTCGACGGCACGTCGTGGATGGACCACGAGTTCGGCTCGGACGAGCTGCAGCGCGATCAAGTCGGCTGGGACTGGTTCTCCGTGCAGCTCGACGACCGCCGCGAGATCATGGACTACCGGTTGCGCCGCCGGGACGGAGCGGTCGCGCCCGAGTCGAGCGGCTCGCTCATCGACGCGCGAGGCGCGGTGCGTCATCTCGCGCTCACCGACGTCGTCGTCGACCCGACCGGCACCTGGAAGAGCCCGCACACCGGCGCCGTGTATCCCAGCGGCTGGCGCCTGCGCGTTCCGTCGGCCCGGCTCGATCTCGTGCTCGTTCCGCTCTTGGCCGACCAGGAGCTCGCGAGCACCGCGGGCGGCACGTCGTATTGGGAAGGCGCCGTCGACGTCAACGACGCCACGACGCAGCCGGCGCCTCGGCGCCGGCTACGTCGAGCTCACCGGCTACGCCGCCCCGCTCTCGCTCTAACCCGGATGTCACCGTGAGCTTCGTCGAAGGGCGAACGGTCGTGCAGCGCCGACGACCAACGCGATCTCAGACCTGTTCGACGACGCGGATCTCGGGGACGTCCCGGCGGATGACGGCTTCGATCCCGCCTTTGAGCGTTGCGTTCGAGGCGGGGCAGCCGCCGCACGCGCCGATCATCTGCACGTAGGCGACCTCGCCTTCCACCCGGACCAGCCAGACGTCCCCGCTGTCGCGCCGGATCGCCGGCCGCACGCGATCGAGCGCGGCTTCGATACGAGCCTCGATCGTGTTCCCACTGCTTGTTGGGCCGCGTCGCGACCAACGGCATCACGATCGGCGACGTTGCCGTCGAACGTGGAGTGGGCGGGGTCGAAGGGAGATATTATTGGCCGAACTCCCGCATCAGGTCGTGCATGCGGCCGGCCATGGCGAGGGCGTCGTCCCATTTGCGCTGCCACATGTTGCGGCCGAAGATGAGCCCGACGCAGCCCGACTCCATCGCGAGCCGCGCTTTGTGCACGGTGTCGTCGTCGCTGAGCTTCGAGCCGCCCGAGACGAGCACCAGCGTGCGTCCGGCCGATTTGACGACCTTGCGCAGACCGTCGAGCTCGGACATCACGAGCGTGTTGTACGGCTTGGGCGCGGCGGCGGCAGCGTCTTCGCTGTGCGGGACGTTGAGCTTGACGATGTCGGCGCCGATCTCGCAGGCGACGCGCGCGGCGTAGTCAACCGCGTAGAGCGAGTCCTGTCCGCCTTTGGCTTTGATCGCCGAGCCGCGCGGATACGCCCACACGATCAGCGGCATCCCGTAGCGCTCGCACTCGCGTCGCACCTCGTTGGCCTGCGCGATGTCGTCGGCTTGGGCCGGCGAACCGACGTACAGCGTGTAGCCGACGGCGCTCGCCCCGAGCCGCACCGCGTCTTCGACGCTCGAGGTCAGCGCGCTGAACGACTCGTCGTCGGAGGGCACGTTCGTCTTGCCGTTGACCTTGAGCACGAGCGGCACCCGTCCGGCGTACTGCTGGTGGTACTTCTCGGCCAGCCCGATGTGATAAGCGATTCCGGAGAAGTTGCCCTCGACCGCCAGGCGCAGGACCCAATCGGTGTCGAGCGCGTCGGGATTGTCGAAGAAGTCGATCGGCCCGTGCTCGAGTCCTTGATCGATCGGCAGCAGCATCAGCGTCCCATTGCCGGGACCGTGCTGGTACATCATCGAGAACAGCCGCGCGCGCTTGCCGGTCGAAAGGTTGAGGTCTTCGAACGTCGGCCGGCGGATCGAAGCAAGCATTCTGTCGGTTCCCCTTGCGAGTATGGCTGGCCGCGAGTTCGCCGTCCCGGCCGCCGGGTCCATTGTGCGCCTCGCAGGCGGCCTCCGCAACGACGCCCGTCGCTCAGCGCGCCACGGCCGCCAGCGCATACGCCAGCGCGAGCCCGCCTGTCACCAGGGCGTACAAGGCGACGCCCCAGAACGCGAGCCACGCCGGCCGGGGATCGGCCAGGCACGCCCGCACCAGCGCCGCGGCGGCGCCGGCCGCCGGCAGCAGCGCGAACGCGCCGGGTGTTCGCAGCCGCAGCGCGTCGGCGACGGCGACCGCCGCCGCGGTCAGCGCGACGGCCGCGACGACCTGCCAGGTCCGCGCGGGACCCCAGCGCACCACCAGCGTGCGCTTCCCCGCACCGAGGTCCGCCTCGACGTCGGGCAGCTCGACGCACAGCATCATCGCGAACATCGCCGCGCCGGGCGCGACCACGGCGCGCGCCAGCGCCGCGTCGACGCATCCGGTGAACGCCGCATAGCTCGCGGCGGGGACGAGCACCGCCACCACCAGCGCGGTGTCGAGCTCGCCCAGCCCGCGCGCGGCGAGCCGCAGCGGCGGGGCCGAGTAGGACCACGCCAGCCCGAAGGTCGCAAAGCCGATGCCGGCTGCGACCGGCGCGCCGTGCAGCGCGAAGCGCAGCGCCGCGGCCAGACCCGACCGCCGCGCAACCGGCCGCGGCGAGCAGCGCGACGCGCGCATGCAGCGCGCCGGACGGCAGCACGCCGCTCCCGCCCGACCACGGCGTGCGCTGCGCGAGCAGGTCGCCCTCGCGGTCGAAGTAGTCGTTGGCGTAGTGCACCATCAGCTGAAACGCCGTCACCAGCGCTTGAGCCCACAGATACGTCGCGACGTCGAGCGCGAAACCGCGCCACGCGGCGACAGCGGCGCCGAGCGCGACCCCCGCGAAGCCGCCGAACAAGAACAGCGGGCGCGACAGCCGGATGAACGCGAGCAGCACGGTCACGTGAGGCGCTCGGTGGTCACCCCCGACCTTTCACCCGCAGGCCGAGCCGTTCCGTGCGCCGTACGCGAGCCGACCGTGGCAAGCAGGGTGGGAGTGATCGGCGTGGGGACGATGGGCGAGCCGATGGCGGCGTCGCTGCTGCGCGCCGGCTTCGCGGTATCGGTTTGCGCGCACGCCAACCGCGCGCCGCTCGAACGGCTCGTCGCCGCGGGCGCGCGCGACGGCGGCGATCCGGCGGGCGTCGCGGCGGCGGCCGAGGTCGTGGTGACCTGCGTTCCCGATGCGCCGCAGGTCGAAGAGGTGCTGTTCGGCGAGCAGGGCGCCGCGGGCGGCGCGCCGGCCGGAACGCTGTTCGTCGACATGTCGACCATCTCGCCGGTCGCGACCCGCGCCTTCGACGCCCGGCTGCGCGCGGCCGGGATGCGCTTCGCCGACGCGCCGGTCTCGGGCGGTCCGGCACGCGCGAAGACCGGGACGCTCACCATCATGGTCGGCGCGTCGGAGGCGGACTTCGCCGCGGCGCGGCCCGTGCTCGAAGCGATCGGGACGCCCAGCCACGTCGGCCCGGTCGGGATGGGCGAGGTGGTGAAGCTCGTCAACCAGATCATCATTGCGAGCACGATGCTGGCGAACGTGGAGGCGCTCACGTTTGCCGCCAAAGCCGGCGCCGACATCGACGCGGTGCTCGAGGTCATCGCAGGCGCCACCGGTTCCAACTACCTGCTGCAGAACTGGCTGCCGCAGAGCTGGCTGGCCGGCTCGCACGCGCCGGGCTTCGCGCTCGACCTGCTGCGCAAGGACCTGGCCGCCGCGCTCGACTCCGCCCGCGCCGCCGGCGTTCCGATGCCGGCCAGCGCGCTCGCCTACCAGCTCTACACGGCGAGCTCGGGCGAAGGTCACGGTCAAGACGACTATACGTCGGTGGCGACGTTCTACGAGCGCGCCGCCGGCGTGACCGTCCGCAAGCAGTCCGGCCCGTAGGCGGCGGCGTGCTGTTCGGCGCGATCGACGTCGGCACCAACTCGATCCATTTGATCGTCGTCGAGCTCGACGCGGCGTTCGACACGTCGCGCGTGGTCTACAAGGCGCGCGAGATGGTGCGGCTGGGCAGCGACGACGCGCTCGAGCACGGGCGGCTGTCGCGCAAGGCGATGGAACGCGGCGTCGAAGCGATCGCGCGCTTCAACGGCGCGGCGCGCGAGCGCGGCGCCGAGCGGATCCGCGCCGTCGCCACCTCGGCCGTGCGCGAGACCGAGAACGGCGGCGAGTTTCGCGCGCTGGTCGAGTCCCGCACCGGGCTGCAGCTCGAGATCCTCGACGGGCTCGAAGAGGCGCGGCTCATCCACCTCGGCGTGGCCAACGGCTATCCCCTTTACGACCGCGTGGCGTGCATCGTCGACATCGGCGGCGGCTCGACCGAGTTCATCGTCGCCGACGGCGAGCGAGCGTATCTGGTCGACTCGGTGAAGCTCGGCAGCCTGCGGCTCTACGACGCGTATCTGCGCGACAAGCCCGACCAGCTGCGCGCGGCGCGCAAGCTCGACGCGCACGTGCACGGGATGCTCGCGCCGCTGGCCGAACGCGTCCGCCACTACCGGCTCGACCTCGCGCTGGGGACGTCCGGGACGATCATGGGGCTGGCCAGCGTCGACGCGGCGCAGCGCGGGCTGGCCGTCAAAGGCGTGCACGGCTACACGCTGTCGCGCGCGCGCCTCGAGACGCTGCAACGCCAGATGCTGGTAATGGGCGAGGCGGAGCGCCGGCGCATGCCCGGGATGAATCCGCGCCGCGCCGACATCATCGTGGCCGGCAACGCGGTGCTGATCGGCGCGCTCGCGCTGCTCGGGCGCGACGATCTGGTCGTGTGCGAGCGCGCGCTGCGCGACGGCGTGGTGGTCGATCTCGCCCACCGCGACCGCGCGCTGGCGCAGCGGCTGGGCGACGAGCGCGCTGCGCGCATCGAGGCGGTCGAAGCGGTGGCGCGCCGCTACGAGCACCTCGGCGGCCACCAGCGCCAGGTAGCGCGCCTGGCGCTGGTGCTGTTCGAACGGCTCGCGCCGCTGCACGGGCTCGCCCCCGGCGACCGCGATCTGCTGTGGGCCGCGGCGGTGCTGCACGGAATCGGCCGGTTCGTGAGCGAGAGCGGCCATCACAAGCACGCCGCGTACCTGATCCGGAACACGCCGTTCGCGGGCTGGAGCGCCGACGAGCGCGAGCTCGTCGCGCTCGTCGCGCGCTACTACCGCAAAGCCCTGCCCAAGCCGTCGCACCTCGACTACGTTGCGCTGTCGCCCGCCGACCGCCGCCGGGTCGACGTCCTCGCCTCGCTGCTGCGGATCGCCGACGGGCTCGACATCCAGCATCTCGGCACGGTGACCGACGTCTCGGCCGTCCCCGAAGACGGTGCGGTGGTGATCGGTGCGCAGGCCGAAGGCGACGCGGCGGGCGAACTCGACGCCGCGATGGAGAGAGCCGATCTGTTCGAGCGGACCTTCGGCGTTCGGGTCGTCTTCGACGCGACGGCGGCGGCGTGACGGCGACCATTGCGGCCAAGAAGAAGATCTTGCTGGTCGACGACGAGGCGGCGATCGTCCATTCGCTGCGCTACAATCTCGAGAAGAACGGCTACGCCGTCGCGACAGCCGGCGACGGCCGCACCGCGGTGACGCTCGCGCAGACCGAGCGGCCCGACCTCGTCGTGCTCGACATCATGCTGCCGCTGCTCGACGGGATCGAAGCCTGCAAGGAGATTCGCAAGACGTCGAGCGTCCCGATCATCATGCTCACCGCCAAGGACCAGGAGTTCGACAAAGTCCTGGCCCTCGAGCTGGGCGCCGACGACTACGTGACCAAGCCGTTTTCGCTGGGCGAGATCATGGCGCGCATCAAGGCCCGGCTGCGCCGCGCCGACGTCGACGCCGACGATCGCGACGCGTCGATCACCGCCGGCGAGATCAGCATCGATGCGTCGCGCCAGCGCTTGGTCGTGCGCGGCCGCGAGGTGGCGCTCGCGCCCAAGGAGTTTCGGCTGCTGCACGTGCTCATGGAGAACCGCGGCCGGATCGTCACCCGCCAGATGCTGCTCGAGAAGGTGTGGGGGTACGATTTCGAAGGCGAGCACCAGACGATCAGCGTCCACGTGCGTTGGCTGCGCGAGAAGATCGAGGTCGACCCCAACAACCCGCGCCACATCGTGACCGTGCGCAGCCGCGGTTACCTGTTCCGCGAATGACGATCGGGGCCGCTGACGGCTGACCTCGTCGCGGCGTCGCTCGGCGCGCTGGCCGGCATCGCCGGCACCTTCGCCGTGCTGCGCGCGTCGCGCGCGGAGCGTGCTTCGGCGCGGCGCGACGTCCAGGCGCCGGCGACGGCGGAACGCGACGGGGCCGAGCGGCTCGTCGAGGCTCTGCCGTTCGCCGCGTTCACCGTCGACGGCCGCGCCCGCGTGCGCGTCTTCAACGCCGCGGCAAGCGCGCTGTTCGGCGTCGACCGTCAGCGCGCGCTGGGTCGTGCGCTCATCGAGATCGTCCCGTCGGTCGAGCTGGAGCGTCTCGTGCAAGCGGCGCTGGCGGGCGAGGTTCGCTCGCGTGACGTCGAGCTGGGCAGCGGTGCGCGCAGCCGGTACGTCGCGGTCACCGCGCAGCCGTACGAGAGCGGCGCGATCGCGATTGCCTCCGACCGCACGGCGTACCGCGCCGCCGAGCGGATGCGCAGCGACTTCATCGGCAACGTCTCGCACGAGCTGCGCACACCGCTGTCGGCGATGAAGCTGATGCTCGAGACCGTCCTCGTCTCCGACGACGACGCCGAAGCGCGCACCCTGTTCCTCCCGCAGATCGGCGCCGAAGTCGAGCGGATGATCCGGCTGGTAGAGGATTTGCTCGAGCTCGCCCGCTCGGAATCCGGGACGGTCGCGCTGCGCCGCGAGCGCTTCGATCTCGGCGACGTCGCGGCGTCGATGGTCAACACGTTCGCGCAGCGCGCCGACGCGTCCGGCGTCGAGCTGGATTTGGAAGCGCCCGATGACGTCGAGGTCGACGCGGATCGTGGGCGGCTGACGCAAGTCGTCGTCAACTTGCTCGACAACGCGCTGCGGCACACGCCGGCCGGCGGCAGCGTGCTCGTCACGGTGCTGGCCGAAGGCGGCGACGCCGTGCTCGCCGTCCGCGACACCGGGATCGGGATTCCGTTCGCCGACCTGCCCCGCATCTTCGAGCGCTTCTACGTCGTCGATCGCTCGCGTTCTCGCGAGCACACCGGGACCGGGCTCGGCCTCGCGATCGCAAAGCACGTCGTCGAAGCGCACGGCGGCTCGCTGGTCGCCGAGTCGGTGTACGGATCCGGCGCGACCTTCACGATGCGGATTCCGGCGGCCGTGCCGTCGGATTAAGGTCCCTTAAGGTAAATTTAAACTTGGCTTAGGGCTGATCTGACACGATGGCAAGGGCCGGCGCCGCGCATTCGAACCGCCGTAGGCTTCGAAAGGGACCATGAGCACACGAATGACCCGCCGCGCAGCCGCGGCTCTGATCGTCGGATTTCTCGGCTCGCTGGGCCTCGCGGCGCTGCCCGCCCTCGCGGCGACGCAGTTGACGGGCGCCGGCTCGACGTTCGTCTACCCGTTCTTCTCCAAAGCGTTCTACACGTACAGCCAGCAGCACCCTGACGTCACGGTGAACTATCAGTCGATCGGAAGCGGCGGCGGCATCCAGCAATTCATTGCGAAAACCGTCGACTTCGGCGCGTCCGACGTCCCCATGAACGAGGATGAGCTCAAGCACGCGGGTGGAGCGGTCGTTCAGGTCCCGGTTGCGCTTGGCGGGGAAGGCATCACCTACAACCTCCCCGCGATTTCGGGCAACTTGCGCCTGACGCGCGAGGCGATTGCCGAGATCTACCTCGGAAAGATCACCCGCTGGAACGATCCTATCCTCGCGAAGCTCAATCCGCACGTTTCGCTGCCGGACCTGCCGATCGTCACAGTCCATCGCTCCGACGGTTCCGGGACGACGTACATCTTCACCGACTTCTTGAGCAACATCGCGAAGCAATGGAAAGAGACGGTCGGGACGGGCAAAAGCGTTCAGTGGCCCGGCGCCAACACTGTCGGTGGAAAAGGGAACGAGGGGGTGGCGGGACAGGTGCGTCAAACGCCGGGTGCGATCGGATACGTCGAGCTCGCTTATGCGCTCGAGAACAAGATGAGCACCGCCGTGGTTCAGAACAAGGCCGGCAAGTGGCTCACTTGCACGGAGGCGACGGTCCGTGCGGCTGCTGCGACCAAAGCGAATGTCTCGGCGACTGACTTTTCAATCGTCGATCGGTCCGGCAATGATGCGTACCCGATCGCCGGCTATACCTGGGCGTTCGTGTACCGGAACCCGACCGACAAGCCGCGGGCGAAGCTCGTGAAGGACGTCCTGAGCTGGGTAACGGGCAATGACGCGCAGAAAATCGCGGGCAGCCTCAACTACGTGCCGTTGCCGGAGACCGTTCAGGACACGGCTAAGAAGGCCATCGCCGAAGTCAAGGTCTAACCACCCACCGGTCGGCGGGGTACCCCGCCCGGGTCCCTCGTGCACCGCTGCGGCGCGCAGGGGTACTCGCGATTCACCCTCGGTGCATTCGTCCGTTATACATGAGCATTGATGTCGACTCGCCTCGATCCGTCGCGACCGCGAGTCGCCTCCCTCAGCGCGCTCTTACAACGGGCCAAGCGGTCGCGGATCGCGTGTTCCGTATCGCCCTGGTCGCGGCGACGCTGGTGTTCGTCGCCATCATCGCGGGATTGTTCCTCCAGCTCGTTCGCGGTTCATGGGAATCGATCGTCGCGTTCGGGCCGGCCTTCTTATGGAGTTCGGAGTGGAATCCCGTCACGAATCATTTCGGCGCGCTCCCGTTCATTTTCGGAACGGTGGTCAGCTCGGCGATCGCCATCACCGTCGCGGGCGTCGTGGGGATCTCCGCGGCCGTCTTCCTGGCTGAGTTTGCGCCGCGGGCGGTGGCGCGGCCGATCAGCTTCCTGATCGAGCTCCTGGCGGCAGTTCCCAGCGTCGTCTTCGGTCTGTGGGGCTTGTTCGTGCTGGCGCCGATTCTGGGTCATTACCTCGATCCGTTGCTCCAGCGCTATCTGGGCTTCTTGCCGATCTTTTCCGGGACGATCTACGGCATCGGGCTGCTGGCCGCAGGGTTGCTTCTCGCTTTGATGATCGTGCCGACGGTCGCAGCGATCGGACGCGACTTGATCTTGGCCGTACCCAACGAGCTCCGCGAGGCATCGATCTCGCTCGGCGCGACGCGCTGGGAGACGGCGACGCGCGTCGTGCTGCCGTCCGCCCGCGCCGGCATCCTGGGCGCCTGCGTCTTGGCCCTCGGACGCGCGTTGGGAGAGACGATCGCCGTAACGATGGTGATCGGCAACCGCCCGGCGATCTCGGCGTCGCTGTTGGCTCCGGCCTATACGCTCTCGAGCGTCATCGCGAACGAGTTCACCGAAGCGACGTCCTCGGTGTATCTCAGCGCTCTGCTGGAGCTCGGTTTGATTTTGTTCGTCATCAGCATCGTCGTGAACGGCGTCGCCCGCATGATGATGTGGTCGATGCTTCGCACGCGAAGGCGCCGAACGTGATCGCGGGAGATCGGCTGGGTTCGTCGCGCCGTGCAGCGGGACTCGCCGGTGTCGTGCTGACCGGCTTCTGTTCCGCTCTGGCGGCCGGCCTCTTGATCCTGCTGCTGGGTTACGTCACGGTCCAGGGCTGGAGCGCGATCGACCCGTCGTTCATAACGCAGTTGCCGCATCCCGTCGGGGTACCGGGGGGCGGCGTCGCAAACGGTATCGTCGGCACTTTCATCATCGTAGGGTTGGCGACCCTGATCGCCGTTCCGATCGGTGTCCTGACGGGTGTCTATCTCGCCGTGTACGGTCGTGGGATCGCCGCGGAATCGGTGCGTTTCTTGGCCGAAGTGCTGTCGGGGGTTCCCAGCATCGCGATCGGTCTCTTTGCCTACACCATCCTCGTCAAACCATTCTCGCACTTCTCGGCGCTGTCGGCCTCGTTCGCCTTCGCGGTGTTGATGCTTCCGTTGATGATTCGCACCTCGGAAGAAGCCTTGCGCGGCGTGCCGACCTCGATTCGTGAGGGTGCTCTCGCGCTCGGGCTGCCGGACTACGGCGGTGTCCTGCACGTCGTTTTGCCCGCTGCCAGACCGCTGATCATCACCGGGCTGCTGCTCTCGATCGCGCGCGTTACCGGCGAGACCGCGCCGTTGCTGTTCACGGCGTTCGGAAGTCAGTTCTGGGAGCTGAACCCGACGAATCCAATGGCCGTCTTGGCGCTGCAGATCTTCACGTATGCCATCTCGCCGTACGACGACTGGCATCGTCAAGCATGGGGCGGCGCACTTCTGCTCATCTTGGCGGTCTTGGTTCTCAACATCGGCGCCCGTGCGGCGCTCGCCGGCCGGCCGAAGAAGTTCTGAGCGATGCAGACAACGATCGTCCCGGCAAAGACGCCGTCCGCCTCCCCGACCGACATCGTTCTGAGCGCCCGTTCAGTCAGTGCTTGGTACGGAACGAAGCAGGCAATTCGCGACGTAAACCTTGATTTCGTTCGCAATTCGATCACGGCGATCATGGGCCCGTCAGGCTGCGGTAAGACGACGTTCCTGCGCTGCCTCAACCGTATTCACGAGTCGGCGCTGGGAGGGCGAACGTCGGGCGAAGTTCTGCTCGACCGCGTGAACATTTACGAGCCCGAGGTGAATCCGGTCGTCACCCGGCGCCGGATCGGAATGGTCTTTCAGCGACCGAATCCGTTCCCGACGATGTCGATCCTCGAGAACGTGATCGCGGGTCCGCGCTACACCGGGATGACGAACGATCCCCGCGAGCTCCGGGATATCGCGGAAGATGCGCTCCGGCGTGCGGCCGTGTACGACGAGGTCAAGGACAAGCTCAACAGCCCGGCCTTGTCCTTGTCGGGCGGTCAACAGCAGCGATTATGCATAGCCCGCGCCCTGGCGCTGCAACCGGAAGTTCTCCTCATGGACGAACCCACGTCCGCTTTGGATCCGCTGTCCACGTTGAAGATCGAGGAGCTGATGGAGCGGCTCGCGACTGATTTCACCGTCATCATCGTGACCCATAACCTTCAGCAGGCGGCTCGCATGTCGCACTATACCGCGTTCATGCTCGGCGACGAGAACCGGGTGGGCAGCGTGGTCGAGTTCGGCCCGACCGAACGGATCTTCACCCACCCGAAGGACTCGCGAACCGAAGACTATATTACCGGTCGCTTCGGCTAATGCTCTCCCCGAGGGATCGGACGCTCCCCGTACCGGCGGTGGGACCAGAGGTCAAGGTACGGGTTCGCGACCTGAACGTCTACTATGGCTCAAATCATGCGATCAAGGACGCATCCCTCGATGTCGAGGAACATCGCGTCACGGCGCTGATCGGCCCCTCGGGTTGCGGAAAAACGACGTTTCTGCGGGCGATCAACCGGATGCACGACCTGACGCCCTCGGCGCGGGTCACCGGCTACGTCGGGATCGACGGGGCCGACGTGTACTCCCGCGATGTCGATCCGATCGTGGTGCGCCGTCACGTCGCAATGGTCTTCCAGCGCCCGAATCCGTTCCCGATGTCGATCTTTGAGAACGTGGCGTACGGTCTGCGGGTCAACGGCGAGCGGGACCGCGCGCGAATCAGCGAGATCGTCGAGAACAGCCTCCGGAGCGCCGTCTTGTGGGACGAGGTGAAGGACCGCCTCTCCGAGTCGGGGGTCGCGCTCTCCGGGGGTCAGCAGCAGCGTCTGTGCGTGGCGCGCGTCCTCGCGCTGCGGCCCGACGTCATCTTGATGGACGAGCCCGCTTCCGCGCTCGATCCGATCGCTACGGTCAAGATCGAAGAGCTCATCGCTCAACTCCGTGAAGACTACACCGTCGTGATCGTGACGCATTCGATGGCGCAAGCCGGCCGCGTTTCCGATCGAACGGCATTTTTTCTGGACGGCACGATCGTCGAGATCGGCCCCACGAACCAGATCTTCACCCGGCCAAAGGACAAGCGGACCGAGGACTACATCACCGGCCGCTTCGGTTAGGTAACGAAAACCGAAGGATACGGCTCGCCCGTGCTCGGGCAAATGGCAGCGTCCATCGGCAAGTAACGGCCGTGTAAAGGGGTGATGAATCCGCGGCGGGACGGCAGCCGTCCCGCTCAAACTGCGGCCGGTTTCGGCGATAACATCAGCACGCCGTCTCTTTGTGCGGCGTTTCCGCGGAGCAATCGCATGAACGCGTTTTGCCGTGCCGGGGCCGGCGGCGGCCGAGCGCACTTCGCTTCGGGGGCGCATCGGTGAGATGGCGCTGCATGCCATTGATCGCGTCGCGCAGATCAGTGCGCGTCTCGACGAGCAGCGCGCGCTCCGCGATCGTATGAATCAGGGAAACGAGACCGTCGACAGCGCCTACTGGATTTATCTGCGCTAGCCTTCGTCGGACGGATGTCTCACCTACCGCGATGAACCTGCGGCCTTACGCGGTGTGGATCCGCCGGCCATGGGCGTGACCAGCACGTACGTCTATCAGGCCGGCTACCAGACCGGCGACGAGACGATGCACTGCACGGTGCACCGGGAGCGGCGCGCAGGGCCGCTCGAGTCGCGGTCCGAACGCCGCACCTGTTGATGCTGTGAGCGTCGAGCGACAAAGTCGACGCACGCAGCCCAAAGACCGTACCACACCGATAGGAGGCCGCATGCGATCGAGTCGGCGTCGCTTTCTGGCCGGCACTGCGGCCGCCCTGGGGGCCGCGGGGCTGCCGGGCGGCGCGCGCGCCGACTCCGTGCAGCTCCCGTTCGCCAACGGTGAACGACCGTTGAGCGCCTTTCCGCAAAAGCGCCCGCTGTTGCTGTTGACGCCCCGACCGCCGCAGCTCGAGACACCGTTCGAAGTGTTCGATCGCGGGGTCTACACGCCCAACGACGCGTTCTTCGTACGCTGGCATCTGAGCGACATCCCGCAGCGGGTCGACGCGAGTGCGCACCGCATCGCCGTCACAGGTGAAGTCGACCGAGCGCTGTCGCTGTCGCTGGACGATCTGGCGGCGCTGCCGCAGGTCGAGATCGCGGCGGTCAATCAGTGCTCGGGCAACGGCCGCGGCTTGTCGTCACCGCGCGTGGCGGGAGGTCAGTGGGACAACGGTGCGATGGGCAACGCCGCTTGGACCGGAGTGCGGCTGCGCGACGTGCTCGACCGCGCGGGTCTCAAGACAACGGCCAAGCAGGTCCAGTTCCACGGCCTCGAAGGTCCGGTGCTGCCGACCACGCCGGCGTTCCGCAAGTCTCTCGACGTCGACCGGGCGCGCGCGGACGACGTGATCGTCGCTTACGCCATGAACGGCGCGCCGCTGCCGCTCCTCAACGGCTATCCGGTGCGGCTGGTCGTGCCCGGTTGGTACTCGACCTATTGGGTGAAGATGCTTTCGGCGATCACCGTGCTCGACCACGTCGACGACAACTTCTGGATGAAGACCGCCTATCGCATACCGGATACACCCGACAACAGCGTCGTGCCGGGCGCGACCGGTTTCCCGACCGTCCCGATCAGCCGCATGCGGGTGCGCTCGTTCGCGACGAACGTCGTCGACGGCGGCACGCTCGCGTCCAGTGCGCGCGCGTTGCGCGGGATCGCGTTCGACGGCGGCAGCGGGATCAAGCGCGTGGAGGTGAGCCTCGACGGCGGCACGAGCTGGCGCGACGCGGCGCTCGAAGAGGATCACGGCAAGTACGGTTTCCGCCGCTGGAACCTGGCGCTGACCTCGGCCGCGCGCGGAACCGCCTACACGATCGCGGTGCGCGCGACCGCGAATGACGGTGCGACGCAGCCGGCGACGCAAGGCTGGAATCCGTCGGGCTACCTGCGCAACGTCGTCGAGACGTACCGGGTGTCGGTCGGATGAGGCGCATCGTGCCGTCGGTTTTGGCGGCCGCGCTGCTGAGCGCCGGGGTCGCCGCTGCGGCCGCCGTCGCGCCGCCCAAGGGCCCGGTCTCGATCGCGCTGCCGGGCGATGCCGGAATGGCGTTCAAGCCCGGCCCCGGCCTCGCGGCCGCGCAAGCGAATTGCTTGACGTGCCACTCCTCGGCGTACGTTTCGACGCAGCCGGTGCTCAGCCGAGCGCAGTGGAACGCCGAGGTGCTCAAGATGCGCACGGCCTACGGCGCGCAGATCGCCGACGACCAAGTGCCGGCGATCGTCGAGTACCTCACGGCGCAATACGGCAAACCATAGGCTGTTGCGCAGACGCATGCCGAAGCGGCTGCTCGTCGCCGTTCGCTGCGCCGCGTCTGCGATCGCTTGCGCGGCGCTGAGCGCGCCCGTCGCGACGTTCGGCGACTCGCCGGTTCGGCACAACCTGATTCTGTTCGTACCCGGCGCGCTGCGCGGAGCCGGCGTCGACAAGGCCGGCGCGCCCGAGCTGGACGCCTTGCGGCGAACGGGCGTCGCGTTTCCCAACAGCCACGCGGTCGTTCCGACGCTCGCCGCCGCGAACGCGGCGGCCCTGGCGACCGGGCATCTACCGGGCGACAGCGGCGTTTTCGCGGACGCGACTGGAGACGGCGAGCAGCTCGGCGCGCAGACGATCCTCGCCGCGGCGCGCGCCGCCGGATACGAAACGGCCACCGTGGGCGAGCCGGGTCCCCTCACGATCTTCGGCGCCGCTGGTGCGGCGGGTGCGCCGGCCGCCGCGGTCCGCGATTCGCCGGCGCACGTGCTGCCGGGACTCAAGGCGAGCGGCAAGCCGTTCGTGATGGTCTTCTGGTCGGATGCGGCCTCGGTTCGCGACCTGGACGACGCGCTGCACGCTACGCGCACGG
>CAVTWP010000013.1:0-82945 GCA_963738465.1 Vulcanimicrobiota bacterium
CGTGCTGGACGTCGACTAGACGCGAGGAGATCGCATGAATTCCGCCTTCGAAGCACGCCTGTCGGCCGATCTCGACGCGTTGCGCGCCGCCGGCACGTACAAGAGCCTCCGTCACATCACCGGCCCGATGGCGCCCGAAGTGCACATGGAGGAGGCCGGCGACGTCATCGTGCTGTCGTCGAACAACTATCTCGGACTGGCCGACCATCCCGAGGTCGTCGCGGCCGGGATCGACGGGCTCAAGCGCTATGGTGCGGGCACGGCGTCGGTGAGGTTCATCTGCGGCACGTTCGACATCCACCGGCGGCTCGAGGAGAAGATCGCGTCGGTCTTCGGGTTCGAAGCGTCGCTCTCGTACGTGTCGTGCTGGACCGCCAACGAAGGCCTGATCCCGACGATCGCGACCGCCGGCAACACGATCATCTCCGATGAGCTCAACCACGCGTCGATCATCGACGGCTGCCGGCTGGCGGGGGCCAAACGTTCGCGCTACCGCCACGGCGACATGGCCGACCTCGAAGCGCGGCTGCGCGAGGCCGAGGGGACGCCGTTCATCATCACCGACGGCGTGTTCTCGATGGAAGGTTCCCTGGCGAAGCTGCCGGAGATCGTCGAGCTCGCGCAGCGCTACGGAGCGGTGACGATCATCGACGACTCGCACGGCACGGGCGTGATGGGCGCGACCGGCCGCGGCACGATCGAGCACTGCGGTCTCGAGGGCAAGGTCGACATCCTGACCGGGACGCTGGGCAAAGCGCTCGGCGGCGCCGCCGGCGGGTTCGTCGCCGGCTCGCGCGCCTTGATCGACACGCTCGTGCAGCGCTCGCGCACGCAGCTCTTCTCCAACGCGCTGCCGGCGACCGTCGCAGCGAGCGCGCTCAAAGCGATCGAGCTGCTCGAGACGCAGCCGCAGCTGGTGGAGACGCAGCGCGCGAACACGCGCTACTTTCGCGACGGCCTGACGCGACTGGGATTCAAGCCGCTCGACGGTCCGAGCGCGATCGTACCGATCATCGTCGGTGACACGGCGTTCGCGATCGCGATGAGCAACCGGCTGCTCGAAAAAGGTGTGTTCGTGACCGGATTCGGGTATCCGGTGGTGCCGGAGGGCACCGCCCGCATTCGCGTCCAGATCTCGAGTGCACTGAGCCGCGAAGAGCTCGACCGGGCCTTGGCGGCGTTCGAGAACGTCGGACGCGAATTGGGCCTCATCGGGACGGCCGCTCACGCCTAATCTTTTAGTCCAGGACGGGAGCCCACCGGATGAAAGGGCCGAGCCCGACGAGTGTCGCATGCGGGGCGAACCCGGCGCACCGTTCGTCGGCTGAGCCGCCGCCCTTGCTCGCCTACAGTAGGAGAACGATGCGAAGCGCAGCTGTCCGTACCGCCACCCTGATCATCGCGCTCACCGTCTGCCCGCCGTTCATCGCCGCGGCCGCCGGCAAGCCGTTCACCGGTCCCGCCGGCTGGGATCATACCGTAACCGCTACTCCCACGCCGCAGGTGCCGCGCGCGCAAGAGTCGTGGAAGAAGAGCGACGGCGAGCAGCTGACGCTCCTGACCGACGACGAGCTGTCGTACGACGACACGGTCGCCATGATCCACAAGAACATCACCGGCAACGGTCTCAAGCCGGCCGTCGACAAGGACCGCACCTGCGACAGCCGCCGCGCTCACGAAGTGGAGATGACGCTGGGTTCGACCGTCGTCCACCAGATCGTCGTCGACGACGCCCCCGGTGTAACGAAGCTCACCTACACCCGCACCCAAGGCACCCCGATGAACCCCGATATCGCGGGAGCACTCACGACCTACTGCGGCCCGTAGTCAGCGACGCGCCTCGTCCAATCGCACGCTTACACGAGCGCGACGCCCTCGACACGAGCGCGAGGCCATCGACACGAGCGCGACGCCATCGCGGCGTCATGCTGAGCCACGTCGAAGCACGACCCACCGCGCCTAGCCACGGATCGGAGCGCGCACCGCCGTATCACGCCGTCGTGCTGAGCCAAGGCGAAGCACGATCGCCCGGCGCCATCACGACGATCTAGCGTTCCCGTCAGGCCCTCAGCAGGACCTCGTACCGCCATTGGCCGTTCGCCGCATCGGCGATGCGTCGTCCCCCGTTCTTCTCGATCGCGCGAACGGAAGCGACATTCGCCGAGTCGCACGTCAGCAGAGCTCGCTCGAGGCCAAGTTCCCGCAAGCGCGCGAGAGCGAGGCTCAGCGCTATGGTTGCGTAACCCTTACCGCGCGCGCTCGGGCGAATCTGGTAGCCGATGTTCCCGCCATCCTCTTCGAGCGCCGGTGTCAGAGCGAGGCGCAAATAGACTTCTCCAACGATGCGATCCGCTTCGTCCACGACGAAGTACGCTTCGCCGGGAACGACTTCCGCGAGCGGCCACCCGCCCGCGCACAGGCGGCAGAGCATCGCCCGATACGCCGCGTAGCCGTCCCACGCTGCTTCGTAGAAACCGGTATAGAGGCCAACCTCGCCGTGCACGCGATACTCGTCCAGCATCGCGTCAAATTGCTCGGCATGGTCGTCGCGCATGACCGAAAGGTGGACGTGACCGGTCATTTCGTTGGGGCTGGCGTGCCCGAGGCGAGAGCGAGTAAAACAACAGGCCCATCGATCTTGCGGTCGATGGACCTGAAGGTTGGTTGCGGGGGCGAGATTTGAACTCGCGACCTTCGGGTTATGAGCCCGACGAGCTACCGGACTGCTCCACCCCGCGATGGGCGACGGTTACTATAGCATCGGCGTCGAACGATCGTCAAGAACATGCCGGGCTTGGATTTGGTTGCCCTCCCGAAAGTGCAGCTCCACTGCCACTTGGAGGGAACCGTGCGCGCGGAGACCTTTCGGGCGCTGGCCGCCAAGTACGGGGTTGAGCTGGGCGAGCGGGCCGATCCGGCCGGGACCTATGCGTTCTCGACGTTCGGCGAGTTCTTGCTGCTGTTCGCGAAGGTCAGCGAGACGCTGCGCCGGCCCGAAGACTTCGCGGCGATCGCACGCGACTACGTCGCGGACGCCGCCGCGCAGGGCGTCGCGTACGCCGAGATCTTCGTCTCGCCGTCGGTCTGGACGTTCTTCCACCACGAGCTCGACGTCCGCGCGACCGTCGAAGCGATCCGGATCGCGCTCGACGAGTCCGGCGGGCCGCTGGGGATCGAGGTCGCGCTGATCGCCGATCTCACCCGGAACTTCGGCCCTGAGCGCGCCGAGACGATCGCCCGCCAAGCGGTCGGATTGCGCGACTTGGGTGTGGTCGGAGTCGGGCTAGGGGGCGACGAGGCGCGCTTCCCCCCTGAGCTCTACGAGCGCGCGTTTGCGGTCGCCCGCGACGGGGGACTCCACGGCGTCGTCCACGCCGGCGAAGCGGCCGGGGCGACGAGCGTGCGCGCCGCCGTCGAGGTCCTCGGCGCGGAGCGGATCGGCCACGGCGTGCGGGCGGTCGAGGACCCGTCCCTCGTCGAGCTGCTCGCCGAGCGCGGCATCCCGTTGGAGATTTGCCCGACCTCGAACCGGCTGACCGGAGCGGTGCCGGCCGGTGCCGTTCATCCGCTCGGCGCGCTCGACGCCGCCGGCTGCGTCGTGACGATCGACGCCGACGACCCAGCGCTGTTCGGCACCACGCTGGTCGACGAGTACCGTCTCGTCACCGAGACGTTCGGCGAAGACGCGATTCTGCGCTTCGCCCGCAACGCGATCGAGGCGTCGTTCGCCGCAACAGACCGCAAGGCGCGGCTGTTCGAGCGCTTCGACCGATCCCGGAACTCGGTGCCGGTTGGTCGAACAAACTGACGATGGCCGGCCATACCCACTTCGACGAGTCGACCGAGGAGTATCTCGAAGCGGTCTACCGCCTCGAGCGCGAGGGCCCCGGCGTGAGCACGTCCGGACTCGCCGCCGACCTCGGCGTCGCGCCGGGTTCGGTCTCGGGGATGCTCAAGAAGCTGGCCTCCGACGGCTATGTGACGCACGAAGCGCGCGGGCAGGCGAAGCTTACCGAGAAGGGTCTGCGGGTCGCGGTTCGGGTCGTTCGCCGCAACCGGCTGGCCGAAGTGTTTCTCCAAGACATCCTTGGGATGCCGTGGGACGAAGTCCACGACGAGGCGTGCCGGCTCGAGCACGCGATCTCCGACCGCGTCGAGGAACGCCTCGTCGCGGTGCTCGGCGATCCGAAGGTATGTCCGCACGGCCTGCCGATCCCGCCCGCCGATCTCAGCGCCCCGCCGCGCATCGGCGAGCGCCTCTCCGACGCGCAGGCCGGCACCAGCGTGCGCGTGGTCGAGGTGGTCGAGGACGTCCCCGAGACGCTGCGCTATCTCGACCGCATCGGCTTGCGGCCCGGCGCGCAGATCGACGTCGTCGAGCGCGGCCCGCTCGGTGGGCCGATCACGATCGAAGGCGCCAGCGGGCGCACCGCGATCTCGATCGAGCTCGCGCGGCTGATCGCGATCTCCACGGAGGCGAGCCCGGCGCTGAGCGCGTGACCGTCACCAACTTCCTGATCCTGGTCAACGTCCTTGCCTTCATCTGGGAAATCTCGACGGGCGGCGCGAGTTCCGATCACGGCGAGCTCTACGGCGTGGCCGTGGTGCAGTTCGGCCAGTGGTGGCGGATCTTCACCGGCGCGTTCCTGCACGCCAATCTCGTCCACATCGGGCTGAACATGCTCGCGCTGTACCAAGTCGGCAACGTGGTCGAGGCGCTGTACGGCAAAGTGCGTTTCGTGCTGCTGTACGTCGTGGCGATCGTCGGATCGGGTCTGGCGGTCGTGGCGTTCAACTACGACGTGCCGACCCTCGGCGCGAGCGGCGCGATCTTCGGGTTGTTCGGCGCGCTGGTCGCCGTCGGTCTACGCCTGGGCAAGCGCGGCCGTTCGCTGATCGGCCAAGTCCTGCCGATCGTGGTGCTCAACCTCGTCTTCACGTTCAGCGTTCCCGGCATCTCGGTCGCCGCGCACGTCGGCGGCTTGCTGACCGGGTTCATCGCCGGCTTCGTCCTGTTCATGATGCCGGCGGCGCGGCGCACGGCGGCCTACGCCTACGCCGTGGCCGCCGGCACCGCGCCGGCACCGCGCGAGGTCGAGACGATCGACCAGCCGCCCGAGGCGGCGCCGCACGAAGCGGAGGATGCACCGCCGCTCGAGCTGCGGGACCCGCGCGAATGAAGCTCGTCGACGACGCGTTCGCGTCGGACGGACCGATCGCGCGCGCGCTGCCGGGATTCGAGCTGCGCGAAGGGCAGCTTCGCATGGCGCAGCTGATCGAGCGCGGCTTCATGGAGAACGTGCACACCGTCGTCGAAGCGGGGACCGGCGTCGGCAAATCGCTGGCCTATCTGGTACCGGCGCTGCGGGCGGGCGCGCGGGTCGTGATCTCGACCGGAACGATCGCGCTGCAGGAACAGCTCGTGCGCAAGGACATCCCGCTGGTGACGGGTGCGCTCGGCATCGACGCACGCGTGGTGCTGCTCAAAGGCCGCAACCACTATCTGTGCAAGGCGAAGTTCGAGAAGGAGAGCGGCGCGCGGCTGATTGCCCCGTCGATCGCGCTCGAACGGCTTTGGGCGTGGGCCGAGCGCACGGAGACCGGCGACCGCGCCGAGCTCGACTTCACCCCGCGCGCCGACGACTGGGAGACGCTCGACGCCGACGCCGACGACTGCATCGGCGAGTACTGTCACCGCTTCGCCGATTGCCACTTCTTCGCCAAGCGCGACGCTGCGCGCTACGCCGACGTCGTGGTGGTGAACCACGCGCTGTTCTTTCTCGACCTGGCCAGCGGCGGCGCGCTCCTGCCGGCGTACGATTTCGTCGTGCTCGACGAAGCGCACCAAGCCGAGAAGTACGCGACGGCGGCGCTGACGGCGACCCTTTCGCCGGTCTCCGTGCACCGGATGATGCGCAAGCTGCACCGCACCTACGCGATCCCGAGCGCGCACGACGCCGAGCTCGACGAAGCGATGCGGCGCTTGCAGCAGACGCTCGCGCAAGTGCCGGGCGACAAGTACCCCGTGGGGGCCAACGAGGGTCTCGGCGAGGTGCTGCCGGTGATGCGCGAGGCCTTCTACCGGCTCGAGAACTGGCTGCACGCGAGCTGGAAGGACGCGCTGCGCAAGCCCACCGACAATGAGTCCGAAGCCGAGCGCCGCCGCGATCTGGCGCTGCGCTCGGTCGCGGCGCACGTCGCGACCGTCGACCGCATCGAACGGGCGGCGCAGCAGGCCGCCGCCGGCGCCGTCCCGGCCGACGAGATCGACGCGGTGGCGTGGGTCGAGCGCGGCGAGGGCGGGGAGCGCTACGAGGTCAACGCGGCGCCGTTCAGCGTCGCGGACTTCTTGCGCGCGACGCTGTTCGCCCGCACGCGCAGCGTCGTGCTGACCAGCGCGACGATCTCCACCGCGGTCCTTCGACAGGCTCAGGATGACAAAGGACAGGCGCCCGACAAAGCGGGGAGCCCGTTTGCGTTCATCATGTCATCGCTCGGCATCGACGACGCGCAGCAGCTCGTCGCGCCGTCGCCGTTCGATTATGCTCGGCAGGCGCGGCTGTACGTCGCGCCGCCCAAGCTGAACCCCAAGGCCGTCGATTTCGCGCGCCGCGCCGCGCCGCTGATCGAGGAGATTCTCGATCGCACCGCCGGGCGTGCCTTTGTGCTGTTCACGTCGTATGCGCGAATGCGCGAGGTGTACGGTCTGCTGCGCGAGCGGCTGGCGTTTCCGGCCAAGGTGCAGGGCGATCTGCCGCGCTCGGCGCTGCTGGACTGGTTCCGCTCGACCCGTCATGCCGTGCTGTTCGCGACGGCGACGTTCTGGGAGGGGATCGACGTGGTCGGCGACGCGCTGTCGTGCGTCGTGATCGACCGGCTGCCGTTTCCTTCGCCGTCGGAGCCGCTGGTCGCCGCGCGCATCGCCGCGCTCGAGGCCCAGGGCCGCTCGGGGTTCGAGCACTACATGATCCCCAGCGCCATCGTGCGCCTCAAGCAGGGCTTCGGGCGGCTGATCCGGTCGACGTCCGATCGCGGCGTCGTGGCGCTGCTCGACGGCCGCGCGACCTCGATGGGCTACGGCGCGACCATCATCGGCGCGCTGCCGCCGGCCACCCGCATCGACGACCTCGGTTTGCTCGACCAGCTCTTCGACGCACCTGACGTTCGCGATCCGCAGGTGTGATCCACGTCGGCTCGTGGGCTCGCGTGAAAATGCCGTTATCACCTGTATGGAGCGCGTCGAGCTTCGTCCCGATCCCCCGGTTCGTGACGCGCGCTGCTGGCATTGCCGTTGCGCGCTGACCAGTCCCTGCGTCGCGCGCTACCTCTATCCCGGCGAACGGCCGCGTACCGCCGTCGTCGAGGACTGGTACGCCTGCGCCTGTGGCGCCTACCAGAACGTCCGCCGCTCGAGCGAGATCCGCATCTCCGCCGTCCGCGCCGCCTGACCGCGACGCCGCCGCGTTTTGACCGGGCGGCGGCGGGAGAAACCTGGCGATACCAGACAGGAGCTCGTCCGTGAAGCTGACCGATGCCGCCCGCCCGCTCGCAGCCCTCGCCCTGATCGCCGGACTCGGCCTCGTGGCCGCCGTCGCGGTCGGCCAGACCCCGCCGCCGGGCGCGCCGCCGATGGGCGGCATGGGCGGCCCGCGCGGTCGCATGCCGGCCAACGACGCGGACTTCGTGCGCGCGCTCGATGCCGCCAACACCGCCGAGCTCGACATGGCAAAGTATCTCGTCAACCGGACGCAGGACCCGATGGTTCACGCCTTCGCGCAGCGCATGATCGACGATCACAGCACGGCGGCCGTCAAGCTCGAGGCCGCGACGCGTGGTACGAACCTCGCGCCGGTGCCGCGCGAGGTGGACATGAACGGCATGGGGGCGCGCCACTTGGCGGTGCTCGAGAGCGAAGACGGAACGCAGCGCGACAACGACTACATGCGGATGCAAGTGCCGGCCCACCGGCACGCGCTCGCGCTGCTCCGCTGGGAAGCCGACAACGGCACGAACGCCGGCCTCAAGACGCTCGCCGCGAGCCTCGAGGCGACGGTGCAGCAGCATCTGCAGCTCGCTCAGACGTACTTGGCCGCGCGCAACCTCACGCCGTACTCGCCGCCTGCGCCTGGGCCGGTGCCGGGGCACGTCAATCCCAATGCGATGCCGGGCGCCGGCAGCCCGATGCCGGGCACCGGAACGCCCAACAATCCCGGCTCGGGGTCCAACGGCGGATCGACCGGCGGACAAAACAACGGCACGGCGCCCAGTCCCGTGCCGTCGGCCTCGCCGCACGCGTAGCAGCGACAGCCTCGTTCAATCCGCGCCCCGCACCGGGGTGATATAGTCGGCTGCATGGTGCTCGCTCTCGCGATTCTCGTGATCGCGCAATCCGCGGCGCCGGCACGGCCCGCAGCCGCAGCCGGGCACTGGGAAGGCCTGATCCGCCGCGGGACGTCGCAACTCGCGATCCGGCTTGACCTCGGCGACGGCGCGCCGGGCCGGAACTTCTTTTCCGCGCCCGATCTGGGCGCGATCCGCGTCCCGCTCTCGCACGTGCAGCTCGGAAGCGCGCTGCACGCGGAGCTCGTGGGGGATGTGACGACCGCGATCTTCGAGGCTCGCGTCGCCGGGAGCGTGATGACCGGAACGTTTCGCGAGACGCACGCGCGTACCGGGACGCTCCGCTTGCACCGCGTCGCGGCGCCGGTCGCCGAGCCGTACGCCACCGAGGCGGTGACCTTCGCAAACGGTGACGTGTCGCTCGGCGGCACCGTGTACGCACCGCGTACCGCGGGACGGCATCCCGCCGTCGTGCTCGTGCAAGGCTCGGGCCCCGAAGGCCGCTGGGGCACGGCGTACATCGCCGACGCGCTCGCTCGGCGGGGTGTCGTCGCCCTCTCGTACGACAAGCGCGGTGTCGGCGCTTCGACCGGCGATTGGCGCATCGCGACGTTCGACGATCTCGCCGCGGACGCGCGCGCCGCGGTGCACCTGTTGGGACGGCGCCCCGACGTCGACCCGTCGCGCCTCGGCATCTACGGCCACAGCCAAGGCGGTTTTCTCGCGCCGATGATCGCCCGGAACGATCCCGAGGTGACCTGGATCGGCGACGCCGACGGCAACGTGGGTCCGCAATACCGGCAAGACTTGTTCCGCGTCGACACGGCGCTCGCCAAGCGGTACTCGGGCCAGACGCTCGCCGACGCCGAGAAGCTCTACGCCGAGTTCGTCGACACCGCGCGCCTCGGCGCACCGCATGCGCGCTTGCGCACCGACATGGCGCTGGCCGGTGATCCCGACTGGCTCGACGATCTGGCGATCCCCGACGACGACAGCTGGATGTGGGCGTGGTACGCCAAGACCGGCAACGCCGACAACTCCGACGCTTGGGCGACAGTGCGCGTTCCCGTGCTCATCCTGTTCGGCGCAAACGACGACGTTGTGTCGCCGCGCGCCTCGATCGCCGACACCGTGCGCATCCTCAAAGAGCACGGCAACCAGAACGTGACCGTGCACGTCTTCCCCGGCGCCGATCACACGCTGCGCATCCCACCCGCCGGCCATGACGGCTGGCCGCACAACGCCCCCGGCTTCCCCGCGATCATCGCGACGTTCGCGCAACGTCCGGTAACGACGTCGCACTGACTCATCGGTACTTTGTCTCGCGCAGCGGTTGGCGCCAATGTAGGTAGTCCCGACAGGAGACGATTCGCCCTCAAGTAGGGGAAAGCACGAGAGACTGAAGAAACGTCATGGATAGACTACGGTGTACGGGGTGTCAAGTCGCCGGTCTGGTTCGAATTCTATCGGAGTTTCATGGACACGTTGCTGAAGGCATACGAGACGCTCTCGCATGCGACGATCCCACAAATGTTGGCATTGGCGGCGCTGATCGTTCCCGGCCTCCTCTCATTACGAGTATACGAGGCCAAGCGCGGCGGTGAAGGTCGCAAGGCAAACGACGTTTTGATAGATATAGCGCGTACAGCTTCATAACGGATTTGACGGGCTACGCCTTGATATCAACGGCCGGGCTGTTGCCGAACGGCGCGTGGCCGTCCGCGCTCACCGCGCTGGCTTTCGTCGTGGGGTTTGGCGTTTTCCCAATCTTCCTTGGCTGGGGGTTGGTACGAAATTCAGGCTTGGATGGTCCGCGCCGGCTTCGTCGCGGACCCCGTTCAGAAGCCGTGGGATAAGGTCTTTCGCCGCATTTGGCAGCAGAAGCTCGATCTCGTGGCGATTGCCACGCTGCGAGACGGCCGTCGCGTCGCAAGTCGGTTGCTCGATCGAGCATACGCGTCGACATATCCGGCCGACGAACAAATACTACTTGGCGAAATGTGGAAATTAGACGAAGAGGGACGTCTGGTGGCGCCATATGCCGGGTCGTATGGTATGCTGCTCGACAAGGCCGATATTGAAACCTTGGAGTTTATCGAGTGGTCTTCGGTGGCGGCCTACTTACGCGAGCAGCAGAAGGAGCCGCTACCGTGAGCGATTCTCAACCGAACGGAACGTTCAAAAAGGGGCAGGGTCTCCCGGGCGCGTCTCAGGTACAAACGGTGCCCTTGCGTGAAGGGGTGCCGATGCCAGCGCGGTCGCTGAGTTCAGTATCACCGGTAGCGCCGCTTCCCCCGGGAAGCGCCGTGCCTCCGAAGAAGTAGTAATTCGGGCCGCACATTAGCGGTCGCTAGTCTTCCTTGGAGGCTTCTTCTTGGGCGCGGCGCTGCAGCTCGGCGACGACCGTTGAATCGGCGAGCGTCGTCGTGTCGCCGAGCATCCGGCCTTCGGCGATGTCGCGCAGGAGGCGGCGCATGATCTTTCCGGAGCGCGTTTTGGGCAGCTCTTGGGTGAACGTCAGGTACTTGGGGCGGGTGAACTTGCCGAGCTTCTCGCCGACGTGGTCGCGCAGCGCGTCGGCGAACTCGGGCGAGCCGTTGGCGTGGCTCTTGAGCGTGACGAACGCGCAGATCGCCTGACCGGTGATCTCGTCGAGCTTGCCGGTGACGGCGGCTTCGGCGACGTCGGGGTGATCGACCAGCGCCGACTCGACCTCGGTGGTCGAGATGCGGTGACCGCTGACGTTCATCACGTCGTCGATCCGACCCATGAACCAGTAGTCGCCGTCCTCGTCGCGCTTGCAGCCGTCACCGGCCAGATACATGTGCGGGAACTTCGACCAATAGGTCTCCACGTAGCGCTCGTCGTCACCGTAGATGCCGCGCAGCATCGACGGCCACGGACGGGTCAGGACCGCGTAGCCGCCCCCGCCGAGCGGAACCGACTCACCCTTGTCGTTGACGATGTCGGCCGCGATTCCGGGAAACGGCCGAATCGCTGAACCGGGCTTGAGGGTCGAGATACCGGGCAGCGGCGCGATCATGATCGCGCCGGTCTCGGTCTGCCACCACGTGTCGACGACCGGACAGCGGCCGCCGCCGATGTGCTCGTAGTACCAAATCCACGCTTCGGGGTTGATCGGTTCGCCGACGCTCCCCAGCACGCGCAGCGACGACATGTCGTGCTGCTCGGGGTACTGCGTGCCCCACTTCATGAACGTGCGGATCGCGGTCGGCGCCGTGTACAGGATGGTGACCTTGTAGCGCTCAACGATCTCCCACAGCCGGTCCTTGTCGGGGAAGTCGGGCGTGCCTTCGTAGATGACGCTCGTCGCGCCGTTGCACAGCGGCCCGTACACGATGTACGAGTGGCCGGTGACCCAGCCGATGTCCGCGGCACACCAGTAGACGTCGGTGTCTTCCTTGAGATCGAAGACCAGCTTGTGGGTCGCGGTCACGCCGGTCAGGTAGCCGGCCGTGGTGTGCTTTATACCCTTCGGCTTGGCGGTCGTGCCGGACGTGTAGAGCAGGTAGAGCAGGTCTTCGGCGTTCATCCGTTCGGGCTCGCAGCTCGACGGCTGGTCGCGCACGACGTCGTCCCACCACACGTCGCGCCCGTCGACCATCGAGACCGCTTCGCCCACGCGCTTGGCGACGATCACGTGCCGCAGCGACGGCATTCCCTTGGCGATCGCGTCGTCGACGTTCGCTTTGAGCGGCACCTTGTTGCCGCGTCGCCAACCTTGATCGGCGGTGCAGATCGCGACGCACTCCGAGTCGTTGACGCGGTCGACGATCGAGTCGGGCGAGAAGCCGCCGAAGATCACCGAGTGCGCGGCACCGATGCGCGCGCAGGCCAGCATCGCGATCGGCAGCTCGACGATCATCGGCATGTAGATCGCGACGCGGTCGCCTTTCTTGATGCCGAGCTTGCGCAAACCGTTCGCGAAGCGGCACACCTCGTCGAGCAGCTGGCCGTACGTGACGGTCCAGCGATCGCCCGGTTCGCCTTCGTAGTAGAACGCGATCTTGGCGGCTTTGCCGGCGTTGACGTGGCGATCGAGCGCGTTGACGGACGCGTTGAGCTCGCCGTCGGCGAACCAGCGCGCGAACGGTTCGTCCCACTCGAGGATTTTCGTCGGCGGGGTCATCCATTCGAGCTTGTCGGCCCACGATTTCCACCACGCCTGGTAGTCGCGCTCGGCCTGCTGGTAGACCCCGGGCTGCGCGTTGGCCTGCGCCGCGAATTGCGGCGGCGGCGGGAAGCGGCGCACTTCGCTGAAGAGCGCTTCGATGGCTTCGCTGTGCGTCGGGGTCGTCATGGCGGCCGGATTCTCGCGCACTCGCCGCTGCCCCCGTGGCGGCGGTCAGCAGCACGGTTGCCCACTCCTCCGGGCCGAGCGCTTCGCCTTGACCCTTGGCGGCCGGGGGTGATACGCTAGCCCAAAGCTTGGCACTCCTTTGTGCCGACTGCTAGCGGGCCACCCGGTGAACGACAAGCTCGAGCTCGACAAACGAAAGGCATTTATCCTCGCCACGGTGGTGTACGAGTACATCGCCACGGCCGAGCCGGTCGGATCGCTCACCCTCACCCAGAAGTACAACCTGGGCGTCTCGTCGGCGACGATCCGCAACGAGATGGCCGAGCTCGAGGCGAGCGGCTACCTGGTTCAGCCCCACACGTCGGCGGGGCGTATCCCGTCCGATGCGGGCTATCGCACCTACGTCGACCGCCTGATGCAGCCCGAAACGCTGAGCAAGGACGACTCGCGCCGCATTCGCGACCAGTTCCGCGAGGCGTCGCGCGAGCTGGGCGACGTGATCGAGCAGACGACGCGCCTGCTGTCCGGGTTGTCCGGCAACCTGGCGATCGCGATCGCACCGTCGCGCGACATGCACGCGTTCAAGCACGTGCAACTGATTTGGCTGTCGGCGCGGACCGCGCTGATCGTGGTGGTTACCTCCGGCGGCGTCGCCGCGCAGCGCGCCATCGAGTGGAAGAGCGACGTCGCCGCCGATGACCTGACCCGGCTCTCGAACGCGCTCAACTCACGCTTCGGCGGTCGCGTCATGGAAGAGATCGGAACCGCGGACATCGACGCGGTGTGCGCCGAGCTCGGCGCGAGCGCCGAGCTCCGTGAGGCGGTGCGGCTCGGCTTCGCCACGGCGCGTCAACGGCACGAGCCCGAGATCGCCGCCGCCGGTGCGCAGAACCTGCTCGATCAGCCGGAGTTCCACGACCTGCGCAAGCTGCGTGCGATCCTGCACATCGTCGAAGAGCAGCGCACGCTCTACGATCTGATCGCCGACGAGCTCAACGCGGAACCGGCGGCCGATCCCTCGGCGCACGTGCGGATCGGTCACGAGTTGCGCTCCGACGAGCTGGTCGAGTGCAGCGTCGTCACCGTCCCGTACCGTTTCGGCGATCGCGGCCTCGGCGTGCTGGCGATCCTCGGACCGCGCCGTATGCCCTACGGGCGGCTCATCGCGCTGGCGTCGGGTACGGCCCGCTCGCTGGGCGAACACCTCAACGACGTCGAGATCCGATAAGTGCCGGCCGACTACTATGACGTCCTCGGCGTTGCACGCGACGCCGACGACAGCACGATCAAGCGCGTGTATCGCCAGCTGGCGCGCAAGTACCACCCCGACGTCGCAAGCGACAAGCACGCCGCCGAAACCCACTTCAAAGAGATCAACGAAGCGTACGAGGTGCTCTCGGACGTGCAGAAGCGGGCGAACTACGACCGCTTCGGCCACGCGGGCGTCAACCGTGCCGGCGAGGGCGGTTTCGGGCCGTTCGGCGGCGAGGGCTTCGGCGACATCTTCGACATGTTCTTCGGCGCCGCGCGCGGCGGCGGTGCGCAGCAGCGCCGCAACGGTCCGGCGCGCGGCAACGACCTGCGCTACGACGTCGAGATCACGCTCGAAGAAGCGTACGCCGGTACGACGCGTGAGATCACGTTCCGCCATCTCGCCGGCTGTCCGACCTGTCGCGGCAGCGGTGCGGAGCCCGGCACGCTGGTCGTGCCGTGCGACCGCTGCGCCGGGTCGGGGATTCAGCGGCAGGTGCGGCAGACGCCGCTCGGCCAGTTCGTCACGCAAACCACTTGCACCAAGTGCGCGGGCGAAGGCCAGATCGTGCAGACGCCCTGCTCGTCGTGCCGCGGCCGGGGCCGCGTCGAACAGGAGAAGTCGCTCCAGGTGCGCATCCCGCCGGGCGTCGACGACGGCTCACGCATCCGCATCACCGGCAGCGGCGAAGCGGGCGTGCGCGGCGGCCCCGACGGCGACCTCTACGTGTACCTGACCGTCGCGCAGCACCGCGCGTTCCGCCGCAACGGACTCGATCTGCTCGTCGACATCCCGATCTCGTTCCCGCAAGCGGCGCTGGGCGGCGAGATCCGCGTGCCGTCGCTGGACGGCGAGATCCCGCTCACGCTCCACCCCGGCACGCAGAGCGGATCGCAGTACCGGCTGCGCGGCCGCGGCATGCCCAGCGTGCGCGGCAGCGGCAAAGGCGACGAGCTCGTCACCGTGCACGTCGTCGTCCCCTCGAAGCTCGGCAAGCGCGAACGCGAGCTGCTCGAAGAGTACGCCAGCGCCGGCGGCGATCACATCGAAGAGAAATCCTTCTTCGACCGCGTCAAAGACGCGTTCCGGGCGGATTGAGGCTCTACGCCCGCGAGACCGTTTCGGCGGGTACCGCGCCGTTAGCGCGCTGAAGCTCGGCGGCTAGGGTGCCGGTCAACATTCCCCAGCACATGCGGTAGTCGCCGGCCAGCGAGCGGAACGGTGCGCTGAACGTTTCGGGCTTGTTGCGTTCGATGAGGGCGTGCGCGTACCAGGCCGGCCCGTAGCCGCAAACGAGCGCGAATGCAAACAGCTTCGGGTCGCGCCGCGCGATGGCCAGCGCGGTCACGAGCGTCGCGAGAGTGGTGCCGGCGGCGTGCAGTGCGCGCGTGCGCGGGTCGGCATGGGCGCGCAAGTAGCGCAGCCAGAAGGCATCGTCCATGGGCGGGCCTTCCGCGCGAACGGGGCGAACGGCCTGCCCGCGATGCGTGACCGGTTCTTCGTCGAAGGCGTCCACGCGATCGGCGACCGGGTCGCTTTGGCGCCCGACGACGCGCGCAAGATCGCGACGGTGCTGCGCAAGCGCAACGGCGACCGCATTGCGGTCATCGACTCGGGCGGTGCTGCCTACGGCGCGACGCTGGATATCGGCACGCGCGCGGCGCATGCGACGCTCGACGAACGGCTGGACCGCGGCGCGGTCGAAACGGCGCTGCAGGTGACGATCGCGCAGGCGGTGCCGAAGGGCCAGAAGATGGATCTGATCGTCGAAAAGGCCACCGAGCTCGGTGCCGTGGCGATCGTTCCGGTTCGCAGCGCGCGCGTGATCGGGCATGACACGAGTCCGGCGAAGGTCGAGCGCTGGCGCCGCATCGCCAAGTCCGCGGCGCAGCAATCCGGGCGGCTGCGCGTGCCGGACGTCGCGGACGTCTGCGATTGGGATGCGATGCTGGCAACGTTCGCGCGCTACGATCGCGTCTACGTTCCGTGGGAGCTCGCGACGCCGTCGCCGCTGCGCGACGTCTTCGAGCGCGAGCTCGACGGCGCGCGTAGCGTTCTGATGCTCATCGGTCCAGAGGGCGGCTTCTCGGCCGACGAAGTCGATCGCGCGCAACGCGCGGGCGCAACCACGATCTCATTGGGCCGGCGCATTCTGCGCACCGAGACGGCCGCGCTGGTCGTACTCAGCGCCATCCTGTACGCACGCGGCGAGCTCTGAGGCTCGCCTGCCGGGACCGTCGGTGGTCGTCGGCCTCTGACTATTCCGGCAGCCGAGCCGGGATTTGCATGATAGGGTGACGGCGTGAACCGCGCCGTGCTCCTTGTCGGCTTCGTGATGTTCGTGGCGATGATGGGCAGCAACGTTCCGGCACCGCTCTACGAGCTGTACCGCGTTCACTTCGCCTCGACGACCTTCGTCATGACCGCGGTGTTCGCGAGCTATCCGATCGCGCTCGTCGCGACCTTGATCGCCTTTGCGCGCTTGCCCGACCGCATCGGGCGCCGTCCGGTGCTCGCAGTCGGCATCGTCGCCGCGGCGCTGGGCTCGCTGGCGTTCTTCGCGGCGCAGTCGATCGCGCTGCTGTTCGTCGGGCGCATCTTGGCCGCGGTTGCGCTCGGCGCGCTCGGCGCCGCGGGTCCGCCGGCGCTGGTCGAGCTCGACGCGGCGCACGACCGTCGCCGTGCCGCCCTGACCGCAACGTTCGCGTTCTCGCTCGCGTGCGGCGTCGCGCCGTTCATGAGCGGGGTGCTCGCGGTGACCACGCCGTGGCCGCTCACCGCGCCGTTCGCCGTGCAGCTCGTCCTGTGCGTGCTCGCGTTCGTCTCACTCGCCTTCGTGCCGGAGACGCGGCCTACGCGAACCGGCAGCGAAGAAGAAGTCGGGCCGCTGACCCGGGCGGCAAGACGCGCGTTCATCGCCGCGATGCTGACCAGCGGCATCGTGTGGTGGCTCGCGTCGCTATTCATCTCGATCTTGCCGGCCTTCGTCGCGGCGCTGCTCGGAGCGCGCAGTCCGGCGCTGCAGGGTGCGCTCGCGCTGATCGTGTTTGCCGTCTCGCCGCTGGCGCAGGTCGCCGGACGCGCGGTCTCCGACAGGGCGGCCGCCCAAACAGGCCTGATCGGAACCGTCATCGCGTTGGCCGCGATCCTCGGCGCGGTTCCCGCGCATTCGCTGGGCCTGTTCGCGGTAGGCAGCGTCGTCGCCGGGATCGCCCACGGGCTGGGATTTCTCGGCGCGCAGAGCGCCGTCAACCGCGTCGCGCCGCCGGCTGCGCGGGCGCGTCTGTCGGCGCGCTTCTATGCCGTCACCTACGTGTGGATCGGCGGCGCCGTGCTGGCGATCGGCGCGCTCACCACCCTCTTCGGGCTCTACGAGGCGCTGGGTGCGGTGGCCGCGCTCGTTGCGGTGGCCGCGCTCGTGCTCGCGGCGGTCTGGCCCCGTTCGGAGCCGGCGGCCGCGTGACGCCGCCGCGGGCGCGGCGACGATCGCCCCGACTGCGAGGCGCTTACAGCGAATGGCGCCCGCGATCCGGGGTGCCGGGGGGACCGGCTGCGCTTGTGGTTCTGATATCGCTGTGATATTATGAGGCGACCATGCGTGCGTTTCCGGCGCGCCTGGACGACCCGGTGTACGAAGAGTTGAGACGGCGGGCTGATGCCGAGCGCAAGAGCATGAACGCGGTGCTGAACGAATCGCTGGAGCGTCACTTTCGCGGACAGTCCGACGCGAAGGCCGCCTTGTTGCGCGCGCTCGCCGCGCTCGACGAAAGCGAGCGGAGCAAAGCGTGACGGCGGCGTACAATCCTGGTTCGACCATGGCCCGCATTTTGGAATCACTCGAGCCCGGCACGCCGGTTTTCGCCGGCGAGACGTGCGTCGGCAGCGTACGCGCCGTATTCGCGGAGGGCGACGCGCGCTCGGCCGAGCTGCTCGTGGTGTTGTGGGACGCCACCGGCGACGAGGTCGCGGTGCCGACCACCGAAGTGCAGGACGTGAGCTCGCGCGGCGTCGAGCTGATGCGGCGCGAAGCCGATCAGTACACCGACCTCGCACCGTTCGACGCCGAACGGTTTCCGACCATGAAGCGGATCAAGTGACGGTCGGACCGACCGGAGAAGCGCCCCCGATGTCCGGCGCGGCGTCCCCGACGGCCGCGATGAAGTTCTCGCTCGTCGTCCCGACCTACAACGAAGCTGCCGGGATCGAGCGGTTGATCGCGACCCTCGACGGCGTGTTCAAGCAGCACGGGCTCGACGGCGAGATCATCGTCGTAGACGACAACTCGCCGGACGGCACCGGCGCGATCGTCGACCGGCTCGAGCGCGAGGGCTATCCGGTGCGGTGCCTGCACCGGCCCGGCAAGCTGGGCCTCTCGTCGGGCGTGATCGACGGCTGGAAGTTCGCGCGCGCGGATTCGGTCGCGCTGGGCGCGATGGACGCGGACTTCTCGCACGACGCGGCGGTGCTGCCGCGCATGGTCCACGCGCTGGCCGCGGGCGGTTACGGGCTCGCGATCGGGTCTCGCTATGTCGCGGGCGGCGGGATCGAAGACTGGCCCAAGCGCCGCATCATCACGTCGCGCATCGCGATCGCGCTCGCGCAGCCGCTCACGCCGGTGCGCGACATCACGTCGGGATATTTCTTGGTGCGGCGCGACGCGCTCGAAGGCGTCGAGCTCGATCCGATCGGATTCAAGATCGGCCTCGAGGTCATCGCCAAGGCGCGCTATGGTCGCGTGCTCGAAGTACCGTACGTTTTCCGCGACCGCGTGGCGGGTACGTCCAAGCTCAACCAAGGCGAGATCTTCAATTATCTCCGACAGCTCAGGCGCATCTACGTCGCGCGCCTGCTCGGGAAGCATTAGTTATGGCGATGCCGGAATGGCTGCGGTTGCGCCGCGCCGAGCCCGTCCCGGCCGACCAAGCCGCGCAGTGGACGAAGTGTCCCAAGTGCGGCTCGATGATCTACCGGCCCGATCTGGCCGCCAACGCGTGGGTCTGTCCGACCTGCGGCCACCACTTCCGCATGCACGCCTTCGACCGCATCGCGATGCTGGTCGACTCCGACTTCGTCGAGGTCGGCGGCGACCTGTTGCCGGGCGACCCGCTTGGCTGGACTGACAAGGTTCCATATCCGCAAAAGCTGCAGCGCGATCGTGAGAAGTCCAAGCTCACCGAGGGTGTGGTGTGCGGTTTCGCGTCGATCGGCGGGACGCCGGTCGCGCTGGCCGTCATGGACTTCAACTTTCGCGGCGGCACGATGGGGACGGTCGTCGGCGAGCGGATCACGCAGCTCTTCGAAGCGGCACGCGAGCGGCATCTGCCGTGCATCGTCTTTACCGCCAGCGGCGGCGCGCGCATGGAAGAGGGGATGCTCGCGCTGATGCAGATGGCGAAGACCACCCTCGCGGTGCGGCGCTTCCGCGACGACGGCGGCTACTACATGAGCGTGCTGACCGACCCGACGACGGGCGGCGTATCGGCCTCGTTCGCGTTCCAAGCCGACGTCGTGCTGGCCGAAGCGCACGCGGCGATCGGGTTCGCGGGACGCCGCGTCATCGAGCAGACGATCCGCCAGAAGCTGCCGGAGAACTTTCAGACCGCGGAGTTCCTCCTCGAGAAGGGTGCGCTCGACATGGTCGTCGAGCGCAAAGAGCTCAAGGACACGCTCATGCGGCTGCTCGACTACGGCCTGGGCGGCCAGCGCTCTGCGAACGGGTACGTCGCGCCGGCGCAGCTGATCGTCCCGCCGTCGGACTCGGTGGAGCAGCGCCGGTGAACGCGATCGTCGAGCGCGAGAAGGGGCTCATCGAGCTCGAGGAGCGCATTGCGGCGCTCAAGGCGCACGCCGCGCAGCAGCCGATCGACCTCAGCGCCGAGATCCGCGCGCTCGAGGCGAAGTACGCCGAGATCCAGCGCGAAGTCTTCGGTGCGATGACGCCGTGGCAGCGCGTGAACATGGCGCGCCACCCCAAACGTCCGCTGGGCAGCGACTACATCGCCGCGCTCGATCGCTTCGACGAGCTGCACGGCGACCGGCATTTCCGCGACGACCGCGCGATCGTCGGCGGTTTCGCCAAGCTGCGCGGCCGGCGTGTCGTCGCGATCGCGCAAGACAAGGGCCGCGACACCAAGCAGAAGGTGCTGCGCAACTTCGGGATGCCGTCGCCGGAAGGGTACCGCAAGGTGATCCGGCTGGTGCGGCTGGCCGATCATCTCGGGCTGCCGGTGGTGACGTTCGTCGACACCAGCGGCGCCGATCCGGGGATCGGCTCGGAGGAGCGCGCCCAGGCCGAGGCGATCTCGCAGTCGCTCTACGAGCTTGCCGACGCCCGCGTCCCGATCGTCACGACGATCATCGGCGAAGGCGGCTCGGGCGGCGCGCTGGCGCTCGCGCTGGCCGATCGCGTCATGATGCTGCAGCACGCGGTCTATTCCGTCGCGTCGCCCGAAGGCGCGGCGGCGATCCTGTGGGGCGACGCCGGCCGGGCCGAAGAAGCGGCCTCGCGATTGAAGCTCACATCCGACGACCTCCTGCACTTCGGGATCATCGACGAGGTGATCCCCGAACCGCTGGGCGGCGCGCACCGCGATCCCGCCGGCGTGATCTCCGCCGTGCTCTCGGCCGTCGATCGCGCGCTCGACGCGCTGAGCGGCATGTCGGCCGACGAGTTGCGCGACCGGCGCTACCGAAAGTTCCGCCGCACGGGAGTGCCCGCGCCGTGATGCGCCTGGCGGGCCGGCTGGGCGTCGCCACGCTGGCGCTCGCGATCTCGGCCCTGATCGGCGTGCAGTACGCGCACGTGATCGGGCGCAACGTCGCTCTCGCGCGCGAGCTGCACTCCGTTCAGCATGACGTCGCCGCGTTGCGCGCCCGGGAGGTCGAGCAGAACAAGGAGATCCGCCGGCTGAGCGATCCGCGCGGAGCCATCCCCGAGATCCACGACCGCCTGCACCTGGTGCGCGACAAAGAGGCGATCATCTACCTCGAGCACGCACGGTGAGCGCTCGCGTCCGGGGCAGCGTCATCAACGTGCACAACCTGGGCGCGATCGTTCGTCTCGAAGACGGCCGGCTGGTCGCCGCGCCGATCGGCGACGTCAACAAGAACCGCGCCGCCTACACGCGCGCGCTCGACCACAAGGAGATCACCTTGCCGTTCGACCTCGTCGGCAAGATGGTGATGCTGGCGCAGACGCGCATCGACGAGGTCGCGCCGACGACCGAGGCTCCGGCGCTGACCGACCCGTCGTTCGAAGCGCAGATCGCCGCTTATCTGAAGTCGACCGAAGAATGGGCGCCGCCCGACCGTCCCCAACCCTTCGAGCGCCATCTCGTCCGTAAGCGCCATCGTGCAAGACTCTTCGAAAGCCGCGCCGAGTAGATGGCGGTTAGGGACGCTCGGGTGGACCCGGTCAAGGTTCCCGGGTCGTTCGTGCGGCTGCAGGCCGCGTACTCCGGGCTGCGCGCGGCGGAGCAGCGCGTCGCCGATTTCATTCTCAGGCACCCCGACGAGCTGATCTACCTCACCGTCACGGAGCTGGCGGAGCGCACGAACACGAGCGAGTCGACGGTCGTGCGGCTGTGCCAGAAGATCGGCTACAAGGGCTACCAAGAGTTCAAGATCGTGCTGGCCCGCGATCTGGTCGGTCCGGCCACTGAGATCTACGCCGCGATCGAGCCGACTGACGACTTGACGACGGTCAAGGTGAAGGTGTTCCAGGCCAACGCGCAAGCGCTGCGCGACACGCTCGAAGTGCTCGACGACGCGCAGTTGCAGAGCGCGGTCGACGCGATCGCCGCGACGCAGCGGCTCGAGATCTACGGCGTCGGCGGCAGCGGGCCGCTCGCGCTCGACGCGTACCACAAGTTCCTCAAGCTCGGTCTGCACGCGGTGGCATTGTCCGACGGCGATCTCATGGCGATGTCGTCGGCGCTGCTCGGCCCGTCGGACGTCGCGCTGGGCATCTCGCACACCGGCGCGAGCCGCGACGTGACCGACGCGCTCGCCCGCGCCCGCTCGCACGGCGCCACCACGATCGGCATCACCCATCGACCGTCGTCGCCGATCACCAAGGTCTCCGACATCGTGCTGGTCACCGCCGCGCAGCAGACGGCGTTTCGCAGCGAGGCCAGCTCGAGCCGTATCGCGCAGCTCACCATCATCGACACGCTCTACGTCGGCGTGGGGAACCGCAACCACGAGCGGTCGCTGCGGATGATCGAGCGCACGCGCGAGGCGACCGCGTCGAAGCGCTACTGAGGCGGCTTCGTCTTCGGCTGCGGCAGTGAAGCCTCGCGTCTCGGGCCGCCGGGCCGGGCAGCGCTTCGATGCCGAGCACGGCGTCACGACCGAGGCGCTGCTGTTCCTGGGCGAGCTCGACCCCGACGCGATCGGTCCGTCGCTCGAGTACGCGACGCACTACGAGCCCAGCCCGGTCGGACAGGCCGAACCCTGCTCGACGCGTCGCCGCTGCGGCCGGAGTCCAGCACGTTCGTCGATCTCGGCGCCGGCATGGGGCGCGTCGTGCTGCTCGCGGCGCGGCGGCCGTTTCGCGCCGTCATCGGCGTCGAGATCTCGCCGGCGCTGGTCGAGATCGCGCGCGAGAACCTCGCGACCGGCACGCGATCCGCGGCGCGTCGCGCGCGACGTGAAGATCGTGCGGGCGGACGCCGCGGCATACGCGCTGCCGCGCGGTGACCTCGTCGTCTACCTCTACAATCCGTTCCGCGGGCCGGTGCTCGACGCGGTGCTCGCGCGCCTGCGAGCCGCCGGCGAACACGGCGAGGTGGTCGTGCTCTACCACACGCGCGGTCGAGCGAGCCGCGCTCGAGGCGACGCAGGGCGTTCGAGCCGATCGCGGACCTCGGCTTCGGGCTGGTCTACCGGGTCTGCGGCAGCTAGGGCGATTGGCGCGCGCCGAGATAATGGGGAGGCGATGGCACAGTGGCATGATCAGCGTCCCCGGCACTTTCCGCCCCACGGTCTGTTCGTGCTCGAGGCGCGGTTCGACGGCGCCGCTGCCGAGCGAGGCCGTCCTCACCGCGTCGCTGGCGGGCCCGCAAGGCCTCGACGGCGGGCCGACGACCGAGCTGCACAGCGAAGACTCGGTCGATCTCCGACGATCGCCGCAGCGTGCATCTGACCGGGCCGATCCCGTACGACGCGCCGGCCGGGCGATACAAGGTCACCAGCCTGGTGTTGCGCTGGAACGAAGCGCCGCCGTCGTGGCAGCCGATCGCGCTGTCCTATCACCACCTCGACGATGCGGGCACCATCGTCATCGATCCCGAGCGCGTGACGCCGCGACCCGACATTCCGCAACTGATCGCGATTCGACTAGCGCGTACCGGCCGCGTGGTCCGCGCGCTCGTCTCGATCGGCACGAACTCGACGCGGCTGCTCGTCCTCGACGGCGACCGCACGGGTCGCGGCCGAGTCGCGCGGCACGCGCATCGGCACCGGGATCGGCGCGACCGGCACGATCGACCCCGCCGCGCGCGACCGGACGCTCGCCGCGATCGACGAGTACGTCGCGATCGTGCGGCGCTGCGGTGCACGTCGCTGTCGATGCGATCGCGACCAGCGCGCTGCGTCGCGCGAGCGACGGCGCGTCGTTCGCCGCCGACGTCGCCGACGCGGGTCGGCGTCGAGCCGCGCGTGCTGAGCGGCGCGGAAGAGGCGACGTATTCGTTCCTCGGCGCGACGGCAGACGCTCACGGCAGCGACGCCGATCGCCGTGCTCGACGTCGGCGGCGGCAGCACCGAGCTCGCGATCGACGTTCCGGCGCGCGCGCGCGACCGCGGCGCCGTCGAACGAACGCTCTCGCTCGAGATCGGCGCCGTGCGGCTCTCCGAGCGCCATCCGGCCCTGCTCGGGCGCGCGCGCGCTCGACGCCGCCGAACGACGCGCGCTCGAAGCGGAGGCGCGCGCCGATGCGGCCGCGGTGCTCGCGCCGTTCGCCGCGCGAGCGCGGATTCGCCGAGCTGATCGCGGTCGGCGGCACGGTCTTCACCGCCGCCGGCGATGCTCGGCGGCGGCGCACGCGACGGCACGACGGTGACGCGCGCGCGGACCGCGCGCGCGCTGATCGACGAGCTGCTGGCGCGCGATCTCGCCGCGCGCAAGGCGATGCCGCACATCCGCCCGCAGCGCGCCGACATCTTACCGGCCGGCCTCATCGTCGTCGACGAAGCGTGCCGCCTGCTGGGCGTCGATGCGTTCACTGTCAGCGAAGCCGACCTGCTGCTCGGCTACCTCACGTCGCCCGCGTTTCGCGCCGCCCGCTGCCCGCCGAAGCGGTAGCGGCGGCGTCGCGCGCAGAACCGCCGCGCGGGATGATGGTGGAATAGGTAGACACAGCAGACTTGGATACTGAGCCGGCCGGAGGGAAACGCCGGCCGGGATGCGCTCAAAGTCGGTGAACTCGTCGCGGCACGGCCGCACGACAACGCCGAGCCAAGCGGGAAGCGCGCATCGGAGACGCGCGGCGATCCGAAGGTGTAGAGACTGGACGGGCGCGGCCTACACGTGTTCGGATGTCGATGCGGCATCCGAACAGGCACGGTCAAGGCACAGTCCGGACCACGAACGGGAACCGTTCCGGCGGCGAAAGCCGAAGTGGTGCGAAAATCTGCAGCCCGCAAGGGCGTCCGGGTTCGAGTCCCGGTCATCCCAGCTAGCCGCCTTCTTTCATGGCGTTTTGCAAGGTCCGCGTGCGGTCGGCGTCGAGCGTGCTGCGGCAGGTGCTATATTCTGTCGGTGCGATCGAGCCGCCGGCGAAGCGCGCCATTGTCGCCTTGCATTCAGTGTCGCGATATGCGCCCCAGGCGCGTTCGGCGGCTCGGACCAGCGGCTTGTCGGATGACGGCACGTGCGCGAGCAGCGCGGCATACGCGCGTTGTTCGCGCGCGTCGGCAGCTTTGGCGGCCTGCGCGGTGCAGGCGTTCATCGTCATTTGATTAGGCGCGTTGGAGCAGTTCATCACCGCTGCCAGGACGATCGTAGTGAGCATGCGTCACCCTTTCATCAGGGTCCCCGCCGCTCCGCTGGGCCGATAAACGGCCGACCGAGTATTGTGGGGACGTATCTACGATCCCGTAACTCGGTGGCCTTCGGCCGCCTTCTAGACCTCGAATCAGCTCGGGGGACCCAGGAGCTTCCTTTCGGCGACATAGCCAAGCGGTAAGGCAGGGGCCTGCAAAGCTCCGATCGCGGCGTTCGACTCCCGCTGTCGCCTCCACGAGCTCGATTTTTGCCAGGGAGACCGCGGCCGAAACTTCCGGCTGCCGCGATGCGTTCAGATTGCGTCGAGCGGGAAGGCCTCCCGGCTTGCCGCGGAGGACGAGGCCGGGAAGCCGCAGCGGCTCGGGCGTCGAAGACGCACCGGTCGCGGCTGCGGCGTTAGATGGGCAGGGCGGACCGGAAACCGCCCGCCAGAGATCAGGCGTCGCCCGCGCACGACCGATTCCATCACGTCGCGTGAGCGCGCGAACCAATAGCTGTCGGGGTGGGTTCCCACCGCCGACCTCTCTCGTCATCGAGGTGCCATCGTGCGGGTGTTCCGGATCCGGCGCCTCACTTCGCGACGCGAAAGCCGTACACGCACAGAATGATCCGTCGTCTCCTTCCTGCCGTCCTGGTCTCTGCCGCCGCGCTCGTCGTCGCGATCGCTTCGCATCCCGTCAGCGTCGCCGCCAAGCCCGCGCCGGCCGCCGCGGCGACCCCGTCGCCGACCCCCAGTCCGGCTCCGACGGCATCCCCCGAGCCGCTCGACAAGGCGATTCCGCGCCTGGAGTCGCGGCTCAAAACCGACCCCACCGACAAGGCCGCGGCCTCCGATCTCTCCGCCGACTACCTGCAGATCAACCGGCCCGATCTCGCGCTGCCGCTGACCCAACGACTGCTGGCCGCCGGCGTCAAGAACGCGCAAGTGTACTACTTCGACGGGCTCGCGCAGTCCGGAACGGGCCACGAGAAAGAAGCGCTCGCCGATTTCGAGCAAGCCGCCAACCTCGAGCCGACCAACCCCGGCGTCCTCGGCACGCTGACCAGCACGTACGTGCGGCTGCAGCGGCCAGCAGGATGCCGAGCGCATCGCCAAGCGCGCGGTGACGTTCAACAAGAAGACCCAACGCGTACATCGCCTACGGGCAGGTGCTGGCGTCCGAGGGCAAATTCGAAGCGGCCCGCGAGCAGCTCGAGACCGCCGCCAAGCTCGGCGCCCAAGGATCGCGCGCCCGATCCTGATCGAGGCGCAGACCTACCAGTCGCAAAACGCGATCGCGCTCGCTGCCGGTCTGTACGATCGCGCGCTCACCATCGATCCGACCAGCATCGAGGCCCTGGTGGGCAAAGCGCGTCTGGCGGCGGGCGAGCACAACGTCAAGGACGCGATCGCGACCTACGAACGGATCTACACGCTGCAGACCGATCCGACCGACAAGGTCGCGGTGATCGATCAAGAAGCGGTCGTCTACGCCAACGAAAAGATGGACGGTGACGCCGATCGCCGCGTATCAGCGCGCGATCGCGCAGTACCCCAACGTGATGAGCGCGCACACGGCGTACGGCGATTACCTGCTGGCGAAGAACGATAAGGCCGGCGCCGAGAGCGAGTTCATCGCGGGTGCCGGCCCCAACAACGATCAGCTCGACGCGCTCGCGCGGCTGGGGCAGCTCTACGCCGAGCGAGCAACCAGCTGCCCAAGGCGATCGATCAGTTCAAGCGCGTCGTGCCAGCTCGCGCCGAACGACCCGCGCTCGCACCTCTTGCTGGGCGCGTCGTACGCGGCGAACAAGCAGTTGACCTCGGCCGTCACCGAGTTCAAGACGTCGTTCACGCTGCAGCATTCGCCCGACGCGCTGCTGGGTCTCGGCCAGGCCGACCTGCTGACTGCACAACTACAGCGAGTGCGCGCAGGTCTACGATGCGCTCGACAAAGGTGCGCCGGATCTGTCGCGACAGAACCCGACGATTCTGTTCGGCCTGGGCCAGTGCTACAGCGGCGTCAAGCAGCCCGACAAGGCGAAGGCCGCCTACGTCAAGCTGTTGGGTTACGTGAAGCCCGGTTCGCAGGCGGCCAACGAGGTCAAAGCGGCTGATCGCCGCGATCGACCAGCAGCAGGTAAGCCGCCGGCCAAAGAAGTGACGCCGTCGACGACCACGACCAAGAAGTAGCACGATGCTCGTCGCGTACGACGACAGCCTGACCGCGCATCTGCGCGGCGTCCGCCATCCCGAGCGGCCCGATCGCGTGCGCGTCGTCGCCGACGAGCTGCGCCGGCGCGGCATGTTCGGCGAGCGGGTCGACACGCGCGCTCGCGCGCCCCGACGAGCTCGCGCGCGTCCATCCGGCCGCGTACATCGAGCTCGTGCGCCGCACGTGCGACGCGCTCGAACGCGGCAGAGTCACCGATCTGATCACCGGCGACACGACGGTCGACGCGGGTTCGTACGAAGGCGCGGCGCGCGCTGCCGGCGCGCACGCTGGTCGCGCTCGAGGCCGCGGTCGACGGACGGCGCGGAGCGTTCGCGCTCGTGCGGCCGCCGGGACACCACGCCGAACCCGCGCGCGGGATGGGCTTTTGCGTCTTCAACAACGCTGCGATCGCCGCGCGGACGTACGCGCAGGACGAAGGCAAGCGCGTGCTGATCCTCGACTTCGACTACCATCACGGCAACGGCAGCCAGGCCGTCGTCGGCGGCGGCGTGTCGTACGTCGGGCACGCACGCCGATCCGGCGTATCCCGGGCACGGGCGATCCGCGCGACAACCGCGTCGCGTCCGGGCGGCGCGCTGGTCAACGTGCCGATCGACGCGCGCGGGATCCTCACCGAAGGTTTCGTCGCGATCCACACGCGCATGCTGCGCGCGCTCGCCGAGCGCGTGCGCCCGCAGCTGATCGTGGTGAGCGCCGGCTACGACGTCGTCGCCGGCGATCCGGTCGGCGATCTCGGCGTCGATCCGTCGTTCGCGCGCCAGATGGGCCGGCTCGTCCGCGAGATCGCCGACGAGTACTGCGACGGCCGCGCGCTGTTCGTGCTCGAAGGCGGCTACGATCCGGCGACGGTCGCGACGTGCGTCGCCGAGACGATCGAAGGCTTCGAGGAGCGCGTCGAGGTCGAGCGGACCGACGTGCAAGCGATCCCGCCGCGCAGCGCGCGCTGGTGCGCGAAGTCGAAGGGCTCGCGTCGAGCGGAACCGCGGTGAACGCCGCAGATCGTCGACGGCGGCGGTGCTGCTGCTGCGGCTCGTGCTGGGCGGAATCTTCATCGTCGCCGGCGCTTCGAAGATCGGTCACGCCGTCGAGTTCGCCACGCAGATCGCGGCGTTTCGGCTCGTTGCCGCAGCCGCTGATCGCGCCGATGGCGATGGCGCTGCCGTTTCTCGAGGTGCTGCTCGGCGGCTATCTGGTCGTCGGCCTGTTCACGCGCATCTCGGCCTGGGTGGCGGCCGCGCTGCTGCTGGCGTTCGACGGCGCGATCGCGTCGGCCGTCGTGCGCGGCTTGACCGTCTCGTGCGGCTGCTTCGGCCCCAACGACACGACCGTCACCACGTGGGGCGAGGTCGCGCGCGACGCGGTCTTCGTCGTGCTCGCCGTCATCGTCGCGCTGCGCCCGCCCGGGACGCTGGCGCTCGACCGCAGAATCGGAAACGCATCATGAGCCGCGCCGTCTCCCGCAAATCGACCCGCCCGACCGCGCGCAAGCTGATCGGCATCGTGACGCTGGTCGTGATCGTCGTCGGCGGTGATCGTCGTGGTCGGCTGGCTCTCGCGACCCAGCAACGCGATCGTGCCCCAGAATCCGCCACCAAGGCCGTCGGTTCGTCGAACGATCAAGGTCGGCGACACTGCGCCGGAGTTCGCGGTGCAGACCAATGCCGGCCCGTTCGACTTGGCGGGCGTCTCGACGCCGGTGCTGCTCGAAGTGTTCGCGACCTGGTGTCCGCACTGCCAGCGCGAAACGGCCGTGCTCAACGACATCGCGGCGAAGTATCAAGGGAAAATGGCCATCGTCGCGGTGAGCGGCAGCGCGCAAGCCGCGTCCGGCGGCGCCGGAGACGCAGGCCGACGTCAACACGTTCGGCGCGACGTACAACGTGCGCTATCCGATCGCGTTCGACCCCGAGCTCAAGGTCGCGCAGCTGTACCTCAAGAGCGGTTTCCCGACGCTGGTGCTGATCGGTGCGAACAAGAAGATCGTCTGGATGCGCGACGGCGAAGTGCCCGAGCCCGCGCTCGACAAGGCGATTCGCGGCGCAATCTAACGCCGCTCTCACGACTTTCGTCGCACGCCGGCGTAGTAGGGACTAGCAATACTACGTACGCGTCATTTCGGACGCAGAAGAGGTCATCGTGTTCAGCACTCGTCTCGTTGCCGCCGCCGTCGCTGGCGGCCGGGCTGGCCGCACCGGCTGCTGCCTTCGCGCAGACGCCGGCCGCGCCGGTTGCGCCGGCGCCCGCCGGCGCCGCGGCCCATCCGCACCACCATCATCACCGCAGCCCGATGCGCGCGGCATTGGGCAAGCTCAACCTGAGTCCCGCCCAGCGGTCGCAGCTCGCGGGCGTCTTCGCCAACGCCCGCACACAGCGTGAGGCCAATCGCAACGCCGACCCGGCGACGCGCAAGGCCAACATGCAGGCGTTCCGTTCGCAGATCGACGGCATCCTCACGCCGGCCCAGCGCGCGCAATTCCAGGCGGCGCTGCAGCAGGAACGGGCGCAGCGCCGTCAGCAGCGCGCCATGCACGCACCGGCCCCGGGTACGACCCCGAGCTAGTCCGCGCGAGCCGACGCGACGTCGCGCGCGAGCGCCGCTCGAACGGCGCCGACGAGCGCGGCGTCGCGCGTGACGAGACCCCACTCGACCTGACGGGCGTTCGCGACCACCGGCGCCGGTCGCGTTGCCCGAGCCGATCCACGCCGTGTCGCCGGCGAGCGCGAGCTTCTGGTTGGTGCCGCCTTCGCGCACGGCGACGCCGTCGCGCGCGAGCGCGCGCAGAGCGCTGCGTTCGCCGCGCGAATGGTGCCGCGCGCGGCCGACGATCAGCGTCGTCGGCGCACCGGCGCGCGCGTCGTCGGCGCAGCGCTGCGGTCAGCGGCGAGTCGCGCACGCGTTCGGTCTCGACGACGACCGGCGCGTCGCCGGCGCTCTCGACGAGCGCGAGTTCGCGCCGCGAGCGCCTCGTCTTTGCGCATCGCGAGCGTGTCGTCGCAACCCGGTGCGTGCACCGCGTACTGCGTCGCGGACCAGCGCGACGTCGCGCGAGTCGTCGTCGGCGACGACCAGTTCGGGACCGCGGGCGGTCCAGTTGCGATCGTCGAGGTACGCGACGCCGTCGCACACGGCCGCCTTGAGGTGAAACGGCACGCGCGCGCTGCGCAGCAGCGTCACTTCTGCGCCGGCCGCCGCGCAGCAGCCGCGCCGCCTCGCGGTTGTCGCGCCGCCCGTCGGGATTGCGATACGGATCTGCCTGCAGCGTCACCGTGACGTGCGCGCCGCCGCTGCGCCGCACGCAGCAGCGCGTCGCGCATCGGGCCGGCCGGCAAGAAGTACGAGCCGAACGCAACGTCATGCGCTGCGCCGATGCGCGCGATAACGTCCGCAACCGAAGACAAGGAGAGCGCCACATCCTCCCATCACGCGCCACGCCCCAGAAACAAGTCTTCGCTCTAGGGAACGACGGAGATCGCGATGCGGACGAGCTCTTTGAGCTCGAGGTCGCCGACCAGCGTGAACGCGAGTCCTTCCTCGCGCCAGGCCAGCAGCGTGGTCGGACCGTCGCGCACGTACTTGGCGTCGTGGTTGTCGAAGTTCGTCGTCTGCGGCTTGAGGGCGCCGAAGTCCGCGATGCGATTGGTGGAGTTCTCGAAGAGCGAGAGCATGCGCACGCCGTCGGAATAGACGAGGTGCAGGTTGCGCACGCCCTTGACCTCCGAGACGTCCGAACCGACCAGCGAGAAGCCCTCGGGCAGATACTTGGGCGTGATCGGTTTGAAGCCGGCGTCGGGGATCGCGCTGGGCAACTGCCAGCGGCTCTTTGTACGAGCGGCCGCGTACCGTCGTGGAATCCGGCGGGAACGGCGCCGGCGAAGATCGCCTCGGGGATGCCGTCGGTGTAGCGGATGTCGTCGAAGCGCGTGCGCCACGCCAGCGAACCGTCGCTGTGATACGCTTCCTTCGCCAAGACGACATGCGTTTGCGCGTCGAGCCACAGGCGCATCGCGCGCTCGCCGGTGTAGCGGCTCACCAGGTCGACCACGTCGGCCTTGCGGTTGGCAACGTCGTCCGAGGCGCTGCGCACCGCGCGGTAGTTGCTGTCGAGCAGCGCGATGTCGTCGACGACGGCGACCGGATCGACCGCGGCCTGGTTCTCGCTGACGATGACGCGCTTGCTGGCCGGGTCGACGTTCCACGACATCGCGCCGCGGCTGATGACGAACTGGCCGTAGAGCACTCGCGGCGCCAGGTAGGTGCGCCGGGTCTCGTCCGGCGCGCGGTGCTCGATCTTCGAGACGACCGCCGTGCGCGCGCGTCGTGCCGCTGCGAATCGACGACATCTGTCCGACGAACGAGACGTGCTTTGGCGCCGCGGCGGCTGCGACGATCAGCGGCCGCGCGTCGGTACCGGCGATGGCGGCCGGCGTAGCGGCGCGCGGCGACGGCGCCGTGGCGGCCCGAACGTGCCCGGCGCGGCCAGCGCGAGCACGAGCGCGGCGAGCGCGAGGCTAGCGGACGCTACGCGGTCGGCGTCGTCGAGGGTCGCGGCGTCGGCGGCATCGATGTACGAGTCGGCGGACGAGGTGCCGCGGTCCTGGGAGTCGGTCGCGTAGACGGCCGGGGCGACGCCCGGGCCGAACGGATTCTGCTGCGCTTCGCGCGTTGTGCTCGTCGAGGAAGTACGATGCGTCGACGCCGGCGCGGCCTGCTGTCCGTGGATGATCGGCGGCAGACCCAGATAGCCCGCCAAGATGACGACGGCCGCGACCGGGACGGCGACGCGCGGCGCCCAACCGGCGCGCAGCAGCTGGATCCACGACGGCTTCTCGTGCCGCAGCGCGTCCCACACGCGGGCCTTGATCATCGACGGGAACTCGAGCTCCTCCGCCCGCGCCGCCGAACGCAGCGCTTCGCCCAGCGCCGCCTCCTCGTCGTAGACGGCGCTGCAGGCCGGCGCACGCCGCAAGATGCGCGAAGACGGCGGCGTCCGCTTCGGGCGCCAGCGCGCCGTGCAGGTAGTCGATGAGGGTTTCGCGGTCGTAGTGGGTGGTCATCGTCGTTCCTGTTGCGCCCGGGTCACCAGCCGACGAAGGAGAGCTCGCGCCCGATGGAGGCGCGACCGGACCGTTCCGATCGAGCATCCCATGATGTCGGCGATTTCTTGGTAGCTGTACTCTTCGATGTCGGCGAGAACCACGACTTGGCGCTGTTCCGGCGAGAGCTGAGCCAGCGCTTTCGCCAGCGGCTCTCCCAGTTGTCCCGCGACGTAGTCTTCGATCGGGTCGACGGCCAGCGGCCGTTGCCCGCCGAATTCTTGCGGCGCGTTGTCTTCGGGGATCTCTTCTTGGAAACGTCCTTTTCGGCGTCTTAGTTCATCCCGGTAGAGGTTCGTGACGATTCGGTAGATCCAGGACAGGAAAGACGTGCCGGGCTGGAACGAGCGCCAGGCTCGGTAGACGCGGATGAAGGCGTCCTGGGTCAGGTCGCGGGCGTCCGCTTCGTTCCCGGTCAGCCGGTAGGCGAAGTTGTAGGTTGCCTTGCCGTACTGGCTCATCGCCATTTCGAGGAAGCCGAGGCTTCGGGCGTCGGCGAGTCGATCGGCTTCCGCGGGACCCCCACGGGATCAGGGCCCTACTTGCAGCTGTTCGCCGCTGCGATGATGACTTTGGACGCCGCGTCCTCGTACTTGCTGGTCATCGAACTGATATCGCCAAGGTCGTGATCGAGCAGATGTCCGCTCGTTCAGTCCGTTCGGGACGGGGTGCTGCGGGTTGAATACGTCTTCGAGTCGCGCAGGAACGGCCCCAGCGGAACCGGCGTGACGGGCGCACCCCCTTGCATCGTCGTTGGATTCAAGACGCTCTGGATGTTCTGCTCGGTCTCGCTGAGCTTGCCGAATCGACGCATCCGCTCGGTCTCGACGAAACCGCTCATCACGTTCAGCTGCGTCTTCTCGGCGCCGAGAATGCCGTTGAGCCTGGCGCGCAGATCGCGCAGGGCCTTCGCGTCTTCGGGCTTCGCGTTGCCGGGGACGTCGAGCGCCGGCGACTTGAGCGCGTTCTGGAGCGCGTCGACGTCCTTCACCATCGTGTCGACCGTGTGGTCCATCTGCATCAAGTGCATGTCGCGTGATTCGTCGGAGTCCTTGACGACGTAGTCGAAGATCGTTAGCCGCAGCCCGCCGTACGTCTGATCGTTGCTGCATCGCGGCGGCGACCGCGGGGGCGACGCGCTTTGCGGATCGCCGTGCAGACCGGTTTGCTGCGGGTCGTGCCGATCACCGGCAGCGTCGACGGCGGTGCGATCGGGATGAGGTTGAAGGGGTTGGTCGGGGTCGGATTCGGGGCCGGCGCCGGGCTGGCCAACGCGAGCGTCAGCGCACCGGCGGCGAAGAGAGCGAGCACGCCTTGGGCTTCGACGCGCCGCTTGCCGTTCCGTGCCTGAGCCGCCTCGGCCTCGGTCAGGCCGGCCCGGCCGGGCATACTAGCCGAACCCGTCCGGCCGCGCAGACGGGGATCGAGCCAAGCCGACAGGTCCCGCCGGTCGGCTGGTCCGAAGCATCGTCCCCCCACCCGCGACCCGCCCGAGAGAGCCATGCACAGCCCGCGCCTGCCCGCCTTCGAGTCCGCCGACACCGTCAACCGGGTCGTCGCGCTGCTGGTCCGTTTTCCGGAGCTCCACAGCGTCCGCTCGAACCCGGCCGACGCGACGCTGACGCTCTCGTTCGCGGTACGCGAGCGGCTCGACCGCGCGACGGCGCGCGTCCTCGCGGACCGCGTCGGCGAGCACGTGCGCGCGTTCCTCGACCTGCGCGGCGACGAGCCGGCGAAAATTGCGCTGACCGTGCGACCGCGACGCGGCGGTCAGCTTCGTCCACGTCACCCGCGACGCGGCTTCGTTCGCGCGCGAAGAGCTCGAGCTGCTCGTCGCTCTGTTCGCCGACCAGTTCGGCGACCGGCTCGTCCGCGACGGCGACGCCGTCGCCGCCGACGACGATCCGATCGCGCGCGACGAGCAGGTCGAGGTCGCGCTCGACGCGTTGCGCGATCCGACCCAGCGCCAGCGGCTGGTCGGGTTCCGCGAGGAACAGCGCGTGCTCGTCTACTTCGTCCACGCCCGCAAACGCGCGAAAGCCAGGGCCCGATCGTAACTCCGACCACCGTCACGATTCTCGCGGTCGGCGACGTCATGGGCTCGCCGGGCCGGGACGTCCTCAAGAAACACCTCGAGTTCGCCCGCGAGCAGCACCACGTCGACGCGGTGATCGCCAACGGCGAGAACGCCGCGGGCGGCTTCGGCCTGACGACGCAGACCGCCGAAGAGATGTTCGCGGCGGGCGTCGACTTCATCACGTCGGGCAACCACATCTGGGACAAGCGCGAGTTCCGCGGCGCGCTCGACGAGACCGACCGCATCCTGCGCCCGGCGAACTATCCGCCCAACTTGCCCGGCCGCGGCGCGGGGACGCTGCGTTGCGAACGGCGTGACGGTCGGGATCGTCAACCTGATGGGCCGCGTCTTCATGCCGCCGGTCGACGACCCGTTTCGCGTCGGCCGCAGCTTGGTGGACGAGCTGCGCGCGATCACCAAGGTCATCATCGTCGACGTGCACGCCGAGGCGACGTCGGAGAAGATGGCGCTCGGCCGCTTCCTCGACGGCACCGTCTCGCTGGTATACGGGACCCACACGCACGTGCAGACGTCCGACGAGCAGATCTTCGCCGGGGGCACGGCCTACCTGACCGACGTCGGGATGACCGGTCCGTCCGACGGCGTGATCGGGATGGAATCCGCGGCCGTTCTGGAGCGTTTCACCAACGCCGTATCCGAGCGCTTCGCCGTTCAGAAAACGGGTACACGACAATTTTGCGCGGCGGTCGCGACGATCGAGGTCGCCACCGGACGTGCGCTCGACATCAAACGCATCAATCTTCGAGGCCTGGCATGATCGAGCCACAGAGGACGCCGTCGGCTAGGCGTCCTCAAGGTGTCTGCTCATTCGAATCCCAACTCCGTCGCCGGTGCGCTCGCCGGAGTCATGCGCGAACAGCCGAAGGCCGAGCTCCAAGCGATCGGCGCGGGCGCGATCAACCAAGCCGTGAAAGCGATCGCGATCGCCCGCTCGTACCTGCGCGACGGCGGCATCGACCTCATCTGCATCCCGGAGTTCACCGACGTCGAGATCGACGGCAACGTTCGGACCGCGATCCGGCTGCTGGTCGAGCGCCGCGGAGCACCGTCATAACCGTCGACTTCCATTCGCACACGTCCCACAGCGACGGGACGCTGGATCGCCGCCGAGCTGCTCGCGCAAGATGCGCGCCCGCGGCGTGTCGTGGTTCTCGATCACCGACCACGACACGACGCGCGCGTACGACGCGCATCGATGCCGCCGGCCTGCGGCTGGTGGCCGGGCATCGAGATCAACACGACCTGGGACGGGAACGAAGTGCACATCCTCGGCTACGGCATACCGACCGGGCCGTCGCCGCTGGCCGGCGTCATCGAGCGCAACCGCGGCCCACCGGCGAACGCGGATCGACACGATGGTGGAAGGACTCAACGGGGCCGGATATCCGGTGACGGTCGAGCAGGTGCTGGCCGAGTCGGCCGGCGCGCATGCGCTCGGCCGTCCGCACGTCGCGAAAGCGCTGGTGCGTCATCGGATGATCGCCGACGTGCAGACGGCGTTCGACCAGCTGCTCTCGCGCGGCAAGCCCGGCTACGCGCCGTCGCATCACATCACGCCGCTCGAAGCGATCGAGCTGGTGCGCGCGTGCGGCGGCGTGCCGGTGCTCGCGCATCCCGGTCGCCTCAAAGACGAGGCGATCGTCGAGCAGCTTGCGGGCCGAGGACTCGCCGGCCTCGAGGTGTTCTATCCGACGCACAGCACGCAGCAGCTCGCGCACTACCGGCAGCTCGCCGGCCGGCTCGGCCTGGTGATGACGGCCGGCTCGGACTTTCACGACCCGCGCTGGAACGCGCGCGGGGTCGGAATGGACGTCGAGGAGTCCGACATCCGGCCGTTCCTGGATCTCGTCGCCTAGACGATCGGCTGTCGTCCGCGGCTCGGGCGCGCGACGAGGACGCCCAGGCCCGGGCTGGAACCTCTGGCGCCCGCGGACCCTCGGTTCCCACCGCGGCACACATGCAAGGAGCTGCGCTCACATGACCGACGACGAAGTCAAACCTTACGTTGGCAAGCCCGTCCGACTCACGCTCGACGACGGCCGCGTCCTGGCCGGCACGCTGCACAGCGAGGGCGGTCACGGGCACGGCCACGGTCACTACGCCGTCGTCTCCGACCCCATCCGCCAAGGCGGGGAGAAGGTTCGCGAGATGATCCACGGTGCTGAGCGCATCACCGAGATCGAAGACGCCTCGGGCGATCCGGCGGCGGCCGAATGATCGACGATCTCGGGCTGCTCGTCGCGCGTGCCGCCCTGGGGCTATCCTTCGCGTCGCACGGCGCGCAGAAGGCGCTTCGGCTGGTTCGGCGGCGGCGGGCCGGAGAAGGCCGCCGGTTTCATGGACAGCCTGGGGCTCAAACCGGGTGACGCCTTCGCCAGCGCCGCGTCGTGGAACGAGATCGTATCCGGATTGCTGATCGCGCTCGGATTGGGCGGTCCGATCGGTCCGGCCGGCGTGTTGTCGGGGATGATCGTCGCGGCCGAGACCGTGCACAAGAAGAACGGCTACTACGCCGCGCCAGAGCGGGATCGAGCTCAACGTGCTGTACAGTGCCGCCGCGCTCGCGCTGGCGTCGTCGGGCTACGGTTGTCTGTCGTTCGACCGCGCGCTGGGTTTGCAGCGCACGTTGCGCCATCCCGTCGTCACGACGCTGGCGCTGCGGCCGGCGTCCTCTCGGCCTACGCCATCCTCGGCCAGCGCGACCGTCGCCGCCCGACGGAACGCTCGCCACGCCGACGATCAAAGGCGCCGCGCGCAACGGTGCGCCGTCCGGCACGCACGGAGCCGTCCGCCGCCACCACCTAACGAAGCGTCGGCAGCAGACGCTCGAGCGTCTCGTGCGCGATCGTCGACGATCGCGACGAGCCGCTCGTCCTGCGCGCCGCACGACCTCCTCGTCGTCGATGAACCGGTGATTGATCCGCACGTTGGCGACGCTCGCCGCGAGCGACGCGCGAAAGAAGTGCAGCGCGCACTCGACGTCGCTGACGAGGTGCGCGTTGCCGAGCGCGCCGGCGCGCTCGGCAAGCGCGAACCCTTCGGCGCTCAGCCCGGCGGCGACCAGCGGCGCCTCGGCGGCCTCGACCAGCGCGCGCTGCAGCGCCGCCGTGCGCGACCGTTTCTCGGCGTCGCTTCCTTTCGGCAACGCGCTCGCCTCGACGACGCGCGCCGTAGGCCGCCTCGTCGAGCGGCCGTGCCGCCGCCGAAGCGTTCGCGCAGCGCATCGGCGTCGCCCGCGACGGCTTCGGCCTCGGCGCCGCACCGCCGCGTGGCGCGGACTCTGGCGCCGTGATGCGCGCCACCATCGCGCACAGCGCGGCGCCCATCGCTCCGACCAAAGTCGCGGCGCTGCCGCCGCCCGGCGTGGGGTCGGCCGATGCGAGCGGTCGAGATACGCATCGATTCCGTTCACCACGCGGGTCTACCAGGCAAGACCCGCGGACGCCTCGCGGCGAAGAGGGTCCGGTCGCGCCGTTTGAGCTGGTTTCAACAAGCACGGTCGCTCGAAACAACCATCACCCGAAACCAGGAGACGACCTTGCAAACTCTCGAGAAGACGCGCGGGGACGTGAAGGATCTGGCGCTCGCCGATGCCGGGAAATCGCGCATCGAATGGGCCGCCACGTTCATGCCCGTTCTCGCCCAGATTCGCGACCGCTTCGCCAAGACGCAAGCCGCTGGCCGGCGTGCGCATCGGCGCGTGCCTGCACGTCACCACCGAAACGGCGAACCTGATGCTCGCGCTCAAAGCGGGCGGCGCCGACATCGCGCTGTGCGCTTCGAACCCGCTCTCGACGCAGGACGACGTCGCCGCCGCGCTGTGCGCGTACTTCGACATGCCGACCTACGCGATCAAGGGCGAGAACGAGGAGACGTACTACAGCCACATCGAGTCGGTCATCGCGTCGAAGCCTCAGATGTCGATGGACGACGGCTGCGACCTCGTCACGACGATCTACACCAAGCACAACGCGCTGCTCAAAGAGATGATCGGCGGCTGCGAGGAGACGACGACCGGCGTCATCCGGCTGCACGCGATGGAGAAGGACGGCGTGCTGCCGTATCCGGTGATCGCGGTCAACGACGCGCTCACCAAGCACATGTTCGACAACCGCTACGGCACCGGACAGTCGACGCATCGACGGCGTGATCCGCGCGACGAACGTGCTGATCGCCGGCTCGACGGTGGTCGTCGTCGGCTACGGCTGGTGCGGCCGGGGCGTCGCGTCGCGCGCCAAGGGTCTGGGCGCGCACGTCGTCGTCACCGAGATCGATCCGCGCAAGGCGCTCGAAGCCAAGATGGACGGCTTCGAGGTGATGCCGATGGCCGAGGCGGCCAAGATCGGCCACGTCTTCATCACCGTCACCGGCAACTACCACGTCATCGCCAAGCAGCACTTCGAGGCGATGCGCGACGGCGCGATCGTCTGCAACTCCGGACACTTCAACGACGAGCTCGACCTCGACGCGCTCGACGCGCTCTCGACCGAGAAGACGACGCCGCGCGAGTTCGTCGAGTCGTACCAGCTCCGCAACGGCCGCACGGTCCGCGTGCTGGGCCAAGGCCGGCTGATCAACCTCGCCGCCGGCGAAGGCCATCCCGCCTCCGTGATGGACATGTCGTTCGCGAACCAGGCGATGGCCGCGGCCCACCTCGCGCAGAACTACAAGACCCTCGACAAAAAGGTCTACTCCGTTCCCGACCACATCGACGAAGAAGTCGCCCAGCTCAAACTCGCAGCATTCGGGATCAGCATCGACGTCCCGACGGCCGAGCAGATCAAGTACATGGCTTCTTGGAGTGAGGGCACGTAGCGATGGGTGCCTACGCTCGACAGATCGCCTCCGCTTCCGCTACGGCGAGAAGGTATGTTGAATGCCGCCGCAGCCCGGCGAAGGCGTTGCGGCGCCGCAGCGCAGCGGAGGCGATCTGGTGAGTCGGCTGTTCACGTCCGAATCGGTGACCGAGGGGCACCCGGACAAGCTCGCCGATCAGATCTCCGATGCGGTGCTCGATGCGATTCTCGCGAAGGATCCGCAGGGGCGGGTTGCGTGCGAGACGTTCGCGATCACCGGGCAGATCCACATCGCGGGTGAGATCAGCGACCACCACCTACGTCGACATCCCCAAGATCGTGCGCGACACGATCAAGGAGGTCGGCTACGACCGCTCGGCGATCGGGTTCGACTACGAGACGTGCGGCGTCTCGGTGTCGGTCGACGAACAGTCGCCCGACATCGCGCTGGGCGTCGACAAGTCGTTCGAGGTCAAGGAATCGGGCGACCGCGATCCGTTCGAGCTGATCGGCGCCGGCGACCAGGGCATGATGTTCGGCTTCGCCTGTCGCGAGACGGCGCAGCTCATGCCGCTGCCGATCACCCTGGCGCACGATCTCAGCCGCGTGCTCGCGGCGCGGCGCAAGAGCGGCGCGATCAAGTACTTGCGTCCCGACGGCAAGTCGCAGGTCACGGTCGAGTACGACGGGCACAAGCCGGTGCGCATCGAGGCCGTCGTCATTTCGACGCAGCACGACGACGACATCCCGCTCGATCTGATCCGGCGCGAAGTCACCGAGCAGGTCATCGACGAGGTGCTGCCGCGCGGGCTGCGCGACGCGAACCTCAAGATCTTCGTCAACCCGACCGGCCGGTTCGTGATCGGCGGCCCCAAAGGCGACGCGGGATTGACCGGGCGCAAGATCATCGCGGACACGTACGGCGGGATGGCGCGTCACGGCGGCGGTGCGTTCTCGGGCAAGGACCCTACCAAGGTCGACCGTTCGGCGGCCTACGCCGCGCGCTACGTCGCCAAGAACGTCGTCGCCGCCGGCTTGGCGGAACGCTGCGAGATCCAGGTCGCGTACGCGATCGGCGTCGCCCATCCGGTCAGCGTCTGGTCGAAACGTTCGGCACCGCCAAGATCGACGAAGAGAAGATCGCGTCGCTGGTCGGAGCGCGCATTTCGATCTGCGCCCGGCGGCGATCATCCACAACCTCGACCTGCGGCGCCCCATCTACAAGCAGACGGCGGCGTACGGCCACTTCGGCCGTCCCGAGCTCGACCTGCCGTGGGAGAAGCTCGACAAGGCCGAGGCGCTGCGGGCTGATTCCGGCCTCCGCGGCGAAGTCGATCGCGAGCTCGCACCGCTGACGGCGTAGCCGACGGCCGGCGGCGGGCGCTCGCGCGCCCCGCCGCCGAGCCGTCCGCTGCTGGCCAAAAGCATACAGTTCGCGGACAGGGAGCAGAGTTAGGCCCTAGAAATAGGGGGGCAGAAAGCCCTAGGACCAGTGCGGTCCTTCCCATTGGCGCCGACAGGATGTCGCTCGGCCGCCTTGCCTCAAGGATGAACGACGTTGCCGAATCCGCAGTCTCACGCGTCCCGCCCGCTGCCTCCCTTTGAGAGCGTCCCCGACTCCCGCCGCGAGGCGGGCTGGTCAAGGCGGCTGCTGCTCGGTCTCTGCCTAGGCGTCGCCGCCGGTTGCGCCTCGAATGTGGGCTCGCTCACCCCCGGTGGAGGCACTCGGCACGGGCAGAACATCTCGCGTGCGCTTCCGGCCGCCTCTCCGACACCCGCTCCGGCGGGCACGGTGCCGTGCGGCAGCAGTGATGCGAACGCAGCCGGTTGTCACGTCCAGAAGAAGGCCGGTGCCGCGTCGGCGACCCCGTCGGGCGGGCTCACGCCCGCGCAGCTGCGCTCGGCCTATGGGCTGCCGGTTGCCAACGCCGGTGCGGCGGTGAACGGAGCCCTGGTCGCGGTTGTCGCTGCGTACGAGGACAAGAACGCGGAGAGCGATCTCGCCGCGTACCGAGCGCAGTTCGGCCTGCCCGTCTGCTCGTCGGCCAACGGGTGCTTCACCAAGGTCATCATGGCCGGAGCCAAAGTTCCGCCGGGGCAGATGAAGAAGATCGACAACGGCACAGCTTCCGCGACATGGGCCGACGAGATCGCGCTCGATCTCGCGATGGCGTCGGCGGCGTGTCCGACGTGCAAGCTCATGCTCGTCGAAGCCGGCGGTGAGGACCTCGACAGCTTGGCGAGCGCCGTCAGTACCGCAGCGTCCTATCATCCCGCGGCGATCAGCAACAGCTGGGGCGTCGTCGAGGCCGGCAACGCGGCCGAACATCGATCCGGCGGCGCAGGCGGCCTTCGATCAACCAGGGATCGCGATCACCGCCAGCACCGGAGACCTCGGCGTCGGTCGAGTTCCCGGCCTCGTCGCCGTATGTGACCGCGGTCGGCGGCACGACCCTCACCCAAAGCGCGACGACGTCGCGCGGCTGGACCGAAGCTGCCTGGCCGAGCGGCGGCGCCGGCTGCAGCACGATGTTCGGCGTGCCGGCTTGGCAGACCCAAGTCGTAGCGTGCACGACGCGTTCGGTCCCCGATGTGGCGATGTTCGCCGATACGAACGTGGGCGTCGCGGTCTACAGCACGACCGAAGGCGGCTGGGTCGTCCTCGGCGGCACCAGCGTCGGCGCGCCGTTCGTGGCTGGAATCTACGCGGCCGCCGGGGACTACGGTAGCGCGACGATCGGCGCGCCGTCAGCTCTACGCAAACTTGTCGAGCCTCAATGCCGTGCCCGGGACGAACGGTAGCCCCAACGGTCTCGACCGGCTTCTGACACCGGCGCGCTCGAGCTCTTTCACAGCCGTCTGATCACCAGAACGCTTCTTGCCGAAAGGCATACAGTTCGCGGACAGGAAGCAAAGTTACGCCCCATAAATAGGGGGGCACAAGGTCTCAGGACCAACTCCACTCCCCGGCGCCGATAGGATGTCGCTCGGCCGCCCGCTTTCAAGGATGAACACGTTGCCGGATCCCCAGTCCGACCTCTCCCGCCCGCTGCCGCCGTTCGAGAGCGTGCCGGCCCCGCGAGCCGCGCAGCCTGTTCAAGGCAGCTGCTGGTTGGCGCTCTCATCGGTGTTGCCACCGGTTGCGCGTCCAACGCGGGTTCCATCTCTCCGAGCGCGCATGCGACGAGCGCCAAGCGCGACGGCCAGAACATCTCCCGCGCGCTGCCGGCGGCCTCGCCCACGCCGTTCCCGGCCGATCAGGCGGGCTGCGGTCCGGGTCCGGCGGGCGGCGCGGCCTGCAGCGTAACGAAGAAGCCGGCACCGCCCGAGCAATACGCCGTCGGGGGGTCTGACCGCCGCGCAGCTGCGGTCGGTCTACGGTTTGCCTCCGGCGTCGAGCAGCGGCGTGCCGAGCGGACCGATGATCGCGATCGTCGTCGCGTTCGACAACCCGCACGCCGAGCAAGACCTCGGCACGTACCGTTCGCAGTTCGCGCTGCCGGCCTGCACGACGCAGAACGGCTGCTTCCAAAAGATCAACGATCAAACCCACCCCGGGCGATCCGCCGCCCGCGCCCGCCGCCGAAGCCCAACAGCGCCGACGGAACGACCTGGGCCGACGAATCCGCGCTCGACCTCGCGATGGCGTCGGCGGCGTGCCCGACCTGCCGCATCGACGCTCATCGAGCGGTCGGCGAAGACCTCGACAGCTTGGTCGAACGCCGTCAACACGGCGGCGTCGTACACGCCCGCGGCGATCTCGAACAGCTGGGGCGTCCCCGAAGGCGGCGGCAACGTGCCGAACATCGACTGCGGGCGCGCAAAGTGCGTTCATCCACCCGGGAATCGCGATCACCGCGAGCGCGGGCGACCTCGGCAACGGCGCGGTCCAGTTCCCGGCTTCCTCTCCGTACGTCACCTCGGTCGGCGGAACGTCGCTCGCCGCCGATGCGGCGGTCGCCTCGCGGCTGGACCGAAACGGAGTGGGCAGGCTCCGGCGACGGCTGCAGCATCATGATCGGCCAGCCGTCGTGGCAGGGCAGCGCCGCGAATTGCGGCGGCGCGCGCACGGTCCCCGACATCTCGGTGCTCGCGGACTCGAGCCTCGGCGTCGCCGTCTACAGCACGGCCGAAAAAGGCTGGGTCGTGCTCGGCGGCACCAGCGTCGGAGCGCCCTTCATCGCCGGGCTGTACGCCGCCGCTGCCGATTACGGTGCATCGACGATCGGCGCGCCGCGACTCTACGCGAACCTCGTCGAACCTCAACGCCGTTCCGGGATCGAACGGCAGTCCCAACGGCCTGATCGGATTCTGAGCGGCCGCGCACGATGAACGTCATCGCATCGCCGGTGGAGACGGCGCAAAGCTGGAGAGCCCGCGCCGCGAACGTTCCGGCCGCGCCGGTCTGCCCGCGCGCCTCGACACGGCGCTGCGCGCTCCGATCACGCTGGTGGTCGCGGACGAAGGGCTCGGTAAGAGCACCCTCATCCGCGATCACTGCGGAGCGCCGGGATCGCTCACCTGCGCTTCACCGCGACGATCGGAGCACGGCGAGCCCGGCGAACTGCTGCGCGGGCTCGCCGCGACGTTCAGTGACCTGTCCCCGGCGATGGCGCGTTCGGCGGGACCGGCGGCCTTGCAGCTCGAGCGCGGTGACGGCGAAGCGGTCGCGCTGGCGTGGGCGCGCGAGCACCTCGCCAGCGTATCGACCACGGTCGTGCTCGACGATCTGCAGCATGTCGTCGCGCGAGCCGCGTTGCGCGTCGTTCCTCGTCGCGCTCATCGACGCCACCGTGCCGCACGTGCGCTGGATCGTGGCGCTGCGCGATGCGGCCGCGCTGCCCGTCCCGCGCTGGCTGGCGGCAGGACTGTGCGACCTCCCGATCGAGGCCGACGAGCTGCGCGTTCGGCCGGAAGAGATCGCGGCAGCTTTCGCGCGTGCCGGCTCCCCGATCTACGACGACGAAGCGCTCGCGCTGTACGAAGCGACCGGCGGCTGGGCGCTCGGCTTGCGCGTTGCTGGCGGCGCGCGGCCGGTGGGACGGCAAGCTCAGTCCGAGCGACGTCTACGACGGGCTGGTCGACAGCGCGCTCCAGCGTTTCACGCCAGGAGGAATGCGACCGCGTCTTCGAAGCCGCCGACAGCGGGTCGCTTCGATGCGGAGTTGCTGGCGGCGCTGGAGTGCGACGCGCGGCTCGCCGCGGCGCTGACCGACGCCGAGCTCGTCTACGCGCTCGAGGAGGGCGACGCACGCCTTCTACGAGCCGTTCCGCGAACGTCTGCATCTGCGCGTCGACGGCCTGCCCAGCGCGCGCCGCTCCGCGATCCTCGATCGCTCCGCTTCGGCGTTGGCGCGGGTCGGCCGCTGGCGCGAAGCGCTCGCGCTGCGCATCCGCGGCGCGGACGAAGACGGGATCGCGGCGACGCTCGACCGGCGCGGATTCGAGGCGCTCGACCGCGGCGAGGTCACCGCCGTCGCGCGTGCTGTCGGCGCGCTCAGCGACACGACACTGATGCGCTATGCCACCGCGCAGGCCGTCAAGGCGGCGCTGGCGTCGCTCGACGCGAACTTCGACGTCTCCGAGGCTTGGTTTCGGATCGCGATCGATACCGCGCGCGACGACGAGCGGCGCGAGATCGTGCTGCGCTACGGATGTCGATCTGGTGCGCCGCGGGCGGCCCGACGCGATCGAGCTGCTCGAAGCGGAAGCCGCCAAGGAAGTCCGCGCCGATGCCGACGCCGACGCCGGACTCTGGGCGCTTGCTCGGCACGGCCTACGTTTCCGAGCACCGTCTCGACGGACGCGCGCGAAGCCGCTCGCCGCGCGCTGGTCCGGCTGCCCGGAGTTCGCGACGACGCGGTGCGCGCGCGCGTCCTGCATCAGGCTTCGTACGTCGCGCTCAACGACAGCGACTATGCGACGGCCAAGTCGCTCGCCGAGCGCGCGCTCGCGCGCGCCGAAGCGGCGTTCCTGTACGATCTCGAAGCGCGCGCTCTCAGCGTGTTGTTCAACGTCGCGATGCTGCACGACGACGACGTCGCGGCGGCCCGCGACGCGCTGCTTCGGCTCGAGCGACGCGGGCCGCAAGGCAGGCAGCGACGGCCTGCGGCTCTATGCGATCCTCAACGCGTATTCTATCGAGGTCGACGCCGGTGACGTTGCGGCGGTCGAAAGATTGCACGCGCAGCTCGACGAGATGCAGGTGCTGCTCACGCCGATGGTGCGCGAAGGCCTGCTGCCGGCCCAAGCGCTGCGCGCCGCCTGGGACGGCCGCTTCTCACACGCCTACGAGATGCTCGAACCCAGCGCCGAATAGCTCTTCGACGACGATCGAATCGCGTACCGCTGGTCAGAAGTCGCCGTCTACGCGGCGGCGGCGGGAAAGCCGGCGAGGCTCGTCGCGCAATTGCACGTTCGCGCGACAGTCTCGTCCGGCTCTCCCTCGAACAACCGCTGGCCGTCCGCTGCGCGGCATACCTCGCGCTGGCGGAGATGCTGCTGGGCGATGCGGCGGCCGCACTGCGGACGCTGACCGGGGTCGCGGTCGTCGGCCGCGGGAACCGCCGGCCGGATGCGCGCGCTCAGCGACGCAATCGCCGCCTTTGCGGCTGCCGCGCAGGCGGAACCGCGAGCCTGTTGCTGCTCGGCGACCGGCTCGATGGTCTGGCGCGGTGCGATCTGGGCGGCGTCGCACGCTTCATCGAACGCCTGCCCATCGACCTGGCCGTGGCGACGGCTCGCATCATGAGCGCCGGCGCATACGACGCCGGGGCGTTGCGGTACGGCGCACTCGCCGCCGCCATGAACGCGCGCGCGCCGCAGATCGTCGGCACGGCGGTCGGCGCGGCTGCAGCCATCGGCGCGCACGGTCGGGACGAAGGTGGTCGTTGGCGCGGTTCGTCGAGCGCTGCGCCGCCGCCGCGGCTACCGGCGCTTGGGCCGAAGTCGCCGGCTGGGTCGATGCGGCTTGCGATCGGTACGGCCATGTCGTCGCGACGCAGGATGCGATCGCCGCCGCGCTCGACGGTGTCGGCAGCGCGCTTGGGGCCGCGGGCGGCGCCGAAGCGGTGGCGCCGTTTCGAGCGAACGCGTGCCGACGTCTGGGCCGCAGCGACGAAGCAGCGCGCGGCGCGCGACGCCAACCGTCATGAAGCCGTCGACGAGATCGACATCGTGCTCGACGGCTTGCTGACCCGGCTCGATCAGAGCGACGTGCTCACCGCCGAGCATTCGCGCGCGGTCGGGTCGTGGTGCGGGCGCTTGGCCAAGCGTATGGGCGCATCGAAGGAAGACGTCGTTCACCTGACGCGCGCCGGTCTCGTGCACGACATCGGCAAGGTGATGACGCCGAACGGGATTCTGACCGCGCCGCGCGGCCTGGATGACGAAGAGATGGCGATCATGCGCCTCCACGCCGAGCAGGGCGCGCGCATCGTCCTCGAGGTTCCGCTCGTCGCGAATCTCGCGCCCGCCGTGCGCAGCCATCACGAGCGATTCGACGGTAACGGCTACCCGGACCGGCTCAAATGGGAGGCGATCCCACAGGTGGCGCGCGTCGTCGCGGTCGCCGACTCGTTCAACGCGATGATCGGCCGCCGGCCGTACCGGCCGCCGATGCCGCCGTCGCCAGGCGCTCGACCAGTTGGTTCGAGGCCGCGGGTCGCAGTTCGACCCCGACGTCGTCGAAGCCATGATCGACGTCGTCACCAGCCGCTCGTAAGAACCGTCCTCCTGCCCGCCCGGAACCCGTCCTGCACGGAGGGGAAGCCAAACGGTCCGGGCACGAGAGAGGCGCCGGTCACTACCGGCGCCTCTCTGCTTTCTCTAAGGGAACGCCCGCGGGGCGGAGCGCGTTACTCCTGCGACTCCCCCACCGAGGTATTCGATGCTCCGCAACTCTCTTCTCGCGCTTGCCGTCGCCGCGTTCGCGGCGCTGCCGGTTGTCGCGTCCGCGCAGTACAACGGCGACACGCTGCTGCCGTCGCAGACCGTGATCACCGGCACGCTCGAACAGTCGATCAACAGCAAGACGGCCCAAGTCGGTGACCCTTTCGTCCTCGACGTCACTCAGCCGTATCCCGGTGACGACCAGCGCTTCGGCGGTGCGAAGGTGTACGGACACGTCGCTTCGGTGCAGCGCGCCAACAACACGAAAGGGGGCGGCGTCAACCTGGCGTTCGACCGGCTGACGCTCATGGACGGCACGACCGCGTCGTTGACCGGCCAGCTCGCTGTCGCTCGACGCCAAGCGCAACGGCAACACGGCCGGGCGCACCATCGTCGGCGCGGTCATCGGCCAGATCATCGGCAACTACATCGGCAAGCACATCGGCACCGACGTCGGCGGCGCGGTCGGCGCGATCGGCGGCGGCATCTACGCCGGCAGCCTGGGCACGAACGTCACCGTCGGCCAGGGCACGACCGTCGCGCTCAAGACGACGACCCCGGCGATGATCCTGTCGCGCCGTCAAGCCGGTTATCAGAACGGCAACGGCTACAACAACAATCAGGGCGGTCCGTACCCGACCCCATATCCGACGCCCTACCATTAGTGTCGGCCAGAGACATCGCTTCGGCGGTGTCTCTTTCTTAGACGCCGACCTCGCGCGCACCGAGCCAGCGCGCCATCGCGTGCAGCTCCGCGCGCAAGGCCGGCGCGACCTCGCGCTTGCGCGCGCCCGGTTCGAGGTGGGTCGCGATCGCGCGCAGTACGCCGGCCTGACGATCGTGCTTGAGGTCGACACGCGCGACGAGCCGCTCGCCGAGCAGCAGCGGCAGCACGTAATAGCCGTGAACGCGCTTGTGCTGCGGCACGTAGATCTCGAGCCGGAAGTCGAAGCCGAACAGCTCGCGGTTGCGCGCTCGCTCCCAGATCAGCGAGTCGAAGGGCGATAGGAGGGCCCGAGCCGCGATCGTGCGCGGCAGCCGCGCTCCGCGGACGAGATATCGCTCGCCGCGCAGGCCTTCGACCGCGACGCGCACGAGCTCGCCCGAGTCCACCAGTTCCGCGACGCGCGCGCGCGCGTCCGTGAGATCGAGCCGGTAGTAGTCGCGCAGCTCGCGCTCCGAAGCGATGCCGCAGGCCCGCGCCGAGATCCGGACCAGCTCGCGTTGCGCGTCGGACTTGGCCGGCGTCGGGCGGTCGAGCATCGCGCTCGGCAGCACGCGTTCGGTCAGATCGTAGACGCGCTCGAAGCCGCGCCGCCGCGCGGTCGTGATCTCGCCGCACCAGAACAGCGCCTCGAGAGCGGTCTTGACGTCGCTCCAGCCCCACCACGAACCCTTGCCGCGCGCGCCTTCGAAATCGCCGGCCGCCATCGGCCCGCGCTCGGCGATCGTGTCGCGCAAGCCCGCCAGCACGCGCGGTTGCTCGACGATCATCCGCTTGACGCGCGCCCAGCCGGTCTCTCCGCGCCGCGCGAGGTCCATGCGCCAGCGCAGCAGCGGATGCTGCTCGACCGGCAGCAGCGACGCTTCGTGGCCCCAGTACTCGAACAGGCTGCGCTCGCGGCCGTACGCCGCCAGTTCGAGCAGCGCGGGATCGTAGCCGCCCAACCGCGAGAACAACGGGAGATAGTGCGAGCGAACCAGCACGTTGACGCTGTCGATCTGGATGAGCCCGACGCGCGCGAACACCCGGCGCAGGAGTCTGACGTCCACCTTCCCGCGCGGCGCCGGGTCGGCGAAGCCCTGCGCGGCGAGCGCGATGCGCCGCGCTTCGTCGAGCGAAAGGTCCGCACTCACCAGCGAACGACGGCTACTTGAGGCTGCGCAAGAACTGAACCGTGCGCTCGAGCGCGGCCGGCCGCGGCCCGGGGTCGGGCCGCCGCTGCGCGACCAGGTGATACGCCTGCAGCGAGTCGTCGTGGAAGCCGTAGCTTCCCGTCCAGAGGTAGAGCCGCCAGATGCGGTAGATCTCGTTCGCCCCATGCGGCGACCACCGCGTCGCGATTGGCGTCGAAGCGCATCGCCCAGTGCCGCATGGTGAGATCGTAGTCGTGCGTCTCGTTCTTGGTCTCGACGATGTCGAGGCCGTGATAGAGCAGTTCCCCGACGATGTCTTGCAGGCACAGGAACGAGTGCGCGCCCGGCCAGATGTAACGGCGCGTGAAGTCGCTGGCGTCGTATTTTTTCACGCTCGCCGACGCGTCGAGGTAGAGCCGTCCGCCGGGCGCGAGGCAGTCCCACAACCGCGCGCAGAAACGGCGGTAGAACGGGATGTGCTCGATGACGCCGTAGATCACGACGCCGTCGTATGGCCGTTGGGGGCGGTGCTCGAGAAAATCCTCGAGCCGCACGGAACAGCCGCTCAGGCCGAGCCGCCGGTCGAGCTCGCTGATGAAGTTGTACGAGTCCTGCGCGAGCGTGAGCGAGGTAACGTCGACGCCGCGCGGTCCGCAGTACTCGTGAACGCCGCCCCAGCCGCCGCCGATGTCGAGCAGCCGCATCCCCGGACGCAGCTGCAGCCCGGTCCACATGGACTCCAGCTTGTGCTCGGCAGCCTGTTCGAGCGTTTCGTCGTCGGCGTGAAAGATGCACTGCGAATAGAAGCGGTACTTCGCATCCATGAACTGCAGATAGAAGTCGTCACCCAGCAGGTAGTGCTTTTCGACCGCCTTGCGGTTGATCCACGTCGCCGGCATCGCGACGAGCTGCCACATCCAGGCCAAGAAGATCCCGGCGTGCGCGTTGGCGTCGAGCAGCTTGCGCACTTCCTGCATCGCGAAGAGGTCGCCCTCGATGTCGAACTCGCCCTCGACATAGGCTCTGCCCAGCGCGTATTCGCTCATCGACCCGAGCAGCGGCTTGTCGCTGTGGAACACGACCCGAAACTGCGGCTCGCCCGGACCGAAGCGCAGCACCTCGCCCGATGCGAGCTGCACGGCGCACGAGATACCGCTCTGGGCGACGGCGCGTTCGATGAGCTCGGAGATTTTTCGCGCCGCCAACGAGCGAATGCCCTTGCCGGCCGGCGCGGAGATGCCGGCGCCGCGCGTTTGATCGGTCGTCTGCACGGGGGCGTCTACGCCGCGCCGTGGGGCTTTGCCTATGACCTCCGGCGCGGCATCCGCAGGACGCGCCTGGATGCCGGCGGCAGTGTGCGGGATGGCGACGGCGGCCGGCGACCCCGCGGCAGAACGCACTCTCGCGGTCATGCGCAGTCTGTTCGGCGAGCGGCTCGGCCGCGACGTCGGCGTCCGGCTGTGGGACGGTACGGCGCTGATCCCGCCGAACGCCTCGCTCACGCTCAGCCTCAACACATCGTACGCGTTGCGCGCCGCGTTCACCCCGCCGTTCGACCTCAATCCGGGCCGGGCGTTCGTCGAAGGCTGGTTCGACGTACAAGGGCGGCTCGAAGATGCGGTCGAGCTGCTCGAACAGACCGTCGATTTGCTGCCGCGGGTGGCGCTGGTGCGGCTGGCGCCGCTCGTCGCACGGCTTCCCGCGCCGCCGCGCGACGGGGTCGGCGGCGCGCACCTCGCCGGCCGCCCGCATTCGCAAGCGCGCGACGCAGCGGCGATCGGATTTCACTACGACCAACCGGTCGAGTTCTACCGCAGCTTCTTGGGCTCCGACCTCGTCTACTCGTGCGCCTATTGGGACGACGGCGTGACCACGCTCGACGGTGCCCAGCGCGCCAAGCTCGACTACGTGCTCGACAAACTTCGGTTGCAGCCGGGTCAGTCGTTCCTCGACATCGGTTGTGGCTGGGGATCGCTCGTGATCCGCGCCGCCGAGCGCGGCGCGACCGCGCTGGGGATCACGCTGTCGCGGCGCCAGCACGAAGAGGCCGAGCGGCGCATCGGCGAGCGCGGACTCGGAGAGCGGGCGCGTGTGGAGCTGCGCGATTATCGCGACCTCGACGAGCGGCGTTTCGACGCGATCGCATCGGTCGGCATGGTCGAGCACGTCGGCCTCAAGCACCTGCCGGCATACTTCGCCGCGGCGTATCGCTCGTTGCGCGACGGTGGCCTGTTCCTCAACCACGGCATCACCAAGCAGGGCCGCGACGGCAAGGTGTGGCGCGCGGGCCGCAGCTTCATCGGCCGGTACGTCTTTCCCGACGGCGAGCTGCTGCCTTACGACGTCACGCCGCGCGCGGCGGAACGCGCCGGCTTCGAAGTGCGCGACGTCGAGAACTTGCGCGAGCATTACGCGCGCACGCTGCGCGCCTGGGTCGACAACCTCGCCGCGAACTACGACGCCGCCGTCGAAGCGACCGATTGGCGAACCGAACGCGTCTGGCGCATCTACATGGCGGCCAGCGCGCGCAACTTTGCCCTCGGCCGCATGGGGCTCATGCAGACCCTGCTCGCGAAGCCCCGCCGCGACGGCGTCAGCGAGATACCGCCTACTCGGCGCGACCTCTACGACGCGCGATAACATTTTCGCTCGCGCGGGTACAAGGAGCGCATGCGTACGTTCAGAGTCATTACGGCCGCCGCGGCGATCGCGGTGCTGGCAAGCGGAACGGCGGCCGCGCAACAGGTTCCCAGCGACAACGGTACCAATGCCAACGGCCCGATCACGATCTTCAAAAACATGATGGCCGAGCCCGACGGAGTGCGCGTCGCGATCGACGGTCACGAAGTCGATCACCTCAAGAGCGCGACGTACGACGACATCACGTCGGTCGTGCACACCGGCGTCAACACGCTCACGGTGACGTGGGACGGCCCGCTGCAGAAGCTGAACTTCAAGGTCGCGTACGCGCCGACGCGCAACAACTTCAAGGACGTGACCGTCGTCCAAGCCGACTCGTCGACCGACGCGACGCTGCGTCAGGCCGGCTCGCGCACGATCTCGTTCACGATTCCCGGCTGACGCCGTAGCGGCTAACCGCCGGCGCGTTTGACGCGCCGGTTCAGCCGTTCGAAGTGGGCGACCACCTTGTCGCGGTGGTCGCCTTGCAATTCCACCACGCCGTTCTTGACGGTTCCGCCCGTGCCGCACAGCCGGCGCAGCTCCTTGCCGGCCGCATCGAGCTCACCCGGCCCGAGCCCGTGCACGAGGGTGACGGCGCTGTTGCGGCGACGCTCGCGGGCGACGCGCACGACGCCGTCGTCCGGGAGCGCTCGCTGCAACCTCGTCGCCATGCGGGCGGGTTCGGCGGTGGGTGACCACGGTGCTGCCGGCCGCGCCGCCGGCCGTCGTCGAGCAGATCGCGGCGTTCGGGCGCTTCGCGGCGGTGCGCGGCTGGGTACCGGCGACGTCGGGCAACTTCTCGCTGCGCGTCGACGCGGCGCACGCCGCGGTGACCCGCAGCGGAATCGACAAGGGCGCCATCGGTCCGGGCGACGTCGCCGTGCTCGCGATCGCCGAGCCCGTCCCGCCCGGCGTCTCGGCCGAGACGCCGATCCATCTCGGCCTGTACCGCGACGACCCCGCGATCGGCGCGGTCTTGCACATCCACACCGTCGCCGCAACGGTGCTGTCGCGGCTCGACGAGCCCGCCGGCGCGGTGCGCTCCGAAGGCTACGAGATGCACAAGGCGCTCGGCCTGGCGACGCACGAAAGCACCGTCGAGATTCCCGTGCTGCGCAACGACCAGGACACCGTCGCGCTGGCCGCCCAGGTAGCGCGGCGCATCGGCCGCGGGGCCGCCGTGCCGGGCTTTCTGCTCGCCGGCCACGGGCTGTACGCCTGGGGGCCCACGGCAGCCGATGCGCGCCGTCACGTCGAAGCCTTGGAGTTCCTGCTCGCCTGCCACCTCGAAGAACGGAGACTGCGATGAACGCGACGCTCACCTCGACGCTGCGGGTGTACGACGAGAACGACGGCACGAAGCCGTTGCTCGACACGACCGACCGGGCCGAGATCGCGCGCATCCTCGGCCGGCAAGGCATCATCTTCGAGCAGTGGGAAGCCAATGCGCCGCTCGACGCGAGCTCCGATCAGGACTCGATCATCGCGGCGTATCGCGACGACATCGAGCGGCTCAAGCAGCAGTACGGCTACACTACGGTCGACGTGATCCGGGTGAGCCCTCAGACGCCGAACCTGCCAGCCCTGCGCCAGAAGTTCCTCAACGAGCACACCCATACCGAGGACGAGGTGCGCTTCTTCGTCGAGGGCAGCGCGTCGTTCTATCTGCGACTGGGCGGCAAGGTGCACCAGATGATCTGCACGCGCGGCGACCTGTTGAGCGTCCCGGCGAACACGACGCACTGGTTCGACATGGGTCCGGCGCCGGAGTTCGCGGCGATCCGGCTGTTCGTCAACCCCGAAGGCTGGGTGGCCAACTTCACCGGCGACGACATCGCGACGCGCTTCCCCAAGTTCGAGTGAACCGTCCCGGGACCGGCACGCCGCTGCGGTTCACGGCGCGTGCGGTCCTGGTCGACATCGAAGGGACGACCAGCACGATCGCGTTCGTGCAGCAGGTGCTGTTCCCGTATGCCGACGCGCAGCTCGACGCGTTCGTCGCTGCGCACCGCAACGAGCCCGAGGTCGCCGGCGCGCTGCAGGCCGCGGCGCAGGAGGCCGGCGAGCCGGCCGACGCCGGCGACGCGACCATCGTCGCGCACCTGCACCGCTGGATCGCCGAAGACCGCAAGTCGACGCCGCTCAAGACGCTGCAGGGACTGATCTGGGCCGAGGGCTACGCGCGCGGCGGCCTGCGCGCGCACGTCTATTCCGACGCCGCCGCCGGCTTGCGCCGCTGGCACGACGCCGGACTGGCGCTGTATGTCTACTCCTCGGGCTCGATCGCCGCCCAGCGCGTGCTGTTTGCCCACAACAACGCCGGCGACCTGAGCGCGCTGTTCACCGACCATTTCGACACCACGATCGGTCACAAGCGCGAGGCACGCTCGTACACCGCGATCTCGCGCGCCGTTCGCATCCCGCCCGAGGAGATCGTGTTTCTGAGCGACGTCGACGCCGAGCTCGACGCCGCAGCAGAGACCGGGATGCAGACCGTGCGCCTGCTGCGCCCGGCCGACACGCCGCCCGGCGCGACGACGACCCACGCCTCCGTCGCGTCGTTCGACGAGCTCGACATCGCGCCGGCTTAACGGCGTTCGGCGCGCACCGTGTGCGAGAAGACGAGGATGCTGGTGAAGGCGAAGTAGCCGACGGCCGAGATCAGCATCGTCATGCGCACGCCGAGGTGGTCGCCGCACCAGCCGCCGAGCACCGAGCCGGGCAGGATTCCGCCCAGCACGACGAACCGGATGACGCCGAACACGCGGCCGACGAGATCCTCGGGGATGACGCGCAGCCGCCACGACACGATCGTGGTGATGACGTAGCCCGAGCACAAGCTCGAGAACGCGACGCCGCCGATCGCGACCGCGATCGAGTGCGTCCAGGGCAACGGTAGCCAGCCGGCGCCGTCGAGCAGGTATGCAACGATGATCGCCGGCCCCAGCGGCCAGTGCGTGCGCCCGGCCAGGTACGCGCCCAGCGCGGCGCCCGCGGCGAAGCAGCCGAAGGCGAGGCCGACGACGTGGTCGCCGGCCAAGAACGCGCGCTTGTAGTACGGGATCAGCGCGACGAAGCCGACCGACCCGATGAAGTTGAAGCAGCAGCTCGCGACCGACATGCGCAGCATCGCCTTGTCGGTCCACAAGAAGTCCCAGCCGGCGGCGACGTCGCCGGCGATCTCGCGCCACGACGGCAGCGCGCCGGGCCGGTTGGGGCCGAACGTGCGCACCGACGCGACCGAGAGCTGCGAGCCCAGATACGTGATCGCATTGAGGACGAGCGCCGGCAACGGCCCGACCAGCGCGAACAGCACGCCGCCGATCGGCGGCGCGACGAGGTTCACGCTCTGCTCGGTGGCCGAGAGCGCGGCGACGGCACCTTTCACGCGATCCTTGCCCAGCAGGAACGGGAGCGACGGCGTCTGCGCGCCCAAGAAGACCGAGCCGCCGATCGCGAGTACCAGCACGCCGGCGTAGATCATCCACAGCGTCAGGTGACCGGTCGCGAAAAGCGCCGCGAACAGCGCCATCACGGTGAAGCGGAGCGCGTCGCAGACGATCATCAGCCGGCGCCGGTCGACGCGGTCGGCCAGCGAGCCCGCGATCAAGCTCACGAACGCATACGGCAGCAGCTCGAGCCCCCACGTCCAGCCCAGCGCCGTTGCCGAACCGGTGAGCCGGAAGACGAGCAGCGGAATCGCGAGCGTGCGCAGGCCGTCGCCCAGATAGCTGAGCGCCTGGCCCGCGTAGAAGCGGCGGAACGCAGAGGAACGAAAGACGCTCGCCGGACGAGCGGTGACGGTGGCCATACGAGATTCCCAAAGCGTGCGAAGAGGAGGAGAAGACGTCTGCACGTGCCGCGCCCGGGGACGGCGCGGGGGAATCTGCTAGAGCATGGTGAGCCGGGCTTTGGCTACCCGGGCGCGCGAATCCCTCTCGCTCTCAGCGGAACAGCACCGGATCGGCGGCGGGGACCGAGGTTTGCGCGGCAGATGCGGCCACTCGTCTGGTCGACCCAAAGCTCGCGCAGCGCGTGCCGCTCCGCGTCGCCTTTGGGCTGGAGAATGAGGTGATAGGCCTGCGAACATCCGTCGACGGACTCGACGCCCGCGAGCGTCGCAACGTACGGAGCGACGACGACCCGGCCGATCTCCTCGAGTCCGTCGGTGCCATCCCAGCGCGCGGTGAAGCAGGGTTCGACTCTCGTCGCTGCGGGCTCGCCCATCAGGAGCGGCTTCAACGCCGGATCAAAGACGCCATGATGGCTGGTAAGCACGCGCATCCACGCGCCCAGCGGGAGATGCGACTTGTCTGCGACCCGAACTGAGATCGACATCGGGATGTTGCCGAGTTGCGACGCCAGGCCAGCGGGCGTAAAGGCGCGCCGACCGTCAAACGCCGTCGTCAACCAGCCGGCGAATTCCCAATTGTGCTTCGCCGTCGTGAAGAAGACACGCGCGATGTCTCGCACCTCGTTCCCGTTCGGGCCCGGCCTGTCGGGCTCGGCAGCAGAGGGAATGAGGAGGCCGACCGCGATGGATGAGTACGATCCGTACGAGCACGTGCTGCCTTGATGCGCGGGCGCAAAGGGCCGCTCTGATATTGTGGAGGCTATCGCCGCCGGAACGCAAATTTCTTCTGAGGGCGCTCTCTTCGCACTGGCTGTGCGTCGAAGAGATTCAGGAACCTGGTTGCAGTCAGAGGCCTTACGCTCGCTAGTCGAAGGCGTGGCAGAGCTTGTCCCGATTTCGCTGCACCCACCAACCGATATTGAAAGAATCGCGGTCGTGAGAACCGCGATGGTCGTGCGAGGAAAAAACATACCCGACGTTCTCCTCAAAGAACCTTTGCGATATCGGGTGCGGACCCCACAGAACCCCGTATTGCCCCACACCTGTTTACTCAGTCGCACAATCAAAGGCAGCTGTCAATACGGCTGTCCGGGATTTTTCTGGCCGCGATTCCGCGCGCGGCCGACTCACACCGAGACAGCACTTCTGCGAGGAGGAGCGCGAGGCGCAGGTCGTTTCACGATCGGCGACATACGGCCGCGTCGCTAACGCTCGATCAGGGACTTCCTATCACGACGGTCTCGGCGGTCCTAGGGCACGCCAATGCGTCGACGACTCTGAGCGTATATGCACACGCGATCAAGGGGAGCGAGCAGGCGAGCGCCGGCGTGATGGAGGGTATCCTGCAAGGGCCCGAGCCAGAACCGTTGAACGGACCGGCTCGATCTGATGGCGCGCACCGTGGGCCAAATGACGGCCAAACAGGCCAGACTGATAATCCCCCGATCGAAAAAGCCCGATAGATCAAGCATTCCCGGATAGCTCAGTTGGTAGAGCAGCTGACTGTTAATCAGCGGGTCGTTGGTTCGAGTCCAACTCCGGGAGCATGAAAAACGCCTGTCCCTACAAGGGCCGGGCGTTTCCTTTCTACGATGTGCCACCTTCCGGTATGGTCGCGGGGAGCCACGCTGGGAGCCTAACGGGGCAAGCAATGCGCGCCGATCCTCGCCCGACGCTGACGCTCTCCCCATCATGCCGCCGATGATACGTGGAGAGTTTTGCTGGGTGGGGTCTTCTCCCAAGTTCTTACACCGCGGAAAACTAGAAAAGTACGGCGAACCCACCGACCGGAGGTTCGCCCCGTGCGCAAGTCCCGCTATTCGGATGAACAGATCGCCCAGGTCCTACGGCAGGCCGAACTCGGCACGCCGATCGCCGAGCTCACGCGCAAGCTCGGCATCTCGGAAGCAACGTTCTACGTCTGGAAGAAGCGCTTTGGCAAGCTCGGTACGCCGGAGATACGCGAGCTACGGCAGCTGCGCGACGAGAACACCAAGCTCAAGCAGGTCGTCGCCGATCTGACCCTGGATCGGGCGGTCTTGCAGGACGTCCTCAAAAAAAAGTGGTGAGGCGCATTCGCCGGCTCGCCGTGCTGCCGCAAGTGCTCAAAGCCTGGCAGCTCAGCGAACGTCGCGCGTGCGCGATCTTGGACGTGAACCGGAAGATGCTGCACTACCGGTCCGTCAAGACGGACGACCCGGTGCTTCGCAGGCGCATCAAAGAGATCGCGGCGAACCGATCCGATATGGATACAACCGCATCGCGGTCCTCTTGCGTCGCGAGGGCTGGCTCGTCAACATCAAGCGCGTGCGGCGAATCTATCGTGAGGAAAACCTGACGATTCGGACCCGACCGCCCAAGCGACGCCGAGCAGCCAGTGTACGCGAAGACCGGGTCGTACCGACCGCGCCGAACCAGAGTTGGGCGATGGACTTCATGCACGACGTGCTTACCGACGGCACAAAGATCCGGTTGTTGACCATAGTCGATACCTTTAGCCGCGAGAGCCTGGCACTCGAGGTCGATTTCCACTTCAAGTCGGGGCAGGTCGTCGAGGTGTTGCGGCGGCTTGCCGGCGAGCGTGGCACACCCGATCGCATCCACTGCGATAACGGCCCTGAGTTCGTGTCTCTGCAACTCGATCAGTGGGCCTACTGGACGCATGTGAAGCTCGACTTCTCACGGCCTGGACGCCCGTCAGACAATGCTTTTTGCGAGTCGTTCAATACCCGTGTGCGCCAGGAGCTACCAATCCGAATTGGTTCACCTCGCTCGCCGACGTTCGCGTTCAAGCCGCGGCTTGGCGGCGCGACTACAACGCTAATCATCCTCACAGCTCGCTGGGCAATCTCGCCCCCGAAGAGTTTGCCCGGCGCGCAAAGAATATCACTCAAAACGCCGTCTTTTCTGGAGCCCTCGCGGTGTAAGATCGGGGAGAAGACCCCGAAGCCTCAGAGTCCACATATCCTTGGGGGCACTGGCGGGGAGAGCGTCAATCCTCTGGCAATTATATACTTGGCGCAAAAATCAGGCCGGAGTGCCACCCAGTTGACACCGCCTGGTAAGATACTCTCTTCATGGGAAATCGCGCGCCGGGCACCCTCCTCGAAGCCATCCGCTACTTTGCGAATCCGCAGGTGGCGCATGACTTTTTTGTCCGTTTGCGGTTCCCGAATGGCGTTGCCTGCCCGCGCGGTGGGTGCGGCTCGGCGGACGTTGTCAAGGTGGCAAACCGCAACGTGTGGCGTTGCCGCGAGTGCAACCGGCAGTTTACGGCCAAGGTCGGGACCTGCTTTGAAGATTCGCCCATCGGCTTTGACAAGTGGCTTCCGGCCATGTGGCTGTTGTCCAACACGAAGAACGGAACGTCGTCGTGCGAGCTTGCGCGTGGCCTGGGCGTGACGCAAAAGACGGCGTGGTTCATGCTTCACCGGGTCCGCCTCGCCATGCAAAGCACTACTTTCAAAATGTCGGGTGCGATCGAGGTTGACGAACTGTACGTCGGTGGAAAGCGCCGCGCAGCGTCCCCGGTCGCGGCTCGCGGGCGCAAGCGCCTTGGACCCCGTGCGAATAAGACCGTCGTTCTCGGAATCATGGAACGTCGCGGGCGGATTCGCGCGTTCGTCATTCCCGACGTGACGCGCGGGACGCTGCACGGCGCGATCCAAGCGCACGTCGAACCCGGCTCGAACGTCTACACCGATGCGTGGCATTGCTACACCGGAATGGTCGCTTACGCGCACCATGTCGTGAATCATGACGTGGAGTACGTTCGCGGGCACATTCACACCAACAGCATTGAGAACTTTTGGTCGCTGCTGCGCCGCACGTTGTCCGGGACGTACATCGCTGCCCGGCCGTTTCACCTCACCCGCTACGTTGACGAGCAGGCGTTCCGCTTCAACACGCGCGACATAAAGGACGGTGAACGGTTCCAGGAGTGCGCCAAGCGCGCCGACGGATGCCGCGTGACCTACGCGCAGTTGACCGGCGCGCATCCTCTGTGGCGGCTGAAACCGGGCCGCGTTGCCAAGGGCGAAGCTAAGGCGCTCGCCGCTTCTTCCGGGGCTTCGGCGATTGTTTCGGCGAATCACCCGGTTCGTCGGCGCGCTCACCAGCGGCCGCAATAGCGTCCACCTCTTCCTTCGGGACGCTCGCGATAGCAGCGACGAACTTCTCGAAGGGAGTGGGAGGCTTGGACGGCTTACGCTTCGCCATAGGGTACAGCATACCACGACTTGGGAGGGTGTAGTCATGTCACGCGGACCAGCCATCTTGGACGACCTTGACGACGCTCGGGTAAAACTGCGCCGTGCTAATAAGCACATCAAGACCGCTAGCGTCCTGATCCACAACTATGTCTTTTCCAAGCCATATGAAATTGTCATCGAGCACGATGCTGCTGCGAAGAAAAAGACGGCGCGATTCTGGTCCCGGTCCCGTATCCCCGACGAGGCCGACGAAGCCGTCGAGAGCGTAGTGCAAAACCTGCGATCCGCTCTCGACTACATCGCTCACGCAGCCGTTTTGAAGCGAGGTCCGCCACCTGTTCCATTCGAGAAAATCGCCTTCCCAATCTTCAAGAATCGCGCGGCATTTACTGATCCCGGTACTCAGGGATACATACGCAAGATCGGCGGTGTGGAGTGGCTGAACTTCCTCGCGGCGCAGAAACCTTACGGCGGAGGGGACGACGTACTGTTCGCCCTTAACGCGGCAAACAACGTCGAGAAGCATCGGCACCTTGCGCGCATCGGCGGCACCGCTGGCGGAGGCGGTAGGTTCAAGGCCTTCGGTCCGCACATCCGATTCAACGTTGGCATGCTGATTGGATCGCTTGACGATGGCATGGAGCTGGTCTCCGTCAACGATACGGCAAGCGATCCAGAGGTCAAGCTCGCCGTTTTTATAGCGCTCCGCGGAGCTCCGGGCTTCGAACGCACCCCCGCCGAGAAGGCCTTGCTCACGTTCTATCATCGCGTCGAGGCCGTCCTGACGGATGCTCGCCGGGCGTTCTTTCCGGCCATCATCGCGGCTCATTCAGTCGCCCTCGTTTTGTGGCAAGTATATAATTGCCAATCCTCTTAACGTCACCGGGCACGATGTTCCGACGCATATCTATTCGATAGGCGACGTTTCGGAGGGCGAGTTATCGAGCATCGAGGACGGCCTTCGGGCGCAGTATGAGGTGCTCGATGCTCAAGAGATGCGAGCCACTGGCGAGGGATACATACGTTCGCTGGCGATCCGTTCAGGGGAATTCATTCGCATCCTCAGCGCCGCCATCTCGGTAACATTTCATGCGGCAAAGGGCGCTTGACCGCCGACCTGACTTTGAGGCGTCGGACTATCGATTGCGGGATTCGCGATATCATCATCGAGATGAAAAACTGTCGCGAAGTGTTCCACTCGACGGCCCCAGCCTTTCGAGAATTGCTCGAAAAGGCATTGCTACTTGATATGTTGCCATTGTTCTGCGCGGCTCACCTATTGGAAGAGGCGCGCAGGTTTTGCCGTGATGTCGGGATCGCCGTCCTGGTCCTTGACCGCCAACTCATGCCTAAGAATCGGCGAAAGGGGGTCCAGGCGGTGCGTTCGTTCGTCGGTCCAGTACCGATTGAGTTTGTTGGTCGGCGCTTCTATCAAAACGACGTTGTGCTACCTGAGAATGCGCTACGCGATCTCGCTCTCGTGGCGTCGGAGTCACTCTTCTACGAAGCGGAGGCGGCGTGGCTGAAAAATCGTCACATGATTTCCGAGATGTTATCTTTGCCTTGGCGTAATGCGCGAACGACGATGTTGGCGTCGCTGGCATATCCGAGCATCGTCGGCGATAAGAGTCAACATGAACAGGGTCTGACGCCCTACGCCTCGGGGTCGCCCTGCGTGGCAGGTTCGTCAGATGGAATCTGAATTCTGACGCATCAACCATATCGCTAACTGCGCTCTGCGACAAGTTCAGAAGGGTCTTGCATGGGCTTTGCCTCGGATGGGGAACTGGATGTGTTCGCATCAAGCCTTGAGAGGGAGAGGCCGTGGCAAGACCATCAGATGGTCACCTGAAGGATATGAACGACCGGGTTAAAGAGTTAGGTGATGCCCACAACAAGAACGTTCACAATGACCGAATCGACCACGAACAGCGCCATATCAACGCGCTGATCTCTTTGACGCTTCATAGCATGTCGCAAATCATCAACGACCTTGCCAAGGAGTGACGCGTCGGCCGACCTAAGAACAGATCAAAGCCATGATCTAACTACTGAGGCGCGACGAGAGAGGCATGCTCCGAGTACATATGCTCGCCTACTATGAAGCGGACTGCTCAAAGCATGTGCGTCGCAATGATATGAAGCCGCCTGCATGATTCACAGACTCGCTGCTATTGCTGCTATTGCTGCTATTGCTGCTGTTGCTATAAGCATCATTGGTTGTACACCTGCAGCACATGATTCGTCGCCAAGCGTTGCTGACATTACCTGCCAGCATGTACTCGAACGCCTGCGACACGTGCCCCGGGAGATTGAGGACAATATTCGTGATTGCCGCGTTGACAAGCACAAGGTTATCGTAACGATGAATCCAACGGTTAACGCGACTTCGCTAGACGATATTTCGTTGCGGGTCAGCACGCTTGTAGACGCGCAAGAGTCTGCTCGTGCAAATCTCAATGACATGAAGGCCATCGTTGTGCTAGTGACCCCGAATGGCGGCGTGTTGATGTCCAGCAACGAAGTAACGGACCCCGTAACAGGGGAGTAAGCCGCGATGATGCGAGTTCCCGCTCTAATTGCCCCACTTGCCCTTGCAATGCTATTCCCTAGCCTGCCAGCCAACGCAGATGACGCGAACACTTTGGTTGATATGAACAATGCCAGGAAGTTGGTGAGGATGTGCGGCAATGCGTTGTCCGTTCGCGATTATGGGGGCGCAATGGTATTCTGTCAGCACGCGGCAGAAGCGACCGGAACTGTAGCAGATGACGCTGACGATGATCCTGGTTCATGGTCGCAAAGTCAGAGAGATCAAAACCGCGTCAATGAAGGTGACTGCTTGGTCTTCGCTGCCCAAGCCGCGTACTTCGCTGGCATGAAGAATGAGGCGCGAGGCTTCCTCTATTCCGCTCGGCAGATTGCGAACAGGCTCCGACCAAGCAGAGGGAAGCGGGAACTTCTAAGCGCGATTAACGTTCGAGCCGGTTACTTATGAAGCAAGTATGAGTTCCCCGACCGCTCGCGATCTGCTACGTAAGATTGACGCTATGCTGACAAGCAATGATGGTCGCGACGTAACAGTAGAGCAGTTGCATGCTGGGCTTCGTGCTCTTACTGCCGTTGTGCGCGCCTTCGTCGATGATGAACGCGGCCTCGGTAGCGTTGTCTCCAACGAGCAGATGCGCTACTGCTATTACACTTTGCTGCGGTTTGCGGAGGAGAACGCCGACGCCCCCTTGATAATGCCAACGCGAGGGGTAGACCCAACGCCAGAACAACGAACGCTGATGGACTTGAGCCTACAGGTGTCATCCCTGGGGTTGCTAGTATTCGGAATACTCGCCCGCACTGGAATCGCGCGAGATATCGGCCTCACCTCTCAAGATGCGAATAGGCAATCATGATCCGCATACTGCACCGCGAACCCGGCCAGAAGCCACCGATCAAGCAGGTGGTAGATGAACTCCATTCCATCGTGCCACTGGTCGGAGGCGGCTACATTGAGGCCGTGCCAATCACCGATGATGGCCTATGCTTGTTCTGCGATGAGGATGGTGCGCGCAAGAACCTCCCCTACAACTTCCGCCTTGGACAACATCAGGTACTCGGCTCCGCGATCATCGTACGCCGCAATGATCCTGACCTAGCCGACCTGACCGGTGACGATGTAGCACGAATCATGGAATGGATCGAGCGACCGTGAGCAACGATGAAATGGAAGAGTGGGAAGTTGAGACGAGAAAGTACCTTGGCTATCTGATGGATTCGGATCATGAAGAAGACTTGGTTGCCGTCCTTCGCGCACACATTTACATCGAGATCGAACTCTACAACCTTCTTGCTGCGCGCTATTGGGGCCTAGACGAATTGCTCAAACAGAACACCAAGTATTATCACCAGAAAGTGGCTTGGACGAAGCCGGGCAACCTTCTTGACGAACACTACCGATCTATGTTCATAGAGATAGGCAGACTCCGTAATCGGTTTGCTCACGCGCCGATCAAACGCAATTTGGACGAGAACGACCTAACGCAGTTGGAAGCGTCGTTACCGGAGCGGATTGCGGAAGCCGTCGATGCATATTCGGCCAAGGGTATCTACAAGGCTCATGACCTTGCGACGCCCTCTGCGAAGGTGCGCATCATCCTGATCGTCGTGTTCAACTGGCTATGCTCACGCGGAGCGCACGAACGCGACACCACGAAACCGCTACCCGAGGTATGACCATGACCAAGGAACTCAAACACAAGCGCCAGTTGTCTGAGGGACCCGTGATCGCGCGACTCGGGAAAGGCATGACCTCCGTCGGATCGGGAGCGGTCGGCCTCGGAATGTTGCTCCTGATCGTCGCGGGACCGTATTTGGTATATGTCGTCTTTCCAATTCAGGCGTACAGAATCAGTGAAGCCCTGAGCATTCGTCGCTTTTCTCGTTGGCCTGGTGTTCGCACTCATTGCAATAGTCCCAAAGGCGAGGGTCATGTCAGGAGCCGTCTTGGTTGGCGCATCATTCGTCGTCGCCATGTTGCTCTGGGTTTGGTCAGTGATTTTGGTCGGGAACGCCTGGGGACTGGGGACGCTTTACGTCCTAAACTTGTTCCTCGGCGTGGGCGCTGTCTTTGGGGCCTTCGTTGCAACTCTATTGAATGGGAACTGGCACGTACTGATTCAATTGATCGTCATCGCGGTAATCGTGCTGGCATTCCGAATCGTCGGAACATCTTGTCCTCACGATCTGATGTAGGTTCCGGTTGAGGAGTACAAAATACCATGTTCGGCCTTTTGGGCAAGAAGAAAGCGCTAGAACCGCGCATGTCGACGGAATCACAGAAATATTCGTTCGTCTCTGCGGAAGCAAACAATCAGATGGCCAGCGCTGAGTTTCGTCGCGCGTCACCATTTGTTCGCGCCTATGGACGTGCGCTTGCGGACGTGGTTCCCGTTCATGTCGAAGCGCTGATTCTGGTGCCCACTAATGCACCAACGGTTGTCGAAAAGTGGCAGAAAGCCAGCGAAGCGCACGTTCTTGATTTGGCCGCGCTCCTCGCTTGGTTGCATGCTAAGGCGGCCTTTAATGATGTCGACGCACTATATCAACCAGATGCTCGGGAGGCTATGTATCGAACACTGATGACGATCTCGGGACACTTCTTCGGAACTGCGGAGCGAGCCATGTCCCTGTGTCAGCAATACGAGGCTTGCATGCAGGGTGACTATCAATCGCTCGGAGGCGGGACGTTGGACGAAGGCGGGACATATTTCGTTCATCCAGACAGCGCATTTGTAACTACGCACCTTTGGATGATAAACGAAAGCCTCGGTGGCCCACCTCTGAATATGAAAGACAGGTCGCTCAATCCCGCAACTATCTACTACTTGCAAACCTACACATGTCGCGTGATGAATGAGTTGAACGACGCGTTCCTCAAGCGGGCTCAGGCCGAACTAAGCAACTTACGTTGATATCGAAACGCGCACCCCTTTCGGCGGCGTTACTCAACTGCAATCCATCAAGAGCGGCCGTGGTCGCCGGTTCTATGGAAACGCGCTTTGCATAAGACCGAGAAGAGGCTCGTCGCTATTTTCAGCGGTGCCATCATACTTGCGGCGGCGTTCGTCATCTACAAGTTCCAACTGTCCGTCGCTGATACGCTTATCACCATCACCATCGCTGGTGTGTTGTGGTTTGGATGCCTGCGATGGCTCAGCGAAGACAACAACTTCCCATGGTGGGCGATACTTGCCGTCATCTTTCTCTACGGCTTTGCGGTCGATACTCATGAATTGGACGACCTGCGCGGCTGTGTCGTGTTGCACACTCCGGCCGAGCGTTGTCACACTATCATGCGGGACTGGCATGAAGATGCTCGGCCGGATCAATATGCGCCTTAAGGGCTGTGTGAGTGTGGAGATGGTAGATAAGCCAGCGTCATGCGTATTCATGCTCTATCCAACGTAAGAGCCGCGCTCCTTCTGATGCCAATCGCACCGAAACGCACTATCACCGAGTTAATGCGAATCATCGCGGCGGATCGTGCCGCCCCTCTCGCATCGCTAAGGCACACCTTTACGGCGCGCTGGCCGGGCAGGGGAGCCCTTGGGGAGCCTAGACGGCCGGAAATAGGCGGTGACGGGCGAATACGGCCGAATGGTCCATATGAACTGTAGCGCCGTCAAGTATGACAAATCGGACACCGGAGAACAGTCGCGAACGCGCCCGAAAGCGGGTGTGAACTATCTGTTAATCAGCGGGTCGTTGGTTCGAGTCCAACTCCGGGAGCCAGATTTACGAGGGAAACCGTCGCGTCGCGGCGGTTTTTCCTCGTCCGCAGCCGGAGTGGCCCACATTTGGCCCACGTACGCGCGCGGCCGTTGAAACCACGCGTGCGCTCCACTCGACGCAATGGGGGAACCTGCTTCAGCGTAGGCCAGCGGTTCGGCTAATCTGCGCGTCGACCCGGCGACGCTCCGCGAGCCGGCGGAGTTCTCCGCAGCCGCGACGTACTTCGGCTCCACGGCGAGTCGGGTCTTTTCGCGGTAGGGGATCGGCCTGTCGGCGCCGGCATAGAGCGGCCGTCGGCCGCCGTGCGGCTCTTGCATGCGCGCACGTCGTGCCCCGTTCCGGTTCCGGACTCTGAAGGTTCGGAACCAGCGCGGCGCGCCGCCGGCGATGCACGCGGCAAGCTCGACGGCGTGGTCCAGAGCGCTGCGCCGTTGCAGTCTTCGAGAGCCTCGCGCTTCGGCGGCGATTCTGGTGGGAAGGTCTCAGACTGACTGTAAGGGGGAACCGCAACAGCGATACTGTTCCGACGGTTGGCACGGCTGATACCCTGTAAGCAACTGACGCGCGCGAAATCTCCCGCGACGCCTAAGCGACGGAAAGAGGGTCGATTACTGAACGGCAAGCACAGCCCCGCATCGCGCAAGCCGACGGAAACATCCATTGCTTCAAAGGGTCGAAAGGCGAAAAGCAAGCCGAAGACGGCAAAGGAACCGTCTGCTGCGGGAAAGCGCAAAGGGTTTGCTCGCGCGAAGCGTTGAGGAGCCGGGAGCCGTCTTGAGGCCAACGGACGACACCGCGTTTATCGGCGTAACGTCGGTGTGCGGCTGGCCGCGAACATCCGCACAAGAGCCGCGGAAGCGCGTGTCGACACGTTGTCGGGTGAGATAGGTCTTTACGAGCCGCGCGCGGTGGCTGAGCGCGATATCCGGTGGATTCGCCGCCGCGGGCACCGGCGCACAGAAGTGCGGCGGTGAAGCCGAGGTACACGGTCCATGCGAGCGAGGACGAACCGCAGTACGAGATTCAAAGTGACACGACGGAGCACATCGCAATGCACAAGGACTCCGCGTTGCGAAGACCCGCTCACAAGGCGTAGGTCTGCCGCTTCACGGTTGTCCTCGCGCGTACGGTGACTACGGATGCCGCACATTACTATCGGAAGTGGGTCGATGGCGCAGGAGTTGCTCACGCTCGGACACGGAACCGCGACCGCCGACGAGCTCGCCCGGCTGATTCGAGAAGCTGCGATCAAGTCGCTCGTCGATGTCCGGACGGTTCCCAAGAGTCGGCTGCACCCGCAATTTCGGCGCGAAGAGATGGAACGCTGGGTGCCGGCAAACGCCGGAAGCGCGTATAACTGGGAACCGACCCTCGGAGGCTTTCGCAGGCGCAATCGCGACAGCGACAGTGTCGCGCTGCGTCACCCCTCATTCCGCGCATATGCCGACTACATGGAAACGGGCGCCTTCGCGATCGCGCTCACCGCGTTGCTCGCGGCGGCGGCGATGAGGCGCCTCGCGATTATGTGCTCCGAGACGGTATGGTGGCGTTGCCATCGCCGGCTGATATCCGACGCGGCGGTCCTTCTACACGGCGTACAGGTCCACCATTTGATGCACGACGGCAAACTGCGCCCGCACCTGTTGACTGCGGGCGTGCGTGTCACCGAGACGGGAAATCTCCGTTACGATGTGCTCCACGGGGACGCTTTGGAGGAATAATGGTGCGTGTAGTGGCGAGAGGCTGGAGGCGCGACTGCGGCGCGAACGAGATAATGTCCGCTGATTTCGACGAAGGCTACAATGAACATGTGGTAGGCCAGCCATATTGATCGCGATAACATCTACAAGAAGGCCCGGGAGCACGGCGATATCGAGATATGAACGGTGATGGGCCGGATGGGCATTGAGGCAGTGTACCGCGAGCGGCGAAGCACCAAGCGCAATCCCGCGCATCCCGTCTACCCCTACCTGCTCGGAAACCTCCTGGTCGAGCGCCCCAATCACGTCTGGTGCGCCGACATCTGCTACATGCCGATGTGCCAAGGGTTCCTGTACCTGTTCGGTCCTTGATTGGTCCACGCGCAAAGTCTTGGGTTGGCGGCTCTCCAATACTTTGACGACCGACTTTTGCATCGACGCGGTCGAGGATGCGATCGCGATCCTCGGTTGTCCGGGGATCTTCCACACCGACCAAGGCTCGCAGTTCAGCGACGCGGCCTTCGCCGACCTCCTCAAAGGCCACGCTATCGCCATCAGCGTGGACGGCAAGGGCGCCTGGCGCGACAACGTGTTCATCGAGCGCTTCTGGCGATCGTTGAAGTACGAGGAGGTCTACCTGCGCGCCTACGAGTCTACTACCGAAGCCAAGCACCTCATCGCTCGTTACATCGTCCTCTACAACGAGCATCGGCCGCACTCACCGCTTGACGGCCGAACGCCGGACGCGGTCTACTTCAATCAGCCGACCCTCGAGGCGGCATTTCGGGGTCCCCTCGCCCGCCCTGGAGAAATTCGTATGAGCAGGTGTGGAAGATAGAGTACGGTGGGACTAACCTTAAAGTCCGGCGGCAGAAACCACAGATTGCATCAACTCATACCATGCGCTCTAAGGGAGGTAGGATGCGAATAGCGGGTTCGTTGTGTGCGGCGATAGTTCTTTCGCTCGTTGGCACAGTTCCCGGTGCGGCGCAGCCGCCGAAGACGCAAGTGATGATTGTCGGCGTCGCGCACTTCATCGCGAGGCGAGACATACACAATAGCGTGTACGCAGGCAGCCCACTATCCACAAAAAGGCAAGCGCAAATTTCGGACGTAGTCGATCGACTTGCGCGCTTTCATCCCACCAAAGTCCTCATCGAGGAGCCATTCGGCAACCCGAAATATCAAAATCGATACCGGCGGTATCTTGCCGGACAATTTACGTTGCCTGCAGACGAATCATACCAATATGGATTCAAGCTGGCGGCGCGCTCAGGCAACCCTACGATCTATCCGATCGACACCTGGGGCCCGTCGATTTACGACGACAATTCGCCCAGCGGAAAGCGCATCGACGCTTACCTCAAGGCTCATTTCACGGACGTAAAGGATCCGGAAGAGAATGCCGAAGTTGCGCGCGACCACTACTTGGAACTGCACGGCACTTACCTTGAGGAATTGCGCTACCTCAACACCGAGGCGGCGATCCGGGGCAACGCTTCGTGGTACAGCATTTTCGATGGAATGGGGCGGCAAGCCGATGACGCGGGAAGCATGTACGTGGCGCAATGGTACACTCGCAACTGCTATATTTTTTCAAACATCCTTAGCGTCATTCGCCCCGGAGACCGTGTCGTCGTTCTCATGGGGCAAGGCCACAAGTACCTGTTGAGGCAATTTGTCCGCCTCAATCCCAACCTTGTATACGTTGATCCCGTGAAATATTTGAAGTAGTGCTCGGGGCGCAGCAGCGTCAGCCCCGGCCAACGCCGTCAACTACATCGCTAACGCTACTGGTCCCCCGGTGATATTCCGGCCGCTCGCGAAGTCCGAAGCTGCCGTGGCAACGACAGCTCCAACCCTCGAATCGGTCCGCGTCATCCTGCGCGCGGCGCGCACCGATGACCTCAGCGCGAGCGCGGCGATGTGGGCCGATCCCGACGTCGTGCGCCACATCAGCGGAACGCCGTCGACGCGCGAGCAGACCTGGAGCCGGCTCTTGCGCTACGCCGGTCACTGGGCGCTGCTCGGCTTCGGCTATTGGATCGTCGAGGAGCGCAGCACGGGCGCGTTCGTCGGCGAGGTCGGCTTCGCCGACTACAAGCGCGACATCGATCCGCCGCTCGCGGTGCCGGAGATCGGCTGGGTGATCGCGCCTGGTGCGCACGGCAAGGGCTATGCGACCGAGGCGACGCGCGCGGCGATCGGCTGGGCCGAGCGAAACCTCGACGCCCCGGCGCTGAGCTGCATCATCACACCCGACAACGCACCGTCGATCCGCGTCGCGCAGAAGTGTGGGTTTACCATGCTGCAGCAAACCGCGTACCACGGAGACACCGTCCTCGTCTTCACCCGGGCTCACAGCATCTTGCGGAAGCAGACGACGCGCTCGGTTTCGGTGAATCCCAAGGCGTGATGCATGGCGTGCGATGTCGCGTTTTCCAGCAGCGCGTCCGAGGCGAACTCACGGCATCCGCGCGCCCGCCCCCATGCCTCGACCGCCGTGGCGAGCCGCCGACCTACGCCCGTGCGCCGGTGCGTTTCGCTGACGTAGATACCCTCCAGGAACACCACCGGCGACGACTCACACCCGTTGACGTAGTCGAACCGCAGCGAACCTTCACTGAAGCCGACGACCCGATCGCCGCACGTCGCCACGTACGTGACGAACTTCTCCGGCAACGACAATATGCGCGCCGCATCGGTCCGGTGTTCTTCAGGGGAGCCCTCGGGCCAAAGCAGGCAGCGCAAGTGGACCCACTGGTCGACCGACCCCGCGTCGCAGCGGTCGACGCGAGTTTCGGGAACGATCGTCTCGCCGCAGCTGCCGTCGTGCATCCTTACGACCCTTCGTTCCGAGCGTTCGTCAGCCCGCGACCGGTAAGCTGCTTGCCTGCTTTACCGGGAGCAGTCCCGCTCATGATGGGATTCGCGGGCGGGTGTGCGAATTCGCGCGGGATGCGCTCGGTGGTTCTCGGCTCGCTCGTGGTGGTGCTCGGACTCGCTCCGGTCGCGGCACCGGTGACGATCTCGGTGTGCAGCGGCGGGATCAGGAGCTTCGAGTTCGTCGAGGTCGCCTCGTACGAGGTCACGCTGCGCGACGTGACGACGAAGCAGGCCGACGAGGTGCGCCTGAGCGCGCGCTACGGCCGGCACGAGAGGCGCGCCACCTTCGACATCAAGGCAGCGTTCGCGCCGGGGGTCGACGTGAAGCAGCGCGTTCGCCGGACGGTCAACGGCGGGTTGTACTCCTACGTCACGGACGAGAACGATTGCACCATCGACTACGTGCACTTCACCGATGGCACGAGCTGGAACCGCCCCGCGCCGTAGCACGGCACCAAAACATCGAACGCAAGCCGCAGCGCGCAGATAAGCGAGACATGGAACGCAAAAAGGCTTCGGAGTTTCCGCAGGGCTGCTCGATCTTTTTCAGCTCTACATTCACGGCGAGATCGACCGCGGCGCGTTCTTGAAGCGCGCCGCCAAGTTCGCCGCCGGCGGGGTCACGGCGGCCGGTCTGCTCGAGATGCTCAAGCCGAACTACGCGTGGGCGCAGCAGATCGCCCAAAGACGATCCGCGGATCCACACCCAGCGCGTGACCATCGCGTCGCCGCAAGGCAACGGCTCGATCGGCGGCTATCTGGTGCGGCCGGCCGACGCGAACAAGAAGTTCCGGCGATCGTCGTGATTCACGAGAACCGCGGGCTGCACGCCGTACATCGAGGACGTCGCGCGACGGCTGGGAACGGCCGGCTACATCGCGCTCGCGCCGGACGGCCTGACCTCGGTCGGCGGCTATCCCGGCGACGACGAGAAGGGCGCCGAGCTGTTCGCGAAGGTCGACCGCGCGAAGATGTTCGAGGACTTCGTCGCCGGCGGCGAAATGGCTCGAAGCGCGGCCCGGGACGACCGGCAGGCTCGGCGCGGTCGGCTTCTGCTTCGGCGGCGGCGTCGTGAACACGCTGGCCGTTCGGCTGCCCGAGATCTGCGGCGGCGGTCGCCGTTCTACGGCACGCCGCCGGCGGCGGCCGACGTGCCGAAGATCAAAGCCGCGGTGCTCGTGCACCATGCCGAGCTCGACACCCGGCTCGCCTCGACCTGGCCCGCCTACGACGCCGAGCTGACCGCCGCGCACGTTCGGCACGCGGGCTACATCTATCCGGCGCCAACCACGGCTTCCACAACGACACGACCCCGCGCTACGACGAAGCCGCCGCCAAGCTGGCCTGGCAGCGCACCTTGGACTGGTTCACCACCTACCTGCGCGGTTGAGGCGCGCCGGTTGCAACTTGGCGCGGGCGGCGGTATGCTCAGCGTTGCGATTGGCCGCATGGACAGCCGGCCGGGAGACGGATATGACATTTGATCAATGGATCGACGCGGTAGACGGAACGGTGCGCAACCGGCTCGGGCGGAACGTGCGCACCGAGGAGCTGTCGTGGGATTCGGCCATGTGGGTCGGCCAGGGAGGCACGGTCACGGCCGCACTGCTCGACGACGAGGCGACGGCCAAGTTCTCGTTCGATACCGGCGCGCCGCTGTCGCTGAGCGTGCGCCAGACCCCGCCCGAGGTCGCCGCGCGCGCCGTCATCGACCGCCTCGAAGCATAAGCACAATCACAGCCCGGCCGCGTTAACCGGCTGCACGATGCCGGGACCGGCGGTCCGGCGTAGCCTGGGCTCGCATGGCGTATGCGAATCCCGGCCATGGAGGGCCCGATCCTTTCGGAACGCTGCTCAGCGCTTTCGGCGAGCGGCTGGGACTCCGGCGCGATGACGGCCGCGCGGAGTGGTCGCTCGACGGCCACCGGGTGATCGTGGCGATGGGCGCCCGACGTGTCACGGCGCAGTTCATCGCTGCGCCGGCGACCGATCTCGTCTCGGGCCGGCCGTCGTCAGCCGTGTACGTGCGCGACCGGTTCGGATACGCGCTGACCGACGCAGGCTGCTCGCGCATGGTCGACGACATGATGGCGTTCTTCGCGGGGATACGCGAGCCGCGTTTCAGCTTCGTCGCCGTCCGGTAGCGCCGCCGGCGAGCCGTAGGAATCGCGCGCGTCTACGGGGATGGTTCGCAGATGCCCATCCTGAAGGCGTCGCCGTGCGACTCGCGCTCAGCTTGGCGGTTGCGCTGGGGCTGACGGGAAACGCCTCGGCGAGCCCGCTGACGCCTCCCGCGGCGGTTCCGTTCGCGACCTACGACGCGCCGTACTTCGTGCGCAATGATTTTCAGCCCGGGCTCCCGCGGTCGTACGCGGTCGTGCGCTCGTGGAGCACGTTCCAGACGATATTCGGCGTGGGCGCGACGATGAACGGTCCTAAAGCGACGATCGGGCCGCAGACGTTTCGCTCGAAGATGCTGCTGGTGGCCATCGTGCGCGGTCCGCTCTGCTCGTTCGCCGCGGCGAAGGTCGACCGGACCTCCAACGGCATCAGCTTGGTGTACGCGCTGCGCTGTCCGGCACAGGGTTCGGCGAAGTTCGCCGTCCCGCTGATCGTCGCCGTCGACCAGTCGCAGCTGCCGGTCGGCTTCGTGGAGAACGGGCGCACGATCGAGGTCGTGCCCGGCGCTCGGAGCGTTTCTCGAACCGCAAAGCGACGAAGCGAGCCGCGGTGATTGCTCTGCCATAACTGCGGATCCGATCAGGTCCAGAACCTTGCGGTTGTCTTCGAGCACGAGACGGTGCTCGCCGGCACGAACACGTCCGCGGACCCCGACGACGGCCGCCCGCGCGCGCCGAACCTCAGCCCGGTCGCGGCGCGCGCCGCGCCACCTCTGCCGCGCAACGTCGACAAGAACATCGGCCCCATCGCGGTCTTCGGCGTGGTCGGCATCGCCTGGCACGTCGTGTGGCTGGTCGCGGCGGTGTTCCTGGCCCTGGCGATCAGGGACGCCGCGTGGAACGCAAGCGTGTGGCCCAAGCTGCACGACGTCTGGGAGACGTCCTACATGTGCGAGCGGTGCGGCTTCATCGGGCCGTTGGACCCTCGCGCGCAGGAAGGCGGCAACGCATGACGGCGCGTCGTCGTCTGTCGGACGAAGTCCGACTCGCTTCTAGGGCGGCGGCGGGTCACCGTTCCGGAGGCCCGGTGCCAGGCGCCATCGCCGCTCGGCGTCGACTTCTGCCGCGCCTTGGCCTCGCAGCAGCTTCAATTCCCACTCGATCGCGACGATGTCGGGCCAGGCGGAATCGCCGGCCAGCTCGACGGCCGTGTACCATTGGCCATCCCGTATCTTTTCGAGTACGAGGGTCCGCACGCGCTCGTTCGACCGCGGGTCGGGTCGGATCGTTGTCACCCGCAGGTTCTTCGACGGCTGTCGTCGAGGATGCTTCCGATTCTGCGGGGCGAGCGGCATCTCTCTTGCCAACGTCGACCGAGCCGCGGTACGTTGGACGCTCGATGAGCGTTCCCGACGGCGTACTCACGATCGGCGTCTTCACCCACCGCGTCTTTGTGGGAGTCTGCGAACTCAAACCGCCGCACCGTGCGGTCGAAGACGTCGTCTATCGACCGAACGCGTTCGGAGCGGATTGGACGCTCGATCGCAGACCCGACGGCGAAGCCCGGCGTTCCGTCGCTGTTTGGAAACAGGGCGACGACGTTGCCATAACTCGACGCGACGGCAAGGCAGACGTCGGCGGACGTCAGACGATCCGGCGCGACCAAGACGGCGTAGCGACAGCAGCGAAGCTCGTCGCCTGGATCTGGGACGGCGGCGAGCCCGTACGCTAGAGCGGCACGCGCTTGGGCGGGCGCTTCGGCGGGCGCGACGAACGGGTCCGCCGTGCAAAGCGAAGGGCTCCGCTCACTACCGGACGACGAGCTGCAGCGCCGGCTCGAGTCCGCGAGGGCGCGAATTGCGCTGATGGAGGCGCAGCTCGAGGACATCCGCGATGAGGGACGCGGAGATTCGGCGGTCTACGCTCGCATCGAGGCGCGGCGGCTCGAGCTCGAGGCGCAGGTGCAGCTTCTCGAACGCGAAGCGCAGCAGCGGACCGGCTCGTAGCCGGCTCGCTGCCGCGGTCGTCAGCTGGTCGGACGACGTCCGACGAGCTGCTAGTGCGTCGGAACGGGTTGGGCGAAGTAGTCGAGGATCTGGCGCGTTACGCGCTCGACGTCCTCGGGCTGCGGCGGTTTCCCGTCGTCGCGGACGTGTTGCGGCCGGCCGGCGATACCGATCCGCAAGGTCAAGGTCAGCGACTCGAGGACGGCCCGGATGTCGTCTTTTTCGTGCAGCGTCCACTTCGAGACGGTGCCCATGCTTTGGTACTCGACCGTGTCGCTGCGGTTCGCGTTCACGGCCTCGACGATGCGGCGAAAGGCCTCGGTGTAGGTCATCCCCGCGTCGGCAGGGGCCGGGCGCGCTTCGAGCGGTCGCGTTTGGGTGGAGATCATTCCCGAATATACGCCGCCGAGCCGGTGTTACCCTCTCCCCGGGGGGAGGGGAAGAAAGCCTGCGCAAACCGTGGCCGGGCGCACTTGTTCCGGGACTCAAAGCATGAAATACGACGTTCTCCTCGAGGGCGCGGCCCTGCCGCCCCGAATGACGATCACCGAACGGGAGGCGCGACGGCTCCTCGCCTGGGTCGAGCGCAAGCAGGCCGGAAAGCTGCGCCTCGGCGAGGGGACGCTTACCGTCGCCGGAACGGTCGACGGTGAAACCGTCTTGGCGCGGCTGACGAACCCCCGGCAGTTCGTGGCGGTGGATCCGCCTCTTGCGAGTTGAGTCGACGTCGTTGGCCAGCCGAGCCAATGGGTCAGGTGATATCATGAGCGTGAACGCGGTCGCCTTGGTTCTCATCGTCGTCTGGGGCGCGATTGCGATTGCTGTCGTTGCGGTGGTGGCCAGGCAGTTCGCCAAATGGGGTCGCGAGGACGATGAGAGGACGCGGGACAACGGCCGGCACTAGCGCAGCGTTATGCCGCGCGTCGAACCGGTAAGAATTGCAGCTGATGGGAGAGCCGATGAAACCACCCCAAGGCTATTGCGTCACGTGCAAAGCGAAACGTCAGATAACCGATCCCAAACAGATAGAACGGGCCGGCGGGCCGGCGATCGAGGGCAACTGCGTGGTTTGCGGCGGCAAGATCTTCATTCTGGGCGCAGGCACCACCATTCGAGCGAACGGCGCGACGCCGGCGTAGGTCTCAGCGTTGGGTGTCGCCCGAAATCGACCTCACGTGATCGAAAGCGGCTCGCACTGCCGCCCGGAGCTGCGCGCGCTGCGTCTCCGCCGGCACGCCGGCATCGGCTGCCGCCTGTCCATGTTCTTCGACGATCGACGCCAGGTCGTCCAGATCCCGAGGCGTGATCGCTCCCATCATGACGAGCGGGATCGCTTCCGAGATTCCCTCGCGCGCCGCGACGCCGCCCGGCGGGTCCGTGATCACCAGCCAGTCCGTGGCCGCGCGCAGCGCTTCCTTGGATTCGAACTCGGTCATGGGCATGGGGCGCCTCCGGGGGACGAGGTGATTTCGGGCGGCGGCGATTGCGCCGCTTCATCGGACGGCGCGGGCACGTGCTGCACCACCATCGGAAAGGATGCCAGCACGTCGGTTCGGTTCGCGATGAACGTTATGACGTACCGCCCGGGGTGTGGCCAAGCAACGCCCTGGAAAGCGACCACGCTGCGCGAAACCGGGCTGTTCGGGCTGAACGTCAGGTCTTTCAACCGTGTCTGAGCGATGACTTCGCCGTCTTCGTGGGCGACGATGACGCGGCAGTTCTGAAGCGTAAGGTCGGCTTGGATCGAGAACGAGAAGACCGCGAGCCAACGACCGGTCAGGGCCGGAAAATCCGGCGCACCGATGCCGTCCATGATGTTTTGGAACGAGACCGGTCCGCCTTGATCGCCGGTGACGCTTTCGCACGCGAATGCCATCTGCACGTTCGGCATCGCCGCGGGCGAGCCCGGCGGCGCATGTGATTTCACGTTCGAGACGTACGGGTCGGACGGCTGCAAGCCCTGGTCTCGGTGTTGCAAAGCGGCGTAGGATTTCGACTCGGCGCCAGGAAGCGGGGTGCATGGAGGAACGTCCGCAAGCCGCCCGTCCGACGACGGCGACGCTGACTCCGGCCGCCGCCGACACGCTCGAAGAGATCAACCTCATTTTGAGGGAGATCGGATATCGCGTGAAGACAGCGGCGCTCGTCGAAGCGGCGTTGGTGGAGCTCAAGGATCAGATGTCTGAGCCCGGCAGGGCGGTGGACATCGTTCGGCGCCGCGTCCCACCGCACTCCGTGGTCTTCCCGCCGTGACGCGCCGTCGTCAGCCGGGTGCGTGCTGAGCTAGTTCGGCAAGCGTATCCGCGCAGGCGAGGAAGATCACGATGCGCGGGTACTTCCGCATCATGTAGTCCTTCAGGATGGTTCGTCCCGCCGCCCGTTCTCGTCCATCACGTCTCGCGCCTCGGTTTGAAACTCGTCGAGAAGCGGCAACAGCTTGCGCGCGATCTCGCCAAGACGTGTATCAGCCATGTTCACCTCAGACGTAGCAGCCGGTCGACGCCGCCGAATTCCATCGAGGGCCCCGAAGTCCCGCACTACGCCTGTCCGGCTCCCGCTGACCGGTGCTCCAGGCGAAGGGACTCATCGTATGAAGCAGCTTAGTGACGAGGAGATCGTGGGCCGCTACGTCCCCCGTGGTCTGAGCCCGGCGCACGCCGACGCGACGCAAGTTCAATGCGGGCGCCTGCGTTGCGCGCACATCCCGGTTCCGGCCGGCGCGCGCGCCCACCGCTGGGCACCGCGTCAAGCGCCGGGCCCGGCCATCGAGTTGTGTCCGCGTTGTCACCTCGAACTGGTGACGATACTCTCGGGCGGTTGAGCATCGCGGACGGCCGGCGCTATTTGACCGGGGCGGTCAGCAGGGCCAAGAGAAACGATCCGAGGGCCGTTACGGCCAGCCAAGGACGAGCACCGGCCCATTGCTTTCGGAAACCGCAGAAGAGCGTAGCGAGGCACGCAAAGGCAAACAAGAAGGTGAAAAACGTGGCCATACGGCTCCTCCTATCGCCGAACGTCGGAACCGCGCGCGTGGAGCATGCTGCAAGTCTACCCCGGGCCCGGTCGTTGAAAAGCCGAAACCAACGCAAGGTTATCGGTCCGGACTCGTGGTACGTGGCTCAACCGCATGGACCACAGCAAGTCGCCGGAGGTCAACTATCCCGCCGGGGCGAACGGTATCCTCACGTCCGAAGGCTTGCGTCAAGCCTGCGGCCACGTCTGGCGCGATTCGAACTCGACGACGATGCTGGGTGCCGACATCCTGAGCTCGGAACCGGTGTCGTACGACGACAAACAGGCGCTGACGGCGCTGCGGCGTCACATCGCCGCGGCCGGGATCGGCGCGTTCATGCAGGACGTCCTGCCCAATCTCGGGTTCGGGCGCGCACGGAGCTGAACGGTGGAACTTCGCGCGCATTCAGCACCAGGAACGAGCCCCGTTCTGTCCGCCTCGTCGGGAGAGCGAACCATGAAGCAACAAGAAAAGGGCGACTGTCCCACGGGAAGCTCGCTGCGTCAAGTGCGGCGAAGAAGCCGAGCCGCTGCACCTGGGCTGCCGGCTCTGCGAAGAGTGCTGCGACTGCCGGCCGGCCGGCACGTAGCGCGGGCGCCGCGCGCTCACCCGAAGCGCAGCAGCGAGTGGATCTCCGGGTAGCCGCCGTCGTCGGCGAGGTCGAAGTGCATCATGGCGCCGTTAGGCGACGAACCGCCGGCGCGCGGATCCAAGTCGCACGCTCCCCAGCGAAGACCCTGATCGCACAGCGCCGTCACGATCTCGCTGCGCAGGTGCAAGAATCCGCGGCACGGATCGCGGTGACCAAGGGCGGGTGGCTCGGGCCGCCGATGGCCATGGATGTTCGGGCGTGCTCGTAGTCGCGCAGGATGCGCAGATACTGCGCGCGCGGGTCGAGCGGCCAACTCGGATGAGTCGTTCGGAACTCGGCCGAGCCGAGGAAATCGTCGAGCTGCGCGAGGGCCTCGTCGAGCGGCAGGCGTTCGCCCTCCGGGATCGCGGCCAATAGCTCGTCATCGGAGACATCGTCGGCGTTTTCGATCGCGGTGCGCGAGCCGTCGCTTGGCCGCGCGTCGACCGCGAAGCTGGAGTAGCGCAGAGAGCGTCCGACACGGCCTTGAAGCGCGTCCAAACGGACTGCGTCGATTCCCCGGGCTGCCGCGCCGCACGTCGGCGGCGGGCCGGCGACGTCATGAATTGCACCGCGCGGTCGTACGCGGCGAGCACGCGATTCCGCATTTCGGCAGACTCGTCGCCTCCGGGCACGCCGTGCGTTACGATATAGGGGTTTCCCGCCGCGTCGATGTCGATGGCGGAGCCGGCCGAGTGGTGACCCGCATTCGCCCGCCAGCACACGTGCGGCCCGTTGACGCGCACCACTGCGAGAACGATGCGTTGCCGCGGCCGGTCGACGGGTCGATTCGCTCGATCGGGCGGCAGCGCTCGAACATCGCGTGCACGGCCTCGTCGGCCGCTTGCAACCGGATGTGCATCTCAGGATTGACGCCGTGCGTGGAACCGGATCCGCACGGTTGATCGAGGAACGTCGTGGCGATGAGAAACGAAGGCATGGATCTCCGCGCGGCTTCGGCGAAGCGGCGCCGGGTACTCATGCGCCGCTTCGACGGTAGCCCTGCTGGCGGCTCGACGCAGCGCCGGCGCCAGGGTTCACGGCGACCGCTTGCGTATCCAGCTTTCGTTCGGCGCCGAAGGGCGAGTCGTCGACGTCTCGAGGAGGCCCGTCTGGTGCAAGCTCAAAAGAAGCCGTCGCTGTACGAGCGATTAGGCGGCGCATACAAGATAGCGATCCTCATCGACGATTTCATCGACCGCATCATGGCCGACCCGCGGCTGGAAGCCAATCCGCGCGTCAAAGCGAAACGAGCGCATCTCGAAGCCCGGCTTCAAGTATATCGTGACGGAGATGACGTGCTGGGCGACCGGTGGACCGCAAACGTACACCGGCCGTTCGATGGGCGACTCTCACCGCAATCTGAAGATCACCGAAGACGAGTGGCACTGGTTCATGGAAGATTTCGCGGGTCGCTCGATGCGTGTAAAGTGCGCAAGCCGGAACAGCGAGAACTGATCCGGATGCTCGAACGCTCGAAGGGCGATCGTCGCGGCCGACAGTACCGCGCCGCCGCGGATGCAAGCGTATGGCCGGCTCGTTCCCACAGCTCGCGTAGTGCTCGGAGCGCCTTGCCGATGAGCTCCCAGTCGTCCGAACTCAAGTTCGCGGCACGTTCGACCGAAGCGGGGCTTCGGACATCAGCGCATCGGCGATAGCCCGGCGACTTATCGCTGCGGCGGCCTCCGGCTTCGTCTCCTTTGAAGGATCGACGATTGGCTCTCTGATTCGCTCCGCGAGTTCCGCCGCGGCATCGCGATCACTCGATGGCGTCATCGATTTCCTCTCCTCTGTTCTGGTAGGCGCGGGTTCGCTGCCGCTGGCAAGAAGCGACCTCGCCAGCCTGTCGGCGTTCGCGTCGGCCGACCGGCAAGTCCGCGGGCGTTCCGCGAGTCGCCCTACGCAGGGAGCGGGTACCCTTCCGGGCGTATCTCCCCGCGTTCGAAAATGTACTTGCTGCCAGTTCTTTCTTTGGAGGCGGGATGGGAAGGAAGATGGGCCTTACGACGGCACTCGGCGCCACTCGGCGCTGGTCTCGGCGCCGCGTTCGGAAACGTCGTGGTCGGCATCATTTACGGCGGCTGGCCGGGGTCAGCCGTCGGGGCGATTCTCGATCGACGGGTGATCTCGGCTGCGCCGCAACGGCGGCTAGAGCGCGCGGAACCAGGCGGAACCGGGCGGAACCTCGGCTAAGGGCGTATTGCGCCGTCGGCTCGATCATCGGATCCAGCCGCCGGAGCTGGCAACCCAGGACGGTTTGGCGAAGGTAGACATCCGTCGGCGCTAATAAGCGCGCCGATAAGCGGGAGATAGCAACTTGGCTCAGACGGAGGGTACCCCAACCCGAAGGTGGTTCGCTTCAAAGGCCTCGGGCCCGGCTTCTGGCCGGTGACCGCGTTCTTGGCGCTGCTCAGCCTCATCAACGCCTGGTACTTCCTCTTCGGCTCGATCGACTGGATCATGCCGGGGCATCGCAGCCCGTCACCGACCGCGCCTCCGACATCGACGGACTCTTCAAGTTCATGGCGGTGTTCGGCAACGCGATCATGATCTTCGTCGCCGGCTACGTCATCTATTTCGCGATCGTGTTCCGCGCGCGCTCGACCGACACGCCGGACGACGGTCGGCGTCCAGGTCCACGACGCGCCGAAGCTCGAGCTCTGGTGGACGGTGCTCCCGACGCTGCTGCTGATCGTCCTCACGGCGCTCAGCATCAACGTTTGGTACAAGATCCATTTCGGCACGGCGCGCCCGGGCTGACGATGGAGGTCATCGGGCATCAGTTCTACTTCGAATACCGCTACCCGGGGCTCAAGACGTCGGTCTTCTCGAAGACCGAGCCGATGCATCTGCCGGTCGGCGTGCCGGTGCGGATCCTGATCACCTCGGCCGACGTGATCCACCAGTTCTGGGTGCCGGAGATCCGGCTGAAGCCCGCCGCGGTGCCGGGGCTGGTGCAGAACCTCAACTTCACGCCGCTGCGCGCCGGAACGTACGACATCGCCTGCTCCGAGTTTTGCGGACCCGACCACAGCTTGATGCAGGGCAAGCTCGTGATCGAGCCGGTCGCCGCGTTCAACAAGTGGCTCGAGCGGCGAGAAGAAGCGGCCGCGGCCGGCGGCTGCGCGGTCAACCTCGCGGGCGGAAACGCCGACGCCGGCAAGGCACTGTTCGCGCAAAAGTGCTCCGCCTGCCACAACAACCCGCCGACGCCGTTCGATCAGAAGCTGGTCGGCCCGGGCCTGCTCCACATCACCGACGACCCGGCACATCCGAACCTGGTCACCGGCAAGCCGCCGACGCCGGACGAACATCGCCGGGATCCTGGAGCAACGGTTTCACCGGCCCGATCGGCACGATGCCCAACCGCCAAGCCAACGGCCTCTCCGACAAAGACATCGCCAACCTCGTCGCTTACCTCGCCAGCCTCAAGTAGCCTCAGCGCCACGTAAGAGAGAACGCGTATGCACGCCGGAACGAGTACGACGCACGACACCCACGACGCCCACGATCACATCCATCCGCCGCCGGAAGGGTTCGTTCGAAAGTACGTCTTTTCGCTCGACCACAAGGTGATCGGGTTCCAGTACTTCTTCACCGGCCTGCTCATCATGTTCATCGCCGGGTCGTTCGCGGAGCTCGTGCGCCTGCAGCTGACGAGCCCGAAGGCGCGATCATGAGCCACACCGCCTACAACGAGATGTTCACGATGCACGGCACGGCGATGGTGTGGCTGGTGCTGATTCCGCTCGTGACCGGGGCGATCGGCAACTTCGTGATGCCGCTGCAGATCGGCGCGCGCGACGTCGCCTTCCCGTGGCTCAACATGTTGAGCTTCTGGATCCTGCCGGTCGCGGCGATGATCCTGTTCAGCTCGATGCTGTTCGGCGGCCCGCATGCCGGTTGGACCGAGTACCCGCCCATCTCGCTGGCGGACGGCACGGCCGGCGCGCTCTGGTGCATGGCGATCTTCGTCGATCGGCATCAGCTCGACGATGACCGGGCTCAACTTCATGGTCACGATCATGAAGATGCGCGCGCCCGGGCATGACCTGGACCCGCATGCCGCTGTTCACGTGGGCGACGTTCGCCACCGCGCTGATGAACATGATCGCGACCGTCGCGCTCTCGGCAGCGGTCGGCGCGCTGTTCCTCGAGCACGTCTTCAACGTGCCGTTCTACGACGCGACGCGCGGCGGCAGCGCGGTGCTGTACGAGCACATGTTCTGGTTCTACTCGCACCCGGCCGTCTACATCTTCATCATCCCGCGTTCGGCGTGGTCTCCGAAGTGCTGCCGACCTTCTCGCGCAAACCGATCTTCGGCTACAAGATGATCGCGTTCTCGTCGATGGCGATCGCGATCTTGGCGTTCACCGTGTGGGCGCACCACATGTTCCCGAGCGGTCTGGCGCCCTGGCTGCAGCTGCCGTTCATGATCCTGACGTACGCCATCGGGATCCCGACGGGCATCAAGATCTTCTCGTGGATGGCGACGCTGTGGGGCGGCCGCATTCACTTCACGACCCCGATGCTGTACGCGCTCGGGTTCTTGATCACGTTCACGTTCGGCGGCATCACCGGCGTCTTCTTGGCCTCGGTTCCGGTCGATCTTCACGAGCACGGCACGTACTTCGTCGTCGGCCACTTCCACTACGTGGTCGCGGGCGGCGCGGTGATGGGCTTCT
>CAVTWP010000014.1:0-53144 GCA_963738465.1 Vulcanimicrobiota bacterium
GAAGTCGCTTGCTTCGGCGTACGGCAGCGAGCTGATGAGCGGCTCGACGGCGGCGTGCTGCCGTTCGATTGGAAGTAGATGTCGCACGAGGTCGTGCCGGGCTGGCGTTGACGAAGCGCACATTGGCTGCTGACCGGGGAGCCGCCGCCGCCGCCGACGATCCCGCTCGAGCCTCCCGAACAAGCGCTGAGCAGTAAGCTGCGGGCGCCGCGATCAGCGCGGCAAGTCGAAATGCGTTCATGTTCGTCCCATGTGGGTGCAGGATCACGTGCAAAAGAGTTGGGAAGCAGAGGGATTCCTATCCTTGCCCATCTGCGCATAAACGTCGACGCAGATTAACTTCCGCTGAGGTTTAGCTGAGACGGAGCGAACTGCTGGCAGGCGCGTCATGATTCCGTCGCGCACGAACGCTTCGATGACGTCGGGTATTCGTGCAGGCGGTCGGCAGGTACGACTTCGCGCCAGATCGTCGCACAGCGTTTTCAAGGCGATCGCCTCGCGCGCGCGGCACGTCGCGCAAGCGGTCGACGATACGGCCGCGCAAGAAACGAATCGTGCGCTCGAACGCATCGACGCCCTGCGGCGCCTTGCGCGGCGCGTGCGTCGCGCGCCCGCGCCGCGAGTCGAGCGGGGTCGATCGGCGCGGCTGCGCATGCGTCGCGGAGCGGACACACCAGGCACTTGGGCGCGCGCGCGGTGCAGACCGTCGCGCCGAGGTCCATCAGCGCCGAGTTCCAATCGGCGCCCGTCCGGCGGCACGGCCGCGATCGCGAGCATGTCCAGCTCGCGCGCGCCGGCGCGCGGCGGATGTTCGATTCCCAGCTAAGCGATGAAGGACGCGGCGAAGGTTGACGTCGACGGCCGCGTCGTCGGCCGAAGGCGAAGCAGGCGATGGCGGCGGCGGTATAGGGACCGATCCCCGGCAGCGCGAGCAGCGCGCCGGTTTCCTCGGGCAGCGAGCCGGCGTGCCGTCGACGACGGCGCGTGCGAGCGCTGCAGGTGATCGCGCGGCGGTTGTAGCCGAGCCGCGCCAGGTGCGGATCGCGTCGGCGGCGCGGCCTCCGCGAGCGCCGCCAACGACGGAAAGCGACGCAAGAAGGCTCGTAGATCGGGATCACGCGCTCGACCTGCGTCTGCTGCAGCATCAGCTCGCTCACCACGATACGGTACGGATCGCGGGTGGTGCGCCAGGGCAGATGCGGGCGGCCGTGGCGCGCGTACCAGTGCAGCAGCAGCTCCGACGGGAACGCCTCGGCGCCGAGGCAGCCGTCACGTCGCTCGAAGCCCGGCCTGCGGCGCCGCAGCGAAGCATCGTGCACGGCGGCCTCGCCGATGCGGCGGATTCCCTCTTCGATCGCGCCGCGCGCGACCGGCGTGAGCGCGAGCCGGAAGTTGTGATCGCCGCCGGACTGCGCGAAGAACGCCTCGCCGAACAGAAACGACGCCCCGCGCCGCTCGGCGCTCGCGAGCAGCGCGCGGGCGCGCGTGTCGCGCGGCGCCGTCGCCCAGAGGTAGTATCCGTCGCCGCCGGCGGCGACGCGCATCGAGGCCGGCCAGTGCGCGCGCGATGGCGGCGAAGGCGATCGTGCGGCGCTCGGCCAGCTCGGCGCGCAGCGCGACGAGGTGCGCGTCGTACGCGCGCTCGAGGTAGTCGCGCACGCCGGCTTGGATGTACATCGACGACGCCATGTCGAACGATTGCTTGCGCAGCAGCAGCCGCTCGTAGATCGTGCGCGGCGCGACCAGCCAGCCCAGCCGCAGCGACGGCGCGATCGTCTTCGAGAACGACGACAGGTAGATGACGGACTCCGCGTCGCGCGCCAGCAGCGGCGTCGCGGCCGGGCGGCGAGCTCGCCGTAGGGGTCGTCCTCGACGACCGGAACGCCGTGGCGCCTGGCCAGCATCACCAGCCGGTCGCGCCGCTCGGAGCTCATCGTGACGCCGGTCGGATTGTGGAGCGCCGGCATCGTGTAGATGAAGCGCGGCCGGCGGGTGCGCAGGATCGCCTCGACGTGATCGGTCCGCATTCCGGCCTCGTCGACCGGGACCGGGATCGCCCTCAGCCCGGCGATCTGGAAGATCTGCAGCGCGCCGGGATAGGTCGGCGCCTCCACCACGATCTCGTCGCCCGGTTCGGCCAGCGACTGCGCGACCAGCGTGATCCCCTGCGTCGAGCCGGTCAGGACCAGCACGTCGCGCGACGTCGACCGTGCAGCCGCGCGCGCGCATGCGCGTCGCGATCGCGTCGCGCAGCGGGGCATAGCCTTCGCTGTCGCCGTAGGTCAGCACGAGGTTCACGTCGCCGCCGGCCCGCGCGAACGAGCGGGTGAGGTCGTCGAGCGGCGAGGGATCCGCCGGCGGAACGCCTTGGACGAAGGCGATCAGATCGCCGTGGCCCGACGCGGCCAGCTCGCCGAGCACGGCCGGGAACTCGCCGACCCGCCAGGGCGGCAGCGTGACCCACCACGGGACGCCGGCGGCGCGGTCGGGGCGGCCGCCGCCGTCGAGCGAGGCGACGCGCGAGCCGGACCCGACCCGTTGGTCGATCAAGCCGTCGGCGGCCAGGTCGCGATACGCGTGAACCACGGTCGAACGGTTCACGGCCAGCCGCTCGGCGAGCGCCCGTTCGGGCGGCAGCCGCGTCCCCTCGGGCAGCGCTCCGGCCAGGATCCCCTCGCGCAGCCGTTCGTAGATCTGCCGGTACACCGGGACCACGCTGCCGCGGTCCAACTCGACGGCGACCTCCGACCATCCGGTCCGCATCCCCATCCATTCGGCGCATACGACCCCTCCAATCCCGCATGGGAGCCGGATACAACTCGCGAATTGGATGGGCCAGAGGATGCGATTGGTGGAGAGACGGGCGCCATGGGCGCGCTATCATGGTGCCGCCATCCCGAGCTGAAGGATCGTCATGATCGATACGTCCGTGCAAAGCATCCTCGCCACCAACGGCGCCGCGGCCAAGCCGGGCGCGCAACCCGATCCGCAGGAGACGCGCGAGTGGCTCGACGCGCTCGACGGCGTCATCGACGCCGAAGGCGCCGGCCGCGCCAGCGAGCTGGTGCGCGCGATCGTCGAGCGCGCGGCGACGCGCGGCGTGCGGACGCCCGCCGCGCAGACGACCCCCTACGTCAACACGATCCCGGTCGACCAGCAGGCGCACTTTCCCGGCGATCCGGAGATCGAGGAGCGGCTGCGCCACTACATCCGCTGGAACGCGTTGGCGATGGTGGTGCGCGCCAACAAAGACAACAGCGATCTCGGCGGTCACCTCGCGTCGTTCTCGTCGTCGGCGACGCTGTACGACGTCGGCTTCAATCACTTTTGGCGGGGCCCGTCGGAGAGCGGCGGCGGCGATCTGGTCTACTTTCAGGGCCATTCCGCGCCGGGGATCTACGCGCGCGCCTTCCTCGAAGGGCGCATCACCGAAGAGCAGGTGGTCAACTTCCGCCGCGAGGTCGACGGGAAAGGGATCTCGTCGTATCCGCATCCGTGGCTGATGCCGGACTTCTGGCAATTCGCGACGGTCTCGATGGGCCTGGGGCCGCTGCAAGCGATCTATCAGGCGCGCTACATGCGCTACCTGCACGACCGCGGTCTCGCCGATACGAGCGATCGAAAGGTGTGGGGATTCCTCGGTGACGGAGAGGTGGACGAGCCCGAGTCGCTCGCCGGCCTCGCGCTGGCCGCGCGCGAAAAGCTCGACAACCTCATCTTCGTCGTCAACGCCAACCTGCAGCGGCTCGACGGGCCGGTGCGCGGCAACGGCAAGATCATTCAGGAGCTCGAGGGCGTCTTCCGCGGCGCCGGCTGGAACGTCATCAAGGTCCTGTGGGGCTCGCGTTGGGATCCGCTGCTCGCTGCCGACCACACCGGGATGCTGGTCAAGCTGATGGGCGAAACGCTCGACGGCGACTACCAAACGTTCAAGTCGCGCGACGGCAACTACGTGCGCGAGCAGTTCTTCGGCCGGTATCCGGAGACGCGCGCGCTGGTCGAGCGGCTGACCGACGACGAGGTGTGGGCGCTCAATCGCGGCGGCCACGATCCGTTCAAGATGTATGCCGCCTACAAGGCGGCGACCGAGCACAAGGGCGCGCCGACCGTCATTCTGGCCAAGACCGTCAAAGGGTACGGGATGGGCTCGGCGGGCGAAGGCATGAACATCGCCCACCAACAGAAGAAACTGTTGGTGGATCAGCTGCGCTCGTTCCGCGACCGTTTCTCGATCCCGATCTCCGACAGCGAGCTCGAGCACGTCCCGCTGATCAAGCCGGCCGCTGATTCCCGCGAGGCGGTCTATCTGCGCGATCGCACGGCCAAGCTCGGCGCGGTGCCGACGCGCCGGCGCAACGTCGAAAAGCCGCTGGCAGTTCCCGAGCGCAGCGCGTTCGCCGCGCTGCCACGAGTCGACCGGCGAGCGCGAGATCTCGACGACCATGGCGTTCGTGCGGGCGCTCTCGACCATCTTGCGCGACAAGACCGTCGGGCCGCGCGTCGTTCCGATCGTCGCGGACGAGTCACGCACGTTCGGCATGGAGGGGATGTTCCGCCAGCTCGGGATCTACTCGAACGTCGGTCAGCTGTACCGGCCGCAAGACGCAGACCAGCTGATGTGGTATCGCGAGGACAAGGCCGGCCAGATCCTCCAGGAAGGGATCACCGAAGCCGGCTCGATGTGCTCGTGGATCGCGTCCGGGACGTCGTACTCGACCCACGGCGTGCAGACGCTGCCGTTCTTCATCTTCTACTCGATGTTCGGGTTCCAGCGCATCGGGGACTTCGCGTGGGCGGCGGGCGACATGCGCACCCGCGGGTTTCTGCTCGGCGGCACGTCGGGCCGCACGACGCTCAACGGCGAGGGGCTGCAGCACGAGGACGGCCACTCGCACTTGTTCGCCGCCACCGTGCCGAACTGCATCCCCTACGATCCGACCTATGCATATGAGGTCGCGACGATCGTGCAGGACGGGATGCGCCGCATGCTCGCCGAGCAGGAAGACGTGTACTACTACATCACGCTGCTCAACGAGAACTACCAGCATCCGGCGATGCCGGCCGGCGCCGAGGAGGGCATCCTGCGTGGAATGTACCTGCTGCGTGACGGCAACCTTCGACCGGCTCAGGATGACGCGGCGAACGACGGCGTGCCGCGCGTGCAGCTGATGGGAAGCGGATCGATCCTGCGCGAGGTGCTGGCGGCGGCCGACCTGCTGCGCGACGACTTCGGCGTGATCGCCGACGTCTGGAGCGCGACCAGCTTCACGCTGCTCCACCGCGACGGCGAGTCGGTCGCGCGCTGGAACCTGCTGCACCCGAACGAGCCCCCGCGGCGGGCCTACGTCGCCGAACAGCTCGACGGGCACGACGGTCCAGTGATCGCAGCGACCGATTACGTCAAGACGTTCGCCGAGCAGATCCGGCCGTTCGTCGAGCGCTCGTTCCACGCGCTGGGCACCGACGGCTTCGGCCGCAGCGACACGCGCAAGCAGCTGCGCGCGTTCTTCGAAGTCGATCGGCGTTGGGTCGCACTGGCCGCGCTCAGCGCGCTGGCGGCCGAAGGCGCGATCGATCGCGCCAAAGTGGCCGAGGCGATCGCCAAGTACGGCCTCGACCCCGACAAACCCGAGCCGACGACGGTCTGAGTGGATTCGCAAGCGATGGCGAACATCGAGCTCACCGTTCCCGACCTCGGCGGTTTCAGCGACATTCCGGTGATCGAAGTGCTCGTCCGGCCGGGCGACACGGTCGAAAAGGAGACGCCGCTGGTCACCCTCGAGTCGGACAAAGCGACGATGGAGGTCCCCGCGTCGGCCGGCGGCGTGGTCAAGGACATCCGCGTCAAAGTCGGCGACAAAGTCTCGCAGGGCAGCGTCCTGGTCACCGTCGACTCCGGCGCAGCCGCGCCGGCCGCATCGCCGGCGCCCGCTGCGCCCGCCGCGTCTGCTGCGCCGGCGAGGAGCTCACCCGCCGCTGCGGCGATGGCCGGCGCCGATCCGGTGGGCGCCGTCGCGGCGGATGCCGGCGCGAGCGAAGAGTCGGCGACACCGCTCGCGCCGCCAGCGGACGGCGGCGTTGCCCTGAGCTCGGCGAAGGGTGACCGCGTCAACGGGGCGACGAGCGGAGCGGCGACGGCGCAGCCTTCGGGCCTGCCAGTGCACGCGTCTCCGGCGATTCGCCGGTTTGCGCGCGAGCTCGGCGCCGATCTCGCCGCGATCACGGGTAGCGGGCCGAACGGACGCATCACGCGCGAGGACGTCCAAAGCTTCGTGAAGCGCGCCATCTCCGCGCCGCGCGCGACGAGCGCGACGGCGGGCGGCTTGGGTTTGAACCTTTTGCCGTGGCCCAAGGTCGACTTTGCGAAGTTCGGTCCGGTCGAACGCGTCGCCGCTGACCCGCATTCAAAAGATCAGCGGCCCGGTGCTGGCGCGAAACTGGGTCATGATCCCACACGTCACGCAGAACGAAGAGGCGGACGTCACGGACCTCGAGAGCTTCCGCAAGCAGATCAACGCCGAGCGCAAGGACGTCAAGGTGACGATGCTCGCGTTTCTGATGAAGGCCGCCGTCGCCGCGCTCACGCGATTTCCGCAGTTCAACGCGTCGCTCGACGGCGACGAGCTCGTGCTCAAACGTTACTATCACCTGGGTTTCGCCGCAGACACCCCCAACGGGCTCGTCGTGCCGGTGATCAAGGACGCCGATCGAAAGGGGATCGCCGAGATCGCGCGCGAGACCGCCGAGCTCGGCGCGAAGGCGCGCGACGGTAAGCTCGGACCGGCAGAGATGAGCGGTTCGACCTTCACCATCTCATCGCTGGGCTCCATCGGCGGCACGACCTTCACGCCGATCATCAACGCACCCGAAGTCGCCATCCTGGGCGCGTGCAAGGCGGAGATTCGGCCGGTGTGGGACGGTACGGCCTTCCTGCCGCGGCTGATCCAGCCGCTGTCGCTCTCATACGATCACCGGGTGATCGACGGCGCGAACGCGGCGCGGTTCTGCGTCGCGCTCAAGGAGTCGCTCGCAGACCTGCGCCGCGTTCTGCTATGACCTAGCGGCTACTCGCGGTTTGGATCTCGGACACCAGCCGGTCCGCGTGATACACCTTCGACAGCCCCGCCAGCAGCGCGCGGCTGTCGACCGCGACCGACCGGTTGAGCCGGGCGTCGTACCCAAAGTCACCGCCGAGCGAGTAGATGTTTCCGTCGAAGATCAACCCGACGACTTCGCCGCGCGCGTTGATCAGCGGGCTGCCGGAGTTGCCGCCGATGATGTCGTTGGTCGTCGACAGGTTCATCGGCGTCGCGAGGTCGAGTGACGACTTGGCGTTCAGCCAACTCGCCGGCAGGTCGTACGGCGCCACGCCGGTCGCCCGGTCGAAGAGCCCGCCGATCGTCGTGTACGGCGGCACCTGCACGCCCGACGCGTTCACGAAGCCCTTCACCGCGCCGTAGCTCAGCCGCAGCGTGAAGGTCGCGTCGGGATCGATGCTGGTGCCGTACACCGCGAAGCGGGCCTTCGCGATGCGCTCGGCCGCGGCGCGCGACGGCGCACCGACACGGTCCTCGTTCTCCTTGCGAATCGCGCGCAGAGCGGGATCGACCATCCGCGCGTAGACGATGAGCGGATCCGTCGACGCCGCGATCGCCGGCGCACCGCCGTCGAACAGCGACTTGCGCACCGCCGGGTCACCGAGCTTCGTGCCGGTGATCAGCCGGTGCGCGAGCCCGTCCGGCGATTCCTTGCCCAGGAACGTCTTCACCAGCGGATCGTCGGCTCCAAGCCGTTCGCGAAACTTCGAGAAGGCGAACGCGAGGTTCAGCTCCTCGAGATCCGGATAGAAGGGTTCGGCCGCTTCGACGCGTTGCGCGACGCGCAGCAGCGCTTGGTCGGTGAACTCCGGAAGCCGTTCGGCGTTCGGCTTCGTGCGCTCGGCGGCCGCGCGCACGAGCGTGATCGCGTCGCCGAGCAATCCGCGCGACAGGCCGCCGGCCGCAGCGTCGCGTGCGGCCAAGGTTCCGCGCACCGCCTGCAGCGCGCTGAGCTGCGCCCAGGCCGAACCGTCGGCGGCGCGCAGCGCCGGCCGCGCGGCGACCGCAGCACGCAGCCGGTTCTCCTCGGCAACCTTCGAGGCAAAGAAGGCCGGGTCGACCAGCGCGAGGCGGCGTCCGACCTCGGCCTTGTACGAGTTCTCGACGTAGAACAGCTCTTCGTTCGCCTCGCGCAGCTGCTCGGGGCCGCGCTGCTCGAATTCCTCGAGGATGCCGCGCGTTTCCGCCAGCTGCGTCAGCGCGCTGGGCAGCGCGTAGTCGCGCTCGTAGGCGAGCTGCGCGACGGTCAGCTCGCGCGACGTGCCGCCCGGGTTACCGGCGACGTACACCAGCTCGCCGGCTTTGGATCCGTTCGGGCTCCAGCGCAGGTAGTCCGGGGTCGCCGCGGGTTTGCCGCCGTCGTACGCGCGCACGATTCCGATGTCGAAATCGAACCGCGGGAAGTTGAAGTTGTCCGGGTCACCGCCGAACTGCGCGACCGAGAACTCCGGCGCGAACGCCAGCCGCACGTCGTCATAGCGGCGGTACCGGTAGAGGTCCCAGACGCCGCCGTGGTACAGCGAGACCACGTCGCAGCGCACCGTCGCGGCGGTCCCGCACGACTGCTGGACCTTCGCTTCCACGGCACGCAGCGCCGCGTTCGCCGCCGCCCCCGTCTTGCCGGCGGTGGCTCCCTGGATCGTCTTGGTGACGTCGGTGATCGCGATGAGTTGGTTGAGCTCGAAGTTCGGGCAGCGCTGCTCGTCCTCGCGCCGCGCCGCCAGGAAGCCGGCGTCGACGTAGTTCTTCTGCTGCGTCGACAGCGCCGCGACGCAGCCGAGCACGCAGTGGTGATTCGTCATCACCAGACCGTCGGGCGAGATGAACGATGCCGAACAGCCGCCCGCTATGCGCAGCGCCGAGCGGCGAACGTGGTCGAGAAATGCCGGCGTGGGCGCGACGCCGTAGGCCTGCTTGACCTTCGCCGCCGGGAAGTTGTCGAACGTCCACATCCCCTCGTCGGCGAACGCGGAAGTTCCGGCGAGAGAAAGCGCGCAGGCGGTGGCGAGCACGAACGAGACGGTACGGCGCATACGACTCCAGACAACGGCGAAAAAGCCCACCTCTCTATCGTGCCGTGCGGGCGAAAACCTGCGCCACCGGCCGCGGCGGCGCGCTCGCGCGCGCCTGCCGCGCCGAACCCGGAGGAGCGGCTAGCCGTTTCCGCTTAGCGGAATCATCATCGCTTGCTCGATCCAAGCGCGCCAGGCCTTGTCGGCGGCGGTCGTGCCCTTCGGCATCGTCCCCATCATGCCGCTCATCGGCTTGCAGACCATGCCCTTGGATCCCATCATCGCTGCGGGTTTTTCGGTCTTGGTCGCGGGTCGACACATCATGGTCGCGTCCATGGGGCTGGCTTTCATCATCGCGTCCATCGCGAGCGCCGGCGCTCCGAGAATCACCACGGCGGCGGCCGCGGCGAGGAGTGTCTTGTTCATGCGGGTCGTCCTTCCGGAAATGGGGCGGGTACGCTCATCGTAGTCGCCGCGTCCGAGTCCGGCAGTAAGCCTGCTTACCAGGCGCCGTCCGGATGGAAGGAAACCCTTGCTCGGCTTCGCGGCGCGACGCCTTCCTCGCTCAAGATCGAGACCCAACCTGTTTCTTGCTCACCATCCCGATGGCCACCGCGATCAAGACGGCGAGCGCAGGCACGATTCCGACCGTCCTGGGTCCGAGATCGATTGCCGCACCGCCGAGGGCCGGGCCAAAGATGAGCGCGACGCTGTTCGCCGCGTCGTTGAACCCCATGATCGCGCCGCGGGCGCGGGCCGGCGCGGCCTTCGAAAGCAGCGCGGTGAGGGTCGGCTCCGTGCAGGCCGCGCCGATGGCCCAGAGCGCGAGCGCGGCCGCGAAGATGCCGATTCCGCCGGCAAAGGTCAGCAGCAGGTAGGCGATCGCGCTCAATGCCAAGCCTGCCTGGGCGACGGCGGCGTCGCCGAAGCGCCGGACCAGCGGACCAACTGCGATCACCAACGCCGCGCCGCCGACCGCGCCCGACCCGGCGAGCAGCCAACTCGTCACATCGGGGCCGTACCCCAGCACGCGCTTGAGGTACAACCCGAAAATCGTGAAGAAGTAGGTGACCGCGAAGATGAACAGCAGATGCCGCACGATGAGATTGCGGACGCGCGGGTTGCGCAACACCGTGAGCGCCGCCTCGCGGAGATTCGTCTTCGGAGCATCCTGCGCGGGGTGGCGATCGGGCAGGTAGCGCAGGGTCAGTCCGATGGTGATCAGCTCGATCCCAGCCGCAACGGCGAACGGGACGCCGAAACCGAACCGGATGAGGAACCCGCCGAGCACGGGGCCGATGACGATTCCGACGCCGAACAACACGCCGAACAGCGCGTAGGCGCGGTCGCGGTCCCGTTCCGCCGTCACGTCGGCGATGTACGATTGCGTGACGCCCAGGTTGCCGCCGCCGACGCCCGCGATCGCCCGCGCGACGAACAGCAGCGGGAGCGATGACGCCGTCGCTAATCCGAGGTAGCCCCCCAGCGACACCAGCTGCGAGATGAGCACGATCCGCTTGCGGCCGAGCCGGTCGCTCACGCTTCCCCAGAGCGGTGCGGCGATCGTCGATGCCACCGCCGAGGTGGTGAGGATCAGGCCGACGACCAAGCCGCTCGCACCGTAGCGCTGCGCGACGTACGGGAGCAGCGGGACCATGATCATCGTGCCGAGCACGTCGATCAGGGTCACGCCGTAGATCGGGATCAAGGCCGCGACCGGCGAGCGGTTCGCGCGCTGCGCGCCCATGGGTGCAGCATGCCCGCTCAGAGCGCCCGCGCGACGGTTTCCGACCGAAACGCCTCGGGTACCCATGATCCGCCCGCCTGCCGGCCGGAGGACCCTTGCCCGCTGCCCGCGCGACGATTACGACGGACATCCCCGCGCGTCTCGACCGCCTGCCATGGGCGAGATGGCATTGGATGGTCGTGATCGGTCTGGGGATCACCTGGGTCCTCGACGGGCTCGAGGTGACGATCGTCGGCACTCTCGGGCCGACGCTGACCTCGAAGGCAGGCCTCGATCTCACCGACACTCAGGCCGGGTATGCCGCGACGGCGTATCTGATCGGTGCCTGTGCCGGGGCGCTCGCGTTCGGCTACCTGACCGACCGCTTCGGCCGTAAGAAGCTGTTCCTGATCACGCTGACGTGGTACCTGATCGGGACGCTGCTGACGGCGTGCTCGTGGAGCTTCTGGAGCTTCGCGCTGTTTCGCATGCTGGCCGGCGCGGGGATCGGCGGCGAGTACAGCGCGGTGAACTCCGCGATCGACGAGATGATCCCGTCGCGCCGGCGCGGCGTCGCCGACATCGCGATCAACGGCTCGTGGTGGCTCGGCACGCTGATCGGGGCGATCGCGTCGCGGCCGCTGCTCAGCGGCGAGTTCTTCCCGGTGGCGATCGGCTGGCGGCTCGCGTTCGGGCTGGGCGTGCTGTTGGCGATCAGCGTGCTGTTCTTGCGCCGAGCGATCCCCGAGAGCCCGCGCTGGCTGCTCACCCACGGGCGGCACGCCGACGCGGAACGGATCGTCGGCGAGATCGAAGCCGGCGTCCGGCGCGAAACGGGGCGCGACCGGTTGCCGCCCACGCCGCGGCGCATGATGACGTTCGACACGGAGCGCAAGCACGACGTCTTCCTCGACTCGGTGACGACGATGATCCGCACGTATCCGAAACGGACGATGCTGGTGCTGGCGCTGATGATCACCCAGGCTTTCCTCTACAACGCCGTCTTCTTCAACCAAGGACTGCAGCTGACAACGTTCTTCGGCGTCAAGCCGGGCGACGTCGGCGACTTCATCGTCCCGTTCGCCGTCGCGAACTTCGCCGGCGCGTTGATCTTGGGGCACTTCTTCGATGCGGTCGGACGCAAGAAGATGATCGCCGGCTGCTATCTCGTCAGCGGCGCGCTGATGGTCGTGACGATCGTGCTGTTCTTGCGGCACGCGCTCGATGCGCGATCGCTGACGACCTGGTGGTCGGTCATGTTCTTCTTCGCGAGCGCGGGCGCGAGCGCCGCATACCTCACGGTCAGCGAGATCTTCCCGCTCGAAACGCGCGCGGCCGCGATCGCGTTCGTGTACGCCGTCGGGACGCTGGTCGGCGGGGCCATCGCCCCTCCGATCTTCGGCGCGCTCATCGGCACCCGACAGCCCGGGATGCTCGCCATCGCGTGGGGCGTCGGCGCCGCCCTGATGATTGCCGGCGGCCTGGTCGAAATCGCGCTGGGCGTCGACGCGGAAGGGAAGCCGCTCGAGGAGCTGGCCCCACCCCTCTCGGCGCGCGACCCGCGTCACCAGGCAGCCTGAGGCCGCCTCTAAGGCTTCTTCGGGCCGGAAGAGCAGCTTGACGGTCGCTTCTTTCGGCGCGAGAATGACGGCACGACCCCCTCGTCGTAACCGGGAGGCTTTTCGCGTGCATCGACGCCTTTTTCTGACGGCCGCCGCCGGAGCGCTCGCCGCAGCGCAACAGCCCGCCTTGGCCGCCAAAGCAACGGCCAAGCTCTCGGCGAAGGCGACCGTGTTCGCCGATCCGACCAACGGCCGGCTGGGCGCCGCGATCACCATGAGCGACTCGGCCGGGGTGCTCGAAGCACTCTCGCCGAGCGCGCTGCGCGGGACGCTGTTCGAGGTGAAGAACGCGGCGCCGGCGGCGTCGAGCGCCGTGGTCCTGACCAACCTTCCGACCGTTTCGACGCAAGGCGTCCCCGGCAGCATCGGCAATCCCGGCTCCTGCGAGGCGCAGTCGTTCGGCTATTGCCTGGGCGCCTACACGGCGGCGCGCAATCCCGACGGCTCGATGAAATGGTCGGCGGCCGACGCCTCCAATCAACCCAGTGCGGCGTGGCTCTACCAATGGGAACATGCCGTCGTCGAGAGCGACAACCGGGTCTGTCCGAACGGGTCGGGAGCGAAGCCGTACGCCGACAAGCTCGTGAAGACCGGCGCGCCGAGCACCGCGTCGGTTCCGTACAACCCGAACGACGCGACCAAGGTCGGGCAGCTCTGCACGTACATCAAGGGGCTGAGCGTCACGACGGCGCCGCCCGGTTCGTCGCGCCTTCTGGTCGGCAGCTACAAGGTTTACGGGAACGTGCTCCACGGCAAGGCGACGTATCTCTCGCAGTTCAAAGAGCTGATCCGGCACGGGCACGCCATCGCGTTCTCGGGACTGGTTCCCAAGCAGTACTGCATCGAGTCACCGCCGCTCACCAACGACGCGTTCACGGCGCCGGCCGGGTTCATCCCGAAGTCCGGCCACGGCCAAGTGATCGTCGGCTTCAACGACGCGAAAGGTCCGAACGGCGCCTTCTTGGTGCAGAACAGCTTCGGCCCGGGCTGGAACCCGGGAGCCGCGTCGGACCACGGGCACAACGGCCGCATCTGGTACGACTACGACGCCTGGTTCCAGGGTCAGGGCTACGCCCTCATCATGTACTCGAACGCACCGTTGGCCGCCCACGGAACCGCGCTGAAAACGTCGGGCTCCGGCCCGCGTTTCATCGTCGCGAGCGCGAACAGCTACAAAGACGCCAAGGGGAACCACGCGGTTTTCGTCACGCAGGCCTCCGAGCCGGTGACCATCCTCGAGCTGCTCGTCACACCGCACACCGGCAATCCGGTTTCGGTGAAGCTGAACGAGACGATGCGGCTCGGTTACCAGTACGCGACGCGGCCTCGCGCCTTTCCGCCCGGACCGTGCACCGTCGCCTACACGGTCAAGACACAGGCGGGCAGTACGGTGACCTACAAAGGCTCGGTCGAGATCAGCCCGCAGCAGTCGTAACTGCGCCGCGGGCGCGAACGGCGCTCCGCATGGAGCTCACTCGCCGCACGGCTACGATCGGTTCGCTCGCCGCGGCGGGGATCATGGTGCTCGCGTCGCCGCGCGCAGCGACCGCGGCAGAGCGTCGCGACCCTCGCCGGGACGGGGACGCCGGGGATCACCGACGGGCGTGCGAGCGCGGCGACGTTTCTGTTCCCGGCCGCGGTGGCGGTAAACGCGCGCGGCGACGTGTACGTGGCGGACGCGGCGGCGCAGCGCGTGCGCGTCGTGCGCGCCGCCGACGGCGTGGTCCGCACGCTGGCCGGCTCCGGCGCGATCGAGGCGAACGCCGGCTGGGTTCCCGTCGGCGCTGCCGACGGGCCCGGCGAGCGCGCGCAGTTCAGCGTGCCGTTGGGGATTGCCGTCGCGCCCGACGGCACCGCCTAGGTCGCCGACGCGGGAAACCGCAGCATCCGCCGAGTCGCGCCAAATGGCACGGTGACGACGATTGCGCAGGACCTCCAACGGCCGCATCAGCTCGCGCTCGACCGTTTCCTGCGGCTCTACGTTGCGGACAGCACGCGCGGGATCGTGCGCATCGACCCGGACGGTCGCAGCACCGTGCTCGCGCTCGGCGTCGAGGCGCCGTACGGCGTCGCGGTCTTCGAAACCGGCAGCGGGATGACGATCTTCGTCGCGGACGAGCGCGGCATCCTGATGGCACGTGGCGGCCAGGAGATCCGAATCCCGCGCAGCGACCGCGCCACACCGGATTCCGACACGACCGAAGGCGAGGAACCGATCGGCACGCCGTATCAGCTCGCCGCCCTCGACGAACGCACCGTGGCGTACACCGACCTGCGCGGGGAGGCCGTCCGCATGCTCGAGTTTGAGCCCAGCGTCTGGGCGCACGGTCCCCTCGCGGGTCCGGCGTCCAACCTCATGCACCGGCGCGTCGCGGGTGCGGTGACGCTGCTCGCCGGGTCTCCGCGCAGCGATGCCTCGATGAACGGCGGCGGTTTCGCCGAGGGGAGCGCCGCACTCTTTGACGCGCCGATGGGTATTGCTTCGATGCCCGGCGGCAATCTCGTCGTCGCGGATGCGGGCAATCGACGCATCCGCATCGTTCGCGGGATCGACCGCGGTCGCGCTCTGCTCGAAGACGGCGCTCTGCCGCCCGCGCGCGCCGCCGACCGGGCCTATCGCGTCCTCTACGTCGGCCCGTCGCTCGTATGGTGGGACACGAGCTGGCCGGCATCGATCCCGGGGACGATCGAACAAGACCTCCGCGCGGTGCGATCGCATGCGAATCGCGCGGTCGAAGTCCAGGCCGCGCGCCTCATCAGCGCGGACGCGGCCGCATACCTTTCGTACCTCGACGTGGTGGCCGACAGCGGCACGATCGACGCGGTCGTGCTCGGCGTCAACGCCGGGATCGGCACCGACGCGTCGACGGGCTGGATCGCACCGACCGCCGCCGCGCTGCGCACGATTCGCGACCGGCTCGCCCGCGCGCACATGGCGTTGATCGTTGCTTTCACGCCGACGCCGCTGGAGTTGGATCCCACGGAACAGACATGGCGCAAAGTGGTCGAGGATGCGTTCGCACCGGTCCAAGTCGACGAAGAAGCGCGATGGCAAGAGGTCGTGCGTGAGGCACAGGTGAGCTCGGTCGACCTGTTCGCGGTCTTTCGCGACGATCTGCGCAGCGCCGCCCACCGCCCGCTGTTCGGCAGCGACGAAGCGCACCTCACGCCGTACGGCCGAGCTCTGACCGGGAACGCCATCGCCGCTGCGCTGGCGCGGTTGCGGCCCTGGGACGGTGCGCCGCGCTGACACCGCAGCGCACGCCTAGCGGCAGGACGAAGGACGCATCCGCGGCGGGGCCGTCCTGCGTGCCGAGCGCGCCGCTCCCCGCGAGGGCGAGAAGCGGCATCGAACCTCCGGACGCGGACGGGTGACCGAGTACAGAGACGCGGCCGGATAGCCTTTCGCGCCGGCCCTACGTATTTCGAGGTCGCGTCGGCGGGTACGATCCTTTGGTGACCTACGGCGACCGGCTCTGGTACCGCGACGCGATCGTCTACCAGACCCACGTCAAAGCGTTCCAGGATTCGAACGGCGACGGCATCGGCGACGTCCGCGGGCTGACGTCCAGGCTCGACTACCTCGCCGAGCTCGGGATCACGGCGCTGTGGCTGCTGCCCTTCTTCCCCTCGCCGCTGCGCGACGACGGGTACGACATCGCCGACTACACCGGCGTGCACCCGTCCTACGGAACGCTCGAGGACGTCCGGCGCTTGGTCGACGAGGCGCACGGCCGCGGGATCCGGGTGATCGCCGAGCTGGTGATCAACCACACTTCCGACCAGCACCCGTGGTTCCAGCGCGCGCGCTCGGCACCGCGCGGCTCGCCCGAGCGCGCCTGGTACGTGTGGTCCGACGACGACCGGGCGTATGCGCAGACGCGCATCATCTTCACCGACACCGAGCTGTCGAACTGGGCCTGGGATCCCGTGGCTGGGCAGTACTACTGGCACCGCTTCTTCTCGCACCAGCCGGATCTGAACTTCGACAACCCCGAGGTGATCGGCGCGATCACCGACGTGATGCGCTTCTGGTCGAACGCCGGTGTCGACGGCTTCCGGTTGGACGCGGTGCCGTACCTGTGCGAGCGCGAGGGCACGAACAACGAGAACCTCCCCGAGACGCATGCGGTGATCAAGATCCTGCGCGCGGTGCTCGAGAGAGAGTTCCCCGACCGCATCTTCCTGGGCGAGGCGAATCAGTGGCCCGAGGACCTGTCGTCGTATTTCGGCGACGGCGACGAGTGTCACATGTGTTTTCACTTCCCGCTGATGCCGCGGCTGTTCATGGCGGTCGCCGACGAGGACCGCTACCCCGTTCACGACATCCTGCGCCAAACGCCGCCGACCCCCGACGATTGCCAGTGGGCGATCTTCCTGCGCAACCACGACGAGCTCACGCTCGAGATGGTGAGCGACCGCGAGCGCGAGCGCATGAATGCGGTGTACGCGGTGGAACCACGGATGCGCATCAATGTCGGGATCCGCCGGCGGCTCGCCCCGCTGCTCGAAAACGACCGCCGGCGCATCGAGCTGATGAACGGTCTGCTCATGTCGATGCCGGGGACGCCGGTGATCTACTACGGCGACGAGATCGGGATGGGCGACAACCTGTTCCTCAAGGACCGGGACGGCGTGCGAACGCCGATGCAGTGGTCGCCCGACCGCAACGGAGGCTTCTCGACCACCGAACCGGTGCGCTTGTACGCGCCGGTCGTCACCGACCCGACCTATGGGTACGCGGCGGTCAATGTCGAGACGCAGTTGCGCAACCCGACCTCGCTGCTCGCCTGGATGCAGCGCATCGTCGCGGTGCGCAAAGCCACCAAGGTCTTCGGCCGCGGTTCGCTCACCCTGCTCTACCCGGCCAACCGCCGCGTGCTGGCCTACCTGCGCGAGCACGACGACGAGACGGTGCTCGTGATCGCGAACCTCGCGCGCACCGCGCAGGCGGTGCAGCTCGACCTCGCGCGATTCGCCGGACGCACGCCGTTCGAGATGCTCGGCTCGAGCGCGTTTCCGCCGATCACGACGACGCCGTACACGATCACGCTGTCGCCCTACGGCTTCTTCTGGTTCGCGCTGGTTCGCGATCCGAGCGGAACGGCGGCACCGTTCCGTTCGACGGCGCTGCCCGAGCTGCCCACCATCGTGGTCCCGCGCGGCGGGCTCGCGCTCGATCGCTGGGCGCGCGCCGCGATCGACAACGATCTCGTCCCGCTCGCGCTGGGCGCGTCGGAGCACGGGCGCGTCGTCGACGCCTTCGCCGCCCCCGAGCTCGACCCGGCGCTCGTGCTGGTCGTGATCGGCGACGGGCTGCGGCGCATCTCGCTGCCGCTGCGTTTCGTGTGGGACGAGCCGGTCCGCGAGGACGCCGTCGGACGCGCGCGCAGCGGCCCGCGCGAAGGCTGGATCGTCGACGCCGCCGCCGACGCCGCGACAGCACCGCTGATCGAACGCGCGATGCGCGACGGCCTCCAGATCGACGACGGCGGCAACCTCACCTTCGCCTGGGAGGGCGAGCCGGTGTCCGAAGCGCTCAGCTCGGAGCGGTTGGGGTCGGCGAGCGGCGCGCAGCGCTGGATCCTCGACGACGCGCGGCTGCTGACGCTGCACCGCCAGATGCCGCGCTTGCAGAATAGCGCCGTGGTGGTCATGCGCCACCTGCGCGAGCGCGGCTTCACGCAGACGGCGGAGCTCTTCGGCACGGCGGTGATCACCGATGCGGACGGCGTGCCGTGGGTCGCGGCGACGTCGCAGCGCTACATCCCGCACCCGACCGACGCCGAGGCCTCGCTGCGCGAGATCCTGCGCCGCGGCGCCGCCGACGAGCGGCTGATTCGCAGCGCGCACAACGTCGCCGACGCTCTCGCGTCGCTGCACCGCGCGCTCGCCACGCCCGGCAGCGATCCGCAGTTCGGCGTGCGACCGATCACCGCCGCCGACCTGGCCGGGTGGCGCGCCGCCGCGCAGGCGGATCTCGAAGCGCTGGTGAGCGCCGGCGTGGAGGGCGCCGTCGCCGTGCGCGAACGCGTCGAGCGCGCGATCGCGGCGCTCCCCGAGCAGATCGAGGCGGCGTCCGCGCGCGCGCACGGGCGGCTCACGCTGCGCCGCGTGCTGCTCGTCGACGGGGTCCCCGAGTTCGTCGGTTTCGGCGAGCTCGTCGACGACCGCTCTTCTCCGCTCAAGGACGTCGCCTCGCTGGCGCGCTCGTTCGACACGGTGACCCGCGAGGCGATCGTGGCCAGCGCGCACGATCCGACCGCCGACCACGGCGAAGCCAGCGCCGCGATGCGCGACGTCGCCGCGCGGGCGCTGGCAGCGTTCCTGGAGCGCTATGCCCAGAGCGCGAACGATCTGCCGACGCTGCCGCGCGATCCCGAGCAGCGCGACGCCTTGATCGCGTTTTTCCGGGTGCGGTCGGCGCTGCGCGACGTCCGCGAAGCGGTCGCCCGCCGGCCGGCGGCGCTCGCCTCCGCGGTCGACGCGCTGCGCGCCGAGGTCGCATGAGCGCGCTCGCGCATCACGAGCACCGGATGCCGTTCGGCGCCGAGCTGCGCGCCGGCGGCGTCGCGTTCCGGCTGTGGGCGCCGTCGCGCGAGAGCGCGACGGTGATCGTCGACGGCCGCGAGCACGCGCTGGAGCCGCGCGCCGGCGGCTGGTTCGAACGCACGCTGCGCGAAGCGGGCCCCGGCTCGCGCTACGCGTTCGCGTTCCCGGACGATGACGTGCGCGTCCCCGATCCCGCCTCGCGCTTCCAGCCCGAAGGCGTGCACGGGCCGAGCGAGGTGATCGATCCATGCGCGTACGCATGGCGCGAACGGGAGTGGCGGGGTCGCCCCTGGCACGAGATCGTGCTGTACGAGCTCCACGTCGGTACGTTCACGCCGGAGGGGACGTACGCTGCGGCGGCCGCCCGGCTCGACGATCTGGCGGCGCTCGGCGTCACCGCCGTCGAGCTGATGCCGCTCGCCCAGCCCGCCGGCGTGCGGAACTGGGGATACGACGGCGTGCTGCCGTTCGCGCCGCAGCACGCCTACGGGAGCCCCGGCGAGCTCAAGGCGTTCGTCGACGCCGCGCACGCGCGCGGCCTGTGCGTCTTCCTCGACGTCGTGTACAACCACTTCGGTCCGGAAGGGAACTACCTGCACGCGTTCGCGAAGCCCGTCTTCACCGAGCGCCATCACACCCCGTGGGGCGCCGCGATCAACGTCGACGGCGACGACGCCGAGACGGTGCGCGATCTGTTCGTGCACAACGCGCTGTACTGGCTGCGCGAGTTCCGCTTCGACGGCCTGCGCTTCGACGCGGTGCACGAGATCCGCGACGACTCGCACCGCCCCTTCCTCGACGAGCTGTCCGCGCGCGTGCACGCCGGCGTGGAGCCCGGACGCGAGGTGCAGCTGGTCCTCGAGAACGATGCCAACCAGGCGCGGCTGCTCGCGCGGTTCGACGCGCAGTGGAACGACGACGCTCACCACGCGTTCCACGTTCTGGTCACCGGCGAGACGTTCGGCTACTACCGCGACTACGCGGGCGAGCCCGCGCGGCTGCTGGCCCGGGCGCTGGCCGAGGGCTTCGCGTACCAGGGCGAACCGTCACCGCACCGTGGCGGCGCGCCGCGCGGCGAGCCCAGCGCAGCGCTTCCGACGACCGCCTTCGTCGACTTTCTGCAGAACCACGATCAGGTGGGGAACCGCGCCTTCGGCGAGCGCCTCGGCGCGCTCGCGCCGGAGCCGGCGGTTCGCGCCGCGACCGCGGTGCTGCTGCTCGCGCCGGCGATTCCGCTGCTGTTCATGGGCGAGGAGTGGTCGGCATCGACGCCGTTTCTGTTCTTCTCCGACTTCAGCGGCGAGCTCGCGCACGCCGTCACCGAGGGACGTCGGCGCGAGTTCGCCGGCTGGCCCGGGTTCGCGGAAGAGGCGGCGACGGCGCGCGTCCCCGATCCGCAGGACCCCGCCACCATGCGCGCGTCGGTGCTGCGCTGGAACGAGCGCGCGGAGCCGTCGCATGCGGCCATGCTCGAGTTCCACCGGGAGCTGATCGCGCTGCGCAGGGCGGTCATCGTTCCGCGCCTGCAGGGGGGCGCGCACGGCGAGGCCCATCAGGTCTTGCCGCCGACCGCGGTGCGCGTGACGTGGCGGCTCGCCGGCGGCGCACGTTTGGGTCTGGTGGCGAACTTGGGGCCCAGCGCCGTGAGCGCATCCTACGAGATCTCCGGCGCGCCGGTCTTCACGCTGGGCGACGTTCCGGCCGGCGCGGGCGGCGGGACGCTGAGCCCGTGGAGCGTCGGCTGGTTTCTCGACTCGTGACGCCGCGCTCGACGTACCGGCTGCAGTTCCATGCCGGCTTCCGCTTCACCGATGCGACCGCGCTGATCCCGTACCTCGCGTCGCTGGGGATCTCGCACGTCTACGCGTCGCCGTACCTGCGCGCGCGCGCCGGCTCGACGCACGGGTACGACATCGTCGACCACGGTTCGCTCAATCCCGAGATCGGCACGCCCGAAGAGTACCGCACGTTCGTCGACACGCTGCGCGCGCACGGGATGGGGCACATCCTGGACTTCGTGCCCAACCACATGGGGGTCGGCGGCGACGACAACGCCTGGTGGCTCGACCTGCTGACCTGGGGCGAGGACTCGCACTACGCCGACTATTTCGACGTCGACTGGCGGCCGTTGCGTGCGGAGCTGCGCGGAAAGGTGCTGCTGCCCTTTCTCGGTCAGCAGTACGGCGGAATCCTCGACGCCGGTGACCTGCGCTGGGAGTACGTCGACGGCGGCTTCGCGCTGCGCTACTTCGAGCACCGTTTTCCGCTCGCGCCGCCGACGTACGCGCTGGTGCTCGACGGCGCGCGACCGCCGTCGCTGGCCTCGTTCGCGCCGCTCTTCGCGACGCTCGAGGCGATCCCCGACCGCGCCGCCCGGCGCGAGGCCGCCGCCTCGCTGCGCCGTTTGCTCGCCGAGACCGAAGCGGACAGCGCGCGCGCACACGTGAGGACGCTCGACGAGGCGCGCACCACGCCCGAAGGCAAAGCGCTCGTCGAGCGGGTGATCGACGCCCAGCACTGGCGCCCGGCGTCGTGGAAGGTCGCCGCCGAGGAAATCAACTACCGGCGTTTCTTCGACATCAACACCTTGGCCGCGCTGCGTATGGAAAACGCGAACTGCTTCGGCGACGCGCACCGGTTCGTGTTCGAGCTGATCGCTCGCGGCGACGTCGACGGGCTTCGAATCGACCACGTCGACGGCTTGTTCGATCCGATCGGGTACTGCGATCTGCTGCGTTCGCGCGCGCAGTTGCTGGACCAACCGATGTACTTGGTGATCGAGAAGATCCTGGCGCCCAATCAAGAGCTGCTCGCGCGCTGGCGGGTTGACGGAACGACCGGCTACGAGTTCATGAACGCCGTCACCGGACTGGCGGTCGACGGACGCAACGAGACGCGCGCTGACCCGCGCCTACCAGCGCTTCACTCGCGACCTGCTGCCGTTCGACGAGGTGGCCTACCGCTCGAAGCGGCGGGTGCTCGAAACGGCGCTGTCGGGCGAGCTCAACGTGCTCGCGCTGCGGCTCGACCGGCTCGCGCAGCGCGATCCGCACACGCGCGACTTCACCCTGGGGGCGCTGCGCCGCGCCTTGCTCGAAGCGATCGCGTCGTTTCCGATCTATCGCACCTACGTCACCGGCGCCGCCGTCGATCCGGCCGATCGCTGGTACATCGAGCGCGCCATCGAAGCGGCTCGGTCGCGCGATCCGTCCAACGAAGGCTCGGATTACGCGTTCTTGCGGCGGGTCTTGCTGGCCGAGCACGACGACGACGAGGTGCGGGAGCGCTACGTCGAGTTCGCGATGCGCTTCCAGCAGCTCACGGCGCCGGTCACCGCCAAGGGCGTCGAGGACACCGCGTTCTATCGCTCGGTGCGGTTGGCGGCGCTCAACGAGGTCGGCGGCGACCCGGCCCGGTTCGGCACCTCCGTCGAGGAATTCCACCAGCAGAACGCGCGGCGCGCCGCGCACCATCCGCACGCGCTGCTGGCGACGGCGACGCACGACCACAAGCGCGGCGAGGACGTCCGCGCGCGGCTGGCCGTCCTCTCGGAAGTACCCGAGCAATGGCGGCGCGCGCTGGCGCGCTGGTCGCGGCTCAACCGCAAGCACCGCGGCATCGTCACGCCGCTGGCCGAGTACGTCGTGTATCAGACGATCTTGGGCGCGTGGCCGACCGAGCTGCTCGCCGGCGAGCTCGACGCGGGCGCGCTGGCGGCGTTCAGCCGGCGCATCGTCGACTACGCGATCAAAGCGAGTCGAGAAGCGAAGCTGCGCACGAGCTGGACCAATCCCGACGCCGGCTACGAACGCGTGCTCGAGGAATTCGTGCGCGCGATCCTCGATCCGGCCCGCTCGTCGACGTTTCTGGCCAGCCTGGCGCGCGGCGCGCGCAGCCTCGCCGCGACCGGGATGACCAACGGCCTCGCGCAAGCGGTGCTCAAGGCGACCGCCCCCGGGGTCCCCGACACCTACCAAGGCGGCGAGTTGTGGGACCTGAGCCTGGTCGATCCCGACAATCGCCGTCCGGTCGATTTCGCGGCGCGCGCCGCCGCGCTGCGCGAGCTCGACGACGCGCTCGCCGCCGGCACGCCGCGCGAAGCGCTTGCGCGCGATCTGCTCGCGACGTGGCCCGACGGGCGCATCAAGCTCTACGTCCTCGCGACCCTGCTGCGGTACCGCGCCGCCACCGCATGGCCGGCCGAGGCGTACGCCCCGCTCGCCGCGACCGGCGAACGCGCCGAGCATGTCGTCGCGTACGCGCGCGGCGAGCGATCGTGATCGTTCCGCGCCTCGTGCGCACGCTCTCCGGCGAGGAGCCGCCGCTGGGCGACGTGTGGGGCGACACCAGCGTGACCGTCGAAGGCGACTCGGCGCCATTCCACGACATTCTCACCGGCCGGGCAATCTCGGCGACGATGCGGCACGGCCGGCCGACGGTCGCGCTGGCCGAGGCACTGACGACGCTCCCAGTTGCCGTGCTCACCGGTCAGTTAACCGTCCCGTAGAAGCCGATCAAGCATAGACCCTTTCATTTTTTTTTGCGACCGGCCCCGGTCGTCGAAGTCCTTTGGCGAGCGGCTGCTCGACTTGCTAGAAGACATCACATCCGGGGGTGCGTTGCGCTGCGGCGCGAAGCGAACGAAACGCTTTTCGTGGCCGGGGGGTCGTGCTGGACGGCACTTTCCACGCTTAGGAGTTCAATCAACAGCTCATGGCTTCGTATACCGTCGACGCACTCGTCATCGGCGCCGGCCCGGGCGGCTATCACGCCGCGATCCGGCTGGGCCAGCTCGGCAAGAAGGTCGTCTGCTTCGACCGCGACGAGGTCGGCGGCGTCTGCCTGAACTGGGGCTGCATCCCGACCAAGGCGCTGCTGCACGTCGGCGAGATCAGCCGGCAGATCGATCGCGCCGGCGAGCTCGGGTTGAAGGTTCCCAAGGCCGAGGTCGACCGCGAGGGCGTCGCCGCGTTCGCCGACAAGGTCGTCAAGGCCAACGTCGGCGGCGTCAACCAGCTGTTCAAGGCCAACAATGTCGAGTTCGCCTACGGCGACGCCTCGTTCACGTCGAAGAACACCGTCACGCTCGCGAAGAAGGACGGCACGACCGACGAGTACACCGCGCCGGCGATCGTGATCGCCACCGGTTCGGCGCCGATCGACGTGAAGGCGTGGCCGCACGACGGCGACACGATCATCAACTCCGACGACGCGGTGCGCATCAAGCGCATCCCCAAGAACATGCTGATCGTCGGCGGCGGCGTGATCGGCCTCGAGTTCGCGACCGTCTACACGCGCATGGGCGCGAAGGTGCTCGTCGTCGAGGCGCTGCCGCAGCTGCTTACCGGCACCGATCTCGAGATCAGCAAGACCCTCGGCCGCATCCTCAAGAAGCAAGGCGTCGAGATCATGCTCGACAGCAAGGTCGAGACCATCGAGAAGACCGGCCCGCAAGCCGCCAAGGTCACGATCAACGGCGCAGGGACGAACAACAAGCCCGAGGTGCGCGAGTTCGACCAGGTCCTCGTCGCGGTCGGACGCCGCCCGATCACCGACACGCTCAACCTGGCCGCCGCCGGGGTGCAGACCACCGACAAGGGCTTCATCGAGGTCGACGCGCAGCGCCGCACCAAGGTCGACGGGATCTTCGCCATCGGCGACGTCACCGGTGCGCCGATGCTGGCGCACAAGGCGATGAAGGAAGGGGTGGTCGCCGCCGAGGTCATCGCCGGTGACAAAGCCAGCGCGTTCGATCCCGTCGCGATCCCGAACTGCGTTTACACCGACCCCGAGGTCGCCACGATCGGCCTCTCCGAGGAAGAGGCGAAGGCCGCCGGCTACGACGTGAAGGTCGGCAAGATGAACCTGATCGCATCGGGCCGCGCGCGCACGATGAACGAAACCGAGGGGATGATCAAGCTGGTCGGCGACGGCAAGACCGATCTGCTGCTGGGCATGCACATCGTCGCCCCGCAGGCCGAGTCGCTGATCGGCGAAGGGGTGATCGCGCTGGAGATGGGCGCGACCGTCGAGGACATCGGCCTCTCGATCCACCCGCATCCGACGCTGACCGAGTCGATCATGGACACCGCCGAGTACATGCACGGCAAAGCGATCCATATCGTCAACGCCAAGCCCGCCAAGCAGCCCGCGGCCGTCTGAGGGCGCGGTGCGGCGATCGTCGTTGGCGCTGGTTCTCGTGGTGGGAATGGCCGGTTGCATGGGCGGCGGCGGCGGCGGCGCCGCCAGCGGCCTGATCACGCCGACGGGCCCGATCACGGTGACCGTCTTCGGTCAAGGCACCGGAAGCGCCACGACGCCGGACAACCGCCTTCAGGTCGCGCACGGCACGTCGGTCAGAGTTCATCTCGCCGACACCACGTACGTGGGATTGTACACGGCCTCGATCGTCACCGCCCCGCCGGCGAGTCCGTGCATCACGATCTCTCCGCCGGTCTCGGATTACGTCTTCACCATCAGCGTCAGCAACGATTCCGGCTGCATCTACCCGCAAACCGCCGACATCACGTTCGCCGACAACTACGGCAACACCGGAACCCTCTACGTCCAGGGAACATAAGCGGCACGTTGCGGCTTACTTTCTCCGTCGAGGCACGTGGCGAGCGCGAGTCATCCCGGAGATGACGCGCTCCATGACGTCGACGCCGTGGCGGATCTGCTCGGGCCGGGCGATGGCGTGACCCAGCAGCAACCCGTGTCTGCGCTGCGGCCCCTGCGAGGAGATGGAGAGCGGATCGGCCTCGACACCCGCCCCGGCGAGGGCTTGCGCCACGCCGACGTCGTCGAGCCCGTTGGTCAGCTCGGTGACGGTGAACGTTCCGACCGTCGCAGGCTTGACGAGCAGCGCGCCCGCCAGCTTGCTCTCGAGTCGCGCTCGTAAGAGCGCGTGGCGCTCCTGATAGACGGACCGCATCTTGTGCAGGTGCTTGGCGTATAGTCCGCGCTCCATGAATTCCGCCATCACGCTTTGGGCCAAGCTGCTCGGAAAGCGTTCGATCGCGTTGCGGCCGGCGACGAACGCCGACACCAGATCCGGCGGCACGGCGACATATCCGAGCCGCAGCCCGGGATAGATCGTCTTGCTGAACGTGCCCACGTGGATCACCCGCTGCGCTTTGTCGAGGCCTTGCAATCCGGCGTAGCTCTGCCCGTCGAAGCGCAGATCGCCGTCATAATCGTCCTCCACGATCCACGAGCCGCGCGATGCCGCAAAGTCCAGCAGCGCGAGCCGGCGCTGAACGGGCATCACGCCGCCCAGCGGCCACTGATGCGACGGCGTCACGTAGATCACTCGCGGCTGAGCGGACAGCGCGCGCCCGGTCTCGATGTCGAGACCGGCCTCGTCGACCGGCACGGCGATCACCCGGCTCGTTCGGGTGCGAAACGCGAGCCGCGCATCCGGATAGCCCGGTTCCTCGACCCAGACGGAATCGCCGGCATCTACCAGCAGCATGGCGCTCAGGAAGTAGCCGAGGTGGGCGCCGGACGTGATGATGATCTGGTCGGCGTCGCAGCGGCACGACCGGAAGATGCGCAAATGGAGCGCGATCTGCTGCCGCAACGGCATGTACCCTTGCAGCCCGGCCTCCCCCATGATGCGATCGCGATCGGTCCGCAGGTGCCGCACGACGATGCGCGTCCAGGCCTCCATCGGAAAGACGTCGATCCCCGGTGCCGACGGGTGAAACGGTCGCGCGACGGGTGAGTCCCGATATGAAGGCGTGCCCCGCAGCGCATCGGCGCTCGCCGACAGCGGCCGAGGTTCCACCAGCGGCTGCGGAGGCGGCAGCGGAGTGCGCGCCGCGTTCGGGGCGACGAACGTGCCGGCGCCGCCTCGGCTCACCAGGAAGCCTTCTCCGATCAGCAGCTCGTAGGCGGTGAGCACCGTGTTCCGCGAGACGCGCAGCAGCAGGGCAAGCTGTCGCGTCGACGGCAAGGGCTCATCGGCACGGAGGTGCCCGTTCAGGATCGCTTCGCGTAGCGCACCGTAGATCTGGCGGTGCTTCGGCTCGACAGCTTCGGGGTCGACCCGGATCTCTGAGTAAGCGGATTCACGAAATCGTGGGGCCACTGGTACCCTCCCCGCGATCCGGCGTGGCTCTGGCGAGCAGGCTCCCGATGCTCAATCATACCCTCTATGCGCGAAGCTAGGCCATCGAAGTCCGAATGGCTGTTCGACCTGCACGACCTCGAACGGTTCATGGCCATCGTCGAGCAGCGCAATTTCGGCCGTGCCGCGAAAGCGCTGCGCACGACGCAGCCCAGTTTGAGCCGCGCGATCGCCGCGCTCGAGCGTCACCTCGGCACGAAGTTGTTCTCGCGCGAACACCGGCAGATCGAGTTGACGCCGAGCGGCGAGCTGCTGTGGCGCGAAGCGCCGGCGCTGCTGGCGCACGCGGCGTCAGCCCAACGGATCATGCGAGAAGCCGTCAGCGGGATGCGGGGGAACATTCGAGTAGGCGCGCTGAGCACTTCGCGCTATACGCTGATCCCGCAGGCGATCCGCCGATTGCGCGAGCTGCACCCGCAGTTCTCCGTGACGGTGGTCGACACGGCGCCCGCGCTGGACATCGAGAACCTCCGCGACGGTAATCAGGACGTCACGTTGCTGCGCGGTCCGCTGAAGGCGGACTCGGAGCTTCGTCGCGCGCGCCTGCGCAGCGACCCCATGGTTCTCGCCCTCGCGGAGCACCATCCCCTGGCGCAGCGCAGCGTCGTCAAATCACACGAGCTCGCCGAGGAGTCGTTCGTCGAGCTCGCGGCATACAACAGCCACGGCTACCGGGAGCTGGGGCGCGGCGTGTGCGCCGGGGCGGGCTTCGTTCCGCACGTCGCGCAGGAGGTAGCGACCATCGACGCCCTCGCGACGTGCGTCGCGGCGGGCATCGGCGTCGCGCTGATGCACGACGTCGCGGCCGAGCTTCCCGTTCCGGGCGTCGTCTACCGGCCGGTCTATCCGGCCCCGCCGTCGGTCGAGCTTCACGCGGTGTGGCGCGCGAACGACGACAATCCGGCGCTCGAATCGTTCGTCGAGTGCTTGGTCGCCGCGGCGAGCCCGCAAGCCGCTTAACGGTCCTCAGCGCAGCGCCGGGCGGACGGCAACCGCCGGTCGGGACCGGCTGTCTTGAACGGCAGCATGGTTCGCAGGACGCGGTTGATCGATCTCGGGCGGCGGCGCTACGCGCCGGTGCTGGAATTTCAGCGCGCGCTCCACGCCGCGGTGGCCGAGGGCAGCGCGCCGGATACGTGGCTGGTGGTCGAGCACGAGCCGGTGGTGACGCTGGGGCGAAACGCCAAGCAGGCCAACGTGCTGCTGGCGCGGGCCGATCCTCGAGGCGCGCGGCATCGACGTCGTCGAGGTCGAGCGAGGCGGCGACGTGACCTATCATGGGCCGGGCCAGGTCGTCGTCTACCCGATCCGGCGGCTCGAGCGCTTTCGCGAAGTCGTGCCGCTGGTCTCGTCGCTGGAGACCGCCGTCACCGGCGCGCTGTTCCGGTTCGGCATCGCGTCCCAGCCGCGCAGCGAGCATCGCGGGGTGTACGTCGGTGACGACGCGATCTGCGCGATCGGCTTGGCGGTCAAGCGCATGACCTCGCTGCACGGCCTCGCGCTCAACGCGTGCACCGAGCTCGACTACGACCGGCTGATCCTGCCCTGTGGGACGCCGCAGTTCGGGATCACCTCGATCTCGGCGCAGCTCGGCCGCCACGTCTCGTGGAGCGAAGCGCGCGACGTCCTGCTCGACGCGCTCGAAGGCTCTTTCGGCCAAGAGTTCGAGCGCGAGACGCTCGCACCAGGGGCGCCGCTTCCGTTCCCGTCGAACGCGGTCGCGGAATCCGCATGACCACCATCGATTTGATCGGCGACCCCGGCGACCCGCGACCGGTCGCGGCGCAGGCACCGCGCAAGCGCAAGCCCGACTGGCTCAAGGTTCGTCTTCCGTCGGGCGAGTCGTACGAGAACGTGCTCGGCGAGGTGCGGCGGTTGCAGCTGCACACGGTCTGCCAAGAGGCGATGTGCCCGAACCTCGGCGAGTGCTGGGGCGCCGGGACCGCGACGATCATGATCCTGGGCGACACGTGCACCCGCGGGTGCCACTTCTGCAACGTGAAGACCGGCTCGCCGAAGGGCGAGGTCGACTGGCTCGAACCCAAGCGCGTCGCGGCGGCGGTCGCCGAGCTGGGATGGACGTACCTCGTGCTGACCGCGGTCGACCGCGACGACCTCGCCGACGGCGGTGCGGCGATCTTCGCGAACACGGTGCGCGCGATCCACGCCAAGGTTCCCGGCGCGAAAGTCGAGTGCCTGACCGGCGACTTCGCCGGCGATCTGGCCGCGCTCGACATCGTGCTCGAGGCGCGTCCCGAAGTGCTCGCGCACAACCTGGAGACGGTCGACCGGCTGCAGGCGACGGTCCGCGACCGCCGCGCGAACTACCGCCAGTCGCTGAGCATCCTCGATCACGCCAAGCGTTCCGGTAAGGTGACGTACACCAAGACGTCGCTGATGCTGGGCCTGGGCGAAACCGAAGCGGAGATCGGGCAGACGATGGACGATGCGCGCGCAATCGGCGTCGACATCTTCACGATGGGCCAGTACCTGCAGCCCACGCAGCGCCATCTCGCGGTCGAAGAGTTCGTCACGCCCGAGAAGTTCGCGCGGCTCAAGGCGCTCGGCGACGCGAAGGGCTTCGTCCAGGTCGTCTCGAGCCCGCTCTCGCGCAGTTCCTACCACGCGGAACAAGCGTTCGTCTAACGCAACCTGCGAGCAACATCGATCGTGTCGAATCACAGCGTGACCGACGAGGTGATCCTGGAGGGCTTCCGCAGCCTCCACGAGGCGATGGCGCAGGGTTTCGACCGCGTCGACCGCCGCTTCGAAGCGATCGACCGTCGTTTCGACGTGATGGACCGCCGCTTCGCCGAGCTCGAAGCCCGCATGATGCGCCGGTTCGACGAGGTCAACGAGCGTTTGGACGGCCACGAACGGCGCCTCGGCGCGCTCGAAGCAAACAGCTGACCACGACGTCCGAGCAACCCGACGGGCTGCCGCTGCCGCGGCGGCGGATCGCCTACATCGCGCTCGCGATGGCGACCACGATGTCGGTGCTCGACGGGCAGATCGCCAACACGGCGCTGCCGACGATCGCCCGCGATCTGGGTGCGTCGCCGGTCGAGTCGATCTGGGTCGTCAACGCGTTCCAGCTCGCCGTCACGGCGACGATCCTGCCGTTCGCCGCGCTGGGTGAGCTGCGCGGCCCGGGCCGGGTGTATCGCGCCGGCGTCATCATGTTCGTCGCGGGCTCGCTGTTCTGCGCGCTGGCGAGATCGTTACCGCTGCTCATCGCGGCGCGGGCCTTTCAAGGGATCGGCGCATCGGCGATCGTGTCGATCAGCCCGGCGATCCTGCGCGACATCTTTCCGCGCGCGCAGCTCGGCCGCGCGCTGGGACTCAACGCGCTCGTCGTCGCGACCAGCGCGGCCGCCGGCCCGACGATCGGCGGCTTCATTCTGGCGGTGCTGCCGTGGCCGTGGCTGTTCGCGATCAACGTCCCGTTCGGGCTGACGAACATCGCGCTCAACCGTGCGCTGCCCGCCGATCACGCGCGCAAACCGGGTTGGCTCGACCTGCCGAGCGTGATCACCAGCGCGCTGGGCTTCGCGTTGCTGATCTGGGGCTTGGACGGCTTCGCGCGACACGAAGCCGGCTGGTCGATCGCATTGCGCATCGCGGCCGGGCTGGCGTCGGCGACGTTCTTCGTGCGGCGACAGTTCACGCTGCCGCAGCCCGATGATCGCGCTCGATCTGTTCCGCATCCCGCCGTTCTCGATGGCGGCGGCGACGTCGTTCGCGAGCTTCACCGCGCAGGGCATCGCCTTCGTCGCGCTGCCCTTCTTCTTTCAGGAAGCCCTCGGGCGCACGCCGCTCGAGTCGGGCCTGTTGCTGACCTCGTGGCCGCTTGCGGTGGCCGTCGTCGCGCCGCTCGCAGGCCGGCTGTCCGACCGGTTTCCGGTCGGTATTCTGGCCACCGCCGGGCTGGCCGTCTTCACCGTCGGGCTCGCGCTGTATGCGATGCTGCCGCCCGATCCCAGCGGCGCGGAAATCGTGCTGCACGGCGTCGTGTGCGGGTTGGGCTACGGCTTCTTCCAGTCACCCAACAATCGCGAGCTGATCGGCAGCGCGCCGCGCTCGAAGAGCAGCAGCGCCGCCGGCCTGCTTGCCACGTTTCGGCTGGGTGGCCAGACGCTGGGCGCGTCGCTGGTCGCGATCGTGTTCGGAGCGTTCGGCGCGTCGCTCGCCGCCGGCGCCCAAACGCACGGACTCGTCGAACGCGCCGCTCCCGCGGTGCTGTGGCTCGCCTGCGGGTTCGCCGGCATCGCGACGATCGCGAGCGGTCTGCGGTTGCGGCAACGGCGCGCAACCTGAAGCTCGTGCACGACACCGACGAGCGCGCACGAGGCGAGCCAGGACTTTGCCGTCGGCCGAACGTACGCGACCCTATGCGGATCGGTGTCGCATCGGTAACGCTGATCCTCGGATGCGCGCTCGCGTGTACGTCCGCATCGGCCGTGGCGCCCGACGAGCGCCCCACCGTTACGACCTTCGTAGGAACCGGCGAGCTCGGCAGCCGGGACGGGCAGCACGCGACGTTCGTGCTGCCGGTCGGCGTCGCGTTCGATCAGCAAGGCAAGCTGTACGTGAGCGATGCTGGGGCACAGCGCATTCGCGTCGTCGATCGCGACGGCTCCGTGCGAACCCTCGCCGGCGCCGACACGCCGGTGACGACAACGTTCGTCGCGGGAGGGTATGTCGACGGGCCGGCACGGTCGGCGAGATTCAGTTGGCCGCTCGGCCTCGCGGTCGGCGCGGATGGCGCGGTCTATGTCGCCGACTCGGAGAACTACTGCATACGACGCATCGACGCTTCGGGAAACGTCTCGACGTTCAGCGGGCGCCCCGGAATCCAGGGCGCGCAAGACGGTCCTCGAGGTGTCGCGACATTCGGGTTGCCGACGGGTATCGCGAGCAGCGGCACGGACCTCTACGTGGCCGATCGCTTCGGCATCCGCAAAGTCGCCGCGGATGGTTCGGTCACGACTGTAGCCGGTCTCGGAACTCATCCGTGGGCGGTGGCGGTCGTCCAACGCGCTTCCGGCCCGGCGATCCTAGCGGCCGACCTGAATGGAATCGTCGGACGATACTATAATGGCAGCGCGTTCACCGAACGCCGCTTCGCTTCGCCGCAGGCCGGCATGGGCTCCGACCGGGCTCGCGAATCTCGGCGATCGGCTCATCGGAAACGGCTTCGGCATGGCAATGCTGGACGACTACACGGTGGTCTACACGGACCCTCGTACCGAAAGCGTTCGTCTGCTCGAGCTGGTGTCGGGCGAAACGAAGGTTCTGGCGGGATCGGCGAGCCCGGACGGAGCAGCCGATGATGCGAGCTTCGCCGACGGTTCGTGGAGCGCAGCACGTTTCTTCGCTCCGGCCGGAATCGCGCGGTCTCCAGACGGACGATTCGCCATTGCGGACGCGGGAAACCGTCGGATTCGGATGCTGTCGGCATTTTCGCGACGGTACGATCCGTGGAAGTCGGCCACCGACTTCCTGTTCGCGCCGAACGTCGCGCAAGACGGCGCACGAGCCTATCGGATCGCGTTCGTAGGCAATTCGCAAATCTACAGCGACACCGACTGGTCGACCTCGATCGAGGACGTTCTCGAGGAGCGCCTCAATACCGCGCTCGCGTCGGCTCGCCCAATACGCGTCATTCCTGCCTTGGCGCCGGGCGTCGTTCTCAAAGCGCTCGCGGATTTCTCGAGCACATACGCTGATTCGCATCTCTACGACACGATCGTCTTTCAGCTCAACACGAACTCGTTGCCGGATTTGTCCACTGTCCCTCATGCGGCACGCGTGGTCGCGATCGAGCGGGCGTTGGAGGCACTCGCCCGGCCGCTGGTGGCGGCGCATGTCCCGTTGCTGGTCGTGTGCGAACCTCTGCCGGACGAGTTGTCGCCCGCCGAGCAGTTCTGGCGTTTCACGGTCGCCGGGGCACCCCCGTCGGCCGCCGGCCGGGAACGCTATACCGAGCTCGTCGAAGCCGCATCGCGATCCGGGATTGCCTACCTCGACCTCGAGCCGGCGTATCTGCATGCTGAAGAGGATCCCGGTCATTCCGCGCTCTTCGGAAGCACCGAGTCACACTTTAGCACGTACGGTCGCAAGGTGACGGGCGAGCGCATTGCCGACTTCATCCTGCGCGCTCCGGCACGGTGGATACGACCGAACGACGTGCGGTAAGGTGGCGCCGTTACGAGGCGAAGCGCGACGGATCACGCCCACCGCGAATGCCGATGCCGCCCGATGATCGGCGCCGCCCACCGGCGGCTCGCCCCCGGGTAGGTTCGCGTCGCGCTCGAGCGCAATGATGCGAGTAATGCACGGAACCCTGCGCCGGTCGGCGGCTTTGATCGCGGCGATCGCGCTGTGGTCCGGGGCCGCGCCGGCGCAAACCCAGGCGACCGATGCAATGATCTACGACCGGGCCGCCGCCTCGTGCCGCGTATCGTCGGACGATGGGCTCTGGTATACCGTCCCGGCCGGCGCGTTTTCGCCGCTGCGCGTCGCGGCGAACGATTGTGCCCCCGGTGCGCTCGCCGTGGGGCCCGCTCCGGTCCCGAGCTGGGCCAAACCGAACGGTCCGACAAAAGCCGTCTTCGCCGCGGTTTCGCTGGTGGAAAAGCCGCGCGGCGGACCGATCGAGCCGATCGCCGATACGGCGCACGCCGCGGGCATCCCGCTGACCTACTTGCTGGGCTGGGACTGGATTCCGTCCAACACGCCGATCATCGCAGCCGAGCATGCGCGCGGCGACGACGCGCAGGCCGTGCCGTCGAATCTCGGGCTCGCGCGCGACGCGTGGCCGTGGTTTACGCCGTCGGTCTCCGTGCTGGGCGCCGGGATGGAGCGCCGCATCGATCTGACGCTAGCGGAGAAGCTCCCCGCGTTCTGGGGGATCACCTGGAATTCGTCGGGCGTCGACGGCGCATTCGATCGCGGAGCGCCGTGGGGGTTGTACTGCGCCGACCCACGTTCCTACAAACGACCCGCGCCCGACGGCCGTTGCGATCTGGCCGGAATCGAGTGGACCGCACGCGACCTGACGATGGCGTACGAGAGCGGTGAAGAGGACGCGTACTCCACCGATCCCGACGATCTGCGGTTGCGCGCGCATCTGACGACGCAGGCAGCGGCCGAGTACGAGCGGGAGATCGTCGACGCGTATGCAGCGGCGGGCCAAACCGCGCCGCTGCTCATGGTCGCGCAAGAGGAAGCGTGGGAGTTCGCCGCGTCGCTGGCTGCCGATCGGCCGATCGAGCTCGCTCTCTACGAACGAGCAAAGCACGATGGGATGACGACGACGACGCTCGCCGACGCGGTGCGCCTCCTCGTGCCCACCGCCGCGCAGCCGCGCGTCATCGCGTTCCCGTCGTTGGCTATTTCGGGCCGTTACGGTCCGGCGACGATCGATGCGCACGACGGCCACGTCGCGCTGACGTTCACCGCCGCGCAGCTCATGCCGGACCGCGTCTTCGCGTACGACCGCGCGACCACGTCGGCGCGCAGCGTCCCCATCCCGCAGCTCTCGGCCGCCGAGATGCCCGAGCTGCTCGGTGTGTCGGCGGACGCGGGCGTGCTGAGCTTGCGGCTGCGGGCACCGGTCGCTACCGATTTCGGCGTCGCGTTCTGGGTCGATCCCGCGGTCGCCGGCTGGACCTCGCCGAACGTCATCCCGGCCGGGCGGGCGGGTGCGGTCGCCTTTTTCGACCTGGTCCGCGGCGACAATACGATCACGCTCGGCTGCCGCGCATGCACCTCGCGCACGTTCCCCTATGCCGGCACCTGACGCACGCAGGCGGGTAACGTGCCATGCGACCGCAAAAATGGCCGGTCGCACTATGAGCGCAACCAAGAGGTCCGCGCGGTCGACGTCGCCGGCGGTAGGGTAGGTGGCCGAGGCGAACGCGCAGGCCCGAAGCCGCCCGATTTCAATCCCCTTCGGCCGCGACGGCGCACTGGTGTTCGGGTCGGCGATGGCCGCGAACGCGGGCGCCTACGCGCTGCATTTCGTCGCCAGCCGGCGGCTCGGGGCGGTCGAGTACGGTGACCTCTACGCGCTGATCACGGCGATCACGCTGTTGTCGGTCCTCACGACGTCGGCGACGCTCATGGTGGCCAAGACCAGCGCGGGGCTCACCGCCGCCGAGCACCGGCCGCAGCTTTCAGCGTTCGTGCGTTGGGTGATGAGCCGGGCCGCCGCCGTCGCCGTCATCGTAACCGTAGCCAGCCTGGCCGGCGCGAGCTTCATCGCCCGCTTTCTCCACGTGTCGAACACGTCGGAGGTCGCGGCCTGGGCCTTCGTGCTGGGAGCCAGCGTCTTGGTTCCGGCGCTGGCGGGGATCCTGCAAGGCGTCCAAGACTTCGCGGCGTTCGCGTACGTCACGATCGTCAGTGGGGTGGGGCGGGCCGTGCTCGGCATCGCCGCCGTGCTGCTCGGCTTCGGTGCGACCGGTGTGCTGATCGCGAACGTCGCGGCGCTCGCGGTCGCGGCGGGCTTCGCCGGCACGGCCTTGCGCCGCGACATCACCGGAGCCGGCGAGCGCTATCGTCCCAACGCGCACTTTCGCTGGGGTTCGGCCGGCGTCATCGTCGCGACGATGTGCACGACCGCGCTGGCGACGCTGGACGTGCTGTTGGCAAAGCACTTTCTTTCGCCGTACGACGCCGGCATCTACAGCGTCGACGCACTATGCGGCAAGATGCTGCTGTTCGCGGCCGGCTTCATCCCGACGCTGCTCGTGCCCAAGGTCGCCGCCGCGCTCGCCGCCGGCCGGCCCGGCCACCATTATCTCCGCGACGCGTTGACGGTGACGTTCTTGGCGTGTTTTGCGGGACTCGTGGTCTTCGCGATCGCCCCGGCGCTCGTCGTGCGCACGCTGGCGGGGGCAACGTATCTTGCGGCGGCGCCGAACCTGCTCGAGTACGGCTTGGCGATGACGTTCCTCGCTGCGACGAACGTCGTCATCGCGTATCAGATCGCGGCGCACCGCTTCGCGTTCGTGGCCCCGCTCGCGGTCGTGGTTCTGCTCGAGATCGGATCGATCTGCCTGCGGCACCGTGACATCCACGACATCCTGACGATCCTCATCGTCTCCAATGCCGCCGCGATCGGAGCCTCGGCCTGGCGCTTGCCTCGGCGCCAGGATCGCGCTCCCGAGCACGAGCAGTCCACCGCGGCCTAGGGGAATCCCGGTCCACCTCGCCAACGCAAATCGTCGGAGGCCCAAGCACGTGACGAAGCTCCTGCTCCTCGTGCCCATGCTGAGCCTGCTGGCGGCGGCCGCCCCGGAGGCGCACGTCTACGACGTCGTGCGGTACGGCGCCAAGTGCAACGCGGTCACGGCCGGCAACGTGCGAACGACCTTGTCGCGCGCGGCAGCGGCCGGCGCCGACTCCGTTTCGATGAGCTCGGTCGCGAACGTCGTCGCAGGCGCGCAGATCTATCTCGACCCGACGACGCCGTCCCAGGAGATTCGCTACGTCAAGCACGTCGCAGGCACCGACGTGGCGTTCACGGCGCCGCTCAAGCTCGACCATCCGGCCGCGGCACCGGTGTACGGCAGTGGAGGCTACGTCGCCGGGACCGACGACACGGCCGCGATCAATACTGCATTCGCGGCCGCCGCGCGCGAAGGTCAGGCGACGGTTCAGTTTCCGGCCCGGAAGTGCGCGATCTCCGGCCCGCTCAACGCGAGCACGTCCGGCCTCACCGTCGCCGGAGCCGGGGCGCACGCAACGACCATCGTCGCGATGCCGAGCTTCGACTACGACGCGGGCAAGACGCCGCGCGGCCTGGACGGTCAGTACGTCGGGATGCTCTGGACGGATCTTCCGATTCCGCCGCCTGCCCGCGGAATCTCGCCCCCGCAGCCGCCGCTGCAGCACGTCACGATCCGCGATCTGGGGCTCGACCCGCGCGCCGGAACGCAGACGCACTTCTACAAATATCAGGCGATCGCCGGCTTCGCTCGCGCAATGCAGTATTTCACGGTCCGCAACGTCTACTTCGAGCTCGGCGCGCCGCTGTCGTGGACCGACATTACCAAACCGTTCACCGGGATCAACTACATCGTGCTCTCGTACGATCCCGCCAACGCGTCGCACGACCTCGTGTTCGACAACGTCGAGGCCCACAACGGCGTCGGATCGATCCAGCTTCGGCAAGGCGCGGGCTACACGCAGACCCCGTGTCCGGCGGTGGTGCGCGACCGGATCTACGCGATCAAGATCCTCGGCGAGAAGGATGTCATCGATCTCAACGACATCCAGGACGATCGCATCGTCATCACAGCCAAGGCCTGTCATCCGGGCGCCGAGATGGACGACATCGAGGTTGCCGGTCAGGTTGTTTCGGTCGCTCCGTCGGTGACCAACGGCGGCGCCAACGGGTTGAAGATCGAAGCTGCGAACTCGGTCATGCGCAACGTCCGCTACACGGACGCGCAGTACATGGGTTCGCCCAACGGCACGTACCTTGCGAGCGGCACGCGGGTCGGTTCCGGGAATCCGTTTGGCGCGTTGATCTTCGACAAGGACAGCGGGATGACCGACATCGTGATCGCACACCTGCGTGCGGTCAACTCCGAGGGAGTCGGCGTCGTCTTGCGCGGCGGACCGTCCGGCGAACCTGTCAGCATGACGTTCGACGACCTCGTCTTGACGAATACCTATGCGACCTGCGTTCGCATCGCGTCGCTCGCGCCGCCCACGGGCCGCGATCAGGTCCACGTCCTCAACGTGACGTGCTCGGCGGCGGCGGAGGCACGTGCCCGCTTCGGCAACGCGCTGACCGGCGCGCTGTTCCTTCCGACCGGCGGCGTCCCCACCAACGGCATCTCGGGCGACGTCGTGATTCGGAACGGCCGGTTCGTCGGCTACCCGCGACCGTTCTTCATTTACGGCGGCGGCGGCTTCAAAGGCGTCGTCGTCGACGGGGTCAGCTGGGACGCGGGCCGGCCGGCCTTCGACCCGTCGACGATCCTGCGCAATACGTCGGCGCCGCACTAGACGCCGGCATGAACGTCGCCCTCCTTGCGGGCGGCGATGGTGATGAAGTGCGCATGGCCCGGATTGAGGCGCCCCAACCGCGGCGGGAACGGGTGATACCCGCTGCCGCGCACGTCGATCACTGCGAAGCCGTGCGCGGCAAAGAGCTCGCGGAGCGCGCGCGTCGTGAAGATGCGGCGATGGAGCATCCCGTCGACGACGGTCGCGTTCTCGCCGGCGTGGAGCCCGAGGGGGTTTCCCAGCGGGTACCGGCGATTGGAGTAGTTCGACGACGAGAAGGGCTGGAACCCGACGACCAGCGCGGCGATGTTGTGCCAGCTCGCCATGTTCTCGGTCGAGACGACCGAGATGCCGCCGGGCCGCAGCACGCGATGGATCTCCGCGACGAACGAGTCGGTATCCGCTAAGTGCTCGATCACTTGGTTCGAGACGACGAGATCGATCGACTCGTCCGCGAAGGGCAGCGCGCCTTCGAGATCTCCCGGCAGGACGTCGAGCCCGAGCGCGGCAGCGGCGTCGCGAAACGGCGCGTATCCCTCGACGGCGCGCACGCGCGCACCCTCGAGACCGGCAACCAACGCCTGCGTCGCGCGTCCGTCACCGCAGCCGAGATCGACGACTTCCCGCGGCGAAACAGCCAGCGCCATCTGCGCGCGCATGTTCTCGACGTTGAGCCGTTCGGATTCGACGTAGAGCCGGCCGACGGCGGCGCGTAAGGACGAGGCGAGCGGCATCGGTTCGGGGCTTCAGGGGACGACTTGGTAGACCCTCGCCTGATCCGTCAGCGACGACAACGTCACGCGCCGATCGTCGCTGAAATTCGGGATCGCGTAATCCGCCGCGTCGATCACCGTCGGCTGGGCGAAGCGCAGCGCGGGTTCCGCGTAGACGTCCAACCGGGCGGCGACAAATGCGGGCTTCGGCCGTTTGCGCAGCATGTCGATGGCGAGATCGGCGCTGCCGTCGCCGGGCAGAAGCGTAGCAGTGGAGACGTACGGCAGCGGTTGGGAGATGCGCGCGCCGCGTTCGAGCAGATCGTCGGCGAAGACGAACGAGGCGCGCGAACCGGGCTCCGCCAGCGGCAGCTCGACGACGTCGCTCCCGGCGGGGATCGACGGCAAGATGACGGTCGGCGATACGGGACGCGCCATGGCGAAGCCGACGACCGCGAGCACCATGAAGGCCAACGCGCGCAGCGCCGGGCGCGCGCCCGCAGCGCCCGCGCTCACCCGCCGGATCCCGACGGCGACCGGGACCGCGAGCAGCACGATCGCGAGGGCGAGGATGCGCGCCGTCGGCCAACCGAGCGTGACGACGTCGAGCAGCCGCGCCGGAACGAGCAGCGGCACGCCGCCGAGCAGCGCCGGGATCGCCAGGACGCCGGCGACGATCGCCGCGATACCGGCGTCGCGCGCGGCGCGGTCGCGGCGCTTGAGCGCCCAGAACCAACCGGCGACGAGCGCGGCGAGTGCGAGCGCCGCGAACGCCCACGGCCAGCCGACCCCGCTACCGCGGACCAGGCGCGCCAGCTCGTTGCTCGACCACCACACCGGCAGCGTCGTCGCGTCGGGTGCGAGCGCGACCGAGAGGAACGCACCGGCCACCGATCCCACCACGCCGGCTGCGCCGAGCGCCCATGCTTGGCGCGCCGGCAGGCGGCCCGCCAGACCCAGCCCCAGCACGAGCACTGCCAACTCGTAGCCGCCCGCGACGTTGAGCAGCCCGAGCAGCGGCCGCGCCGGCGAACAGCGCGGGCGACGGGCGTCGCAGGGCGAGCGTCGTGACGGCCAGGGCCGGCCACAGATCGAACGTCGCCGTCGCCCCGACCTGCCGCAAGAGCGGGCTCACGACGAACGCGACGACGACCGCGATCGCCGCGCCGCCGACCGTTCCGGTCAGCGCCGCCACGAACAGCACGGCGCAGATGAGCAGCGCCGCGAGGTTCAGGATGGCGATCGAGTTCGCGATCTCGGGGCCGTACCATCGGGCGGGAAGGGCCAGCTTCGCCGCCGTGAGGAGCGGCGAGTCGGCGATCCCGACGCGCGGCCCCGAACCGTCAGCCGTCGCGATCGCGCCGTCGCGCAGGTGCGACCCGTCGCGCTGCAGCGAGGCCTCGAGAAAGGCGGCGTTCCACACCGCCGCGCCGTCGGGCCCGCCGACCAGCCGCCACCCGTCCGACCCACGCGCAGCCCCCGCCCCGAGCAGGGCACAGGCCAGGACGGCGGCGATCGCCACCCCGACCCACAGGCGGTGCCAGGCCCTGTCCCCGAACCGGCGCAAGAGGACGCGCGCCGAGAGCTCGGCGTGCGTGGTGAGCGCGGCGGCGAGCAGCCTGAGGCCGGCTCGGCCCGGGGCGGGGGCGCGCCTCTCCGCCGTCGCGTCGCGGTACAGGATCGTCAGCACGACCAGGATCGCGCAGGCGACGATCCCGTCGGCGAAGTCGCGAACCGGCCCGAATGGGATCGTTCCGAGGACCAGGCCGCTCGCCGCCAGGCCGACCGCCAGCGAGAGCGCGGCAGCGGGCGCGGCGCGATAGCGCACCAGCAGCGAAACGGCGAACACCACGAAGAACACGCTCGCGACGAATCCCTGCGTCGGCGCGAAGAGGAGCGAGATCGAGCCGGCGAGCGCGCTGCCCCAAAGCGACACGCGCATGACGGTGCGGCTCGACGGCCGCACGCGTTTCAGGAGCGACGCCAACGGAGCCCCATGTAGGCGAGCGCGAACGCGAGCCACCCGATCGAGATCGCTTCGCCGATCCTGACCCAGTCCTGCGGCGCGAAATCGATCACGTAGTCACGCGGGCCGGTACCTTCGACGTACCATGCATTGTCGTAGGCGTTGCCGACGACGTGGTTCCCGAGCGGCGTCGTCAACCACTTGAGCGACAACAGCCACGGCACGCGACCGTTGGGCGGCGGCGCCGCCAGCAACCGCCACCCGCTATGATAGGTCTCCGCGAAGGAGATCCAGGCCGGGCCGGGCGCGTCGAGGTGGACGGCATAGAGCTCGTCGTCGATGTGCGTGAGCGTGACGTGCGGGGCGGGCGCCGGAACCGGCCGTGGCTCGAGCAGCGACGCGCTCACGACCGACCACGGGGCGCGCAGCTGAGTCGAGACGCCGTGCGAACCGGCATCCAGCTGCACGTCGGGATAGCGCAGCGTCCACAGATCCGGCGTGCCGGCCAGCGGCACGGCGCTGACCGGGCGCAGCGGTGCGCGGTCGACCGCGAAGATTTCCTGGCTCGGCGGCCGCAGCTTCTCACGGCGCTGGCCGGTGAAGACGATGTCGCCAAAGCCGAACGCGTACGCCGTCTCCGTCCCGAGCACCCCGGCGTCCATCGAGAGTGTTACCGTGACGTCGAGCGGGCTGACCACGATGTAGCCGAGATGCTCGAACGCTATCTCGCGCAGGTCGAAAACGGCCTCGCGCCAGCCGGTGTCACTGTTCACCGAGACCGGCGATCCGTCCAGGTCGAGCGGGGCGTCGAGCCCGGGGAAGTCGGCGTTGTGGATCCAATTCGGCGGCAACCCCGCGTCGTCGTCCGTTCCGGCGGTGACGTGCACGGTCCGCACCCCGACCGGCGTCTGCATGCGGAAGGCGATGTCCGGACGGATCCCCGCGGCACCCTCCCAGAAGCGCACGTGCACCTGCGGATAGCGCGCCAGATCGATGTGCGCCAGCGGAAGGGTGACGGCATAGTTGCGCCAGCGCGGTGGCCCCGAAGCGGCGATTTGCGCGACGGCGCTGCGCGTGATGATCTGCTCGCGGCGCGGATCGACCTTGACGACGTATCCGTCGCCGGTCTCGCGAATCACGTCGGCGACGATCGTCGAACCGTCGGCCAGGTGAAACGTCGCCGAGCGCCCGACCAGCGGCTCGCGCACCGCCGACGTCTCCTCGCGCACGACCGCATTGACCAGCAGCGCGCCCCCGCGTGTCCCGGCGATCGCGTTGGGTAAGTTCGTGACCGTGCGCGCATGCGGCGCGCTGAACTCCGCGCTCACGCCGCGGTCGACGTACGAGCGCCACGGCGGACCGAAGAGCTCGATGCGCAGCGAGCGGAGCACCAGACCGTAGCTGCCCGGATTCGAGCGCATGTCGAGGCCGGGATGCTTCCCGTAGATCAGGCGCAGCGCCGTGACCTGATACGACTCGGCCTGCTCGGGGTTGAAGAACGATTGCGCCGCGACCCAGGCCGGATCCGTCTGGTGCAGCTTGAGCGTCTCGTCGAACTGCTGATCGAGCGCCGCTTGAGCCGAGTCGCGCATCGACCAGTCGTCGAGGCGGCCGGTCGCGTCGAGCTCGCGATCGAGATAGATCGTGTGCCCGTCCGAACGGCGCATCACGACCCGCAGCCAGGCGCTCACGACCGTCGTGTCGCCGGGCGAGTAGACGAGGGTGACGTGCGGATCCGCGGTGAGCGGCAGCGGCGCCGGCAGGTCCGATCCGGCGACCGCGAGCTCGGGCGTCTTCGCGTCGGCGTGCAAGGCGATGCTATAGGACACGCCGAGCCGGCCCGAGCTCGACCGCGTGATCGGAGCGGCGAAGGTCGTGCGCACGGACGGGAGCGGCAAGCCTTCGGAGAGCTCCCCGTCGGGGATGCGCTCGTCACCGTACGACGAGATCGGCCACCTCAAGTTGGTGTCGTCGCCGAACCACAGCGCGGCGGCTTCGGACGGAACGCGCTCGGCGCGAACGACGACGGTCGGTGAGAGCCGGCCGTCGGAGTTCAGCGTGAAGTGCCCGTCGAGGTTCTGTGCCTGCGGCCGGGAGCCCGACAGCCAGTCGCCGTGCGGCTGCGCGTAGACGAACGCGCTCGGTTGGCGCGCGCGCAGGTAGTCGGGCCCGAGCGCCGCGAACCGCGTGTAGCTCAGGGCGATCTGCTCGCGATAGAGCGCCGGCGTCTCGGGGGTGACCGGAGCGACGACGACGCTGGTCGCGCGCCTGAGCGTGGCATCGAACCGCGCCTGATCGGCGACGTCGTTCGGTATCGTCTGGTTGCCCAGGAACAGCAGCAGTGGGTCCTGCTTGGCCGCCGTTAGCCCGGCGTCCGCGATCGGCAGCATCGTGTCCTCGTAGCCGATCGCGAGCGTCGCCGCATTCGCCGCGTACGCGCGTCCCATCGTGTCGGCGGGCTTGAGGGCGTACAGCACGAGGTTCGGCCCTTCGTACTGTTTCGTCAAACGCGAGTCGCCGTCGAGAAACCTCTCCGACTCGAGCGCGGTCAGCGGCCCCAACACCTTGTAGCGCTGGTAGTCGAACGCCATGCGGTAGCTGGTCAGAAAGTCTTTGTGCAGCAAGATGTGGTCGAACCCGTAGAGGCCGAGCGTTCCCACCAGGCGCGGCAGCTCCTCGGCTTGGATCCCGTCGGCGTCGTCGTATAGCGACGCGGCGCTGATCGAGCGCATCTTGAAGACCGCGCCGTTGACGACGTGGCTGCGGAAGAGCAGGTTCTCGAAGTTCGCGCCCTTGTACCACGACGTGACGTAGATCTCGCCGGGTGCACCCGGCAGCGACAGCGCGCGGCTATCGCCGCCCAACAGCTGATCGACCTTGCGGTAGTCGTCCGGGATCGTCGTGAGGAAGTACGGCTCGGCGATTCGCCCCGCTAGGAACGGCCACGCGCTCGCGCCGACGCAGATCAGCACGATCGCGAACGCCCAGCGCTGAGCGACGCGGCCGGATTCCGCCAGCGACGCGGCGCCGACGGCGAACAGCGGCGGGAGCACGATCAGCAGCACGAGCACGAACTTGTCGTAGGTCGCCCGGAACGCCGCGAAGAGCACGATCCGGTCCTGGAGCCACAGCAGGCTGACCGGCAGCGGCGGGTGCACGCCCTTGGCCAGGAAGAGCCCGAGCGCCGCCGCGAGCCACAACCACGCCACGACCCGGGCGCGGGTCCGCAACGCCAGGAACGCGACGAACGCGGGAACCGAGGTCAGCAGCATCATCGGGATCGAGCCGTAGAGTGCCGCGTTACGCGTCTTGGGCCACCAGATGAGCCCGTCGAGCCGCAGCAGGTTCGAGAACGACGTTCGCGCGGCGATCAGCTTCTGCGACATCGCGAGCGCGGCAGGATCCGCCGCCTCGGGCGCCGTCACGCTGCCTTTGTACAAGAACAGCGCCGCGACGGACGGCAGCCACATGTACGCCATCGTTCCGGCCACCATCGCCGCCATGCCGGCCGCAACGCGCAGCTTCCAGCGCCGCGTCGTCATCCCGTCGACGGCGAACAGCGCGGCCAAGAACGCGAAGCCCAGAATCGTATGCGCGGGATTCCCCATCGCGGCCGCGACGCACACCAGCCCGACGCCCAGCCCGGCCGCGAAGGTCGGACGATACCACAACGCCGCGAGCGCGCTCGCCACGACTGCCGGCCACAGCAAGATCTCGAGCTGGAAGGTCGACGGCGGATACAGCAGCAGCACGGCGTCGAGCACGTTATAGCTGGCGAACAGCGACGCGCCGAACGCCGAGGCGACGACCAGCGCCGGCCGGAGATCCGGCAACGCGCGCCGGACGACGACGTACGCCAAAAAGAACGAGCCGATGCCGCAGGCCATCAGCTCGGTGAAGTACATGATGCGCCCGGCTCCGGTGGGACCGAAGCCGACAGCGTGCAGTACGTCGATCAGCACCGCGTACGGCAGCGTGAGCAGCGCCTCGAAGTTCGGAAACCCGAACGCGGTCTTGACCTCCCAGCTGCCCGTCGACGTGCGCAGCAGCTGGTGCGGAAAGATATTGTAGAAGCCCGTGTCGTGGCCGACGAAAATCTTGTTCGCGGGCAGGTTCGCAACGGTCGTCTGCAGCGCGAGAAAGACGATCGCGACCAACGCGCCGGGGATCGCCCAACGGTCGAGCGCGGGCACGTCGCTCTCGCCGGCGACCGCCGGGCGTTCGACGACGGCAGCGGTCACGAGCAGGCGGCGCTCAACGCGGGTCCTCGACGGACCGCTCGGCGGGGGCCGATGAGCGCCCCACACCGATCACCGTGAACCCGTCGCGCGCGGTCTGCTCGAAGTCGTAGAGGTTGCGCAGATCGAACACGAGCCGGGCCGACATGAGAGCCCCCAGGCGCGCGAAGTCCAGCTGCTTGTACTCGTTCCAGTCGGTCGCCACCACGAGCGCGGCCGCGCCAGCGGCGCACGAGTACACGTCTTCGGCATACTCCACCGTATCGCCGAAGCGAAGCCGCGTCGCCCGCATCGCCATCGGGTCGTGCACGCGAACGGCGTACCCGGCGTCCAGCAGGCGTGCGAGCAGCGCGAGCGGCGGTGATTCCCGGATGTCGTCGGTATTCGCCTTGAACGCGAGGCCCAGCATCGCGATCGTAGAGCCGCGGGGAACCGCCGCGGCAATCTTTGCAGCGCAGTGATCCACCTGCGCCACGTTGGTTGCGAGCACCGAGCGCAGCACGCGCGCGTCGATGCCGTGCTGCTCTGCCACCCGCGCTAGCGCGGTGACGTCCTTGGGAAAGCACGAACCGCCGAAACCCAGTCCGGGGTGAAAGAACATCGTGCCGATGCGACGGTCGCTTCCCGCGCCGTACACGACGTCGTTGACGTCGGCCCCGACCTGCTCACAAATGTTCGCGATCTCGTTTACGAACGAGATCTTGGTCGCCAAGAACGCGTTCGCCGTGTACTTGATCATCTCGGCAGCGCGCACGCTCACGACGATGACCGGCACGCCCAGCGGCTGGTACAGCGCGCGCATCACGTCGGCACAGTGCTCGTCGTCGCAGCCGACGACGACGCGATCCGGCTTCATGAAGTCGTCGATCGCGGATCCCTCACGCACGAACTCCGGGTTCGAGATCACGCGCACGTCGTGATCGGCCTCGGCGTACTCACGGATCAGCGTGCTCACGAGGTTCCCCGTCTCGACGGGAACCGTCGACTTGTTGACCACGATCTTCGGGCCGTCGAGGTTTCGGGCAATGTCGATCGCCGCTTGGCGCACGTACGTGAGGTCGGCGTGACCATCGGCGCCCTGCGGCGTGCCGACGGCAATGAACACGAGGTCACCCTTCGTCACCGCGTCGGCGACGTCGGTGGTGAACTCCAACCGTTTCGCCCGCACGTTGCGCTCGATCATCTCGGCGAGTCCCGGCTCGTAAATCGGTACGCCGCCGCCCTGAAGGATCGCGACGCGCTCGCGGTCGGTGTCGAAGCCAACCACGTGGTTGCCGAGCTCCGCGAAACACGTCCCGGTCACCAGACCAACGTAACCGAGGCCAAAAATCGTTATGCGCGCCAAAATCCGTTCCTGATACCCGCCACGGGGTGCATTGGAATCCATTATGGCGCGCTTGGGCCGACGACCTCCTCGGGCGCCGTGTGCCGCGCTTTGAGGATGCGGGTGCGCGGGCGGAGAACGCATGCCGGCGCATGGGCAACTCGATCCACCCGACCGCGATCATCGCGCCGTCCGTCGTCCTGGGCGACGGCAACCACATCGGCCCGTATGCCGTCATCGAAGGCGACGTGCGGATAGGCGACGGGAACTGGATCGGGCCTCACGTCACGATCGGCATGCCGGCGCAGTACACGACCGAGAAGTTCGAGTTCAGCGGACAGCGGACGACCGGCGTCACCATCGGCGACCGCAACGTGCTGCGCGAGTACGTGACCGTGCATCAGCCTTCGACCTACCGGACCGTCGTCGAGGACGATTGCTATTTCATGGCCTACTGCCACATCTCGCACGACACGGTGATCCGGCGCGGCGTCAACCTTGCGAACAATACGCAGATCGCCGGTTTCAGCGAGATCCAGGAGATGGCGAACGTGGGGCTCTCGGTGGTGATCCACCAGTACTCGACGATCGGAGCCTACGCGATGATCGGCATGGCGGCGGTCGTCACGAAGGACGTGCCGCCGTTCTCCAAGGCGGTCGGCAACCCGATGCGCTTGCTGGGCATCAACGCCGTCGGACTCGCGCGGGCCGGTTTTCCGGCCGAGCTCGTCGAGCGCATCGCCGCCGCGCACGGTCGCGAAACGCTGGCCGAGATCGCGGACGAACCGGTCGCCGCGATCGTTCGGCGCTTCACCGAGCGCGGCGCATCTACGCACCGTCCCGTGTTGCGCCGCCGCTAGCGCGGCTCCGTGGCGAGCGCGGGCTCGAGCGTCACCGGCAGGCCGGTCTGAGCCGACCGGTCGAGCGCGGCCAGAACGCGAACGACCTGCGCGCCCGCGTCGAAATCGACCTCGGTGCGGCGACCGCTGCGCACGCACTCGACGAAGTGCCGAATCTGCGCGATCAGCGGCTGCTCGCCGGGATGCGGCAGCTTCTCCACCGTTCCGTCGCGATTGTCCGGAGCATCGCGGCCGGCCCGGTACAGCGTCAGCTTCTCTTGCGCGCCGTCGTCGAACACGATCGTTTCACGCGAGCCGACAACGGCGACGATCCGCTCGCGGAACGGGTAGTCCCACGAAACGCGCAGGTCGGCGATCGCGCCACCGGGGAAGCGCAACGTCGCAAACGCGACGTCTGCGCGATCCGCCCGAATGTAGGCGCCATGCTCGGCATAGACGCGTTCGGGCAGCGCGCCGGCGAACTCGAGAAACATCGCCACGTCGTGCGGCGCCAGATCCCAGAGCGCGTCGACGTCGGGGCGTATCGGGCTGAACGCCATGCGCGTGGCCGTCATCGCGCGCAACGTGCCCAGCGCACCGCTGCGAATGCGCTCGGCGATGACGGCTACGGCGGGGTTGAAGTGGTACAGGTGTCCAGTCATCACCGGCGGGTCGAATCGCGCGGCGTCGCGCGCGAGCGCTTCGGCCGATGCGACGCGATCGGTGAGCGGCTTCTCGACCAGCACCGCTTTGCCGGCCGTCATCGCGATGCGGGTGAGCTCTTCGTGCAGTGACGTCGGCGCGACGATGATGACGGCGTCGCAGTCGCTCGCCGCGCACAGCTCGCGAACGTCCGTCGTCAGGTGCGGGCGGGGACGTAGCTCGCGCGCGCGCGCGAGCGCCGCGTCGGAGACGTCGGCGATCCAGGTGAGCTGCGCCCCGTCGATCGCCGAGATGCTCTTGGCATAGTTGGGCCCCCAGTACCCGAAGCCGACGAGTCCCAGACGAACCGCCTTCACGGCCACGCGAGTTGCGCTACGCTGCGGCTTCGGCGGATACGGCGCACGCCCGCAGGCCGGCGACGACGCGCTCGACCTGCGCTCGGGTGATCTCCGGGAACATCGGCAACGACAAGATGGTCGACGCGGCGGCCTCGGTGCGCGGAAACGAGCCTGCCGCAAGGCCGAGGTCGTGATACGCGGGCTGCAGATGAATCGGTACGGGGTAGTGGATCCCGGTCTGGATCCCTTGCGCGCCGAGCTCGGCCATCACGCGCTCGCGCTCTGCGACGCGCACGACGTACAAGTGATAGACGTGTCCCTCGTCGGAGTGACGCGCGGGCGGCGCGAAGCCGGCCTCGGCCAACAGTTCGTCGTACCATTTCGCAGCCTGCAGGCGCTGCGCGTTCCAGCGCTCGAGATGGGCGAGCTTCACCCTGAGCACCGCCGCCTGCATCGTGTCGAGCCGCGAGTTGTCGCCGACGATCAGATGCTGGTACTTCTTGCGCTGGCCGAAGTCGTGCAGCAAACGGATGCGGTCGTCGAGCTCCCGGTCCGCGGTGCAGATCGCGCCGCCGTCGCCGTAGGCTCCCAGGTTCTTACCCGGATAGAAGCTGAAACCGGCGACGTCGCCGAACGTCCCCGCGCGGCGGCCGCCCACCGATGCGCCGTGCGCTTGACTGACGTCCTCGAGCACCTTGAGCCCGTGCCGCTTCGCGATCGCGACGATCGCCTCGATGTCGGCGACCTGCCCGTAGAGGTGGACCGGCATGATGACCTTGGTGCGCTGCGTGATCGCCGCTTCCAGCTGGTCGACATCGATCAGGTAGTCGTCGCGCATGTCGACGAATTTCGGAACGGCGCCCAGCTGCGACACGGCGAACGCGCAGGCGATGTACGTGTTCGCCGGCATGAGGACTTCGTCACCGCGACCGACGCCGAGCGCCTCGAGCGCCAGCTTGAGGGCCGCGGTCCCGGACTCGACCCCGACGCAATGGGGGAGGCCGATGAAGCGCGCGAACTCGCCTTCGAACGCCGCCACGTCGGGGCCAAGGATGAACGCCGTGGTCTCCATCACATTGGTGACCGCGCGCCGCACGTCGGCCTCGATCGCTCTGTACTGCGCCTTCAGATCGACGAAGGGGATAACCTCAGGCAACGTGCATAACCTCATGAATCAACGTGAATAGCGACGGCCGTCCTTCGTTTCCGCACTGCGCGAGCCCTTCCGAACGATGCGCGTTCTGCTGATCACGCGCCACATGCCGGCGCGATCGGTCGTTCCGGTCGATCGCGGCGGCGGCGGAAACACGTTCATCGAGGCGCTGCTGGAACTGCCCCAGCTCCGCGACGATCTCCAGATCGACGTGGTCGCGCTGCACCCCGAGGGCGAGCCGATCGAAGCGCCGCCGAACGTCACCATCAGCTACGTGCGGTCGCAGCGGCTGCACGGCTGGCTCTGGGCGCACCGTGAAGCGAAGAATCCCGTCGCGGCGGCCTTCCTGCTCGTTTGGACGGCGTTCGTGCTCACCCGCGAGGCCCTGCGGCTCACCCGGTCGGCCCGCTACGACCTCATCTACGCGGTCGGCGGTCCGATCGCGGGTGTCGCCGGTATCGCGGTCAAACGGCTGCGCGGCGTCCCCCTGGCGATGCACTTTCAGTACACCTACCGGTTCCGCAGTGCGACGCCGCTGGTGCGGCTGCTCGCCCGTGCGTTCTATTCACAGACCGATGCGCTGATCGGCAACTGCTCGATGCTCGGACAAGACGCGGTCGCGATCGGCTTGCCGCCCGAGCGTTGCCACTGGGTCTTCAACTGGATCGATCATACGGCGTTTCGGCCGCTCGAGCCCCGCGAGCGGTATCGCGCCGAACATGCCGTCGCGCCCGCACAAACCGCGTTCTACTTCGGCGGCCGGTTCGACTACACCAAGCACGTCGACCGGCTGATCGACGCGCTCCGCGATCTCGACGAGCCGCGGGCCGTCTTCTTCTTCGCCGGCGACGGCGTGCTCGCGCCGGAGTTGCGCGCGCTCGCGGCCGGCAACCCGAACGTGCGCGTTCTTGGCACGGTCGCGCGCGCGGACCTACCGTCGCTGCACGCGGCCGCGGATGTCGCGTTCTGGTCCAGCGTCGACGTCGACTATCCAGGACTCGTCGCGATCGAGGCCATGTCGTCGGGCCTTCCGGTGTACACCTCCGCCCAAACGATGAATCCGCTCTACACCGGCTTGCCGGTCGAGCCGTCGTTTCTCGACGTGCCGCGGCTGGCGCGACTGTTCGATCCGACGCGCGACGGCATCCGGCTGGCGGTCCGCGAAGCGATCGCGCGCCGTGACGAGCTCAACCGGCTGCGCCCCGAGGTCGCGGCGTTCGCCCGCCGGCGCTTCGGGACCGCCAACGCGCTGCAGCTCATCGACATCCTGCGCGCGTGCGCGCGCCCGCCGCGGGGACCGGACTACGCGGTCTCGCGCGAGGGCCACATGACTTCGTAGAGCAACCCCGCCGTCCCGCACGCATACTTCACCGCCTGCATGAGCACGAAAGCCGCCGCGAGCCGAGGGTGATCGACGAAGCTGCGCCAGTGGCGCAGGTACGTCGCACGGAGCGGGTTCATCTGCACGACGCCGCGCCGGCCGTTGCGCTCGAGAAAGCGGCGCATCGTGCGGCCGTAGAAGAACGACTTGCTCGCGATCTCGCGCAGCGAGCGCGGCTCCCCGAGATGGCGCTCCGAGGGCGCGATCATCCCGATCCGGAACCCCGCGCGCAACAGCCGGTTGTGAATGTCGTAGTCCTCGCCGGCGACGAGCGCTTCGTCGAAACCGCCGACCGCGTCGAACGCGCTGCGGCGAAAGAAGCGCGCGCCGACGTGCACGGTGTCGTAGAGGTACATCTTGCGCTCGAAGTTGCGGACCGTCGCCCAGAAGCCCGCGGCCGGGTCGGAGTCGTTGTGTACCTGCACCGCGTCGGCGCCCGCGTCGCAGGCGGCGACGGCGGCGCCGACGACTTCGGGATCGAGCACGAAGTCGGCGTCGACGCGATAGACGAACTCCCCGTGCGAGGCGCGCACCGCGGCGTTGCACTGCGCGCAGCGCTCGGGGCCGGCGGCGATCACGACGTCGGCGCAGCGCCGCGCGATCTCCACGGTGCCGTCGTTCGATCCGTTGTCGGCGACGACGATCTCAATCGGAGCGTAGCGCTGCGCACGGATGCTGGCGAGCGCGCGCTCCAAGAACGCCGCACTGTTTCGCGTCGGAACGATCACCGAGACGAGCCTGGGCGTCATCGTTACAACGTTTTCATGTTTGCGCCGCGCGCCCTGCGACGCGCAGGACCGCCACCGGGCGAACGAACATAACGCCCACGGTGCTTTTCAGCCGCCGCGCGCGGCAGGCCGCCGTCACGGGCGCGGCTGGCGCCGTCCTCGCGACGCTCTGTTACTGCCGGTCCTGCGCGCGGGGATCCCGGCCTACATTCAGGACTGGACGTGGCCCCCCGATGCGGTGGGCTTGCACGCCCAACTGCTGCAGGGCTGGGAACCGTGGCTCGACGACGGGCTGGGGCGCCCGAACCCGTTTCCGACCGCGCTCCCATACTTCGTCGGACTGGCCTGGCTGACGGCGCTCGTCCCGGCGCGCGTCGAGCTAGCGCTGCTTCTGGTGGTGACGTTCGCGGGGGCGCCTTCGCGGCCGCCGCGCTGTACGCGCGACGAACCTTCGGCCTGACCTGGGGCGCCTACGTCTGCGGCGCGATCTACATCGTAGGGCCGGTGGTGCTTACCAAATTGATCGCCGGCCACCTGTCGTATCTGCAGGCCTATGCGGCCTTTCCGGTGTTCGCGCTGGCGCTGCGCGAAGGCGCGACGAGCCGGCGCTGGTGCGCCGCGGGGGCGCTGGCGGCTGCGATCACCACCTTGCAGGCACAGTTCCTGGGCTTCGACTTCGCGTACGCGCTGATCGCGCTCGCCTTCGGCGCCGCCGCGCCGCGGGCTGGTCCTCGGCGTCGGCCTACTCTCGATTCCGCTGACGCTGCCCACGCTGATCGGCCCTGACGCTCAACGCCCACGGCGGCGAAGGAGTCCTCGCGCCAGCAACGGGCGACCCGCCTTGGGGAACGGGTGCAGAGTCGGGGCCTCTGGCCCGCCGTCACCGGGCTGGGCTATTTCACCCGCTACGTGCCGCGCTGGATCCGACCCGCTTGGTGATGCTGCTGGCGGTCGTCCCGCTGCTCGCGCTGCGCGGCGCGATCGCCGAACGCGGCTCGGCCGCGACGCGCGCGCTCGTCACGCTGGCAGCCTTCGGCTGGCTCGTCGTCATCGGCTTCAATGGCCCGCTCGCACCGTTGCTCCAGTGCTATTCACCAACGTCACCGCCGCCTCGCTCTTCCGAGAGCTGTTCGACGCAACCGTACTGGTATGGTTTCCGATCGCCGTGCTGGCGGGCGCCGCCATTGAGCGCCTACCACCGGCGGTCGCGGCGGCCTGCGTGGCGGTTGCCGCCGCCGCGCTGTTTCCCGGCTGGGCGGGGGCTACGGCGTCTACTTCGCCCCGCTGCCTTCGGCGCAGGCCCTGGCCCTGGTCTCGGCCCTTGTCGCGGACGACTCGGCACCACCCGGTCGGGTCGTATGGTGGCCGGCACTGCAGCCGATCGGCCCGTCCTGGCTGGGGCGAGGGCGGCACCGACCCGCTCGCGCGCACCCCGCTCGGCACCGACCTGCCGCTCTATGAGTACCTCAGCCGTCGGGCACCAACGGGTCCCCAGGCGCTGGCCACCGAGGGCGACTGGGACGCCGCCGTCCCGCAGTCGCCGGGCTGGGTGGTACGGTACCTCTGTGGCGCGCGACGGCTTGGTGAGCTTCGCTTCGGGAGCAATACGTAATCGTCGAGGTAGACGAACAGAACA
>CAVTWP010000015.1:0-24840 GCA_963738465.1 Vulcanimicrobiota bacterium
AACGGCTCCCGCCGCACTCGCTCGCCGAACGCGCGCGACCGGGCATCGTACGGCGTGATTTGCAGCTGCGTGTCGCCGATCCGCCAGAGGATCGGTGGCGGCAGCTTTCGCACGTGGCCCGCAGCGTCGACCCGGACGATCGGGCCCCGGCTGGGCGGATGGCGTGGGTCGACGCGCGACTCTTCGAGGATGAGCTGGTTTCGACCGTCCCCCTCGAGCACCAGGCTCACGAATGCATGGTGACGCGCCGGGTCGAGGGTGAGCAGTGTCTTCACGAGCCGAACGCCTTGCGGCACCACGACGGTGAAATCCGCCGCGTGTGAAGCCTCATCGAGCGAGACGTCGCGGGTAACGAGCGGAACCCAGTTGGCGTTGCGCACGTGCACGCCGGCGCGCACCAAGGCGCGAACGACCCGGTCGGGGATATCGGGCGGCAATGCGATCGCAGCCGAGGCTCCGACGATCGCCAGCGCGCACGCCGCAAACACAGCATTCGCCAAGACGCCGCGTCGCGCCCGATTCGGCGTCGAGGTTCCGGAACCGAGCGCTCTGCCGGGAGCGCCGGCCGGATAGGCGGGAACCGCCACTGATTCGACCGCGGCGCGAACGTGTCGAGCCAGGAGCTCTTCGGTCATGCGAATGTCTCCATCACGGTGGCGTCTTCGGTTCGCAGCGCCGCGGCGAGACGGCGGCGTCCGAGGACGAGCCGAAAACGTATGGTGGCCGGCGGCGCACGAAGCACCTGGCCGATCTCGCGGCTCGAAAGCCCGTCGACGTAGCGCAGCACAAGCGGAACGCGCAACCACAGCGGCAGCGTGCCCAGCGCCAGCAGCACGTCGATGCGCTCGGCCGCGGCGTCCTCGAAGCGCGCCGCGGCCGGAACGTCCTCGAGCGCAGCATGGTCCGGCCGGCGCCGAACCGCGGCGGTGGCAGCGTTGATCGCCACGCGCGCCGACCAGGCGGGATAGGCAGCGGGGTCGCGGAGCGATCCGAGGCGCGAGGCGACGAGCACGAGCGCATCCTGAGCGGCGTCTTCGGCCATCGCCGGGTGACGCGTGATCCCGAGCGCCAGCCGGAAGGCCCGCGGCCAATAGGCGCGCAGCAATCGATCCATGGCCGCCGGGTCGCCGCCTAGGGCCGCACCGACGTCCGGTTCCGGTTCGCTCACGTCGACAGGACGCGCGAACGGACCCGAAGTGTTGGCGGCGAACCTCGCCCTTGATGTCGACCGAATCGCCGCACGATCACGCGTACCGGCGCCTCGAGCGGATGCGCGCCGAGTCGCTCGCACCCGCCGGCGAGGACGCGAACGAGAAGCAGCGCGCGCGCGGCAAGCGCATCGCGCGCGACCGGGTCGAGGCGCTGGTCGATCCGGGCTCGTTCGTCGAGCTCGACCGGTTCGCGGTCCATCGCACGTCGGAGTTCGGGCTGGACGAGCGCTCCTTCCTCGGCGACGGCGTGGTGACCGGGCACGCGACGATCGACGGGCGCCGCGCCTTCCTGTTCTCGCAAGATTTTACCGTGCTGGGCGGATCGCTCGGTGAGGTCATGGCCGAGAAGATCTGCAAGGTGATGGATCTGGCAGTGCGGACCGGTTGCCCCATGATCGGGATCAACGACTCCGGCGGCGCGCGCATCCAGGAAGGCGTGGTGAGCCTGGGTGGCTACGCCGAGATCTTCTGGCGCAACGTGCAGGCGTCGGGCGTCGTGCCGCAGATCAGCCTGATCGCCGGACCGTGCGCCGGCGGCGCCGTGTACTCACCGGCGATCACGGACTTCACGGTGATGGTCGAGGACATCTCGCAGATGTTCATCACCGGCCCCGACGTGACCAAAGCGGTCACCGGCGAGGACGTGAGCTTCGAAGAGCTCGGTGGCGCGATCACCCACGCCACCAAGAGCGGCGTCGCGCACTTGACCGCCGCCGACGAGGACGAGATGAACGAGCACTGCCGGCGGCTGCTCTCCTTCATCCCGTCGAACAATCTCGACGACCCGCCGCTCGTCCCGACCGGCGACGATCCGCTGCGCGTGGCAGCCGAACTCGACGAGCTGATCCCCGACTCGCCCAACAAGCCGTACGATATCGTCGACGCGATCGTTCCGGTGCTCGACGACGGAGATTTCTTCGAGATCCAGCCGCTCTGGGCGCAGAACATCGTGATCGGTTTCGGGCGCATCGGCGGGCGCAGCGTGGGCGTCGTGGCCAACCAGCCGAAGGTCCTGGCCGGCGTGCTGGACATCAGCGCGTCGATCAAAGCCGCGCGCTTCGTGCGGTTCTGCGACGCGTTCAACATCCCGCTGCTCACCTTCGTCGACGTTCCGGGCTTCTTGCCGGGGACCGCGCAAGAATGGGGCGGGATCATCAAGCACGGCGCGAAGCTCCTGTACGCTTTCGCCGAGGCGACCGTCCCGAAGATCACCGTCATCACGCGCAAGGCGTACGGCGGTGCCTACGACGTGATGTCGTCGAAGCACATCCGGGCGGATTTCAACTTCGCCTGGCCGACCGCCGAGATCGCCGTGATGGGCTCGGCCGGGGCGGTCAAGATCCTCAACCGGCGCGAGATCGCCGACGCCGCCGATCCGGTCGCGAAGGCCGCCGAGCTGGTCGCGGACTACACCGAACACTTCGCCAACCCGTACATCGCAGCCCAGCGCGGCTACGTCGACGACGTGATCGAGGCCTCACAGACTCGCGCTTCGGTGTCCCGCGCGCTCGACGCGCTCGCCAACAAGCGCATCGACCGCCCGCACCGCAAGCACGGCAACATTCCGCTGTAGCGCTGCAGGCGAAGGAGAGCCCGGCGTACTCCGCACGCTGCGCTCACCGTCATACGCGTTCGTCGATCGGTGCGTATTCGGCGTAGACGGTTTTCACGCGACGCGGTGCGTCGTGGACGATGGGATAGGCGTCGCCCGTGAAGACGGCGCGCAAAGCGTGGGTGAGTTCCGCACACGTCAGCGCCTTGGGCAGCACGACGGCGCCCGCGTCGCGATAGCGGGCGAGTGGCCGAAAGTCGCGCTGACTGGTGATGACGATCGGTTTTACCCGCGGCGCCGCGGCCGAGAAGTACGCCAAACCGTCGAGGACCCCCGGGAGTGCGTAGTCGAGGTCCAGCAGCGCGAACTCGGTGCGCAGCGCGCCGATCTCCAGAATGTCGAACACGTCCGCGAAGCTGGTCACCCGTCCGCCGGCGGTGGCAACGATGCGACGGAGCTCGGGAAGGAAGACCGTCTGAGGCTCCAGGACGAAAACGGTTCGAAACATGGCACGCCCTCTCGGGAGCCCGGCGGTCGCCTCGTGCGGGCCGCGCGGATGTACCATTACCGCAATTCGGGTCCGAACGAACCTATCCAATCGGGGGATATCCCCGGACTCTACGCGAGATTCTTCAGCGTTGATGTGCCGTTTGGAACAGTGCGACCATCGGCTTGACGCCCTGAGCGGTCGCCGCGGCGAGCCCGAGGTAGTCGTGGATACCGAACGCGTCCTCGATCGTGCGCAGCAGCGAGTAGTGGTTGTACGGCGTCGGGTCGACCACGCCGCGCGGTCCATGGTTGGTGATCACGATCGTCGCGATGTGGCCGCCGCCGAAGTTCGAGGGCGCACTCGGCGTCACGCCGCAGCAGCCGGACCGGCCGGTGCCGTCATCCTCATCGAACGTCACGACGATCGCGACGTTGTCGGCCGAGCGCCACGCCGCCGACGCTTCGATCGCGTCGATGACCTTCGCCATCGCGGCGTCACCGCGCTGGATCGTCGCATCGAGGTGCTCGTAGACGCAATCGTCCGGAATGCTGGGCCCTGCCATGCCGTGCATGTCGTTGCACAGGTTCGGAATGATGAAGCCGAAGTTCGGCAGGTTGCCGGAGGCGAGGTCGTGCCGTAGCGCGGCATATCCAACGACGCGCTCGGCTCGGCGCGGATCGCGCTGCACCGAGGCGAAGTTGATGAAGCCGGAGTGCTTGGACGCATAGTACGGCGGTGCGTTGGCACCGTCTTCCGCCAGGTCCGAGCCCATCACCGAGAGCGAGCCTGGCGCAGGGATGCTCTCGTTGTAGTTCTTCCAGCTCAGCCCCGCAGCTTCGAGTTGCGTCCCGAGGTGCGGCGCGTCGACCGTATGGGGCGCGTACGCCGGCTCGGCCGCATGCGGACACGACGGCCGATCCGATCCCGGCGCGCAGTAGTACGCGTCGTCGTCGTGGATGCCGAAGGTTGAACCACCGAGCAGCGCGACGTAATTCGCCTCACTGGGGTGCACCTCGCCGTAGAAGTGCGTCGCGTCGCCATAGGCCTTCGCGAGCGCGGCTAGGTGCGGCGCGTTCGACGCGCCGTCGATCCGCTCCCAGTTCTTGTTCTCGCCCATGATGACGAAGATGTGGCGGTACCGCGGCACGGCGAGGTCGTCGGGGGTGGGGCCGCCGGCGGCCGGCGTGGCCGCGAACGACGAGACGAGGACGAGAAGCGACGCGCCGGCCGCTGCGAGGTGACGCATGCAGAGCACAGTGCGCGATACCCCTCCGCGGTTCCGCCCCGCTCGGGAGGGTTGTCCGACCGCTTCGGCCGATGAGCAGACCTCGTGGCATTGCTCGACGAAAAGACCATCCTCGTCACCGGGATCGCCAACCGGTGGTCGATCGCCAGCGGAATCGCGCACCGGCTGCACGCGCACGGGGCCCGGCTGATCCTCACCTATCAAGGGGACCGCGTCGAGGATGCCGTGCGCAAGCACGCCGTCGAGCTCGGCGGAGCGCAGGTCTTCGAGTGCGACGTCACCAGCGACGCCTCCCTGCGCGCGCTGTCCGAGAGGGCCGGAGCCATCGACGGCTTCGTTCACTCCATCGCGTACGTGAAGAAAGAAGATTTGTCGGGGACGGTGTACGATACGTCACGTGACGGTTTCGGCATGGCGATGGACATCAGCGTATACTCGCTCATCGCGCTCGCCGGTCACCTCAAAGACAACCTGAACGACGGCTCATCCATCATGGCGCTCACCTACTTGGGCGGCACGCGAATCGTGCCCAACTACAACATCGCCGGCATCGCCAAGGCGGCGCTCGAAGCATCGGTGCGGTACCTCGCGTTCGATCTGGGCGGCCGCGGTATCAGGGTGAACGCAATCTCGGCCGGTCCGATCAGCACCGCGTCGTCGCGGCAGGTCGCGGGATTCTCGTCCATGCCGCGCAAAGTCGCGGCGGCGTCGCCGCTCAAGCGCAACGTCACCATCGAAGACGTCGGGAACGTCGCCGTGTTTCTCGCTTCCGATCTCTCGTCGCAGGTGACCGCTGACGTCCACTTCGTCGACGCGGGCTATCACGCGATGGGGATGTACCCGGAACCCGCCAACACTTGATGCGATCGCAACCCGACGCGGCGTTCGTCCCGACCCAGGACGAACTGGCCGCCATTGCGGCCGCTTACCTGCTTCTGGCGTCCACCGACGAACGGCCGCCGCCGCCCCCTCCGGCGTCACGTTGGCGGCTGTCAGCCAGGCTGGCCGCGCCGGACGCGCGCCGCGCGGGTGCGACGTCGCGCTGGAACGCCGCCGGCCGGCTCGATGTCTGACGCACCCTTCCGCAAAATGCTCGTCGCGAACCGCGGCGAGATCGCGATTCGCATCATGCGCACGGCGAAGGAGCTGGGCTGCGCGACGATCGCCGTGTACTCCGACGCCGATCGCGACGCGCTGCACGTGCGGTACGCCGACGAAGCATACCATCTCGGCCCGGCGGCGCCGTCGCAGTCGTATTTGAACGCCGACAAGCTGCTCGAGGTGGCGCGGCGCGCCGGTGCCGACGCGCTGCATCCGGGCTATGGGTTCTTCGCCGAGAACGCCGCCTTCGCGCGGCGCGTCGTCGCCGCCGGAGTGACCTGGGTAGGGCCGCACCCCGACGCGATCGACGCGATGGGCGACAAGGTGCGCGCGCGCCAAGCGATGGTCGCCGCCGGCGTTCCGGTCGTGCCCGGCGGGACCGAACCGATCGCCGATGCCGCCGCAGCGCGACTCGCCGCCGAGAAGTACGGGCTCCCGCTCGCGCTCAAAGCGTCAGGCGGCGGAGGCGGCAAGGGCCTCAAGGTGGCACGCACCGCCGACGAGATCGCGTCGGCGTTCTCGACCGCGCAGCGCGAGGCGACGGCGTATTTCGGCAACGGAACGATCTACGCCGAACGCTACCTCGACAACCCCAAGCACGTCGAGCTGCAAATCCTGGCCGACAAGCACGGTCACGTGCTGCACGTCGGGGAGCGCGACTGCTCGCTGCAGCGGCGCCATCAGAAGTTGTGGGAGGAAGCGCCGGCGCTGATCCCGGCGCAGGTCCGGGAAGGCTTGCGCGCCGCCGGAGTCCAGGCTGCGCGCGCGATCGCCTATGACTCGGTCGGGACGATCGAGTGCCTGGTCAGCGGCGATGCGTTCTACTTCCTCGAGATGAACACGCGCATCCAAGTCGAGCACACGGTCTCGGAAGAGATCTCAGGGATCGATCTGGTGCGCGAGCAGATCCTCGTCGCGGCGGGCCGGCCGCTCGGCTTCACGCAGAGCGAGGTCGACCTGCGGGGGCACGCGATCGAGGTGCGGGTGAACGCCGAGGACCCGGCGCAGAACTTTCGCCCCGCACCGGGGACCGTCGAGCGCTATCGCGAGCCGGGCGGGCTCGGCGTGCGGGTCGACTCGGCCGCCTATCCGGGGTTTGCGATCACCCCCGACTACGACTCGATGATCGCCAAGCTGATCGTGCGCGCGCCGGACCGCACTCAGGCCCTGGCGCGGCTCGGCCGCGCCATCGACGAGTACGTCATCAGCGGCGTGCCGACCACGTTGCCGCTGTTGCGGGCGCTGATCGACTTCGGGCCCGTGCGGGATGCGTCGTACGGCACCGCGACCCTGGAGCCGTTCGCGGCGGAGTACGGCACCCTTCGACAAGCTCAGGCTGCCGATGGCGACACGCCCCTTCGACAAGCTCAGGATGACACGGTTGGTGCTCAGCGCGACGCGGACGGCGCCGGCGATGATGCGATTCGCGTTGAGGTGAACGACCGGCTGTTCCGCGTGCGATTCGTCGATCTGCCGAACGGCGGACGTCCCAGCGCGGACGGCGGACGAGGCCGCGCGGCCGGCGGACGAGGCGGCGCGGCCGGCGGACGAGGCGGCGCGGACGGCGGACGAGGCGGCGCGGTTGGCGGACGAGGCGGCGCGGTGGGCGGAGGAGGCGGCGCGGACGGCGGCTTCGCGGCGCGACCCGTAACGCCGAAGAAGGGCGGTGCCGCGCGCGCGGCGAGCGCGGGGGACGGCAACGAGGTCATCGCGCCGATGCATGGCGTGGTGGTTGAGATCCCGGTCGCGCAAGGAGCTGCGGTGACGGAAGGCCAGGTCGTCGCCGTGATCGAGGCGATGAAGATGATGAACGAGATCCGCGCGCACAAGACCGGCACGGTCGCGACCATCCACGTCGCAGCCGGTGAAACCGTCGAGGCCCGCACACCGCTCGTCACGCTGGCGTGAAGCCGGCCACACGAGCCTCACGTGAAGTCCGCTGTGGCGATGTCCGCGTGAAGTCCGCTGTCGCGATGTCCGCGTGAAGTGCGCTGTCGCGGAGATCCGCTTGAAGTCCGCTGTCGCCGTGATCCGCGTGAAGTCCGCTGTTGCGAGGCCCGGATGACGTTCGCTGTCGCGAGGTTCGCGTGAGGCACGATTGGTTCACGATCGTCGTTCGGGTTGGGCTGGCGATCGGGTTCTGCATCGACGCGTTCGTCGGCGTGATCTCGGTGTTTGCGCCGCAGCTGCTGCAGCCGCTGCTCGACGTTCCGGTGACGGACTTGACGACGGCCCAGATCGCCGGGGGCGAGTTCGTCGTCGCCGCGCTCGTCTATGCGATCGCGTTCCGCGATCCGCGGCGCTCTCGCGCGCTGGTCTGGCTGTGCGCGCTCGATCAGCTGCTGGCGGTCCTGCTGCCGGGGCTCGCGGTCGCGCACGGCGCGATCCCGGCGACTTGGAAGATCATCGCGCCCATTCCGTTCCAGGCGCTGCTGGCGCTGCTCTTCGCCGTCTACGCCGCCCGGCCGGGCCGGAATCGCAGCGCCACGCCGTTCATGCAGTAGCGCAGCCCGGTCGGCTTGGGGCCGTCGTCGAAAACGTGGCCGATGTGGCTGGCGCAGCGCATGCAGTGCACCTCGGTGCGCTCCATCGCGAACGAGCTGTCGGACTTCGTCGCGACCGCGTTGGGCAGCGGCGCCCAGAAGCTCGGCCAGCCGGTGCCGCTGTCGAACTTGGTCTTGGACGAGAACAGCGCGAGATCGCAGCCGGCGCAGGCGTAGGTTCCCGGACGCTTCTCCTCGTCGAGCGGGCTGGAGAACGCCCGCTCGGTCCCCTGGTTGCGCAACACGTCGTAGGCTTCGGGCGCGAGCAGGCGGTGCCACTCGGCGTCGGTGTGGGTGACCGTTTGCGCGGCCGCCCGCGCCCCGGCGCTCGCGGCGAAGAGGACGGCGATCCCGGACAAGACGGTGCTGCGCTTCATGACGGTACAACGATACCGCACGAGCGTCCGGATGTCCGTAGGCGAGCTTACCGCCGGGTCCATAGGGCGGCCGGAGGGTGGCGGCGCAACCGTACCGGGTGAGCGCGCGCGAGGTCAATGCCAGCGGGATCCCGCTGGAGCCGTTCTACGACGAGGCCGACCCGCCGGTCCGCCATGCGCCGCCCGGGGCGTTCCCGTACACGCGCGGCATCCGGCCCGACATGTACCGCGGCCGGCTCTGGACGATGCGGCAATACGCCGGCTTCGCGACCGCCGCGGAGTCCAACGAGCGCTACCGGTACCTGCTGGCCAACGGGGTCAACGGGCTCTCGGTCGCCTTCGACCTGCCGACCCAGCTCGGCTACGACTCGGACGCGCCGCAGGCGCGCGGCGAGGTCGGCAAGGTCGGCGTCGCGATCGACACGATCGACGACGTCGAGACGTTGTTCCGCGCGATCCCGCTCGACCGCGTGACGGTCTCGATGACGATCAACTCCCCGGCCGCGATCCTGCTGGCCTTCGTGCTGGCGGTCGCGCGCCGGCGCGGCATCCCGTTCGACCGGCTCGGGGGCACGACGCAAAACGACGTGCTCAAGGAGTACGTCGCCCGCGGCACCTACATCTATCCGCCCGCGCCCTCGATGCGACTGGTCACCGACGTCATGGCGTACTGCGCGCACTCGGTGCCGAACTGGAACACGATCTCGATCTCCGGCTATCACATCCGCGAAGCCGGCTCGACCGCGCTTCAAGAGATCGCGTTCACGCTCGCCAACGCGAAGGCGTATCTGCAGGCCGCGCAGCGAGCCGGGCTCGACGTGGATACGGTCGCGCCGCGCATCTCCTTCTTCTGGAACGCCCACAACGATTTCTTCGAAGAGATCGCCAAGTTCCGCGCCGCCCGCACGCTGTGGGCGCAGATCGTGCGCGACGACTTCGGCTCGCACGACCCCAAGTCGCAGATGCTGCGGTTCCACACCCAGACCGGCGGCTCGACGCTCACCGCGCAAGAGCCCGAGAACAACGTCGTGCGGGTGTCGCTGCAGGCGCTGGCCGCGGTGCTGGGCGGCACGCAGTCGCTGCACACCAACGGTCAGGACGAAGCCCTCGGCCTTCCGACCGAAACGGCGGCGCGGATCGCGCTGCGCACGCAGCAGATCATCGCGTACGAGAGCGGCGTGACCGACGTCGTCGACCCGCTGGCCGGATCGTATTACGTCGAGCGGTTGACCGGCGAGCTGACCGAACGCGCGCGCGCGCTGATCGCCGAGATCGACGAGCTCGGCGGCGCGGTGGCCGCCATCGAGAGCGGCTGGATGCAGGACCAGGTCGGCGAATCGGCCTACCGCGCGCAGCGGGAGATCGAGTCGGGCCGCGCCGTGATCGTCGGCGTCAACCGCTTCAACGAGGATCGCGACGGCGTCACGATGCCGATCCAGCGGATCGACGCCGCGATCGAAGCCGAACAGGTCGCGCGCACGCGCGCCGCTCGCGCCCGGCGCGACCAGGCGCGCACCGCGGCGGCGCTCGACGGCGTTCGGCGGGCTGCCGAAGGGAGCGCGAACCTGATGCCGCCGTTCGTCGAAGCCGTCGACGCCGGCGCCACGCTGGGCGAGATCTGCGACGTCCTGCGCGGCGTCTTCGGCACCCACGTCGCCCACGAGCGGATAGCATGATTGACGCGCCGATCGATCATGTCGCGATCGTGGTCAAGGATCTCGACGCGGCGATCGCCCTCTACACGACGACGCTGGGCTTCAGTCAGGTCTATCGCGAGCTGGTCCCCGACCAAGGCGTCGAGGCGGTCGGCCTGCGGACCGGCGACGCGGTGATCGAGCTGTTGCGCCCGCTCGACGAAGCGTCGCCGATCGCGAGATACCGTGGCGACGCCCAGGCCAAGCTCCACCACACCGCCTATCGCGTCGCCGACATTCGGACCGAGCTGCAGCGGCTCAAGCAGGCCGGCGTGCGGCTCATCGACGAGCAGCCGCGCCGCGGGGCGCACGGCAACACGATCGCGTTCCTGCACCCCAAGTCGACCGGCGGCGTGCTGATCGAGCTCTGCCAGCGCGGGCACGGCTGACGCCGGCCTCGCGCGGAACCCTCACCCGCGGGCCGGCGTTCCCGGGAATGATGCCAGCGCACGGAACCCTGCGCGCCGTCGCCGCAGCGCTAACCTTGGCGACATGCGCGGCCGCGACGCCGCCGGCCGCGACGCCGGGGCCGGCGGATCCCTATGCGATCTTCGACGCATCGCGCAGAGCCTGGGGCGCAGGCGCGTACTCCCGCTATGCCGAGTACGTCGCCGTCGTCTCGTTTCACAACGGACCGAAGTATGTGCGCCGGACGTGGCAGACGGTCGAGGACATCCGCCATGGGCTCGTCTATTCCGGCGCGTTCAGCCGCGAAGAGCAAGCGCACCCGACCACGCCGCACGGCATCGTCGTGAGCGTCCCGTTTTTCGGGGAGATCAACAAACCTCAGCCCACCGACCCGATCGGTCAGGTTGCGTTCGCGATCGATCAGGACTACGGTCTCGCGCCGAACGGCCGCCACCTGGTCTCGACGAGCTCGCTGAGCAAACTGGACCGCCAGAGCACGACCCTGCCGGTCATCGGGCACACCGGCACGGTCGCGCGTGACTACGCGGTGAGCTTGATCGAAACGACCGTCGATGCGCAGGGCCCGGAGTATCATCTGCGTCTGACCCCGCTGCGCGATCCCGATCGTCATCGGCTGCGCGAGCTCTGGGTCGACGGCATGACGTGGCTGCCTGAGGAATCGATCGTGGCGGGGATCGGCAACCATCCGCCGCTGACCAACGTGCTCTGGCGCATCGAGTACCAGCAGACGCAAGGAGCGACGTACATCGCGCGCGAGACCGCGCTGGCGGACGTCGATTACGGCAAGGCCGGCCGGCTGCGCGACGTGGAGATCGCGTTCCAGGAAGTCGATCTGCGGTCGTTCCCCACCCCGTACCGCTTCGGGTTCTCGAGCAGCGGCCAGCAAGGCGAGCCGTGATCGTGCTGGCGCTGGGAGCGCTGCTCCAAACCATGCCCGGCGCCCCGTCCGCCGCCGACGCGCTGTTCATGGCAACCCGTCAGGCGCGCACGCAGAGCGGCTACGCGCACTACAGCGTGTACGCGACGGTGGTGCGCTTCAACTTCGGCGGGCGCCCGGTGGTCAGCACCTGGGACACGGTCGAAGACATGCGCCGCCGGATGGTGCACTCGCACGCGCTCAGCCGCGAGGAGGGCGAGCATCCGCACGTCCCGCACGGGTTCAACGTCAACGGTTCGGTCTCGATCGCGCCGGGCGTGCCGGCGGCGCCGGGCGCGCCGAATCCAGGAGCGCCGGGCATCGGCATCACCCGCACGATGAATCCCGAACCGTCGACCGACCCGATCGGTGAGCTACCTTCGCGGTCGATCAGGACTTCGGGCTCGCGCTCGACGCGCCGCCGATCACCGCTACGGAAGACATGAGCGAGGTCGCGGAAACGGCGAAGGTCCTGCCGCACATCGGGAGCACGGGGACGATCGCCCGGACGTACGAGGTCACCGATCTCGGCGACGTCGACGACGTCGGCGGCGCGCAACATCACCTGCGGCTGCGGCCCTTGCGGGATCCGCGGCGGTTCCGGCTGCGCGAACTGTGGACCGACGCGAAAACGGCGCTGCCGGTGCGTGCGGTGGTGGCGGGGGTCGGCAACACCGCACCGCTCGACACCGTCGACTGGCGGGTAGACTTCAGGCAGCTGCAAGGCGGCACGTACGTCGCGCGCGAGGTCGCGCTCGCGCCGCTCGAAACGGACGCCGGCGAGCTCCACGACGTGACGATCACGTTCGACGAGCTGCGCCCGACGAACCGCCTGACCGGCGCCGAGTCGATCGGGCTTGAGCGAGGTCGGCACCCGCGATCCGTGATGGCGACGTCTACCGGGGGGCGAGGCGGACGTCGAGCTCGGTTTCGAAGGTGCGGTCCCACGGCAGCGTGATCGTGAAGCCGGCGTCGCGAAACTGCGGTTCGATCTGCGCGAGCAGAGCGAGCCCTTCGGGCCACAGCAGCGCACGGTTCTCCGATGCAACCCGCTGCGCCACGTCGGGCGACAAGAACGTGTGGTCGTCGACCCCTGCGCGCACAGATCCGCGTTCAGCTTCGGCCGGACGTCGGCGTGGAAGGCGACGTCGTCGACGTAGCGCATGAAGGTGAACGTCGCGTGCGCTCGCGCGTCGTACGTTCCCATGCAGCCGGCCGGCGCGCACGGCAACGGCCTCGGGAAGCGCCGTCCCGACGGTGTTTGCGACGGTGTTCCACGACGCGAACGCGTCGATGCGCCCGGCGAGCCGTCGCGCGATGAGCTCTTGCGTCAGGCGGCGCTGCTCCGCGTAGTCGTTGGCGGCGAGAAACGAGAGATCGGCCACCGCAACTGCGGCCGGCGGATCGGTGCTGCCGGCGGCGCGCCCGGTGTCGTGCTCGATCGCCGTGACGAATGCCGTCTCGTCGGCGGCACCGGTGCCCGGGACGCGCACGAACAGGTCGACGTCGGCCGGAGAAGGTCCGGTCACCTGCACTGCACCGCAGCTCCGGATTAGGTCGGCGATCGTCGTTGCGATCGGCGCGAACTCGAGCGGATCCTCGATGCTGCCGCCATCGGCGCGCGAGTAGACGACGCGCACGCGCGGTACGGTCTGCGCCGCGCGGGCCAGCGCGGCCGCGACGAGCACCATCCCGAGCTCGTCGGCGCCCGGTTCGATCGATGCCCGCGACGGCGGCAGCCAGCGCCCGGCGAACGCGCGCAGCGCCGCCAGGTCGCGCAGGTGCAGTCCGACCGGGCCGGCGTCGTCCTGCCCGAGCACGATACGATCGAACCCGCCTTCCGCCGCGACGCGCAGCGCGAACAGGTCGACGTCGCGGTCGCGGGCCCGCGTCGTCGAGGTACACGTCGAGCACCGGCCCCAGCTGCGCGCGCAGCTTCGCCGCCAGCGCCCGCTGCGCGTCGGTCTGCGGCGGATCGGGCAGGTTCGCATACTGCTGGATCGGTCCCCAGACGTCGCCGCCGGCGAACGGGAACGCGGCCGCCGGCCCCAGCTTCGGGACGCCGGTCGGCGCGAGCCGCATCACCGTTCCGAACACGGCGAACGACGCGCCCGGGCGCGTGGCGCGAAACGCCGCCAGGTCCTGCAGCCGGGTGTACGCGACGGCCCGCGACGTGCCCGGGATGCGCGAGGCGACGAGACCACCGTACGCGATCATGTCGCTCGAGACGACGTACGCGCCCGCGTCGCTCGGCGCGTCCCCGCGCAGCCAGCGCGCGATCGCGTCCGAGTCGCCCGGGGGTCAAATACGTCCGAGCAGCGGTCGCGGCGGCTCGACGATGCGCACGCCGGCGATCGCGCCCAGCAACCGCGGCAGCTGCGCCGTGACCGGGCGATCGTCGAGCGGAACCACGACGAACGTCAGGGCCAGCAGAGACGAGAAGAGCGCCGCGACGGAAACCACCGCGGCGCTCGTTCGGCGTCGAAGCCGCCTAACTCTTGAAGCCGAACAACCCGTGCCCCTTGGGGTCGGCGACGAAGATCTTGTACGCCTTGCGGATGCCGAGCGACTGGGTGAACTCGACGTGCACCGGGGTCCCCGGCTTGAGGTCCTTCGTCTGCACGGTCTTCCCGTTGGAGAAGAGCGTCGCGTAGTTTGGCGCGTACAGGAATGACAGGTCGGCCGGGACGCCGTCGACGCAGTGGACACGAATGTTCTCGTCGGAGACGTGGCGGACATACCCGTGACAGTCGCGGATCTTTCCGCCCGGAACGGAGGCGCCTTGCCGTTCGGTCACGGCGGCCGACGCGACCAGCGTCGAGGAAGCGATCGCCGTCAATGCGGCGACGACGGGAAGCGAACGGCGGAGCAAGTCGAAGTGCATGATGTGAGGTATCTCCCGTGATCGAATGCCGGACGATGGGCGGCCCGGAGCGGCCCGACGCCTTCACGCTGATGAGGGCCTTTCGCACCGACGAAGCGGCGCTCGGGGATGCGCTCGCGCTGTTCGTCGATCGCCCCGACTACGGTTTCATCTGGCTGGCGTACGACGACGGTATACCCGCTGCGTGCGTCTCCGTCTCATTCGCGATCTCGAGCGAACGCGGCGGCATCTCGGCGCAGCTGCGCGACCTCTGGGTCGCGCCGGAGCGGCGGCGGCGCGGGATCGGCTCGGCGCTGGTCGCGACGCTGCACGGCCGGCTCGACCACCTCGAGGTCAAGCGCATCGCTGCGGCGATCCCCGCCGACGCCGGGCTGCGCGGCGTTCTTCGCCGCGCGCGGCTACACCGAGGAAGGCGGAACGCGGGTTACCCTGGATCGTCGATGACGGCGGCCAGCCGGCCGCCCGCGGCTCTGAGCAAGCGTTCGGCCGCGGCGCAATCGACGCCGCGGCGCGCCATGACGACCGCGACCTTTACCGAACCGCCTGCGGCGTTGAGCAGCGCGCGCGCATCGACGTCCCCGGCCAAGTCGCGGACGAGCCGCTCGCTGCGCGCGCGCAGCTTCGCGTTCGTCGCTACCACGTCGACCATGCGATTGCGATAGGTCTTCCCCAGCCGGATCATCGCGCCGGTCGAGATCGCATTGAGCACGAGCTTCTGCGCGGTCCCGGCACGCATCCGCGTCGAGCCTTGAATCGGCTCCGGCCCGGTTGCCGCGACGATCGCCAGCTCGGCGTCGCGCGCGAGCGGCGCGCCGGTGGCGTTCACGATCGCGACGGTCCGCGCGCCGCGCGCCCGCGCCGCCGCGATCGCGGCCCGCACGAACGGTGCGCCCCCGCTCGCCGAGATCCCGATCACGACGTCGCCGATGCCGACGTCGGCCATCGCACGCGCGCCGGCGTCCGCATCGTCCTCCGCGCCCTCGACCGCCCGGCGCAGCGCTTCGTCACCGCCCGCGATGTGCGCTTGGAAGAGCGTCGCGTTGAGCCCGAACGTCGGTGGAAGCTCCGCCGCGTCGAGCACCGCGAGGCGACCGCTCGTCCCCGCGCCGACGAGCACGATCCGGCGGCCGTCGTCGATCGCTTCGACGACCAGCGTGATCGCCTGCGAAATCTCGGCACCGCGCCGGCGACCCGCGTCGAACGCGACGCGCTGCGTCTCGACGAGCAGTCGGGTGAGCGCGACGTCGTCGAGCCGGTCGATGTCGACGGTCGCGGGGTCGATCGCCTCGGTCGACGGCAGTTCGCTCATCCGAGCCGCTCGGCCAACCGCAGCGCCCGCGCACGGGCTCGTCGCCGCCTTTCACCACCGTCATACCGGCGACGTCACCGATAGTCGCGTCTCGAGCAAGAACGACAGCAAGCTGTTCTCGCGCAACAGCCCGCCCGCGAACGCGACGACCGGCGACGCATCGACCAGGTCGACGGCGCGTAACGCGCGCTTGCAGCAGATCGCCGAGCTCCTGCGCGGCCTGCTGCACGATCTTGGCCGACGCGCGATTCCCTTTCCCGCCGAACGCGATGATGCTCGGCGCGAGCGCCGCAATCGCCGCCGGATGCACGGCGCGTCGTACAGCGCAGCGAGCAATCGGTCGCGGTCCGGCGCGTCGAGCGCCGCGCGACCAGATCGGTCGTCTCGTCGCGATTCGCCCGGCCGTCGAGGACGCGGCCGTACAGCTTCACCGCCTGCATCCCGATCCAGAACGCGGAGCCTTCGTCGCCGGCGAGGTACCCAAGCCGCCGCTCCGATGCGTCCGCTCGCCATGCACCGCGTACGCGATCGAGCCGGTCCCGGCGATCAGCACGGCGCCATCGCCCTCCGGAATCGCTGCCCGCAACGCGATCGCGGCATCGTCCTCGACGACCACGTGCGCTCCGTCGAAACGCGAGCGCGATCACGCTCGCGCAGACCGCTCGGCGATCGCGCGCCGTCGCCGCGCGCCCGCCGCACCGACGTGCGATCGATCGCCGGGCCGCTCGCCGTCCAGCGCGCCGCGGATCGCCGTGACGATGACGTCCGCCGCGTCGTCGATGCCGAGCGTCGTCGCGTTCGCGCCCGGTGCGCGCGTTTCGCGAACGAGAACTCCGTCGTTCGAGACGCGACGGTCGTGGAGGTGCCGCCTGCGTCGACGCCTATGCAGATCACGACTAGACTCGTTCGCGTCTCGATCGATCGCTCCGCCCCGGCGGATCGTGGCGGGCGCCCGATGTCACCCTGAGCCTGTCGAAGGGCGACCGATGTCGCCCTGCCGCGGCCCGTCGTTCCCGCGTCGCGACGCCGGCGTCATCCTGAGCCGAGCGAAGGATGACCGGAACAGGCGTGGTTCGACTGCGCTCAGCACGACGCCGAGATTTCGGCGCGGCGGATCTCAGTCGCAGGCAAATCACCATGCGCCGTCCTGCGACGAGCTCAGGATGACATTGCGCGTATACGCGCGAGCAGCGAGGGGAGCTCGTAGGGGGCGATCGCGCCGAGGATGCGGGGACCCGAGGCTCCGGTTACGGTGGGGAGCCCGGCGGGGCGGTTGGTGAGCGTGCAGTAGCCGAGGACGGCGAAGGCGATCGCTTCTTTGGCATCGGCATCGATGCCGAACGCGTCCGAGATCGTGACGTCGACGTCGGGGCAGCGCTGCGCGCAGGCCTTCGACCAGCATCGGATTGCGCGCGCCGCCGCCGCTGACGATGATGAGCGCCGCCCCGGGCGCGGCCGACCGCAGTGCGTCGGCAACGGTGCAGATCGTGAGCGCGGTGAGCGTTGCCACGGCGTCCTCGAAGCCGAGCGCGTCGAGCTCGTGACGATGGTGCTCGACCCAAGGTGCGCCGTAGCGTTCGCGGCCCGTCGTCTTCGGCGGCGGCGCGGCGAAGTACGGGTCGGCCAGCATGCGCGCGAGAAGGGCCGCGTCGGGCGAGCCGGCTCGCGCGAGCGCGCCGTCGCGGTCGTAGCGTTGCGTGCCGCCGCTGCGCTGCGTGACGTAGGTATCGATGAGCAGGTTGGCCGGCCCGGAGTCGAACGCAATGCCTTGCGGCAGGACGGTGAGGTTCGCGATCCCGCCCAGGTTGAGGGCCACGCAGGGCGCACGGTCGGCGAACAACAGGGCGTCGACGAACGGGACCAACGGGGCGCCGCTGCCGCCGGCGGCGGTGTCGGCGGAGCGGAAGTCGTAGACGACCGTCGCGTGCGCGCGCTCGCGGATGCGGAACGCGTCGCCGATCTGCAGCGTGTGATGCGCTTCACCGTCGTGCGCGAGCGTGACGCCGTGCGAGGCGACCGCATCGAGCGGCGTCCCCGCCGCCAGGCCGGCGATCGCATCGCCGAAGGCTTCGCCAACAGAGGCGTGCAGCGCGCTCACCTCGAGCGCGTCGTGGCGCGCGGGCGGATAGGCCGCCAGAATCCGTTCGCGCAGCGTGCGGTCGAACGGGATCGTTGCGAAGCGCTCGCAGGCTGCCGCGATCCGACCGTCGTGGGCGGCGACGTTGCAGATCGCGACGTCGATTCCGTCGAGTGAGGTGCCCGATATCGCGCCGGCGATCTTCACGCGCGAACCACTGCTGCGTCGAGCGCGCGTACGGCGGCGTCGGCGACCGAGCTGCGGACGTCGCGCAGGTCGCTGCGGCCGTGGTGGACGTTGTTGGTCAGCAGCACGACGCTCACATCGCGGCTCGGGTCGGCCCAGATCGACGTGCCGGTGAAGCCGGTGTGGCCGAACGTCTCGGCCGACATCAGGGCGCCGCACGAGTTGTCGTCGTTCGTTTTGAGGGCCCAGCCCAGCCCCCGGCGCAGGACCGGATCCCAGACGTGTTCGCGCACGGCTTCGCGGGCGAGCTCGCGGTCGAGCGGCGTCGGGCGGCCCCGCAGCGCGGCGAGATACCACTCGCCGAGCCGCGCAACGTCGCGGGCCGTGCCGAACAGCCCCGCATGTCCGCCGACGCCGCCCATCAAATGCGCCTTCTCGTCGTGCACCTCGCCTTGAACGCTGCCGCGCCAGGCGTCGGTTTCCGTAGCGGGGATCGCCGCCCGCTCGCCGGCGCGCGGCAGGTAGGCGGTCGAGGCGGCGCCCCAGCCGCGCAGCCGATCCTCCACCACGGCGGCCAGCGAACGGCGAGCGGCGCGCGCGAGGATCGTGCCGAGCGCGATGAAGCCCAGGTCGCTGTAGATCATCCGTTCGCCCGGCGCGGCGGCCGGCGGTTCCCGCAGCGCGAACGCTTCGACGTCCTTGTCCAGCAGCGTGCGATAGTCCGCGCCGCTCTTGAAACCGGCGTCGTGGGCCAGGATCTGGCGCAGCGTGATCGCGGCGCGCCCGGTCCCGCGCCATTCGGGCACGATCTCGGTGAGCGGCTCGTCGAGCGCGAGCTGGCCGCGCGCAACGTGGGCCAGCGCTACGCTTGCGACGAAGACTTTGGTGATCGAAGCCAGGTCGAAGCGCGTGTCGACGAAGCAGGGCAGCGCCGGACCGTCGTCGCGGGTGCGGCCGAACGCGCGCTCGTAGCGCAGGCGCCCAGCCTCTTCGACGCGCACGACGGCGGCGCTGAACCGGCGGCCCAGCGCGCGCTCGACATGCGCGTCGATCTCAGCGAACAGCGGGCGCTCCGTCCAAGCGAACCGGCAGCGTCCCGCGCGGCGGCACCCGGCCGGAAAGGACGTCGGCACAGCCTTCGAACGCAACGTCCCCGTCGCCGTAGGTGCAGACGACGCGCCGCGCGTTGCGCCAGAGGTGCACGTCGAAGGGAGATCGTGCGGAGACGATCAGTGCGTCGGGCGCTGCGCTCAGGATGCGGGCGACGGCCTCGGCCTGCACCGGCGAGAGGTGCGCGTCGCGGGTGACGACGACGAACTCGCGGTCGCCCAGCGCCGGCACATGCTCGAGCAGCAGGTCGACGTCTTCCTCGGCGGGTTCACGCGGGACCCGCATGACCTCGCTCTTCCACCCGCGCCGGCGCAGCGCGCCGCTTAGCGACGGCGCGCCGGTGCGCGCCGCACCGCCCGATGTCGCGACCTCGTCCGCAAGATCCGTTTCGAACGAGATCACGGTCACCGCTTTGCCGGGGTGCAGTCGAGGATCGCCGGTGACCGCCGTAACGGCACGCTGCGCTGCCTCGAGCGGCGCCTGCTCGTCGTTCTCGTCGCCGGCCGCAGCGGCGGTCGCGCCGAGCCGTTCGCGCAGGCGGTGGACGCGCGCGTGGGCTTCGCGCAGCCGATCGATCGGAATGCGGCCGGCGTGCACGGCGGCCGCAATGGCGCCGGCTGCAGCGTGAGCGAGCTCGAGGTGGTGGCTGATGAGCAGTAAGTCCGCGCCGGCGGCGAGCGCCTCCACCGCGCCCTCCACGGTGCCGATTCCGCCGGCGATCGCGTCCATCTCCAAGCAGTCGGTCGCGATGACACCGCCGAAGCCGAGCTCGCCGCGCAACAGGCCGGTGAGGATCGCGTGCGATAGGGTGGCCGGCCGCTGCGCATCGAGCGCTTCGACCACGACGTGCGCCGTCAGGACGAGCGAAGCGGCACCGGCTGCGATCGAGCGCGCGAACGGCACGAGGTCGCGCGCGCGCAGCGTCGCGGCGTCGGCCGTTACGCGCGGCAGCGTGACGTGCGAGTCGTCGCACGTTGAACCGTGACCGGGAAAATGCTTGAGCGCCGCGGCGACGCCCGAACGTTCGAGCCCGCGCGCGAACGCGCCGGCAAACGCGGCCACGTGCTCCGGATCGTCGCCGTACGCGCGCGTGCCGATCACGCCGCTACGAGGCCGTAGCGCCAGGTCCGCGACCGGCGCGAGGTCGACCGTGATGCCCAACCGGGCGAGATCGCGTCCGAGCAGCATCCCGAGCCGTTGCGCCAGCGCGACGTCGCCCGTGGCGCCGACGGCCATCGCCGACGGCAGCTGCGCGACGCCGTGCCGCAGCCGCTCGACGCGCCCGCCTTCTTGATCGACGGCGATGAGCGGCGCGGGGTCGGCGATCGTGCGCAACGCGGCGACCAGTGCGCGAACCTCGTCGGCCGTCCCGGCATTGCGGCCGAACAGGATGACGGCGCCCGGACCGAACGAACGCAGCGCGTCGATCGGTGCGCCGGCGACCGTCGAGCCGTCGAAGCCGACGCAGATCACGCCTCGTGCGAGCGCGAGCGCGTCAGCAGGTAGCGGCATGGGTCCGGCTTCGCCGCTCGCCGGCGGAAACCGGCGTCAGTGCTTGATCAGCCGGATGATCTGCGCGACGAGCTTGCCGGCGGTCCGCGAGATGAAGATCTGCACCTTCGAGCCCCGCGAGACGTCGGTCAACGTGTGATAACCGGGATCGTCGGACTGTACGCTGGTGGTCGGCATCGTCGAGACGTCGACCTTGCCGCGGGTCGTCGAATCGACCGTGACGACGCCGCTCTGGTAGTCGACGTTGGTGACCTTGCCGAACAGCACGCCGCCGTTGTGCGCGCCGGATTCGACCGCCACGGTGGCGGAGGGGACGGGTGCCGGCGCCGGCCCGGCCAGCGCCGCGCTGGGGACGAAGAATACGGCCAAGGCGATAGAGGCGACGAGGCGGCGGGTCACGCTCGAATAACGCATCGGACGATCATCAGCGTTCCGCATCGAGGGCGACGGGACCGGCTGCGCGGAGATATTCTTCCCGCGCGCCGGGCCGCCCGGCCTTGACCGCGGCGCGGGCCGCGCGCGCCGCCAGGATCGTCGCGTCTGAGGCGGCGTTGCCGCCCAACACCAAGCGCAGCGCGAGCAGCGCTTCGTCGGCGGCGCGGGCGCCGACGGTTTCGAGCGCCCGGTAGAACGGCTGCGCGCGCGGATCGGACGACCGGTCGCGCAACGCCGCCGCGATCGCCTCGGCCTTCCCGGGTTTGCCGTCGAGGAGGTAGCCGTCCAGAGGGTGCAGTTCCACGCTGATGCGATTCGCGGCGGGTCTGCTCGTGCTTTCCGCGGCGCTCGCCAATGTCGCCGCCGCCGCGCCGCCCGACCCGCTGACCGTCCTGGCGGCGGCCAACGGCCACCCGGCCGGCGTGCACTTCCACGCCGTCGCCGCCCGAACGGTCGAGGGGCGGCGGGTGACGACGACCTACGACCAGCTCGGCGCGACGCAGCTCGTCGAGCGCTGTATCGCCGGCGTGTGCGGCGGGACCTGGTTCGACGGCACGCGCCGTTGGACGTACGGCCTCAACGAGATCGTCCTGCCCGAGGCCGACGACGAACCGACCCTGACGGAGCGGACCCTCGCCGCGATCGCCTCCTACGCCTTCGCCGAGCCTGCGTTTCGCGCCGCCGGCGGCACGGTGACCGCTGCCGGCGCGGGCCGCTGGCGCGTCCGGGCGCGCGGCGGCTTGGAGCTCGTCGCGGTCGCCGATGCCGCGAACCGCACGGTGAGCCGCGTCGAGACCCCGGCCGGCCAGGTCATCGCGACCTACGCACGTCAAGCCGCCGCCGGCGGCGCGGCGTTCGCGCTCGACCGGGGCGGCCCGGCCGAGATCGGCTCGCTCGACACGGTCGATGCCGTTGCCGGACCGCTCGGACCGCCGGCCGGAGCCGTGCCGAGCTTCGCGGCAGCGTCGCCGCTGCCGCTCGCCGCGCAACCGGTCCCGATCGTCCCCTGCAGCTTGGGCGGCCGCACCGTGCGCTGTTTGCTCGACAGCGGCGCGACGCCCAGCGCGATCGGCTTGCGGCTGGCCGAAGCGCTGAACCTCGAGCCGCACGGCGAGTTGGAGATCGCGGGGTTCTCCAGCTTCGCGACGGGCTTCGTCGAGACCGGACCGCTGGTGCTCGGCGCGGCGCGCTTCCCGCGGGCGCGCTTCGCCGTCGTGCCGTCGTCGAGCACGGCGCCCTTCGACGTCGTCATCGGCAGCGATCTGCTAGGCCGGTTCCGGCTCGTGCTCGACCGCCGGCGCGGCACGGCCGAGATCGTGCCGCCGGGGGGCGCGGCCGCCGCGAACCCCGTCCAGTTGACCTTTCACGCCGGCTCACCGATGGTACCGGCTCAACTCGGCCCGCAAGGGGTGCGCGCCCTGCTCGACACCGGTGACGAAGCGGTCGTGTCGCTCGGCTATGCCTTGTACCGGGTGGGACCGCCGTGGCCGGTGATCTCGCGCGGACAAGCCGTCGGTATGGCCGGCGCCGAGGATGCGTTCACCGTGGCGATACCCGAGGTTCGCGTAGGTTCCCTGGCGCTGGGGGCGACGAACGCGCTCGTCCGGCGCACGCAGTCCGACCCACACGTCGGGGTCGGTCTGTGGGCGCGCTACGTCCTCGATCTCGACGAGCCGGGTGAACGAATCTCGTTCGGCAGCCGATAAGTCGGGTGGATGGATCCGCTGCGGTTGCTCGTCGAGCGCCTCGACTCCGGCGACCCTGCAACGGCCGCGCACGGCCGCGCCGTCGCGCGCTGGTGCTCGCGCATCGGGGCGCAGCTGCGGCTGCCGCGCGACGAGCAAGCCTACGTCGTGCGGTCCGGCCAGATTCTCGACGTCGGCAAGCTGCTCGTTCCCGATGAGCTGCTGCGCGCACCGCGCCCGCTGCTCGCCGCCGAGCGCGTCACCGTCGCCGAGCACGTGATCGAAGGCGAACGGCTGCTCGCGGAGTACGACCTGCTCGCGTATCGCGACGGCGTCCGCTTTCACCACGAACGCTGGGACGGTCGCGGATACCCCGACGGTCTGCGGGGCGGCGCGATCCCGCTGGTCGCGCGCATCGTGGCGGTCGCCGACTCGTACGACGCGATGACGGGCCAGCGGCCGTATCGCTTTCCGATGACCCCCGACCGCGCGCTGCTCGAGATCGAGCGCGGTCGCGGTCGTCAGTTCGATCCCGGGATCGTCGACGTGATGGTCGCCGTGGTCGGCGAATCACTGCGCCCGCTCGCCGTCTAGGGGCCGCCGCTCAATCGAGGTCGGCTTCGAGCGCCTCGGCGGTTCGCTGCATCACCTTGGCCAGCAGCGCGATGGCGCCGGCCCGGTTCGTGTTGAGCAGCATGTACTGCATGCGGTCGTTGGGGTGCAGCACGACGAACACACCCTTGCTGCCGTGGGTGATCGACTTGAGGATACGGTCGATGAAGGCCCGGTCCTCGTCGTCGAGTTGGACGGCGCCGCCCTCCTCTTTGAGGAGGTCGTACAGAAAAAGATCGAGATTTTCCGGGACGTCCATGTACGAAAATACCCTCGTCGCATTACGACCGCTGGTCCTGTTCAGGGTATCGGCTGAAGGACCGGAAAATCAAGGTTTTCCGTCAAGAGTGCGTAAGCATCGCGGCGCGGAAGCCCGGGAAGCAAGGCGGCGAACGCCTTTTTCCACGGCGCTCCGGCACGCGAACAAAGGGGGCCATACGCTCAAGGGATTCGGCGCGTTCCTCGCGCGGGGCAACGTCATCGACCTGGCGGTAGCCGTGGTGGTCGGCGCGGCGTTCACCGCCGTCGTCAACTCGCTCGTCAAGGACCTGATCACCCCGCTGGTCGCGGCGCTGATCGGCAAGCCCGACTTCTCGAAGCTCGGGTTCACGATCAACCACTCGCACTTCGCGGTCGGCGACTTCGTCAACGCCGCGATCACCTTCTTGCTCGACGCGCTGGTGATCTATTACTTCATCGTGGTGCCGCTGCGCTTGGCATCCGAGCGTTTCGAGCGCGGTACGCCCGTTCTCGCCCAAAAGACGTGCCCCGAGTGCTTGAGCGAGATCCCGCAGGACGCGCGCCGCTGTAAGTACTGCACCGCGGTCCTGCGCTAAGCCGAGACCCGAAGTGGAGCTGCATGCGGACGTCGTCGTCATCGGCGCCGGAGCAGCCGGCCTCGCGGCGGCGCGCGCACTCTCGAACGGCGGCGCCTCCGCGGTCGTGCTGGAAGCGCGCCCGCGCATCGGCGGCCGGCTCTTCACCCGGGAAGACGTTGGGCTCTCGGTCCCCGTCGAGCTCGGCGGGGAGTTCATCCACGGAACCGCGCAGGTCAGCTTCGACTTGTTGCGCGCGGCGGGCACGGTGGCGATCGACACCGGCGGCGCGTCGTTCGCCTACGAAAACGGGACCCTGCGCGCGCGCGAGGACCCGTTCGACATTCTCGCGGGGATCATGGCGCGCGCTCGTTCGCTGACGGCCGACGTGAGCGTCGCGGACTTCTTGCGCGACCTGCCCGACGACGATCCGTCGACGCCGCGCGAACGCCGCTGGGCGCGGATGATGGTCGAGGGCTTCGATGCCGCCGACCCGCAGCGCGCGAGCACACGCGCGTTGGCCGAGGAGTGGAGTCCCGGTGACGATAGCCAGACCGCGGCGCAGTTCCGACCGCTTGGGGGCTACGCCCAGCTGCTGCGCACGCTGCACGGAGCGCTCGATCCCACTCGCGTGGAGGTGCGTCTGGCGACACCGG
>CAVTWP010000016.1:0-434262 GCA_963738465.1 Vulcanimicrobiota bacterium
AGCTCTGACCGGGGTAGATGGGGCAGGTGTCCCCTCGTTCGAGCCGTTCGTGCGCCTCGTTGACCAAGGTCACGTTGGGATGCTCGGCCCGCGTGGGTGCGTCCTGGCCGGTTGGCTGCGGATCCGTCATCGGTGTCCTTCCTGGGCCAGTACTGGCATGCGCTCAGCTGAAGGCCGAAATAGCTATAGTGAGCCTAGTTTCGAGGAGATCCCATGAACACCAGCAGTTGACCGCGCGGGTTCGCGAGGCCTACGAAGCGTTCGACCGGCACGACGGTGGTCCGCTGCTGGCTGCACTGAGCGAGGACATCGAGTGGTGGGACCCGCTTCCCGACGACTACCCCATCGGGGGGTTGTTCCCGGGCCGCACCAGGCGGTCGTGGAGTACTTCAGGCAGCTGTCCGGCATCGCTGAAATCCGGTCGTTCAACGTAGCCGACATCATCGCCCAGGATCATACGGTGGTCGCCCTGATCCACCTGGAGAGCACGATGCGTCACAACGGCCAGGCTTCACCGGAGACTCAGCGAATGTGTGGACCTTCAACGACGAAGGTCTGGCTACGAGGTACCGCATCTACGCCGACACCGAGGGAATCGCGCAGGCTTACCGGTCTCCGCGCGTCACCAGCCCTGCCTGACCCGGTTGGTCAGGCGGCCCACGCGCTCGACCTCGGCGGTACGGTATCGCCTGGGCTCAGGAACTCCTGGGGATCGCGGAAGAACCCCACGCCGCCGGGAGTGCCGGTGGTGACAATGTCACCGGCCCGCCAAGGTCACGGTCCTGGTAATCGCAGCCAATAGCTCCCCGGCACCCGGCTCGACATCGATCCGGTACGGTCATCCTGCCTGAGCTCGCCGTTAAGGTAGCTGGCGATCCGCAGGTCGTACAAGTCAGGGATCTCGTCCATCGTGACGACCGCCGGGCCGATCGGGACGAACGTGTCTGGTGACTTGCTCAGCATCACCTGCATTCGTTCGCGCACCATGACCTCGCGTGCGCTGATGTCGTTCAGCACCGTGAATCCGAAGACCGCGTCCATGGCGTTGTGTTCGGTCAGTCCCCGCGCCGTGCGCCCGATAACGACAGCCAGCTCGACCTCGTAGTCGGTCAGCGTGTCCGGCCGGGTATGACAATTTCGTCCTCGGGGCCGATGACCGCGCTCCACAGGAACGGCACGAAGACGGGTTCGCGGACGTCCACGCCAGCGCTGCGAGATTCCGCCGCGTGGTCGGCGTAATTGCCCCCGGTACCGATGACGGTCGCGCGGTCGACGGTGGGCGCCAGCAGTCGAGGGGGCGGTTACCTGCGGAGCACTGGGCCACGTCGAAATCAGCCACCGCCGAGGACGGATCGGGTTGGGCGAACAGCTCCTCAAAGCTGGCCCAGGGGGTGGCGGCCACCGGTCCCTCGTCGCTGAGCAGCACCCCGACGCCATTGCGCCCATCACTGCTGTACCGGACCAGTCGCATCTGTTTTCCTCTCGGCAAGCCATCCCAGCCGCAGACGAAGCGCGGGCTCCACGCTCGGTTTTCTGAAAAAGTGATCCACCACGGCCGCTGGAGGGCCGGCAGAGACTTACCACCCCGGCTGTCACCGGAGCGGTTCAGCCGATGCTGCCGCGGCGAGGACTTCGCGCTGCACGATGAGGTCGTCGTCGGCGGCGAGCGCGAAGCCCGCGTTCGCCAGCCGTTCGCGCAGCGCCGCGTCCGGAGCGACCTCGAGCACGGCTCGCGCCCGCTCGGCACCCTGGCGCACGGTGTCGCCGTCGGCGCGGCCGCCCAGTGCGAGCGCCAAGCCGTCGAGCAGCATCGTCTTGCCCGAGCCCGTCTCCCCGGTGACCACCGTCAACCCGGCCGCGAACTCCACTTCGGCGCGCTCGATCAAGCCGACGTTTTCGATCGACAAACGCAGCAGCGCCGTCGGGGCGCTCACTTTTTGATCGGGACGCCCCATTGGAGCTTCTCTTCGAGTCGTTTGAAGAACGCGCGCCGGCGCACGCGAGCAAAGCGCACCGGCGCGGCGGCGCGGCGCACGATGACCCGGTCGCCCGCGGTGAGATCGGCGGCGATGACGCCGTCGGTCTCGAGGTTGGCGCGGCTGATCTCGCCGTCGCAGGTGATCTCGATCGTTGCGTCCGTTTTGACCATGAGCGGCCGCGCGAAGAGCGTATGCGGCAGCAGCGCCGCGACGCCCAGCGCGTCGACCGCCGGATGGATGATGGGGCCACCGGCGCTCAGGAAGTAGCCGGTCGAGCCGGTCGGCGTCGCGACGATGACGCCGTCGGAGGGCATGTGCGCGATCTCTTCGCCGTCGAGCACCAGACCGAAGGGCGCCATACGCGCCTGCGCGCCGCGCCGCACGACGACGTCGTTGATGGCGAAGTGCAGCTCGTCGGAACCGACGACGCGCGCGTGGAGCGCGACGCGCTCTTCGACCCGCACGAAACCGTCGAAGACGCCGGCCAGTTTCTCGTAACCGTCGGCGTCGGCTTCGACCTCGGTCAGAAATCCGAGCCGGCCGGTGTTGATGCCCAGGATCGGTATCCCGCGCGGGTGCGCGATGCGCGCGCCGCGCAGCAGCGTGCCGTCGCCCCCGATCGTGATCAGCAGCTGCGCGTCTTCGAGCTCACAGGGCGACGCTGTCGCGAGCGCCGCGATCAGGTCGGGCCCGCGATCGCACGGTGCGACGCGAATGTTACGCGCGGCGGCGAGGTCGGCGACCACCTTGGCGGCGTCGACGGCGTTGGCCTTGTCGGCGTTGACGTAGATCGCGATCGCGTTGACCGTGCGCCTCATTCCCTCTCCGGTTCCGCGTGCGCCAGTGCGACCAGCGCGTCCAAGCGCGCGTCGCCGACCTCGTCGCCGTCGCGGCGGAGCTCGTAGAAGAACTCGACGTTGCCGGCCGGACCGCGCAGCGGCGAAACCGCCGCCGCGACGACGCGCAGGCCGGTCCGGCGCACCGCATCACGCACCTCGCGCAGCACCGCGGCGTGTACGACCGGATCGCGCACCACGCCGCCGCCGACGCGCTCGCGACCGGCCTCGAACTGCGGCTTCACCAGCGCGACGATCGCGCCGCCGGCGCGCAGAAACGACGCCGCGCGCCCGATGATCGTGCGCAACGAGATGAACGACGCGTCGATCACGATCAAGTCGAAGCCGTCCGGAAATGCGTCGCCGGCCAGCGTGCGGACGTTGGTTCGCTCGATCACGCGCACCCGCGGATCGCCGCGCAGCTTCCAAGCCAGCTGCCCGTAACCGACGTCGAGCGCGGTCACGGCGCGCGCGCCGTGCTGCAGCAGCGCGTCGGTAAAGCCACCGGTCGACGCGCCGACGTCGAGCACATCGAGCCCGCTCACGTCGCGCCCGAACGCGCGCAGGGCGCCCTCGAGCTTCTCGCCGCCGCGGCTCACGTAGCGCGGCGGCTCGGCGACGACCACGCGAGCGCCGTCGCGCACGCCGGTTCCCGGCTTCGTCGCCGGATCGCCGTCGACGCGGACCTTGCCGGCCACGATCAGCGCCCGCGCTTGGGAGCGCGTCAAGCCGCTGGTCTCGGCCACGACGGCGTCGAGCCGGCGAGCATCATGGCGGCGTTCACGCACGTCCATCACGCGCGCTCGGTCATCGACTAGGGGTTCCAACCGGCGCCGTGTCACGATGCGCGGTCCACTTCAGGACCCCGGCGTCCGGAGACCTGCCCTCGCGACGCCCGGGCGCCGCCGCGACGGGCGGCCGGCCGCGTGGCGCGGTCCCGCCGCGACTATGTTCTGACCGACAGCAACTCGCGCAGGATGGCCGCCACGGCGGCGGGTTCTTCGATCATCGGCGAGCCGTTTGCGTTCGGGAGGACGATCCCGCTCATGCGCTGCGCCATGCGCCGGCTCTGCGGATCCGCGCCGTACACGATGCGCCGATTCACGACGGTTTGCACGATACCGGAATCGAGCGGCGTCAGCACCGACGCCATGAGCTCCGCGGTGCGCTCGACGGCCTGAGCCGTGCGTGGGTCGTCCAGCCGCTGACGGGCCTCGTCGACGAGCTCGTCGCTGATGCGGTCGGGCCGGACCAACAGCCCGAGCTGTCGCCGGACATAGCTGCGATCGGCATGGAGCTTGCGCTGCTGCGATCGCGCGTACGTCTTGACCATCCATGCGCCGAGCGGTGAGGCGGCGACCGCGCGCGCAATGCGCAGCTTCGTGGTCTTGCGCCAAGCCATCATCGGGGCCAAGAGCAAAACGGCTAGGTCCGGTCGCGCGCCGGAAACGGCCTCGAGCGCGAGGCGGCAAGATTCGCGGTGCGCGACGATGCCGTCCGCGCCATGCAACGCCTGGCCGACTGCTTCTCGAACGTGGCGCTCCATGTCGGCAGCGCCGGAGACGATGAGCGGATCGACCTCAACGAAGTCGAACTCCGGCGCCGCCGCGCGCAGCGGCTGCCAGGTAAGCGGCCCGCCGAGATACGGCGCGGCACCGGTGACGAGCACGATCCTCATCTGCCGGCCACGGCGCCGCACGACGCCGCGCTCAAGGGCGAGCTCCAAAAGTAGAGAACGTAACCATGATGAGTACGAGCATGCGGCGCGCCGTTTCGTTCGCGGCGACGATCATTCTCACCGCTGCCGCCGCAAGCGGCGGCAGCGCGCGGGCCGCCGACTCCGAGATTCCCGCGCCGGCGGATACCGTCGTCGTGCGCGAAGTGCAAGCCGGGGGCGCACAGGTCTACGCCTGCCGCCAGGCGCCGGCCGGGACGTACGGGTGGACGCTCGCCGGACCGAACGCACTCCTCGTCAACGCCGACGGTACGAGCTTCGGTACGCATTCGGCCGGCCCGACCTGGACGGCGAACGACGGCAGCGCGATCGTCGCCGACGGCGCGCATCCGGTCACCGTTGTCAAACGCACGGGCGCCGTCCCGGCGCTGCTGCGGCGGGTCGCTTCGTCGTCCGGCACCGGTGTGCTCACCGGCGTGCGATTCGTGCGGCGCTGGGACACGCTGGGCGGCGTCGCACCCGAGGGCGGCTGCGACGCGTCGCACGCCGACGCGCGCTTCGCCGTCCACTACAGCGCGATCTATACGTTCTACCGCTGACGGAGGCGCGCCACCGATGAACTCGGTCGGTCTCATCATCTACCCCGCGTCGGATATGTCGAAGACCAAGGCCTTCTTCACCACCTTGCTCGGCACGGAGCCATATGCCGACACGCCATACTACGTCGGCTTCCGGATCGGCGACATGGAGATCGGACTGGTGCCGAACCCCGCGCAGCAAGGGGCGCTCGCCTACGTCACGGTCAGCGACATCACATCTGCGCTGGATGCTCTCGTCGCCGCCGGCGCGCAGAAGGTGCAGGACATCACCGACGTTGCGAACGGCTTGTTGGTCGCGAGCGTCAAGGATCCCGACGGAACGCCTGTCGGCCTGCGCCAGTTTCCGAACGCCTGAGCGCGGCGATCAACCCAGCCGCGCGCGGCACTCCTCGACGCCGGCGGCGATCCCACGGCCTGGTAGATCGTGAGGGCTCGCTGCACGGAGCGCCCTCGGGCGTCCGCCTCATCGCCTAGTGTGGGTTTCCGACATACCGCAGCGCCGAGGCCCGCCTTTATAGTGATCGTGCGAGAAGTTGACGTGAGGAGGGGCCATGGCGTTCGAATCCCAGGCGGAGTTCCGGCTGGGTTCCGCCGTGCTCGCCGCGGCCCTCGCCGCGATGCTCGGCGGTTGTGGAAACGGACACGGCGCCACGCTGCCGCCGGCACCGCCGGCGAAGCCGGGTCCGCAGACGATGTCCGTCACGTTCCGCATCCTCATTCCGCAGCCGGCCGCGAGCGCGCGCGCCCGGCGGCCGGCCTACGTTTCGGCCTCGACCAAGTCCGCGTCGATCGCCGTATCGCCGGGTACGACCCCGCCGGTCGTCGTGAACTGCACGACGATCTGCAGCGGGCAGATCGCGGCCCCTGTCGGCAACGACACCTTCACCGTCGCGCTGTTCGACCAGCCGAACGGTGCCGGCCACACGCTTTCGACCGGCAGCACGACCCAGCAGATCCTGCTCGACCACGCCAACGCCGTCGGCGTCACCTTCGACGGCGTCGTCGCCTCGATCGCGGTCTCGCTCGCCCCGGGCAGCGTCACGCGCGGCACCCCCGCCACGGTCGCCGTCACCGTCTCCGGCCTCGACGCCGACGGCAACACCATCGTCGGTCCCGGAACCTATGTCGACGCGAACGGCAACGCGCTCATCATCACGCTGGCCGACTCCGACACCAGCGGCGCGACGACGCTGTCGCAAACGAAGGTGACGGCACCGTCGACTCCGGTCACGCTGTCATATAACGGAAGCGCGATCGCGTCGGCGACGATCACCGCGTCGGCGACCGGCACCGCATCGAAGACCGCGACGCTGACCGTCACCACGACCACCACGCTGCATCTGTACGTCGCGAGCGCCGACGGGAACGCGATCAACGTCTATGCCGCCGGCGCATCGGGCAACATCGCACCGGTGCGCGTGATCGCCGGACCGGCCACGCACCTGTCGTTCCCGGTTGCGCTCGCGTTCGACGCCGCCGGCGACCTGCTGGTCGCGGAGAGCACCAGCGGCAACGCCGAGGTCGACGCGTTCGCACCGAACGCGAGCGGAAACGTCGCGCCGCTATACACGCTGGTGCCGTCGCCCGGCGGCGGCGCGGCCCAAGGACTCGCGATCGATCCGCACGGGGCGTTGTCGGAGTCGTTCTGCGGGACGTGCTTCTTCACCGGAGCGGACGGCGTCGCGACCTACACGCTGACGCCGCCCGGCGGAACGGAAACCCGGTCGCTGGGCGGCAGCGGGACCGGGCTGAACGCTCCGTACGGCATCGCTTACGACCCGACCGGCAACTTGTACGTCGCCAACGACGGCAGCAATTCGATCGCGCTGTTTGCACCGGGCGTCAGCGGCAACGTCGCGCCCAGCCGAACGATCTCCACCGGGATCGCCGCCCCATCGGGCATCGCCCTCGACGCGGCGAACGACATATTCGTCTCCGACGCCACCACGACGACGATGGGCTCGATTCCGGTCTACGCGCCGGGCACGTCGTCACCGGCGCGAACGCTGTCCAATGCGGTGAGCGACGTCTTCAGCGGCGCTCCCGGCATTGCGGCCGATGCCGCGGGCGACGTCTTCGTCCCGAGCGGACCACCATGCGGTACGTCCGCCGGCCTGCCGTGCGCAGCACGAAACGCGATCGTCGTGTATCCGGCGGCCTCCGGCACGCCAAGCCGCGTCATCGCCGGCGCGGCGACGGGACTCAACGATCCGGACCACGTGGTGCTCGACGGCGCCGGCAGCGTCTACGCGCTCGACGACCCGCAGAGCGGCGCGTTCGTCACGGTCTATCCGACGTCCACCAACGGCAACGTCGCGCCCGCTCGCACCGTGCAGCTGCCGCACGGCAGCGGTGGGACGAGCATCACCACCGCCGGGATCGCCGCGGCAGCGAACGGAACGCTGTACGCGGTCGACGCCACGAGCTCGATCGGCACGGCGACGACGGCACTCGACGTCTTCGGCCCGACGTCGACCGGCCCGCCGGCGACCCGTTCCGTCGCGCCGCCGACGGCCACGGCAACCTTCCAGATTCCACTCGGCGTCGACACGGCGCAGAACGTCTACGTGCTCGGCCTCGACACCGGACAGTTCGAAGTATTCGTCTACGCGCCCGGCGCGACGTCGCTGCTGCGCACGCTCACCATCTCCGCGTTTTCGAACATCAGCGGCGGCGCCGTCGCGGCGGACGGCACGCTGTACGTTACGTCCATCGACAAGGGCATCGCGATCTACGGCCCCGGTGCATCGGGAAGCGCAGCGCCGACGCGCACGATCCTGGTTTCGCCGCCGAGCCAGCTCGCGAAGGCGGCATTCGCCGTCGACGGAGCCGCCACGATGTACGCGTCGGCCGACAACGCTGTCTGGGTATATCCGTCGAACGCCGGTGGGAGCACGCCGCCGTCACGGCAGATCCTCGGCGCGTCGGCCGGCCTCAACGGCAACCTCGGGCTCACGTTCGACGCCGCCGGCAACCTCTACGTCGCGAACCGCTACAACCACAGCGTCACGGTCTTCGCGCCGAACGCCGCGAGGCCGATGCAGACGCTGAGCGGTCCCGCGACGCTGCTGGTCGGTCCCGGCGCCGTCGCGATCGGACCGTAACGCGCGGCGCCGGCCTTAGAGCTTACGTCACGGGCTGGTACACGTAGACGTGCTGGCCGTCGCGGGTCGTCAGCGTCTTGGTCGCGCCGGTGCCCAGGACGAACTCGAAGCCGGCGGCGCCGGGATCGACGGCGATGAACGAGATCGTGCCGTCGTCGTTCTTGCGCGACGCGACGTGGCTCTTGAAGGCGCCGAAGTCGAACACCACCCCGCCGCTGTCGCGCGTCACGTCGATGCGGCCCAGGTCGGGGCTGCGGTAGTGCGCGGCCAGCGCCGCGGCAGCGTCGGGCGCGGCCGGAACGACGAGACGCGGACGCTCGGCGGCGATCCGCGCGAACAACGTCTTGGCCGAAGCGGCCACGTCGTCGGCGGCCTCCGGACGTCCGTCGTAGAGCACCTCGAGCAGCCGGCGCATGAACGGCCCGCGGATGTACACGCCCTGATCGGCGTTGGTGAAGAACAGGGCGCCGACTTGGGCGTCGGGGATCGCGTACCAGTCGCTGTGGTACCCGATCAGGTCGCCGCCGTGGTGGACGACGGTGACCCCGTAGGTTTGTCGACCATCAGGCCCATCCCGTAGGTCGCGTTCTCGCCGATCGGGACGGTCGGCACGCGGCGCTGCAGCAGGTTCTTCTCCGACACCAGCCGTTTGCCGTTGGGCAGCACTCCGAGCGTGAGCTCGTTCTGCACGTAGTTGATGAAGTCGTGCGCCGACGACCATGCGCCGCCGGCCGGACGGTACGGCAGGCTGACGTAGTTGATCCCCATGTCGTCGGGCTTCGTGTTGCCGTCGACGTCGAGCCCGTACGCGGTCGCGTGGTCGGCGGCCAGCGCGCGTGCCATGTCGAACGTCGTGTCGTGCATCCCGAGCGGATCGAATACCATCGTCTGCATCGCCGCGTCGTACGCCGCGCCGAGCTCACGGTTGGGGTATTCGAGATGACCGGCGATGAGCCCGGCCGCCGTCGCCATCAGGTTGTTGTACTGGAAGATCTCGCCGAACTTGCTCGTCGGTGAGGTCCGGGCGAGGAAGTCGAACGTCGCGGCCGGTGGGTGCCCGGCGGCGTGTTCAGGATCCATTCGAAGTCGTTGCGCGGCACGCCGGTGCAGGCGCAGATCAGATCCTTGATGCGCACGTTCTTGGTGGTTTCGGCGCTGCCCAGCCGGAACGACGGATACACGCTGACCACCGGCTCGTCCCAGCTGAGCTTCCCTTGATCGACCAGCTCCGACAGGAGCAGGGTCGTCATCCCCTTGGTGTTCGACGCGATCATGAACAGTGTGTTCTTGTCGACCGGCGCATTGGTCGTCGTGTCGCGCACGCCGAAGCCGCCTTCGAACACCACCTGACCGTGATCGATCAAGGCAATCGCGACGCCCGGCACGTGCAGTTCCTGCATCGAGGTTCGGATGAACGAGGTCAGCGCGCCGACCCGTGCGGCGTCGAGCCGGTGTGCGACGCGCCCGGTGAACTGCTCGCGGCTGTAACCGGCGGGACGCAGGCTCTGGCCGACCAGCGCGAGCGCGGAGCCGCGCTTCTCGGCCGTCGCTTCGTTGCCTTCGACGATCATGACGGTCCACGCGGTACCGTGGCGCAACGCGATTGCTTGCACGACGAGGTGCTCGTTCGGCGGAACGTCGTACGCGACCACACTGCCGGCGTCCCAGCCGTTGCGCGCCGGGATCGCCGTCGTCAACTGCACCTTGCGGTTCGCGTCGGGCCGATAAATCTGCCACGCGCGCGCGACTGCCGCCGACGCGTCGGCGGCCGGGCCGACGTCGACGATGGCGGCGGACAGATCGCCTTCGGGCGCGGTGACGACGCTCATCGACGCGCCGCGGCGCAGCGACCACGCCTTCGGCGCGGTGAATGTCGCGCCGGACGGCGTCGTCGACGGCGTGTCCGCCGCCAGCGCCACCGGCGGCGCGTCGGCCGCCGGCGCGACGACGCTCGTTCCGACCGTCAGCGACACGACCAGCACGAGCCGAAGTGCAAATGCAAAAAGCTGCTTCATGGCCGAACCTTCACGCGGCCGAGAACGAAACCTGCGCGGGTCAGGCCGGTGTGCGCAACTGCGCACACATTAGCATACAACACTCCGCAACGGCGGACGTAGCGCGTTCTTCTCGCTCTCGCCCTATCGGGCGTCTTCGCATGATGAGCGAACGTTCGCGCTCCAAGCGATCGCCCAGCATTCGATCGCGTAGCATAATCGCAGGTGCCGACAACGATCGGCCCCCGCGTCGCCGTCTTGGTTGCGTCTAGCCGGCCGGCGGCCCGCTGATCCCGGCGGTCGCGTAGAGCGCACGCGAGTCATACATCACCCCGCCTTTGATCGTCGTCTCGATGTTCCGGAGGCGGCTGATGTTCTCGAGTGGGTCTCCACGCACGAGGATCGCGTCCGCGAGCTTGCCGGGACGCAGCGACCCGAGCGAACCGCCAAGGCGCATCACGCGCGCCGGGACGATCGTCGCCGTGCGGAGGACGTCGGCGTTGGGGATCCCGGCCTCCGAGTACAGCTCCAGCTCACGCACCAGATCGAAGCCCGGCAAGAGGTCGTCGGTACCGGCTACGATCGGGATCCCGTGCCGATGGAGGAGCGCCACCATGCGGCGATATGCATCAGCCGAAGCGCGGTATTTTTGATCGGTGTCCCCTCCGCCCGGAAGACCGCTCGTCGTCAGCGAGCGCCGTACCTGGATCGGGAGCCGGGCTGCGATCTCACCGAAGCCGGTCGATGCGACATCGCCTGGCCTCGTCATGCACGAATCCACGAAGATCCCGAGAGTAGGATCGCTCACGATCTCACGCGCCTTCAGCAGCGCGACGAACGCCGAAACCTCCGAGCTCTGCAGATCGATCGTTCCCGCCCGAAGCGCCGGCGCGGTGAGCCGAACCGGCGTCTGCGTGCGGTCCTTGACGTCCGGCATGAAGTTGAGGAACAGGAAGTTGACGTGCTGAATTTCATCGAACCCGGCGTTTACCGCGTCTTGCGCGATCATCCCGGCAGGGATGTGGCCGCTCACGCGCATCCCGAGCGCGTGGGCCTCGCGGACGATCACCGGCACGAGCGCTGGCGCGACCGAGCTGTAGACCTTGATCTGCACCGCGCCGGCCTTCTTCCAGGCGCGGACTTGCGCGATCGCCTCGTCAGGGGTGCTCGCGGTGCGCCCGATCGGCGCGGTGTACCGCCCCTTGCCGTCGATCAGACCGGCAATCAGGATGCGCGGACCGACGAGCTGGCCGCTGTCGAACCGGCGCTTGGTGGTCGTGATGTACTCCGGCGCGTTCCCTGGATCGCGGATCGTCGTCACGCCTTCGGCCAAGAGCCGCGGCCCGAACTCCGCGGCGACGTGCATGTGCGAGTTCCACAGGCCAGGCAGCAGGGTCTTGCCGGTCCCATCGATGCGCCGTGCATCGCTCGGAACCGTGACCTCGCTGCCGCCGGCCGCGGCGACCGTCTCGCCGTGGATGAGGACGGTCGCGTTCGGCGTCAGCGCGCCCGCGTCGGCGTCGAAGAGCGCGACGCCGGTGATCGCGATCGCCGTCGACGCGTGCTGCGGCAGCGTCTTCGCGTACTGGCGTCCGAGCTCGGCCATGCGCGCGTTCTGTGCCGCCAAGAGATGGGGCAGCACCGGCGTCCATCCGTCGCGCACGACCGCGCCCCACTCGCTGCCGAACACGAAGAGCGTGCCGTCCTCGTCGAGCCACAGCTGCAACGGCGAGAAATCGATGCCGAGTAGCTCGTAGAGCGCGACGCGGCGCGTTAGAACCCCGGAGCGGACGTCGATCGCGTGCACCTTGCGCACCGTTGCCGTACCGCTGGGCCAGAGCGGAATCAGCCCGTTCGGTTCGCGCAGCGCGGCCCGCGCAAGAATCGCCAGCTCCTCCGGCGTGCCGTCGATGCTGGGATAGAAACGCGGCTCCGCGGCGGGCAGCGTTTCGCGCTCCACGGCGTTCTTCCACGAAACCGTTCCGCCGTGCGCCGTGAACCGTTCTCCGACGGGGACCTTGAGGTAGTTGTAACCGGACGTCCGCAGGGTAGAGACGAAACCGCGCCTGTCGAGGCGGATGACGCTGCGCAAGCTAGGCCCGCGCCCGCGATCGTTGAACGCGAAGCGCACGTCGAGCGAGCCGTCCGGCGCGGTCCCGGTCGTCTGCGAGCCGCGTAGCGCGCCCGACGCGATGTAGTCGTAGCTCACCGTCCGACCGGAGAGCTTCGCCGCGACCAGCCACGGAGCGGCCCAGATCGTCGCCAGCGAGGCGCCGGCGAGTGCCAGCCAGCTGCGCCGCGGCAGCGGCCGCTCACCGGCCAGCGCGTGATGCGCGTGCCGCTGCGGCAACCCGAACAGTTGCATTTCTCGATGCAAGCGGCAACCGCACATACCGTCCTCCTATCGAGGGACGCGTCCAGAATGCTGGCGCTTCGTTCGCGGCGTGCACGTACAGCTCCCGCGACCGAGACGTCTAGGCACATCACTGTACCTCGCCTACAGCAACAGCTAACGGCTCCGCAGCGCCCGTCGCCTACGCCGACGGCTGTTGCTGAGCGCTACCGGGCGGCGCGATGAGTGCTTCGATCTCGACTGCGGCGCGGCTTGCGCCGTCGACTCCGGCCAGCGCAAGTGCGCGACGCCGCGCTTCATCTCGGAACGACGAATCGCCGAGTACCTCGCGCGCCGCCGAGCGAATCGCGTCGACGCCGGCATCGCCCGGCAGTGCGCGACCGGCACCCCACTCGTCGACCGCGGCGGCCACGAACGGTTGATCGCCGGCGAGCCCCGGGATGACCACCATCGGGACGCCGTTGCGCAGCGCGCGCATCGCGGTGCCGTGCCCGCCGTGGGTGACGATGAGCGCAGCCCGCTGCATGATCGGATCGTGAGCGGCATAGTCGACCACGAACGCGTTCGGAGGAGCATCGAGCTCGGCGGGTTCGACGATTCCCCCCGTCGTCGCGACGACGTGTACCGGCAGCTCGCTCAATGCGGCGAGACCGCGCTGAAGCTTCTCCACGTTGCGCTGTTCGAAGCCGGTGCTGAAGCTCATCAGCACCAACGGCGTGGGGTCGTCGTCGGGCCACGGGAGTGCGGTAGGGACGGCGACCTTCTCGTCCTCGAGGACCGGGCCGACGTGACGCACCAGATCCCAGCCGGGCGGCGCAGCGTGATCGAATTCGGCGAGCGAGGTCGTGATGAGGCGGTCGCGTACGGGCCAGAGCTCGTCGAGCGGCGGCAGCGGGCCGAAGCCGGCTTGCTGCCGCATACCGTCGAGGCGCGCCAGCATCCCGCGCCACATGTCGAGCTGCCGAAAGACGAACGTGTGGCACACGACCGCGGTCGGCATCCGAAACGCATCAGCTTCGGCCAGCGCCGCGGGGAACATGCAGTCGATCAGCGTGAGGTCGGAGCTTCCTCGGCGACGACCGAGCGCACTTGCTCGGCCGTCGCGGGCGAAGTGAGGTAGCACGACATGCGGGTGAGGAAGCTCCCTTGCGGATAGCGCTCGACCTGCTCGTAGGCGCGGGTCAGTTCGATTGCGCGAAAGCCCGCCGCGTCAACGCGTGGCACCATCTCGGGACGTCCGGCAAAGGTAACCACATGTCCACGTTCTTCGAGCGCGCGCGCGATGCCGAGACTCGGCGGCAGGTTACCGCCGCCCGACCAATTGAGCCACAGGATTCGAGCCATCGTCGTCTTCCTTTCCTGAAGTACGGCCGTCGATAGGGCTACTTGGCACCCTCGTCGTTGCCGATCACGCCCGGCCGGCAAAGAGGATCAGATTCTCGTCCGGATCCGCGACGACAAACGTTTTTGTGCCCAACGGCTCCTTCTTAGCGCCTGATGGAAGTAGACGCCGGCGAGGCCTCGCGGCGGTCATCTGCTCAGGTCGATGCGATGGGGATTCCCGCGAGATGCTTCTCGATGTCGGCGAGACGCGCGCGCGCGGCGCGTGCTTCGACGTACGCCGACGCCGCCGCGGCAGCGCTGCCGAGTTGACCCAGCAGATCGATGAGCTCGGGATCGGGCGCCGTGCCATCCGAGCGGGCGCCATACAGAACGAAGCCCCGCAGTGCGTGCCGATCCGCGACCGGGACCGCGAGCACCGGCGCCGCCGGTCCCGTGGGCAGCACGGACTCGGCGATTGCGAAGTCAGCGAGATGGAAAGGACGTTCGCGCAGACGTAGCGTCCGGACGAGCAGCGCGTCGTCGTCGATCGTGGCAGCGGTGTCTGCCCAACCCGTGGCCCGAACGCAGCGGAAACGGTCCGTCTCCTCGTCCAATCGGAACAACGCGGTCGAGCGCAGCCCGAGCACAGCCGAAACTTCATCCGTGAGCGCGCGCTCGATCGCCGCATCGCTGGCGGCAAACGCGAGCGCGTCGATCCCGTTCCGTAGCCGGCGTTCGGCAGTATGGCGGTCGCGAAAGAGCACCCGTTCGACGACGTGTTCGATCCGGTCGTGCATCGCGTTGAGCGTAACGCCAATGGCGATCGTCACCGCCGCCTCCGCGGCGAGCGCGAGCCGGGTCTCGCCGATCAGCTTTCCGGCAGCCAATCGACGAGGCTGACGGCGACAACGACCACCGAGGTGACCGCCGCGTAGACGACGGTGCGATTGAGCACGAACCCGATGTCGAGCACGCGATGCCGTAGAATCGCGTACGCAAGCGCGAGGGGCAGTGCTATTTGGGCGAGTTGTGCGGCAACCTGTAGGTTAGGCGATTCCAACACGGGCGCCGTAATGATGGCGTTCGTCGCGACGAAACTCGTGAGCGTCACGCCGTAGCCGACCAGGACCCATCCGATCCGGCGGCGGTCTTCACCGGACGCTTCACGATATTGCAATGACGCGAGTACGCCGCCGACAACGACCACCATGATGCCGAACAGGTTCGCGACGTTTGACCACGTGTGGTGACGAACGGGCTCGAACACTGCAAACGTTAGGCAGATTGCAAGGCCGACGAAGAGCATCGTATCCGCAACGCGCATGCGAAGACGTCCGCTGGGCGACGACGGCTCCGCCGGAAACCGCGTGACAAAGATCAGGAGCAGGAATACCGGGAACGAGGCCAGGAGCGTCTCGAGAACGGTCGCAACGGGCGCGTACACGGGGTCGGGCAGCCACGAGAACAATGCGATGAACCGGAACGACGGGACCGCCCCCCACACGTAGCATGCGAAGGCCGCCGTCGCCACCGACGGCCGGCGAGCGACCACGACGGCGGAAATGAGCACTCCGATCGTCATGGCGACCAGCCCAGACCACCATTGCGGGTCGCCGAGCGGGAGGGCAATCGGGTACGGGAGGATGACGCGATCCGACCAAACGCCGGCATGACGTACGCGCAGCGTCAGCGCGTAGCCGGGCGGCGCTCCCATCTGCAAGCGCAAGCGTTGCACATACGACAGCGTCGAGAGATCCAGACGATCGCCGGCCGCGATACCGGCGGCGTCCGCGCCGTGGCGGACGCGGCCAACGTACGCACCCTGCCCCTGATCCCCCACGGCGACGGGAAACGCGCCGAGCGGCAGCAGTACCATCGCCCAGGCCAGCGCGAGAACGACGAGGGACAACGCGGCAACCAGGAGTCCGAACTCCGGCTTGCTGCTCAGCGAGCGATTCCTCTCAGCCACGCTGCGCGACGTTCGTTCGCTCTGCGACCAAGCCCTAGCATCAATATCCGATAGACCCGCCGACGATTATCAGCACCGTGGTCAGAACGCAGTCGTTGCGTTCACACCGAATCCCGAATTTCAGAGCGAATCGCGGTTTCACCGATTCGTTCTGCGCCTGGAGGACTAGGGAAAACTGGGCCAGCGGGCTAACAATTTCGAGCCGCCTAAGCGGCCCGAACGACGGAGGTCCCCATGGCCCGCAAACGGCACTCTCCCGAGTCGATCGCGAAGGTCTTACGCAAGCCGAGTCCGGCATCCCGATCGCGGAGCTGGCGCGCAAAGCCGGCGTTCACGAGAACACGGTCCATCTCTGGAAGAAGAGATACGGCACGCTCGGTACGCCTGAGATTCGCGAAATCAACGAGCTGCGTGACGAAAACACGCGGCTCAAGCGCTGGTCGCAGACCTGACGCTCGACAAGGTGATGCTTCAGGATGTGCTCTCAAAAAAGCTCTAAAGCCGGCCAAGCAGCGTGGCTTGGTCGGCGAGCTTCGAAGCGAGTACGGCGTCAAGCCAACGGCGCATCTGCCAAACGCTGCGGTTCAATCGAAAGTCCGATCCAGTACAAACCCAAGATCAGCGCCCTCAACGAGGTACTGCGCGCGCATCAAAGAGTTGTCGCAGGCGCGCGTCCGATACGGGTATCGCCGCATCCACGTGCTACTTCGTCGCGAGGGCTGGAAGGTCAATCCCAAGCGAATTGCTCGTCTCTATCGTCAAGAAGGCCTGAGCTTACGGGCCAAAGGCACCGAAGCGACGTCGCCGGTCCGCAGTGCAGCGAGTTCGTATCGCGGCGACGCAACCGAATCACGTCTGGAGCATGGATTTCATGCACGATCGTTTGATGGGCGAGGACCGCAAGGCGTTCCGTTTGCTGACCATCGTCGACATCTTTACGCGCGAATGCCTGGCACTCGAAGTCGCCACGGGCTTTCGGGCACGAGACGTCGTTGTAGCGCTTCTCAAGCGCCTTGTCGGCCAAACGTGGAACGCCCAATCGCCATTCGATGCGATCAAGGAACCGAGTTCACCGCGGAAGCGCTCGACCAATGGGCGTACAACAATCGCATCGAGCTCGACTTCTCGCGTCCCGGAAAGCCGACCGACAATGCTTCGCCGAAGCGTTCAACGCCAGCGTCCGCAAGGAATTGCTCAACACGTCCTGGTTTGATACTCTAGAAACGGCCCGCCGGGCGGCGCGGTCGTGGCGACGAGAGTACAACGAAGTTCGCCCGCACCGATCGCTGGCCACAAAACGCCGCAAGCCTTTGCCCTGTCAGCAAAAGAGGCGCCTTGATCCTGGGTCTTCTCCCAAGTTCTTACACCGCGGAAAACTAGAAAATACGGCGAACTCCCACCGACCGGAGGTTCGCCCCGTGCGCAAGTCCCGCTATTCGGATGAACAGATCGCCCAGGTCCTACGGCAGGCCGAACTCGGCACGCCGATCGCCGAGCTCACGCGCAAGCTCGGCATCTCGGAAGCAACGTTCTACGTCTGGAAGAAGCGCTTTGGCAAGCTCGGTACGCCGGAGATCCGCGAGCTACGGCAGCTGCGCGAAGAGAACACCAAGCTCAAGCAGGTCGTCGCCGATCTGACCCTGGATCGGGCGGTCTTGCAGGACGTCCTCAAAAAAAAGTGGTGAGGCGCATTCGCCGGCTCGCCGTGCTGCCGCAAGTGCTCAAGGCCTGGCAGCTCAGCGAACGTCGCGCGTGCGCGATCCTGGACGTGAACCGGAAGATGCTGCACTACCGGTCCGTCAAGACGGACGATCCGGTGCTTCGCAGGCGCATCAAAGAGATCGCGGCAAACCGAATCCGATATGGATACAACCGCATCACCGTCCTCTTGCGTCGCGAGGGCTGGATCGTCAACGTCAAGCGCGTGCGGCGAATCTATCGTGAGGAAAACCTGACGATTCGGACCCGACCGCCCAAGCGACGCCGAGCGGCCAGTGTACGCGAAGACCGCGTCGTACCGACCGCGCCGAACCAGAGTGGGCGATGGACTTCATGCACGACGTGCTTACCGACGGCACAAAGATCCGGTTCTTGACCATAGTCGATACCTTTAGCCGCGAGAGCCTGGCACTCGAGGTCGATTTCCATTTCAAGTCGGGGCAAGTCGTCGAGGTGTTGCGGCGGCTTGCCGGCGAGCGTGGCACACCCGATCGCATCCACTGCGATAACGGCCCTGAGTTCGTATCTCTGCAACTCGATCAGTGGGCCTACTGGACGCATGTGAAGCTCGACTTCTCGCGGCCTGGACGCCCGTCAGACAATGCTTTTTGCGAGTCGTTCAATAACCGTGTGCGCCAGGAGCTACTCAATCCGAATTGGTTCACCTCGCTCGCCGACGTTCGCGTTCAAGCCGCGGCTTGGCGGCGCGACTACAACGCTAATCATCCTCACAGCTCGCTGGGCAATCTCGCCCCTGAAGAGTTTGCCCGGCGCGCAAAGAATATCACTCAAAAAGCCGTCTATTTCTGGAGCCCTCGCGGAGTAAGATCGGGGAGAAGACCCCCACCAGCAAAACTCTCCACGTATCATCGGCGGCATGATGGGGAGAGCGTTAGGTTCGGAAGATTGCGTTTATAAAGACGGAAAAGAGCAGCGTCGAGCTTCCCGTGCGCGCCTCGGCATCGCGTTAACCGGTTCACCAAACTTGCGCTGAACGTGCATTGACGAATCATAACCGCTTAATGCACGAGATTCGTCGCTGACGCGGCCTCTCCGACCATCCTAGGTCAAAGCGGTTTGCCGTATGAAGGGCAAAGTGCGACCAAAGAAAGTGTGGAAAGGCCAGCCGCGTTTTTGCGTTTATGATGGGGGTCGCGATCTGGTTTTTGTGCCGTACGTATTAACGCATCATTCCCGCGTAGATGCAAGAGTCAAGTAATTAGTTGGCTTGCGTAAAAGAAGATTTCACCGTTTTGAATGTTTTTCGCAGAACTATTACAGTAGTGGAAGGCTCGAAATGGTGAGGCAGCACTAGAACGGAATCTCGTCGTCGCTTGCGGCCGCTGCCGTCGTGGCGCCGGGGGCTGCGGTGTCGGCGGCGGCGCGTAGGCTTTCTTCAGCCGATTTGAGCAAGGCTTCGCAGCGGGCGACGAGCTCGCGGCCTTGACGGTAGAGCTCGACGGCGCGCTCGAGCTCGATGTTCTCGCGCTCGAGCTCGGTCACGATCTCGGTCAGGCTGGTCAGCGAGGCCTCAAAAGAGGCCGATTTGTTTTCCGCCATCTGCGGTCTCCGATTCGACGCGCGCGGTGAGCTCTCCGCGAGCCAGCTCGACCTGCAGCCGCGTCCCGGGCGGCGCGTCGGCCGCGTCGACCAGCGTCTTGCCGTCGGGGCGGCGCACGATCGCGAAGCCGCGGCGCATCGGCGTAGTCGGATCGGCGGCGCCGAGCCCCGCCCGCAGCACGTCGAGCCGGTTTTTGCCGCGTTCGAGGACCCGCGCGAACGCGGGACTCAGCCGCTCGGCGAGCTCGTCGCGGCGGCCTTGCTTCTCAGCCAAGAACCGCAGGTCGAGCCGGCCGCGCGCCGCCTCGAAACGTCCGCGCCACGCGGCGACCAGGCTGATCGGCGACCGGTGGAGCAGCGCGCGTTCGACGACGCGGATGCGTTCGCCCGCGCGGACGACGCCCGTCTGCGCCGCACGGGCGAGCGCTGCGGTCAGCGCGTCGAGCCGCTGGCGCCGGCCAGCCAAGAGCAACGTCGGATCGGCGAGCGGCGAGCGGTGTTCGATGCGTTCGAGCTGCGTGCGCCAGCGGTGCAGCCTCCCGTCGAGCGCGCGCGAGAGGCGGTCACGATCGCGCGCGAGCGTGCGCAGGAGCTCGTCGCGCCGCGGCAACAACGTTTGCGCGGCGGTCGACGGCGTCGGCGCCTGCCGGCTGGCGGCATAATCGGCCAGCGACGTGTTCGCTTCGTGGCCGATAGCCGTGACGACGGGAACCGGCGCGCCGGCGATCGCGCGCACGACACCCTCGTTGTTGAACACGAACAGGTCCTCGAACGACCCGCCGCCGCGCGCGACGACGACCAGATCGGGCGCGTAGGCGTAGGCCGCGCGCAGCGCGCCGACGATCTGGGTCGCCACATCGCCCTGCACCGGCGTCTCGAACAGACGCACGGCGACGTGCGGCGCGCGAGCGCGCGCCTGCGTCAAGAAGTCGCGCGTCCCGTCACCGGAAGCCGAGCCGACCAGCGCGACGCGAAACGGATACGGCGGAATCGGGCGCTTGCGGTCGGCGCGAAAAAGCCCTTCGGCTTCGAGCTTGCTGCGCAGCGCTTCGAACTTCGCGTACAGCGCGCCGACGCCGACGAGATCCAGGTGACGCACCACGAGCTGGTACTTGCTGCTCTTCTCGAACGTCGAGACCTTGCCGTAGACGCGCGCCGCTTCACCGTCCTTCGCGACCGGAAACGTCGCGGCGTCGCTGGGGTAGGCGAAGCACGCCAGCACCGACTCGCGGTCCTTGACGTCGAAGTTCCAGCTCCCGCTGGACTGCACGCGCAGGTTCGATATCTCGCCCTCGACTCCGAGCATCGCGAGCCGCGTGTCACTGTCGATCTTGCGTTTGATGTAGCCGGCCAGCCGCGAGACGCCGACGACCGGAATGCGCGACCAGTCGCGCTCGATCACGGCGGCGCGGTCGGTTCGGCGTCGAGCCGCTGGTAGGTCTGGCCGTCGCCGACGGCGTCGGGCGGCGGCGTCAGCGGCGCAACCGACGGCGGCGCCTTCGGCGCGGCATGCACGACCGGCAGCGGCGCGAGCGGAACCGCCGGCGCGCGGCGCGTCACGCTGCGAGAGCTCGACGTGTCGGCGACGGTCCCGCAGGTGTTCTGATCCGTGCCGACCAGGAAGTAGTCCGCGCGCCCCGAGCCGCACAGCCGTGCTTTGACCACCTCGCCGACCGGCAGCACGAAATCGTGCGGCTTGGTCTTCGCCAGCGCGGCCTTCATGAAGCGCGCCCAGATGCGGGCCGGGATGTTGCCGCCGTACGACTCGTTCATCCGCTCGTAATGGTCGTTGCCGATCCACACCGCGGCGACGAGATCGGGCGTGTAGCCGACGAACCACGCGTCGCGGAAGCTCGACGTCGTGCCGGTCTTGCCGGCCGCCGGTCGTCCGATGTTCGCGTTCGTGCCGGTCCCCTCTTCGATCACCGACTCGAGCATCGAAGTCATGATGTAGGCGACCCCGGCGCTGACGACTTCGGTCTGCTCGGGATACGTGTTGTCGAGCACCGGCGTGCCGAGCGAGTCGCGCACCAGGCGAATCGCGGTCGGCGGGATGTGCACGCCCTGGTTCGCCAGCGTGGCGTACCCGGCGGCTTGATCCAGCGGTGAGACCCCCGACGAGCCCAGCGCGAGCGACAAGGTCGGATCGAGCGGCGCCGTGATGCCCATCCGGTGGGCGTACTCGACGACGCGGTCGACGCCGATGTCCTGCGCGAGCTTGACCGCCACCACGTTGCGCGATTGTGCCAGCGCGTAGCGCATCGTCATCGCACCGTAGTAGCGGAAGTCGTCGTCCATCGGCGCCCACCGCGTACCGTCGCCCATCGGATAGCTGACCGGCGTGTCGTACACGATCGTCGTGGGCGGATGGCCTGCATCGACTTCGGCCGTGTAGACGTACGCTTTGAACGACGAGCCCGGCTGCCGGTGCGACTGCCAAGCGCGATTGAACTGGTTGGTGAGCGAGAACGGCGTCGCGCCCCCGACCATCGCCACGATCTCGCCGGTCGACGGACGGATCGCGACGAGCGCACCTTGATGCGCGCCGATCCCCTCGGCCTTGGCCCGGCCGATTCCCCACGTCACGGCGTCTTGCGCGATGTCTTGCATCGCCGGGTCGAGCGTCGTGTAGACCTGCAGCCCGCCCTCGAGCGTCACCCGCGTGCCGAACTGTTGCTCGATCAGATGCGTCACGTAGGTGGTGAAGTACGGATAGCGGTACGACTGCAGCCCGGTCGGACGCTCACCGATGAGATGCAGCGGCGCGAGCTCGGTGGAATCGGCGCGCGCCTGCGTGATGAAACCCGCTTCGACCATGCGCTCGAGCACGTGGTGCTGCCGGTCCTTGGCGCGCTCGAGGTTGACGTAGGGCGAGTAGTCCGACGGCGCCGCCGGCAAGCCGGCCAGCAGCGCGATCTGCGCGAGATTGAGGTGCCCGACGTCCGTGCCGAAGTAGGTGTGCGCCGCGGCTTCGATACCGTAGGCTCCGGAGCCGAAGTAGATGATGTTGAGGTAACGTTCGAGGATGTCGTCCTTGGTGTAGTAGCGCTCGATCTCCATCGCCAGCAGCGCTTCCTGAATCTTGCGCGAGATCGACACCTCGTCCGAGAGGAACAAGCGCCGGGCGAGCTGCTGGGTGATCGTCGACGCGCCCTGGAACTGCTCGTGCCGGTAGTCGGCCAGCGCCGCCCGGATGATCCCGGCGAAGTCGACGCCGTGGTGCTGGTAGAAGTGCGCGTCCTCGGTCGCGATGAACGCGTTGCGCACGCGAATGGGCACCTTGTCGATCGTGACCCAGGTGCGGTTCTCGCGATAGAGGTTGGCCAGCAGCATCCCGTTGCGCGCGTAGACGCGCGTGGAGCGCGACGGCTGGTAGTCGGCCATGCGGTTGATGTCCGGCAGGTTGCGCGAGTACGACGCGACGATGCCTGCCACGACGCCGACGAACAGCAGAACGCAGAACACGGCGATCACGACCAGCGTCTTGACGATCCGCCAGACGATGCGGCCCGCGCCGCCACCGCGCTGCGGCCGCGACCGTCGGCGCGCGCGCGTCCCGCCCGACGCGATGGCGCGGCTCATCGCGCGACCCCGCCGTTCCGGTGCGGCAGCGCGGCGCGGCGCAGCGCGGCCGCGCGCGCCAACACGCCGTTGACGTAGCGCCCCGAGTCCTCGGTCGAGAACTTCTTGGCCAGCTCGACCGCCTCGTTGATCACGACCGCGGTGTCGACTTCGCGGCGGTGATTGAGCTCGAACGCGCTCATGCGCAGGATGATCCGGTCGATCGTCGGCAGCCGGTCGAGCGTCCAGCCTTCGAGCAGCGGTCCGATCAGCGCGTCGGACTCCGGCGCGTTCTCCAGCGTGCCGAGCACGAGATCGCGCACGAAAGCGCGACCCTCGGCCGGCGCACCGGCTGAGAGCAGCTCGGTGACGAGCTCGTCGGCGGGCCGCTTCCCGATCTCGGTGCCGTAGAGCGCCTGCAGCGCGATCTCGCGCGCGTGCCGCCGGGAGGTCGCGGGCATCAGACCGGCTGGGCTCGGCGCGTCAAGAATTCAGGCAGCCAGCCGACGCCGACGCCGCCGGCGCGAAACCGCGGGTCGCCGAGCAGTTCGCGGCAGAAGTCGACCGTGGTCTTCACGCCTTCGATGCGCGTTTCGCCCAGCGCGCGTTCCATGCGCAGGATGGCCGACTCACGGGTGCGCCCGACCGCGATGATCTTGGCCAGCATCGAGTCGTAGAACGGCGGCACGACGGACCCTCCGTACACGTGCGTGTCGACCCGAATCCCCGGGCCGCCGGGGAATACGACCGTGGCGAGCGTGCCGGCCGCCGGCGCGAAGTTGTTGTCGGGGTCCTCGGCGTTGACGCGCACCTCGATCGCGTGTCCGTGGGGGTGCAGATCTTCCTGCGCGAAGCCGAGCGGCTCGCCGGCGGCGATACGGATTTGCTCCTTCACCAGGTCGACGCCGTAGATCAGCTCGGTGACCGGGTGCTCGACCTGGATGCGCGTGTTCATCTCCATGAAGTACACGTCGCCGCCCGAAACGAGGAATTCGAGCGTCCCGGCATTGGTGTAGCGCACCGCGCGCGTCGCGTTGGTCGCGATCTCGTGCAGATGGGTGCGCAGACCGGGATCGAGCTCGGCCGCCGGTGCTTCTTCGATCAGCTTCTGGTGCGACGGCTTTTGCACCGAGCAATCGCGTTCGCCCAGGTGCACCACGCCCCCGTACTCGTCGGCGAGCACCTGCACTTCGATGTGGCGCGGGTCGACGATCAGCTTCTCGACGTACAGACGACCGTCTTTGAACGACGCTTCCGCCTCGGCTTGCGCCGTCGCGTACGCGGTGGCGAGATCGGCCGGCGCATGCACCTCGCGCATCCCCTTGCCGCCGCCGCCGGCCGTCGCCTTGAGCAGCACCGGGTAGCCGATCTGCTCGGCGGTCGCGCGCGCCTCGTGGACCGATCCGACGATCCCACTGCCCGGCGTCGTGGGGATTCCCGCTTCGTCCATCAGCCGCCGCGCCGTCGCCTTGTCGCCCATGGCGTTGATGACCGCCGGCGACGGACCGATGAAGACCAGACCGTGATCGGCGGCGATCTCGGCGAAGCGCGCGTTCTCGGCCAAGAAGCCGTAGCCGGGATGGATCGCGTCGCAGCCGCTGATGAGCGCGGCCGAGATGATGTTCGGGATGTTCAGGTACGACCGCACCACCGGTCCCGGGCCGACGCAGAACGCTTCGTCGGCGTGGCGGACGTGCAGCGACATCCGGTCGGCATCGGAGAAGATCGCGACCGTCGCGATGCCGAGCTCGTGGCACGCGCGGTTGATGCGCAAGGCGATCTCGCCGCGGTTGGCGATCAGCACTTTCTTGAACATCAGCGTTCCAGGGCGAACAGCGCCTGGCCGTACTCGACGGGCTGGCCTTCGGTGACGAACACCGCGACCACCCGGCCCGAACCGCGCGAACGCACCGGGTTGCGGATCCCGAGCGTCTCGACGAAGGCCAGCTCGCGATCCTCGTCGAGCTCCTGACCCTCGACGATCGGAGGCCGTGCCAAGCGGACGATGCCGACGACGTCGCTGGCGACGACATCGGCCATGCGCTCGCCGGCCGATCGTTCGCCACCGGGTCGGCCGGCCGCTTCGGCCAATGCCGGCGGCCGAGCGGGGGCAACGTGATTCGACCGGCGCACCTCGATCTCGGTCTCACCGTCGCGGACGCGGAGCCTCGCAAAGCCGGCCTCCGCCAGTGCACCGGCCAGCGCCCTGGCCCGCACCGCGATCTGGTCTTCGGTCATCAGCCGCGCGGTTCGACACCGTACGGAGGGCCGCCCCCAGCGTAGGGTATACGTCCCGGCCGAAAATGGGTACAATGGCCTAAAGGAGCACCTTCTTTGATCGCGCGCAGCATGGCCACGGACTCGGCCTTCGTCCTCGTCCACCCACGAGGCCTATCGCTGCGCCCCGCCGCGGTCGAGGCGCTCGACGCCGCCGGCATCCGCCACCACGCCGGCGGCTTCCCGTTCGCGCCGCGCCTGGCGCACCTCTCGGTGATTTACCTCGTCGAGGAGGAGCATCTGCTCTCGCTCGGCCCGCGCGCGACCGTCGAGGCGGCCCTCGAGCTGATCGCCGGCGCCCACTCTGCGAGCACCGTCGTCCTAGCCGAGCGCAACTCCGAGGCCAGCTGGCTGGCCGCCAATCCCCACGTCGGCGGTTGGCTGCTCTCGCCGCCCGACCCCGCCGCGCTCGTCGCGACCGTCCGTGCCGCGGCCGATGCGCTGGCCGCCCGCGAGGACCGCGAAGCCGCGCGCGCCGAGAGCGAGCAACTGCTGGAGATCGGGCTCGCCCTCTCGTCCGAACGCGACGTCACCAAGCTGCAGCAGACCGTCGTCCGCAGCGCGCGCGAGATCACCCGCGCCGACTCGGGATCGCTGTATCTGCTCGAGGACGGCCCCACCGGAGAACGCGTGCTGCGGTTCGCGGTCGCTCAGACCGGCCCCGACGACGCCGGCAGCTACCTCGGCGCGGTGCTGCCGCTCTCGCGCTCGTCGATCTCCGGCTACGTCGCGCTCAGCGGCGAAACCGTGCGGATCGCCGACGCTTATGCGATCTCGCCGAGCGCCGAGTACCGCGTCAACCGCAGCTTCGACCAGGCCAACGGTTACCGGACGATGTCGGTGCTGGCGGTCCCGATGCGCGACCACGAAGGCGCCATCGTCGGCGTCATCATGCTCATCAACCGCAAGCCCGAGTTCGGCCTGCGGCTCACGTCGCCCGCGCATACCGAAGAGATCGTCGAACCGTTCTCGACCCGGGACGAGCACGTGCTCTCGTCGCTGGCCTCGCAAGCCGCCGTCGCGTTCGAGAACAAGACGCTGCTGGAGTCGATCCAGAACCTGTTCGAGCAGTTCGTCCGCGCGTCGGTCAAGGCGATCGAGGTCCGCGACAAGTCGACCCAAGGTCACTCGTCACGCGTCGCCGACCTCACCGTGCTGCAGGCCGAAGCGATCAATGCGATCGACGCCGGAACCTTCGCCGATCTGCACTTCGACGGCGACCAGCTGCGCGAGATGCGCTACGCCTCGCTGCTGCACGACTTCGGCAAGGTCGCCGTCCCCGAGTACATCTTCGGCAAGGCCAAGAAGCTGCCCGACGGGCGCATCGACGCGATCCGGCTGCGCTTCCTGCTCGCGATCGAGCAGACGCCGGACGAAGGGCTGCGCGCCAAGCTGCGCGATCTGCTCGCGCAGGTCGAGCACCACAACGAGCCGCGCGTCATCTCGATGGAGCTGGGTGACGTGCTCGAAGCGCTCGCGCCGTTGACCTATCGCGACTTCGACGGCGAACGGCCGCTGCTCGACGCTCAGGAACTCGAGTTCTTGCGCATCCCGCGCGGCTCGCTCTCGGGCGAAGAACGGCGCAAGATGGAGCAGCACGTCACGCAGTCGTTCTACTTCTTGCGCGAGATCCCGTGGAAGACGACGCCGTGGCGGCACGTGCCGGAGATGGCGTACGGGCATCACGAACATCTCGACGGGACGGGGTATCCGCGCGGGCTCAAGGGCGTGGAGATCGTCCCTCAGGTGCGGATGCTCACGATCAGCGACATCTTCGATGCGCTCACCGCGAACGATCGGCCGTATAAGGCGGCGATGCCGGTGGATCGGGCGCTGGACATCCTCGTCAAGGAGTTCGCGGATCGGGGGAAGATCGATCGGAACTTGCTCGATGTGTTCATTGCCAAGAAGGTGTACGAGCCGGTACTGGCTGCTCGTTGACCTGGGTGGTGGCGCGCCGAGGGCAGGAGGCTGCTGCGCCGGGGACGCTCCGTACGCCGCATCCTGCGGCTTCCCTCGCTCGGTTCTCCGCTCGCTCCCGCCCTCCGGGCTCCGCTCGCTGCGAAACGCCCCTGCGCAGCAGCCTCCTGCCCTCGCCTTCGGCATCGGTTGTTCATGCCGTGTCAAAAATAAAATTGCAGGGTGGTGGAGTTGCCCCTACGCGGAGGTTTGGTCGGCTTACGACTTGCTCCGTGGAGTTGTCTACGTGGGGGTCGGGGTGAGCGGGTTGGTGTGTGGAGTTGACTTTGTGGGTGGCGCGACGTGTTATTGGTCGGTGGTGACGGGTATTTCGTCGAATCGATGACGTGAGCGGTATAGAGGGAATGTCGGCGTCGGCCACGCTTCATAGGGGACCTGGTATGGGGAATTTCGGTTCGTGACGCGCACGTTGTCGCCGCAGATCTTCGCACGGGCGGCGGGGGTGCTCTATTTGGTTGAAATCGGCTTGGCGTTCGCCGTGAATCCTGTGTGGTCTAGGCTGTTCGGCGCAGGGAGCGTTTCGGTGCCGGCGGATCAGATTGCGTCACCGTTCTCGCCGTGGCGGTTGGCGTTCACTGGAGAGCTCTTGACGTATGTCTGCTATGCAGTGATCGCCGCGCTGTTCTATGCGTTGCTTCGGCCCGTCAATCCGATTCTCGCGCTGCTGTCGGCTTTTCTCATGCTGGCGCATTCGGTCGTTGGCGCGGTAACTGCTCTCGGGCGTTTCGCGGCCCTGCTGCTGCTGAGTGGGGCGGGTAATTTCGCAGCGGTCGATCCTCGGGAACTCCGAGCGCTGGCGTCACTCGCGCTTCAGGTACGCGACTACGGCCACGACGTCGGGCTGCTGTTCTTTGCATTTCACTGCCTGGTGCTCGGCTACCTCATCTACCGATCGGGATATCTGCCGAAGACCTTTGGTGTGCTCTTTGTTCTTGCCTCGGTGTGCCTTTTGACGAGTACTGTGACGGACTTCATCGCCCCGACCATCAATGCGGCCATTTTCCCGGCGATCGTCTTGCCGCTCTTTGTGACGCAGCTTTTCTTCGCGTTGTGGCTTACGATCGTGGGCGTGAATCTTCGGAACTGGCCGACGTCGGACGCTGTGTCTGCGAGATAATAAGTGCGCTCGTCGACGGTGAGCGCGTCATGCTGTATCTGATCGGGACTATCGTGGGGCCCGGGCCTTCGACGTGGCTCAGGCCCTCGAGCGCAGGGCGCGGTCGCGCTTCGACAGGCTCAGCGTGACGACGTCCGAGAGCTCGTGTGATCCGGATGGCCTCGTAAGCAGGCGCGGCTGCCTGTTGGCTCGAGACGATCGTGCCTAGCTGTGAGATCTTCGTGACGGGGGTGCGGGGGCGTGCGTGTGCAGCGGGGCGTTTCGTAGCGAGCCCTTCGACAGGCTCAGGATAGCTGGGAGCGAGCGGAGAACCGAGTGACCGGAACCGCAGGATGCGGTGGAGAGAGCGTCCCCGGCCGCACACGTGCACGCCCGCGCACCCACACGCCACGCAACGTTCGAACTGACACCGAGGCCACGCAACGTTCGAACTGACACCGAGGCCACGGAACGTTCGAACTAGGGCCGATAGACGAGGCCGACGCTGAGCACCGGGACGACGATGTGCGTGCGCAACTCGGCTTGCAGTCGGCCGAGGTCGCGGGTGAAGGCTGGGTTCGTTGCGAGCGCGCCGGTTGCCGATGTCGTTGAGATGCCGTTGCGGATGAGGATGCCGCCGTCGATGTCGAGCGCGAGGCCTTTCACGATGCCGGTTCCGGTGCCGACGCCGGCGTAGATGGAGGGGCGGTTGAAGGTGACGCGCGCCAGGACTTGGCCGGTGCCGGAGGTCGGATAGAGGTTGTTCCCGACGCGCATGGACGGCGTGGAAGGATTGGCGACGTTGTCGATGCGGTCGTTGCCGAAGACGAGCCCGGCGCTGAGGCGGTAGCGCCCGCCGTACGGGCGGAAGTCGCCGATGACGCCGATGTTGTTGTAGCGCGTGGTCGTTATGTACGACGTGCGGTCGTACGACGATTGGTTGGTGATGCTGAGGTTGCCGGTCGTCACCCGCACGCTGAAGTCGTAGAGCAGCGGTTTCTCGAGCGTGATCCCGTCGCCGATCGTGCTGGCGCGAACGCCGTAGGACAGCGACGAGAAGAGGTCGGCGTTCGCCGCGGACGGGAGCGCGGCGAGGCCGGCGGCGAGAACGGCCCCGGCGAGGCCTCCGACGCGTCTCATTGCGGCGCGAGTTCGACGACGGCGGCGCGCTCTCCGGGCGGGAGCGCGTCGCGCTGTGCGGCGAACCGCGGATCGATCTCGGCCAGCGGGACGAGCGCGAAGGCGCGCTCGCCCAGGCGCGCGTGCGGGATCACGAGGTCGGCTTCGTCGATGCGCTCGTCGCCGTAGGCCAAGATGTCGAGGTCGAGCACTCGCGGCCCCCAGCGGTAGGTCGGCACGCGGCCGGCTTCGCGCTCGATCCGCTGCAGCGCGCCGAGCAGCGCGCGCGGCGGGAGCGCCGTGTCGACGATCGCGGCGGCGTTGACGAAGGGGGCCTGTTCGGTGACGCCCCAGGGCGGGCTGCAGTAGAGCGCGGAGCGGGCGACGACGGTGCCGAGCTCGGCGAGGCGCGCGAACGCGCCGCGAACCTGCGCGGCGGCGTCACCCTCGTTGGAGCCCAGGCCGATCGCCGCGCGGGTCACTTCGGTTTGTTGCGGTGCTTGCGGCGCTTGGCCATCGCCGACATGCGCATCTTTTGCAGCGAGACATAGGGTGTCGCGCCGTCGAGCAGCTCCGGCTTTTCGATCGTTACCCCGGCGACGGCGATGCGTTTGTCCTCCATGACGGCGCACAGGATCGACTCGCCGAGCCGTTCGAGCAGACGATGGCGCTCGGTCGCAACGAGCTCGACGACGCGTGCGTGGAGCCGTGCGTAGTCGACCGTATCGGCGAGTTCGTCGCTGGTGCGCGCCGCATGCACGTCGACGACCAAGTTGAGGCTGATGTCGAGCGGCTGCGCGACATCCTGCTCGCCGAGGTTCGCGCCGTGGCGGCCCCAGGCGCGGATCTTGCGCAGACCGATCGACTCGAAGGGGGCGTCCTTCACGGCAGGTGATCGGACCAGCCGGCGGGACGCCAGCCGCGCACGACCGCGTCGGCGACGCGCACGACGTCGCGCTGCTCGGCGACGTCGTGGACGCGCACGATGTCGATCCCGGCGGCGACGGCCAGCGCGACGGTCGCCGCGGTACCGAAGGCGCGCTGGTCGACCCCACGGCCGGTGAGCTTGCCGATGGTCGACTTGCGCGAGGTTCCGATCAGGGTCGGGAAGCCGAGCGCGACGACGCGGCCGAGCGCGCGCAGCAGCGCGAGATTGTGCTCGGGCAGCTTCCCGAAGCCGATCCCCGGATCGAGCACGACGTGCTCGGCCGGAATCCCGGCGCGCACGCAGCGCCGCGCGGCGCCGTCGAGAAAGGCCAGCACTTCGTCGACGACGTCGCGCTCGTAGACCGCGACCGCTTTGTTGTGCATCACGACGATCGGCGACGCGGTCTCGGCGCACGCGGCGAGCAGATCGGCCGGCGCGCCCCAGATCGAGTTGAGCAGGTCGCCGCCGGCCGCGCGCGCGTCGCGGTAGACGTCGGCCTTGAACGTGTCGACCGAGATGATCGCCTGCGGCGCCGCGGCACGCAGCGCGGCGATCGTCGGGAGCAGCCGTGCGCGCTCGGTCGCGCCGTCGATCGGCTGATAGCCGGGCCGCGTCGACTCCGCGCCGACGTCGACGATGTCGGCGCCTTGCGCGAGCTGCGCGAGCGCGTGCGCGACCGCCGCGGCGGAGTCGGGCCGGCCGTCGCCCGAGAACGAGTCCGGCGAGGCGTTGACGATGCCCATCACGTAGGTGCGAGCACCCCATGGCAGCGCGCGGCCGGTCAGCCGCAACGCGCCGCGGTCGCGCGCGAGCGCGCGGTCGCTCATCTCAGACGCTCGACGACGACTGCACGTTCGCCAGCCACCAAGCGCGCAGCTCGGCGACGACGAAGGTCGAACCGGTCACGACGACGATCGAGTCCGCATCGGCGTTGCGCCGCGCGATCGCGAAGGCCTCGACCGGATCGGTGATCGCCCGGCCCCACGCGCCCATGTCGTCGGCGATAGAGGCCAGCCGCTGCGGGCGCGACGACGTGCGGCCGGCGGCCGCGAACGTGGTGAACGTGAAGGTGCCCTGCAGCGCGAGGAACGGCTCGATCACCCGCGCGGCGTCCTTCGATTCGCCGATCGCCATCACGAACTCGAAGCGGCGGCCGGGAAACGTCTCCTCCAGCGCCCGGGCGAGGTGGCCGGCCTTGTCGGGGTTGTGCGCGATATCGAAGACGACGCCCGGATGCGACGGGAAGAACTCCATGCGGCCCGGGATGACGGTGCGCGACAAGCCGGCCTCGATCTGCGCGCGGGTCGGGCGCAGATCGTCGCCGAGCTGCTCGAGCGCGCGCACCGCGGTGGCGGCGTTCTCTTGCTGGAAGCTGCCCAGCACCGGCAACGAGATCTCGTAGCGGTCGACCGGCGTCACGAGCGAGAACGACTGTCCGTAGAGCTCGCCGCGACGCGTCTCGATGGTCACGCGTGTCGGCGACCGAGATGAACGGCGCGCCGGCGTCCGCGCAGCCCACTTCGATCGCGCCGCGTGCGCCGGGATCGCGCACGAAGCTCACCAGCGGAACGCCGGGCTTGGCGATCCCGGCCTTGTCGCGCGCGATCTCTTCGACCGTCTCGCCCAAGATGTCGGTGTGGTCGAGCGCGACATTGGTGATCACCGAGACGCGGGGCCGCAGCACGTTGGTGCCGTCGAGCGTGCCGCCGACGCCGGCTTCGATCACCGCGACGTCCACCTCGCTGCGCGCGAACCAGACGAACGCGAGCGCGAGCAGCATCTCGTAGTACGTCGGACGGCCGTGCTCGAACGAGACGCGCTCGGCCGCCGTTTGCAGCTCGCCGATCAGCTCGCCGAAATCGTCCTCGGGGATCGCGACGCCGTCGACCCGCGCGCGATCGGTCACGCTGGTGAGGTGCGGCTTGGTGTGCAATCCGGTGCGGCGCCCCGACGCTTGGAGCGCGGCGGCGATCATGGTGGCGGTCGATCCCTTGCCGCTCGTGCCGGCCACGTGGATCGTCGGATACCGGTCCTGCGGGTTGCCCAGCGCCTCCAAGAACGCGTGAATCCGGTCGAGGCGGTTGGGCATCCGCCGGGACGCGTTCTCGTTGATCAGCCCCAGCAGATACGATTGCGCCGATTGAAAGGTCACGCTTGGTGATACCCGAGTGGGTGTGCGTCTGTTGCGACCCCGGCCAGCTGGTCGAGGGCGTGCGGCAGCGCGTCGACGATCGTGCCGAGCGTCTCGCGCACCGCCGTCGGGCTGCCCGGCAGGTTCACGATCAGCGAACGGTTACGCACGCCGGCGACCGCGCGCGAGAGCATCGCGGCCGGCGTCACGCGCAGCGACGCCGCGCGCATCGCCTCGGCGATCCCCGGCACCTCGTAGTCGAGCACCGCGGCCGTCGCCTGCGGCGTGCGGTCGCGCTGCGTCAGCCCGGTTCCTCCGGCGGTGAGAACGAGCCGGGTGCCGCCCTCGGACAGCTCGATGAGCGCGGCCTGCAGCGCCGCCGCGTCGTCGGGCAGAACCCGCACGTCGTCGATCTCGAACCGATCGCCGCTCAGCGCCTCCCGCACCGCCGGAACGCAGGCGTCGGCGCGTTCGCCCGAATGCGCGCGATCGGACAGCACGATCACCGCGACGCGATGCGCGCTCACCGCATCCCGCATTTCATCGCGCGGCGCTCCAGTCACCGGACTTGCCGCCGGTCTTCTCGATCAGCCGCACGTTCTCGATGACGATTCCCTTGTCGAGCGCCTTGCACATGTCGTAGATGGTGAGCGCGGCAACGCTCGCCGCGACCATCGCCTCCATCTCGACGCCGGTCGGGCCGAACGTCGTCGCGCGGCTCTCGATGCGCAGCACCGTGTCGTCTTCCCACGCGAACGAGACGTCGACGGCACCCACCGCGAGCGGATGCGCCAGCGGGACCAGCTCGTCGGTGCGCTTGGCCGCCATGATCCCCGCCAGTTGCGCGGCGGCGAACGCATCACCCTTCGCCAGCGCCGCGCTGCGCAGCGCCTCGGCCGCGGCCGCGTTCAACCGCACGCGAGCTTCGGCGCGCGCGGTCCGCGCCGTCGACGCCTTGGCGCCGACGTCGACCATGGTGAGCGAACCGTCGGCCCGCACGTGCGACAGGCGCTTCTCGCTCACAGGAACTCCAAATCGCGCGCGGCCGGCACGACGTCGTTCTCGCGCAGCCAGGCGTCGTCGTATAGCCGCGAGCGGTAGCGGTCGCCGCCGTCGCACAGCACGGTGACGACCATGCTGCCGGCCGGGAGGGTTCGTGCGTACCGCGCGGCCGCGGCGACGTTGAGCGCTGCCGAGCCGCCGACGAACAGGCCTTCGGTGCGCAGCAGCCAGTGCGCCATTTCCACCAGGGTACGGTCGTCGACGCGCAGCGCGTCGTCGACCGGGGCGCCGTCGAAGTTCGCGGTAATGCGCTTGATCCCGATGCCCTCGGCGTTCGAGTCGCCTTCGCTCGCGAGCTGCCCGGTCTTCACGTAGCTGAACAGCGCCGAGCCGTACGGATCGGCGAGCACGATGCGAATGCGTGGATCGTGCGCCTTGAGCGCGCGCCCGACGCCGGCGATCGTCCCGCCCGTACCGGCGGCCGCGACGAACGCCGCCAACTCGCCGCCCGTTTGCGCGAGGATCTCCGGACCGGTGGTCCACTCGTGCGCCGCGCGATTGGCGACGTTCTCGAACTGATTGGCCCACACCGCGCCGGGGATCGACTCGGCGACGCGGCGCGCTTCGTGGTAGTAGTTCGCGCTGTTGGTGAACGGCACGGCGGGCACGACGCGCAAGTCGGCGCCGAACGCACGCAGCAGCCCGTACTTCTCCGTCGCTTGGTCGTCGGGCATCACGATCACGGTGTGGTACCCGCGCGCGTTGCCGACGAGCGCCAAGCCGATGCCGGTGTTGCCGGCCGTCCCCTCGACGACCGTGCCGCCCGGCGCGAGCACGCCGCGCCGCTCGAAGTCCTCGACGATCCCGCGCGCCGCACGGTCCTTCACCGAACCGCCCGGGTTGAGGAATTCGGCTTTGCCCGCGATCGTGCGCCCGAGCGCCGCCGAGAGCTTCGGCAGCGCGATCAACGGCGTGTTGCCGATCGCGTCGACGAGCCCGTCGCGGACGTTGCCGGCGCTGGCCGGTGAGGGTTTCGGCACGGTGCGGTGAACGTCGTCCGGCGAGGATGACGGTTCCTGTTGATCTCGCCGGCGGCGCTCTTGGGTTGTATGGCGCGGTCGGCGACGCATTCGCCGGCCGGCGGCTTGGTTTCGGGCGCCGGCGCGCCGCCCTCGCCGCGCGATTCGCGCAGCACCGCGGTCGCGACGAAGCCGCCGTCGCCGCTTGGTTCGCCGCGCTGCTGGCCGACATCGGCCTGATCGCGATCGCTCTCCCGCCCGACGTGAGTCCGCAGCTGCGCGCGCTGGCCTACGCCGACGCCCCGCTGTACGGCGCGCGCATCGTCGCCGGCTTCGAAGGCGCACCGCCGCAAGCGTCTGACATCGTGCGCTGGCACCGCGAACACGACGACGGCACCGGCATCCCCGATCGTTTGCGCTGGGACGGCATCCCGGCCGACGCCGCCGCCCTGGGCATCGTCACCGCCTTTCTCGAAGCGGTCGAAGATCCCGAAGAGCCGCGTGACGGCGTCGAAGCCGTCCTCTCGCTCGAGGCCGAGAGCGGTCGCCGTTTCGCCGTCGACCGGCTGCATGCGTTCCGCGAGTTCGTCCTCGCCGGCGACTGGGACGCGCCCGTCGAGCTCGCGCTGCCGCCCATCGACGAGGACGAAGCGCTCCGCGTTCTCGCACAGCACATCGACGCGCGCGACGCGCGAACCGAAGGCCGCAGCGAACGCCTCGCCACGCTCGGGCGCGCGCTCGCCGCGCGCCTCGATCTCGATCCTGACCGCACCGCGCGCCTCGTGCGGCTGCACGCGCTCGGCCGCGCAACGGAACCCGTGCCGCACGACGACTTCGATCCCTTCTCGCGTTTCGCGCGCGACGCCCGCACCGCGCTCGCGCAGCGCGCCGCCGCGATCGCCGGCTCGGTCGCGCGCTACGCCGAAGACGCGCCGCAGCTGGCGGCGTCGGCCGCCTGGTACGAAGACGGCGACGCGCAAGCGCTGCCCGGACTCCTGGGCTTACTGCTCGCCGCCGACGCCCTCAGTCCGGTCGACGCGCCCCGCCGGCTCGCCGCCGCCTCCGGCACGCAGTTCGCTCCCGAGACCACCCGCGCGTACCTCACCCTGCTGAGCGAAGCGCCGTGATCGATCTCCCGTCCGGCACGCGCCGCATCTCCGGCACGCGGCTGCTCGACCTGTGCGAATCGCGCGGCATCGCCAGCGTCGTCGATCCGTTCATGGGCCTGCCGATGCACCTCAACGTGCTCAAACGCCACGGCATCGCCGTGCACGGCGGCGACCTGCTCGAATGGTTCGTGCGCGCCGGCGAAGGCCTCGTCGTCAACGACTTCACGATCCTGCGCGACAGTGAAGTCGCCGCCGTCGTCGAGATGCTGCCCGGCCGCATCTATCCCACCGACCTCTTCCGCGGCTGGGAAGGCGTCTTCTTCAGTGAAGACCAGTGCCGCTATCTCGGCGTCTGGCACGCCAACGTGCACGCCTTGCGCAGCGACGGCCAAACCGGAATCGCGATCGTCGGCCTCTGGCACGTTCTCTGCCACTGGCTCCTCAAAGCCCACCATCCCGACGAGATGATCGACATCCCGCCCAGCGAGCTGGCCTGGCACCACATCCGCGAAGCGCAGCGCTGGGTCACCGAGAACGGCAAACGCAACACCGTGCGCCGCGGTGACATCACCGCTACGCTCGCCGCCGCCAAGGCTGACGCGGTCTATCTCGCGCTCCCCGGCCGCAGCGCCGCCAAGCGAGTCGACGCACGCATCTGGATGTGGGAAGCCTGGTGGCGCGGCGACCCCTACCTCAACGTCGAGCGCCTCTACCGCGAAACGGTGTTCGGAAGCGCGACGAACGACGATGCCAGCTACGACCGCGCGGCCGCCGCCGTTCTCGACGCGGCGGCGAACGCTCCCTTCATCATCATCCAGTCTAGCTCGCGCGACGCGGATCGTTTCTTGCGCCTCATGCGTGAACGGCGCGCCTCCACCGAGCTGGTCAACCTTGATCTCGATGAGATCTACATCATCGGCAAGAAATAGCGCGATTGTTGCGGGGTTGATACGATCGTGGCGTGAGGCGGGTGCGCGACATTGCTGCGCCGGGGACGCTCTCTGCGCCGCATCCTGCGGCTTCGTTCGCTCGGTTCTCCGCTCGCTCTCGCCTTCCAGGCTCCGCTCGCTGCGAAACGCCCCCGCGCAGCAACGTCGCGCCCCCGCCTCTTGGCAGAATGTTTGCCGACCCACTCAATCATCCGAGCGGATTTCTCTTACCGTGATTCCGCTTCGCGCACCATCCTGCCACGCCACCGCCGTCACCATTCATGCCTGGGGCCGGGGGGTCGTGTAGTGCTGCGGCGGGGCGTTTCGTAGCGAACGGAGCCCGGAGGGCGAGAGTGAGCGGAGAACCGAGTGAGCCGGAGCGCAGGATGCGCGCAGGAGAACGTCCCCGACGCAGCACTGCACGACACACCGCCCCCCGCCACAAGAGGCAGTTCAGCGCGCGGGTGCTGCGGACTGGAAGCGGTACCACACGAGGCAGAGGAGAGCGAGGATGATGCTCACGATTCCGTGTTTGGCGTGAACGCCGGACGGATAGCCGTGGCCGGTCCAATAGAGGATCGCGATGACGACGAAGACGGCGGCGAGGATGAGCGCGAGCTGCTTCATGCGATTGCTTTCGTGGCGAAGAGGAAGAACGAGATGGCGCCGGCGGCGATGCAATACCAGGCGAACGGCGAGAGGTCGTTTCGTTTGAACCAGCGCGTGAGGAAGGCGACCGACGCGTATGCGGTGACGCCGGCGAGGATACCGCCGAGGACCGCTTGGACGAGCACGACGTGCGCACCCGGCGCGAAGAGCTTCGGGAACTCGAGCAGACCGGCGGCGAGAATCACCGGCGTGGCGAGCAGAAACGAATAGCGCGCGGCGTCGTCGTGGTGCAGGTCGCACAGCAGGCCCGCCACGATCGCCGAGCCCGAGCGCGAGATACCGGGCAGCAGCGCGAGCGATTGGGCGAAGCCGACCAGCACGCCGGCGCGTGGGGGAAGCCGATCGAGGCGGCGGTACCGCGCGTGTTGCGGCGCGCGGTGCTGGCGGCGGCGCAGCCATTCACCGAGCAGCATGACGAAGCCGTTGGCGAGCAGGAACAACGAGACGGGGATCGGCGACGCGAAGAGTTTCTTGACGCTCGACTCGAGCAGGACGCCCAGGACGCCGACCGGGATCGTCCCCGCGATCAACAGCCAGCCGGTGCGCTCGTCGGCGTCGTCGGTGAAGCGGGCGCGCGCGATGCTCGACGCGAGCGCGCGCACGATGCGGATCCAGTCGTTGCGGTAGAAGACGACGAGCGCGAGCGCGGTGCCGAGGTGCAGCACCACGACGAAGGCGAGGAATGCGTCGGAGCCTTCGTCGACGTTCCAGCGCAGCAGCGCGGGGATCAGCACGGTGTGCCCGAGGCTGCTCACCGGGAACAATTCGCTGACGCCCTGCAGCACGGCGAGCAACATCGCTTGCACGAACGTCACGAGGCGTCGGTTCGCATGCGGGGGAGGCTTTCCCGCCGTCGCGAAGATTTGGCGCGTGAGTGAAGCACGGTCGCACCGTCGCCTCGCCGACGCGCCGATGCTGGTGGCATTTACGATCGGCGACGAGTTCGCCGCGGAGCGGACCGAGACGTACGACGTGGGACTGGGCGGGCTCGCGATGCTGTGCACCGCCGAGTTGCCGGCGGCGCAGCCGCTGAAGCTCGAGCTCGAGCTGCGCGGCGACCCGCGGCCGCCGCTGCGGCTGACCGGCGAGGTGCGCTGGTCGCGCTACGATCCGGCGTTGGGCAAGTATCGCACCGGCGTCGAGTTCACCGAACGCACGGCGGAGCAAGAATCGCAGCTCGTCGGCTACATCGAGATGATGTACAAACTCCGCGACCTCGGCGTCCTGTAGGGGCACCGAGGCCGCCGAGATCTATTGTGAGGCGAACTCGACGCTGAAGATGTAGTCGGCGGCGATCGGCTTGCAGTCGCGGACTTCGGTCTGAAAGGTCGAGCTGCGGGCTGCGCTCAGCGCGGCTGAGTTGAGGAGGGCGCTGGGCGAGCTCTGGACGTGCGTGCCGGTCACGTGGCTCGACGCGTCGAGCGAGACCACGACCTGCACCGTGCCGGTGATCCCTTGCTGGGCGGCCATCGGGGGCGTGTCGGGCTCGACCGCGCGCAGCGTCGTCGCCGGAATGTTCGGGCGGGCGCAGGCGAGCGGCACTGGCGTCGGCTTGGGCGTGGGCGTCGGCGGCGCGGGTGCCGGCGTCGCCGGCGGCGCGGTCGACGGCGGCCCGGTGCCTTGACCTTGCGGGATGCCTTGGGTGTTGCCGGTCGTGTACTTGTTGGCGCTCTCGGTCGGACCTTGGTTCGTCTTGGTGTTGGTCTTGAGCGTGTTGATCTTGATCTTGGGCTGCTGAGGCGCGGGCGTGTTGGGCGGCGGCGTCTCCTTGGGCGGCGGCGTCGGCGGCGGGGTGGGCTGCGGCGTCGGCGTCGGCGGCGGGGTCGGCGGCGGCGTGGGGACGCGAACCACGGTGACCTTCTGCGGCCGGTCTTCCTGGGTCTGCGTGGTCTTCATCTGCACGAACGGACCGAGGATCAGGTGCAGCGCAATCGAGATCGCGAAGCCGTACAACAAGAACCACTTCGCCCGATCGACGTTGCTGATCGGCGGCTGCGGGTCGATGTAGCGCCCCATCTAGCTTCCCGACTGTCCTTGGGGCGTTCCCTCGACGTGGTTGGCCAGTCCGAAGGTGGTCAGGTCCGCCGACTTGGCGGCGTCCATGACGCGCAGAATCGTGCCGAAGCTGGCCTTCGGGTTCGCCTTGATGATGACGGTCTTCAACCCGGAGCCCGTCGACTTGACGAGCTCAGCGAACTGCTCCTTGGCCTGCATCTCGTTGACGACGTTGGAGCCGATCTGCACCTGATTCTTGTCGTCGACGAGGACGACGATCTGCGACGGATGGACCTTCTGCTTGTTCTTGGCGTCGGGGAGCGTCGGCTCTTTGACGACCGCGGCGAGGATGATGAAGATGATCAGGAGGACCAACAGCACATCGGTGAACGGCGTGATGTTGATCGTCGACATCACTTCTTCTTCGCCTTGTCCGGTGGAGACGGCCACGAAGCGGTGTTCCTTCTGCCTTTACGAGGTGACGAAGCCGACGTCTTCGAGGTGCGCGATCTTGGCCGCGTCGAGGATCTTGATGATCGTGCCGTAGGGCGCCTTGACGTCCGCGGTGAGCGAAACGTGCTTCTGGCCCTTGCGTCGCTCGACGTCCTGCATGTCGCCGTAGATGCGCGTCGTGTCGGAACGCTTGCCGTCGACGAAGATCGTCCCGGTATCGTTGACGAGGACTTCGATGTCGTCGGTCTTCTTCTGCTGCTGAATCGGCGTGTTGTCGTTCTTGTCCGGCAGCTGCTTCTCGAAGCCGGGCGGCGCGACCAGCGCCGCGAGGATCATGAAGATGATCAGCAGGACCAGCAGCACGTCCGTGAAGGGCGTGATGTTGATCTCGGCCATCACCGCGTCGTCCTGCTGGGCGGACACCATGCTCATGAGTCGAGCCCTCGGGTCGAGAGGTTCAGCTTACTTCGTCGCGGCTGCCGACGGCTGGTAGACGTCGGTCGGGATCGCGGCCCCGGTATTGTGGAAGTGGAGCATCTCGGCGAGCTGGTTGGCCGCCACGATCATCTCCTGGTTGTACGCCTTGATCCGCGTCTTGAAGTAGTTGAAGAAGATGACGGCGATGACCGCCACGAACAGGCCGGCGGCCGTCGTGATCAGCGCTTCCGAGACGCCGGCCGCGACGACGGCCGGAGTCGAGTTGCCCTTGAGGGCGATGTCCTGGAAGGCCCGGATGATGCCGAGAACCGTTCCAAACAGCCCGACGAAAGGCGCGATGACGGCGATCGTGCCGATCACGCCGAGGTTCCGCTCGAGCGAGTTGAGGTTCTCCATGAGCGCGATCGAGAGCGCGTCGGTGATGTCGGCCCGGTTCTTCTCACCGCGCTGCAGGCCGAACTCCAGGATCTTGGGGAGCATCCCCTTGTTCTGCTGGCAGATCTTGATCGCGCCGTTGAGGTCGTCCGAGGCGATCCTCTGACCGATCGAACGCAGCAGGCCCTTCGAGTCGGAGTGCTGGCTCGCAAAGAAAAGCAGCCGCTCGATGACGATGGCGACCGCAATGATCGACAGGACCAGGAGCGCCCACATGGCGGGGCCGCCCTTGATGATCGTGTCGAGAAATCCGTTGAACATTGCGCTGAAATTCACGAGTCCTGGCCTAGCCTCCGAGTCTGCGAGGGGGTTGGGAGTCCACCCGGCCGAAGCCGGACAATAGACGAAAGACGGCGGGACCCGCCCGGCGCGGGCCTAGGTGTTGGCGGTCTCGGCCGGCATTCCTACTGCTTGCTTTGGAGCTTCTTGAGCGCCGCGTCGATGTTCGCGTTGAGGTCGGCGTCCGAACCCGCAGCGGCTTTGGCCTTCTGGAGGGCGGCCAGCGCGTTCTTCGTGTCGCCGGAGTTCGCCAGCGCGATACCCTCGACGTAATTCGCGCGGGCGTCGTTGGGGTCGACCGCGAGCGCCTTATCGGCTTCGGCTTTGACCGCCTTCCAATCGGGCTTTTCGCCTTGGGACAGGACGTTGGCCGCCTGGACGTACAGGGACGCGGCGCGCGACGGAACGGCCTTGGCGGCGGTCTCCAGATCGGTCACGGCCAGCGTCTTGTTGCCGGCCTTCATCGCGTCGACCGCTTGGCGGTTGTAGTACATCGCAAGCGTGTCGTCGATGTGCGTGTTCGACGGATCCCGCCGCTTGACGTCCTGCGCGAGCGCGAGACCTTTGTCCGGCTGTCCGCCCAGCACGTACGACGTGGCCAGCGCCGCGTCGATCGCGTTGAGCGTGGTGGCATTGGCGTGACCGGTCACCGCTTCGGACTTCGCCCGCTCGAGATCGGCGATCGCTTGCGTGTACTGCTGCGCGTTGGCGTATGCCGTGCCGCGAATGTAGAGTGAGCTGGGACTGTCTTGAAGCGCGACGGCTTTGCCGGCCAGCGCGATCGCTTGATCGTTGTTCTTGGCTTTGAGCGCGTCGAGGGCCGCGTCGGAGTACGCTTTGGCGGCGATGAGCTTGAAGCGGTCGGGGACCGTACCCGCCGCGTCAAACGCCGCGGCCGCACCGTCGGGGTCGTTCAGATACCCGTCGGCGACGCCCAGCAGCGCTTCGGCGTCCTTGTCGCCCGGATGCGCGCTGAGATACTCATTGATCTTCGTCTTCGCGTCGGCGAACTTGTTCGACCGGATCAGCGTGTTCGCCGCAACCAGCTGGTCGGAGGTGGTGCCGGTGTCGTTGACCAGGGACGAACCGACGAATTTGAGATCCAGCGTGTAGAAGGCGTCGATCGGCTTGGCGTCACGCAGCCCCGGTTTGTAGGTCGAGTTCTTCGCGATCTCCGTCGCGGCGGTGTCGTCGGCGTGATTGGTCGACTTCTCGACCTTGACGCTGCCGATCGAGCCGTCTTTCTTGACGAAGACCTGAACCCTGACCGTACCGCTGCCGGCGATCGGCGTGGTGGACGTGCCGCGCTTGAGGATCTTCGGCGGCGAGTAGAAGGTCGAAGTCTGGGCCGACGCCGGCGCGAACGCCGTGAACGCCGACGCGCACAGCGCGGAAGCAGCGAGCAAGCGAAGGGTGCGTTCGGGCATGGTACCTCGGTGATACGGGAGCGTACACAGCTAACGAGCGGCGCGGCCTGGCGGTTCGCTCGGCAAGCGCCGCGGTCCGAGCGCCGCGCCTGCGCATTCGGTCAGCGGCGCACGGGCCGCTCTGGGGTTCCGACCGAACGCGATTGGGCGCTTTCGGTCGTTTACCTCCCCGGTCCGCCGGCGATGCGAGGACGCCTCACTGACGGCCGGACAGATCGGGCCGGAGAGTGCTGGCACCCTCCAAGTAGACGTGCTGGATTTGATCCGGGCGCAGCTCGGTGTTGAGGTGGATCAGGACGCGGATGCAGCGCTCCAAACGACCCGGTACCCCGATCTCGGTGAAGTTCAACAGCGGGACGAGCGTCCAGCCCATCCGGCGCGCAGCCGCGGCCGGGAATTCCGACACGAGGTCAGGTGTGACGGTGAACAGGGCCGAAGCCACGTCGTCGGGCACGAACGTATTGCGCTCGACGATCGCCCGCAGCAACCGTTCCGTCGCGTCGAGGATCGCCGCCGGCTCGTCGCGCGCGACCGTGATGGCGCCGCGAATTCCGCGCACGCGCATCACGCGTCCTCGTTCGGCGTGGCCTGCGCTTGGGCGACGAGGCGGTGCAGCGCCGCGCGCTCCCGATCCGTCGCCGAACGGACGGCTCCCGGCGCCAGCGCGCCGAGCGCGATCGGGCCGAACCGCAGCCGCACCAGCGCCACGACCGGATGCTCGACTTCCTCGAACATCCGGCGCACCTGGCGGTTGCGGCCCTCGTGGATCGTGATGTCGACCAGCGAGACGTCGCGGCGCACCGCCACGACGCGCAACCGCGCCGGTGCGGCGCGGCCGTCGTCGAGCCGTACGCCGCGCGCGATCCGTTCCACCGCGCCGGGCTCGAGCCGTCCGCGCAACGTCGCCCGATACATCTTCTCGACACCGAAGCGCGGATGGCTGAGCACGTTGGCCGTCTCGCCGTCGTCGGTCAGCAACAGCACGCCGCTGGTGTCATAGTCCAGCCGTCCGACCGGAACGACGCGCGCCGTCAGACCGGCCCGCCGCACCAAGTCCGCCACGGTGCGCCGGCCTTGCGGATCGCGCATCGTCGTCATCACGCCGGCCGGCTTGTGCAGCACCGCATAGGTGTGCGCTCGGACCGGTTGCACGATGCGGCCGTCGACCTCGACGCGCGCGTCGTCGTCGACGCTCGAACCCAGCTCGCGCACGACGCGGCCGCCGACGCGCACCCGTCCGGCGACGATCAGATCCTCCGCTCGCCGGCGCGACGCCACCCCGGCCGCCGCCAGAAATTTTTGGAGCCGCTGTCGCGTCAGTGGCGCACTACTCCTACACCTTCTTCAAGTCGAACGAGGTGACGAACGCGTCGTTCGATTCGGTCCGCGCCAGCGCGGCGTAGATCCGTTCTGACGCTTCGACGCTGCCGGCACCGGCGAGCGCGCGCCGCAGGTCGGTCATCTTGTGCAGCGCGATCTCGCTGAGCAGCTGCTCTTCGTACCAGTTGCCGCTGCGGATCAGATCGATCGGCGGATAGACCCGCGCTTCGGCCAGCTCGCGCGACAGCACGATCTCGGCGTTGGACGCCGGCGACAGCTCTTCGATCACCAGCGCGTCGAGCGCGGACGTGCCGGCATCGAGCGTCGCCAGGACGGTCAGCGAACCGCCGCCCTCGACCGCCCGCGCCGAACCGAACAGGCGCTTCGGACGCGCCAGCGTCGCGCCGTCGATCTGCGCCGGATTCGGCTTGTGGTGCGAGGTCGCGGCGTAGGCGCGGATCAGTCGGGTGAACGACGAGATCAGGATCACCGCGTCGCGGCCCAGCTCGGTCAGCCGCTTGGCGCGTTCGAAGACCAGCTCGGCGGTGGTGACGTGGTTGTCGGGATGCTCTTCGAACGTCGTCGCCACGACCTCGACGTCGAGCGTTCGCTGCAGGTGCGTGACGGCTTCGGGACGCTCGTCGACCAGCAGCACGATCACGTGTGAGTCGGGATGGTTGGCTTCGAGCGACCGCGCGATGCGGACCATCAGCGCCGCGTCGTTGGTCCGCGGCGGAGCCAGCACCAGCCCGCGCTGACCCTTGCCCAGCGGTGCGAACAGGTCGAGCGCGCGCGCCGCGATGTCGCCGCGCGTCTCGAGCGTAAAGCGCTGCGTCGGCGGTTCGGCCCCGAGCTCTTCGAACACGCGCCGGTTGACGATCGACTCGGGCGGATAGCCGTTGACCGTTTCGACCTTGACGATCCCGTAGTACTTTTCGTTCTCTTTGGGCCGCCGCACTTGACCGGCGACCAGATCGCCGCGGCGCAGCTCGAAGCGCCGGATCTGCGACTGCGAGATGTAGATGTCGTCGTTGCCGACGAGGTACCCCTCGCGGCGCAGGAAGCCGTAGCCTTCGGGCAAGACGTCGAGCACGCCGTTGGCCTTCTCCAAGCCGCTGCGCTGCGCTTGGACCGCGAGGATCTGCGCGACCAGATCGTCCTTCTTGATCTTGGTCGGGTTCTCGATCTCGAAGGTCTTCGCGAGCTCGTTGAGCTCGGCTTTGCTCATCTCCGCCATCTGCTCGGCGGACAGCAGCGGCGGACCGACCGGCTGCGGAAACTCGGGCTGGGTGAACACGTCGTGCGCCTGCTGCGGCGCGCCGCCGTCGTTGAAGCGCTGGCGGTTGCGCCGCGAGCGGCGGCGACGGCCGCCGTCGGGCTTACCGTTGTTCTGGGGGCGATTGTCGAACTGCAGCGGAGTGGCTCCCTTGGGGAGACGTGCGCTTCGCGGGACGGGGCCTGACCGGCGAGGCTGCCGGGGCCGCACGTCGGCGCGTCGCGCCGAGGAACGAGAACATCGCACGGTGCGGACCGCGCGACGCAACGGAGTCTATCACAGCCGCGTCACGGCGACAAGGCGCGCCGGCCGCTGACGCTCGGGTTGCCGCGCGCGTAGAAGCGCATCGGCTCGGCGATCGCCTTGGTGATCCCGATGCGCGGGCTCACGCCGACCGACACCGAGGCGCCGTCGTCGGCGATCCACAGCAGCGACCCCGCCAGCAAGTCCGACCCGTCGAACTCGGGGCCGATGGCGAGCGCTCGGCAGAGGTTCCCGGGGCCGCGAGCCAGCTCGTGATCCTTGAGATCGGGGCGTCCGCGCAGCGCGCGCATCGCCGACAGCCCCGCCACCGGTTCGCAGGCACGGACCAGCACCGCGGCGCCGACGCCGGCCGACTCGCTGGTGATGTTGAGGCACCAGTTCGCGCCGTAGATGAAGTAGACGTAGGCGTGAAACGGCGGTCCGAACATCGCGCGGTTGCGCGCCGTCAGCCCGCGAAAGGCGTGCGACGCCGGGTCCTGCGGAACGTAGGCTTCGGTCTCGACGATGCGACCGGCCAGCCGCTCGCCCTCGCGCTCGCGGACCAGCAGTTTTCCGATGAGCGCGCGCGCCAGCGCCGGCGTGTGCGTCGGCAGCTCTGCGGCCGTCAGCCGGCGGCTGACGAGCGCGCCGGGGCGAGCCGGGTCAGGCGGCCGCCGTTGCGCGGAGCGCGACTTCGGCTCCAGCGCGCGTTTGCAGGTCGTGGGTTTCAATCGGCTCGCCGCGTTCGACGCGAGCCGCCGAGAAGCCGTGCAGCGCGCAGCTCGCCTTCACGTAGGCCATCGCCAGCGGGAGCGGGACCGACCGGCGGCCCGAGAGCTCTTCGACGACGTTGGGGTCGGCGATCCTCAGCCGCACGCGGCTGAAGCCGCGGCCGCGCAGATAGGACGCGACGGCGGTCAGCGCGGCGTAACCGACCTCGCGGCCTTCGACCGCCGGCAGCGGCTGGGTGCCGAAGGTGAGACGGACGGCGGCGCGGTCGGTGCCGGTCGCGACCGAGGCGTAAGCGATGCCGTTGCCGGCCGGGTCGGCGGCGTAGCCGACGGCGACGTCGGCGGAGCGGGGACGGCTGGAGGTCTGCATGGCTTCTTGCGATCATCCTATATCGAACGTGTGTTCGAGTCAAGTCAAGCTGCTCGCGCGGCCAGCACCTCCCGATAGAGGCTGAGGACGGACCGCGTCTGCAGTTCGACCGTAAACCGCGAGAATGCCAAATGTACGGCACTCTGGTCCCGCCCCGCACCGATCGCGTCGCGCAGCGCCGCGGCCAGCGCCCGCGGATCGGCCTCGACCAGCCTGCCCGACCCGCCGAGCACGTCGGCGGACGCCTCGCTTCGAGCCGCCACAACCGGCAGGCCGGCAGCGAGCGCCTCGGCCAGGACCAGACCCTGGGTGTCGGTCGTCGACGGGAAGACGAACGCATCGACCGAGGCATAGACGTCCGGCAGGTGATCGCGCGCCAGCTCGCCGACGAAGCACACCCGGTCCGCGACACCCGAGCGCCGCACCCGCTCCTCGAGCGCGCCGCGATGGGGACCTTCGCCGACGACCGCCAGCCGCAGCTCCGGGGCGTGCGGCAGCGCGTCGAGCGCGAGCTCGAGGTTCTTCTCGACGCCGAGCCGCGAGACGATCAGCGCCAGCGGGGCGCCGTCGGCGCCGCCCAAGCGCGCCCGCACGAGCGCGCTGCGCTGCCCGCCGGCGAATCGCGCGACGTCGATCGCGCTGGGCACGATCGAGATCGGCGCCTGCACGCCGAGCTCCCGCAAGCGGCGCTCCATCGCGCGCGTCGGCACGATCACGGCGTCGGCGCCGTTCGCGTAGCGGCGCGTGAGCTCGACCATCGCGCGCTCGGTCGCGCCGCGATCGAACGGCGCGTAGTGCGCGTACGCGTCGAGTCGCGTGTGGTAGGTGAACACCAGCGGAACGCGATGACGGCGCGCGTACGACGCGCCCATCCAGCCGGTGACGAACGGCGAGTGCGCGTGCACGAGATCGATGCCGCGCAAATGCCGCCGGTCGTCCGCGTTCAAGTAGGGCACGCACAAACGGTATGGCGTCTGCGTGGGCAGCGGCAGCGACGGAATGCGAACGACGTCGTGCTCGTCGTCGACGAAGTGCGGAAAGTGCGGTGCGATCATCGTGACGTCGACGCCGCGCGCGAGCAAGCCGTCGCGCAACGAGTCGATGCTGACGACGACGCCGTTGACGATCGGTTTGTAGCATTCGGTGAAAAATCCGACGCGCACGACGATGACGTCTTTCGCCGCGCGCTCGCCGCACCATCGTGACGAACAGGCGAGCGCACGCGCGTCGCGGATCGGGCCCTCAGCGCTGCGACCCCGGTATTTGACGCATCCTCGAAGGTCGTGCTATGGTGCCCGTGATCTCTGGGGCCATCGGTCCCGGGGTCACTCGACCGAGCCTCTGGACCCGTTGCCGGGTCAGACTACGGCCAGCCGGCCACCGCTACGACGTCGAGTGCGCACCATCGCACGGACCGCTTTGATCCGGGCTTCTTGGAGCGCACCCCTCGCACGAGAAAGGAGTCGGACGATCCGCAACGATCTTCCACCGGTGCCCTTTGCGGCAACGGGCATGCTCTCGCTAGGTTTACTCATTCCGTTCGGCGCCGGTACCGCCGTCGACCGGGCAGCCAAAACGGTCGCCGCGTTTGCCGACGCCGGACCCGCCAAGCACGTGACGCTCGTCCACGACGGTCTCAGCGAGTCCGTCGAAACGAAGGCCGACACCGCCGCCGCGCTGCTGGCCGAGCGCGACATCACCCGAGGACCCGACGACGCGCTCAACGTCGATCCCGCCAGCCCACTCTACGAGGGCGAAACGATCGTCTATCGGGCCGCCGTGCCGGTCACCGTCGTCGTCGACGGCGCGACGCGCAGCGTGCGTTCCGCCGCCTCGAACGTCGGCGGGCTGCTCGCGCAACAGGCGATACCGTTCGACCGTCACGATTCCGTCTGGCCCGCGCCCCCGAGCGCCGTCGAGGGTGACGCCGTCGTCACCGTGCAGCATGTGAACTCCTGGACGCAGGTCGTCCACCGCAAGCTGCCGGCCAAGGTCGTCAAACGCTGGGCGTTCAGCCTGCCGCCGGGCCACGCGAAGGTCGTCGATCCCGGCGCGCCGGGGATCTACGAGACCGCCTACGCCTTCACGCGCAGCCCCGACCGCCGCAGCATTCGCCGCAGCACGCTGATCTCGCACGTCCTGCGCGCTCCGCGGGCCCGGATCGTGGCCGAGGGAATCGGCGAGTACACGGCCTTCTCCGAGCTGGCCGGGCGCGGTATCGAAGGCACGCTGAAGCTCGCCTCGGCGGCGCTGTCGATGGTCGCCACCGCGTACACCGCCGGCTGCGCCGGCTGCAGCGGGATGACCGCGATCGGCCGGCCCGCCGGCCACGGGATCGTGGCTGTCGATCCGCGGGTGATCCCGCTGGGGACCCGCATGTTCATCCCGGGCTATGGCCCGGCAATCGCCGGCGACACCGGTGGCGCGATCCGCGGCCGGCGCATCGACCTGGGGTTCAACTCGACCCGTCAGGCCTTTCAGTTCGGCCGCCGCTCCGTCACGGTCTACCTGATCAAATAGACCAGCCGAGCGAAGCGCGGAACCCGCGCGCCCTCTTGCGCGCGCTGGGCATTCGCCCGAAGAAGCGCTTCGGCCAACACTTTCTGCAGGACGGTGCGACGGCGACCCGCATCGCGCGGCTGGCGGTGGAGGAGCCGGGGTTACCGGTGCTGGAGGTCGGGGCCGGAACCGGCGCGTTGACCGCCGCGCTGGCTCGCCTCGGCGCCGACGTCACCGCCTTCGACGTCGACCCGCAAATGGTCGATGTGCTGCGCGCGCGCGACGACCTGGCCGGCGTCGACGTCCGTCGAGCCGACGCGCTGGCCTTCGATTACACCGGCTGGGCCGCCGCGCGTGACTGGATCGCGGCGGGGAACCTGCCGTACAACGTCGGCACGCCGCTGCTGGTGCGGCTCGCGGCGCTGCCGCGTCCGCCGCGGCGCATCATCGCGATGATCCAAAAGGACGTCGCCGAACGCTTGTTGGCGAAGCCGGGCACCGCGCCGTACGGCAGCCTCACGATTGCGGTCGGACTGACGATGCGGGCCGCGCGCGCGTTCAACGTCGCGGCCGGCGCGTTCTACCCGCGCCCGAGCGTCGTGTCGACGGTGGTCGTGCTCGACCGGCGCGACGAGCCGGTCGCGGACGTGCGCGACCGCGCTCGGTTCGAACAGGTCGTGCGCGGCGCGTTCGCGTACCGGCGCAAGACGCTGGCGAACTCGCTTACGCTCGCGCTCGATCTTCCGCGCGAGCAGATCGTCGCGGCGATCGCCTCACTCGCGCTCAACCCAGATGTCCGTGGTGAAGACCTCGACCTCCGAACGTTCGCAGCCCTCACCGACGCGCTGGCCGGCTGACGCCTTCATCTGGTGGCAATCGGTGCTGTTCGCGATCGCGCTCGGCGCGATCATCGTTTTTTCCGGCGTGCTCGTCGCGTTCGTCATGCTCGCTTCCGGAATCCTGAGCCGCCACGCCCTCACCGCCGCCACGTTCACCTGGCCGCTGTTCGACTTGCAGATGGTCGTTTACGTCGTTCCGTTCGTCGCGATGCTGCTCGTGCTGCCCCGGCTGGCGCATCGTTCGCTGACGGAGCTCGGCCTGCGCGCCCCGCGCGCTGCCGACCTGGCCTGGGGGCTGGCCGGCGCGGTCGCGATGTTCGCAGTCGCCAACCTGGCCGGAGCGCTCGAAAGCGCGCTGTTCCACGTCAAGCCCGACGAAACGCAGGTGCACTGGCTGCGCGACCTGCACGGAGGACTGCTCGCCGCGCTGGTGTTCTTGGCCTGCATCTGCGCGCCCGTTTTCGAGGAGCTCGTCTTTCGCGGCTTCATCTTCAACGCGCTGCTGCGCTATCTGCCGCTGTGGCTCGCAGTCGTGCTCTCGTCGACGCTGTTCGGGCTCGCGCACGGCATCGGGCAGCCCGGCAACGGGGGCGCGCTCTTTCCGTTGGCCGTCAGCGGGGCGGCCCTCGCCCTCGTCTACTATTACAGCCGTTCGCTGACCGCGTCGATGGTCACGCACGCGACGTTCAACTTGCTCACCGTGGTGCTCGTGCTGGCGTTCCACCAGACGTGACGGCGACGCCGCCGCAGAGAACGACGCCGGGCTGCATCGAGCCGAACCCCAGCGAGGCGAGAAACGCGCGCGGATCGCGGTTGTACGCCGGGCAGTAGCCGGTCTCGCGCGGATCGTACTTCGCCAGCAAGACGCGCGGGTTCGCCGCCGCGGCGACGTAGACGCCTTCGTCGACCCGGCGCACGAGGACGATGCGCGGGCTGGAGCGCAGCGCGGCCGCATTCGCGTACGCAATGGAGTCGATCACGTACGGATACCGTCCGAGCTTGAGCACGGTGTCATTGAAGAACAGCGCGCACAGCAGCGCGCAGACGAGCATCGGCGTCGCGAACGCCGGCCGCCGGGCGACGACATACGCGGCGGCGAGCGCGGTCGCAATGACCAGCGGCGCGGTCCAGTGCGTACCGATGCGCGCGATCGGGTACGCCCACGGCCGGTTGAACGTCAGCTCGGCGATCAGCGGTGCAGCCAGCAGCAGCCTCCAGCGCAGCAGCAGCGGCGCGAAGGCGAACGGCGCGAGCAGCGCGGCGAAGAACGCCAATTTGGCCGGCGCGTCGTCGACCTGCAGGGCGTAGCCGGGCAGCGACGGATGCGCGCCCGCCAATCGCTCGGCGAGCAAGAAGCCGAGCCCGTTGACGATCGCCAGTCCGGCGATCGCACCGCCGATGCGCCGGTCCCACCATACCGCGCACGCCGCGCCGAACCAGATCAGGAACAGCGCCTCGTCCTCCTTGAGACCGAGCAGCAGCTGCGCGACGAGCAGGGCCGGGAGCAGCGCGCGCCGCCGCACCGCGATCGCACCCAGCGCCGCCAGCAGCGGTACGAAGACGTTCTCGAGGAAGTTGCCGTACGCGATCCCTTGCGCCGACGGTGAGACCAGGTAGGCGATCCCCACCGCGCTCGCCGCCCGCGGCGTCGCGCCACACTCGCGCGCGAACGCGCAGATCGCGAGCGCAGCGGCCGCGATCGCGAGCACCTGCACGACGAGCAGTGTCTGCGCGTACGGCAGCAGCGCCATCAGCGGCACCAGCGCGAGCAGCACCCACGAATCGTGCACCTGCAGGTGCGGCCGGTACTCGGCACCGTTCCACGAACCGCGGCCGTGCGCTTCGCCGGCCAGCCACTGCACGAAGTCGCCGGTGTCGGCGCCGTAGCGCAGCGCGTAGAGCTTGTTGAGATCGAGCGCGACGTAGACGGCCGCAAAGACGACGGCCGCGATGACGACGGCGCGCGTCGGTCTCATAGGCGTGCCGGCCTCACGGCCGCGTCGACTCGACGATCGCGCGCAGCCGCGCGATGAAACGCTCGGGCCGGAAGGTCTCGGCGTGCGTGCGCAGGCGCGCGGGGTCGTAGGCACCCGGATCGAACGCGCGGATCGCGGCGGCGAGCGCGCCCGGGTCGGCAACGTGAAAGAACGCGCCGGTCTGGCCGTCGACGATCGTTTCGAGCGCGCCGCCGGCGGCCAGCGCGATCGTCGGCCGCCCGGCCGCCGCGGCCTCGAGCGGGACCAGCCCGAAGTCTTCCTCACCGGGCAGCAGCGCCGCCCGCGCGTCGCCCAGCAGCGCGTTGCGAGCCGCGTCGTCGACCGTACCGTGAAATGTCGTGCTCGTCCCGGCGGCCAGCGCTTTGAGGCGGCGTTCGTCGGGACCGCTGCCGACGACGTGCAGCGCCACACCCGCCGACGCGCAGGCCGCGATCGCCAGATCGATCCGCTTGTACGCCAGCAGGCGCGACACGACGACGTAGTAGTCGCCGCGACCGGTCCCCGGCGTGAAGCGGTCGACGTCGACCGGACACGGAACGACCTCCGCGTCGCGGCCGTACCAGCGCCGCACGCGCTCGGCGACGTTGCGCGAGTTGGCGACGAACTTGGTCGGGCGCTGCGCGGCGCGCACGTCCCACGCCGCCAGCCGCGCGATCAACGGACGCGCGAGACGCGCCGCCGCGCTCGCGCCGACGTAGCGGTCGGCGTCGAACACGAATCGCGAGACGGTGTTGATGTAGCACACGTGCACGGCGTCGGGGCGGAAGCGCACGCCCTTCGCCCAGGCGGTGGTCGACGATACGATCAGGTCGAACGCCGACAGGTCGAACGACTCGAACGCGCGCGGGTACAGCGGCGCGTACAGCCGGAACGCGCGCTTGCGCAACGGCCAGCCCTGCAGGAACGAGGTCCGCACCCGCTCGGGCGGGACGAGATCGCCGACCGCGTCCTCGTCGTAGAGCGCGGTGTACACCGGTGCGCCCGGCCAGGCGGCGGCGAAGTGCGCGAAGACGCGTTCGGCGCCGCCGCGCTGGTTCAGATAATCATGGACCAGGGCGGTGCTCAGCCGCCGTCGCTCCCGGTCGCGCGCGGCATCACCAGCGCGACGTCGAACTTCTGGAAGTATTTCTTGGCGACGCGCTGCACGTCGGCGGCGGTCACGCCGGCGATCGCGGCCGGAACCGCATCGGCTGCGTCGGCGTTGAGCCCGCGCGCGACGGCGGTGCCGAGTGCGGCTGCACGCTCGTCGAGCGAGAGTGTTTCGAGCGACCACTCACCGCGGGCGGTCTCCTTGTAGCGGCTGAGCAGCGAGTCGGACAGCGGCTTGGCCGCGGCACCCTTCACCAAGGCCATGACGGCGCCGAGCCCGACCGACGGATCGATCTGCCCGCCGTTGATCCACAGCACGAACTGCGCCGGCGCGGTGCCGTAACCGTACGAGGAACCGGCGGCGCTGAGCACCGGCAGCGACGTGGTCGCACCGCTTCGCTCGAACACGCCGTTGAGCAGCGCGCGCATCACCCACGCCGCCGCGAAGTCCGGGTCGCCGATCGGCGGCGCACCGAATCCGACCGCGACGTACGGAGCTTCGATCTCGCGGTGGGTGACGATGCGTTTGGGCTCGGCTGCGAACGGTTTGGTAGCCAGCACCGGCGGCGCGCCCGTGCCCGGCGCCAGCGCGCCGATCAGCGCGCGTCCGGCGTCCGTGACGGGACCGGTGCGGCCGACGGCCGTGACGAACGCGTCGCCGCGCAGATACCAGGCGGCGAAAAACGTCTTCGCGTCGCCGGCTCCGAACGCGCTCAGCGAACCGGGATTGCCGAAGGCCGGCAAACCGGCGCCGTCGCGGTAATACGATTCGCGCAGCATCTGTATGGCGACCAAGCGCGCGTCGCCCGCTTGATCGGCGATCCTGATCGACAGCGCGGCGCGCGCGGCCGTGAGCGTCGCAACCGAGAACGACGGCGCGGCGAGCGCGCGCGCGAGCAGCGGCGCGGCGAGGGCGATCGCTTCCGGCGTTCCCTGCAGCGAGAACCGCACGTTCTGCGGCGCGACGACGAACGAGACCTCGGCGCCGCACGCGTCGACCGCGTCTCGCAGCGCGACGGGCCCGTCCTTCGCGTGCGCGGGCGCAGACGCGACCGGCGTTTGCAGCACCGACTCGGCGACCAGCGCGGCCAGACCGTTCTGGCCGGCCGTTTCCCGGTCGAGCCCCGCCTGCACGTAGAGCTCGATCGCGGTCAGCGCGGCGGCGCCGTCGGCGCGCACGTACGCGCGCGGACCGCCCAGGTCGACGACGGCCGTCGGCGCCGCGGCGGCCGGCGCGAGCGCCGGTAGGCTGAAGACCGCCAGCGCGACCAGCGCTTCGCCCCAACGTCTCACGAGCTGCTCTTTGCCGCCGACGGCTGGATCCTGGTCAGCACGACCACGCCGGGCACCGGACCGAGATACTTGGCTGCCGTCCGGGCGACGCCCGTCGCCGTCAGGGCCCGCACGATCCCGAAGTAGCGTCCCTGCAGCCCGCCTTCGGCCGGCGCATATGAGGGATCGCCCTCGACCGCGTACCAGCCGTACGTGTCGGCGACCGATGACGGCGTGTCCATGTCGGCCAGCAAACGGTAGACGAAGCCGGCGCGCGCCGCATCGAACGCCGCCGGGGGGAGCGGCTTGGCGGCGTCGGCGACCGCGCGCTCGACGATCGGACGCGCCGCGGCCGCGTCGTCGCCGGTGATCGTCACCACGAAGATCCCGGGATCGTGATAGGTCACGAACGTCCCGCGCACCGAGGCCTTGAGGCTGCCCAGCGCCTTGGCGACGGTGCCGGTCCGCGGCGCGAACAGCTCGTCGGCCAGAAAGTCGAGCGCGGTCGCGGCGGTCTCGTCGCCGATCGGCGGACCGATCCAAGCCAAGCCGGTCCCGCCGAGGTAGCCCTCGATCCGGCGAGTCGCCGGAGCGGGTCGCTGCGACTGCGCGGCGCCCGGTTCGGGGGCGCGATCGCCGGCCGGCCCGGCCCGGGCAGCGACGCTCGCCAGCGCGCCGGCGTCGACGTTGCCGGTCAGGATCAAGATCGCGTTGGCCGGCCGGAAGGCCCGCTGGGCGAAGGCGCGCACCCGTTCGAGCTTGGCGCCGGCCAGCGCCTCGCGCGTGGCGATCGTTCCGTCGTGCAGGGGACCGTTCGCGAACAACGCCGCGCCGAGCGCGTCTTCGACGGCGTCGTCGCTGAACGAGCGCGCGAGCGCGTCGTCGGTGCTGTCGGCTACCCCGGCCTGCAGACCCGCGGCGGTCACCACCGGAGCGAAGTAGTCGCCCGTCATTGCCCGCAGCGTCGCGGCGACCCGGTCGGCCGGAACCAAGGCGGTGATCGAGACGCTGTCCGGATAGCCGGCGACGAATAGCCGGCCGCCGTAGCGGGCGACGAGCGCGCTCAGCGGCGTCCCGGTGATCGGCGTCGAGGCGGCGACCGTCGCGGCAGCCAGCCGGGCCAGACCCGGCGTCGGGCCGGCGTCAAAGCCGCCGGAGGGGGCGCGGTACCAGAGCGCGATGGCCGCCGCGGACTGGGCTGAGTCCGACCGGATCTCGTAGCTGACGCCGCCCGGCAGTGTTCCGGTCGACACCGGCCTGGTCTGAGCGTCCGCGCCGGCAGCTTCGCAGACGAGAAGGGCCGCGACGAGCGCGGCCCTTGCTGATTGCGGAGAGAACCGCGCCGCCGGCCTCACGCGGGTTCCGGCGAGATCGTCGGCGGCAGCCGTTTGGGACGCTCCGGCCGCGGCTCGGGCTCGGACGGCGTCGCGGCGGCCAACGGCCGGTCGGGGGGCGGTTCGGCGGCCTTGTTCGGCGGCCACGGCTTGCCGGCCAGAATCGCCAGCACTTCTTCGGTTTCGACGGTCTCGTGCTCGAGCAGCGAGGCCGCCATCCGTTCGACCTTGTCCCAGTTCACTTCGAGGATCTTGCGCGCGTCACCGTAGCACGAGTCGATGATCTTGCGAACCTCGACGTCGATCTTGCCGGCGATCTCCTCGGAGTAGTTGCGGTCTTCGCCGAAGTCGCGGCCCAGGAACACCTGATGGTTGCCGCGGCCGTACTGGATCGGACCGAGCGTGTCGGACATCCCGTACTGCGTCACCATCCGGCGCGCCAGCTCGGTCGCCTTCTCGAAATCGTTCGACGCGCCGGTGGTGACGTCGCCGAACTTGATCTCTTCGGCGATCCGTCCGGCGACGAGCCGCTTGATCAGCGCCAGCAGCTCGTTCTTGGTCTGCGAGTGCCGGTCTTCGTCGGGCAGCGACCAGGTGATGCCCAGCGCCATGCCGCGCGGAATGATCGTCACCTTGTGGACCGGATCGGAGTTGGGCGTAAGCCCGCCGACGATCGCGTGACCGGACTCGTGGTACGCGGTGTTCTCTTTCTCGCGCTGCGACATCACGACCGACTTGCGCTCCGGCCCGACCATTACGCGGTCGATCGCCTCGTCGCAGTCGATCATCTCGATCACCGACTTGTTGCGGCGCGCGGCGAGCAGCGCCGCTTCGTTGAGCAGATTCTCGAGATCGGCGCCGGAGAAACCGGGCGTGCGGCGGGCCAGCGTCTCGAGCGAGACTTCCTTGGAGAGCGGCTTGTTCTTGGAGTGCACGCCCAGGATTGCTTGGCGCCCGCGCACGTCGGCCCGGTCGACCACGATCTGGCGGTCGAAGCGGCCCGGGCGCAGCAGCGCCGGATCGAGCACGTCGGGGCGGTTGGTGGCGGCAATCAGGATCACGCCGGTGTTCTGGTCGAAGCCGTCCATCTCGACCAGCAACTGGTTGAGGGTCTGCTCGCGCTCGTCGTGACCGCCGCCCAGGCCCGCGCCGCGCTGGCGCCCGACCGCGTCGATCTCGTCGATGAACACGATGCACGGCGCCGACTTCTTGGCCTGCTCGAACAGGTCGCGGACGCGGGACGCGCCGACGCCGACGAACATCTCGACGAAGTCCGAGCCCGAGATCGAGAAGAACGGCACGCCGGCTTCACCGGCGATCGCCCGCGCCAGCAGCGTCTTGCCGGAGCCGGGCGGGCCGAGCAGCAGCACGCCCTTGGGGATGCGCGCGCCCAGCGCTTGGAACTTCTTGGGATACTTGAGGAACTCGACGACCTCGCCCAGCTCTTCTTTCGCTTCGTCGACCCCGGCGACGTCGGCAAAGGTGACCTTGGGCCGGTTCTCGTTGAGGAGCTTGGCGCGCGAACGCCCGAACGACAACGCCTGACTGCCGCCGCTCTGCGCCTGGCGCAGGATGAAGATCAGCAGCAGCGCCATGATGATGAACGGGACAAAGTTGAAGATGTACCCGATCAGCGGCGTCGACGAGTTGTTGAGAACGGTGATCTCGACGTTCGCCGCGCGCAGCGTGGGGTACAAATCGCGGTCGTCGGGGACGACGGTCGTGAACTTCGTCGAGTCGGCTAGCTCACCGGACAGGTCGCGGCCGTTGACGGTGACCTTCTTGACCTTGTGCTGCTGGACGTCGCTGTAGAACGACGAGTACGGCAGCTGCGACGTGGCCGGGGCGGGCAGCACCAACCGCTCCACGATGAAGATCACCAGGATGAAAATGCCGAGGACGACCAGGATGCTTTTGAGGTGCTTACCCATGCGTTGCGAGACCCTTTTACCGTTCTTCCCTTAGAACGTTACTCGGTTAGACACGTCTCGCGCTGAAACGGTTGGGCCGGTCATGCCGGGAGGACCTCGGGCCGGAGCTTCGCGAGATAGGGGAGAGTACGGTACCGTTCCTGGTAGTCCAGACCGTACCCTACGACGAACTCGTCGGGGCACGTCAAGCCCACGTAATCGACGGTCACGTCGACCGCCCGGTGGTAAGGCTTGTCCAGCAGAACGGCCGCTCGCAGCGAAGCGGGGTTGCGGTTGCCCAGCATCCCTCGCAGATAGTGCAAGGTGTGACCGTTGTCGATGATGTCCTCGACCACCACCACGTGGCGGCCCTCGATGGCATGCGTGGTGTCCTGGACCAGGCGCACCTCGCCGCTGGTCCGGTGCGCGTTGCCGTACGACGAGACCGCGATGAAGTCGAGTTGCACGTCCGCCGGGCCGCCGGGGAGCTCGGACAGGGCCCGCGCCAGGTCGGCGGTCACGAAAACCGCTCCCTTGAGCACGCCGACGAGCACCAACGACATGCCGGCGTAATCGAGCGCGATCTCGGCGGCCATGCGCGCGTTGGCGGCGGCGATCTCGTCGGCGGCGATCAGAACGCGCTCGATCCCGTGAGGTAGAGCTTGGGTTGTCATCCTGAGCCTGTGGCGTTCTGTGCCCGCCCGCGAAGCCCCGCGTTCACTTCTCGGCGGCGACGATCGCAGCTTCGATGGCGGCGAAAGAGACGTCGTGCAGCGCGCCGAGCTCGCCGAGCTGCGCGCGCAGCGCACGCCGCGCGGCGGCGCGCGGCGTGCGTCCGAGCTCGGCGCGCACGATCTCGCCGCAGCGGGCGACCGCGCGGTCGAGCGACGGGAAATCGGCGCGCAGCGCGGCGAGGTGAACGCGCAGCGCGTTGCGGCGGTAGCGCGTGTCGTCATTGGTGGGATCCAGCGCATACGGCAAGCCGCTGTGGCGCAGCTCGGTCGCCAGCTCGGCGCGCGACACGCGCAACAGCGGGCGAACGAGCTCGATGCCGTCGTCGAGCGGACGGCGCGGCTGCATCCCCGCCAGCCCGTCGAGACCGGTGCCGCGAAAGAGCGCGAGCAGCACGGTCTCGGTCTGGTCCTCGGCGGTGTGCGCCGTCATCACCGTGCCGGCCTCGGCCGCACGCGCCAGCTGCGCGAGCGCGGCGTAGCGCGCATCGCGCAGCGCCGCCTCACCGGCGCTCGCGAGCGCCGGGCGCGCGACGAGCACGCGGCGGCCCAACCGGCTCGCAACCGACACCGCGACGCACTCGTCCTGATCGGCGCTGGGGCGCACGCCGTGGTTCACGTGCGCGAGCACGACGTCGGCGCCGTTGCGGCGCGCCAAGCGGTCGATCAGCGACGCGAGCGCGACCGAGTCGGGGCCGCCCGAGCAGGCGACGCAGACCCGCGTCCCCGGCTCGAGCAGCGCGACGGCCCGCACCACCGCGTCGAGCGCACGTTCGGGCCTTGCTCCGCGCATCGTCCCTAACGCGCCACCGTTCGGGCGATCTCGCGCTGCACGTCGCGCGCTTGAATGTCGCGGCGGCGATCCCACAGCTTCTTCCCCTTGACCAGCGCCAGCTCCATCTTGACGCGGCCGTTCTTGAAGTACAGCCGCCACGGCACCAGCGTCAGACCCTTCTCGGCGGCCCGGCCGGCCAGCCGCTGCATCTGTTCGCGGTGCAGCAGCAGCTTGCGCGGGCGGTTGGGCTCGTGGTTGAAGTGCGACGCTTCCTTGTACGCCGGGATGGTGAAGTTGAGCAGCCACAGCTCACCGTCGCGCAATCGCGCGAAGGCCTCGTTGATCGACACGTTGCCGCGCCGGATCGACTTGACTTCGCTGCCCTGCAGCGCGAGCCCGACCTCGAGCGATTCGAGCTTCACGTACTCGAACCGGGCGCGCCGGTTGTCGAGCGCCGGCTCCGGGGCTTTGGCGGCGTGCTCGGCCTTGGCCGCGACGCGCACCTGCTTCATCCGCGCCATCAGGCCGAGCTCGCACCCGGCGCGCCGAGCCGCTCGTCGCGCGCCAGCGGGCCGCGCGAGACGAACGAGCCTTCCGCGGTCGCCAGCACGGTGCCGTCGGCGTGCGACACGGCGGCTTCGAGCGCGATGACCCCGCGCCGCTTCCACTTCACCTTGCCGGTGATCACCAGCGGCTCGCCCAGCACGACCGGCGCGCGAAAGCGCAGCTGCATCGCGGCGGTCATCGCGCGCTCGCCGGCGACGCCGCAGGCGTGCGCCATCGCCTCGTCGAGCAGCATCATCACGATGCCGCCGTGCGCCGTTCCGCGCCAGCCCTGAAAACGCGGCGGCAGGATGATCTCGGCGCGCGCGGCGTCTTCGCCGTCCGGGACGAAGCGCAGGTGCAGACCGTCCGCACTGTAGGGACCGCACGCGAAGCAGCGCCCGTCGTCGACGGGTACCGCGTCGCTCACTGCTTCTTCTTGCCCGGCGACGGGGACGGCGCGGGGGTCGGCGACGCTTCGATCTTGCCGTAGGCGCCGTCGTCGATCTTCTTGAGCAGCGTCGACGCGTAGGCGACGTCGGTGCCGGCGCTGATCGAAGCCTTGAGCACGCGCCGCGCGTCTTCGGGCTTTTTCTCGTCGAGGTAGATGCGCGCCAGCAGCGTGTAACCGTGCTGACCCGCTTCGCCGACGTGACCGATGTCGGCTTGCAGGCCGCGGGTCGCATAACTGATCGCCGCGTCAAACTGCCCCATGTCGTGCATCACCGAGGCGATGTGGAAGTAGATGTCGGCATAGTCTGGCACGAGGTTCGGGACGTTGATGATCTGGTTGAGCGCGCGCTGCGGGTCCTTGAGGTCGGTCTGGTAGATGAGCGCCAAGTACTCGCGCGCCAGCACGTTCTGCGGGTCGGTCGTGAGCGCTTCGACGAACTCGGTCTTGGCCCGGTTCGCGCTGCGCTCGGATTCGCGCATGATCCCCAGCGCCGTGTGCGCCGACTGCGACGTCGGATCGAGCTGCACCGCGGCGTTGAGCTCCTCGCGCGCGTCGATCGCGCGGTCACGGCCGGTCAGCGACGCGAACATGTACGAGAAGCCCAGCCGGACGTGGGCCAGCGGATCGCGCGGATTCTTGGCCAGCGCGTCCTCCTCGCCGTCGACCAGCGCATCGAGATCGCCGGGCGTCTGCGATGCGGCCGCGTTGAGAAACGACAGCGCCAGCGTGTTGTCGGGCACGACCGCCAGCGCCGACTCGAAGTCTTTGCGGGCGGTCGCGAAGTCGCGCGTGTAGAACGCGCGCAAAGCTTCACCGAGCGGCGCCGTGAAGGCGGGGTTCGCGTAGTCGTCGCGGGCGACGTCGGCCTTCGGCTCGGGGGTCGCCGCGCAGAGCGGGGCCGAGCACAGGGACGCCAGGACGAGCACGGCGGCGGAGCGGCGGAACACGGTCAGCGACCGACGAGCAGCCGGCGCGCCAGCGCGTCGGGCAGGTTCGCCGAAGCGATCTTCTCCTGCACGCGGGCGATCGGATAGTCGAACCGGATGACCGTCACCGTTCGCGCCGCGGAATCGTAGATGCCGAACGACGCGCGCGGGTTCAGATCGCGCGGCTGTCCGACGCTGCCGACGTTGATGAGGTAGCGCGCGTCCTCGTCGAGCCGCACTTCGCCGCCTTGCTGCAGGTGCGCGTGCTCGATCGCGCCGTCCGGACGCAGCGTGTAGACCTCTGCGATGTGCGTGTGGCCGATGAAGATGATCGGCGCGTCGGTCGCCGCAAAGGCGCGTGCCGCGGCCGGCTTGTCGAGGATGTACTCGAAGTAGTTGAGCGGCGCGCCGTGCACCAGCAAGAAGTCGGGCATTCGAAACTCGTAGCCCAAGCTGTCCAGCCAGGCGACGTTCTCGGCGCTGAGCACGCTTTGCGTCCACTTCATGGCCTCGCGCGCCGCCGGGTTGAAGTACGCCAGACCGAAGTTGTTGATCGCGGCGAGATCGTGATTACCCAGCACGGTCGCGGTGGCGCGGGCGCGAATCTTCTCGACGCACTCATTGGGGTTCGGCCCGTAGCCGACGATGTCGCCCAAGCACAGCAGTGCATCGTCCTCGCGCAATTGCGCGAACACCGCGTCGAGCGATTCGATGTTCGAGTGGACGTCGGAGACCACCGCGTATCTCACGAAGCGGCCTTCTCCCGTACCCGATCGAGCGCCTCGGCGAAGTGCTCGGCGAACGCTTCGCGTTCGGCGGCGGTTCCGACCGTCACGCGGATGAACCCGTCGATCGGCGGCGCCCAGGGCTTGCGCACGAACACGCCGCCGTCGAGCAGCGCGCCGACCATCGCTTCGGCCTGCGCCCGCGAGCCGATCTCGATGCAAACGAAGTTCGTCGACGACGGCAGCGAGCGCAGCCCGTGTTTGGCGGCCAGCGCGTGGTAGTCGTCGCGGCCGCGCTCGATCTCCGCGACTACGCCGCGCAGAAAGGCCTCGTCGCCGAGCGCGGCCAGCGCGCCGATTTGGCCGGTGCGATTGACGCCGAAGTGCAGCCGCAGCTTCTGGAACACCGCGATGAGATCGGCCGAGGCCAGCGCGTAACCGATCCGCGCGCCGGCCAGGCCGTAGGCCTTCGAGAAGGTGCGCGTTCGGATCGTGCGCGGGTCGATCGCGTCGGGCAGCAGCTCGTCGCGCGCCACGAAGTCGGCGTAGGCCTCGTCGAGGAACAGCAGCACGTCGTCGGGCAGCGCGTCGCGCAACGCGGCGATCGCCGCCCGGCCGGCGAAGCCGCCCGACGGGTTGTCGGGATTCGCCACGTAGACCAGCTTGGCGTTCGAGCGCGCGACCGCGTCGACGATCGACGCGGGCACCATGCCGCCACCGGCGTCGGGCTCGGCGAACTCGGCCCGCGCGCCGAACGCGTTCAAGTGGTAGAACAGCGTCGGGTACGTGCCGCGCGTCGCGACGCACGCGTCGCCGGGCGCGCAGAACGCGCGCACGATCAGCCCCATCAGGTCGTCGATCCCGCTGGCGACCACGATCTCGCCCGGCTCGCACGCGTGGTGCGCAGCCAGCGCGGCGCGCAGCCCGAGCGACTCGGGGTCGCCGTACCACGAGCTGAGCGCGACGGCGTCGCGCATCGCCGCGATCGCGCGCGGCGACGGCCCGAACGCGCTCTCGTTGGCGCCGAGCCGCAGCAGCGACGTGCGGCCGACGCGGCGCGCCAGCTCCTCGGGCGCGACGAACGGCGTCGTCGGCGGGACCGCTGCGACGAGGGCGTTGGGCTGCGGTACGCGGGCCGGCGAGCTCACGGACCTGCGACCCGGATGCGGTCGAGGACGTTGCGTATCCCCGTCGTGCCGCGCGCGGTCGAGAGGACCGCCGCCTTCGTCTTTGCATCCGGCACCGTACCCGACAGCGTCGCGACGCCGCGGTCGACCTTGACCGTCACGTGTTGCAAACCGACCTGGGCCGTCACCGCCGCTTCGACGCGCGCCGCGAGTGCGACGTCGGCGACCTGTTGGTTGATCCGCGGCTGGTGCGGGTTGATCGTGACGTCGTCGACGACCGACTTGACCCCGGTGACGGCGCGCGCCGAGCCGATCAGCTTCGTGCGCGTCGCCGCGCTGCGCACCGTTCCGCGCAGCGTCACCACGCCGTTGGTGACCCCGATGCCGACCGTCGTCGTCGAATCGGGATCGGCGGCGGTCAGCGTCGCCTTCACCGCGGCCAAAATCAGCGCATCCCTGAGCACCGAGGTCGGCGGCAGCGTGCCGAACGGCTCGGGGACCTTCTGTTGCGACGTGCAGCCGGCGAGCAACACCGCTGCGAGCAGCAGCGCGACCGCGGACGGCGTCGCGCGGATCACGCGGCGCCCAGATAGCGCACCACGCCCACCGGCGCGCCGGGCTCGATCGACGCGGTCTGCGGACCGATGATCACGTACCCGTCGGCTCGCGCGAGCAGGCTGGTATGTGACGAATGCAGGGTCAGCGGCCGCGCGGCGGCGCCGTCGAGCACCGCCGGAACGTACCACGTCCAGCCCACCCGGCCGCGGAACGGTTCGGCCGCGACCGCGCCGACGACCGTGCGCCGCGCGCCGGTTTCGCCGGTGAGAGCGCGGACCAGATGCGAAGCGATCGCGTCGAGAATGGTCAACGCGCTGGTGGGATTTCCGGGCAGCCCGATCACCGGCTGCGTACCGATCGCGCCGAATACCGTCGGCTTGCCGGGCTTCACCCGCAAGCCGTGGACGACGACTCCGGGCGAACCGAGGCCGTCGATGGCGGCCGGAACGTGGTCGCGCGCGCCGACCGACGAGCCGCCGGTGAGGACGACCGCGTCGGCGTTGCGCAACCCCTCGGCGATGCCGGCTCGGATCTCGTCGACCTCGTCGCGGGCGCGCGGCAGGTGCAGCACCTCGCAGCCCAGCGCCGCCAGCCCGCCGGCGATCGCCCAGCGGTTCGAGTCGCGCACCTGGCCGGTTCCGAGCTCGGCGCCGGGATCGACCAGTTCGTCGCCGGTCGAGACGATGGCGATGCGCGGTCGCAGGTAGACCTCGACCGTGACCCGGCCGAGCGTCGCGAGCACCGACAGCTCGGCCGCGGCGATCCGCCGTCCTACCTCGAGCACGCGATCGCCGGCGCGCATGTCGTCGCCGCGGGGCGTGACACAGTCGCGCGTGGCGGGTTCCAGCGTCGGCGTGATCATGCCGTCCTGCTCGACGGCGTCTTCGACCGGCAGCACGGCGTCGGCGCCGTCGGGAAGCACGCCGCCGGTCGGGATCCGCATCGCTTCGCCGGGCGCGAGGGCGCCCGGCGGCGCCGACCCCATCCGAATCGTTGCGGTGATCCGCCGCGCGGAGCTGCCGTCGGCCGAGCGCACCGCGAAGCCGTCCATCGTCGAGCGGTCGTGCGCCGGATAGTCGGCCTGCGCGGCCGCGGGGGCGGCCAGAATCCGGCCGAACGCACCGGCCAGGGGAACGAGCTCGGTGCCACGCGGCGCGGGCCGGACCGCGTCGAGATATGCCGCGACCGCCGCGTCGGGCGCGTACAGCCGCTCGGTTTCGAAGGTCGTCCCGGGAACGAGAGCTCGCATCGGTACCCGCTTCGACGTCGGCACAGTAGGACACCGTCCTGCGCCCGCGTAACGGCGGGCGCCTGTGCTGAATCTCGATCTGCTCCGCCGCGAGCCCGATCACGTCCGCGTCGCGGCGCGCAGGCGCGGGATCGGCGCGGAGTTCGTCGACCGCATCCTGGAGCTCGATCGCGAGCGCCGCGCGGCGATCGCCGCCGTCGAAGCGCTCAAGGCCGAGAAGAACGGCCTGACCGCCCAGATCGGGCGCGCCGCCGACAAGCAAGCCGCCGCGGCCGAGCTGCGGCCCCGGCTCGCCGCGCTCGACTCGCGGATCGCTGTCGCCGGCGAACGGCTGCCGGTGCTCGAGCACCAGATCGACGCCGAGCTGGGCGAGATCCCCAACCTGCTCGACGGCTCGGTTCCCGACGGCAGCGACGAGCGCGCCAACGTGCTGGTGCGCAGCTGGGGCGAACCGCCGGCGTTCGCCTTCGCCCCGCGACCGCACTGGGAGATCGGCGAGCGGCTCGGCATCCTCGACTTCGAGCGCGCCGCGAAGCTGTCCGGCGCGCGCTTCACCGTGCTGCGCGGCGCGGGCGCGCGGCTGTCGCGCGCGCTGGCGGCGTTCTTTCTCGACCGCGCGGCGCGCAACGGCTACGCCGAGGTGGCGCCGCCGGTGCTCGTCACGCGCGCGACGATGTGGTCGACCGGCCAGCTGACGAAGTTCGCCGACGCGATGTACCTGGTCGACGGCGACGGCTCCGACGACGGCTTGTACCTGATCCCGACCGCCGAAGTGCCGCTGACCGCGCTGCACCGCGACGAGATCCTGTCCGGCGCCGCGCTGCCGCTGCGCTACACCGCCCACACGCCCTGCTTCCGCAAAGAGGCCGGCGCCGCGGGCAAGGACACGCGCGGCTTGATCCGCCAGCACCAGTTCGAGAAGGTCGAGCTGGTCTGGCTGACCGCGCCCGAGCGCTCGTTCGACGATCTCGAGACGCTGGTGCGCAACGCCTGCGGCTTATACGAAGAGCTCGGCATCGCGCACCGCGTGATGCTGCTGTGCGCCGGCGACACCGGCTTCAACAGCGCCAAGACGTACGACGTCGAAGCGTGGCTGCCGGGCGCCAACGCGTATCGCGAGATCAGCTCGTGCTCGAACTGCACCGACTTCCAGGCGCGCCGCTCCTCGATCCGGCTGCGCCGCGACGCGTCCGCAAAACTCGAGTTCGTGCACACGCTCAACGGCTCGGGCGGTGCGATCGGCCGCACGCTGGCGGCGATCCTCGAGAACCATCAGCGCGCCGACGGCGGCCTGACGGTGCCCGAAGCCTTGCGCCCGTTCGCCGGTTTCGCCGCGGTCGAACCCGACGGTTCCACGCGTTGATCCTACCGCGCGGGTGAGCGCCGGCGACGTCGCACGCGCCGTCGAGGTGCTGCGCGCCGGCGGCGTCGTCGCGCTGCCCACCGAGACCGTCTACGGCTTGGCGGCCGACGTCGAGAACGCGCGCGCGATCGAGCGGGTGTATGCGATCAAAGGTCGGCCGCCCGATCATCCGCTGATCGTGCACGCGCACGACGTCGACGCGCTCGGCGGCTACGTCGCCGAGATCCCGGCCGCGCTGCGCGCGCTGGCCGCGCGCTTTTGGCCCGGGCCGCTGACCGCGGTCGTCGCGCGCGGGCCGCGCACGCCGCGCACCGTCACCGGCGGCCAGGACACCGTCGCGGTGCGCGTACCCGATCATCCGCTCACGCGCGCCATCCTGGCGGCGTTCGGCGGCGCGGTCGCCGCGCCGTCGGCGAACCGTTTCGGCGGTGTCTCGCCCACCACCGCCGCGCACGTGCGCGCCGAGCTCGGCGGCGAGGTCGACCTGATCGTCGACGGCGGTCCGGCGCGAATCGGCGTCGAGTCGACGATCGTCGATCTCAGCGGCACGGTGCCGGCGGTGCTGCGCGCCGGCGCGATCACGCCGTCGCAGCTCGGCGCGGCGCTCGGTACGCCGGTCGTCACGCGCGTCGGCGGCAGCGTGCGCGCGCCGGGCACGCTGCGCGCACACTACGCGCCGCGCGCACGCATCGTGTTGACTGCGGCAGCGGCGCGCGACGATGAAGCCCGTCGCCGCGCTGCGCGCGGCGAGCGCGTCGCCGTGCTAAACCTGCCCGATGACCCCGTCGCGGCGGCGCGCGAGCTGTACGCGACGCTGCGCGCGCTCGACGCCGAGGGCTATGACGCGATCGTCGCCACGCTGCCGCCCGACACGGAAGCGAACGCGGCGGTGCGCGACCGCCTTACGCGCGCCGCTGCACCGTCCTAGCCGGCAGCGGAACGAGCCGGAACAGCAGCGCGAAGATCGCGATCAGCAGCACGATATCGAGGGCGGCTGACACCGGTGCTCGCCGGACGAGCGCGACGAGTGCTGCGCTCGCGAACGAGAAGCCCGACTCGCCGGCTTGTCCTCCGAACGGCGCGACGGTGCCCAAGGCGGCGATCGCAACCGAGCTCACGATCGCCAGCCGGACCCCGACGACAGCGCCGAAACCTCGCACCGCGGCCAGCGCGGGACCGAATCCGATGCCGAGCAAGAAGAACAGATCGACGTACCGGCGCTCGCCGAAGTTCTGCGCCTCGGCATCGTTCTGCAAGAAAACGATCAACGCAAAGTAGACGCCGGCGGTCGTCAGCACGGCGATCGCCACGCGCCGGCGTGTTCCCGGTGTCCGCAGCATCAGCGCGAAACCGTACGCGGCTACCAGCATCAGCGGCGTAAAGACGAACAGGCCTTTCGTGCCGATCAGCAAGTTGTAGGCGAACCGAGCGTATTCGCCCGGCGAGTAGACCGCGAACACGCCGGCCACCCATGCCGGATTGCTCCAGACGCCCGCGTTGTACGCGGTCGGGAGCAGGCTGCCCGAGATGTGCAGGTTGTACGCGCACTGCAGCGCGACGAAGGGCAAGCCCGTTGCGGCACACAGCAGCCAGTTCCGCAGCGGCGCGCCCCACAACAGGACCGCGGCGGTGAGGGCGAAGACGAAGCCGGCCGCGTCGAAGGCGTAGGCCAAACCGAACAGCGCCCCCGCCAGTGCGGCGTGTCCCGCGCTTCCGTCGCGCGCGCGCACGAGGTGATAGGCGCCGGCCAGCCCCGCCGCACCGCACGGAACGTGGTTGGCGAGCACGGTCGCGTACGGCAGCGCGAGCGTCCCCACACCGCTCAGCGCGGCCACGGCCGCGGACAGCCGGCGGTCGAAGCCCAGCAAACGCGCGAACGCGTACGCGTACGCGCAGCCGATTCCGAACGCGACGCCGACCGTGAGCAGCGTGATCAGAAAGATCGCCTCGGCGGGCGCATGTCGCAGGGTGATCCCGAACGGCTCGAGCACCGTCGCGACGGCCGCGCCTAGCAGCGGCAGCAACGGCGGCTTGTCGGAGTATGTGACGCCGCGAAAATGGATCTCGTCGCCGAGCCCGACCGCGTATGGCGAGCGGTCGATCGCGAACGTGTCGTTCGCCGTCAGCGCGTCGATCGTTGCGAAGCGCGACCCGTCATTCCAACCCGTCACGTGCGACTTGGTGAGCAGCGCGCACAGCATGAACGCCAGCGCGAAGACGGCGAACCCGGTCCGGCGCTCCACCTCGGCCGCATCCGCGCTCCGACCCTTGGGCTCCTCCGGCGACGCCTAGCGGCGTTTGCGCGGCGCCGCCGTCGTCCGCGCTTTGCGCTTCGGCTCGTCCTTGCCGAACAGCTTGCGCAACTCGACCTTGGCTCGCTCGAGCTTCTTCTTCCGGGTCGGCGAGAGGCCGCTGCCGGCGCGGTTGATGAAGAACGTCAGCATCGACATCGCCGAGCGGTAGGGCGAGGACTTTCGCCGGTGCGACTGCTCGGCGTCTCGCTTGAGCTCGCGGGCGATCTCGGCGGGATCGTTCTTGGCGAACGTTCCGCCTTTGATGTCCAAGGCGTTGCTCGTCTCGGTCACCTTTTGCGACCAGCGTCGGGATTGGGGCATGGACGCATCGTACCCAACGGTCGGGCGGGGCAGCCGGGGCGGGATGCCCCGACCGCCCAGGAACGACGGGAGGTGTTCGCGCGGTGTCGCAACGACTTTGGCGAAGGCAAAATATCGAGGTGATGCCGATTCGCGTCCTTGCGGTTCTCTCGGTCATTGCGTTGCTTCCGCTGGCCGGCGGTGCGGCGGCAGGCAAAGCGGCGCCTGCGTCGTTGGGTGCGCTCGACGTCATCGCGTTGGAGATCTGCTATACGACGGTGATGGCCCGGTACTACAAGCCGGTCGCGCCGGCGCTGCTGCTGGGGGGCGCTCGCACGGGGATCGTCGCGTATCTCGCCGGGCGCGGGGTGCCGAATCCCGCCATTCCGCCGGCGTCGGCGAACGCCGACCGTTATCGGGCGGAGAGCGAGATCGATCGTGACGTCGCGCTGGCGGTCGCGCGCTACGGGACGCGAGTGCGCACGCCGGACCTCGTGTCGAGCGTCATCGCGGGCGAGCTGGCGGTGCTGCACGATCCGTACACGCTGCTGTTTGCGCCCCCGGCGTACAAAAGGTTCGTCGCCTTTCTCGACAACCGGACAGCGGCCGGTATCGGCGCGGAGCTCGACGTCGATCCGCAGACCCATGCCGTGCGCGTCGTCGATGTCTTTCCGGACAGTCCGGCGGAGGCGGCCGGGCTGGCGCCCGGCGACGCGATCACCGCGATCGACGGGCATGCGCCGGCGACGGCGACGGCTGCCGTCGCCGGCGCGCTGCGCGGGAAGGCGGGCAGCGTGGTGCGGATCGAGTACGAGCGTGCCGGCGCGGTGGGTGAGGTCGCGATCGTGCGGCGCATGGTCGCGGCGCCGGACGTCACCGGCCGGGTGCTCGACGGCGGCGTCGGGTACGTGCGGCTGCGCGCTTTTGGTGCGCAGTCGGCGACGCAGCTCGACGGTGTGCTCGGGCGTTTGCGCGCCGCCGGCGTTCGCGCATACGTGCTCGATCTGCGGGCGAACGGCGGCGGCTACCGCGACGCGGCGATCGCGATAGCGTCGCACTTCGTGCGCGGAACGATCGTGACGACGCAGGAGCGGACCGGGAAGCCCGCCGTCTTCAGCGCCAAGGCGGCGACGCGGACGATCGGCGCGCCGTTGGCCGTGCTCGTCGACGGTGACACGGCGTCGGCGGCGGAGATCGTGGCGGGTGCGATTCAGGACGACGAGGCGGGGACGCTGGTCGGCTCGCGCACCTTCGGCAAGGGGCTGGTCCAAGAGACGTTCGCGCTGCCCGACGGCGGCGCGATCAAGATGACGACGGCCCGATATCTCACGCCGGCCGGCCGCGACATCGACCGGGTGGGCATCGTGCCCGACGTCGTGGTCGAGGAACCGGCGGACGCGCATCCGGGGCAGCCCGGTCACGATCCGCAGCTCGATCGTGCCTTGGCGCTGCTCGCGCCTGGGTGAGGGCGCTGAACGCGCGACGTTCGCCGACGTTGCTGCGTTGCTCGAGCATGCAATTCCGTTCGATCGTCCTCGCGCTCGCCGCCGGCGCGCTGGCTCCGCTCACCGCATCGGCAGCGCCGCCTGCTTCCGCTGCGCCGCACGCGCTCATCACGCGGGTCACCTGCTTGTCCTCGCAGCTCCGCGCCGTCGTCGTCTCCGACCAGGGCGGCATGATGCACCGCGAGCTCCACATCAGGCTGACCAACAAAGGTCGAGTCCCTTGCGCCATCGACGGCTACCCCGCGATTCGGTTGCTCGATGCCGGCCATCAGGCGCAGTTGACCGCGGAGAGCTTCTCCGGGACGCCGCACCCGTTCAGCCTCGCTCCCGGAGCGAGCGCCTCGTTCGGACTGCGAATCGCGACCGGCAACGGCGTCGCGGTCTACCCGACGGTGCCGCTGCTGGCGATCGTCCCGCCCGGCGACGTGATCCCGCTGATACTGACCCACCCGTTGCCGACCGGACCGACGATCGACGTCCAGGCGATCGTGCCGGGGCCGTAGGGAAGCCGAGACTCCGGCTTCCCGCTGGCGGCTCGCGCCGTCATTGCTGGTTCCAGAATACGAACATCCCGACCGCCGCGGCAGACATCAACGCGAACGTGACCCAGCCCCACGCGCGCGCCACCGGCCGGCTGACCCAGCGGCCCATCAGTTTGCGATCGCTCGCGATCGTGACGATGGCGAAGATCAGCGGCACCGCGGCGACGCCGTTGCACACGGCCGACCAGAACAGCGCCTTGATCGGGTCGATCCGAACGACGTTGAGCAGCATGCCCACCAGAATTCCCGCGCCCAGGATCGCGTAGAAGCGCGGCGCCCGGCGCGGCGGTTCCGACAGTCCGGCGTGAAAGCGCAGCATGTCGGCCGCCACGTAGGCCGACGAGCCGGCCAGCACCGGTATCGCGAGCAAACCCGTTCCGACCATCCCGAGCGTGAACAGCAGGTAGGCGAAGTTTCCCGCCAGCGGGCGCAGCGCTTCGGCGGCGTCCTGCGCGGTCGCGATGTCGTGCTTGCCGTGCGCGCCCAGCGTCACCGCCGTGGTGGCGATGATGAAGAACATCACCAGGTTCGAATAGATCATCCCGATGTTCACGTCGGCGTGCGCGTCGGCGATCTCGGGCGGGGTCGCGCCCTTGCGTTGCGCGGCGGTGCGGCGGCCGAGCTCCTTCTCCTGTTCGACCATCAGCGCCGACTGCCAGAAGAACAGGTACGGCGAGATCGTCGTGCCGAGCACGCCGACCACCGTGGTGATCCAATGCCCGTCGGTGTGGAACTCGGGTACCACCGCGTGCCGCAGGATGAGCCACCAATCCGGCCGGACGAGAAACGCGGTCACGATGTAGGCGAACAGCGCCGCGGCGAGCCACTTGAAGATGTCGCGACAGCAGACGATACGAGCAGTAGAACTCGACGAGCACGAGCAGCACGGCGAACGCCACCACCCACGCGAGCACCGGCACGCCGGCGACCATGTGCGCGGAGGCCGCCATGCCGGCCAAGTCCGCGCCGATGTTGAACGTGTTGGCGACGATCACGATGCCGGCCAGCGTGAAGGCGAGCCAGCTCGGATACCGCGCGCGCATCACCGCCGCCAGGCCGACGCCGCTGACCATCCCGATGCGCGCGCACATCCCTTGAATGACCGCCATCATCGGCGTCGTGATCAAGGCCAGCCACAGCGTCGAGAGGCCGGTCGTCGCGCCGGCGACCGAGTACGTCGAGATCCCCGACGGATCGTCGTCGGCGGCGCCGGTGATCAAACCCGGACCGAGATTGCGCAAGAAATGAAGCACGCGGTTCGAAGGTTCGGCCGGTTCGGATCGCGCGCCGATGCTCACCTTGTTCGAGATACCCGGCTGCAGGCGGCGGTAACCGCGGCCGCGTGACGCGGCTCAGCCGATCTGCAGATCGTAGCCGGCGCGAACGACCGCTACCGAAGCCGGCGGCGTGAGCACGCGGGCGTCGCCGTGCGACGGCCGCGTGCGCTCCGGCCCGTAGCCGGTTTGCGCCGACCAGCCGCGCAATCGATCGGGCAGCACCAGATACGGGGCGCCGTCGAAGTCGACGAACGCGCCGGCCGGCAAGTCGTGCCACGGCGCGGCGTGGATGCGCTTGCGGCGTCCGTCGAGCCGTTCGGCGTGCAGCCGCACATCGATCGCATCGGCGCCGGCCGCACCCAGCGCGCCGCGGTAGGTCACGTATGCGGCGCGCCGGCAGAGCGCGCACGGCCGGTGACCGGCGGCAAACGCGACGCGCCTCGTCGGTGAAGAACAGCGCCGTCCAACGCCCCGGCGTCCACTTCGGCGCGACCCAGCCTTTGAATTCGAGCGCGCAGATGATCCAGCGCTTGCCGTTCCACGGGCGCACGATCTCCCGGCCGGCGTGGATGCAGCCGCGGTTGCCCATCCACCGTCCGCGAACCCCGGACACGACGATCTCGCCGTACGGCGTCACGCGATTCCACGAGGCCATCAGGCCTACTTCGCCGCCCGATCGCACCGGCCCGGGAATGACGAACGCGGACGAGCGACGGCGCGCGCAGCGGGAAAGGAACGGGTAAAGGAATCGGAGGGCTCATGGGACGTTGGCCTCGGCTGCTGATCATCGCGTTCGTCACCTACAGCCTGGCATATCTCGATCGCGTCAACTACGGCTTCGGCGCCGCCGCCGGCCTGGCCGACTCGCTGCACATCTCACCCGCCCTCGCGTCGCTGCTCGGCGCGACGTTCTTTCTGGGATACTTCGCGTTCCAGATCCCCGGCGGATACTACGCCTCGACGCGCAGCGCGAAGCGGCTGGTCTTCTGGGGCCTGCTCTTGTGGGGCGTCTGCGCGTCGGCGACCGGGATGATCACCAACATCCCGCTGCTGTTCCTCGATCGCTTCGTGCTGGGCGTCGTCGAGAGCATGGTGCTGCCGGCGATGATCGTCTTCCTGAGCAACTGGTTCACCCGCGGCGAGCGCTCGCGGGCCAACACCGTGCTGATCTTGGGCAACCCCGTGACGGTGCTGTGGGCGTCGATCGTGTCGGGCTATTTGATCGCCTGGATCGGCTGGCGCGGCATGTTCGTCGCCGAAGGCATTCCGTCGATCGTGTGGGCGTTCGCATGGCTTGCGCTCGCGCAAGACTCGCCGGCCGAGGCGCGCTGGCTGGCGGATTCCGAGCGCACCGAGCTGCTCGCGCGGCTGGCCGACGAGCAGCGCGCGCTCGCGCCCGTTCCGTCGCTGGGCGCGGCGCTGCGATTGCCCAGCGTGGTGATGCTCAGCGCGCAGTATTTCTTCTGGAGCTTGGGCGTCTACGGCTTCGTGCTGTGGCTGCCGTCGATGGTGAAGGCCGGACTGCAGCAGGGAATCGTCGCGACCGGGTGGCTCAGCGCGATCCCGTATGCCGCGGCGGTCGTCGCGATGCTGGTCGTGTCGGCATACGCCGACCGCACCGGTCACCGGCGCGTCGTGGTGGCGATCTCGATGTTCGTCGCCGCCGGCGCGTTCTACGTGTCGTACCTGGCCGGCCCCGAGCACTTCGGCGTCGCCTACGCCGCGCTCATCGTGGCGGGAGCCGCGATCTACGCGCCCTACGGGCCGTTCTTCGCGATGATCACCGACCTCGTGCCGCGCATCGTCGCCGGCGCGGCGACCGCGATGATCAACAGCTTCGGCGCCGTGGGCGGCTTCGTAGGAACGTATCTCGTCGGCTATCTCAACGGCGTGACGGGCACCTCGTCGGCGTCGTTCTCGCTGCTGGCCGCGTCGCTGCTGATCGCCGGCATCATCACGGTCGTCGTTCGCATGGCGCGCGAAAGCAACGTCGCGGCTACTCCGGCCTGAGCGCGTCAGACGACGCGCACTTCACCGTTCTGGGGCTCGTGCGAGTTGTAGCGCGGCACCGTCAGCCGGAAGATCGTGCGCCGCGGCGCGGAGGACTCGAGCGCGACGTCGCCGCCGAGCCGGGCCGCGGCTCGCGCGACGATCGCCAAGCCAAGCCCTGAGCCCGCCTTGCCCGCCGCCTGCTCGCCCCGAAAGAAGTGCCGGAAGAGCTGCGCACGGTCCGCGTCGTTGACGCCCGGACCGCGGTCGGTCACGCGCACCACGATGTCGTCGCCGTCCTCCGCGATCGCGACGTCGACCGGCGTGCCGCCGCCGTAGCGCACGGCGTTGTCGACGAGGTTCTCGATCGCTTCTTGCAGCGCCCACGGTTCGGCCAGCACGACGACGTCGGCGACGGCGCTGGTCAGCCTGACGTCGCCGCCCTGGGCCGAGGTGACGTGCGCGATCGCGTCTTCGGCCATCTCGGTCACGTCGAGCAGCTCGGAGCGGCTGCGGTCGCTGCTCTCCATGCGCGCCAGCGACATCACGCGTTCGACGAGCGCCCGCAGCCGGCGCGTCTCGGTGCGCAGCGTCCGCAGCGTCTCGGCCGACAGCGTCGCGCCGTCCGGCGCGCCGTTGTCGAGCACCTCGAGATATGCGCTGATCACGGTCAGCGGGGTGCGCATCTCGTGACCGGCTTCGCCCAGGAACAGCCGCAAATGCTCCTCGGTCCGCTCGCGCTCGGAGAAGGCCGCGACGACCTGCGCGGCCGCCGCGTTGAACGCGTCGACGAGGTCGCCCAGCTCGCTTTCGTCGCGCGTCTCGAGCCGGCTCGGCACGAAGTCGCCGTGGGCGAAACGGCGCAGCTCTTCGGTCACCGCCGTGAGCGGCACGATGGCCTGCCGGGTGATCCAGTGGCCGATCGCCCAGGCGACGATGATCGTGATCGCGAGCGAGATGCCCAGCGCGGTGAAACCGATCCCGAGCAGCGTCTCGATGCGAATCGACGGTCCGATGAAGATCGCGCCCTGGTGCAGTGCCAGGAAGCGCGTGTGCAGCCCGAAGATGTCGCTGAGCGTCGGGGGCGGCCCGCGCCGCGGCTGCGCGGTCTGCCCGGGTCCCGGTGTCGGCAGAACGGTGCCGGCCGCAGGGCCTTGACCGGCTTCGCCCGGCAGCGGCCCTTGTCCGACCGTGCCCATCGCCGGCGGACGCCCGGCGCCGGCGCGCGGTGGGGAGCCGCCGAACGGGCGCTGGCGGCGAACGACGAGCCGCACGCCGGCCGCGCGCGGCTGCTGCAGCACGCGCGTGATGATGCGCCAGTCCGGCTCACCCCAATGGTTGGCGACGATGTTGCGCGTCGAGAGCGCGACCTCGTCGATCGACAGCATCGTCGAGCGGATGTAGCGCTGCAGCCCCAGCGCCACCAAACCGGCGAACACCAAGATCAGCAGGCCTGCGGTCAGCGTCGCATACGACAGCGTCAGGCGCGCGCGCAGCGAGCCCGGCACGAGCCACTTCGGGTGGCGGCGGGGAACGTTCAATGATCGCGCAGGGCGTACCCGACGCCGCGGATGGTGCGCAACAGCTTCTTGTCGGACGTGCGGTCGATCTTGGCGCGCAGATAGGAGATGTAGGTCTCCACCGTCGCGGCGGCGACCTCGCGATCGCTGCCCCACACCAGATCCAGCAGCTCGTCACGGGTGAACACGCGCCGCGGCCGGCGCATCAGCGTCGCGAGCAAGTCGAACTCGCGCGTCGAGAGATCGATCTGCTGATCGCCGCGCATGACGACCCGCTCGTCGAGATCGAGCTCGAGATCGGCGAAGCGCAGGTTGTTGACCTGGCGCAGCATCGGGCGGCGCAGCACGGTGTGGATGCGCGCGATGAGCTCGGCCACGTCGAACGGCTTGGCCAGGTAGTCGTCGGCGCCGGCCTCGAGTCCCGCCACGCGATCGCGCACGTCGCCGCGCGCGGTCAGCATGATGATCGGCACCTCGGTCAGCCGCCGCAGCAGCGGGATCAGCGCCAGGCCGTCGATCTTCGGCATCATGACGTCGAGCAGGATGCACTCCGGCGACCAGTCGCGCACGATCGCCAAGGCGTCGGCACCGTCCATGGCGGTCGTCACCACGAACCCGGCGTGCGTCAACGCCATCTCGACAACGTCCCGAATCGCCCGCTCGTCATCGACGACGAGCACACGGTGTTTCGCCTGATTGCTCACCGGGCGATTGTAGCCGCCGGTTCCTGGGACGATTCTCTGAAATCCCTGGGCGCTCTCACGAAACGGCGCGCAATCCGTTCTTGTTCACCAGCGTGAGCAGCTTGAGCGACGCTCCGGCGGGCCGCTTTTCTCCGCGTTCCCACTGGCTGATAGCCCCTTGGAGAGTCCGGGTCCGTCACTTCATTCTGCAAGGCGCGGATTGATGAGCGCGGTCAGAATGTGGTCGCGCCAGGCGCCGTTGATGAAGAGGTAGTCGCGGGCGTAGCCCTCCGGCACGAAACCGAGCCGCCGCAGGAGCCGGCCGCTGCGCTCGTTGGTCGGCTGATAGTTTGCCATGACGCGATGGAGGCCCAGCGTCTCGAAAGCGAAATCGACCACGGCGCGCACCGACTCCGACGCGAGGCCCTTTCCCTCGTGCTCCCGGTCGATCGAATAGCCGAGATAGCACGACTGGGATATGGAACGGGCGACCTGGCTGAGTCCGATGCCCGCGACGGCGCGAGGCTCGTCGTGAAGCGTAGCGATAAAGCCGTATCCGGTATCCGCGTCGGCCTCGGCGCGCCGACGCGCGATACGTTCGCGCCTCCTGTCCCGGTCGAAAGCGTCGGCGTCCGGTGCCGGAGCCCACAGCGCGAAGTGCTCGGCGTTGCGCCGGTCGTAGGCGATGACCTCGTCGACGTCGTCCGGCTCGACCAGGCGCAGCAGCAGCCGCGCGGTCCGAATGACGTGCGGTCGAGATCGAGCACTGGGCTCCAACGTAGTTTGCGGATTATCCGATAAGTTCAATGCGATTGCCGAACGGGTCGTTTACATAGCAGTGCGGTCGGCCCTCAAATGGTAATTCAGCCCGCGTCACCAGGATACCATGTTCTGTCATTCGCCCAATCAGCATCTCATAATCCCGGCATCGAAGGGCCGGATGAGCCTTTTTCGCCGGCGTGAATGGGTTATCTACGCCGAGATGGAGCGATACCGCACCACTACGAAACCACGCTCCACCGCGTTTCGCGAGTTCGGGCGGTTTGGCGACCTCTTCGAACCCGAGAATGGTCACGTAAAACGCGCGGGCTTTCTCTTCTCCGCCTTTCGGGATCGCTAACTGTACGTGGTCGAGACTGAACATCTGTTCCTCTTGATCGGGCGTCGCGTCGTACAGCAGACCGCTGGTATCAGCCGCGTCAGCGGCCCTGGATAGTTCGTTCCACTTTTTTTCCGGGCCTTGGTCTCGAAATTCTCGGATTGCGAAACCTGTACACGAGGAGAGAGTGGGATTCGAACCCACGAGCCCCGCGAAGGGCCAGCGGTTTTCAAGACCGCCGCGTTCAACCGCTCCGCCATCTCTCCGAGCGGTGGACGGTTTGTCCTGTTGGGCGCCGTTGCCTTCCGGCTACTCGGCGGCTAGAACGATCGCGAGCCGCATCTCACGGTCGATCTCGATTCGGGATCCGGTCTGCGTAGCCTTAGCGCCTCGCTTCCACTTCGGCGTGCAGCTGCTCGAGGTCGCGTTTCATCCACGACCTCAACGAAGCGATCTGCGAGCGCAGCGTGGCGTTCTCGGCGTGCAGAATGCCGTTTTCGCGGTGCAACGCTTTGATCGCGGCGAGCGCGACGCCGTCCTCGTCCAGCGACGTGATGTGCTTGTCGTCTTCGCCCACTTTGAACGCCGCGTAGAAGTCCTGCGCCATGGGGCCGAGGTGCCGCACGCCGTGCTCGGACTTGTAGCTCCAGCGGCTGATCGGCAACGCGGCGACCTTCTCCAGCACGGCGGCGTCGTCGAGCGGCGCGATGTTCGTCTTCATGTTCCGGTCACTGACGGAAGCCCACGTTCCCGAGCCCGGTGCCAGCGTGGCGCCGACGGTGCTTGCCGCGTTCGTGTAGAGCGTGAAACCGCCCGAGGCGCGGGCCAAAAACTGATACGCCTGGCTGGCGGTCAGAATCGTGTCGCCATCCGAACCGTCACTCCAGACGAACGTCCCGGTTTTCGCGGCGCTCGCGCGCGCGCCGGCGGCGAAGCTGTACGTTCCCGCGGCGTTATTGACATAGCCGCCGGGGATCGTCGCGAACGTGCCGGACGCGGTGCTGTTGAAGCCGCCGTCGATCACCGCTCCTTCACCCGACACGCTGTTGTAGCCGCCTGCGGCGATGTATCCGCCCTCGCCCGAGACGTTGTTGTTGAGGCCCGCGCCGATAAAGCCGTACTGACCGGACAAGGTGTTCGTTGATCCAGCGACGATTGCGCCGTCGTCCGCGGTAGAAGTGATCGTATTCGAAACACCCGCTCCCAGCAGCGCGCCACCGGCGCCGTTTTGGTTGTTGTGGCCGCCGACGATTACCGAATCTGTGGCCGATGAGATCTCGTTGGTGTCTCCGCCGCCGAGGAATGCATACGAGCTCTTCGTGATGCCGTTGTGCGTCCCGGCGACGATCGCCGAACCGTGAAAATTGAACGGGTAGGTGGCGGTTGATATGGCGTTTTGCAGCCCACCGAGAATGCTGCTTTCGGCGTCGCACGCCTGGTTCGCGTAACCGTCGACTACCGTCGAATCCGTGCCGGCGGCGACGTTCGATTCGCCGGAACCCAAGAAGGCGAAGCTCCCGCCTCCGCTACACGACGGCACGCTCGACGTCCGTCGCACACCTGCCTTCGGGCCCGGCAGCGACGCGTTCGCGGATCCGGCCGGCAGGGCTCCCGAATCGTGCGTTGCCGACGAGACGCCGCCGCATCCCGCCAGCACAGCGCCGCCCAAGGACGCTCCGAAGACCGCAACGAGCAAACGAACGTGCATACTTGCCTCCGTGGTCGAAAGCCCGGCATGGACTGCCGTTTTCGGTCGCCGTGCGAGCGCCTGCCTCGTTCCGCCGTTTCGGTTCGCCACGTCACAGGGCGAGCAGCGGCCACTCGCGATGCGCCGGCCGGCGCGTCGATGGTGAGATCACGGCATCCGACTTACACTACACGAGCGGCGCCGTGTCCCAGGCCGGTCTCAGGTGACCCCGTATTCTTTAGGTGACCGGCACTCAGCCGGTTGCAGGAGGCGCCGATGAACCGACGGCAAGCGCTCTGCGTGGTGGCGCTGTTCGCGGCCAGCGTCCGGCCCGAGCCTGCATCGGCCGAGGGGATCGTTCGCTTCCACAATGTCTCGTTTGCCGGCGGCGTGCTGATCGAGGTTCGCGTCGGCGACAGGATCGACGCCGCGACGCTCTACGGCACGCAGAAGATCGCAAAGGACGACGTGTGGGAAGTCGACACGGGCGGCGGCATCGCGTGGTGGCGCCGCGAGCTGAACCCGGGCTCGAACGACGGCCGGCTCACCGCCTGGCAAAGCGCCGACCCGCGTCAAGCCGACCAGCGCGTGGAGCTCTGAGACTGCGCGCGCTGGGGCGCGCGCTCGCGGCGGCAACGCTCGTCGCGGTCGCAGCGTGCACGCACGCCGGCCCAAGTCCGCCGTCGCGCGACGTCCTGCGCACGGCGATCGGCACCGACCTGCCCGGCTTCAACCCACTGGTCTTCGACAACGCCGAGGTGTCGTATGTCGCGCCGCTGATCTTCGGCTTCCTCATGCGCGCCGACGGTGGCGGACGTCTCGTGCCCGACCTGGCCACGGTCGTGCCGTCACGCGCGAACGGCGGCGTCTCGGCCGACGGCCGCACGGTGACGTATCACCTGCGCCGCGGCGTGCGCTGGCAGGACGGCGCGCCGTTCGACGCGCGCGACGTCGTGTTCTCGTTCGCCGCCGCCATGAGCCCGAACAACTCCGTTCCCGATCGCACCGGCTTCGATCACGTCGCCGCGGTGCGCGCGCTCGATCCCTATACCGTACGCGTCGCGCTGACGCGGCCGTTCTCTCCGTTCGTGCCGTCGTGCTTCACGATGGGCGCGAACGACCCGTATCCGCTCTTGCCGGCGCACTTGCTCGCCGGCAAGCACGACCTCAACCGCGATCCGTTCAACGCCGCGCCGGTCGGTCTGGGGCCGTACAAGATGAGCGCGTGGGACCGCGGCTCGCGCATCGTGCTGACCGCCGATCCACACTACTTTCGCGGCCGGCCCGCGATCGGGCGCATCGAGATTCAGATCGTTCCCGACGGCAACACGGTGCAGACGCTATGGAAGACCGGCGCGCTCGACTACATCGTCGGCCGCGTGCAGCTCGGCCGCACGTTCCTCGACGCGCTGCGCGCGCGTCCCGATGCCGACGTCGTCCTCAAGCCGCACTACGAGTTCGATTACGTCCTGCTCAACCTGAGCCGCCCACCGCTCGACGACGTGCGCGTCCGGCGCGCGTTCGCGCTCGGGATCGATCGCGCGCGCATCATGCGCAACCTCGACGGCGAGCTGTGGATTCCCGGCGACAGCGATCGGCTGCCGGGGCAGTTCGCCTTCGACCCGTCGCTGGCCCAGCCGCGCTACGATCCGGCGGCGGCGGCGCGGTTGCTCGACGCCGCCGGCTGGCGCGCCGGTTCCGACGGGATGCGCCACAGAGCCGGCCGGCCGCTCGCGGTCGAGTTCGTCGCGACGACCGAATCGAAGTCGACCGGACGCTTCGGACTGTTCGCGCAGCAGGACTTGGCCAAGCTCGGCGTTCGGGTCGATCTCAAATCGTACAATTACAATCAGATTTGGGCCGCCAAAGCCGACCACGGGATTCTTCAGTCGGGCCGCTTCGACGTCGCGTACACCGGCTGGCAGCCCAATCTCGTCGCCGACCACTCGTACCTCTTCCGCTGCGATACGCGGCCGCCCAACGGCGACAACTTCGGCGGCATCTGCGACCCGCGAATCGAGCGCGCCGCGCGACAAGAGCTCGATGCGAGCGACCCGGCGCGCGAAGCGGCCGGCGACCGCGCGGTCACGCGCGAGCTCGTCGCGCAGACGGACCTGATCTTCCTGGGCTTCAATCGCGAGGCCGTCGCCTACCGCAACGATCTCGAGAACGTCGTCCCCTCGGTCACCGGCCAGCACTTTTGGAACGCCTGGTCGTGGAGGTGGCGCCGAGTCGCGCGTCCGGCCGCGATCTCGACGAGGTAGAAGGCGGCTCGGGCGCGGAAAAGCGATCCGTGCCGACCGCCTCACTGACCTACGGCTCGTATCTCAAGGTCCCCGAGCTGCTCGCATTGCAGCAGCCGCTCAGCGATCCGCCGCACCACGACGAGCTACTCTTCATCGAGATCCACCAAGTCTACGAGCTGTGGTTCAAGCTGATGCTGCACGAGCTCGACGCGGCAGTCGGCTTTCTCGACGCCGATGACCTGCTCCGGGTCGCGAAAGCGTTCCGACGCATCCTCGCGATCGGCCGGATCCTCGTGCAGCAGGTCGACGTGCTCGAAACGATGACGCCCCAGGAGTTCAACGCATTCCGGTCCGGACTCAATCCCGCCAGCGGCTTTCAGTCGGCGCAGTTCCGCGAGATCGAGTTTCGCTGCGGGCTGCGCGGCGACGAGAAGGCGATGCATCACCTCGCGCTCACCGACGAGGAGCAGGCGCGGCTCGAACGCCGCTTGCGCGAACCGACGCTCTCCGACGCGCTGCGGAGCTATCTGGCGCGACAAGGATTCGACGTGTCGAGCAGCGCGGCGATGGTCGCCACGTTCAAGACGATCTACGAGCACGAGCAGGGCCACTACGCAACCTACATGCTGCTCGAGGAACTGATGGACTTCGACGAGAGCATCCTGCTGTGGCGCAGCCGCCACATCCTGATGGTCGAGCGGATGATCGGGATGAAGCCCGGCACCGGCGGCTCGCTCGGCGTCGGGTACCTCGAGACGACGCTGCGCAAGCGCTTCTTCCCCGAGCTGTGGCAAGTGCGCACGGCACTGGGTACGGCGTGACCCTGCCCGACGACGTACGCTCGCGCTTCGCCGGCCTCGATCGCAACACGTGGCTGGTGTCGCACTCGATGGGTGCGCCGCCGCACGCCGCGGCCGAAGCGCTGGCGCGCTACCACGCAGAATGGGCAGAGCGCGGACCCGAAGGGGCGTGGCCGAGTTGGCTCGATCAGGCTCGTGCGATCGGCGACGGGATCGGTGCGATCGTCGGCGCGCCGGCCGGCAGCGTGTCGCTCGCACCCAATGTGAGCGTGCTGCAATCGGCGCTCGCGTCGTCGTTGGACTTCCGCAGCCCTGCGACCGGCTCGGGACAGGCCCGCAAGAACGAGGTCGTGTACGAAGCGCTGCAGTTCCCGTCGTTGGCCTACGTGTGGACCGCCTGGGAACGCGGCGGTGCGAAGACGGTGCGTGTGGCGACCGACGACAACCGCACGATCCCGACCGAGCGCATCTGCGCCGCGATCACCGACCGCACCGCGGTCGTCGTGCTCTCGCACGCGTACTATCAGAGCGGCGTGCTCATCGACCTCCCGGCGATCGTCGCGCGCGCCCGCGAAGCCGGCGCGCTGGTCGTGCTCGACGCGTATCAGACGACCGGAACGTACCCGTACGACGTGGTCGAGCTCGACCTCGACGTCGCCGTCGGGGGCTCGCACAAGTGGCTATGCGGCGGCCCCGGCTGCGGCTGGATCTACGTGCGCCCGCAGCTCGCGCAGCGCTTCCGTCCGATGGTCACCGGCTGGTTCGCCCACCGCGAGCCGTTCGCGTTCGAACCGCCGCCGATCGACTACGCGACCGACCAGCTCCGCTGGGCCACCGGCACGCCGACGATCCCCGGCTACGTCGTCGCCAAGCCCGGCCACGACATCATCCGCGAAGCCGGCGTAGCGAATATCCGCGCCCACAACGTCCGCCTCACCACCAAACTGACCGAAGCCGCGCTCGAACGCGGCTGGCGCGTCAACACGCCGATCGATCCCGCCCAACGCACCGGCTGGGTCGGGATCGACGTCCCCGACGCCGCCCAGATCCTGCACCAGCTCATCGCGCGCCGTATCTATGTCGACCACCGCCCCGGTTGCGGCCTGCGGGTCAGCGCGCACCTCTACACCACCGACTCCGAGATCGACCACTTCCTCACCACGATGGACGAACTCGTCCGCCAACCAATCCGCACCTGATCGCAAGCCGAGATCATGCGGTCGTTCTTCGCCGGGCTCAGAACGACCCCGCAAATTCGCCGCACCCCGTCCGGTGGTCGGCAAGTCGAGATCGTTCATGCTTCGACGCCGCTCAGCATGACATCACGATTCGGCGCCGGTGCGTGACATCACGATTCGGACCCCGGTGCGTGACATCACGATTCGACGCCGCTTGGCATGACGTCACGATGCCGCTGCATGACAACACGATTCGAACATCGTAGAAGAGCGCGGGCGCGAAGCAATCATGCCTCCGCGTAGGGGCAACTCCACCGTCCTGCTCTTCTCCCTGACCGCGCAAAAGCCACCGTCGACTCAGCGCGCCAAGAGGTGAGGAGCGACGTTACTGCACCGGGGCGTTTCGCAGCGAGCGGAGCCCGGAGGGCGAGAGCGAGCGGAGAACCGAGCTGTGTTTGCGCCACGAGGGCGTAAACACAGCGTCCCCGGCGCAGTAACGTCACTTCCTCACCTCAAGCCACCATCCCCGAGCGGGTCCAACCGAACCCCTCTCGGAATCAGCCGAGCAGATGAGAAACGATCCCCTCGGACGCCGCGACCGCGTCCTAGCCGCGGTCGAGATTCCCGCGCTCGGCATCTGGGCCGGCGCCCTGGTCGGCTTCGCCTTCGTGTCGGCGCCGCAGGCCTTTCGTCTGGTCGCGCCGCTGAGCATCACCGCGTTCGCGGCGCTGACGGCGCAGTCGCTCTCGGTGCTGACGACGTGGGGCTACGTCCTCGGCGGCATCGCGGTCGTGTGCGCGGTGCTGCGCGCGATCGGCGCCGGTGATCGCACTTGGGATTTCGTGCGCGTGCTGCTGGTCGTGCTCGCGCTCGGCCTGGCGACGTACGAGCAGCGGGCGATCGTCCCCGCGCTGACCGCGACGAGCGACGTGCGCAGCTCGGCGTATCGCGATGTCCACACGCGGTCGACCGAAGTCTACGGCGTCGTCGTGCTGTTCGCGCTGATCGCGCTCGTCCTGGCCGCCGTCCGCCGCGACGATTGACCGCCCGGCGTCGGCCGGCGGACTAGTTCACCAGCAAGTTGTATTGGATCGTCGCGGTGTACGTCCCCGGCGCGAGGACGCTCGGCACGACGAGCGTCAGATCGAAGCAGTGCTGCTGCGCCTGGTTGGCGAGTCCGCGTCCAGACCTTCTCGCCCGGTGAGCCGGAGTTCCAATAGGCGGTGTACGTCGGGGAGAAGTCCGGCACGGACCACGACAAGTAGCTGGTGGTCGGGTAGTTCTCGATCGGAAACGTCCCCGTTCCCGTCTTGCTCGTACCGTATCCGTAGTCGTTGAGCGCGTACGTCGCCAGATCGTACCAGGTGTAGATCTGGAACACGCACGGGTAGACGCTCGTGCCGTACGGCGCGTCGAGCTCCGGCGTGTTGAGCGTGACTTTCAGATACTTCGCGTTCGGATCGGCCTTGGCGACGAACTGGACCGGCACCGGCGACGCCTCGACCTGCGCGACCATCCTGCCGGCGCCGGGCGGCACGTCCCAAGCGCTCTGCGCCGCCGACGCGATCTGCCGCGGCCCAGCGTACGGGTCGGCGAGCAGCGCGGCGAATGCGACGCCGGTCGCCGGCGGTTGCGCGGCGCGCGGTGAGCGCCTGGGCAGAAATCCCATCGGAGCCGGGCTCGGGGTCACGACGATGGTGATCACGACGTCCTTGCTGGCGCGCACCGACTGCAGCGCGTCGGCCCGCGAGAAGGCGGCGAGCACGGCCAGGACGGCGAGCGCCGCCAGGGCGGCAAAGTTCGAGCGTCTCAATTTCCGATCACCGTGTAGACGACGTAGACGTTGAACTGACTGGCCGGAATCGTTCCGGGCAGGCGCAGCTGATAGTCGAAGCCCAGGCTCACGTTGCCGGAGGCGGGATACGACCACACGACCGACCCCGCCGACGGTTTACCGCCGACGCCGGAATAGTCGATCCCCATCGAGCCGCCGGCGATCGGCGTCCCGGCGGTCAGCAGAAAGCTCTGCGCCGGGGTGAACGGCGTATTGCTCGCGTTCGACTTGAGCCAGTACAGCGTATGGAATATGGGAAACGTCGACGGCGTTGGGACCGGGTTGCTGCCGTTGAGGTCGGTGGCGCCCTCGGCATACACGATGAACCCGGCGGTATCGTTCGTCTGAACGCTGATCTGCGCCGCATACTTGTAGAGGTACTGGTAGCCGACGATCAGGTTGCCGAAGTCGACCGTGCCGCCGTTGAGGATCGCGCCGGCGCCCGGCGCCGGCGTGGACCCGCTGCCGAAGCCGCCTTGCGGCCCGAAGCTCGTCGCGTAGTTGGGCACGATCTGCGCGTGCACCGTCGGCAGAACCTTGTAGTTCAGCTGCGTCGAGCCGTACGCAGTCGCGCCTGCGGCGAGCGCCGGAGCGGGAAGCAGAAGCGCCGCGGCGATGAGAGCGGCGAGCGGGCGCATCACGTCATCGCCTCTTCAGTTCGCGACCAGGGTGTAGGTGAGCGTGACCGTCTGCATTTGCGAAGCGCTGCTGACGTTCGCGCCGATCGTCACCTTGTACGACATGATGTTGTCGATGGGCTGATGGCGCACCGCTCCGGTGTAGGACGAGAGCGCCATGGTTCCCACGGTCGGGATGATCTGGAAGCTGGTCGAGCAGTTGACCGTGTTCACGACCGTGAAGCCGGCCGGACCGGCCGAGTGGACTCCGTCGAGGCAGGTATCGACTTGCCCGCCCGCCGGCGAGGGGTTCACGTCGGCCGCAACCGAGAGATTCCAGCCGTTCGCGTCGTCGCTGTAGACCGAGGCGGCGAGGACGTCGGTCGCGGTGAACGTGCCGGAGAACGCGCCCAAGTTGATGATCGGTACGAGCGAATTGACATACGTGCAGCCGACGCAGCTCACCGCGGGCGCAGAGCCGCCGAAGAGCGCCGGGTTGAAGGCACCCGCCGTCGGCACCTGGATCGCCAGCGTCGCGTCCGTCCCGATGTGGATCGTGTTCGACAGGCTGTAGGCCGCCAAGGTGTCGGGCGTCGCAGGCGGGCGCGGATCGGCTGGCGTGCCGTTGTCGGCGACGCTGGCCGGGAAGTTGAAGTTCGACCCGTTGTCGTACGGCGAGAGCGCGTCGAAAAAGACGTCGAGGTTGCCGCCGACGGGAACGTTGCATCCCGACAGCACGATGAGGCCGTAGGTTCCCGGTGATCCGCGGACGGGCTCGGTGAGCGACTTGTAGCCGTTCGCCAGACACTGCGCCCCTTGTGCGCCGGACCCGTAGACGTCGATCGAGGATGCGATCACCGACCAGTCTTGCGCGTCCGTGATCTGCCCCGACGTGTTCGATGACGGGATCCCGATCGAGATGTCGGTGATCGGCGTCGAACCGTTGTTGTGCAGCTGGTACACGAAGGCGTTGCCGGCGGCAAAGTTCGACCACGACCCGACGGTCGGCTGAGCGTTCGCCGGCACCGACAGGATCGGCGCGACCGGCGGATAGGCCGGAGTTGCCGTGTAACCGCCGGCAAAGGTGAAGCTGACTTGCGCCGTCGTGTTGGCCACCGTGAGCGTAGGCTCTTGGGCCACGCTGGCGGCGACGACGGCATTGCCGTTCGCGCCGCGCACTGTCCACGCGATCGGATAGGCGCCGATCGTCGGCGCGCTGGTGTAGTTGAACTTCACGTCGAGCTCGTCGCCGGGCGGCAGGGCGTTCGCGTCCGTCGTGCCCGCGCACGGAGCCGGGCCGGGCGTGCAGAGCTCGATCCGGTACTGTCCCGCGGTTCCGGTCGCGTTGGCGTACCACGTCACGGCGGTCTGGTCCGGCGAGGTGACCGTGACGGAGTTGGGGATCGCACCGGCCGGCACGGTGATGAGCAGCTGGTTGACGTAGTCGGGATTGGGGTCCAGGCCGGTGCTGGTGTTGAGGAATTTGAACGTCGTGGTGACCCCCGCGAGCGCGGCGATCGTCGAGGGGTTCAAGGTCGCCGACATGAGCGACGTGTCGAGCGAGAACACGCCCAGCTCGGTCGAGTCGATGTTCTGCGTTCCCGCCACCGCGTTGGTCAGCGTGTTGGTCTGGCCCAGCTGATACGGCGTCCCGCCGATCCCCGCCGAGTCACAGTAGTTCGCCGTGCCCGCCATCTCCTCGAACGGGAATGCGGTCGGCAAGATCGGCATCGAGATCGTCACGACCGCCGTTTTGTTGGCCGGCAGCGTGTCGGCGTTCTTCGTCGTCGTCACGGCGAAGTCGTTGACGGCGGGATCGCAGCCGGTTCCGATTCCGTTGTACGGATTCGGCGTCTGGATCGTCCAGTTCGCGGTTTGGTTGACGCCGTTGACGATGATGCTGGTCAGGGTCGGCGGCGTCAGCTGCACGTCGAAGCCCGGCGGCAGCGCGAACTCGGCGCTTTCGAGCGCTTGCGACGAGCCGCTGTTGTTGATGGTGAAGGTCAGGGTGTATTTCCCGCCGCTCGCGCCGTTGGTACCGGTGCGGTACATCATCTGGCTGTAGCGCGGCGTGGGCAGCTGCCCGGCCGAATACGCGCCGACGGCGAGCGAGTACGTCGGCACCGTTCCGCCCGATCCCGCGGCGAACACCAGCAGCCCGTTGCTCGCGGTATTCTGCATCTTCGCATTGGTGACGCTGGCGGCGATACCGTGGTACGGCACGATCGAGGTGCGCAGCATGCAGCCGGTGCCGCCGCACTTCACGCCGGGATCCGCCACGGTCATGGGGACCGGGATCGTTCCGCTGGGCGGCAGACTCGTGCCCGCGACGTTCGGCGTGGCGATGATCGTTTGCGCGTTGGGGTTGGTCAGCGTCCAAAGGTTGCCGGCCGAGTCGGTCGTCGTCGTGACGCCGGCCTGCAGGCCGAGATGGACGTAGTTGTTCGTATCGCTGGTGATCGTGATCTTGGCGATGCCGTCGGCGTTCCAGGTGCCGTACAGGATGCCGGCCGTGTTCTTGAGCTGGGTCGTGACCGGCGTCGCGAGGATGTTCGCGTTGACGTAGAGTCCCGCCGGACTGGTCCACTGCAACTGGCCCGCATACGAGACCATGCGAAACGACTTCGACGCGACGACCGCGCTCGCGGTCGTGTCGTAGAGCTGGGCCGTGTAGACGTTGGGCGCGAACGGGATCTGCGCTTGTCCGAGCGAGGTGATCGTCGTCGTGTTGACCGGAAACGCGACTTGCGTCGCGGGGAGCGCGCCTGCGGCGGCGGTATAGGTCGGCAGCTGGGCGAAAGACTGCTGGTAGGGGTCGGTCGTGGAGTTGCTCATCACGACGCCGTTCGGGTTGCTCACGGTGATGCGGTAGTTATGGCCGGTCACCAGGCCTGAGGCGGCGTAGGTCAATCCGGCCACCGACTCCTCGACGACCGGAGCCGCGCCGGTGTTGCCGTTGAGGATGCCGTCGACCGCGAACGTGTCGGCGATGTTCGTACCGGTCGTGGCGCCGTTGTACGGCACCAGTGGGCTCCAGCTGACGGTCGACGGGTTGAGCGAGATCTGCTGCGTCGAGATCAGGTCGCTCGTCGTCACGTCGTACAGCTCAACCGAATACGTGCCGACGCTGTTCGCTCCGCTCGAGGGCGAAGGGAACACACCGCTGAGCGTACCGTTGGTCGGCAGCACCCCCGACGAGCCGTGCAGGAAGCAGGTCGCGTTCGCGTTGTTCTGCGCGGCCGACGGAATCGTGTACACGCACGGCAGCCCGTTGCCGGACGTGTTGACGAAACCGAACGCGTAGAAGTGCGCCGGGTTGAGCCCCGAGGCCGAGACATAGACGTTCGCGCCGGAGGCGAAGTTGGCCGATTGCGTCGTGAACGCGGCGTCGCTATAGGTGTTGAAGTTCAGCGTGCCGAGGACGACCGTGTACGCAACGGCATCGAGCAAGCCGGTGCTCATGTTCTTGACGGCGATCGCCCAGACGCCTGAGTACGGCGGGTCGGAATCCCGCCGCCCCGCCGCGCGTCCCGCCGATCCCGACGATCGGATCGGAGTTGTTCCCGCCGCCGGTGCCGTTCGTCATCGGCGTCGACAGCGGGATGAAAGCGTAGTATGCGAAGGTGGAGCTGTCGATGCAGCGGCCCTGGTTGTCGGTCGTGAACTGGGCCACGTTCGAGTTCGTCGACTGCTTGTACGGATACACCTGGGCGGCATAGCCGTCGGGCGAAAAGACGATGTACTCGTACGACGTGCTGGCCTGCAGGTTCTCGCAGATCCAGCCCACCAACGAGCCGTAGGCGACCGTCGAATCCTCGAGGTACGCTACGCCCAGCGGCCCGGTGAGGACGATGGACGATCCGTTCGCCGCCTTCGCGAAGCGGCGATGGTGCAGCATGTCGGACAGCTTGGGCATGCGCGGCCGCGGGCCGGTATACGGAACGACCCGGCTTTGGCCCCGCGTCGTCGCCATCAGGCGCGCGAGCGGACCGATCAGGTCGCCGGAGCCCGGAACCGCGTTGGAACGCTTCTCCCCCGACGTCCGCGACTGGTCGCCGAACGGCAGCGGAGGCGGCGTGACGCCGGCCGCCGCCGTGGTCGCCGCGCGCGGACCGCCGACGGTGCGCTGCGCCGACTGCGTCGATTGCGCGAGGGCGACCAGCGCGCCGATACCGAGCACACTGGCGACGACGAAGGCGATAACCGCCGCCGTTCGCGACACGTGGTACATGCAGTCTCCGGAATCCGTTCCGTTGCCGGCGCGCTCAGCGCACCGTGATGTTCGCTTGCCCGGCGACCAGATTCGGACCGCCGTAGTCGACCATCGCGACGACGGAGTACGAACCCGGCGTGAGCTTCTTGCCGACGGCGTCGATCAATCGCTTTCCGGCCCGCTCGACGAGCATTCCGGGCGGAAAGCTGATGCGTTCGATCAACGTGCTTCCTTGCTTGATCTCGACGCGGCCGCTCAGATATACGTGCGCGTTTCCGGTGTTATGAAAGTCGATGAGGTAGTGCTGACCGTCGTCCAGCGACTGCGCCTTCACGTCGTCGACCTCGCCGCTGATCCGCGTCGAATCCGGGATGACGACGTAGACCTTCGACGCGATCCGCTCGACGACCGATAGGCCGCCGCCCTTGCGGGTCGGCCTGGTCGTGAAGAAGACGAGGCTGCTGTACTCGCCGCTCGCCGTTTGCGGGACGTCGACCGAGAACCGGACTTGCACGAAGGAACCGGGTTCGAGGTCGAACTCCCGCGGGTTGATGCTGATCTCTTTCGAGAGCGAGAACGGTGACTTCCCAACCGCCGCGAACACGTAGTTTCCGGTCGGCCCGACGAGATAGTCCGAAAGCGACGCCACGATGTGGACCGCGGCGCCGCTCGTGTTTCGAACCGTGATCGGGAACGTCTCCTGCTTGCCGGGCTGAGTGCTCAGCTCGTACTTCGCGGGGGAGACGTCGACCGAGATGTCTGCCGACGACGGCGCGATCATCGAGAGCGCGAGCGCTCCGAGCACCGCAAGAACGGTGAGGTGTCGTAGGGGACGCATCCCTATTATCCTCGGCGTTTGGCGTCGGCAGATTGAGGTGGGCGTCCGCTAGTTGGCGATCAGCGCGAGCGTGATGACGCTGGTGAGATTGGCTCCCGACGCGGCGGAGGGGCTCACGCTCAGGCTGACGTCCTGGCCCAGAAAGTTCCAGCCCGCCGGCGGAGCCGAAGCACCGCTGTTGTAGAGCGCGAAGCCGCCCGCGGTATACGCGGTCGAGGTCGGCGTGCCGGCCACCACGACCGTCGCGGGCGCGCCGGGATTGCCCTGCGCACCATAGCCCGCACCGGCCGTTACGGCGCCCAGCGCGCTGAGCGCGGTTCCGGCCGCACCGCCGGTGGGCGCCGCGCACGTGCCGTTACCGGCGATCGCGGTCGCCGCCGACTGGGTCGGCTTGTTCTTGGGCGTGGCGTCGTTGGGATATGCGCAGATCACCGTGCCGGCCGGAAGCACGTCGACGTACTCCATGACCTTCACCCCGGCGGAGTCGTTCGAGTTGACGCCAACGGACAGCGCGTTCTTGTACAGGCAGCTGGTGTAGGTTCCGGCCCCTCCGGGTGGCGTGATGCCGCCGAACGTCAGGGTGGCGTTCGAGGCTTCGGCGACGCCGGCGGTGCAGTTGCCCGCGGCCGACTGCAAAATCGTGGAAGCCACCGCGGGCTGAATGGCGCCGTTGGCGTCATAGTTCACGGCGATGGAGATCGACGCCGTCGCATTGACGGTGTACTTGAGCTGAGCAGATCCATAGACCGTCGTGGCAGCTGAGCTGGGCGCTGCGCAAACGGTCGCGATCCCCAGCATGACGAGAGCAGTAACTGCTCTTTTCACGTTCGAATCCTTTCGAGTAAGGGACGCTGTGGAGGTGGCGGGCTGCGCCCCTCCCATCCGATCATCGTCCGGCGAGGTGAACACCTTAGCGAGCGCCCGTCCGCCGAACGGTCTTAACGCAAAATTAGCGGATAGCTGGGGCCGCGTTTCGTCACCACCGTCGCCGCATAGGGCAGCCCCTTGTTCCAGACCCGGATGTCGAACGAGAACAGGTGGCCGCTCGGCTTAGGCAGCGTGACCTTGTAGCCGTCTTCGAACAACACGCTGTCGCCCTCTTCGATCGGAGCGAGTGATTTGAGGGTGACGCGCGCGGACTGTCCGGGCCGCGGCGCGTGAGGGCTCAGGCGGACGGCGAACAGCTGCACGCGCGGATCGACGGGAACGAGCGCGACGGCTTCGGTGACGTCCTTGCGATGTGCCGTGACCGTCAGCGCGTAGTCGCCTTTCGCCAGCGCCGGGACCAGCACGTTGCCGGTCCAGACACCCGTTCGCGCGTCGCGGCGCAGGGCGAAGGTTCCGAACACGTCGCTCTCCACGAACAGGTCGGAGACGTCCTTGGCCGCGGTGCGCGCGCTCACGCGCAACACGCTGCCGGGGGGCGCCACCGCCGGCATGAACTCGACCTGGATCGGCATCCGCTTCGTATCGCTGTAGGTGAAAACGACGTTCTTCGCGCCCGGGCCGAGCTTGAAGACGACGCCCGACGCCTTCGTCCCGCCGGCGATGCTGAGCGCGCCGTCGGGTCCGGACAGCACGCTCAGCCCGTCGGGGATAGTGTCGGGATCGACCGAGAGCGTGTACGTGCCGGGCGGCATGTCGTCCATCAGGAACGAGCCGTCGTCGTCGGTGATGACGGCGTGCTCGCCGGGCTCGGCGAGCACGTACACGTTCTTGAGCCCGACCGGCGCGCCGAAACCGCCGTCGGCGGGCGCCACGACCGTGCCGGCGATCGAGCCGAGCGGCAGCGCGACGAAGTTCAACGGCGTCGACGTCCCGGCCGTGACCGTTACCGTCTTGCGCTTGTCGGCCACGAACTGCACCGTCGACGGCACCGTCGACTCGACGACCTCAATCGTATGCGCGCCGGGACTCAAGCGCCCGATCTGATAGTGTCCGTCGGCGGTGGTGGTCACCGCCTGGATCCCGTCGACGGCGATGCCGATGTTCGCCAGCGGGCGCTGGGCGCCGCTCGAGTCCTGGGTCGCGACCACACCGGTGACCCCGGCGAAGTTGCCGACGTTGAACTGGATCGTCGTGGTTTGACCGCCCAGGACCGCCAGGGTCTGATACTCACGGTCGACGATCAAACCCGGCGGGATCGTCGCCGCGTCGATCCTGATCGTGTGCGTGCCTTGGGTAACGAAACGGAACTCGAACTGGCCGCTCGAGTCGGTGCGCTGCGAGATGCGTCCGTCGAGGATGATCAGCGCGTTGTTGAAACCGTGTACGGCCGGCGCGTTGTATGCAAACGGGCTCGCCGAGGTCGAATAGGTCACCATCCCGCGGATGACGGCCGGTAAATTCGGGTTTGCGCGGCCGTACGCCGCCGGCGGGTTCGCCGAAGCCGAACGGGCCGACCAGCGAGGCCGAGAACGTCGTCCCGCTTCCGCCGCCGAGCGCCGGTCTGGTGAAAACGGTCGGCCGACACTTGGACGGCGACGACGTTCGAGAGCCGCCGGACCAGCGCGAGGCTGGTCTCGGTCAGCCGCCCCGCGACGCCGTTGTTGGTCGACGTCTGGAACGCCTGGGTGACCTCCGCATCGAGCTTCTTTCCGATCGCCCGGCGGAACGACAGCGATTGCGCCGACGCCGCGCCTTCGCTGCCGAGCCCGCCGGCCGACTCGTTGCGCGAGAATTGATAGGCGATCGACCCGCCGAGCAGCGGCCGGCTGGCCCCGAGCGCGAGTTGCCGCTGCGCCGCGAACCCGGACGTCTGCGACGTCGACGTCGCCTGCAGCGTCTCGAACAGCGAGAGCGAACGCAGCGATTCGGTCATGGTCAGCGCGCCGGTGCGCTGCAGCGACATCGAGTTCACCGACTGCGTGCCCTCGATGCCGAAGTCGTACTGGAAACCGAAGTGCGACCAGCTCTTGTCGCCCGAAAACGTCAGCCGGTCGTCGTGCGTGCACGGTGCGCAGTCGAGCTGTTGGTCGGAGTGCGCGAGATCCAGATTGACGTCGCCGAACGTCGCTCGAGGTGCGGCGCAGCGCAAGGTCGGCCGAGAAGCCTCCGTCGACCGAGCCGGTCAACGATTGAAAGCCGGCCGGATCGAACTTGAGCGCGAGCGTCGTGAACGTGTTCTTCCCTTGCAGGTCGGCCTGGAAGGCCGACGCGAGCCGCGCGCCGTCGGGTGCGCCGGGGATCCCGGCGGTCGACGACACCGCCACCTCGGCATCGGTCGAGAGCCTCGCGCCGTAGCGCCTGAAGCCGACGTCGCCGATCGTCTCGCGCCCGATCCCGTGCTCGCCGGCCCCGTAGTACGCACCCACGCGCGAGGAATCCGCCCAGCGCATTCCAATCGCGCCGCACGCCGAACACGCGAAAGGTCTCGGACGACAGCGCGGTCTGCTGCGTGGCCGTCCCCGCCGACGTAGGACACGTCACCGTTGCGAACCGGAAAGTCGAGCGAGATGCCGCGCGCGATCCCGCCGATCTGCAGCTGGCTGTCGGCCGGACCGGTCACCTCGCCGTAGGTCAGACCGTACGCTCGGCGTTCGATAGCCGACGATCAGCCCGCCGGCCGCCCCTCCGCCGGTGCCGTAACCGAACGCGTTCGAGATCGAGAGCGAGCTCTGCTCGGTACGGCGCTCGGCGACGATCGACAAGGCCGTGCTGTAGTTGTCCGTCGCCGTCGCCAAGCTGTCGCGGGTGGACCGGCCGAAGGCGAGCTGATACGTTCCGGTCCCCTTGAGCACGACCGGTCCGTCGCCCAGGAACGATCGCGGGCGGCGTTTCGGCGACGGCGACGGCGACGGTGAGGGCGAGGGCGCGTTCGCAGCCGACGCGACCCAAGCGCGCAGCGGAACGATGGGCAGGCCGCTACCCAAGAGCGGCGCCGCCCCAACGCCGCCCTCGGACGTCAAGCCGAACGCCGAGAGCGCCAAACAGACGACGCCCGCCCCGACGAACGACCGCCGGACGCGAGGACGCACTCCCGAGTCATCGGCGAAGCAACGGCGGGCCTGTACCGGCGCCCGCGTCGCGGGTAAAGTCCGGCGGCCGAAGCAGCCGATAGTAGAGAAAGGGGCAAGCCAGGCCCCTGCCTCGGGCAACTTCCAAGGAGGGAAGTCGACCAGATCACCATGGACGTTCTCAGTCTCGCCGGCGCCGCGCTCAACGCGTCGCTCAAGACGCAGAACGAACTTCAGACGTTGACTCAACGACTGTCGTCAGGTTTGCGCGTAAATTCGGCCTCCGACGATCCGAGCGGGCTCGCGATCGCGGAGTCGCTTGCCGCGAAGGTCTCGGGACTCGACGAAGGCGCGCAGCAGATGCAAACCGCGAACAACGCTCTCACCGTCGCCGACGGCGCGATGTCGACGATCTCCGACATCCTTCAGCGAATGCGAGCTCTGGTCGTACAAGCGCGCAACGGTTTGGAGAGCACGGGCGACACGGAGAACATCCAGGCCGAGCTCAACGGGCTGACCCTCGAGATCAATCGCATCGCCCAGAACACGACGTTCAACGGCCGGCAACTGCTCGACGGCAGCGCGTCGAGCGTGGCCGCCCAATCGACGCGCGCGCTGCTGGTGTCCAATCCGGCGGCGTCCGGCGGCGGAAACATCATCGATCAGTCGGTCGATCCCACCGAGCCCGCCGTCGCTCCCAACGCACCGCAGCTCGTGCAGAGCATCAGCGTCGATTCCTACGATCCCGTCGCGGACGCGCTCAACGTCACGGTGACCATCGGCAGCCAAGATCCGTCGTTCGGACCCGAGCAGTCGTCGACGGTACAGATCGGCAACGGCACGAACTATCAACCGGGATTCTTGCCGCCGACGCCGGGATCGCCGACGTTCTACCAGTACGATCAGAACGGCAACTACGTGCTGTCGTTCAACGTCGGCACGCTGACGCCGGCCGACGTCGGGAACGGCGCGCTGCTGGTGACGCTGCCTCCTCAGTCGAAGGCTCCCGGCGCCGCGCTCCAGGTCAACACCGGCGACAACGAAGGTGCGGTGGTTTCGGTCGACATCGGCGGCGTGAGCGCTGTCGATCTCGGCGTCAACCAGGTCATCCTCGGCGACGATCTGGAGAACGAAGCGTCGGAGTACCGCGTCGACTACGCGATCCAAACGCTCGCCGGGAGCCGCGCGGCGCTCGGTTCGCAGATGGTCGCGTTGCAGCAGGCCGCCCAGAACGGAACCACCGCGGCGGTGAACACCCAGCAGTCCGAGAGCGCGATCCGCGACGTTAACGTCGGCACCGCGATGGTGCGGTACACGAGCGACCAGGTGCTCGCGCAGTTCCAGACGCGGATCGTCGCCGGCGCCGACAAGATGGCGCAGACCGTCGCGACGCTCGTCGCCGACTCGATCGTCCGTTAAGAAACCTTCACGCTCCGCCGGACGCGCGTAATGCGCCGGCGCCGATCCGCCGAACAGTATCTGAGCCGGACGCGGAGGGACGATCGAAGTGAGGAACGGGCGAATCGCAGCAGTGCCGCTCTCGTTGCTGCTGCTCGCAAGCGGTTGCGGCGGCGGCGGCGCGAGCTCAGGCTCGGTGCCGGTCGCACCTCCGACGGCGACGCCGACACCTTCCGGATCGTATCCGGTCGGGTCGACGGCCGCGGTCCACTTGGTCTCCGGCGTGAATCAGGCGCCGCCGCCCGCTCCGTACGGTCCGACGGACCAGGATGACGGCGGCTGGAGCCAGCTCAACCTGCCGGCGCTCTTGCCGTGCGGCAATGGTACGCTCGCGACCGACTGCACGGTGTGGTCGTTCGTGGCCGCCACCGGCTCTTCGGCGGCGCGCTCGGCGCAGACGCATCGCCGGCCGCGCACCGCACTCGTCGGCTCGCAGCCGCCTACGCTCAATTTCTGCCGCGACGCCACGTCGTATCCGGCGGACTTGGGATCTTCGGCGATCCCGATCCAGAATCTCGGCAGCCAGACGTTCTCGCTGACGTACACCGGAACCAAACAGCTGCCGATCGTCACCTTTGCGACGCGTCCGTGGGCGGCGGGCGTTACCGGCAGCTTCGGCGAGAGCTCGACGACCGCACCCTCCGTCGTCGTCGGCGCCATGCTCAACAGCACGCCGTCGCGCGGATGGCTGCTGTTCTTCACCTGGACCTGGCCGGCCGACGTCCTGCTCATCCCGTATCAGGTCAACGAGATCCAGCTCGCTGCGGCGTCGTCGCCGCTCACGATCCCTCCCAAATCGTCAGCGCGGCTCGGCGCGTTCGACTGTCTCGGCCAGACGATCACGGCGACGGCCTCGTCCGGCGCGGGCTTCGGCTTCAGCGCCGACTTGAAGACGTCGAGCGTGACATCGAGCGGGCCGGAGCTCAACGTCCAGACGTACGCGAACGGTGCGCCCGCCGGTTCGGCCGTGCTCTACGACCGTCTCGGCGCAACGATTCAGACCCCGGTCAACTAAGCCGTCACGGCTTCGCGCCGGCACCGTCGCGTTCGGGCGGCGGCGGGATCGGCGCGACGATCGTGTTCTGCTGCGGGTCGTAGTGCTCGCCGGCGGGCATGTTGAGCACGCGAAACATGACATACTCATGGCGCGTGGCCGAGCCGCGGCCGCCGGCATCGAGGCCTTCGCCGTCATACACCACCAAGTGGCTTCGGCCATCATCGCCGGCAGCGAGCGCGTAGCGCAACCGCGCGCGCTCGGCAGGCGGCACCTTCGCGGCGACCGCGACGACCTCGGCGCGCTGGGCGGCGTCGAGCGGAATTGCGCCGGGAGCGCCGGCCCGCGAGACCGGCGAGTTGAGCGGGCCGTGCGCGACGGCCACGACCGCCGGCGAGGCGTTGGGGCCGGCGCTGGTGGCGGCCCGCGGTCCGGAGCACGCACACAGCAAGACGGCCACGGCGGCGCTCACCGCGACTCGGATGGACATGGCGGCCGGGCTTCACGCCCGCGGGCGACCGTTCCCGTGCGATTCGCTTGACGCGCCCTCCGCGGGAGGGCCATACTTGAGCTGGATTCCTCGTTAGGTGAGGCGTCCACACGCAGATACGCCGCTGCCCGGAAAGGTCGAGAGACCCCGACGTGGTGACCAGGCTCCGCCGAATCAAGGCGGCGCTTAACGCGGCTGAACCGGATCCGTCCGGTTCGATGGCGTGTGGTGCTGAAGCTCGACGTTGAGGACGTGACTCCGGCGCAGCGGCGCCGGACGACGCCATCGCGCGAGCGGCCGGACGGGGAACACCCTGGCCGGTTTTTTTCTTCGGGCGAGAAGGGGGTGAGCAGGCATGGCGAGCGCGACGACGTTCCACGAAGGTTTCGTCTCCGAGCTGGTCGGCCGCCCGGCGTTCGTCGAGCGCAACGGCGCGCGCGAGATCGTCGGCAAGGTCGCCGACTTCGTCGTCGAGCATCCCGAGGACACGTTTCCGCGCATCGACGCGGTCGTCGGTGAAGACGCGCTACGGCGAGCTCGCCGCGCCGATCGCCGAGGTGGCCTCGCTCGACCGCGACGGCGCTCGTCGCTCGACGGCGCCGCCCGAAGATCGTCCGGCCGCCCGACGACGAGGCGCTCTACCTGGTCGAGGACCTGTTCGACAAGCAGATCGTCGACGTCGACGGCCGCAAGGTCGTGCGCATCAACGACATCGAGGTCGCCGCGCACCGGCGGCGCGCTGCGCGTCGTCGCCGCCGACATCGGCGTCGGCGGGCTGCTGCGCCGGCTCGGCGCGGCGCGGCTCGTCGCCGGGGCTGCTCGACCGCGTGCCGCGCTCGCTGATCGCGTGGGACAACGTCGCGCCGCTGCACGACCTCAACCCGACGCAGATCCGGCTCTCGGTCAGCGAGCACCGGCTCGCGCGCCTGCATCCCTCGCGAGCTGGCCGACATCATCGGCGAGCTGTCGGCGCAGGACGCGGCGCGCGTCGTCGGCTCGCTCGACGACGAACGCGCCGCCGACGCGCTCGAGCACCTCGACGCCGACGTCCAGCGCTCGATCATCGACGATCTCGGCACCGAGCGCGCCGCCGACATCATCGAGGAGATGGACTCCGACGACGCCGCCGATCTGCTCGGCGATCTGCCCGGAAGACCGGCAGGAAGAGCTGCTGCGCGAGATGGACGCGCGAGACGGCCGACGATCTGCGCGAGCTCGTCGCGTACGACGAGGACACCGCCGGCGGGCTGATGACGACCGACTACTTCTGGATCTATCCGCACCGCACGGTCGGCGGCGACGATCGCGAAGATCCGCGAGATCGCGCCGGAGACGGAGTTCATCTACTATCTCTACGTCACCGATCAGTCGGAGAAGCTGCTCGGCGTCGCTCTCGCTGCGCACGCTGCTGCTCGCCGCGCCGGACGCGACGATCCACGCGATCATGGACACCGACCTCGTCACGGTGCGGCCCGACACGTCGGCCGAGGACGTCGCGGCGACGATCGCGCGCTACGACCTGCTCGCCTGTCCGGTCACCGACGAGCACGGCAAGATGCTCGGGCATCGTGACGGTCGACGACGCGATCGACGCGATCATCCCCGAACGGCTGACGAAGCAGCTGCCGCGCTTCACCAAGCGCGCGCAGCGCCGCCGCGCCGAAGCGGCGAGCTAGAGCGCTGCGGCCGTGCGCTCGTAACTGGCGAACGCTCTTCGCCTTCTTCGCCGTGCTCGGTCCCGGCTTCATCACCGCGTCGGCCGGCAACGACGTCGGCGGGATCGCGACGTACTCGGCGGCCGGCGCGCGGTTCGGCTACGCGACGCTGTGGACGCTGGTCGCGCTGACCGTCTCGCTGATCGTCGTGCAGGAGATGGCCGGCCGCATGGGCGCGGTGACCGGCCAAGGTCTGGCGGGATTGATCCGCGAGAACTTCGGCCTGCGCACGACGCTGCTCGCGATGGTCGCGCTCTTCTTCATCAACACCGGGATCACCGCGACCGAGTTCGCCGGGATCGGCGCGGCGTCGGAGATCTTCGGCGTCTCGCGCTACATCGCGGTTCCGGTCTCGACGGCGGTCGTGTTCCTGTTCGTGCTGCGGCTGCCGAACAAGATCGTCGAGCGCATCTTCGTCGTGCTCTCGCTGATCTATCTGGGCTACGTCGTGTCGGGCGTGCTCGCGCATCCCGACTGGGGCGCAGGTCGCGCGCGGCACGTTCGTCCCGACCATCGAGCACGATCCCGCGTTCCTGGTCACCGTCGTCGGCCTGATCGGCACGACGATCTCGCCGTACATGCAGTTCTTCCTGCAGTCGGCGGTCGTCGACAAGGGCTCGCGCGCGCGCGATCTGCCCGCGATCCGCGCCGACATCGTCGATCGGCTCGGTGCTCGCGATCGTGCTGGCCGGCTTCATGATCATCGCGAACGGCGCGACGATCTATCAGGCCGCGCTGCACACCGGCAAGCCGCCGCTCGAACATCGACACCGCGCAGGCGCAGGACTTCGCGCGCGCGCTCGATCCGCTGGCCGGCAAGTTCGCCGCGACGCTGTTCGCGCTCGGGCATCCTCAACGCCGGGCATCTTCACCGCGACCGTGCTGCCGCTCTCGACCGCGTACATCGTGTGCGAAGCGTTCGGCCTCGAAGCGTCGCTCGACCGGCGCTTCCGCGAAGCGCCGGTGTTCTACACGCTCTTCGCCGGCGCGATCGTGCTCGGCGCCGGGCTGGTGCTGCTCGTGCCGAAGGACGTCGCTGCTCAAGCTGATCTTCTACGCGCAGGTCGTGCAGGGCGTGCTGCTGCCGTTCGAGCTGGTGCTGATGCTGATCGTCATCAACCGCCCGCGCGTGATGGGCCGCTACGTGAACTCGCGCGTTCGTCAACGTCGTCGGCTGGGCGACGGCGATCGTCATCGGCGGTCTCGCGCTCGTCTACGTCTGGCAGCAGATCGCCGGCCGCGCTAGAGGCCTGCCGTTCCGTTGGGTGATCCGTTGCCGGCCGGCGCGCTGTAGCCGCTGCCGGCCATGCACAAGTAGGTTCGCGCAGGAGCCGTTGCTGCCCGACGTCACCGCGTTGAGCGCGGCGGCGTTGCGCGTAGATGTACGCCGCGTTCTGCAGCGTCGCCCCTGCCGTTGCCGGCCAGCGCGATCGCGCCGGCGACGATCGGTGCGGCGGCGCTGGTACCGCCGTAGGTGCGCCAGCCCGGCGACTGCGAGAGAAAGCTGTCGAAGACCGCGACGCCGGGATTCGGGTCGGCGAACGCGGCGATGTCGTTCGAGGTGCGTGATCGCGCAACCGGTGTCGTGCTGCCAGGCCGGCTTCGCGACGTACGCGCTGCAGCCGCCGCCGCTCAGACTCCACACCGTCTCCGACCAGCCGCGCGCGCTGCCGTCGCGCGCCAGCGACGTTCCGCCGACCGCGATCACGTGCGACGACGATGCCGGCCACTGCGCCGCCGCCCCCGCATCGCCCGCTCCGAAGACGAACGGCACGCCGATCGCGTAGGCCGCGTCGTTCTCGCCGGTCGACTCGCTCGAGCTGTAGCTGTTGCTGACCACGGTCGCGCCGTGCGCGACCGCCGTCTTGGCCGCGGCGAGCAGAGTCCGGCAGCGAGTCGGAAGCGGCTTCGACCACGACGATCTTGCAGTTCGGACAGATCGCCGACGCCAATTGCGTGTCCATCGACGACTCTTGGCCCCAGCCTTGATTCCGTTCGAGCAGCGTGGCCAGTAGGCCGGGGCCGACCTTGGTGAAGCACCTGTTCGCGGTGGTGCACGGCGGCAGATCGAACTTCGCCCGGTATACGGCGAGGTCGGTTCGAGGTCGGGGTCGTCGTAGGCGACCACGATGCCGATCGTCTGGCCCGCGCCGGCCGTGGCCGACGGCAGACGATAGGCGCTCTGCAAGTCGGCGGGGTGGAGTCCCGGCAGGTCCGCGACCGCGGTTGCGGCCGGCAGACCTTGGGGTCCCGTGCCGGGCAAGACGTGGCACGTGATCCCGGCGGTGACACCGCAGGCCAACCCGGTGACGATCGAGACGAGACCGCCGACGAGACTCGTCGGCGTCGGCGAAGGCGACGGTTGAATCGGGACCGCTTTGAGCGTCTGCACTTCGCGCGAGTCGCCGGGGAGCACGCTGCCGCCGGTCTGAGCGCAGCCCGCCGCCGCGAACGCGGCGACCAGGGTGAGCCAAGGGAGCCCGAGCTTCATGATTCCTTCCATGGATTCACCGAACGCGTCATGCCGCGGTCGCCCGCGCTTCCGGCGTGCGATAACGGTCTTTTCCCCGGACTAGGGCTTTCGTCCTGCTATTAACAGAACCATTGCGTCCACGATGTCGGGGTCGAATTGGGAGCCTCGGTGGGCGAGCAACTCGTCGAGGGCCTTCGACGGCGACATCGGGAGGCGGTAAGGTCGCCGGCCGATCATCGCGTTGAACGAGTCGGCGACCGCGACGACCCGCGCCATGAACGGGATCGCCGAGGCGGTCAGCCGGTCCGGGTAACCGCGGCCGTCCAGCCGCTCGTGGTGGCTGCGGACCGCCGGAGCGAAGGCGCGCAGCGCCGGAACCTTACGCACGATCGCCTCACCCGCCGCGGCGTGCGCGCGCATGATCGCCCATTCGCGTTCGTCGAGGCAGCGTGGCGCGTTGAGGACGGCCAGCGGCGTGAGGGCCTTGCCGATGTCGTGCAGCAGGCCGCACCGGCGCAGAAAGGTGGCGCCGGCGGCGTCGAGCCCCAAGCGCCGGCCGAGCCGTCCGCACCAGGCCGCGACGGCGCGCGAGTGCTCCGAAGTCATCGGATCGCGGGCTTCGAGCCGGACGATTAGGGCGTCGATGCGCGCATCGATCTCGTCGAGCGGCTCGTCGGCGACGCGCGTCAACGGGCGCCATGACGACTCCACCACCCGGCGAACGTCGTCGGCCAGCAGGTCGAGCGCCGCCGCCGGCGGCAGAGCGCCGCCCGCGTCGCGTGCCGTTCGCGCCAGCGCTTCGGGCAACTCGAGCAACGCGTGCGCAACGCGGGGACGTCACCGTACGACGCGCAGATCGATCCGAGCCAGACGAGCAACTCGGCGCGGTCATCGTCGGACGATTCGGCGACGAGCCGGTGCACGAAGGCTTCCACCACCGCGCCGGCGATCGTCGGGGCGGTGGAGCGCACCACCCGGCGGCGCACCGTCGCCGCCAGCGGGGCGGCTTGCGCCGCATTCCAAGACATCACGCGCGGCGCCCGGGCAAGGCTGCGAGCAGCTTCGCCATTCCCGCCAACTCATGACGGCCGAGATCGTCGAACGCGTCGAAGAGGGCCGCCGGCCCGGCGTCACCGTCCCGGTGCGCAAGAAACGCTTCGACGGCTCGCGACAGCGAGCCGAGCCGACCGCCGGGCGCATAGCCGCTGCGCGCGGGGTGCGGACGTCCGGCGAGCGCCGCCGCGAGCCGTGCGAGGATCGCACCGCGCGCCGCCGGAACGGCGGCCGGATCGCGGGCGAACGCGTCGTCGAACCGCTGCAGCGCATCGGCGGCAGCCTCACCGAGATTGGCCGCGCTCGCGTACAGCGCGATCTCGGCCCAGCGCAGCGCTTCGCGCGCCGCCGGCGACTGTTGCGGTCCGCTCGGTGCGAGGATCTCGTACGCCGAGGCGAACGCACCGCCCCACGCTTCGACGAGCGCGCGCGACGGAAGCAATCCTTCCAGTGCCGCCGACGCCGCGTAGTGCACATCGAACATGCGCAGCTCGTGCTCGAGCCGCTCGATGGCGACGACGTCGCCGCGCTCGACCTGGAGCTCGTACGCGGCTGCCAGCGCGTAGAGTTGAAAGTCGACGTTGCCCGATCGAACCGCGCACTCGCCGAGCCGGTCGAGACATGCCAGGCTGTCGGACGGACCGGCGTCTTCGTAGGCGATGTTGTAGAGCACGCTGTAGGCACCAAAGGCCACGACGTACAGGTTCGCCTGCTCGGCGAGCGCGCCGCCCTCGGTGGCGTACTCGCGCGCTCGTTCCCGGTCACCCGCGTACAGCTCGACGTACGACGCGCGCGTCAGCAACGACGCGCGCGCGGGGGCATCGAGCGCGCCTGCTCGCGCGAGCGCTCGCTGCAGCGCGGCATGCGCGTCGGCCGGCCGCTGCGCGATCAGGTACGCTTCGGCCAGCACGGCGAGAATCGCGCAGCGCTGAGCCGCCGCGAGCGTTTCGTCGACCGCATACGGTTCGAGCAGCTCGACCGCGTCGGCGCGGCCGCGGCGCACGAGCTCGCGGGCGAGTCGGTACGCCGCTTCGGCGGAGACGGCGCGCGACTCGGCCCGCGAGATCGCGTGTGTGAACCACGCTTCCGACGTATCGGCGCGACCCAAGCGCGACTCGTGCGTCGCGCGCAACAGGGCGACGACCGCGTCGTCGATCTGGTCCGGCAGCTGCTCGAGCGCTGCTTCCACGGTGTCGGCGTTACCGCGGTCTTCGAGATCGAAGCCGTAGACGCGCAGCAGGCGCTGCGCGCGACTTTCCAGCCGCACCGCGGTCGCCAGCTCGAGCGCTTCGCGGACGCGACCGGTGAGCTCGAGCGCGTCGACCGTGCGTTCCGCGGCCCGCGCGTATGCGGCGGGATCGGCGCGCAGCACGGCCTGAGCGCAAACGCGCAGCGTGTCGTCGTACCGGTAGCCGTTCCCGTGCGGCTCGATCGCCAGGCCGCCCAGCCGCGAGCCAGGGTCGAGCAACGGCTGAAACGGAAAGCCCAACGCGGCAAGCAGACGATCGTCGAACGACGCCACCAAGCACGTATCGAGAACGCACTCGCGCTCTTCGCGACTGAGCGCGCGGAACAGTGTCTCGCCGGGATCGCCCGTCGCCGGGGTTGCACCGGTTCGCAGCGTGTAGAGCACGTCGAACGGGCGTCCGTGCGACGCTTCGACGATCCGCGCCACGTCAGACGCCGCGACCTCGAAGCCGAGCGCGCCCGCGGCAGCGCGCGCTTCCGCCACGGTCCAGCGCAATGCGTCGGCGTCGATCGGCAATGCGATCACGTCGTCGGCGAGCCAGCGCGGAATCGGCAAGTCGGCATCATCGCGCGCGCCGAGCACGAGATGCGGTGCGTCCGGTCCCGACGACGCCAACGCCTCGGCGAACTCGGCGAAGAGCCGGGCGTCGTCGCCCAACCGCCCGACGGAATCGATCACCAGCGTGAGGCCGGTCCGAGCCAGATGCCGCCCCAACCAGTGCGCCAACGATCGCGCATGCTCGCCCCGCTCGGCGGCGCGCGCGTACGCGCCCGCGAACGTCAGCCGCGGCCCCGGAGCGACGTCGCGCACCGCTTCGCACAAGGCCCGCACCGCACCGCGCAGCGTGGCGGCCTCTCGGGCGATGTCGACCAGCAACGCGCCGTCATACTCCTCGGAGAACGCGCGCAACAGCGCGCTCTTGCCGAAACCTGCGGGCGCGACGACGACCGCTATTGGGTGGCGCACAGCTTCGGCGAGCTGAGCGGCCGCGCGCAACCCGATGGGCTCTGCCGTCCGCCGCGTCGCGCCGGGAAGTGTCCGTACTCCGAGCATCCGTGAATTTCCGTCCCTGGTGGCCCGCTCGATGATATCAGAATGTATGCTTGGGGGGCGCCCCCCGCGCGACGACTTAACGGAGCCTTCGCAATGATCGCCGGCTAGAGCGATCTAGCCGAACCTGCCCGGACCACTCCTTGGCCGATCGCGAAAGCGACCAGCAGCAGCACGGTCGACAGCGCGCTGACGAGCAAGACGGCTCGCCGGTCGACCCCGCGACGCCCCATGCCGTTGGCGACCATGTAGCCGGCCCAGCCCGCGACGGCGAGGCCGTAGTGGAACGGCGGCACGCGAAGCCCCTGCACCATCAAGACGATGCCGAGCAGGATCTGCAAAGTGACCACGTAGAGCGTGATGCGGCGTCCGGTGCGCCACCAGACGGCCAGCAGCGCCAGCGCGACGACGGCGATTCCGACGTAGAGGTGGACGGTCAGCAGGCTCACCCCGCCGATTTCGCTGCCCGCGGCCCAACGACTGCCGCTACCGACGAAGCGGGCGGGGTTCCGACCGAACGTAACTCCGAGGTGGCGAAAGCGGCCGCCGCGCTTGTGCAAATGGCGAATCGGCGCCCGCGCACCGCGCCGCGCGTCCGCAGGAGCGCCAAGCCGGCGCGGTAACCCTCGGTACCTTGCAGGACGACATTCCGATCACGGCCCGGCCGTTGCGCCGCGATCGTTCCGACGCGTTGCTGGCGTTCGCCGAGGCGCTGGCGCGGGTCGCCGCAGGCGGCGGCGGAGCGCAAGCGTTGGCGGCCCACCTCGCCGCCGCGATCGACGTCGCGGTGCTGGTCGAAGACGCGCAGTGGCGCCACCTCGCGGTCGCCGGAACCGGCGAGCGCGCGATCCCGCCGTCGGTGCGCGACCTGTTGCCCAAGGATGCCGATGGTGAGGAGAGCGTCGCGCTCGCGTCGCCCGGTGCGCCCCGCGCACGCGCCTATCCGCTGCGGGCCGGGGAGGCGCGGCTGGGATGGATCTCGGTCTTCCCGGCCGGCGGGCGGAGCCTCGAAGACCGCACCGTACAGATTCGCCTGACCGCCGCACAGATCGCGGTCGAACTGTCGCGCGACGCCGCCGGCGGGCGCGGGCGGCGGCGCGGCTTCTGGGACCGCTTGCTGGCGCGCGCCTACGAGGATCCGCTTGAAGCGCGCGAAGACGCGCAAGCGCGCGGCATCGCGCTCGCTCCCGGCTACGTGGCGGTCGCCGTCGAGGGCGAGGGGCTCGACGAAACCGTCGCGGCGCAGAGGAACGCGGAGATCCGGCGCGTCTGCTTGGACACGCTGGGCTCGCGCAGCGGCGACGTCGTCGTGGTGGAACGCGGCGGCGGCTTCTTCTTCCTCGTTCCGGCACCGCTCGAGGTCGACGCCGCGAACGCGCGCACCGCTGCGACGATGATCCCGCGCGGGATGCACCGGGCGGGGCTCGACGTCAAGGTCGTCGGCGGCGTCGGCCGGCACGCCGAGATGATCGCGGTGGCGCGCAGCGTCGACGAGGCGCGCGAGTCGATGATCATCGCGCGCCGGATGTTCGGCGGCGGCCGGGTGATCCCGTACGACGATCTCGGGGTCTACCCGCTGCTGCACCGCACCGGCGCCACGCGCGAAGACTGGCGCGCGTTCGCAACGCGCGTGCTCGACCCGCTGCGCGCGTACGACGACAAGCACCAGACCGAGCTCGTGCGCACGCTCAAGCTGTTCTTCGACGTCGGCCAGAACATCAAGGAGGCAGCGGCGCGGTTGAACGTGCACCGGCACACGGTGTTCTACCGACTGCGCCAGATCGGCGAGATCGGCCGGCTCGATCTCGACTCGCCGCACGACCAGCTCACCGTTCGCGCCGCGCTCGCGGTCGACGCCCTCGACGGGTAACGGCGCGCATGCTGACCACCGTGAAGGACGCGACGGCCGCGCGGCGGCATGCGCTCGCCGTCGCCAAGGAGCGCGGCGTGCGCTGGATTCGGCTCGCCTTCGTCGACGTGCTGGGGATCGAGAAGAGCGTCTCGATCCCCGTCTCCGAGCTCGACCGCGCGTTGGCCGGGAACGTGACGTTCGACGGCGGGTCGATCGACGGTTTCGTCCGCGGCGAAGAAGTCGACATGGTGCTGCGACCCGACGCGGCGACCTTCACCGTGCTGCCGTGGACGACCGACGGTCAAACCGAAGCGCGCGTGCTGTGCGACATCGAGACGCCCGACGGAACGCCGTTCGAGGGCGATCCCCGTTCGACGCTCAAGCGCGTGCTCGAAGACGCCGGCGACGTGCTGCAGACGCTGCGCGCCGGGCTGGAGGTGGAGTTCTACCTGTTCGCGCTCGACAGCGACGGCTCGCCGTCGACGGGCACCAGCGACGCGGGATCCTACTTCGACTTCTCGGCCAGCGACCGCGGCGAGGAAGTGCGGCTGGCCACCAGCGTGGCGCTCGAAGCGATGGGGATCCCGGTCTCGTCGGCACATCACGAGCACGGCGCCGGCCAGCACGAACTCGATCTCGCTGCGGCCACCGTGCTCGCCACCGCCGACCGGCTCGTCACCGTGCGCGGTGTCGTCAAGCGCATCGCCGAACGGCACGGCCTGCACGCGACGTTCATGCCCAAACCGCTCGAAGAGCGGGCCGGCAGCGGCCTGCACGTCTACTTCGCGCTGGGCGAGGTCGACGAAGCCGTGCGGCTGTACGCGGTGGCAGGGCTGCTCGAGCACGCCGCGGGCTATACCGCGATCTGCAATCCGACGGTCAACTCGTACAAGCGACTCGTCGCCGCGTGGGATGCGCCCGTCTACACCGTGTGGTCGCAGCGCAGCGCGAACGCGCTCGTTCGCGTGCCGCCGGCGTTCGGCGGCGAACCACCGCTGCTCGAGGTGCGCAGCCCCGATGCGGCCTGCAATCCGTATCTCGCGATGGCCGTGCTGGTCGAAGCGCTGGCCGACGGGATTCGCACGCGCAGCCTGCCCGGCGATCCGTTCACCGGCTCGACGTACGAGCTGGGCGACCGTTTCCGCACCGAGCACGGCATCCGCCAGCTCCCAAAGTCGCTGCGTCAAGCGCTCGCGGCGCTCGACGACGACCTCGTCATCCGCGGCGCACTCGGCGATCACATCTATCACGCCTTCCGCGACGCCAAGCTCGCCGAGTACGAGCGCTACCGCCGCGCCGTACACCCCTGGGAGCGCGAAGCCTACCTGCGCACGTTCTAGCTCGGCGTCATCCCGAGGCCGGCATCCGTGTCATCCTGAACCTGTCGAAGGATGACGCGCCCCCGCCGGTCGATGCTGAACCGGGTCGAAACATCGACCGACCGCGCCGAGCACTTATGCGTCGGACGCACGCTATGCTTCGGCGTGCTTCTGCAGATAGTCGATGTACACGGGACGCAGTGCGTCGATCAGCTTGGGATCGCGCTTCACCGCGTCGGCGACCTGCTGCGACGGGTGGATCACGTCGGCTTCGGCCTGCTTCGTCTCGCCTTCGACGGTTTCGGCGACCGGAATCACCTCGATGAGGTTCCAAAAGAACCCGAGATCCACATGATGCTCCGCGTAGCGGTAGGCGCGGTCGTGCAGCTCCTGCGAGCTGAGGCGGTTGAGTTCCTCGAACGAGCTCATGCGCCCGTCTGCGCTGCGGCGCCTCGCATTCCCCGCTGCGATCGCAGGCAGCGATCCCTGCCGGAGCCGTGCACAGTTCCGTCCACACGCCCGCCGCCAACTTCCGGAAAACTTTGTAGAACGCGAACCGTTCAAGCGCTAGGATCGGGGGCAGCGATGCCGCAGTACACCGTCTTCCTGACCAAGGGAACCTATGTCGTCGACGAGCCCGACGCCGACCGGATCCGTTCGGCCGTCGCGTCCGGGACGCCGTTCGTCGAGGTGGGCGTCGACCTGCTCTGCGACGGCGCGGCAGAGCATCGTGCCGAGATCGCCACGGCGCACGTCGTCACGCTTGTGCGCGTCCCAGAGGCGCGCCCCGCCGAATTCGAACCGTGCGCGGCAAACGTGCGCCGGCTGTTCTCAGTTTTCTGAGGCGCCGGCCCGGTCGTCGAAACGCAGCGCGATCGCTTCGTCGAGCAGCTTCCAGCGCACCGGATCGGTCGTCTGCGCGGCGAGCAGATCACCGTCGAAGAACCAGTCGGCGTAGCGGCGCCGGATGGTTGTCAGCGTCTCCGCAGCGCGCGCGCGGGCGTCCCGGCACTGGGCGCACACCAGCGCGACGAACCCGTCGTCGACGAACGCGCGCAGCGCGCCGCTCGCGCCGGCGACTTCCGCGGGCGTCAGCGCGATGCCGTGCTCGGCGCGCAGCTCGGAGCGCTCCCACGCCAGCACCACTTCCGCGCGCAACTGCGGCGTGAGCAGCGGGAACCAGCGTTCGGGACGCGCGTGCAGCTCGGGATTCTTGCGAAAGTAGTCGCGCAGCTCGGCCGCGAGCCGCGAGCGGTGCTCGATGATCCAGGCGCGCAACGCGAGCTGATCGCCAAACGCAATGAAGGGTGGCGTCTTGCAGTCGGCGCAGCGCGCTGACGCGTCGCGCCGCTCGTGCTCGAGCGCCTGACGACGCGCCGGCGAGATCGGCATCGCCGCGGCTTTGCGCCAAGCCGGGCGAGCGCTTCTCGAACGCGCGTTCGAGCGCCAAGCCGTGGTGGCCGAACGCCTGTGCGGCCCTAGATAGCGGTAAAGCTTCGGTAAACCACGGCGGCCTCGCGCCGCAGCAGGTCCCAGGCCAGCGCGACGTCGTCGCGCGTCGTGCGCTCGTTGCCGATCGCGATGCGCAGCACCGTGCGGCCGTGTAGGCGCGTCGAGCTCAGGAACACCTCGCCCGTCGCGTTGACCGCGTGCATGATCGCGAGGTTCTGCTCGTCCGCGAACGCCGGATCGACCGCAGCCTGCACTGAGCTCAGCTTGTCCTGAGCTTCTCGAAGGGTTGGGGGCTCGTACCTGAAGCATACGACCGAGAGCGGATGCGGCGCCGCGACGACCCAACCCGGCTCGGCTTCGATCCAGCCCGCCAGCTCTTGCGCCAGCGCGATGTGCGCGCGCAGCCGCGCTTGCATTCCGCGGACGCCATAGGTGCGCAGCGCGAACCACAGCTTGAGCGCACGGAAGCGCCGGCCGAGCTGCAGGCCGTAGTCCATGTAGTTGTGCACGCCCGTCTCGTACGTGGCCAGGACGTCCGAGGTCAAGCTGAACGTGCGCCGCAACAGCTCGGGATCGCGCACGTACAGCACCGACAGGTCGACCGGCACGAACATCCACTTGTGCGGGTTGACGACGATCGAGTCGGCGTCGTGGGCGGGATCGAGCAGCCAGCGGAACTCCGGCAGGATCGCCGCCGGGCCGCCGTACGCGGCGTCGACGTGCAGCCACACGTCGCGTTCGCGCGTAACGGCACGGATCGCCGCGACCGGATCCGTCGACGTCGTCGAGGTCGTACCGACGGTCGCCACCGCGCACATCGGAATCCGTCCCGCGGCGCGGTCGCTGTCGATCGCGCGGGCCAGCGCGTCGGGCTGCATGGCAAAGGTGTCGTCGACCGGGACGGTGACGACGTTGTCGCGCCCGATCCCCAGCGCGATCGCACCCTTCTCGATGTGCGAGTGCGTGTGCTCGGTGAGATAGATGCGCAGCGCAGCCAAGTCGGCGCGGCCGGCCATGCCGCGCGCGCGAATGTCGAGGCCGAGCGCTTCGCGCGCCGCGGCGAGCGCGGTGAAGCCGCCGATCGACGCCGTGTCGTACACGACGCCGGCGAACGCGTCGGGCAAACCGAGCATCCGGCGCAGCCACGCCAGCGTGACGTCCTCGAGCTCGGTCGCGGCCGGCGACGTGCGCCAGAGCATCGCGTTCACGTCGAGCGCCGCGGCGAGCGCTTCGGCGAGCACGGTCACCGGCGCCGCGCTGATCGCGAAGTAGGCGAAGAAGCGCGGATGGTTCCAGTGCGTGATGCCGGGGACGACGAAGCGCTCGAAGTCGGCGAAGATGTCCTCGAAGGGTTCGCCGTCGAGCGGCGCCTCGGCCGGCAGCGCGCGCGCGAGGTCGCCCGGTTCGGCCCGCGAGAGGACCGGATAGCTGCGCGTGTCCCGGAAATAGGCCTCGATCCAGGCCGACACGCGGGCGAACGCGGCGCGGAACGCGGCGTCGGAATCGAGCGCGGGAGCACCGCGTGAGGATGACACGGTGCCTGCGATGTTGGTCGGCGGGGCGGCCGTTCCCCGGTCCCGAATCCAGCCTCCGTCATGAGGTACCGCACGCTCCCCAACACCACGGTCACGGTCAGCGAGGTCGGATTCGGCCTGTGGACCACGTCGACCGGATGGTGGGGCGAGCAGACGGACGACGGCGCCGTCGCGCTGCTGCACGAAGCGCTCGACCTCGGCGTCACGACGTTCGACGCCGCCGACGCCTACGGCAACGGGCGCAGTGAGGAGCAACTCGCCAAAGCGTTCGCCGGACGGCGCGACCGCGTCGTCTACGCGACGAAGTTCGGCTACGACTGGTACCACCACGCCGGCGAGCGCAAAGGCCAGAACGAGATCGAGCAGGACTTCTCGCCGGCGTTCGTGCGCTTCGCGCTCGAACAGTCGCTGCGACGGCTGCAGACCGACTATATCGACGTCTACCAGATGCACAATGCGCGGATGGAGCAGATTCTCGACGGCGCGCTGTTCGAGCTGCTCGACGCGTTCAAGGCCGAGGGGAAGATTCGCACTTGGGGGGTCGCGCTCGGGCCGGCGATCGGGTGGCTGTGGGAAGGCATCGAGGCCGCCCGACGCAACGTGCCGATGGTGCAGATGATCTGGAACATGCTCGAGCCGTTTCCGGGCGATCAGATGGTCGCGGCCGCCGAAGAATGCGGCGCCGATACGACGTACTTCATCCGCGTGCCGCACAGCTCGGGGATGCTCGAAGGGCACTACACCGTGGACACGGTGTTTCCGCCGACCGATCATCGCAGTCACCGTCCGCGGCAGTGGCTCGTCAACGGCGTGCAGAAAGTCGAACGGCTGCGTTTCCTCGAGCAGCCCGGCCGCACGCTCGGCCAAGCCGCGATCCAGTGGCTGCTCACCGAGGCGCGCGTGATGACGGTGCTGCCGAACATCTACGACCGCGAGCAGCTGCGCGAGTTCGCCGCCGCGCCCGATGCGCTGCCGCTGACGGCCGACGAGCTGGCGCGCATCGCCGAGCTGTCCCGCGACAACTTCGGCATCGGCCCAGAGCAGGCGCGCTACAAGGGAACGATGACGCCCCCTCCTTCGACAGGCTCAGGACAGGCCTCGGCGCCGCGCGCCGAGCCGACCCGCGTGTGAGCGCACGCGAGACGGTCCATACGACGGCGGCGCCCGAAGCGATCGGCCCGTACTCGCAAGCCGTCGCGGCCGGCCCGTACGTGTTCACCTCGGGGCAGATCGGGCTCGATCCGGCGACCGGCCGGCTCGTCGAAGGCGACGTCGCCGCGCAGGCGCGCCAGGTGATGGCCAACCTCGCCGCCGTGCTCGCCGCCGCCGGCCTCACCTTCGCCGATGTCGTCAAGACGACGATCTTTCTGGCCGACATGAGCGATTTCGCCGCCGTCAACGACGTCTACGGCGAATCGTTCGAAGGCGCCGCTCCGCCGGCGCGTTCCACCATCGCCGCCGCCGCGCTGCCGCGCGGCGCGCTCGTCGAGATCGAAGCGATCGCCGCGCGCCGCTAGCCGTGCGGCGGCGCAAAGCCGAGCGCGCTCAATACTGGATCGCGCTGAACATGAGCTGTGAGTTCTGGTTCGCAGTGAGCGTCGGCCAGTTCGCGGTGACCTTGAAGACTTTGTTGGTCGAGCCGTAGTTGGCCGGGAACGTCGTCGAGCTGGTGGCGTTGTAGTAGTACGTCACGGTGGTCGGGGCGGTTCCGGTCGACGAGTAGCCCGGCGTGTTCATGTAGCCGCCGTCTTTGGCCCAGGAGTTGACGTTCGAGCCGTCGTCGGTCAGCAGCAGGCTGTTGGCGCTCAGCGTCGCGGAAGCGGGCGTCGTACCGTTGGCGGCCACCGCGATGTTGCGCACGTCGATGGTGTACTTGAGCGTCGCGCCAGGACACCACGTTCCGGCCGGAACCGAGCCCGAGCAGCCGGTGGCGGTGATCGTGTACGACTTGGTCTGCACGATGTAGCCCGAGTAGAGCTCGTCGTGCACCTCGTTGTTGTTGGTGGTGGTCACGGCGTCGATCGCGGCCAGCAGCGCGTCGAAGCGGTTGAAGGCCTGAAGCCCGGTCGGCGCAGCGTATACGGTCCACACGAAATAGTTCGCGCCGGCAGTGACAGGCTCGGTTGTCGTCGTCTGGTACGTGTTGGAGCTCGCCGTGCCGCCGATCTCCGCGCCCAGCGCACCGGCGCTGTCGAGATAGATCCCGACGGTCCAACCGCTGGGCGCCTGCGCGTAGAAGACGACGTTGGACGTCGCAGCGCCGTAGTTGTGCACTTGGTGCCGCAGCGCGATCCCGCCGACGGCCGACGTGTAGGTGTTGCCGTTCGGGCTGCCGACGGTCGTCGAACTGTTGATCGCGTTGAAGCCGACCGGCGCGAACGACTTTTCGACGAAATCGTCGTTGTTGGTCGTCGCGACGATCCCGTCGTAGCTGCCGGTCGCGTTGGGCACGCCGACCGGGCCGATCAGCAATCCGCTCGCCGACGACGAGCCGCACTCGGCGCCCGACGACGCGCCGGGGATGCTGCTGTACGCGACGGTGAAGCTTTGGCCCGAGCCGCCCGCCGCCGCGCCGTAGTTCGCGTTGGGGTCGGGGCTGCCGTCGGTGACGCCGGGCTGGCCGCCGGTGAGCGTCGGCGCGACGCCGCCGCTCTGCACCACGACGCCGCCGCCGCCGCCGCCGCCCGGCCCGTGCGCCGCGCCGCCGGCGTTGAGCACGTCGGCGTCGGTGCCGTTGGCGCCGCTCGCGGTGACGGTGACGCCGCTGAGCGTCGCCAGGGCGGTGATGACGACCGATCCGCCCCCGCCGCCGCCGCCGCCGCCGTCGTTGTCGGGATCCACACCCATCATCCCGCTGGACGTGACGGTCAGCGAACCGGTGAATCCGGCCGCGCGCATCATGACGATCGCACCGCCGCTGCCGCCCGACGACATCGTGCCGCTGCTGTTGTTGCGCACGCCGGCGCCGCCGCCGCCGCCCATGACGACCTGCGTCGCCGACGGCGAGAACGTGCCGCCGTGGCCGCCGTACGCGATGTCCGAGCTCCACGACTTTCCGCCGACGCCGCCTGCGCCGCCGTTGCCGCCGCCGCCGCCGCCGGTGTTCTGGTCGTTGGCCGGCGTGTCGGCGTCGGCGCCGCCGCCGCCCGCGTTGCCGGGCGCGCCGCGGCCCATGTCGCCGCCGGTGTAGCCGTCCGCCGTGCCCGAGCCCGTTTCGGTCGCCGATACCGACGAGTACACGTAGGTCGGCGTGCCGGCCGTGCCTTCGCCTTTTTGACCGTGCGCGTTCTTCGCGTTCGAGTTGACCCAGTCGCCGTTGCCGGCGGTCGAATCGCCGGCGAGCTGCCGCGCCCCGCCGCCGCGAAAGCCCAGACCGCTCGCGGCGATGGTGGATCCGCCGCCCGCCACGAGGTTCTCCGAGTCGATCGCCAGCACGCCCCCGGCGGTGCCGTTCCAGGCCAGCGGCGCCAGCCCCGCGCCGATCGTCGGCGCGGCGTACTGCGGAACGCGAATCACCTGGAAGTGCGCGCCGCTGCCGGTCGTGTACGCGTTGATCAGACCGTTGCCGCTGCCCGTTCCTTTGATCGTGACGCTGCCGCCGGTCGTCGCGAGCGCGCTCTGCGCGACGACGTACTCGTAATGGCCGGCGGTGGTCGAGATCGCGCCGCTTCCGGCTCCCGTGCCGTCGCCGTACGACGACGAGTTGCTCGTGTTGATCGTCGCGCCTTGCATCTGGATGACCAACAGCAGGTCGTTGACGGCGATCGCCGTCCCGGCGTCGCCGGTCGCGTGCGCGCCGACGGTGATCGAGGTCGCGCCGGCGGCCGCGTTCGCGGTGGCCGGATAGTACGTGTTCACCACGCCGGTGATGGTCGAGCTGCCGTCGTGGCCGGGATTGGCGCACAGCGCCGCCGCGCGCGCCGGTGCGCGAACGGCGACCACCAGTGACGCGCACAACGCGAGCGCGCTGAGCGCGGCGACGCCGCGGCGGATCACGGCCGGCCCCAGCCGAACAGCCGGTCGACGACCGTCGTCACGGTCAGGTAGATGCCGCGGCGGGTCGGCGTGGTCGCCAGCGACGGATCGGCGGTGGCGCGGAAGTTGTACCCGGCGCCGACCCGCATGCTGTCGCCGAGCCGAACGCCGGCCTCGACGGCCAGCGCGGTCGCGTCGGCGCCGTCGATGCCGCGCACCTGGGCGCGCCGCACTTCGGCCCCGACGTCGAGCCGCGAACCGACCTTCTGATCGATGCGCAATCCGGCCAGCGAGCTGCGTGCCGCGTAGAACCCGTCGCCGTCCACCTTGTAGGCATAGCGCGCGACGAGCTCGGTGCGCGCGCCGGCGCGCAGCACTTGCTCGAGCGAGAGCACGCCGCCCTCGGTGTTGTCGATCACCGCGGTGCCGTCGGTGCGTTCGAACTGCAGCAGCGTCACGCCGGCGTCGCTGCGCGACGGCCGCCATGCCAAACCGATCCGCTCGTCAGCTTGGTCGGCGCCGGCGGCGCGCGCGTCGTTGATGCTGGCGAAAGCGGAAATGTCAGGCGACAGCGCGCCGGTCGCGGCGAGCGAGATCGAGACGCCGGCGCCGGTGCCGGTGCGCAGCTGGGCCGATGCGCTGGCCCGGAACTTATTGGCCGGATCGGCGTACGACAGCGACGCGCCGTAGAGGTCGAAACCGCCGCTGCCGTCGGTCTGGCCGATCGCGGTCGCGTGCTGCACGAACGCGTCGCCTTTGACCGCACCGATCGCGAGCCGCTCGCGCACGCCCATGGCCGCGTAGACGTCGCCGCCGTTGAGCGTGTGGTCGACCAGATACTCGGTGTCGAGCGTCGTCGCGTTGCCGACCGCGCGAGCCAGGCCGATCTCGGTCGTTCGCATCCCGCCGGTCTGCGCGGTGATCGCCTGCGTCGACGCCGCGAAGCTCTCGATCGGCGCCGCGCTCCAGCGCTCGCGCAGGTAGGCGCGGCCGCCCTTGCCCAGGTCGTAGGTCAGCTGCGCGTCGGTCTGCGTCGGCTGTACGTCGTTCTCGCCGTTGAGCGTCTGGACGCGGTTCACGCTGAAGTCGACCGTGCGCGTCGCTTTGACGTCGACGCCGAGCGTCGCTTGCGTCGACGACTGGTTGGCCGGCGTCTGGTACGGCGTGGCGACACCGTTGAGGGTGACCGGGATCGGCGTGGCGTTCGGCGCCGGCAGGTTCACCGTCTGCGGTCCGAAGACCGGACCGGTTGCCGCGCTCGTCGCGATGCGGCGCTCGAGCGACGCGTTGAAGCTGACGCGTTTGCCGAACGTGCGATGCGAACGCAGCGAAGCCGTCGTCTCGGTGCTGCCCGGGATGCCGCTGCCGGCGTTCGCTTCATGACCGAACTCGAAGGCTGTCTCGCCCTGTCCGCCGGCGTACTTGTGAGCGTACGTCAGGTGCTCTTCGAGCAGCCCCGGCGTCGCGAGTCCGCCGAACGGATCGTAGTAGCCGGCATCGGTCCGGTCGTACACCACCGCCAGGCGGTCCGGACCGGCGGCGCGGGTCAGTTGCGCGTGCAGCGCGCTGCCGCCGCCGCCGGCGAGCGGTGCGTCCGACGACGTCGCCAGCAGCTGGCCACGGCTGGTCGCGTGCGCGATCTGCCACGAGCCGCCGGCGATCGTGCCGCTGAGATCCTCGCTGGCCAGCGCGATGTTCCCGGCGCCCGACGTGTCGTTGACGTAACCGACGCCCAGCTTGAGCGCGTGGTTCGGGCCGAACGAGGTTTCGGCTCGGCCGCCGATCGTGCGAGCCGTGTTGCCCGGCGCGTCGTACTCGTAGGTGACGATCATCTCGCGCGGGTTGAACGCTTCGTCGAGCGGCAGCGGGATGTCGATGAACTGCAGCTGTCCCGTCGCGTACTCGATCGAGTAGTCGACCCCGCGCGTCATCGCCGTCTGAGTGACGATCGCACCGCTGCGGGCGTCAAGCGTGGCGAGAATGACCACCTCCGATCCGACCACGATGTCGGGCCGCAGCACAACGCCGTTGACCAGCCCGGTCGGCGCGAACACGCGCCGGTCGTAGCCCACGTCGTTGCGCGCGGCGAACACCGCCGCGTGACCGCGGTCGCCGCCGATCTCCAGCTTGGCGCCGTCGACCAGCTGGTCGAACGCGCCCAACGGGCTGGCGTCGCTGCCGGTGCGGGCGCGGAACTCTCCCCACTCGAACATGCTCTGACCGTTGTCGATGCGGGCGAAGAGATGGTCGCGCGAGAGCGCGTCGTCACGGCGCAGGCTGGCGTCGCCGGTCGTGTCGTAGGGCTTGTCGTTCGGATCGCCTTCATAGGTGCCCAGCGCGCCGCCGTACGCGGAGTCGCGCTGCAGCGTGTCGGCGGTGTCGTAGGCGAACGTCGCGAGCGACTTGCCGAGCGCGCCGGTGCCGAACACCGCGACGCGGCCGCGCCGCGAGTTCGTTCCGTCGGGTTCGCCCGATCTTGGTCGGGAATCCCCGGCACCGCGCCGGCACCCGCGGTCACCAAACCGCTCACGAACGGCTTGCGCAAGTTGGGCGCCAGGAAAAAGCGCGTTTCGCGGCTGACGTCGCCGCACTCGGCACGCAGCACGACGGCGCCCGGCGTGATCCCGGGAACCAGTCGTACCATCGCGTCGCCGTCGGCGTCGAGCACGACGTCGACCGCTTGGCGTATCGCCGTCGCAGCGTTGACGCCCGGCGACGACGACGCCAGCGGAACCGGTGTGGGCGCGTTCCCGATCGCCGGCGCTGCGGCGCTCGCGAGCGCCGACCGTTCGAGGTGTGCGTCGCCTTGCAGCAGCGTGACGTGCACGGTGTTGCCGGGCGCGGCGCGATGACCCCACGCGTCGCGCCCTTCGATCTGCAGCCGGTCGACGCTCTTGCCGTCGGCGCGAAACGCGCCGCTGCCGGTGACGGCCAGCTTGGTGGGCCGGCCCGGCGCGTAGATGCGGTGCACGGTCGATGCGCCGCGCAGGCTGTCGGCGCCGAGCGCCGTCAGCGTGACGACGTTGGGCCCGGGCTGCAGCGTCACGCCGTAGTAGGTGTACCGCGTCGTGCCGGTGCGCAGGTCGACGGTTCGCTTGCCGATGCGCGAGAACGGCACCACGAGGCTCCCGACCCGCAACTCGACACCGGCGCCTTTGATCGTTTCGACCTCGACGCTGGCGGAGACCGAGGACGCCACGTCGTCGTCGACCGGGTCGACCAGCGCTGCCCTCAGCCCGGTCGTCGCGGTGAACGTGAGGTGGGTGAGATCGCCGCCTTCGGGTGCCTTCGCCGCGATGCCGACGTTGTCGGGCGCCGGCGCGGCGAGCGCCTCGTTCGATGCGGCGACCGCCGCGGTCGTGGCGACGGGCTGCGGCGACGTGCTCGCAACTTCGGCCGGCGCGACGGGCCGCGGCGACGGGCTCGGCGCCGCGGTGGACGTTTCGTCGGCGAGCGCGCCCGGGATCTCACCCGCCGGATTGACGTCGACGGTCGACAGCACGAAGCTCATGATCACGAGCGCCGTGCCGGTCCGGTGCAGGCGAGCGCGCCAGCTCATGCCGCAGGTTCGACCGCGAAGTTGACGTCGTGCATGAGCCCCGCGTCGTACAGGCCGTGCAGCAGCCGCTGCAGACTGCGCGGACTGTCGTACCGGCGGTCGTCGTACGGCCGCACGCCGCCCGGCAGCGTCGTCGCGTCGACCCGCAGCACGTGCTGTCCCGGATGCACCGACGGAAAGGTGAAGCGCCCGTAGCCGTCGGTCGTTACCGACTCGCCGTCCTCGAGGTACACGCGTACGCCGGCCAGGCCGCGATCGCCGTCGCGGAAGCGGCCCGTGCGCGCCGCGTCCACGAAAACGCGGCCGGTGATCACGATGCGGTTGCCGAGTGCGCCGGCGACGACGCGCGTGTCGGCGCTGGCCGACGCGCGGGCCGACGCGCCGCCGCCCGACTGCGCGTCGACGTCGACGACGTTGATCAGCGTGCTGCCTTCGGCGGTGAACGGCATGACGACGCACGCGTACACGATTGTGTGCTGTACGGCGAGGGTGGGGAAGGTCCAAGTCAGGATGCGGCCGTTGCGCTGCGGCTCGGCGGCGACGCCGTCGACGCGGGCGGTGCCCGGTGCGTAGACGACACCGGCCGGCAGCGTGTCGACGACGCGCGTCGCGCCCAGCGGCGCGGCGCCGTTGCCGACCTGCAGCGTGTACAGGAGCCGGTCGCCGCCCGACGCGACGTCGCGGTCGACGGTCTTGGTTACGGCGAGTGGGTGAGGCGCGAACATCGGCAGGTTCCCGAGCAAACCGAATACCTCGGAGAGTGATACGGAGTTGTTGGTGACCAGCGCGAAGCCGCCGGGTGCCGCCAGCTGCATCGCGTCGAGATATTGCAGCGTCGCGTCGTACAGCAGACCGCTGGCGTCGGGTCTGACCGAGACCTCGATCCGGCGGTCGCGATACCCCGGCGCGGAGATGTCGAGCTCGTACAGCGCCGGCAGCGACTGCGAACCGAGCTGTTCGGCCGCGAAAACGAAGCTGTATGCGCCGTCGCTGCCGGTGGTGAACGGGTTGACGTTGGCATTGTTGGGGGCGAGGCCGCCCGCCGGAATGCCGATCAAGGTGTCGAGCGGCGAGCGCAGCAGCGCCGACTGCGACTGTGCGCCGACCGCCGGCAGCGCGACGATCGCCTTGGTGTGGAAGTCGCGCAGCGTCAGCACGGCGCCGGCGACCGTCGACGCGCCGCCGGAGTAGCCGTCGTACACCACGTCGCCCAACCCGACCAGAACGCTGGCCGGCGTCGTCGCAACGGGCGCCAGCCCGTCGGCGCTCAGCGACGCCACGTTGACGAACGACGCGCCGGCGATCGTTCCGCTCTGCACGACCGCGTCGAAGCTGAGCGTCCCCGACGCGCCCACCGTGAGCGTGCCGACCCTCACCGTGAGGCGCTGTCCGGTGAGCGTCGCGGCGCCCGCGGCGTTCGCACCGTTGAGGGCCACTGTGGCGGGCAGTGCGGTGATCCCGGCGGGAAGGTCGTCGACGATCGTGACGTTGGTGGCCGGCGAGCCGCCATAGTTCTTGAAGGCGATCGAGTAGGTGACGGTCTCGCCGGGGCTCGCCGTGTGCGTTCGTGTCTGATCGACCAGCTTGTTGATCGCGGTGTTCGGGCCGAGGGGTCCGGCGATGGCCGGGCCGGCTTGCGCGATCGCCCACTCCTTGCCGCTGTCGCTCACCAAACCGTTGGCGACCGACGCGTTCGTCGAACGCGCCAGCAGAGTGATCGGGAACGCGGCGCCGACCGCGATGCCGACCGTCGAGATGACGACCTGCACGCGGATCGCCTCGCCCGGCTGCAGCGCAGGCGAGGCCGTCGTGCCGAGCGTCACCGGAACGTTGCCAGAAGAGGTGACGAACGCGATCGAGGTCACGCTGCCCGCGCCCGGTACGATCGACGCGATCGTGTACGCGTCGGCGGTATTGCCGGTGTTGGTGACGGTGAAGCTGCGCGTGATCGGCATTCCGGCCGGATAGCCTTCGGCCGCCAGGTCGACCGCCGTCTCTTTGGGTGAGACGACGATCGCGCCGACCGCCGCGACGGTGACCTTGATGGTGTTCGACTGCGTCCCGTAGGTCAATCCGCGCGCATCGGTGTACTGCGCGGTCACCGTGTTGCTGATGATCGCGCCCGCAGGGGGAGCGGCTTCGCCGCTCTCGGCCGCGGTTGCGAATAGAGCGGCGGCGAAGCCCATCGTGCGCACGATGCGCGCGAAGACTCCACGCATGGGGTTACTTGACCTGGACTTTGAACGTACACGTCCCGGAGGCGCCGGCCGCCAGCGCACCGACCGTGTCGGTGAACTTGGACGAGCCAGCCGCACCAGGACCGGGATTGTAGCCTCCGAGCGTGCCGCCGTTGGAATCGACCGGGCTGGCGTACAGGCCGTTCGAGTTGGCCGACCAGTTGTTCACGTACGCCGTTCCGCCGCTGCCGCCCGAGGCCGTGCCGTCTTCGGTGATCACGAACGAGCTCGCGTTGAGGGTGATGTCATTCGTCCCGCCCGCCGGCGCGACGTTGAGGTAGGCGATCGTGTACTGCACGCAGTCGCCGGGATCGACGTTGGCCGAGTTGGCCGTCCAGGTGGATGCGGTTGCACACGGCTGCAGCAGCGCCACCGAGAAGGTCTTGGTGAGCTTCACGTAGCCGCCGACGAAGATCTCGTCGATCGTGATGTTGGTCTTGGTGTTGTCGTTGGTCGACGTCGCCGTCACGGCGTCACCGTAACCCGCGAACGCGGTGAACGTCGTGGCGCCGGCCGGCGGCGTGTAGATCGTGCGGTAGTTCTGCGTAGCGCCCGACGGCACGCATACGGAAGTGATCACGGTCCCGGCCGAGACCGCCGCACAGCTGCCGCTCGCGCTCTGGCCCGCGCTTTGGAAGGCGACCGTCCAACCCGCGGGAAGCGCCGTGAGACCGCTGCCGGTCGCCGCGCTGAGGTTGTAGGTGTCGTCCTTGTTGCCGGTGTTCTGCAGTGAGTTGGTGACGGTCAGCGCCGCTGCGCCGGCCGGGACCGACACGGTCGAACCGTTCACCGCCGCTAAGATCGTCGCGCCGTTGGTGTACGAGATCGCGGTGTAGTCGGTGTTGGTCGTAGTGTCGGGACCGGTCGCGCCGGGGAATCCGTTGGGACCGTTGAGCACCGAGTTCGAAGACGGTGACGCGGCCGACGTGATCGATGCCGCGCCGGTCAGGGAACCGGTCGCGTTGGAGACAGCGGGCGCCGTTTGCGCCGTCGTCGCCGCAGCGCTGTTGGTGACGGTCTGGGACGCGATGCCGGGACCCTCGATGAAGCCGCTCTGATCGGCGTAGATCGAGTTGGTTACGTTGGTGATCGCGGTCGCGTTCGCGGCGCCGCTGGCCGTCGAGCCGTTGATCGTGTAGGTGAACGCGACCTGGGCTTGACCGGCCGTCACGCTGCCCTGCGACGAGCCCGGGTTGGACGCGCCGAAGCTGCCGGTGATCGCCGATGCCGGGATGAAGACGCCGACGTAAACGGCGCCGGTCGACGTGTTCGTCCAGTTGGTTCCGTCGGTCGAGTAGATGAACGCCGCACCGGTCGGCTGCGTAACCCACGACGGCGTGCCGTTGAGGGTGAGCTGCGTCGCGTTGTACGACGGGATCTTGTCGGTGATCACGATGCCACACGCGATGTTGCTCGGGCACGAGGCGCCGTACGAGCCGCTGGGCAGACCGCTTCTGAACACGGCGACCATCGCGCGGCTGCCGCCGTTGTTGGCGCGAACCGTGTATTGCACGGTCGGCGCGGCGACCGTCCCGCCGACGACGGCGAGCTTTTGCTGGTCCATCCGCGCGTCGGCGACGACGTTGTCGTTGTACTGGCCGACGGTGTTGGGCGTCGAGGTCTCGAGGGCGGTGCCCGAGCCGGCCGGCTGCGTGATGCTGGCCGTCACATTGGTCGTGATCGTCCCCGACGCGCCGGCGTTGGCCGCATAGGTCACGCCGATCGTGATCGTCCCGTTGATGGCGGTCAGGAACGGGCCGCCGGCGTTGCCGGTGCTGAGGTAGGTGTTGACCGCGGCCACGGTCGCGAAGTTCTGGTTGCCGCTGCCGGCGTTCACCACGAAGGTCGTGAACGTACCTTGCCCGGCCGTCACGCCGTCGTTGGTGCCCAGCGAGCCGGCCAGCTGGAAGTAGCCCGCGCCGTTGCCGGTATTGGTCAAGGTGTAGTTGTCGGTGATCGACCCTCCCGGACTGACCGTGTTGGCTCCGGGCGTGCCTTGCGGCGGCGCGATCGTCATCGCCGGCGCGTTCTGCACCGTCGTCGTGACGGTGTTCGACTGCGAGTTGTAGGTGTTCGTACCGTCCGAGTACGTCGCGGTCGCGGTATTGGAGATGGCCGTGCCCGCCGCGGTTGCGGCGGAGACCGGCGCCGTCGCCGCCAGGCCAATCAGCACCGCCAGCGGCGCGGCCGCGGCCGCGATGCGAACGAGGGTGCGGATCATTTGACGCGCACCTCATAGCTGTACACGGCGCTGCGGTGCGGCGCGAGCGCGCCGTCGCTGACGAAGCGCACCATCGTATAGACCGCGGGATCCGCCTTCTTCACGACGGTCGCGCCGTTGGCGTCCTTGACCGTCACGGTCGGCGCTGCCGACCACGTCTTGCCGCCGTCGAGCGAGAATTCCGCGTGCGCGCCGGCCGCCTTCGCCGAACCCGCCACGTAGGCGGTTCCGAGCGGAACACGTCCGACCGGGACGAGGTGCAGCGCCGGCGACGTGCCCGCATTGCTGGCCGCGATGTCGTACTCGATCTCGTCGCCCGATTTGGGCGGCGCCTGGTCGACCGGGGTCAGCGTCGTGTGACCGTCGGCGGCCCTAGAGACGACCGCGCCGGTGAGCTTGAGCGTGACGGTGGGTTTCGCCGACGCGATCCCCGGCAGAACCAAGGCGAGGACGATGAGCGCCGAGGCCGCGATGCTGCGCTTCAAGATGGACTCCTCGTGACGTGCGGAACGCCGCTGGCCCATACGGGCAGCGGCCTCGCCACGATAGCAGCGGGCGCGCGCCGGCGCCCCGAATCAAGCGGGCGCTCGACGCAAAGTAAACGGCGCCCTAACACGCCGTTTACAATTCGACCACGTGGCGGCGCCCGGCGGCGCCGTGAGCAAGGAAGCCTTTACACGGTTACCGGGTGGGCAGCAACGCCAGCTCGGCTTTCGCGAGCCGCACGACCAGCGGTTCCTCCGAGGCCAGGGCGCGCTCGTACTGGTCGCGCGCGAGCGCGATCTTGTCCTGCAGGTTGTAGGTCACCGCGAGCATGTAGTGCAGCCGCCCGTCGTCGGAGGCGACGCTGATGCCGTTCAGGTAGGCCGCTTCGGCGAGTGGGAACAGGCGGTGTTGGTTGTAGTCGTAGCCGAGGTCGATGTACGCTTCGGGCCGCAGCGGATCGGAGCGGATCGCGCGGTTGTAGTAGGTGATCGCGGTCTTCCAGTCGCTGTGCGCGTCGTAGAAGTACCCGATGTCGACCAGCGCCTCGGCGCCGTCGGGCCGCAGCTTGAGGGCCCGTTCCAAGTACGGCAGGGCCGCGTCGTACTGCGACTTCTCGAGGTACGCCTCGCCGAGGTTCACCACCGCCGGATAGTAGTTCGCGTCGATCGCCAGGCACGCGTTGAGGTGGGTGATCGCCTGATCGACGCGGCCCAAATCGACCAGCGCGTAGGCGACGTCGACGCGGGCCGCGCAGGACGCCGGCCGGACCCCGGCCACGTGGCTGAATGCCTCGTACGAAGCCGCGAGGTGGTGCAGCGCCCGCTCGGCCTCGCCCAGCTCGGCCCATTTCGTCACGTCGAACGGGTGCAGGTTGGTTTCGGTCCTGAGCTGCTCGAGATACTGGTTCAGGTCGCCGTAGCGCTTGTGCATCAGGACCACGCCGGCATAGCCGGTGCGGTTCGGCAGGCTCAGCTGGAATTGGGTGAGCGCCTCGCCCACCCGATCTTCGACGGCGTAGAGCGCGCCGAGCCGGCTGTGCGTCTCGCGATCGTCGGGGGCGGCCGCGACGAGCGCCTTCCAGATCTTCTCGGCCTTCGCGTAGTCGGGAACGCGGAAGTACAGGTCGCCCAGCAGCCGCCCCGCGGCGGCGTCGTTCGGATGCGCCGCGACGTACGGTGCCAGTCCCTCGATCGCGCCCTTCGTGTCGCCGGCGGCGACCTTTGCGCGCGCGGCGTCGAGGACGGCGGAGTCACCCTGGTTCGGCTCGGTGACGGCCGGCGCCGTCGTCAAGCCGAACGCCGGCCCGGTCTGGACTACGACAAAAGCGGCGGCAAGGGCAAGGACGTGCGAAATGCGCATCGGCGACGCTCCTCTTGGGGAACGGATGTTCTTAGTATACGAGAGATGCGCCGCGCAGCCTAGTGCGCCGGCGAAAAAACGCGGTCGCGCGCGCCGGGGGGCGGATCCGCCGGCGGCGAGCCCTACGACCTTTCTCGCGAAGTGGTGCGGCTGCGGGGCGCCGAAGCGAGCCGCGCTATGGCCAACACGCAGACGAACGGCTCGGCCCTTCAGCAGGCTCAGGGGCGCGCGCGGATCGAGAGCGACTCGATGGGCAAGATCGACGTCCCCGCCGACAAGTACTACGGCGCGCAGTCGGCGCGCTCGCTGATCCACTTCGACATCGGTGACGACGCGGCGCCGCGCGACGTCATGCCGCGCGAGATCGTCCGCGCGATGGCCGTGCTCAAGAAGGCCGCCGCACTGGTGAACCGCGATCTGGGCAAGCTCGACGGCGAGAAGAGCGAGCTGATCGCCCGTGCCGCCGACGAGGTGATTGCCGGCAAGCTCTACGACCACTTCCCGCTGCGCGTCTGGCAGACCGGGTCGGGGACGCAGACGAACATGAACGTCAACGAGGTGATCTCGAACCGCGCGATCGAGCTCGCCGGCGGCGAGATGGGCTCGAAGAAACCGATCCATCCCAACGACCACGTCAACATGTCGCAGTCGTCGAACGACACGTTTCCGACCGCGATGCACATGGCGGCGGCCGAGGCGATGGTGAAGATGATGCCCGCGGTCGAAAAACTGCGCGACGCGCTCGACGCCAAGGCGAAGCAGTGGGATCACATCGTCAAGGTCGGCCGCACGCACTTGCAGGACGCGACCCCGCTGACTCTCGGCCAAGAGTTCTCGGGGTACGTCAGCCAGCTCGACCGCGATCTCGAGCGACTGCGCGAGTCGCTCGACGATCTGTACGATCTCGCGATCGGCGGAACGGCGGTCGGCACGGGACTGAATGCGCACCCGGAGTTCGCCGAGCGCGCCGCGCGCAAGATCGCCGAGCTCACCGGGCTGCCGTTCCGCTCGCATCCCAACAAGTTCGCCGCGCTCGCGTCGCACGACGAAGTGGTCGCCGCGTCGGGCGCGCTCAAGACGCTGGCCGCCTCGCTGATGAAGATCGCCAACGACGTTCGCTGGCTGGCGTCGGGTCCGCGGGCCGGGATCGGCGAGCTGATCCTGCCCGAGAACGAACCGGGGTCGTCGATCATGCCCGGCAAGGTCAACCCGACGCAGTCCGAGGCGATGACGATGGTCTGCGTTCAGGTATTCGGCAACGACGTAGCGATCGGGTTCGGGGGCGCGCAGGGAAACTTCGAGCTCAACGTGTTCAACCCGGTGATGATCTACAATTTCCTGCACTCGTGCCGGCTGCTGCAGGATGCGTGCACGATGTTCCGCGAGCACGCGGTCGAGGGACTCCAAGCCAACGAACCGGTGATCGCGAAGTATCTGAGCGAGTCGCTGATGACCGTCACCGCTCTGACCCCGAAGATCGGCTACGACAAGGCGGCGGAGATCGCCAAGAAAGCCCATCACGAGGGAACGACCCTCAAGGAAGCGGCGCTGTCGCTCGGCTACATCGGCTCCGACGACTTCGACGCGTCGGTCGTTCCGGCCAACATGACGCACCCGTAGGGGCGAGTCGCCGGCCGTGGAAGAGCGCGGCATGATGGGACGGCGCCTGATCGCCGGGATTCTCGCGGCGGGCTGCGGCGCCGCCGCGCTCGGCGCGTCCGCACTTGCGTCGGGTCCACGGCCGCGCCCCGCGCAGGCGGCGCAAGTCGTCGCGTTGCCGCTGACCGCCAGCCGTGCCCTCTCGCGGGCGAGTTCGACCGACGATAACCCGACCGCCCAGCCCTCGACACCGCCGGCGGCGTCGCAGCCGTCGCCCGACATCAGGGCTCGCGCGCGCGCCGTGTTCGACGCGAACCGCGCCGGTAAGATCGACCGCTCGCAGTACTCGGACCGGATGAACGAACGCATCGACGACAAGGCGCTGGCGGCCGCCGCGTCTCAGCTCGACGGCCTCGGCTCGGTGAAGAGTTTCATCCAGGTCCGCAAGATCACCCAAGGCGCCCGAACCGTCTACGTGTTTCGGGTCGATTTCGCCAACGGCGCCGCCGTCGAACAGGCGATCGCGTGGGACGGCGCGGGAAAGGTCGACTTCCTGCAGTTCGCCCCGGCACGGTGAGCGCGCCGGCCGACCCCTACGAAGCGTCGGCGACGGTCGATGACGCGACCGTGTTCTTTCGTCGCTGGCGCGCCTGGAGCGACGAGGTGCGCGCGCATGCGCAGCTCGCGCGCGACCTGCGCTACGGGCCCACCGGAGCGGAGACGCTCGACCTCCTCGTACCGCGCGACGGCGCGCCGGTGGCCGTCTTCTTCCACGGCGGATACTGGCGCCGGCTGCACAAGGACGATCACACCTTCGTCGCGCGCGCTCTCGCGGCGCACGGCGTCGCCTGCGCCGTCGTCAACTATGCGCTCTCCCCGGCGGTGCCGCTCGAAGCGATCACCGATCAAGCGCGCCGTTCGGTCGCGTGGCTGCGCGCGCACGCCGCCGAGCACGGCGCCGACCCGTCGCGCATCATCGTGACCGGGCACTCCGCCGGCGGGCAGCTCGCCGGGATGTGCGCCGTCGACGAGCCGGTCGCCGCCGTCGTGACGCTGAGCGGGCTGCACGACCTGCGCCCGCTCATCGCGTCGTTCGTGCAAGAATGGCTGCAGCTCGACGAACCCCGCGCCGCGGCGCTGAGCCCGGCGCTGCACGCCCCCGCCGCGCCGGCCACGGTCGTCGCGGTCGCCGGCGAGCGCGAGTCCGACGCCTTCAAATGGCAAGGCGCGGAGCTCTGCCGCGCCTGGCGCGCGCACGGCTGCGCAACGTCGTACGCCGACAGTCCCGGCGACAATCACTTCACCTTGCTGGAGCGACTCAACGACCCGGCCGATCCGCTCGTGGCGCGCATTGCGGAGCTCGCATCGCAACCGAGCAGATGATTCGGTGAAAGACTCTTTCGCGCGGCTCGCGGCGCGGGCGCGTTCGCTGGCTCGAGCGCAGGCCGGCGTCATCGCCGGCCTGGTCTTCTTCGGCGTCGCTTGGTCGGGGACGAAGCTGAACGCGACCCCGATGAACAATTACGTGCTGCTCGCCGATGCGTGGCTCCACGGTCGCGTGTGGGTGGTACCGGGAGGTCCGTACATCGATACGGTGCCGTACCACGGTCACCCGTACGTCGTCCAAGCGCCCTTTCCGGCGCTTCTGTTGCTGCCGCTGGTCGCCGTTTCCGGTGTCGCGGCGAACCAGACCCTGATATGCGCGGCCGTCGGCGCCGCCGGAATCGCCGCTGCGTACGGTGTCGGCTATCGCATCACCGGCTCCGTGCGCTCGGCGGTCGCGCTGGCCGCCTTCGCGGCCTTCGGTACGAGCTATTTCGCGGGCGCCGCCGACGGCGCGGTATGGTTCTTCGCCCACGTTGCAGCCTTTGCGTTCTCGCTCTTCGCGCTGGTGGAGATGTTCGGGAAACGGCGCGGCTGGGTCGTTGGCGCGTTTGCCGCGGCCGCCGGACTGTCACGCTATCCGCTGCTTCCGGTGGTCTTCGTCTACGCCGCGTGGCTCGTGCTCGCGCGGCGGCCTCAATCGGCGTGTGTCGCGCTCCTCGTCGTCTTTCTGTTCGCCGTGCCATGGTCGCTCTACAACGAGGCGCGCTGGGGAACGTTGCTGGATCCCGGCTTCACGATCTGGTACCACGTGATGGATCCGCGCTCGCACGGCGGGTTGCCGCCGTTCTCGCTGGACAATGTTTCGATGCAGGTGGAGGCGTATTTCGAGCGTCCCCCGCACATCCTCGCCGGGTTTCCCTGGATCGCGCCGCCGATGCTCGGCTTCGCGATCACCTGGTCGAGCTTCGGCCTGGCGTTCGCCTTGCTCACACTCGGGCGACTCGGACGCGATCCTTCGATCACGATGCTGTGGATCGCGGCGCTGATCGCGGCGGTGCCCGGCTTCATGTACTACGACACGGGCGGCGTCGAGTACGGGATGCGGCATGCGCTCGACTTCGAGCCGTTCGCGATCGCGCTGCTCGCCTTCGCGCTGCGATCGTCGTGGAGCGGCTTGATACGCCGGGTCTTGTACGCGAACGCTGGATTCGGACTCTACGAGTCCCTCTACTTCCTGCTGGCAGGACCGGCACTCTTCTGATATCCGCGCCCTGAAGCGCAACCGGCGCGCATTACCCCACTTCCGAGTCTACGGTATGCGCCCGAACCCGAACATGGCGAACCTTTCGGCCACGACGCGATTCCGACTCACGATTTGACAAGGTTATTAGTTGATGATAACCTTACGAAGCCGAGGTGCTCGATCCCGATCTCGATCGACTTCTGGCGCTCGATGGAGAAATGCTGACGGTCTCGCTCGACGGCCATTACTTCGTCAGGTTCATCGTTCGGAACGTGGAGTCGAACGAAGGCCGGCAACACGGCCTGGTCACTCCCTGACGCCGCACGGACCCGACAAAGGGCGGATCCTCGGCTTCGACAATGCGCATCCGGTGCCGCCGAGAAAGCGCGACGAGCCGTACGACCACCTGCACCTCGGGAATACGGTCCAGACCAACGACTACACGAACGCCGGCGCACTGCTGGAAGACTTCTGGAGCGCGGTCTACTCTCTGCTGCACGAGCGAGGTATCACATGACGAAGACGAAGACGCTAAGGATTGGGATCGCTTCCCTGGATCAAATGAGGGACCGGACGATCGCGATCGCGCGGGGAACCCATCGACGCGCACCGGACGAGCCGAAGGTCTGGTTTCGCACCATCGAATCGCTGGCGAAGGTTCTCTCCGAGGGGAATCGTGAAGTGCTCGCGGCGATCGCCGCGGAGCATCCCCAATCGATCGAGGAGTTGGCAAAGCTCACCGGCCGCAAGAAGTCGAACCTCTCGCGCACGCTGCGAACGATGGAAGGATACGGGATCGTGCAGCTCGATCGCGGCCCGCGCGGCCGCATCGCGCCGTTGGTCAAGCACCGGGACTTCACCGTGCACTTCTCGCTCGTGTGAGCGATGACCGATTCTTTGGGTCCTCTCATTCGCTACGGCCGGAAACGCTTCGCGTAGTGGTGGTGGGCGACGGCGAAGCCGCGCCGGGCGTAAAAGCGCGCGGCGTCGAGGTTGGTGTCGACGACGTTGAGGGTCATGAGACGGTGGCCGCGCGAGCGCGACCACGCTTCGGCGGCGTCCATGAGTGCGGCGCCCGTGCCGCCGCCGCTGCGCGCGACGGCGATCTCCGAGACATGCGCGTACTGCTCGCCGGTGAAGAAGTCGCGCTCGCACACGACGTACACGAAGCCGGCCGGTTCGCCCCGCTCGTCTTCCGCGACGAGGAACGCTGCGTCCGGGCGCGGGGCGCGCAGCGCCTCGCGCAGAACGCGCGCCGTCCCTACGATCACCTCGTCGCGGGTGTGACCGCCGGCGACGCCGTTCTCGACGAAGCGCGGAACGAGCGCCGTGACGAACGCCTCGTCGGTCGCGCGCGCCTCGCGGACCGTCACTTGACCAGCGGCAGAACGTTCGACGGCGTGTACGGGATCAGACCGAACACGAACGTCGCGACGGCGCAGATCGCGACCGCGATCCAGGGCAGCGGGTTGGGCGAACGCTCGTCGCGCACGTGCGCGGCGTCGACGCGGGCGAACATGACGCGCACGATCTTGAAGTAGACGTAGGCCGAGATCGCCGTGCCGAGGATCAGGATCCCCGCCAGCCACGCGTAGCCTGCGCCGACGGTCGCGGCGAGAATGAGGATCTTGCCGGTGAACCCGATCGTCGGCGGCAAGCCCGCCAGGCCGATGAGGAAGAATGTCATCGCGGCGGCCAGCCAGGGACGGCGGTGGGCGAGTCCGGCGAAGCGCGGCAAGCCGACGACCGCATCGCCGTCGCGCGACATCAGCGCGACGACCGCGAACGCGCCCAGGTTCATCGCCATGTAGCCGGCCAGATACAAGATCGCATAGCGCAATCCGAACGCGGTCGTGCCCGCGAACGCGGTGACGATGTAGCCCACCTGGGCGATCCCCGAGTACGCCAGCAGCCGTTTCATGTCGGTCTGCGCGAGCGCGCCGAGGTTGCCGATCAGCATCGAGAGCGCGGCGAGCACCCACAGCGGCGCGAGGACCGCCGCCGCGTGATCCGACGGCAGCGCCGCGTACGCGAAACGCGCGAGGACCGCCAGCGTGCCGGCCTTGGTGACGACCGACATGAACGCCGTCACCGGCAGCGGCGCGCCTTCGTACACGTCGGGCGTCCAGGCGTGGAACGGCACCAAGCTGAGCTTGAACGCGAGGCCGATCAGGAACAGTCCGGCGCCGACCGCCAGCAGCGGCGTGACGGGCGCCGTCGCCAGCACCGCGAACGCGACCGAACCGGTCGCGCCGAACAGCAGCGCCGAACCGTAGAGCAAGAAACCCGACGCCATCGAGCTCAGGATCAAGTACTTGAGCGCCGACTCGCGCGCGGTCGGGCGGCTCGAGATCGCGCACAGGCAGTACAGCCCGAGCGACAGCAGCTCGAGCCCCAAGAACACGATCAACAGGTTCGCGGCGCCGGCCATCAGCATCGCGCCGCTCGCGCTCCACAGCAGCAGCGCCGTGGTGCCGGCAACTTGATCGGAGCGGCCGACCCCCAGTGAAAGCAGCAGCGCCGCGATGGTCGACACGATGACGATCTCGCTGAATACGATCGAGAAGCCGCCTTGCACGAACGCGCCGCCGAATGCCGCGTCGTCGTGCGGATACTGCAGCGCGGCGATCGCGCCGCCGGCGACCAGGCCGAGAATCGCCAAGCCGACCGCGACCTCGCGCCGCAACGCTCCGCCGTCCCGGAAGAACAGGTCGACGAACAGCACCAGCAGCGGCACGGTCGCGACGACGAACCACGGCAGCAGCGCCGTGTAATCGGCCGCCGCCGGTAGGCTACCGGGCACTGACGTTCACCGCGGTCGGCGCCTGCAGCGTCGAGACCAGCGACGCCACCGGCCCCGGGTCGATCCCGAGCAGGAGGAACGCGATCACCAGCGGCGCGACGGCAAGCCCTTCGAGCCAGGTCATGTCGCGGCGCTCGGGCAGGTCGGGAACCTCGGGGCCGTTCATGATCCCTTGGAACAAGCGCAGCATATACGCTGAGGCAAGGATCACGGCGACCAGCGCGACCACCGCGGGCCACGCGAACCCCGCCTTGTAGAGACCGGTCAGGATCAGGATCTCGCCGGCGAAGCCCGCCAGTCCCGGCAGTCCCAACGCGGCCAGCGCGCCGAGCACCAGCGCGCCGGCGAGCTTCGGATTGCGTTCGCCCAGACCGCCGAGGCGCCGCAGATCGCGCGTCTCCTCGCGCTGCTCGACGGCGCCGAGGACGAGGAACAGCGCGGCGCTGAAGAGCCCGTGCGCGACGATGTACACGACGGCGCCTTCGAGCGCCAGCGCCGAGCCGCTGAAGACCGCCAACACGATCAAACCCAGATGCGACAGCGAGCTGTATGCGACGACGCGCTTCGCGTCGCGTTCGGCCAACGACGCGAGCGCGCCGTAGATCAGCGCGATCGCGCCGAGCACGAACATCAGCGTGCGCGCCTGTTCCATCTCGGGGCGCAGAAACGCCAGCCCGATCACGATGAAACCGTACAGCCCGCCCTTCGACTGGACCGCCGAAACGACGGCGGCCATCGGCGCCGGCAGATCGGCATACGTGTCGGGCATCCAGGTGTGGAACGGAAACACCGGCGTCTTGATCAGGAACGCGAATGCAAACCCGGCGAAGATCCAGGCGCCCCAGACCGTGCCGATCACCGCCTGCGCGCTGGGCAGGCCGATCACGTCGGTCGTGCCGCTCACCATCCCGAAGGCCGCCGTCGCCAGCAGCAGCGCGAGCCCGCCGACCAAATTGTAGATCAGGTACTTCCAGGCCGCACGGACGTGCGGCCCCGCGTCGAGCAGCACCAGGAAGACCGGCAGCAGCATCAGGTCCCAGAACAGCGCGAACAGCAGCACGTCCTTGGTCAGAAACAGCCCGTTCATCGCGCCTTGCAGCACCAGGAGCTGTGCGCCCACGCCGCGCGCCCGCGGGCCGTCCAGGGCCAGCGCGCCACCGAAGGTCACCAGCGCGAGGAGCAGCACGATCCACAAGGAGATCGGGTTGAAGCCGAGATGAAACGACGCGGCGAAGGGGCGCGAGAGCCAGCGCACCGAGGCATCGGGCGCCGACGGATCGGCCGCCGTCAGCACGAAGGTGAGCACCGCGACCGCCGCGGCGATGGCGCGGACCAGCACGGCGCGGTCGCGCGGGACGGCGTACAGCGCGAGACCGACCAGGATCGGGCCGACGACGAGCGCGGTGACGATCATCGACCGCCTCCAAAGGCGAACGCATAATATGCGACGACGCACACGACGCCGAAGGCGATCGAGAGGGCGTACGCGCGCACCAGTCCGGTCTGGAAGCTGCGGAACAGGTGGCCCAGCCACTGCGCCGAGATCGCCGCCTCCCGCACCGCGGCGTCGAGCACGTGCGGATCGAACACGCGGACGTACCACGCGCCGATCGCGCGCGCCGGCCGCACCAGCAGCATGTCGTAGGCGGCGTCGAAGTAGTACGCGTTGACCAGCACGGCCGGCATGCGGATCGTTTCGGTGCGCAGCCGCACGACCGCGTCGTGCTGCGCGCGAGCGCTTCCGTAGCGCAGATATGCCACGGCGAAGCCGAGCGCGACGACGACGAAGACCATCGCGGTCGAGGCGATCTCGCTCAGCGGCGGCGTCACGTCAGCCGGAGCGCGCGGGAAGAAGCCGGCGAAGAAACGCTGCCACGGGGCGCTCGCACCGCCGGCGTCGAGCCAGCCGATGAAGATCGTCGGCAAGATCAGGATGCCGACCGGCACCGACATCAGCCCGCCGAGTGCGTGGTGTAAGGGTTCTTGTTCCTCAGCGTGATGGCCGGACTCGGCCGACGTCCCCGCCAGCTCGGGGTGACGGATCCCGAGATCGGACGGATCGACCTCGCCGCGGTAGGCGCCGAAGAACGTGACGAACAGCAGCCGGAACATGTAGTAGGCGGTGATCCCGGCGGTGATCACGCCGATCGCGTACAGCCACGGATGGCCGGCCGCGAGCGCGCCGTAGACGACGGCGTCCTTGCTGAAGAACCCGCTGAATCCCGGCACGCCGCTGATTGCGAGCACGCCGGCGAACATCGCGACGAACGCGAACGGCAGTCGCCGCCACAAGCCGCCCATCCGGCGCACGTCCTGCTCGTTGGCCAGCGCGTGGATCACGATCCCGGCACCCAGGAAGAGCTGCGCCTTGAAGAACGCATGGGTGAGGAAGTGGAACACGCCGGCGTCATAGGCGCCGATCCCGACGCCCATGATCATGTAGCCGATCTGCGACATCGTCGAATAGGCCAGGATGCGCTTGATGTCCCACTGCGCGCAGCCGAGGATCGCGCCGGCGATCGCGGTCAGCGCGCCGATGACGCCGACGAGCTCCTGGGCGTCGGGCGAGGCCGACCACAGCGGCGCGAAGCGCGCCACGAGATAGACGCCGGCGGTGACCATCGTTGCGGCATGGATCAGCGCCGAGACCGGCGTCGGGCCCTCCATCGCGTCGGGCAGCCACGTGTGGAGCGGGATCTGCGCCGACTTCGCGGCGCAGCCGATGAACAGCCCGAGGCAGACCAGAAACAACTCGTTGGGCGTGAACGCCGCGCTGAAGTGCGTGAAAATGTCGGCGTAACCAATCGAGCCGACCTTGGCGATGATGACGAAGATCGCGAACATGATCCCGACGTCGCCGACCACGTTCATCACGAACGCCTTGCGCGCCGCCGCCACCGCCGACGGCCGCTCGAACCAGAACCCGATCAAGAAATAGGAGGCGAGCCCGACGAGTCCCCAGCCGACCAGCAGCCCGACGACGTTGTCGCTGAGCACCAGTGCCAGCATCGCGAACACAAAGAAGTTCATGTACGCGAAGAAGCGCGCGTACGCGCGGTCGCCGTCCATGTACCCCATCGAATAGACGTGGATGAGGAATCCGACCCCGGTGATGATCAGCGACCAGATCAGCGAGAGGCGGTCGAGCTGCAATCCGAATGCCCAGCCCGGCAGCCATGAGAACAGGGCGAGGTGCAGGCCGCCGGGCGCCGTCGCGTCGCGCCAGAGCGCGACCGTCGCCAGGAACGGTACGCCGATCAGCGCCGAGCCGATCGGCCCGGCCCACGACTTGAGCGCCGGCCCGAACGCCCACAACAGCGCGGCGCCAAGCAGCGGGGAGAACAGCACCAGCAACAGCAGCACGAGCGCGTTCAGCCCCGCAGTGCCGAGACTTCATCGACGTCGACGTGCGCCGAGCGCCGGAACGTCATCGTGACGATCGCCAGCCCGATCGCGGCCTCGGCGGCGGCGACCGTGATCACCAGGAATACGAAGATGTGGCCGGTGTTGTTGACCCACGCCCGCGCGTAAGCGACCAGGGCCAGGTTCGCGGCGTTGAACAGCAGCTCGATCGACATCAGCATGATGAGCGGATTGCGCCGGGCGATGACGCCGACGACGCCGATGAAGAACAGCACGGCGGAGAGCCCGACGTAGCTTTCTGGCGAGACCGTCATCGGACCAGCGTATCCTCGACGATCGGCTCGCGGACTCCGGGCCGGCGCCGTCGCGCGCGCGTCCCTTCGCCCGGCGCCTCATCGCCCGCGATGAGGACGACGCCGATCACCGCGACCATCAGGATGAAGGCGGTGACTTCGAAGGGCAGCAGGTTGGTGGTGAACAGCGCCACGCCGAAGTTCGCCACGCTGCCGAACGCGTTCGCGTCGCCGGTCGCGCCGTTGGTGGTCGCCGTCGATACCACCGTGAGCGGGCTGCGCAGCGCCGTGACCGTGAGTCCGGCCAGCGTCAGCACGGCAAATGCCAGCGCCGGGATCAGGATGCGGGGAGCTCGATCCGGACCGACCTCGAACGGACGCGTGCCGCTCGACAGCAAGGCGATCACGAACACGAACAAGATCAAGATCGCGCCGCTGTAGACGACGATCTGAATCACGGCCAAGAACTCGGCCTGCAGCGTCAGGTACGTCGCGGCGAGCGCGATGAAGTTGACCAGCAGCCCGACGACGGAGTACACCGGCTTCTTCGCCGTCACCGTGAATACTGCGCTGGCCACCAGGACGACGCCCAGGATCCAGAACGCGATCATGATGACTGGTCCGCGAGCGGGCCGGCGGCGAGCCCGCGGCGCTGGGTGCGCAGGATGCGACCGCGGTGGGTCGCCTCGTAACCGGCGTCGATATCGACCGTGTCCTTGGTGCGCGTCACGGCGCCGAGGTCGGCCGGGATCCCGTTGGGGCGCTCGTCGGGCGCCGTTCCGACGCCGGCCTCCGGCGGCACGAGCAGCCGGTCCTTGGCGAAGACGAACGCACCGCGCCGGTAGTCCGCCATCTCGAAGCGAGGCGTCAGCACGATCGCGTCGGTCGGGCACGCCTCCTCACACAGCCCGCAGAAGATGCAGCGCAGCTCGTCGATCTCGTAGCGCGCCGCGTAACGCTCGCCCGGCGAGCGGCGGTCGTCGGGCGCGTTCTCGGCGCCGAGCACGGTGATCGCGTTGGCCGGGCAGGCGATCGCGCACAGCTCGCAGCCGATGCAGCGCTCCTTGCCGTCGCCGTAGCGGCGCAGCTCGTGCAGCCCGTGGAAGCGCGGCGCATGCTGCTTCTTCACCGACGGGTACTGAATCGTCGGCATCCGCTTGAACATGTAGCTGAACGTGGTCGAGAAACCGCGGAACAGCGCGCCGACATTGAACAGGTTCTTACGCATGAACCGGCCAGACCGCGACGGCGACCGCCGTCAGGATGAGATTGAGGGTCGCGGCCGGCAGCAGCACCTTCCAGCCGAACGCCATCAGGCGGTCGTAGCGGAAGCGCGGCAGCGTCGAGCGCAGCCAGATATAGAAGAACAGAAACGCGGCGGCCTTGAGGATGAACCACACCAGGCCGATCAGACCGCCCGACGGCAGCCCGGGGATCGGCGAGTTCCAGCCGCCCAAGAACAGCAGCGTCGCGAGGCACGACACCGTGATCATGTTGAGGTACTCGGCGATGAAGAACAGCCCGAACCGTAGGCCGGAGTACTCAGTGTGGAAGCCGCCGACCAGCTCGGTCTCGGCCTCGACCAAGTCGAACGGCGCGCGGTTGGTCTCGGCGACCGCGGTGATCACGTAGATCAGGAAGCCGACGATCTGCGGGATGACGAACCACAGCCGCAGCTGCGCGTTCACGATGTCGCCCAGCGCCGTCGAACCGGCCAGGATCAGCACGCCGATCACCGACATCGTCATCGACAGCTCGTACGAGATCATCTGCGCCGTCGAGCGCACCGAGCCGAGCAGCGGGTACTTCGAGCCCGACGCCCAGCCCGCCAGCGAGATTCCGTAGATGCCGATCGAGCCGATCGCGAAGATGAACAGGATCCCGGCGTTGACGTTGCCGACCGCCCACAACGTCCCGTCGGCGCTGGCCGAGAACGGGATGATCGCGAACGTCCCCATCGCGCAGATCAGCGAGATGAACGGCGCAAGCCGGTAGATCATCGGGTCGGCGGTGTCGGGGGTGAGGTCTTCCTTGAAGATCATCTTGACCGCGTCGGCCGCCGGCTGCAGCAGTCCCCACGGACCGACGCGGTTGGGTCCGGGCCGCAGCTGCATCCAGCCCATCACCTTGCGCTCGGCGAGCATCGAGTAGGCGAAGGTCGTGATCACGACGAGCAGCACGATCGCCGACTTGATCAGCACGACCAGCCAGATCGGGATCGCGTCGATGATGCTCACGCGGTCACCAGCGTCTTCTCCAGCCGCACCGCGGCGTTGCCGAGCGCGTTGAGCGGTGCCGCCGGGATGCCGTCGAGCAGTGCGACGGCGCCGGGCGGAACGCGCGGCTCGACGGCCACCGCGAGTCCGCGCAGCGTGGCGCCGTTCGAGCCGGTCAGGTCGATCAGATCGCCGTCGGCGATCCCGTGCGCGGCAGCGGTGTCGGGATGGACTGTCGCACGCGGCCGCGCGCGCAGCTCGGCGATGCGCGGGTCGAACGCGAGCGTCCCGCCGCCGGTGAAGATCGTCTGCTCGGCGATCGCGCGCAGCTCGCCGGGCCCCGCGGCGGCGCGCGGCCGCGCGAGGAGATCGCCGGCCGCCGGCTCGGGCGGCGGCGTACGAACCAGCTCGCGCACCCGCACTTCGATCTCATACGGCATCGGCAGCGCGACGTTGAGCCGTTCGGCCAGCTCGATGATGATGTCGCCGTCGGCGAGCAAGCCCTCCGGTGCCCGCACCGACCCGCTCACCGGCAGCACGCCGCCGGTCAGATCGGTCGTCGTGCCGCTCTTCTCAAACGCGCTGCAGACCGGCAGCACGAGGTGCGCGAGCTCGGCGGTCTCGGTCATGAACAGCTCGGTGACGACGACGAACGGCGTTGCGCGCAGCGCCGCTTCGACCAGCGCCCGGTCGGGGAACCGCAGCATCGGGTTGGCGCCGAGGATCACCAGCACCGCCAGGTTGCCGTCACGCGCGGCTTCGAGCATCGCGCGGGTGTCGAGACCGTCGCCGCGAGGGCGCATCCCGAGCGCGTCGGCGCCGCGACCGTTGGGCGACTCCGGCAACACGTATCGATCGGCGGCGAACGCGTGCACCGGCGCGAGCAGCTCGGGGCCGCCCGGGATCATCACGCCGTCCCAGACCACCGCCAAACGCCCGGGATCGGCGCCGAGCGCGGCGCGCAGCTCGTCGGCGCTCGAGGCGTGCGTCTCGGGGACGAAGCTGTTCGCGTGGTGATCGCCAACCGAGATCAGCCGCGCGCCGTTGCGCGAGACCGCCTTGCGGATGCGCAGGTCGAGCACCGGCGCGAGCTGCGACGGCGGCCGACCGATCGTGACGATCGTATCGGCCCGCTCGAGGTCGGCATGGCTGGCGAACGAGTCGCTATGCACGATCTTCTGCTCGCCGGTGCGGTGATCGATGTTCTCGATACCGAGCGCGCGGAACAGGTGCTGCGCGAGAAACGCCTCTTCGTTGAGGAGCCGACCACCGCCGATGATACCGGCGTTGGCTCCGGCGCGCCGGAGCTCGGTGACGCACCGCGCGAACGCGTCGTCCCAATCGATCTGCGCCCAGCTGACGTGCCCTGAGCTCAGCTGGTCCTGAGCCTGTCGAAGGGTCGAACGATCCAGCTTGAGCAGCGGGGAGCTCAGCCGCCGCTCGTCACCGACGAAGCCGACGTTGTAACGGCCGCGGTCGCACAGCCACGAGTCGGAGATCGCGTCGTCTTCCGGGACGCTCATCGTGCGCAGCAGCGTGTTGCCGCGCTCGTCGACGTGCATCCGGCAGCCGACCGCGCACTGCGTGCACGAGGTGGTCGTCCGGTGGTTGTCCCACGGCCGCGAGCGGAAGCGATAGGTCTTCGAGGTGAGCGCGCCGACCGGGCACAGCTCGGTGACGTTACCGGTGAAGTCCGATACATAGGGCTTGCCGGTGGCCGTCGCGATGATCACGTGCGCGCCGCGGTCGTCGGTGCGCAGCGACTGCTCGCGGGTGATGATCTCGTCGAATCGTACGCAGCGCTGGCAGACGATGCAGCGTTCCTCGTCGAGCACGATCGTCGGGCCGAGGTCGACCGCCTTGGGCTTGGACAGCTTGGCCTCGAGCATGCGCGACGTGCCCTGGCCCCAGGCCATCGCGTAGTCCTGGAGATCGCACTCGCCGCCCTTGTCGCAGATCGGACAGTCCAGCGGATGGTTGAGCAGAAAGAACTCGAGGATCGCGCGCCGTCCGTCGTCGACGCGCGGGTTGCGCGTATGGACCTTCATCCCCTCGGCGACCGCCGTGTTGCACGCGATCTGCAGCTTGGGCATCCCGTCGATCTCGACCAGGCAGATCCGGCACAGCCCGGCCGGACCGAGCTTCTCGTGATAGCAGTAGACCGGGATGTCGGTCTGGATCGCCTTGGCGGCCTCGACCACGAGTGTCCCCTTCGGAACACGCACCTCGACCTCGTCGATGGTCAGCGTGACGAGCTCCGTCTGCGAAACGGCAGCGGACATCAGACGGCGACCTGCTGGGCGGGACGCTTGATGTAGGCGCGGAACTGGTCTTCGTAGCGGCTGATCACCGAGGCGAGGAAAGGTTCGATCGAGTCGCCGAGCGCGCACAGGTTCAGGCCGGTGAGCTGATGGGCGGCGGACTTGATGACGTCGACGTCGGAGTCGACGCCGCGGCCATCGAGGATGCGCTCGAGCGTGCGCTGGATCCAGTTGCCGCCCTCGCGGCACGGCGTGCACTGACCGCACGACTCGTGCGAGAAGAACCGGATCAGCGCGTACGAGGCTTTGACGAAGTCGGTCGTGTCGTCGAACACGACCATCGCGCCCGAGCCGAGCATCGAGCCGGCCTTGGTGACCGAGTCGAAGTCGTACGAAACGTCGAGGTGCTCCTCGAACAGACAGGCCGACGAGCCTCCGCCGGGCTGCACGCCCATGAACGTACGGCCGGGACGAAGTCCGCCGGCGCAACCATCGATGAGCTGGCGAATCGTCGTGCCGAGCGCGACCTCATAATTGCCCGGCTTACGCACGTGACCCGAGATCGAGACGACCTTGTAGCCCGGCGAACGCTCCGGTCCGACCTTGGCGAACCACTCGGCGCCGTTGCGCATGATGTAGGGCAGATATGCGAGCGTCTCGACGTTGTTGACGACGGTCGGCTCGCCGTACAGGCCCTTGACGGCGGGGAAGGGCGGTTTGAGGCGCGGCTCGCCGCGTTTGCCTTCGAGCGAATTGAGCAGCCCCGTCTCTTCACCGCAGATGTAGGCGCCCGCGCCGCGGTGGATGGTGAGCTCGAGCTTCGTCTTGGTGCCGAAGAGGTTCTCGCCGATGAAGCCCGCCTCGCGCGCCTGCCGCACGGCGTCGCGCATGATCTCGTAACCGCGCTTGAACTCGCCGCGAATGTAGATGTACGCGTGCTCGCAGCCGATCGCGTACGACCCGATGAGCATCCCCTCGATGATCTGATGCGGGGTCTCTTCGAGCAGCATGCGGTCTTTGAACGTGCCGGGCTCAGCCTCGTCGCAATTGCACACGAGGTAACGCGGACGGCCGTTGTTCGGCAAGAACGACCACTTGCGGCCGGTCGGAAAGCCCGCGCCGCCGCGTCCGCGCAGGTTCGAGCCGTTGCAGATCCCGGCGACGTCCGCCGGCGACAACTCGGCGATCGAGCGACGGAGTTGCTCGTACCCGCCCTGTTCCCGGTAGACGCCGAGATCGCGCAGGTTCAGCTCCCCGATCCCCTTGGTCAGGACGGGCGTGATCAGATCGGCCATGCTAGTGGTGTCCGTTCCCGAATACTTCGGGGCGCAAGCTCGTCTCGTGCACGAGCCGCTCGTTCGACTGCGCCTCGTACTGCGGCCGGCCGACGATCAGGTCGAACATCACCACGCCGCTGGCGTCGCCGACGCCGCCCGCGTTGTTGGGGTCCGAGACGCCGACGGCGCCGGCCGATTTGCGGCCGGTGTCCTGCGCGACCTTCCAGCTGCGGGCCGGCCTCGCCGTCTGCGCCAGCGGCGCGATCTCGTACGTCCCGTCGCGCATCGAGGCCAGCATCGCGTCGATCTTCTCGTGGGTGAGGTCGTAGACGAATTCGAGATTGACCTGTGCGCACGGTGCGCGGTCGCAGGCGGCCAGGCACTCGACCTCTTCATACGAGATCAGTCCGTCCGGAGTGGTCTCGAGGTGGCCGATCCCGAGCTGCCGGCGCGCATAGGCCATCGCATCTTCGGCGCCGTTGAGCAGGCACGACAAGTTCCGGCAGATCTGCAGCATGTACTTGCCTACCGGCCGCCGGTACAGCAGCGTGTAGAACGAGATCGTCGACTCGACGGTGGCCGGCGTCTCGTCGACGAGGTACGCGATCGCCGCCAGCGCGTCGGCGGAGACGTAGCCTTCGTGGTCCTGGAACAGGTGCGCGAGCGGGATGAGCGCCGAGCGCTTCTGCTCGTACTGCGCGATCAGCGGCTCGATCTGCGGCAGCAGTTGCGCGTACAGCTCGTCGAACGCGTTCCCCGCCCGCCGCACGTATGGCGACCAGCCGGTCGCCGTGATTGCGGCGGCGCCGGCATCCGGGCCCGGATGGACCCCGGTCGCCGCGTCGGACTGCGTGCTCACCGATGATCCGCCTGTCGGTTCACCGTTGGTTTCAAAGGAAGTGCTGAGGGACGCGGCATCGACCTGCGTCCCTTCGAAATGTAAAGCTCCCGTGCCTTCGCCGACCATAACCGCTCGCCAGCGACCTTTGTCGCACGCAACCGTCGAACGGCTGCGGCTACGAGCTCAGGATGCGACCCGTCCCGGAATACAACTGGGCAACGTCGATCGACACCCCCGCGGTCCGGAGCTCGACGGTCTCATCGAGCCCGTAGGTCGTCTCCGTCCAAACCGCGCCCGCCATCCGTCGAAAGACACACACCCACACGCGTCGAGAGTCGACCAGCAGATATTCCATGACGCTGGGAATGTTTTGATAGGCATCGAGCTTCTCGCCCCGGTCGCGCGCCGTGCTCTCCGGCGAGATGACCTCAACGACCAGATCGGGCGCAGAGATGTAGCGTGCGTCAGTGTCGAGCGCTTCGCACGTGCGCGAGACGTCCGGAAAGACATAGGTTGCGCGATCGTTGACGCGCACCGCGACATCGGATGTAAATGCCTGGCAGGGGCGGTTCGTAGCACCGCTGATAAGCGCGTGCAAACGGCTACAAAGGATCCCGTGAGCTACCGAACCACCGGAAAAAGCCACGACCTCGCCTTCGAGAAGCTCGAGCTTCTGCTCGGACTTGACGAGGAGCGCCTCGAATTCCGGTATGCTGGTTGGCCCGAGTACGGGTTCTTGCATCGATCGCCTCCCTGACGGCTATTCGACGGCCGCCGTCCGATCCATCGCGGCCGGAGATGCGGTCAGAGCAAAGACTGCACCAAGCCGCCGTCGATCGCGATCGTCTGGCCTGTGATATAGCTTGCACCTTGGCCGCAAAAGAATGCGACCAGCGGCGCGAACTCTTCGGGTGTGCCGACGCGTTTCATGGGGACGTCGGCACCCGCCGTTGCGCGGATCGAATCGTCGTCGCCCCCGTAGACCTGGCGCATGCGGTCGGTCAGAATGCGCCCGGTCGCGATCGCGTTGATCGTGATTCCGTCCGGCGCGACTTGCGCGGAAAGCGTTTTGAGCGCCGCCACCAGCGCCGTGCGGTATGCGTTCGACAGGACGAGGAACGGGATCGGGACCTTGACCGACGTCGAAGTCAGCGCAACGACCCGTCCCCATCCGCGCTCGCGCATGCCGGGAACGCTCGCATACACGAGCTCGAGCATGCTGCGCAGCGAGCCTTGATAAGCCTCGTCCCAGTCGGGCAACGACTTGTCGAGAAACGTGCCGGGTTTCGGACCGCCGCCGTTGGCGATCACGATGTCGACGCGGCCGAACGCGTCGCGCACGTCGTCGACGAGTTTGGTCATCGAGCCGGGCTCGTTCTGGTCGACCGTAAACGCGCGCGCTTTCTTCGCGCCGAGCGACAGGGCTTCGTCGGCGAGCTTTTCCAAACGGTCGACGCGGCGCGCAGCCACCGCCAGCGTCGCGCCTTCGCACGCCAACCGCAACGCGACCGCTTCGCCGATCCCTGAGCTGGCCCCGGTGACGAGCGCGACCTTTCCGACGATCTCCAGATCCACGAAACTTCCTCCGAAAGGCTTCGCCCTTCGCTCGAACGCACCCCGTCAGTCGTGTTTCACGCCGGGTCGCCGTTCGGCGACGTGCCAGAGCACCCCTGACGGATCGAAGACGTATGCCGTGCGAAGTCCCCACGGCTGCATCGCCGGCGCTCGTGGAGACTGAACGTCGAACGTCGCCGCGAGGTCCAGACCCTCGATGTGAGCCCACCATCGATCGAGGTCGTCCACCATGAGCTGCATCATGAAATTCTCAGCCCACTCTTTCTGGTAGTAGCGCTGCAGGACGAACGCGCCGGCGCCGACCCGGAAGACGGCGACGTCGCCGTCGAGAACCTTCTCGAATCCAAGCGTCTCGTAGAACCGCTTGGAAACGTCGAAGTCTTTGGCGGGAAGGAATGGACGGGCGAGCTCGGTTCCGCTCGGTATCACGCTGTCCCCATCGCTGCGGTCGAGGCCGGCATCATCAACTGTGGCCGAGGTGCCAGCCGTGCTTCACGCACGCGTAGGGCGCCAGGCCCACCGTCGTGCGCGGGATCGCGCGCTCGGCGAGCTTCTTGGTCGCGAAGGCCGCCTTCGGCGCGCCGTTCTTGTTGTAGCAGCTTCGCGCTCCGCCGGTCTTGCGTGGCTTCGGCGCCACGCGCTCGGGCGCCGGGCGTGCGCTCAGCGGTCGACCTCGCCGAAGACGGGGTCGAGCGAACCAATCATCACCACCATGTCGGCGATCAGCTCGCCGACCGCGATCTTCTTGAGCACTTGGAGGTTGTACATCGACGGAGGCCGCGTGCGCACGCGCCACGGACGGTTGTCGCCGTTGGAGACGACGTAATAGCCGAGCTCCCCGCGCGGGCCCTCGACCGCCTGATACACGTCGCCCGGCGGGACGCGGAACGATTCCGAGACCAGCTTGAAGTGGTGGATCAGCGCCTCCATGGACAGCGCGATCGTCTCCTTGGGCGGCGGCGCGAACTTCGTGTCGGGGATCTGCCACGAGCCGGGCGTGTCGAGCTGCTTGCGCACCTGGCGAACGATCCGCATCGCCTCGTCCATCTCGTCGAGCCGCACCAGGAATCGTGCGTAGGCGTCGCCCTCGGTGCGGGACGGCACGTCGAACTCGTAGCCTTCGTAGCCGCTGTACGGAAACGCGCGCCGCACGTCGTACGGGATGCCGGTGGCGCGCAGCGTCGGACCGGTGAGCGACCACGCGACGGCGTCGTCGGCCGAGATGATACCGACGTCGATCATGCGGTCTTGCAGGATGGGGTTCTTCTGCAGCAGCCGCCGGATGTCGCGCATTCGCGGCGCGTACATCGCGATGACGCCGTCGAGCTGGTCGAGGAATCCGTCGGGCAGATCGCGCCCCAAGCCGCCGACGCGAATGTAGTTGGGGTGCATGCGCGCACCGCCCGACGACTCGAACAGATCGAGGATGCGTTCGCGCAGGTCGAAGCAGTAGAAGAATCCGGTCAGTGCGCCCAGATCGATGCCGCCCGTGCCCAGCCACACGCAGTGCGACGCGATCCGCGACAGCTCGCACAGCAGCACGCGCACCTGCTGTGCGCGCGGCGGGATGCGGTCGGCGATGCCGAGCAGCTTCTCGACGGCCAGGTAATAACAAAGCGCGTTGCTGAGCGGGGAGAGGTAGTCCATCCGCTCGATCACGGTCGACGCCTGCGACCAGAACAGGTTCTCGGCGCTCTTCTCGATCCCGGTGTGCAGGTAGCCGATCTCGGGCGACGCCTTGGTGACGATCTCGCCTTCGATCTCGGTGATGATCTGCAGCACGCCGTGCGTCGACGGGTGCTGCGGCCCCATCGACAGCACCATCCGGTTCGCCGAGCTCTCGACGACGTCGACGGAATAGCCGGCTTGCGGTGCGACGCTCGATGTCGTCACGGGCTCGCGTCCTCGGTCTTCTGGCCGCGCGCTTGCGCGATCTGGCGCTGCAGCGCGGCCGCGGTCTTGCCCGACGCGGGCGTCCCGGCGGCGACGTTCGACTTGAGCGCGAACGACGGCCGCGGCGTCCGCTCGCGCGCCGGCCCACGCAACGGATAGTCCTTGCGCAGCGGATAGCCTTCCCAGTCGTCGGGCAGCTGGATGCGCCGCAGGTCGGGGTGGCCGGCGAAACGCACGCCGTATAAATCGTAGACTTCGCGCTCGGCCCAGTCCGCCGCCGGCCACAGATCGGAGACGGTCGGCAACACCGGGTCCGGCTCGCCGACGGCACACAGCACGCGCACCCGCTCGGGCGTCCCGACGGCAGCGATGCTCGTGGCGCGCACGTCGAGGCGCAACAGATGGTATACCACGTCGAAGCGCCCCGGTTCACGGCCCGGGTAATCGGCACCGCCGAGATCGAGCAGCATCGCGAAGCCTTCGCCCCGCAGACGTTCGAGCGTCGCGTGCAACTCCGCCGGCGTCACGCGCAGGATGCGTGCGTCGGCGATGTCGGGCCGCACGGCGGTCGGATCGAGCGCGGTCGCGCCGGCTGGGGGCGTCTGCGAGGACGGCATCAGGCGCGCGCCAGGATCCCGCCGCGGCCGCCTTGTTTGATCTGCTGCTGGATCAGGTTGACCGCGTACAGCAGGCCATCGGGAGTCGGCGGGCAGCCGGGCATGTAGACGTCGACCGGGATGACCGTGTCGACGCCTTGCACGATCGCGTAGTTGTCGAAGATACCGCCGCTCGACGCGCACGCGCCCATCGAGATCACCCATTTGGGCTCGGCCATCTGATCGTAGAGACGCTTGATGACCGGCGCCATCTTTTTCGCCAGCCGCCCGGACACGATCATGAGGTCGGCCTGCCGCGGCGACGCGCGGAAGACCTCGGAACCGAGCCGCGCAATGTCGTACTCGGGCGCCGTCGCGGTCATCATCTCGATCGCGCAGCAGGCCAGCCCCATCGTCAGCGGCCACACGCTCGACGACTGGGCCCAGCGAGCGACCGAGTCGACCGTCGTCAGCAGGAAGTCGCCTGGGCCGTCCGAGCCTATCGCCACTGGAATCCGCCTCGTTTCCACACGTACGCGTAGCCGATCGCCAGCACGATCACGAAGATCAACATCTCGGCCAGACCGAACAGCCGCAGGGCGTGCATCTGCACTGCCCACGGATAGAACGAAGCCGCCTCGACGTCGAAGATCACGAACAACATCGCGATCAGGTAGAATCGAACCGGGAAGCGCCCCGAGACATCGGAGGTCGGCTCGACGCCGCACTCGTACGCTTGGGACTTGACCGGATTGGGCTTCTTGCGGGCGGCGAGGCCGGGGACGAGACAGAACACCAAGGCCGCCAGGAACGCAAGGGCGAGATAGATAGCGACCGGACCGTAGGGAGACATCGAACTGAGCATATACACGAACGCTACCCGCCGCGCCTCCGTCGTCGCGCTGCTCCTCGCTTCGATCGCGCTGCTCGGTGCGAAAGGCTGCGAGAACCCCAACGGGGAGGGCGTCACCGACCGCGGGCGCGTGGTCGGCACGCTGGTCAACGCCGCGCGCCCCACCGAACCGCTGCAGACGGCGACGATTCAGATCGGCACCCAAGTCGTGCGCATCTCGCCGGCCGACAAAGGGGCCTTCCACCTCGACGAGGTGCCGACCGGAACGCAGACGGTGCAGATCAGCTCGCCCGGCTTCATGACGTACTCGGCTCCGGTAGTCGTGCGCAAGGGCGAAACGACCGACCTCAACGTGGTCGGCCTCACGTCGCAGACCGGCCTCTGATCGTCCTCGACGTCGCGGCGGGCCTGGCGGGCGCCGCCCTGGTGCTGTCGTCGCTGGCCGACCTGTTCCTGTCGGTGGTGGTCCCGCGCTCGGTCAGCGCGCGCTTCCGTCCGAGCACGATCTTCGCCCGCGGGGGTTGGCCGATGTGGCGGCACCGTTCGATGCAGATCGCCGATGCCGAGCGCCGCGAGGACACGCTGGCGGTGTTCGCGCCGGCGCTGCTCGTTACGTTGCTCGCGTACTGGGTCGCCTCGCAAATGATCGGCTACGGGCTGATCTTCTGGGCGCTGCGCGGCGGACTGCGGCCGGAGCCCGGCGTCGGCGGCGCGATCTATTTCGCCGGGGCCTCGCTGCTGACGATCGGCTACGGCGACATCGTGCCGGTCAACGGCCTGACGCGCGCGATCGCGCTGTTCGCCGCCGGCGGCGGCCTGGCGACGTTCGCGATCGTCACGACCTTCCTGTTCCAAACCTTCGGCGCGTTTCAGCGGCGCGAGGCCTTCGTCGTCACGATCTCAGAGCGGATCGGCGCGCCGCCCAGCGGCCTGGAGTTCGTCGTTCGTCACTACAAGCTCGGCTTGATGAGCGATCTCGAGACGATCCTGCGCGAGTCGCAGCGCTGGATCGCCGAAGTGCTGGAGACGCACCTGGCGTATCCGGTGCTGACCTACTTTCGCTCGAGCCACGACGACGAGTCGTGGGTCGGCACGGTCGGCGCGATCCTCGACGCCGCGACGCTGCTGATCACCACGGTCGACCTCGACCACCGCGGCCAAGCGGAGATCACCTCGCGGATCGGCACGCACCTGGTCCGCGACTTCAGCAACTTCTTCCACTTGCCCAGCGAAGACTCGGCCGGCGTCGAGTACGACGAGTTCGCCGCGGCGTACGAAGTGCTGCAGCGGATCGGCGTCCCTCTGCACCCGATCGCCGAAGCCTGGCCCGCCTTCGCCGAAAAGCGCGCGACGTACGCCATGGCGCTCGGGGCGATGGCGGCGTGGTGGCGCATCCCGCCGGCCCGCTGGATCGGCGACCGCTCGCGCGTGCGCATGCATATCAACGTCGGCCTGCCCAAATGACGTACGACGCCGTCGTGATCGGCGCCGGACCGGCCGGCTGCGCCGCCGCCTACGACCTGAGCGCGGCGGGACGTTCGGTCCTCTTGGTCGATCAGCGAACGTTCCCACGCGTCAAGGCCTGCGCCGGCGGCCTCACCGTCAAGGCGCTGCGCGCGCTGCGCTATTCGATCGCGCCGGTCATCCGCGACGTATGCAGCACGATGGTCGTCGCCCGCGACGACGGTGCCTCCCGCACGTTCAAAAGCCGCGATCCGCTCTGTGCGATGACCGTGCGGGCGGACTTCGACGGCTACTGCCTGCAGCAAACGATCGCGCGCGGTGCGCACTTCCGCATCGCCAAGCGGATCGCGGCAGTCGCCGAAGACGCGGGCGGCGTCACCACGACACTCGACGACGACGAGGTGCGGTCGACGTACCTCATCGGTGCCGACGGCGTCAACAGCCGCGTGCGCGGCCTGCTCGGCGGCCGTCCACCCGCCCGCGGCTTCGCGCTCGAAGCATGCGTATATACAAACGGCACGCCGCCGCCGCCGATGGAGTTCCAGTTCGGTGCGGTCGAGTACGGCTACGGCTGGCTCTTCCCCAAAGGCGACCACGTAAACGTCGGCCTCTATACCAACGACGCCAACGTGCGCATCTCACGCGAAGCCGTGGCCGACTTCGCCCGCCGCAAGCTCGGCACCGATGCGCTCGACGGGTTCGTCGGCCACCACATCGGCCTCGAAGGCTACCTGAACCCGCAGTCCTGGCAGCGCATCTTCCTGGTCGGCGACGCCGCCGGCTTGGTCGACCCGCTGATGGGCGAAGGCATCTATTACGCTATCGTCAGCGGCCAAGCCGCCGCCCGCGCGATCGTCGAGTCGACCGGCTCGACGCCCACCGCGAAGGAGCGCTTCGAGCGCGCCATGCAGCCGATCGCGCGCGACCTCGCGAGCGCGTTCCGAACGACGCGAATGTTCTACCGCAACCTTCGCTGGGGCTTCCGCCTGCTGACCTTTCCGCCGTCCGAGTTCGCGCTCATGCGCGGCGCCGCCGCCGGCCTCACCTTCGGCCAGTCGAAGCACGGCTTCTTGCTGGCCCCGTTCCGCAAAGCACCCAAAGTGCAGAGCATCGAGGACTGGCAGCGCAGCGAGCGCGCCGTTCCGGCGCATCGAAGGAGCTACGAGCAATGACCGAGAGCGAACGCATCGACAAAGGCCGCGCGATTCGGCGCGAGGTCCTGGGCGCCGAGCACGTCGACCGTCCCGGGCCGGCGCCGACCAAGCTCCAATCGGCGTTCCGGGAGTTCACCGTCGAGCACTGCTGGGCGAACGTTTGGGTGCGCGAAGGCCTGTCGCGCAAGCAGCGCAGCATGCTCAACCTCGGCATGCTCGCGGTCATGGCGCGCTGGCACGAGTTCGAAATCCACGTCACAGGCGCGCTCAACAACGGCGTGACCGACGACGAGATCGTCGAGATTCTGCTCCAAGCCGGCGTCTACGCCGGCGTGCCCATCGCCGCCGAAGCTTTCCGCATCGCCGACAACGTCATCGCCGAACAGCTTGCACGCGCGGGTGCGAAGCCAAAAAGCGTGTAGCAGTGTCGATCGGCGTGGCGAAACCGATCGCGCGCTCCTCTTCGAAGCGCGATTCGGCGATGCCGACGACGTCGCCGGTGGCGGCGTCGAAGACCGGCCCGCCGCTCTCCCCGGGGATGATGGCGACGTCGATCTCGAGCGCACCTTTGCGCAGCGAAGCGATGCGGCCGGTGTAGAGCGAGACGGTGCGTCCGAGATGCTCGTCCTCGAAGGCGTCGGGGATCGGATACCCGAGCACGCCGATGGCGGTGCCGGGCTCGAGGTGCGCGATGCTGCCGAGCTTGGCGGACTTCTGGTTCTTGAGCGCGACGTCGACGATCGCCAGATCCTCGTCCTCGCCGGTCGTCGCGATGACGTGGGCCGGCGCGCGCGGTCCGTCGCCGATCGTCGCGACCAGATCCCGGGCGTCCTCGATCACGTGCGCGTCGGTGAGGATGCGCGAGCCCCACGAGCCGCTTTCGACCACGACCCCGCTGCCGTACGCGTCGTCCCACTCGCCTTTGCGCTTGGGATCATCGGTCGGAATCTTCATGGTGAGCAGGACGACCGACGGGTGCAGCTCTTCGTATGCCGCGACGTACCGGTCGCTCTGCTGCGCGGTGACGCGCGCGCCGCTCGAGCACCCGGCGACGACCGCCGGCAGCGCGAATGCGAACGCCCAGCGGACGATGAGCTTCATGCGAGCGCACCTCGCTGCGGCGGCGACGGGGCGACCCGGGCGGCGATCGCGGCGCGCAGCGCATCGATGCCCTCGCCGCTCTTCGCGCTGACCTCGACCGCGCCGCTGGCGACGGCCGAGCGGGCCGCGGCGTCGAGCCGGTCGATCTTGTTGAAGACCTCGATCACCGGTTTCTCTTCGAGGTGCAGCTCGTGCAGGATCGCTTCCACCGATCCCTTCTGGCGCGGCCAGTCGGGGTTCGATGCGTCGTGCACGTGCAGCAGCACGTCGGCGGAGACGAGCTCTTCGAGGGTGGCGCGAAACGCGTTGACCAGCTCCTGCGGCAAGGCCGTGATGAAACCGACGGTGTCGGCCAGGCGCACGTTGACGCCGGGCGCGACGTAGGCGCGGCGCAGCGTCGGGTCGAGCGTCGCGAAGGGCTGGTCGGCGACGAACGCGCCCTCGCCCTGACCCGATCCGGCCAGCCGGTTGAGCAGCGACGACTTGCCGACGTTCGTGTAGCCGACCAGCGCGACGAACGGATCTCGGCTGCGTCCGGCGCGCCGCGTGCTGCGCTGCTTGCGCACGTCGTCGAGCTGGTGACCGAGCAGCGAGACGCGCTGCTGGATCTTACGCCGGTCGACCTCGAGCTTGGTCTCACCGGGGCCGCGCGTGCCCACCCCGCCGCCCAGGCGCGAGAGGGCGGCACCGGCGCCGATCAAGTTCGACTGGCGGTAGCGCAATTGCGCGAGCTCGACCTGCAGCTGCCCTTCGCGCGAGCGCGCGTGCTGCGCGAAGATGTCCAGGATCAGCATCGTGCGGTCGACGATCGGCAGCGGCACGATCTTCTCGAGGTTCGCTCGCTGGCGCGGCCGCAGGTCGTTGTAGACGAACAAGGCGTCGGCGCCGAGTTCCGCCGCGCGATCGGCGATCTCGCGCGCCTTGCCGCTGCCGACCAGCGTCGCGGGATCGACGCGCGCGAGTCGCTGCACGACCTCTCCGACGACGATCGCTCCCGCGGCTTCGGCGAGCGCGACGAACTCGGCCAGCTCGGGCGCGAGGGGGCGCTGCGGGTCGTGCAGGTCGACCGCGACCACCAGCGCGCGCTGCGCGGCCGGACCGGTTGGATAGAGCCGGCGTTCAGCGTTCATGTCGGTACGCGCGCCAGCGTCGAGACCAGCCACGCGAGCCCGTCGTTGTAACGCGGGCCCGGACGTTCCAGGATCGACGCGTCGGTCAGCACGTAGACGTGGTGCTCGCGCACCGCCCGCAACGCGCTCCACGGCGGTTGACCGAGGGCGTCGCCCAAGTGGATGTCGGGATCGGCGATCAGCACGTCGGGCTGGCGCGCGACCAGCGTCTCGGCACTGTAGCGCGCGTACGGCGCGGAAACGTCCGGCGGCGTTGCGGCCGCCCGCCATCCCGATCAGCGTGTCGATGTACGAGCCCCGGCCGACGGTGAAGATCGGCGCCGTTCCCAGCACGACGAACACCGTGGGCTTGCGCTTGCGAGGCGTCACCGACCGCAGGATCGCCGCGGTGCGCGCGCGCAGGCCGCGCACGAACGTTTCGGCATCGCGCTCGTGACCGGTCACCACTCCCAGCGTGACGAGGTTGTTGAAGATGTCGGCGTAGCTGTCGTCGTGCAGCAGCATCGTCTGGATCTTCGCGCGGCGCAGATCGGCGACCATCCGCTGTTGCGAGACGATGCCGACGACCAGATCGGGGTGCAGCGCGACGACGCGCTCGGTCGAGACCGACGCGAAGCCGGCGATCTGCGGCAACTTCTTCGCCGCCGGCGGGTAGTCGCTATAGGCCGAGACGCCGACGACGGCGCCGCCGGCTCCGACCGCGTACAGGTCCTCCGCGATCGAGGGCACGAGCGCGACGACGCGCCTCACCGGTCCGTTCACCAGCTCGACCGTCGAGCTCGTGGGCGCCGGACGCCCGCATGCCACGAGCGCGACCGCGAACAGCATGGCGAGCGCGGCGGCGGCGCGGACACGGAAGCCCATCGCCGTCTCAGCGGCGATGCGGGTGCGCGGTCGAGATGCTGCCGCTCGCGACGTGCGAGCGCAGCGCGTCGGACACCTCGTGCACGTCTTCCGAAGTGACCCAGCCGTAGCGCCCTTTGTTGGGGCCGGTAACGAGCCGGATCCCGATCGCGTCGCCGGCGTCGGAGCTGTACTTCTGGTGCACGACGCCGGCCGTGCACTGCACGACGACCGCGCGCGTGCCGGGCTTGGCCAGGACCGTGTGCGACAGCACGTCACTCGTGCCGCGCCAGTACCCCCCGGCGTACTCGACGACGCGCTGCTTGGCGTCCCACACGAAGACGTCGGGATCCAGCTCGGCCGACTTCAAAGCCACCGCGCGGCCGACGGGGACTGCGCACGGCGTCGCCTGTGCGGGAATACTCAGTGCGGTGAGCACGGCCAGCGCGCCGAGAATGCGAGCGACCACTACCGGCGGTTGCGACGGCGGCGCGATAGGGTCCTCCGTGGGTACATGACGGAGAGCACGACGGAGGTCGCTTTCCGGTCGACCGCCGCAACGAAGCGTTGACGTTCACCGTTCTTGGCGCAGGACACCGTGAAGAAACTCGTACGACCGCTCGTCGCAGGCGCCGGCGTGACCGGCGCGCTCGCCGCGGCAAATCGCGCGCTCGGCAACGCTCCCTTGCCGACGAACGCGCTGGGCGGGACGCAGCGCGCTTGGAGCTGGCGCGGCCACGAGATCTTCGTGACGGAGGCCGGAACGGGACCGCTGGTGCTGCTCGTGCACGGCGTCTCTGCCGGGGCGTCGTCGTACGAGTACCGCAAACTCTTCCCGCTGCTCGCCCGGCGGCATCGGGTCGTCGCGTTCGATCTGCTCGGTTGCGGACTCTCCGACAAGCCGAAAATTTCGTATCAGGCCGAGCTTTTCGTCGAGCAGATCGTCGACGCGCTCGAGGCCTTCGGCGGCGAACCGGCGGCGGTCGTCGCGTCATCGCTCGGCGCGGCCTTCGCGATCCGCGCGCTGGCGCGCACCGGCGAGCGTGTCGACCGCCTGGTGGCGATCTGTCCGACCGGTTTGGGAGGTACGCGCGACAACGAGTCGAGCCGGGCGGGCTCGGCGGTTACCGCGCTGTTTGCGGTGCCGGTGTTGGGCGAGGCCGCCTTCAACGTGCTGGCCTCCAAAGCGGCGATTCGGCGCTTTCTTATGCGCCAGACCTACGCCGACCGGACGCGCGCGACGCCCGAGGTCGTCGATCACTATTACGCGGTGACGCACCAGCGCGGCGCGCGGTTCGTGCCGGCCGCCTATGCCGGCGGTCGGCTGAACTGTGACGTGGCTCGCGATCTTCCGTTCCTGACCGTTCCGCTGCAGGTATTGTGGGGCGAGCGCGCGACCGGCGTCAGCCCGCCGTCGAACGCCGACGAGTTCTTGCGGCTCGCCCGCGACGCACGGTTGGTCACGTTCCCCGGCAGCGGGCTGCTGCCGCACGAAGAAGAACCGGAGGCGGTCGACGCCGCGCTCCGGTCGTTCCTCAGTCCGCTGTTATCCGTTTCGTAGGGTCGGCAGCCGGAGTCGACTCGCGCAGCAGTCGGTCGTAGTTCATCTGGCGCCGGAGCGCGAACTCCGCGTAACCGAGCTTGCCGGCATGCAACAATCGAACGATGACCTTTTCGCGGCTGCTCCAGGCAAAGAAGGCTTGAGCATCTGTGTCCGTCCACGCTGTACCTCCGTTCACATACGTGCTTTCACCCATACCTTGGGTATCGGCGGCACGGGCCGATTCTCCAGCCGTACCCCGGTGCCGGGGATCACGGTTGGGGGCGGTTGCCGTCCGACCAGCTCGTGCCGGGCTCGAGCTGCGCGTCGGGGTCGGGCGGGGCCGCGCTCGCGCAGTGGCCCGCGCCGTCGTGGCACTCGTACTGCAGGTGGATCGCCGTCCCGCCCGCCGGCGGCGAGCTGGGCTGCACGGCCGGCGCCGTGCCGCTGACCGTCGCTCCGCCGACGTCGCCCTCGTGCGGCGGGTCGACCTCCGGGTCGAGGCCGGCCGGCGCGTCGGCCGCTCCATCCGCCCGGCCCACCAGCGCGCTGTAGGGCGGTTCGGCGAACAGCCGCAGGCTCACGAACTCGTCGCGCCGTGCGACGACCTCACCGCTCGCCGCCAAGATCTGCACGGCGATGTGCAGCGACATGCGTGACTCCTGCACCATCCCGCCGCATTGCAGCCAGCCGATCCCGTCCGCCCGGTCGGGCGGTCGCAGCGCGGGCTGCGGGCAGACCGGCGGCGCCAGCGTCGTCGGCGTCACGGTGTAGGCGACCGTAAAGGCCGGGCTCGGACCGGCACCGCCGGCGGTCGGCGCGAGGGTGGCTTGCACCGGGTTGGGCAGCGTCGCGAGCGCGCTCGCGTACTCGTCGAGCCCGGGCGGCGCACCGGCGAACGGCCCCGCCGGCGCGAGCGGCGCGGTCGCCTGCGCAAGCGCGGCCTGCAAGCGGTTCTGGTAGTCGGCGACCGCGTCGTGCATCGCGCCCTCGATTGCATGATCGGCGGCGGCCTGCACGCCGGCGCGCCCCAGCGCCGCGGCGCCGTCGAGGATGACCGCGGCCAGCAGTCCGAGCGCGACGACGAACCACAGCGCGACGCCGAGCACGTCACATCCGCGCCGGCGGCTGCACGTCGCGGTGCAGCACCTGGCCCGGCGGATAGACCGACGGCGCGAGCGTTTGGGCGAGCGTCAGCGTCGCCGCGTCGCCGGCCGGGATCGTGCCGGTGGGGTCGACCAAGCACGGATCGCGCGGATAGGTCACGACGACCGTGAAGCGCTCCGTCGACGGATCGTAGTTCGCGGCGACCGGCAGGTCGAGCAGCAGCGGCGCAGCCGTTCCGCATGCCGCCGGAGAGCGCAGTTGCGCGCCGGCGACGAAAGCGGTAGTGCCGGCGCGCAGGCCCCAGGTTCGGTCGCCGAGCAGAGACGAGCCGTCCTGTGTCGGTGACGACGCGTACGCGATCGCAGCGCGCGCGCGGGCCAGTGCGTTCTCGGCGACCATCAGCGCGGCGTCGTGCGCCGCAGCGGGGGCGGCGTTGCGCGCCAATGCGGCGACCGCGCCCAACGTCGCGGCGCCGGCGATCCCGAGCAGCGCGACGCACGCGAGCACTTCGAGCAGCGCGAAGCCGCGCTCAGCCGTTGGTGTAGAATGCACCGGCGGCTCCTTGCTGCTGCACGGCGTCGCAGCGTTGCCGTTCCGCCGCGATCGGCGGGTTCTCGCCTAGCGCGAGGTACGGCGCGAAGTCGGTCAGCCACGCCGCCGCCGCCTCGGACCGCACGTCCCAGGGTGCGAAGCTGCCGGAGTTCGAGCCGTCGGCGGCCGGCCGGTCGGGCGGAAAGGCGGCGTAGTTCCGCGCGCCGTCCCAGTTCGTCGCCGGATACGATTTCACCAGGCTGTCGGTGCCGCCGTCGGACGAACGCTTCCCCGTGTAGGCGAAACTGAACGTTCCGGCGATGAACCAGCCGCCCGGAAAGTTCAGCGATCCGCCGGCGCCGGCGGTCGGATCGTTCCAGCGCACGAACTCGCTCCAGCCGGCTTGCCAGCTCATGCTGCAGGCGGTCAGCGTCTTGGGTGCGGCCGTGTCGTGTCCCACGTCGCAGCGCTCGCTGCACGTGTAGCGCAAAACTTCCGTGAAGCCGTTCGGGAACACGCCGGGCAACAGGTCGACGACGCGCGATCCGGCGCTGGTGTCGACGCGCAGCTCGGCGATCGCGTTGCCGCCGCGGATCGGCGCGCCGCTCGCGTCGAGCACGCCCAGCGGGACCGGTGCGGTGGTGGGCACGCTCGCCGCGACGAACGGCGAGTCGGTTTGCGCGAGGTATGCGTCCTGGTGCGCCGCGAGGCCAGCGGGCGCGACCGTCGTCACGGCGAGCGCGCTGAGCTGCGCGAGCACGATCGCGCCGGGCTGCGTGGCGTCGCACGGCGCGATCGGCTCCCGCGCCGCCAGCCGCTCGAGTGCACCGCCCGGCACCGCCTCCGTCGCTCCGTGGTTGGGGAACGTGCGATAGCTCCAGAACGTCGGACCGGCGGAGTCGGCGGTGAAGAAGTCGAGCTGCACGCAATCGTCGTGGCCGTTCCCGGCCGACGGCGAGCTCGACCAGATCGCGGTCGCGCTGCGCGCCTCGGCGCGCAGTTGCACCGACAGGCGTTCGAGCGCGGCATATGCGAGTCGCCGCGCCGAGACGTGCTGCACCGTTGCGACGAGCTGTCGGACGGCCTCGAACGCACCCAACGAGACGACGGTGAACAACGCCGTCGCTATGAGGACCTCGATCAGCGAGAAGCCCGCCTGCGAACCTCGCATACGAGTGCGGGTGCCCGCACCGGGGGACGCCTATCGCCGCCGCGAAAGCCGCCCCGCCATGCCCAACGCGTTCGACACGTCGATCTTCAAGAGCTACGACGTCCGAGGGATCGTCGGAACGCAGCTGACGCCGCAGGTTGCCTACCTCATCGGGCGTGCGTTCGTGCAGGCGCTGGAGCGCAAGAACATCTGCATCGGGCGCGACATGCGGCCGTCTGGAACCGACCTGCTCGACGCGCTCAGCCGCGGCGCCGTCGACGCCGGCGCCGACGTCAGCCAGATCGGCCTGATCTCGACCGACGCGCTCTACTTCGCGGTCGGGCACTACGGCTTCGACGGTGGCGTGATGATCACGGCCTCGCACAACCCGGCCGAGTACAACGGTCTCAAGTTCTGCCGCGAGGAGGCGCAGGCGATCTCGCTGGACACCGGGCTCGGCGCCATTCGCGATCTCGCGGTGGCCGGCAGCTTCAGCGAACCCAGGCGCAAGGGCAGCGTGACGGAGCGCGAAGTGCTCGACGACTTCGGCAAGCACTGCGTCTCGTTCATCCGCTACGTCGCCAAGATCAAGCCGTACAAGATCGCGATCGACGCGGGCAACGGGATGGCCGGGCTCACCGTGCCGTACGTTTTCAAATACTTGCCGCAGTGCGAAGTGATCCCGCTCTACTTCGAGCTCGACGGGACCTTTCCGAACCACCCGGCTTCGCCGATCGAGGACGAGAACAAGCTGGACTTGCGCAAAGCCGTGCTCGAGAACGGCTGCGACCTGGGCGCGGCGTTCGACGGCGACGCCGACCGCATGTTCCTGGTCGACGAGAAGGGCGGCTTCCCCGACGGCAGCATCGTCACCGCGGCGGTCGGTGTCGCCACGCTCAAGAAGTATCCGGGCTCGAAGATCCTCTACAACCTGATCTGCTCGCGCAGCGTCCCCGAGGCGATTCTGGCGCACGGCGGCATCCCGGTCCGCTCGCAGGTCGGCCACTCGCTGATCAAACCGCAGATGCGCGCCGAGAACATCCCGTTCGGCGGCGAGCACAGCGGGCATTTCTACTTCCGGGAGAACTGGTTCGCCGATTCGGGGATGATCGCGCTGCTGCAGTGCCTCGATCTGTTCAGCGAGATCGACGGACCGATCACCCAGGCGATCGCACCGTACAACACGCGCTTTCGCTCTGGCGAGATCAACCTGCCCGTCGCCGACGCCGACGCCGAGATGCAGCACCTCCAGGAGCACTTCGCGGACGCCCAGATCGACCACCTCGACGGCGTCACGATCGAGTACCCGCACTGGTGGCTCAACGTGCGCAAGTCGAACACCGAACCGCTGCTGCGGCTCAACGTCGAAGGCGATACGCGGGCGCTCATGGAGCAGTACCGGGACGAAGCGCTCGGGGTCATCAAGGGTGCTTGACAGCACCGCGTGAACGATCCCCTCGAGATCTACCGGGCAGCGCGTGACGACGTCGCCGCCTGGCTCGACGAACTGCGCGCCCTCGTCGACGCCGAGCCGGCGCTGCGGCACGACGCGGGCGACCAAAGCCGGGCGCTGTCGCGCACCGTCGCCCGGCTGCGCGACGGGCGCTTCATCTTGGCGGTGGTCGGCGAGTTCTCGAGCGGCAAGTCGTTTCTGCTCAACGCGCTGCTCGGCAAGGTGGAGTTCGAACAGCGTCCCGGCGGCCGGCGCATCAGCGGGCTGCTCGCGACCGACATCAACCCGTCGACCGCCACGATCACCGAGCTGACGTACGCGGCCGACGAGTCGGCAACCGCCCTCTATGCAAGCGGGCGCACCGAGCGCGTACCGATCGCGAACTTGGCGCGGTTCGTCGCGGTCGGCGACGAGGGCAAGCTCCACGATGCCACCGGCGACGAAGACGACGGCGCGCCGCTGCTGGTGCGCGTCGCGGTCGACTCGCCGTTTCTGCGCAGCGGGTTCGTCGTAGCCGACACGCCCGGGCTCGCTTCGATCAACCCGGCGCACCGCCGCGCGACGCTCTCGTATCTGCCGGGCGCCGACGCCGTGCTGTACCTGATCGACACGCAGCAGCCGTTCACCGAGGGCGACGCCTCGTTTCTGGGGATCGTGCGCCGCTACATCGAGTCGGTCTTCATCGTCCAGACGAAGATCGATCTGTGGCGGATGAGCGATCCTTCGAGAAGCTCAGGACAGGGTTCGGAAGGATGGCAGCTGGCGGCGCAGCGCATCGTGGCGCAAGCCGCCCTGCACGCGCCGGGGACGCCCGTGTTCCCGCTCTCGGCGCGCGAGTACGCCGAAGGCGCCCTCACCCACGACGATGCGCTGATCGCGCAGAGCCGGTTTCGCGAGTTCCTCGAAGCGCTCGACGCGTCGCTGGTCGCGACGACCGGGCGCTCGCGGCTGCGCCGCGCAGCCGCCGAGGCGCGCCGCATCGCGACTCGCGCCGCCGACACGCTGACCTTCGACGCGGCCGCGCTCGAGACGCCGGCCGATACCCTGCGCGTCCGGCGCGCCGCACTCGCACCGGCGCTCGACGCGTTCGACGCGGCGGCTGCCGATGCGCGCGACCGATTGGCCTCCGCCGGTGAGGAGCTCGGCCGACTGACCCACACGCGCGGCGAAGAGATGCGCACCGCGCTGGCGCGCACGCTGGCGCGAACGTTCGATACGACCGACGTCGCGCGGCTGCGCGATCGCGCGAAGCTGCACATCCTCGTCGACGACGTGCTGGCGACCGCGATCGGGCGCTTCGCCGCCGACGCCGCCGATCTCGTCGCCAAACGCGTGCGCGACGAAGCGAAGAACGCGTCGGCATCGGTCGTTGCCGCCGCACGTGCGGCCGATCCGGACGGCGGGCTGGCGCCGTTGCTGGACGCGGTCGCGGCCGAACGTCTGCCGATCACCGAGGATGCCGCGCGCGCGTTCGGCGCCGACGCGTCGAGCGGTGCATGGAGCAGCGATCTGGAGACCGGCTTGCGCAGCTCGGTGGTGCTGGGCGCGCTCGGCGGCCCGGCCGTCGGTTTGGTCGACGCGATCGCCCGGCGTTTCGCCGCCGCGCCCGGCGACTCGTACATGAAGCGCGAGCTGCTGGCCGACCTCAACGCCGGACTGTACGCCGCAGTTCGACGGTGAGCTCGCCGGCTACGTCGGCACGATCGCCGCGCGCATCGAGACGATCGCGCGCGATCTGGGCGCGCGGGTCGGCGCGCTCGCGCCGCGCATCCGAGCTGAAGCGCTAGGCCCGCTCGAGCGCGCGCTGGCGGCGCACGCCGGCGGCGGCGACCGTTCCGCCGCGGCGACGGCGGCGCGCGACCGCGCGGCCGAGGCGCGCGCGCTGGCGACCAGGATCGAGACGCGCACCGAAGCGTTCGCCCGCGAGAGCCGCGTCGAGCGCGCCGAGCGCGCCGATCCGGGGGTGCCGCTCGATCCGCAGGCCGGCCGCGAGCGCGTCGCGCCGGCCGAAGCCGCGCGCTTCGATCCCCAGACCTACGAGCACGGTCTGCGACCCGAGCGCTGGCGCGTCGTCGTGCTCGGTGCGTTCAAGCGCGGGAAGTCGAGCCTGATCAACGCGATCGCCGGCTCGCGCGTGCTGCCCGACGAAGGGGCCGAGCTCGAGATGCACTTTCCGGTGCACGTGCGCTACGGCCCCGAGCACAAAGCCTACGCGCTCGGCGACGACGCGGGCTGGAACGCGATCGCGCTCGACGAGGCGCTCGACGCCGCGACCCGCACGCCGCTCCTGATCGAGACGCCGTGGACGCTGCCGCGCGAGCTCGTGCTCGTGCACACGCCCGCCTTCGACTCGGGCTTTCCGCTGGCGGTCGAGATCGTGCGCGCCGCCGCGTCCTCCGCGAGCGAGATTCTGGCCTTGTTCTCGCGGCAGCTCTCCGACCGCGAGCTCGAGCTGTACGGCCAGATCGCGCACAGCGCGAAGCCGATGACGTTCGTCCACACGATGGCCGACCACGAAGACGGCGCGGAACGGCGCAACGTGGTGATGCTGGCCGACCGCTACCTGCGGGAACGCGCGATCGCTCCCCAGCGCATCTTCACGACGTCGACGCTCGAATATCGCGAAGCACTCGAAGCCGGGCGCGCTCCGGCCGGCTGGAACGAGCTGCGCGCGCTCGAGTCGACGCTCGAAGCGCACGCCGAGGAGCACATGCAGCGGTCGGTGCGCAACGCGCGCGAGCGCGCCGAACGCGAACGCCTCGCGAGCGCAGGCCGCGCAGCCGCACCGCCCATACCAAGCGAGCGCCGATCGCTATTGCGCCGTCTCTTCGGGGGTCGCTGAAAGGGGGCCGGAAACCCGGTTCCCGAATCGGGCCGAACGTGTCCGACACCTACATCCTCGGTCCGGCGCGGATCGCCCATGGCGACGGGACGTTGTCGCACGGTCGGATCGCCGTCGACCGCGGGCGCATCGCTCGTATCCTCTCCGAAGATGGGCCCTACGATGTCGGACTCCCGGACGGCGCGATCGTCGCGCCGGGACTGATCGACGTCCACACCAACGGCGCCGACGAGTTCCTGTTCAACCGCGACCAGGGCACCGCCGTCGAGGTCGCTTCGCGCGCGTACGCGCGGCAAGGCGCGACGGGATTCGTGGCCGGCATCATGACCGCGCCCTGGGAGTCGATGATGCACGCGGGCGCGGTCGTTTCGGAAGCGGCCAACCAACTCGAGGAGGCCGGCGATCCGATCGGCGCGCGCTGCCTGGGCGTCCACTTCGAAGGGCCGTTCATCAACCCGAAGTTCCGCCGAGTGCATCGCGCCGAGTGGATCGTTCCGGCGACGATCGAGCGCGCGCAAGAGATGGTCGAAGCCTGCCGCGGCGCGCTGGTGATGGTGACGATGGCGCCTGAGGTCGAAGGGGTCGACGAGCTCGCGCGCTTCTTCTTCGACCAGGGCGTCGTCTGCTCGGCGGGGCACACCGCCGCGCACTATCGCGAGGGGATGCTCGCCATCGGTCTGGGTTTCCGGACGATCACCCACGCATTCAACGCGATGTCGCCGCTCGACCACCGCGATCCGTCGATCCTCGCCGCGTTCATCCAAGAATCGCGCACGACGGTGCAGCTGATCTGCGACGGCTATCACGTGTCGCCGCCGATGGTCGATCTGCTCTACCGCACGCTGCACGAGCGGCTGGTGCTGGCGACCGACAACATGCCGCCGGCCGGCAGCGGTTATCGCATCGAAGGGGGCGTCGTGCGCGCCGAGGACGGCACGATCGCCGGCAGCGCGCTGCTGATGGATCACGCCGTGCGCAACTTGATGGCGTACGCGGACATCCCGTTCGAGACCGCCGTTATCTCGGCGACGCGCAGCCCCGCGCGGCTGTTGAACCTGGACCGCGAGCTGGGCACGGTCGAGCCCGGCAAGCGCGCCGATCTCTCGGTCTGGAGCGACGAACATAACGTGCTTGCCACCATCGTCGGCGGGCACGCCGTGTACGGCGCCGCGCACCTCTACCGTCCTTCACGCGCCGCCAACGCCTAACCCGATTCTCGGGGCGCTGATCGCCGGGCTCGCGCTGCTCGGCGTGTTGTTTCGTCCCTCGCGCGTGAACGAAGCCTGGTGGGCGGCTGCCGGAGCCGTCGCCCTGGTGGTGACACGCGCGCTGCCCGTGCCCGCGGCGTGGGCTTCGTTCGCGCGCGGCTTCAACGTCTATCTGTTCCTCATCGGGATGATGGCGCTGGCGGAGTTCGCGCGGGCCGAGGGTGTCTTCGACTGGATCGCGGGCTCGGCCGTGCGCGTGGCGGGCGGGTCCCGCGGGCGGCTGTTGCTGCTCGTCTACGCCGCCGGGATCGTGACGACGGCGCTGCTGTCGAACGACGCGACGATCATCGTGCTCACGCCGGCGGTGCTCGTCGCCGTCGGTCGAACCGACGCGCGCGTCGAACCGTACGTCTTCGCCTGCGCGCTGGTGGCGAACGCGGCCAGCACCGCCCTTCCGATCGCCAACCCGTCGAATCTTCTGTTTTTCGCCGCCGAGATGCCGCCGCTGTCGACTTGGCTGGCCGCATTCGGCTGGGCGTCGGTGGCGTCGATCGCGGCGACCTTCGTCGCTTTGCGCCTCGTGTTCGCGCGCGACCTCTCGGCGGCGCTGCGCGACCGCGACGACGTCTACGACGACGACGTCGAACCCCCGCGTCCGCTCGCGCTGGTCGTGCTCGGCGTCAGCGCGCTCGTGCTGATCGTGACGTCGTCGTTCTCGGGTTCACTCGGCATCACGGCGTTCGCGCTCGGCATCGCCGCGGCGCTCGTCGCGACGCACGATCGATCGCGCCGCGTTCGCCACGATCGCGCGGGGGATCGCCTGGCCGATCGTCGTGCTCACCGCGGCCCTCTTCGTGCTGGTCGACGCTCTCGACGCCGCCGGCGCGACCGCGTTCCCGCGCACGCTCTTCGACTGGGCGCCACCATGCGATCGCGCCGCTGGGCGCGCTCGGGATCGCTGCCGCGTCCGCGCTCGCATCGAACGTCATCAACAACCTGCCGGTCGGGCTCGAGCTCGGCAAATACGCGGCCGCGAGCTCACCCGCCGCGTCCCTGAGCGCCGCCGCGTTGATCGGCGTCAACATCGGGCCGAATCTCACCGTGAACGGATCGCTCGCGACGCTGCTGTGGCTGGCGATCCTGCGTCGAGCCGGCGTCGACATCGCCCCGCGGCGGTTCGCGGCGGTCGGCCTGCTGGTGACGCCGCCGGCACTCATCGTCGCGGCGCTGCTCGCCCGGTGACGGCGTGAGCGCGGCTTGACGGCAGGAACCGCCCGGTCGCCCCAGGAGTGCCCGGGATGATCTCGGTGGGCATCTCGGTTGAAGACCGCGGCGGCGTTCGTCACGTCATTCTCGACCGGCCCGACAAGAAGAACGCGCTGACCGTCGCGATGTACGCGGCGCTCGCCGACGCGGTCGTCTCGGCCGAGGCGGACGGCGTCGGCGCGCTGTTGATGACCGCGCGCGGCGACGCCTTCACCGCCGGCAACGACCTGCGTGATTTCCTCGATCGGCCGCCGCACGGCGACGACGCGCCGGTCATCCGGTTTCTGCACGGCTTGGTGCGCACCGACGTGCCGATCGTGGCCGCGGTTCGTGGCCCGGCGGTCGGCATCGGCACGACGATGCTGCTGCACTGCGACCTCGTCTATGCGGCGCCGACGGCGGCGTTCACGCTTCCGTTCGTCGATCTCGGCATCGTCCCCGAAGCTGCCAGCAGCGTCTTGCTGCCGCGCCGCATCGGTCGCGCGCGCGCGGCCGCCGCGCTTTTCTTGGGCCGCCCGATCGACGCGCAAGCGGCATTTGCCGACGGCCTGGTGACGGAGGTCGTCGCCGACGCCGAGCTCGACGCGACGGCGGAAGCCGCGGCGCGAGCGATCGCGGCCAAGCCGCGCCAAGCCGTACGCGAGACGAAGCGCCTGCTGCAGTACGATCGTGAAGCGCTGCTCGCCGCGATGGCGCGCGAGGGCACGGCTTTTACCGAGCGGCTGGCGTCCGACGAGGCGCGAACGGCGATGAGCGCGTTCTTCGCGCGCGGGGCGCGTTTGAACGATCTGGCCGGCAAGACGCTGTTCGTCACCGGCGCCAGCCGGGGAATCGGCCTGGCGATCGCGTTGCGCGCCGCGCGCGACGGCGCCAACATCGTCGTCGCGGCGAAGACCGTCGAACCGCATCCGAAGCTGCCGGGCACGATTCACACCGCGGCGGCCGAGATCGAGGCGGCCGGCGGTCACGCGCTGGCGGTCCAATGCGACGTGCGCTCCGAGGACGACGTCGTGCGCGCCGTCGCGGCCGGCGCCGATCGGTTTGGCGGTATCGACATCGTCGTCAACAACGCCAGCGCGATCCGGCTCGGCGGTACCGCGAAGGTCGACGCCAAAGCGTTCGACCTGATGACCGCGATCGGACCGCGCGCCGTGTACCTCGTGACGCGCGCCGCGCTGCCGCATCTCGAGCGCGGATCCAATCCGCACATCCTCACCCTCTCGCCTCCGGTCGCGCTGGCGTCGAAGTGGGTCGGCGCCGCGCCCGCCTACACGTTCAAGAAGTACGGGATGTCGATCCTCACGCTCGCCTTCGCGGCCGAGTTCCGGGACCGCGGGATCGCCGCCAATTCGCTGTGGCCAAGGACCGTCATCGCGACGGCGGCGGTGCAGAACCTGCTCGGCGGCGACGCGGTGATGCGCGCCTCACGCACGCCGGCGATCGTGGCCGACGCGGCGTACGCGATCCTGACGGCGGACGCGCGCACGACGACCGGCAACACCTACATCGACGAAGACGTCCTGCGCGCGCGCGGCGTCACGGACTTCGGCGCGTACGCCGTCGACCCGGCGACGCCGCTGCAGACCGACATCTTCGTGGACTAGTGGCGGCCGGTACCGGTAGGCCGATCGCGCAGCGCGTCGGCTTCGAAGATCTCCCATAGCTCGACCAGCAAGTCGTCGTCCGAGAGCGTCTTGGGCAGCACGGCCCAGGCGCCGGCGCGGCGCATCTCCTTGAGCCGTTCACCGTCGCATTCGTCGGTCAGCACCATCACCCGAACGCGCGGCGCGACGTGGCGGAAGAGCGCCAGCCCTTCGTCGACGCGATACATCGAATAGTCGAGATCGAGCAGCGCGTAGTCGACGCGCAGCGACGACACCTCCATCACGTCGAGCAGATCGGCGGACCGGACGACGCGGCCGCCGGCGCCGGCGACCGCCCGCATCAGCTCGGGGACGAACAGTGCCTGGGGCTCGAGCACGTAGACGGACGGTTGCACCGCGGACCTCCTTGCGAACCCACCCCGAAGACGTCTTGTCGCGGACACCCGATTCGAGGGTGGGGCAAAGGTCTCTACCCAAAAAACCTACCGGTGCATCGGAGCAGGCGAGCAATCGCCTGCGATCTAGCGCGCTTGGAGCCGAGCATCGAGCCAGACAAGCGTGTCGCGCACGACCTCGTCGCGGTTCGTTTCGTTGAGCATTTCGTGGCGCGCGCCGGGATAGAAGACGGTTTCCACGTCGGTGAGACCCAATGCACGATACCGATTGCCCAGCGCGGCGACCGACCGGGTCTGACGCCCGACCGGATCGAGCTCTCCCGAAAAGAGCAGCACTGGCAGGGCGGCTGGGATCCTGCGTTCGTTCGCAGGCTTCCAGGTCTCGACGTAGCCGCGCAGCATGTCCAGCATCAGCCGGTTCGAGAAGGCGAAGCCGCAGCGCGGATCGTCCGCGTACTTGCGCACCTCATCATCGTCGCGGCTGAGCCACTCGAAACCGGTGCGCCGCGGAAACGGCTTGTTGAAGCCGGCGAACATGGAACGCTGCAGCGGCGACGGTGAACGGTCGCCGCGAACCAGCCGCACGGCCTGCGCGGCCGCGATTCCCGCGCCGATGTTCGGCGCCGAACCGAAGCTTCCGGACAGGATCAGGCCGGCGAGGTCGCCGCCATACAGCTGCGCGAATCGTTGGGCGAGCACCGAGCCCATGCTGTGCCCGAACACGATGAGCGGAGTACCGGGCAGTTCGGTACGAACGTGCTGGGCGAGCCGTCGCACGTCGTCCACCATCCCGTTCCAACCGTCATCACCGCCCCAACCCAGGTTCTTGTCGTCGCCCGCCGTCCGCCCGTGGCCGCGCAAGTCAGGAGCATACACGGCATAGCCGCGTTCGGCGAGATCACTTGCGAAACGGCGATAGCGCAGCGCGTGCTCGGCCATCCCATGCGCGATGATGACCGCCGCGCGCGGCGACCCGACGGGAAGCACGCGGTCCACGACGAGATCGATGCCGCCACTTTTCAGCGTGAAGGTCGAGCGATCCGGCACGCCGTTCACCCGGTTAGCGCTAGCCTTCCATGAAACCGCGCGCAGGAAACGCTTCGCCGCGCTGCAGCCAGTTGGTCGTCTCGTAGCGCGCCCGAGCGTCGACGAAATGCAGCGTGTACGCATGACGGGAAGCGTCCGAGCGGTTCGGCGCGCTATAGTGCGGCAGCGTTCCGTGCAGCACGACCAGCGTGCCGGCCTCGACTTCGACCGGCTCGGCACGATCGCTCGACGGCCACGGCGTGGCGTCGAGCTGCTCGAGCCGGCCGGCGCCGCCTTCGACGACGAAACGCTCCCGCAGCGGCGTCCGGTGTCCGCCGCGTTCGATCCACAGACAACCGTTGGTGCGGTCGGCGCGCTCGAGCGCGAACCACAGCGTCGTCACGGTGATCGGTTGAGTCGCGAAGTACGTGGCGTCCTGATGCCAGCGCACTTCGCCCCCGATGCGAGGCTGTTTGAAGATATACATGCTTTGGTACACGCGCGGCTCGGCGATGCCGAGCTCGCGCGCGAGACCCTGCAGCCGCGGGTCGTGCGAGAAGCGGTCGAACACCGGGTCGAGATCGTGCATCGCGTGCCCGATCTTGTTGATCGAGAGATCCTTGGGCTGGCGCAACCGGCCTGCCTCGTCGAACGCCTCCTCTTCGAAGAAGCAGCGAATCTTGTCGCCCGAAGTGAGGAAGTATTCATCGGACTTCGTCTTCGACTCGTCCTTGGTGGTGAAGACCGCGGTCGACTCGGCCGGATCGAACGCGTCGACGATCGCCGCCGCGCGCGCGCGCAATGCGGCGATCTCTTCCGCCGGCTTGAACTCCGGGATCACCAGAAAGCCGTCCTGCTCGAAGCGGTTCCTCAGCGACGGTGCGGCCTGCATGCAGGATTCATTCGCCCGCACCGCCTCGAACCTCTGCGGCGAGGTCGCCGACCACGACTCCCAATGCGCCTGCCAGCGCGCACAGCTGTCGCAGGCCGACGTTCTGGCTTCGTGCCTCGACATTGGCGATCGACGGCCGGCTGACACGGACGCGCTCGGCCAGCTCACGCTGGGTGAGGCCGCGGCCGGTCCGCAGCGAGCGAACGCGCGTGGGGAGCGGATATCCGCTCCCCACGTGCTTCTCGATCGGTCGAACGTTCGAGGCTACCCGTCGGTATGGGTCTCGATGGTGACCGTCTCGCCGTGGCGCGGTTCGGGTTTCGTTTCCTCGACGACGGTACGCTTCTCGACAACCGTCGGTTCCTCGACGACGCTCCGCTTTTCGACGGTCGTCTCCTTGGTGACGTGCGTGTTGTCCATGCGACGCTCTTTCCCGGCCACCAGAATTTGCTCGGCAGCTTGCACGGGAGCCGGTGCAGCAGGCCAGGCTGGAGTCCTTATCCGGACTCGAACCGGCTTTCTCTGCCGTCGGCTGGGCGCAGGACTACGCCCGGACCAATCGCGAGATCATGATGGACAACGCGCTCGAGGCGCTGCGGGATCGCAAGGTCAAGCTGCCGCGCTTCACGCGGGCGGAAACCGCCGGCGCTGATCGCCGACGTCGCGCGCCGTTGAGGAGGGTGGGCACGACCTCGTGTCATCCGGAACACCGACGAGTTCGTCGGTCAGCTGCGGCCGTTCATCGACGGATCGGTGGGCGTGTGACGAGCCGATAGCCGGCCGAGGGAATGCGGCCTCGCGGAAGGAAACGAGGGGCATGCGTGCCGGCGCCGCACGTCTGCTGTTCTGCCTGACGGCGGCTTTTACCGCCGCGGCTCTTGCCGATGCGCTTGTCGAGGGACTGTCGAACCGCGGCGCGTTCGGGTCGGGCCGTTTCACCGACCACAGCAACGCCGACGTCTTGCCCGCGCTTGCCGCCGCCCTCGTCTTCGCGGCACTGTTTTTATTCGGCGTGGTCCGCCGAACGCTGCCGCGCTCGCGCGTCGGCCGCATGTCGGCTTGGCTTCGCGACTCGCGCGCAGCGGTACCGCTGCCGACTGCGCTGCGGCTTCTGCCGCTCACGTTCGTGCTTCAAACCGCCACCCTGTTCTGCGCCGAAACGCTGGAGCAGCTCGCTGTCGCGCACCACGCGCTCGGGGGAACCGTCTGGCTGGGTGGTCCGCTGCTCGCAAGCACCGCGCTCCATACCGCGATCTGCGTGCTCGTCGTGGTGATGCTCGTCCGCCTGCTCGATTGGGTGGCGCGCAGCATCGTCGACGTGATCGAGCTGCTCCGTCGCCTCGTCCTGGCGTGGGATTCGCTCTCCCCGCTCGCAATCGTCGCCCGTGGTCAATCGCCACGGCCGCTCGAGCTGTTCGTGCTCGCGCCCGCATACGGCCGAGCACCGCCGCGCTCGCCGCATTAGCTGATCCCTGCGCGTGCCGACGCATGCGCGCATCGCTTTGTCGGCGCCCGAGAGCGGCGCTTGTGGGCGCCGGATGTGGAGTGAAGGTGATGGAGAGAGAGATCGAACAGCGATACGACGTCTTCGTGCGCGCGAGTCCGCCGGGGACCCGCCTCGAGTTCACCGGTTGGACCGACGAGTTCCCGGGCGTGACGGCAAAGGCCGACAAACCGGATCGAACGGCCGACGCGCTCGGCGCGACGATCAGCACGTACTTGACGGCACACGGCGTGACGACGTTGCCGCCGCCGATCGATCACGACGAGTGGGCACTGACCCGCTATCGATCGCGCGGTCAAGGCTACGGGCGACGGATGGCCCTGGTGCGCTTGCGCGTCCCCGAAGAGGACGGTCTCAACGCCCGTTGAGAGTCACGGCAGACCCTCCACGTGCGGGCGTTCACGAAGCGAAGCGACCGCTTTTAAAGACGCGCGAGGCGGCTCCGTAAACGGGCGTTCTCGGTGTGCAGCGCAGCAATACCTTGCCCGAGGAAGGGCGTGACGATGCTTGCATCTGGTTGCGAAGGGAGTGACAGAACTTTCGCCGCCCATCGACCACGACGAGGGCGCGCTCGCCGGGCGCAAACCGCGCGGCGAAGGATACGGACGGAGAATGGCGCCGCCTCGCGCACGTGAGAGATCGCTGAGAAGGCGGCTCGCCTCGCCACGAAGCGGGTACGCGGATAGCATGAAACGCTTCCTCTCCTTTGTCTTCATCCTCGCGGTGCTGGGCTCGGCGGTCCCGGCCTTCGCGCAACAATACGACCGCCACCACGGCTACTACGCGCGCGACCCCCACTACTACGCTCACCGTGACTACCGCTACGTCGGCTGGCAGCGGGCGCCGCACCATTATCGCTACTGGCACGGGCGCCCGGTCTACTACTACAACAACGCTTGGGGGTACTGGGGCTACCAGAACGGCGTGCACGTCTTCATCAGCGTGCCGCTCTAGGGTTTCGCCGGCGCGTAGCCCTCGCAGCGCGATCCCTAAGCCCCGCGGCTATGGCAGCGTCAGCGGCCGGTAGCGCAGGCGGTGCGGGCGGGCCGCTTCTTCGCCGAGGCGGGCGACCTTGTCGGCCTCGTACTCGTGGTAGTTGCCCTCGAAGAAACGGACGCGCGAGTCGCCTTCGAAGGCGATGATGTGGGTCGCGATGCGGTCGAGAAACCAGCGGTCGTGGCTGATCACCAGCACCGTGCCGGCGAACTCGCCCAGCGCGTCCTCGAGCGCGCGCAGCGTCTCGACGTCGAGATCGTTGGACGGCTCGTCGAGCAGCAGCACGTTGCCGCCTTCGAGCAGGGTCTTGGCCAGGTGCAGCCGGCCGCGCTCGCCGCCGGACAGCGTGCCGACATTCTTCTGCTGGTCGGCGCCTTTGAAGTTGAACCGGCCCAGATACGCGCGTGACGGCATCTCGAACCGGCCGATCGTGAGCACGTCGCGGCCGCCCGTGATGTCCTCGAACACGGTCTTGGTGTCGTCGAGCGACTCGCGGCTCTGGTCGACGACCGCGAGCTTCACCGTCGGGCCGAGCGCGATCGCGCCGCCGTCCGGCTGTTCCATGCCGGCGATCATCCGGAACAGCGTCGATTTGCCCGCGCCGTTCGGACCGATGATCCCGACGATGGCACCGGGCGGGATGCGGAACGTGGCGTCGTCCATCAGCAGCCGGTCGCCATAGCCTTTGCGCACGTTCTCGAACTCGATCACCCGGTCGCCGAGCCGGTCGGCGACCGGGATGAAGATCTCTTGCGTCTCGTTGCGCTTCTGGTACTCGTAGGTCGACAGTTCCTCGAAACGCGCGAGCCGGCTCTTGCTCTTCGCCTGCTGCGCCTTGGTGCCGGAACGCACCCACTCGAGCTCGCGTTTGAGCGCCTTGCGGCGCGCGGATTCCGACGCTTCTTCTTGCGCCAGCCGCTCCTGCTTCTGGTCGAGCCACGAGCTGTAGTTGCCCTTCCACGGAATCCCGCGGCCGCGGTCGAGCTCGAGGATCCACTGGGCCGCGTTGTCGAGGAAGTAACGGTCGTGCGTCACCGCGACCACCGTGCCGGGGAAGCGCTGCAGGTAGTGCTCCAGCCACTCGACGCTCTCGGCGTCGAGGTGGTTCGTCGGCTCGTCGAGCAGCAGCATGTCGGGCTTGGACAGCAGCAGCCGGCAGAGCGCGATGCGGCGCTTCTCGCCGCCGGACAGCGGGCCGATCTTCGCGTCCCACGGCGGCAGGCGCAGCGCGTCGGCGGCGATCTCGAGCTGCTGCTCGACGTCGTCGCCGCCCTGCGCGAACAGCACGGCTTCGAGCGCGGCCTGCTCGTTCGCGAGCGCGTCGAAGTCGGCGTCGGGCTCGCCGTATGCGGCGTAGATCTCGTCGAGCCGCTTGCGCGCCGCGTTCTGCTCGCTCAGCCCTTCCTCGACCGCCTCGCGCACGGTGCGGTCGGGGTCGAGCTTCGGCTCTTGCTCGAGATAGCCGATGGTGAGGTTGGGCATCGCTTGCGCGTCGCCTTCGATGTCGGTGTCGACGCCGGCCATGATGCGCAGCACCGTCGATTTGCCGGCGCCGTTGAGGCCGAGGATGCCGATCTTGGCGCCGGGCAGGAAGCTCAGCGAGATGTCCTTGAGGATCTGGCGCTTCGGCGGCACCATCTTGCCGACGCGGTACATCGAATAGACGTATTGCACGATGGAAACCTATGGGACGACGCGCGAAGGTGCGACGGCGCTCAGCGCGTGACGGCGACTGCCGCGCCGCCGCTACCGCGTCCGTACCGGTTGATCGCGCGCTGGAAGGCGACCGCGATCACGATGAAGGCGACGACGACCAGCGCGACCGTACCGGTGTTCATCGGCAGCTGCGTGCGCGGATCGGCGCCATGCGGCACGGCGAAGCGTGCCAAAACGCGGACCACCAAGGCGCCCACCCAGATCGCGAACGTCACCCGCGATCCGCTCGCGACGATCGCGTTCGGGACGCTCGCCGGCGCGAACGTCGTGTAGCGAACGATCAGGAAGCCGGTGATCGCGCCGAGTACGGCGCCGGCGACGAGCGCCGCGGCGAGCTGGTCGCTTCCGGCCGGATCGACGGTCACCGTCGTCCAGATCATCCAGGCGCCCACCACAATGAGGATCACCGGACGAGCCCACAGCGACGCACCGCCCTTGATCACTCGCGGCTTGAGTTCCCGGACGGCGAACCGGAACACCACGAACGCGGCGACGAGCAGCGCCAGCAGCGACTGCGTAACGAACGAATTCTGCACGGCTCTACCTTCGCCCAAGCGGCCGAAAAGCCTCAGTTCAAGCGGCGCCGCCGAGGTAGGCCGCTCGCACCGCTTCGCTCGCGGCCAAGTCGGCGGCCGCGCCCTGATGCGCGATCCGGCCGACCTCGAGCACGTAACCGCGCGCCGCGACGGCGAGCGCCTGCCGAGCATTCTGCTCGATGAGCAGGATCGTCGTGCCGCGCGCGCTGATGTCGCGGATCACCTCGAAGATCGTCTGGACGAGGATCGGCGAAAGGCCGAGCGACGGTTCGTCGAGCAGCAGCAGCCGCGGCCGCGACATGAGCGCGCGCGCCATCGCCAGCATCTGCTGCTCACCCCCCGACATCGTTCCGGCCTTCTGCGCGTAGCGCTCGCGCAGCCGCGGGAAGATCGTCAGCACGCGCTCGCCGTCGGCCGCGATCTCGCTTTTGGAGCGCCGCGTGTAGGCGCCGAGCTCGAGGTTCTCGCGCACGGTCATCCGCGGAAACACGCGCCGGCCTTCGGGCGAGTGGCTGATCCCGGCGCGCACGATCTCGCTGGGCGCGAGCCGGGTGATGTCGCGCCCGTCGAACCGGATCGTCCCGCTGGCCGGCCGCACCAAACCGCTGATCGCGCGCAGCGTCGTCGTCTTGCCGGCGCCGTTGGCGCCGATCAGCGTAACGACCTCGCCTTCGTCGACCGCCAACGACACGTCCGACAGCGCGGTGATGCGGCCGTACCGCGCGACCAGATTCGTCACCTCGAGCAGCGGCATGTCAGGCCGACGCTCCGAGGTAGGCTTCGATCACGCGCGGGTCGTTGCGCACGTCGGCGGGCAGACCTTCGGCGATCTTCTCGCCGTGGTCGAGCACCGTGATCCGCTCGCTGAGCTGCATGACCAGCCCCATGTCGTGCTCGATCAAGAACACTGTGACGCCGCGGTCGCGGATGCGCCGGATCAGCTCGACGAGGTCCTGCTTCTCGCTGGGGTTCATCCCGGCCGCCGGCTCGTCGAGCAGCAGCAGCTTGGGCTCCGAGGCCAGCGCGCGCGCGATCTCGAGCCGCCGCTGCAGGCCGTAGGCGAGGTTGCGCGCGTACGTGTCGCGAGTGTGCCTCGAGCCCGACGAAGCGCAGCAGCTCGAGCGCGCGCGCTGGGCAGTCCGTTCCTCGCCGCGCTGGCGCGGCGTGTGCAGCAGCGAGTCGACCAGATTGGCGCGCAGCCGTGCGTGCTCGCCGGTCGTCACGTTCTCGACCGCCGACATGAACGCGAACAGCCGGATGTTCTGGAACGTGCGCGCGATGCCGAGCGCCGCGATGCGGCTGGTCGCCATGCCGGTGATGTCGGTGCCGTCGAACAGGACCCGTCCCGACGTCGGCTTGTAGATCCCGGTGATCAAGTTGAAGGCCGTCGACTTGCCGGCACCGTTGGGTCCGATCATCGCGACGATCGAGCCGGCCTCGATCGCGAAATCGAGCGCGTCGACGGCGACGAGACCGCCGAACCGCTGGGTCACGCGCTCGAGCGTCAGCAGCGCCACGTCAGTGCACCGCCTCGGTGTAGAGCGCTTGTTCCTGCGCCGCGACGCCGGCGTCGGCTTCGCCGGCGTGCAGCTCGGCCTTGCGCTGGCGGCTCGGGATCAGCCCTTCGGGCCGGAACAGCATCATCATCACCAGGATCACGCCGTAGATCAAGAAAGCGCGAGCCGGTCAGGTCGAGGTTGATCCCGAGCCCGTGCAAGAAGTTCGTCCCTTGCGGCAAGATCAGCCGGTCGAGCGCCGACAGGATCAGGCTGCCGACGATCACGCCGGGGATGTTTCCCATCCCGCCGAGCACCAGCATCGCGAGGATGTAGACGCTGACGTTGAAGCCGAACTGATCCGGCGAGACGAGCTGCAGTTTCGAGGCGAGCGCGCAGCCTGCCAAGCCGCTGAACGAGGCGCCCATCGCGAACGCTGCCAGCTTGGTGGTCGTCGTGTTGATCCCCATGTGCGCCGCCGCGAGCTCGTCTTCGCGGATCGCCATCCACGCGCGGCCGAGCCGGCTGTTGCGCAAATTGTTCGCCACCCACACGCCGAACGCGATGAGTCCGAGCACCATGAAGTAATACGGCAGCGCGTCGAAGCCGAACTTGTACGAGCCGATCGCCGGCTGGTCGAGCGAGCCGATCCCGTTGGGGCCGCCGGTCCACTGGCTCAGGTTGAGAAACGTCTGCGGGACGATCTCGCCGAAGCCGAGCGTGACGATCGCCAGATAGTCGCCGCGCAGCCGCAGGGTCGGCGCGCCCAGCAGGATGCCGAACACCGCCGCGATCCCCGACGCGACGAACAGCAGCAGCCAGAACGGGAGACGTGGATCCCGAACTGCGGCGAGGCCAGCATCGCGAACGCATACGAGCCGATCGCGAAGAACGCCGCGTAGCCGAGGTCGAGCAAGCCGGCGAAGCCGACCACGATGTTCAGCCCCAGTGCGAGCAGCACGAAGGCGCCCGCGTCGGCCAGAAAGTTGGTGAAGCCGCCGTTGTGGCCGATGAACGGCAGGGCGATCGCGGCGGCGAACGCGAGCACGGTGCGCCCGCGCGTGGTGCGGAAGAGATCGGAGCCGAGTGCAGCCGGACGCATGCGCGCGCTCACGTCAGACCTTGTTGGGCAGCGACTCGCCGAGCAGCCCGGTCGGCCGGAAGATCAGCACCAGCACCAGGACCGAGAACACGAGCACGTTGGACCACTGGTCGCCGATGAACTGCGTCGTCAGCGCCTCGATCAAACCGATCAGAAAACCGCCCAGCATCGCGCCGGCGATGTTGCCGATCCCGCCCAGGACCGCGGCGGTGAACGCCTTGAGGCCTGCCGCGAAGCCGTTGAGAAACCAAGTCGAGCCGTAGTACACGCCCGAGACGAAGCCGGCAGCGCCGGCCAGCGCCGAGCCGATCAGGAACGTCAGCGCGATCGTCGTGTTGATGTCGATCCCCATCAGCTGCGCGGCGTCCTTGTCCTGAGCCGTCGCGCGCATCGCCTTGCCCAGCCGGCTGTGACGCACGAAGGTCTGCAGCACGATCATCAGCACGATCGCCAGCAGGATCACCATCACTTGCTTGGCCTCGATCGTCACGGCGCCGATCGCGAAGTCCGGGTTCGGGATCACCTGCGGAAAGGCGACGGGCGACGGCCCCTTCCAGTACTGCATGATGTTCTCGAGGATGAACGACATCCCGATCGCCGTGATCAGCGGCGCGAGCTTGGGCGCATTGCGCAGCCGGCGGTAGGCCAGCCGTTCGATCGCCACCCCGGTCAGCCCGCACAACAGCATCGCGCCCAGAATCGCGACCGCTACGACGACGATCAGCATCGGCCCGCTCACGATGCCGGTGACGCCGAGCAGCGTGAGAATCGCCAGCGAGAAGAAGGTTCCCAGCGTGTAGACGTCGCCGTGGGCGAAGTTGATCAGCTCGATGATCCCGTAGACCATCGTGTAGCCGAGGGCGATCAGCGCGTAGATCCCGCCAAGCGACAGCCCGTTGATGAGCTGCTGGACGAAGAGGGTCAAGACTTCAGTGTGATGACTTCGACCGTGACCTTCTTGCCGCCGGTGACTTGGAGTAGGGTGAGGATCGGCGACGTCGTGTCACCGTTGGCGTCGAAGCCCACCTTGCCGATCGGAGAGTCGAAGTCTTTGGTCGCCGCGACGTACTTGAGCACGTCGGCCCGCGTCGGCATCTTGCCGCCGGCGTCGTCGATCGCTTTCGCGATCGCCGCGATCTCGATCTTGGCCGCCGTATAAGCGTTGGCCGAGTACGGTCCGACATCGCTCTTGAACCGCGCGTTGTACGCCGCGATGAACGCCTTGGCCGAGGCTAGCTTGGCGGCGTCGGGCGCCGCGACCGTCATGTACGAGCCGTTGGCCGAGTCGCCGGCGACCTTCTCGAACTCGTCGTCGGAGATGCCGTCGCCGCCCAGATACGGCGTCTTGCCCAGACCCGCGTCGGCCATTTGCTTGCGCACCAGCCCGCCGCCGGTCGAAGTGGTGCCGCCGTAGAACACGACGTCGGGGTGCAGCGAGGCGGCCTTGGTGAGCAGCGCTTTGAAGTCTTGCTGGTTCGCCGTCGTGTGCTCGTGGCCGAGCACCGTCCCGCCCAGCTGCTTGAACGACGTCTCGAAGACGTCGGCCAAGCCTTTGCCGTACGTCTCGTTGTCGTCGATGATGAAGGCCTTCTTGTAGCTGAGCTTCTGCCACGCGATCTGCGCGAGCGCCGAGCCCTGCCGCGAGTCGCGCGTGCAGACCCGGAAGAACGTGTTTACGTCGGGGTGCGCCGTGCGCAGCTTCTTCGCGTCGTCGCCGTTGGTGAGGCCGTCGTTGGTGGTCGAAGGCGCGATCTGCACCAAGCCCGCGTCGTTGGTGAGCGGGATCTCCGACTTGGCCACGTTGGAGTTGAACGGACCGACCATCGCCAGCACCGAGGAGTCGGCGATGAACGTCTTCACGTTCTGGGCGCCGGCCGCCGGGTCGTGCTTTCCTTGCACGGCGTCGTCGAGCAGCGACGTGTCGAGCTTGAACTTACCGCCGGCGAACCCGTTCTGGTTGGCCTCCTCGACCGCCAGCACGGCACCGTTCTGGGTCGGTATTCCGATCGAGGCGTCGGCGCCGCTGACCGGCAGGTCGACGCCGATCTTGATCGTCTGCGCTCCGGCAGCGGCCGGCCCGGCCGAGCCGCCGCCGGTCGCCGACGTGGTCGACGTCGAGTTGGTGCAGGCGGTCAGGAGCACCGCCAGTGCGGTGGCGACGACGGCGCGCGAGATCGGGGACAGACGCATGGCCACGACTCCTAGGCGGGAGCGAGTCGGCCCTGTGTACGCCCGCGCAACGGAAGCGCCCTGCGGGCGGAGACGAACAGCCCGGTCGTGGCGCCTCGGAGGTGAAGCCGAGCCCGGCCGGCGACCGAGGGAGCGGCAGACCGTCGAGTATCGTCTCCGGGCCGCCGAGTCACGTCATCGTGGTGCTCGGGACGCGCGAGTCGACCACGTCGATGCGCAGGTCGTCAGCCCACACCGTGCCGTGACCTTGCAGCAGCAGTCCCCCGATCAACGCGTGCGCGTCGGCCGGCACGTCGAGCACGATCGCGAACGGCGTCCAGTCCTTCGTCCCGGTCAACGCGCGGCCGGCCATGTTATCGAATGCCTGCATGCCGACCGGACCGTCGACACGCAACCAAAACGAAGCGGACGTGGCGTCCGAGCTGCGCAGATAGCCGCTGACGCGCACGCGTTTGCCGCGGTAAGCGTCGATCGGAATCGTTTCGGCCAGCGTGCCGAAGGCGGCCGTCGTATCCGAGGTCGAGCGCAACACGATCGTTCGACCGGCCGTGTGCCGCACCGAGGCGTCGTGACCGCCGTCATAGCCGGCGCCGTTCGGCTTGAAAGCGTCGGGTAACGGCATCGCATCGGCCGGCACGGGCGGCGGTGGGGGCGGTGGGCGCAACTGCGCAAGCGCATCGGCGCGCTCGACACCTCGCTCGACGGCGAGGGCGCTGCGCATTGCCCCAGCGCCGGTGCCGGCCATCCGCAGCGTCTCGCGCAAACCGGCCGAGAGCAGTTCGTCCTCACCGGCGCGCACGCCGCGCAGCGTTTGCGCGGCGCGGACGTCGGGGATCAGCCCGACGCGCTGCAATTGGGCTCCGTTTGCGTGCAGGACCGCTTGACCGGTGAAGCTCGCCGAAACGCCGCCCGGCAGGAAAAACCTCGTCACGTCGCCGTTCGCTCCGGTCGTCGGCTCGCCGACGAAACGCGCGTGCGCCGCCTCCGCCAAGAAGAGGCCGGTATGCTCGGACTGGCTGATCGCGCGTGCGTCGATGACGGCGACGACCGGTCGGCGGAGGCGCGGTCCTTCAGGCCGCATGTCCTGATAGAAATCGCGCGTCTCGGCCACGTATTCGTCTTCTTCGCCCTGGCCCGATACCAGACCGAGCGGCTCACGGCGAACCGGCGTGCGGAAGAGCGCCAGACGCTTCGGTGCGCCGATGAAGTGCGGCGCGATCGCCCACGCCGTGCCGTGTGGGTAGCCGCGCAGATCGAAGACGATCGCGCGGGTGTGCGCGAACAGGGCCAGCGCCCGCGCAACTTGCGGCACGGTCAGCCGCGCGAGGTCCGCATAACCGATGTTTCCGGGCAGCAGCTCGATGACCGGGCGCGTGCGGAGACGAAGCTGCCGCGACGCCGGCGCGCGCGTCGTTCGCACGTCGTGCAGCCGGCCGCCGACACTTCGCACGCGCAGCGTGACCGAGCTTCCGATCGGACCCGCCAGCAGCGCGACGCGCTCCGTCCCCGTCAAGAACAGCTCGCGAAACGACTGTTCGGTCGAAACGGGCAAGTACTGCCGCAGCCGAGCCGTGCGTGCCGCTACGCTCTCGCCGTCGACCGCTTCGATGACGTCGCCGACCGCGAACCCGTCACGCTTCGCGGCGACCGGATCGACGCGCACGATCGTCGGGTGTCCTTCGACCTCACGAGCCAGAAACGGCGGTGTCCCGCCGTATGCCGCCGTCAGCGCGGGCGCGGAGATGTAGCCGTGCGAGTCGTGGATGTGCGCGTACATCTTCGACAGCGCGAGCTCGTACTCGAGCGGCATCTTCACACTCTTCTCGTCCGCGAGCGCACCGCGCAGCGCGGCGTCCCAGTCGTCGTGCATCAGGCCGAAGTACGGGAAGAGGTACGCGATCGCGCCCCACATGCGAAAGGCCGCCAACACGCGATGCGGTTCGTCCGGCAGCGTCTTACCGGCGTAGCGTTGCGAGATCGGCGGACCGCCGTCCGGCGATGACGACGCCGCTGCGGCGCCGTCCGGCGCGAATCGCGCGAGCTGCGATTTGCCTGCCCAGGCCAGCGCGGCCTCGAAGTCGCCGCTGCGGATCGCCGGCCTGTCGAGCAGCGCCGTGGTGCGCATCGCGACCTTCAGTCCCGCGCCGCCGTCGATCACCTCGACGTCGCCCGGCAGAATGCCGGTCGAACCGTCGGCCGAGAAAATCGCCGCGCGACCGGCTTGCTCGAGCGCGACCGCTTCGATCGGAACGACACCGGTCGCGCCGGTGACGAACGCGACGGGCACGGCGCGCGCGCCGGGGGCAGTGGCGATCGGGGGAACCGATCCGGTGGTCTCGCGGCCTTCGCGGTAGTCGCCGTTCGGCGCGCCGCCCTCTTCCGGGAAGCCCAGCAAGTAGCGCTGCGCCGTCACAGGAATCTGCACCGCGCCGTCCGCAACATGCGCGACGAAGTCCGTTTGGCTCCAGAGCTGCCACACTTGCGCCAGCTGGGCGAACGACGCTAACGCATCAGCACGCAGGTCGACGACCAGCGCGCGATCCGCCACTGGGACGGTAAGCCCGGCTGACAGTGCCTTGCGATACGCATCCGCGTTCGTGCTCGTAGGATAACCAGGGACGCGAACGACGCGAACGCCGTCCCGATCTTCAGACGTCGGTAGACCCGACGGACCGTCTTTCCGGTCGGCGTCTACGGTCGTCAGCGGATCGTGCAGCGTCGCGAGCATCGCCGCAACGGCGCCGCGAAGGTTGCTCGGATCTGCGTCGACCATCGGCTCCGCCGCAAGCAGTGCGTCGTCCCAACGCACATCCGCCTCGCTCGCCAGACCGGGATGCATGAACCGCACGGCATTCCACACCCGGCACAGCGCCACCAGCGCCTCCGCTCGCGACGTCGCGGTCGGCGTTGCCGCACTCGGCGCCTGCGAAAGCGCAGCAAAAAGAACGGTCGCTGCCAGCATTGCAACAAAGGGCGCCGCCTTCGTATGCCTCCGCGTCGCGATCCTCAGCTCACTTCGTCGCATCTAGGCAGAGATCTGGCGAACGATGATTGCGGCGGCGTCTCGTACCAGTTCGGCGTCGGCCGTGAGGATGTCCGGCGGCGCAACGCACGCGACGCGGGGATGATCCCAGATCCCGACGATCGGCCAGTCCGGGTTGTAGTAACTCCACCAGCGAGCGCCGGCGAAGCCGCCCCGCTCGAAGATTGTTCGGGCCCAGCCTTGTGTCACTTCGCGATCGCGCGTTACGACGTCGGTCGGTCGAGCGACTCCAATGGAGCGCAAAGCATCGATGTCGTTTAGTTCGAAGAGAGGCGGCGCGTTCGGAGCATCGAGCGAAGCCATGGCATACGGAGAGCCGCTTGAGTGTACGAACGTTTCCGGCCGCCAGACCGGAAGCTGGCCAAAGCTCTCCGCTATTGCGGCTTGCGGTTCGGCGGCAGCATACAAAACATCGTAGAGGTCGGCATTGTCGATGCGCCCTCGGCCCGATGGCAGCGGAACAAAAAGAGCGCCGCCCGGATCGTCCGGGGCGGCACCCGCGTCATATGGAAATACTCGGTAGAGCTTCACGCGTAACCGAGCGCCTCGAACGCATTCAGAGCCATGATGAGCGGCGCCGCTCCCTGTTTCACGAGGATGTCGATCGGTCGCGCATGATCGAGAAACGGATCGTTCCCTACCAGCCAATCCATGGCTGGGCGCGGCTGATAGACTTGGAAGGCGCGGACCATCACATCGTGGAGGTCGATCACACGCTTGGCGTATTCTGGGCTAATCGCGTGCCGACGACTCTTCCAACTGCTCACGGTTCCGGAACCTACGTCGAGCAACTTGGCAAGCGGGCGCGTTCCGAACGCCTCATCAAGCCGCACGAGCAGCGGAATGACGTCCCTGAACACATTGGGATTCTTTGGGGGCGCGATTTCCAATACGGGTAGGGACCAAGCAGCCATCAATCGATGTCCTCAACTCGATTATAGCGGATGGAACCCCAAAGCGTAAAGTGCTTTGGGGTAAAATGGGCTAAACCGCGGCCAATTCCCGGACCGCGGCGGCGTTGAAGTACGCGGCGCGCGGGTGGTGGATGACAATGGCGGCCGTCGATTGCTCGGGAATGATCTGGTACGCGCTGGTGAGCGTGGTGCCGATCGCATTCTCGGCGTCGAGCAGGCGCCACGCGATCTCGTGCTGCGCGAGGTCGGGACACGCGCCGTAGCCCCACGAGTAGCGTTTGCCGCGGTCGTCGGCGAGGCCCAGCTCCTGGCGGATGCGGCGGTGCATGCGCTCGGCGAGCGCTTCGGCCGACTGCACCGAGAAGCCGTGCAAAAAGTACGCCTCGCTGTAGTCGTTGCGCGCCTGCAGCGCTTCGGTGCGCCGCGACGGTTCGGATCCGACCGTCACGACCTGCAGCGCGATGACGTCGCTCGCGGCGCCGGCTTCGGGTTCGCGCAGATAGTCGGCCAGGCACAAGTGCTCGCCGCCGGCTTGGCGCGCGAAGGTGAAGCGCGCGATCTCCCGAGCGCGATCGGCCGGGTCGTATACGATCACGTCGTCGCCGCTGCCGGCGGCCGGGAAGTAGCCGTACACGACGCGCGGGTCGAGGAACGGCTCGCCTTCGGCCATCTGCTGATATCGGTGGAGGCGCGGTTCGAACTCCTCGGCGACGAGCTTCTCCCACTCGGCACCCTTGACGTTCGCGCCGCCCCACGACAGCCGGTACAGGCTGCGCAGATCGAAACAGTCCCACAGCTCGGCGGGCGCGACGTGCGCCAGCGTGCGCGGGCCGAAGAACGGCGGGGTCGGCACGTCGGCGACGCCGACCTCGGAACGCGCGGTCCGCCCGTTGGCCGACGGCGCGGCGAGCGCGCCGGCATCCTTGAGCCGCAGCGCGGCCGCCTCGCCGCGGATGCGCTCGACCAGCTTCGGGCGCGCGTCGTCGTTGGTGAGCACGTCCATGAGGTCGAGCCCTTCGAAGGCGTCCTTGGCGTAGAACACGCCGGGATCGAAGAACCGCTCTTCGGCGGCGTAGGCGACGCGGCGACCGAAGTCGCGGTTAATCGCCGCACCGCCGATCACCACCGGATAGCTCAGGCCGCGCGACACCTGCTCCTTCACCAGCGTGGGCATCTGCTTCGACGTCGAGACGAGCAGCGCCGACAGGCCGATCGCATCGGCGTTCACCTCGACCGCCTTGTCGAGGATCGTGTTGACTGGAACCTGCTTGCCGATGTCGTGGACGGTGTAGCCGTTGTTCGACAGGATCGTGCCGACGAGGTTCTTGCCGATGTCGTGCACGTCGCCGAACACCGTCGCCAGCACGACGACGCCTTTGCTGACGCCCTCTTTGCGTTCGAGGAACTGCTCGAGGTGCGCGACGGCCTTCTTCATCACCTCGGCCGACTGCAGCACGAACGGCAGGATCAGCTCGCCCGCGCCGAACTTGTCGCCGACTTCCTTCATCGCCGGCAGCAGCACGTTGTTGAGCACGTCGACCGGATCGCGCCGCGTCAGCGCCTCGTCGATCTTCGCCTCGATGCCGTCCTTGCGCCGCCGCAAGATCGAGTTGTGGATGCGCGTCTCGACCGGCGCATCCGCGTCCTCGTCGACCACCGCCTGCCCCGCGGCCGCCGTCGGCACCTTCGCCTCGAAGTGCTCGATGACGCGCTGCAGCGCGTCGGGCCGGCGGTTGAGCACGAGATCGTCGCACAGCTCGCGTTCCTCGGGCCCGATCTCCGCGTAGGGCGTGATGTCGGCGGGATTGACGATCGCCATATCGAGGCCGGCCTCGACACAGTGATGGAGCATCACCGAGTTGAGCGCGTGGCGCGCGGCGGGATTCAGTCCGAACGATACGTTCGAGAGCCCCAGTGACGTCAGCACGCCCGGCAGCTCGCGCTTGATCAGCCGGATTCCCTCGATCGTCTCGACGGCGGAGTCGATGTACTCGGCGTCGCCGGTCGCGAGCGTGAACGTCAGGTCGTCGAAGATCAGCGCGCCGGCCGGGATGCCGTACTCGTCGACCACGATGTCGCGGATGCGGCGCGCGACCTCGAGCTTGCGCTGCGCGGTCTTCGCCATCCCCGTTTCGTCGATTGTCAGCGCGACGACGGCGGCGCCGGCCTCCTTGACCATCGGCATGACGCTGTCGACCTTGGTGCGTCCGTTCTCGAGATGGATCGAGTTGACCACCGGCCGGCCGGCGTAGATCTTGAGCGCCGCTTCGATCACCTTGGGTTCCGTCGAGTCGATGACGAGCGGGGCTTCGACCGATTGGGCCAGGCGCTTGACGATCGTCGCCATCTGCACGTCTTCGTCGGTGCGTTCGGTCAGCGCGGTGCAGATGTCGAGCAGGTGCGCCCCGCCCTCGACTTGACCGCGCGCGACCAGTGTGATCTCGTCGTAGTCGTCGGAGAGCAGCAGCCGTTTGATCTTGCGCGAGCCTTGGCTGTTGACGCGCTCGCCGATCAGCAGGACCGTCCCTTCCTGTTTGAGCGCGACCGCAGTCATCGCCGACGCCGCGTACTGCAAAGGTTTGGGCTCGAGGATACGCGGCCGATGGCCCGACGCTGCGAGCGCGTCGAGCGAAGCGCGAAAGGTTGCAATGTGCTCCGGCGTCGTGCCGCAGCAACCGCCGATCGCGTTGACGCCGAAGTCGGTGACGAACGCGTGCAGCTCGGCGCCCATCTCGGCCGGGGTCTCCGGATAGATCGTTTCGCCCTTGGGGCCCATACGCGGGAGTCCGGCGTTGGGAATGACGCTCACGAAGCAGCGCGAGTTGTCGCAGAGGTAGCGGATTGGATCGCGCATGTGCGACGGTCCGGTCGAACAGTTGAGGCCGATGACGTCGATGGGCAGCGCGTCGAGCGTCGCGCAGACCGCGCCGATGTCGGTGCCGAGCAGCATGCGGCCGGTGACGTCGAGCGTCGCTTGCGCCTGGATCGGCACGCGGCGCGCGCCGTTGGCGAACGCGCGCGTGATCCCGGCGATCGCAGCCTTCATCTCGAGCAGATCTTGGCTGGTCTCGAGCAGCAGCAGATCGACGCCGCCCTCGATCAGGGCCGCGGACTGTTCCTCGTACAGGTCGGCCAGCTCGTCGAACGTGATCTTGGAGAGCGCGGGATCGGAGGACGAGATCAGCATTCCGGTCGGGCCGAGAGAACCGGCCACGAACCGCGGCCACTCGGGCGTCGAGAAGGCGTCGGCGGCGCGGCGCGCGAGCTGAGCGGCGACCAGGTTGATCTCGTGGGTCCGCTCGCCTAGCCCGTACTCGTCGAGCTTGAGCCGCGAGGCCGTGAACGAGTCGGTCTCTACCACGTCGGCACCGGCCGCGAAGTAGTCGCGATGGATCTGCTCGATGACGTCCGGCCGGGTCAGCACCAGCGCCTCGTTGCACCCGTGATGGGCGGCCCCGCCGAAGTCGGCGTCGGTCAGGTGCAGCGCCATGAGCTGCGTCCCCATCGCCCCGTCGAAGAGAAGAACGCGCTCGCGCAGTGCCTGCAGGTAGTCGGACATCGGCCCCATCGTAACCGGCACCGACGGCGGAACGCGACCGGGCGGCGTCCAATTACCTCCAGATGGAAGCGATTGGACAAATCGCCGGGCGGATCGAGGCGCTCGCTGCGATCGTCCGCGCCGCCCCGCCGGCGGCCGCGCTGCGCGACACCTTCGCGGCGATCCGGCTCGACGAAGTCGTCAGCTCGTCGCGCCTGGCGGGAGCGCGGCTCGACCTCACCGAGGTCCGCGCGCTGCTCGACAGGGGCCGCGCGCTGGGCGGGCACCGGCTCGACGAGTACCTGACCGTGCGCGGCTACGCCGAGGCCGCCGCCTGGGCCGCGCAACAGGGGACACGCCGCGCTCCGGTCGGCACCGACGACCTGCGCACGCTGCACCGGCTCGCCGTGCGCGGACTCGCCGACGATGCCGGCGCCTGGCGCACCCGCACCGTGCCGCCGCTCGCCGACGGGACCGTCCCGCCGCCGCATTGGCTGATCCCGTTCGAAACCGAGACGTATGTCGGCCGGCTCGCGCTGGGTGCCGACGACCCGGCCCCGCTCGCCCTCGCTCGCGCGATCGCGCGGCTGGTTAGGCTGCACCCGTTCGCGGCCGGGAACGGACGCGTCGCTCGGCTCGTTGCAAACCTGTTGTCTTACCGGCGCGGGTTGCCCCCGATCGCGCTCGACTCGCGGGCGCGGCGCGGTTACGATGCCGCGCTGCGCGCCGCGCTGGCGGGCGACTTCGATCCGCTGGCCCGGGTGGTCGGGATCGCGCTGGCCCGCGGGCTCGAACGCTTGCGCGACGCGATCGAGCCGGTCGAAGCGCTCGCGCCGCTGGCCAGTTTCGGCGGGGCCGAGCGGCTCTACAAGGCGGCCCAGCGCGGCCGGCTGCGCGTCGTCCGGCGCGCGGGCCGCCTCTACAGCACGAAATCCTGGGTCGCCGCCTATGCGGCCAAAGGATCAACGGAGAGCGTGGCCGCGCCGATGAAAGAAACAGGATGAAGTCCCCGGCCGTCGCTTATGTGTCGATGGAGATCGCCGTTGCCCCGCACGTCGCGACGTACAGCGGCGGGCTCGGCGTTTTGGCAGGTGACGTCGTGCGCGCCGCGGCCGACGCCGGCTACCCGATGGCGGCGGTGACGCTGCTATACCGCGACGGCTACTTCCGTCAACGTCTCGATACCGACGGACTGCAGCACGAAGAGCCGCAGCACTGGCGTCCGGAAAACCTGCTCGAAGAGCTCGCGCAAGTCGTCACGATCCCGATCTCGGGACGTACGGTGGCGGTCGGGATCTGGCGCTACGTCGTGACCGGCGTCGACGGCGACAGCGTCCTGGTCTACTTTCTCGACACCGACCGCCCCGAGAACGACGACGCGGCGCGCAGCTTGACGCGCGCACTTTACGGCGGCGACGCGCGGTACCGCCTCGAACAGGAAACGCTGCTCGGCGTCGGCACGGTCGCCGCGCTCGAAGCGCTCGGGCACGAGCATGTCGCGACGTTTCACATGAACGAAGGGCACTCGGCGCTGCTGGTGCTCGCGCTGCTCGAGCGGCTGCGCTCGACCAAGCACGGCGCGCCGTCGTTCGACGAGCTGGCGCGGGTTCGCGAGCGCTGCGTCTTCACCACGCACACGCCGGTGCCGGCCGGCCACGACCGCTTCGGGCTCGACCTCGTGCAGGACGTGCTCGGCGCCGACTGCGTGACCGTGCTGCGGGCACTCGATCTGGCCGACGGCGACGTGCTCAACATGACGCACCTGGCGCTGCGCGCGTCGCGCTTCACCAACGCCGTGGCGCTGCGGCACGGCGAAGTGTCGCGCGCGATGTTCCCGCACGCGCGCGTTCACGCGATCACCAACGGCGTCCACGCGGGCAGCTGGGCCTCGGCGCCGTTCGGCGAGCTGTTCGACCGCCGTCTGCCGGAGTGGCGGCGCGACAACTGGCAGCTTCGCCAAGCGATCGGGATCCCGCTGGCGGAGATCGCCGGCGCGCACGCGATCGCGAAGCACGCGCTCATCGAGCGCGTCGCGCACGCGACCGGCAAGCTGCTCGATCCCAACCGCTTCACGATCGGTCTCGCTCGCCGCGCGACGGCGTATAAGCGCAACGATCTCATCCTGCGCGACGCCGAACGGCTGGCGGCGATCGCGCGGCTGTTCGGCGGGATCCAGATCGTGTTCGGCGGCAAGGCCCATCCGCGCGACTGGGACGGCAAGGGGATGATCCAGCACATCGTCGGCGCGGCGCATGCGCTGGCCGGCAGCGTCGACATCGTCTACGTCGAGGACTACGACATGTCGTGGGGCGCTACGCTCACCGCCGGCGCCGATCTGTGGCTGAACACACCGCGCCCGCCCAACGAAGCGTCCGGCACGAGCGGGATGAAAGCCGCCGTCAACGGCGTCCCGAGCTTATCGGTGATGGACGGCTGGTGGATCGAAGGCGCGCTCGACGGCGTCACCGGCTGGTCGATCGACGCCGAAACCGGCGGCAACGACGAACGCACCGCCGACGCGGTCTACACCCTGCTGCAGCACGCGATCCTGCCCGCCTACGCGCGCGACCGCGAACGCTACCTCGCCGTCATGCGCGGCGCCATCGCCTTCAACGCCTCGCACTTCAACGCGCAGCGCATGCTGGCCCAATACGCGATCGAAGCGTACGCGCCGGCATCTGCCGATACATCGAGCGACGCCACAGCACGACGCCTCGCCGGCTAAGCTAGCCGGCGGTGGCGGCGGCGATTTCGGCGGGGCTGAGGCCGGCTTCGCGGAGGAGTTCGTCGGTGTGCGCGCTGAGACGCGGGGCCGGGCGCAGCGGCGGCGTTGCGGATGCGGTCATCTTCGTCGGCCGGCGCACGGTTCGCAGGGCGCCTTCGGTCGGATGCTCTTCGCGCTGCCAGAACGTGCCGCCGACGAGCTGCTCGTTGACCAGCAGATCGGCGACGTCCGATACCGGCGCGACCGGGATGTCGGCGGCGTCGAGCGCCGCCAGCCATTCGGCCGACGTGCGGGTCGCGATGATCTCGCCGACCACACCGTAGGCGAAGTCGTAGTCGAGCCGCCGCGCGTCGGCGTCGGAGAGCCGGGCATCGGCCTCGTAGCGCTCGACCTCGCCGACGACGGCGAAGAACGTGCGCCATTGCTTTTCAGTGTAGAGCAGCACGCAGACATAGCCGTCGTGCGTGCGGAACGGACGTCGGTTCGGCGCCAGCGCACGGTTGTAGCCGAAGTCGCCGGCCGGGGGCTCGAACACGTGCCCGCCAAGGTGATCGCTGAGCACCAGCTCGGCCATCGTCTCGAACATCGGGATCTCGATCTGCTGGCCGCCCGCGCCGCGCTCGCGCGCGAACAGCGCGGCGAGGATCGCGTGGGCCGCGTTCATCCCGGTGATGCGGTCGGCGACGAGCGCGGGCACGAAACGCGGGTCGCCGCCGACGCGCTCGAAGGTCCCGGCCAGGCCGGAGATCCCCTGGATGAGGTCGTCATAGGCGGGCTTCGCCGCGTACGGACCGTCCTGCGCGTAGCCGACCAGGCTCGCGTAGATCAGCCGTTCGTTGCGCACGCGCACGTCGTCGTAGCCCAGCCCCAAGCGCGACATCGCGGCCGGCCGCACGTTGGTGATGAGCACGTCGGCGGTCTCGCACAGCCGCAGCAGCGCGTCATGCGCCGCCGGGCGCTTGAGGTCGAGCGCGACGCTGCGCTTGCCGCGGTTCATGAACATGAACAGGGGGCCCATCCCGCGATGGCGCGCGGGACCGGCGTAGCGCATGATGTCGCCCTCGGGCGGTTCGATCTTTACGACGTCGGCGCCGTAACCGGCGAGCAGGTACGTCGCCCACGGACCCATGACGACCGTCGTGAGGTCGAGGACGCGAATCCCGGCGAGCGGCGCACCGCTCACTGCGCGTTTATACGCGCACCGCGCGCGGGTCGGCGACCGGTCCGGATCCGCTTTCTTCGCGCGAACCGTCCGCCGGAGGCTTACCGCGTCCCATTCCCAGCCGCTCTTCGAGCCCGGCGATGAACACGTAGAGCACCGGCGTGATGAACAGGTTGAGGATCGTCGAAAGGATCATCCCGCCGAACACGGCCGTGCCGAGCGAGTGGCGCGACGCGCTGCCGGCGCCCGACGCAAACACCAGCGGCGTCACGCCGAGGATGAACGCGATCGACGTCATGAGGATCGGCCGCAACCGCGTCTCGGTCGCCCGTCGAACGGCGGTGATGGTGTCGACGCCCTGTTCGCGCATCTGGTTGGCGAACTCGACGATCAGGATCGCGTTCTTCGACGCCAGCCCGATGAGCATCACGTAGCCGACCTGGGCGAACACATCGGTGGTGATGTGCCGCAGCGCGAGGCCGCCGATCGCGCCGAGCAGCGCCAGCGGAACGGCGAACAGGATGATCAGCGGGTCGGCGAACGACTCGTACTGCGCCGACAGCACCAGGAACACGAACACGATGCCGAGCCCGAAGATCAGCGCGGCCTGCGCCCCGCTCTCGATCTGCTCGCGCGAGATCCCGCTCCACTCGTAGCCGAAGCCCGGCGGCAGGTGGGAGGCGAGCTGCTGCATCGTGTCGATCGCCTCGCCGGTGCCGTGACCGGACGCCGGGCTGCCGCTGATGTCGATCGCGCGGTACAGGTTGAAGTGGGTGATCACGCCCGGTCCTTTGACCTCCTGGAGGTTGACCAGCGCTCCGAGCGGGATCGGCGGCGGCACCACGCTGACCCCGTTGACGACCTGCGGCGTGTTGGAGTGGACGAAGATCGATTGCAGGTCGGCGACCCGCGAGCGGTAGGGAGTGTCGGCCTGCACGTACACGCGGTACGCCTTGCCGTTCATGTCGAAGTCGTTGACGTAGACCGAGCCGAGATAGACCTGCAGCGTGTTGAACAAGTCGGGCAGCCCGATGCCCAGCGACAGCGCCTGCGCACGGTTCACGTTGATCAGCACCGTCGGCTTGTCGTCGCGGAACGTCGTGTAGACGTTGGCCAGACTCTTCGTCTGGTAGGCCGGATAGATGATCTGGTAGGTCGCCGCATTGAGCAGCGCCGGGATGCCGGCGTTGCCGCGGTCCTCGAGCTCGAAGTCGAAGCCGCCCTGGAAGCCCAGCCCTGGAATCGACGGCGGGTTGAGCATGAACGCTTGGGCGCCGGGCAGGAAGAACAGCCGCTGGTTGACGCGGCTGATCACCGCGCCGATCCCGTGATTGGCTCCAGGCCGTTCGGACCAGGGGCGCAGGCGAATGAACATCGTGGCATAGTTCGAGCCGTTGCCGGTAAAGCTGAAACCGGCGGCGTCGAACACGTCGGTGATCTCGGGCTGCTGCTTGAGGATCGCCTCGATCTTGCGCTGCATGCGGTGCGTGTAATCGATCGACGAACCGGGCGGCGCTTGCATCGCGATGATGGCGAACCCCTGGTCTTCGTCGGGGATGAAGCCGGTCGGAGCCTTGACGTACGACCAGCCGGTCAGGGCCAGCAGCAGGGCGAACACGCCGAGCACGATGACGCGGCGGGCGAGCACGACCGGCAGCACGCGCCGGTAGCCGGCGCGCGTGGCGGCGATCGCGCGGTTGACCGGCCGGAAGAACCACGATTCGCGGCGCGCGGTCCGGCCGAGCAGCAGCGACGACAGCACCGGCGTGAGCGTGAGCGCGCAGAACAGCGAGATCGTGATCGAGCACGCGATCGTCAGCGCGAACTGCTTGTAGAGCAGACCCGTCGTTCCCGGAAAGAATGCCACCGGAACGAACACCGCCAGCAGCACCAGCGACGACGCGACGACCGCCCCTTGGATCTCGGCCATCGCTTCGCGCGCGCCCTCGAGCGGCGACATCCCCTTCTCCTGGATGAACCGGGCGATGTTCTCGATCACCACGATCGCGTCGTCGACCACCAGCCCCGTCGCCAGCGTGAGCCCGAAAAGCGTGAGCTGGTTGATCGAGAAGCCCAGCACCTGCATGAGGAAGAACGTCCCGATCAGCGAGACCGGGATCGTGACCGCCGGGATCAGCGTGGTGCGCCAGTCCTGCAAGAACAGGAAGATCACCAGCACGACCAGCGCGATCGCGATCATCAGCGTGATGACGACCTCCTTGATCGACTCGCGCACGAACTCGGTCGAGTCGAATGCGATCTGGTACGTCATCCCGGGCGGGAACTTGGCCGCCAGCCGGTCGAGCGTCTGGCGGATCTGTTGCGATACCTGCAGCGCGTTGCCGCTCTGCAGCTGCAAGACGCCCAGCCCCACGCCGTCCTTCCCGTCGAACCACAGCGAACCGTTGTAGTTCTCGGCACCCAGCGTGACGCGCCCGACGTCGGCGACCTTGACGTAACCGCCGTCGGGGTTGGTGCGCAGGATGATGTTGGCGAAGTCCGTGGTGCTGGTGAGGCGCCCGGTCGCCCGAACGCTGTACTCGTAGGGCTGGTTGCCGTTGGTCGGCGGCGCCCCAATCGCGCCGGCGGCGACCTGCACGTTCTGCGCCTCGAGCGCGTTGACGACGTCGCTGGCGGTCAAGCCGTTGTCGGCCAGCTTCTTGGGGTCGACCCACAGCCGCATGGCGAACTTGCGCTCGCCGAACACCAACACGTCGGACACGCCGGAAACGCGCTTGATGTCGTTGACGACGTTGTTCTCGAGATAATTGGTCATGTAGATCGGGTCCCACCGCTTGTCGGTGGACGTGACGCCGAGCGCCATGACGAACGTGCCGGAGTTCTTGCCGACCGTGACGCCGGTGAGCTTGACCTCGTTGGGCAGCCGGCCGGTGGCGAGGTTGACCGCGTTCTGCACGTCGTTCGCGGCTTGATCGAGGTTGCGGTCGAGGTTGAAGGTGCAGGTGATCTGCGACGTGCCGTCGCTGCCGCTCTGCGAGCTGATGTAGCGCAGGCCTTGGACGCCGTTGATCGCCTGCTCGAGCGGCGTCGTGACGGAAGACTCGACCGCTTCGGCGCTCGCGCCGGTGTACACGGCCGTCACCGTCACCGTCGGCGGCGCGATGTTCGGATATTGCGCGACCGGCAGGATCGGGATCGAGATCATCCCCAGCAACAGGATGATCAGCGACGCGACCGACGCAAAGATCGGCCGCCGTAGGAAGAACTCCGTCACGGAGGCTCAGACCGCGGGCCGCGCCGAGTGGTTGCTGCCTGCGGCTCGCCGGAGACCGGGATCCAATCGTCGAGCGCGGCCACCTCGCCGACCACTCTGCCGGCCACGTTCTTGACCGACACGACGGCGTGGAAGCGCAGCGCCCCGCGCGCACCAGGCTCGAGTGCGTGCAGCGCGTCGAGCGCCGCCAGCGCGGCCGGCGCGGCCGCGCGCCGCGTCCCGTCCACGACCTTGAGCGCGAGTCCCAGGCCGGAGTCGAGCAGCGCGTCGCAGTGCACGCCTTCGGCGCCGGCCTTGGCGACGATGCGGCCGCCGGTCGCGCGCATCAGATCGGTGTCGAACCGTCCTGTTCCCGCGACGTACCACGGTTCGCTCGTCATCGCCGCTCCGGCGCGCGCCAGCGCTGCCGCGTCCGCGTCGTCGAGCCCGCGCAGCGTCGCCAACCGCGCGAACGAGACCGCGGCCTTGCGCAGCGTCGTGGCATAGACTGGGATCCCGCAGCCGTCGACGCCGAGCTTGTCGCCTGTGAAGACGTCGTCGCTCACCCGCTCGCACAGCGCGAGGATCGCGCGCTGGGCCGGGTGCGACGGCTCGAGGTAGCCGGCGAACGGCGCGCCCAACACCTTGGCCAGCGCGAGGATCCCGGCGTGCTTCCCGCTGCAGTTGTTGTGCAGCTGCGTCGGCCGTTCGCCGCGCGCGGCGAGCGTCGCGGCGGCCGGCTCGAACGACGGCACCTGCGCGCCGCAGCCGAGGTCGTCGACGGTGGCGCCGATCCGTTCGAGCATCGACGCGACGACCTCGACGTGGCCGGGCTCGCCGTTGTGCGAGGCGCACATCACCGCCAGCTCGCGCTCGGCGAAGCCGAACCGCTCGAGCACGCCGCCTCGGACCGCCGCGGCGGCGATGAACGGCTTGGCCGCCGAGCGCAGGAACACCGGCACGTCGACCGTGCCGACGCGCAGGACGACCTCGCCGTCGACGCCGGCCGCGCACGCAGCGACCTGATGGACCGATTCGACGCGCGTCCCGCGCCGCACGGCGACGGCCGGTACGCCGGCCAGCTCCCAGAACATCCGGGAAGGCCGCGTTCGCGCGCACCGCCGCGCCTCCTCGGCGAGCCGGATGTGCGTGCGCCTTCGGCTCGACGAATCGCCTTGCGGATCCCGATTTGATCTAGTAAGATCTGGTGAGGGCGAGGCGCTTGGCGGTGGTCGCGCAGCCGAGTACTTCTCAACCGCGCGAACGCGGAATCGTTGGGGTGAACTTAGGAGGATGCGATGGCCAAACTACATTTGGTCGCTGCACTCGTTTTCGTAGGACTCACAGCGTGCTCGGGCGGCTCCTCGGAGACGTCGGCGTGCCCCTGCGCCGTCAGCGACGACCCGATGATCCAATACAGCGGTTCGTTCACAAGCGGAGCGCTGGAGAATCCGCCGATTGCATTTACGGCAACGGGCGAGACGGCAACAGTGACGGTGACAGTCGCCTCATCGGGCTTGCGGATCGCAGCGCCGAATGTTTCAGCAGCGTTCTCGTCGTCTTGCAGCGCCGCGACTCTCGGCGGCCTACCGACGAACGGCGCATTCACGTTAACCGCAAATGCCGCCGGCACGTGTACGCTCGAAGTTTCCTCAACGGCGTTCGCGACGATGTCGGTTCAAGTCACTGTGCCCTGAGTCGAGCTCGCGCGGCGAACGACCTCGGTATTCGACGGGCGCACCTTCGGAAGGGCTGCATTCCTACGCGCGTGGCACCTCGGCCTGACAGCAGGCCTGCTCAGTGCGAGCGGGATGATGACGACGAGGGCGCCGGAGCGGAACGCGACGGTTCGGAACGTGATGGTTCGGATCGGGGCGCTTCGGCGCGCGGCGTTTCGGCGCGCGGCGCTTCGGATCGCGGCGCTTCGGATCGCGGTTCAACGCGAACCGGCGCGCTCGGGGCGCGATAGCCGGGCGCCGAGCCGCGCGCTTGGACTGACGCTTCCGGCGTCAGCGCCGGCACGCCGCGATACGATGGGATGCCGGCAGCAGCACCGGACGGCGCCGCGCTCGTGACGACCGGAAGCGCGTAGGACGGCAACGCGCGGTTCGGCGCGCTGCCGGACCCTTCGTCTAACGGACGGCGTATCGGATGGCCGGGTTTCGGAGGTTCGATGCGGCGCGGAACGCCGGTGCGCGGCGCGCCCGGTACCGCGGGAGCGGTGCGCGTTGGTGCACCGAAGAACCCGACGAGCCCGAGGTCGTACCCCGCGGCGAGCCCGTAGTCGTAGTAGCCGTACGTCCCGTACGCATCAGACCCCGCGGACGACCCTTCGTACGCGTACGGAGCGTCGATCTCGATCGCGGCGAACGACGCGCCCGCGTTGTAGCCCACGATCGTCACCGTCATCCCGACCGCCAGCCGCAGCCCGCGCGGGTTGATGATCGTCCCCGGCCGCAAGGAAACCGTATCGAGAAAACCGCGGTCGTCGAGAACCACGATCGCGTACGGCCCTTGGATTGCCTCGATCCGGCCGTGAATCGTCTCCTCCGCGGCGGGCGCGGGTTGCCCATACGACGGCACCCCTTGCGCGGAGACTCGCATCGGCATCGCGACCGCTCCGAACGCAAGTGCTCCGGCGAGCGCGCCGGCCAAGATCTTCGCGACGAAAGCACGCATCCGGCGTCCTCCCCCACTCGGGACAGTTGCCTATAGAGTCAGCCTACGCCGGCCGTTTCGGAAATGGCTGAGAATCCACCCTACGAACCGCGAATCGCTCGTTCGAGCACCGGCAAGATCGTGTCGGCCGTGAACCGGCGTCCGGCCGGGGAGAAGTGCTGGTCGAACGAACCGTATAACGGGCGAACGCCCGACCCGCGCTGTTCGCTGAGAAAGGCCGGCCACAGATCTACGGGCGCGATCTTTGCGCGGCGGAACAACTCGAGCACCTTGGAATGAAAGGTTGGAATCTGCTGGTGCAAGAGCTCTGGGCACGGGCCGTTTTGGCTCGGGAGGATCGCCGCCGCAAGGTACTCCGCGGCTGAGACGTCCGAGGGGACCGGCGCAATGACGCCCACGACCGGGATGTGCTTCTTGGCTGCAGCGGCGCCGAGACCGAGCGTCGCGGTTTCGGCAGCCGACCAGAGGGGACCGAAGTCGAGCTCGCCGCAGACTGGGCATCGAGCTTCGAACCGAGCACCGACACGCTGTTCTGTTGCAGCACGATCGCGTCGGCGAGACCGTTCTCGACGAGGAACCGCCCATAATCCGCCCCGGCAGAGAACTGCTTTTCGCCGACGATCCAGAACGCTTCTACATCGGGTTCGCCGTGCGCCGCGTGAAATGCCGGCGTGTCGAGCTGCGTTTGCAGCCGACCTTCGATCGAGTCGTACCACGTCGTGCCTTCCCAGATCGTCGAGTTTCCGATGAACGCGATCCGAAACCGATCCGGGTGCCACTTCGGCACCGCCGAGGCGGCCGGCACCTGGAGCGTCAGGTCGTGCCACGGCGCGATGCGCCGAACGACGCGACCGAAACCGTCGGCCACGATCACCGAATGGTCGGGCGCCATGGCCAGCCCCAGCGGCTGGACGAAGGAGTCGGATGACAGCGGGCCGTCGCGGCGCCCCGCCGCGCGATAGTCGGCACCCATTCCGGAGCCGGCAAGCACCTCCGAGTTTCCGGTGTAGGCCTCTAGGAACCGCAGCGCGCCCGTCTCGGCGTCCGTGTAGAGCATGTCGATGTCGTTGAGCGCGACGATGCCGAACGGATAACCGACCGTGTAATCGAACGATAGATGCGACGGCACGGGGATCACCCCCTCGCGGCGGACGACGAAGATACCGTCCGCGGTGGTCACCCAAAGCGAAGCCGATGCGGCCTCGTAGCTGAGACCGTATGCTTGGCTCGACGGGACAGCGATGGCGGTCACGGCTCCGCCGGGCTCGATTTTCCGTAGTCCGGCTGCCGCGTCGGCAACGTAGATCTCACCGCCGGGCAAGACGGCGATGCCCATCGGCATGATGAAGCGCACGGGCGTCGCACTGTTCCGGTTCGCGTACTCTCCGCACCCTCCGGAGAAGGTCGACACGATGCCGTTCTCGAGCTTGCGGATGCAACTGTTCTTCGAGTCGGCGATGAGCAGCGCGTTACCGTCGAACGCGAGTCCGGCCGGGGCATTGAAGCGCGCCGATTGCGCGGGGCCGTTTTCGAAGCCGCCGTCAGCCTGCACGCCGCTCGCGTCGAGCGGGCCACGGCCGGCGACCACGCGCACGTCGTCACCGGCGATCCGAACGATCCTCTGCGCCGCCCTGTCCGAAACGTAGATCGAGCCGTCCGGCGCCACGGCGACGCCGAACGGCTGCATGAAGGCAGACGTCGCGCTCGTTCCGCCCGGGATTCCAAACGCGCCCGAACCGGCGATCGTCGACACCGACGGGAACGCCTGCGCGAGCGCGGCGATCGGCCCGGCGGCGAGCGCAGCGCACAATATGACGGCGCCAAGCGCCCTTCGACGGTTTCGGTGCAGCGTACCCGGGATTTCTCGCCGGTCGCTCGCTCGCCCTCTCTTACACGAGGGCGGGTTCGAAAACGTTCGCTTCCTGTTCGGCGTAGAGCGGGCTGGACAGATAGCGCTCGCCGGTGTCGCAGACGATCGTGACGATCATCTTTCCGGCGTTTTGCGGGCGCGCCGCGACTTGCATCGCGGCCCACAAGTTCGCGCCCGACGAGATGCCGGCCAGGATACCTTCCTCGCGCGCCAGACGGCGCGCAATCGCCACCGAGTCGTCGAACGTCGCGGTGATCACCTCGCTATAGACGTGCGTGTCGAGAATCGACGGCACGAAACCCGCGGCGAAGCCTTGCAGCTTGTGCGGGCCGGGTGCGCCGCCGGACAGCACGGTCGACGTGTCGGGCTCGACCGTGATGCACTCGACCGACGACTTGCGTTCCTTGAGGAGATGACCCGCACCGGTGATCGTTCCGCCGGTGCCGACGCCGGCAACGAGAATGTCGACCTTGCCGTCGGTGTCGCGCCAGATCTCCTCGCCCGTCGTGCGGTAGTGAATCTCGGGGTTCGCCGGATTGTCGAACTGACCGGGCTGAAAGTACTTGGCCGGGTTCGCGGCGACGATCTCCTTGGCTTTGGCGATCGCGCCCTTCATGCCCTCAGCCCCGGGTGTCAGCACCAGCTGCGCGCCGTATGCCTTGAGCAGGTTGCGGCGCTCGATCGTCATCGTCTCGGGCATGGTGAGGATCAGCGGATAGCCCTTGGCCGCGCAAACGAAGGCCAGCGCGATCCCGGTGTTGCCGCTGGTCGGCTCGACGATCACCGAGTCGGGGCGCAGCTTGCCGTCGCGTTCGGCCGCCTCGATCATCGCGACGCCGATGCGGTCCTTCACCGACCCGGCCGGATTCTTCGACTCGAGCTTACACAAGATCTCGGCGCCCAGACCCTTGTTCAGCCGCGGAATGCGAACGAGCGGGGTGTTCCCGAACGTGTCGGCGATGTTGTCGTAGACGCGCATGATGGACCGTAAACCCCGCCCCGCGTTCAAAGGGTGCGGTCCCGTCCGGACGCGAACGGGTGTTCGCCTCCCTTCTCGCTTCCCGGAACGTTCTTTTTCGTGTTCTCGCTCGCGGAGAGGTCGCTGTACGTCGCCGACCTCGACCTCTGGATCGACTCGCTGCGCCCGCGCACGCGCTGCTACGTCTCGCACGGCCACAGCGACCACGCCCGCGAGCACGACACGATCGTCACGACGCCCGGCAACGCCAAAATCTGCCGGTCGCGCTTCGCCGGCGCCGCGGCACGGGCCAAGCAAAGACCGCCGACGCCGGTGGGCCCGCCCCCGGCCTGCGACTTCGAGGAGCACGCGTTCAACGAGCCGTGGTCCGTCGGCGAGCACACCCTGACGCTGTTCCCGGCCGGTCACGTCTTGGGCAGCGCGCAGCTCTTGATCGAAGGCGCCGGCGGGCGCTTCGTCTACACCGGCGATTTCAAGCTGGCCCGGTCGTATACGTGCGAACCGACCGAGGTCAAGCGCTGCGACGTTCTGCTGATGGAATGTACCTTCGGCCGGCCGCACTACGTCTTTCCGCCGCGCGAGGAGGTCGAGGACGCGGTGGTCGCGTTCGCGACCAAAGCGCTCGAAGACGGCTGCGCGCCGATCTTCTACGCCTATTCGCTCGGCAAAGCGCAAGAGGCGATGGCGATCCTCGGCAAGGCCGGGATCCCCGTCACCGTGCACGGCGCGATCGACGCGATCGCGCGGGTGTACCGCACCGCCGGTGTTCGCCTGCCGGAGTACGAGCGTTACCACGCGGCGACGTACGACGGCTCGCGCGCGCTGATCTGGCCGCCGTCGGCGACGCAGCCCAAAGCGCTGCGCGACAAGGCGTCGCGCAGCGCCGTGCTGACCGGCTGGGCGATCGACAAGAACGCGCGCTACCGCTACGGTGCCGACACCGCGATCCCGCTCAGCGATCACGCCGACTATGCCGCGCTGTTGCGCTACATCGAGCTCGCGCAGCCGCGCCAGGTGCTGCTGAACCACGGCTGGCGCGACTTCGTCTGGCGACTGCGCCGCTTGGGCATCGACGCGACCTACTTGGAGCCGTACGAACAGCTCGCGCTGTTCTGAGCGCGCTACGCTGCGAAGAAGTCGTGCAGCGCCGCGTACGTTTCGTCGGGCGCTTCTTCGGCCATGAAGTGGCCGCTGTCGATCGGGGCGCCGCGGACGTCGTCGGCCCAGTCGCGCCACACCGCGAGCACGTCGTACCAGGCCGGCAGCGCTCCCTGCGCCGCCCACAGCGCGAGCAGCGGCGATGCGATCTTCCTGTTGCCGCGCTCGGCTTCGTCGAGCGCGAAGTCATAGGTCGCGCCGGCGCGATAGTCTTCGCACGCGGCGTGGATCGTCGCCGGGTTGCGATAGCAGCGCAGGTAATCGGCGAGCGCTTCGGGCGCGTGGACGTTGCCACGGTTCGGGCGCCCGCTGAAGAACGCGTCGGGGTTCGCGCCGATGATCGTCTCCGGAAACGGTGCGGGCTGCGCCAGAAAGAACCAGTGCCAGTAGCCGAGGCCGAACTTCATGTCGGCGCGACGGAAGTGCTCGCCGGTCGGCAGGATGTCGAGCGTCGCCAGCTTGCCGACGCGCTCGGAATGGTCGAGTGCGAGCCGGTACGCGACGCGCCCGCCGCGGTCGTGGCCGGCGACGTCGAAGCGCTCGAAGCCGAAGTGCCGCATCACCGCGACCGCGTCGCGGGCCATCGCGCGTTTCGAGTACGGCTCGTGATCGGCGCGTCGTCTGCGGCTTCGAGCTGTCACCGTAGCCGCGCAGATCCATGGCGACGACGGTGAAGTCGTGCGCCAGCCGCGGTGCGACGCGATGCCACATGACGTGCGTCTGCGGGTGTCCGTGCAGCAGCAGCAGCGGCGGCCCGCTCCCGCCGCGGCGCGCACGAATCGTCGCCTCGCCGGCGTCGACGAACGACAGCTCGAAATCCTCGAACACGATGCGTCCGATCAGTCGGCGCCGACGTCCCAGACCATGCCCAGATCGCGCTTGGCGAACGAGCGGAACGCGATCAGCGTCTCGGTCGCGGTGATCCCCGGATGCGCGGCGATCTGCTCGGTGACGAGGTCGCTGAGCTGCTCGTGCTCGCGCACGCGCACGATCGCGACCAGATCGTACGGCCCGGCGACGCTGTAGCATTCGGTGACGCCGTCGATCTCGAGCAGTTCCTCGGCCAGCGTCTTGACGCGGCCGGGTTCGACGTTGAGCAGGACGAGCGCGGTGATCACGCCGACGCCTACCCCGGCGGCGCGGCGGTCACCTGCGGCCGCGCCGCGAAGGCCGCGCCCGTGACCTCGCCGCTCCGACCCATGCCGTGATCGCGTTCGGGCGAACCTGCGCCGCGATCGCCGCCACGACCGGCAAGCTCGAGAAGATCGCGCTGGTCGCGGACGTACCTGCGCGCGCTCGACGACGGCGACTTGGCACCGGCCGCGCGCTACTTCACCGGCAACCCGTTTCCGCAGGCGCAGGAACGCAGCCTCGCCGTCGGCGGGCGCACGATCGTCGAAGCGGCGGCGACGACCTGGGGCGTCGACGACACGGCGCTCTCGATCGCCTACCGCGCGACCGGCGATCTCGGTGCGGCGCTCGGACCGTTCGTCCGGCCGTCGCACGACCTCGGCCTGTTCCGCGAGACGCTCACGCCGGCGCGGTCTGTACGCGCTGCTCGACGAGATCGCCGACGCGGCGGGCAAGAACGCGCAGAAGCGCCGACGCATCCTGTGCGAGCGCATCTTCTCGGCCTGCACCGACCCGCTCGAAGCGACCTACGTCATCAAGATCATGACCGGGCGAGCTGCGCATCGGCTTGCGCGAAGGGCTCGTCGTCGACGCGGTCGCGCAGGCGTTCGCGCGCGACCCGCGAGCCGTCCGGCGCGCCGCGAGCGCGGCCGGCGACATCGGCGCGGTCGCGCTGGCGGCCAAGCACGACGCACTCGACCAGGTCGCGATCGCCTACCACGCGCCGGTCGCGTTCATGCTCGCGTCACCGATCGCGTACGGCTCGGAGTACACGGATCTCGTCGCTGCGACATGGCTCGTCGAGGACAAGTACGACGGCATTCGCGCGCAGGCGCACGTCACGCCCGAGTCGCGTCTCGCTGTTCTCGCGCACGCTCAACGACGTCGCGGCGTCGTATCCGGAGGTCGTCGAGGCGCTGCGCGCGCTGCCGGGTTCGTTCGCGCTCGACGGCGAGATCGTCGCGGTGCGCGACGGTCGCGTGCTGCCGTTTCGCTACCTGCAGGCCCGGCTGCAGCGCAAGGAAGTCTCAGCCGAACTGCTGCGCGACGTTCCCGTGCGCTACGTCGCGTTCGACGCGCTGGCGCGCGACGACGAGTTTCTGCTCGACGCGCCGCTCGAAGAGCGCCGCAGCCGGCTCGCCGAGCTGCTCGCGACCGCCCGCGACGCGCTCGTCGCCGCGCCCTGGAGCGCGCTCGAAGCAGGCGCCGGCGCGGAGGCCGTTCACGAGCGATTCGAAGCGTCGCGCGCACGCGGCAACGAGGGGCTGGTGTTCAAGCGCAGCGACTCACCGTACACGCCGGGGCGGCGCGGCAAGGCGTGGCTGAAGCTCAAGCGCGAGCTGGCCACGCTCGACTGCGTGATCGTCGCCGTCGAGCGCGGTCACGGCCGGCGGGTCAACGTGCTCTCCGATTATACCTTCGCGGTGCGTGACGTTCGACCTGACGACGGGCTGGCCGTCATCGGCAAAGCTTACAGCGGACTGACGGACGCCGAGATCGCCGAGATGACGACGTGGTTCGAAGAACACCGGCTGCCGCCGGCCCAAGCGCGGGCGGCCTACCGGCGGCTCGACCTCAAGCGCGGCGAGATCCTCGTCGAGCCCAGCATCGTGGTCGAGATCGCGTTCGACATCATCCAGAAGAGCGATCTCCACGCGAGCGGTTACTCGCTGCGCTTTCCGCGCATCGTGCGCCTGCGGCCCGACAAGCCGGCCGAAGACGCCGACACGATCGAACGGGTCGCCGAGATCTACGCCGAGATGCTGGCGCGCGAAGGGATCGGCGCCGAAGGCTGATGCGAAGGTCGGCGTCCGCCGCGCGCCGTAGGTTGCGCGCACGCCGTTCACCACCGCTGCGGGTCGTCCACGGTTGCAGCGACGTACCGTCGAAGTTTTTCGAGAGGACATCATCATGATCGCACTGCTCGAGCCCTCGATCGTTCGCGCCGGCGGAAAGCCGCCGCCGGGCGACCACCTCAATAAACCCGCCGGCGCGCCGAACGTCGAAGTCGAAGAGGAAGAGATCGAAGTCGACGTCGAGGAGAAGACCTAAGGTCCCGAGGTCCCGGACGCTTCGCGCTGCAGCAGCGAGCGGAGCGTTTGGTTCTGGCGCACCGCCTCGTCGAGGGCTCGCCGGAGGTCGGCCGCGATTCGGCGCTGATCCTCGGCCTCGAGGTGGTCGTACACGTTGGCGGCTGCCTCTACCAGCGCCGCGATCGCAGCCTGTTCGAGCGCGTCCAAACGTTCGCCGTCGGCCTTCTCGCCAAGCAGCAGAAAGCCGGTGGTCTCACGCCGCACGCAGATCGGATAGGCGAAAGCGGGCTGCAGCGCCACGATCGCCGCCTTGCCTTCCCAGGCGATCGGTCTGACGTCGACCGGCTCGGCGGTCGCGACCAGCTCCAGCGCCAGGCCGTCGTTTGCGCCGACCTCCGGCAGAACGTCGTCGCGCCAGCCGCGCTGCGCGACGCGGACGAATCGGTCGCCTGCGCGCAGGTAGAGCGCGGCGGCGGTCAGTCGCAGCGCCTCGTACGGTTCGCGAACGAGCATCTCGTCGACCGCGTTGCGGTCGCTGGCGTGCGGAAGACGGCGCGCAACGCGTTGGAGGCGTTCCTCGGCGATGCGCCGGGCGCGAAAGAAGATCGCCTCGATGAGGTTGTCGATGCGGCGCTGCGCCGAGTTGACCCAAAACCCGAACGCGATCCCGACGACGATCTCGGCGGCCAGCGCGAACTTGCTCGACTGCAGGCCGTTGCTCAGCGCCCAGTCCAGCAAGCTGAACCCGATCACCGGGATGGCCGAGAGGATCGCAAATGCGATCGCTCGGCCGCCCGCGAGCCGCACGTCGATGACGCGGTGACGAAGCACCGCGTACAGCACCGTGAACGGCAGCAAGTTGACGAACTGCGCCCACCACGAGAGGTCGACCGGTGCGCTCGCGCTGTTCTCGGAATACCAGAACAGCGCGTAGCTCACCACGAAGCTGCCGAGCCCGATCGCCACCCAGCGCAGCCGCGCGCGGTCTTCGCCCGACGAATGTGCGTAGCGGACCATGAACGCGGTCACCGCAACCGCATAGCAGAGCCAGACGACGGCACTGAAGATCCCATAGAGCCGGCTGCCGAGGACCGTGGACGTCGCTCCAACATAGAGCGCGGCAAAGTAGATCGCGATCGTGGCGACGCCGACGGCGACCATCGCCTTCTCGACCGGGCGCCACGACGGTAACGCTTCGCCGGACGGAAACCGCATGCAGAAGATCGCGGCGACGGCCGGTCCGCCGCCGTTGACGATACAGGTGAGAATCAGGAAGAGGGGCTTCCAGAACAGCGGCAGCGCCGAGGTCAGCTCGAGGTTGCTGGCCGGATGCGCCAGCTCGGCGAACTCGAGGCAAAAGATGTAGAAGGCCGCCAGCATGATGCCCGGCCGCAGCAGGACCAGCAGCGCGCCGATCAGCGCGATCGCCGCTCCGCGAACCAGCAGCGCGATGACGACCGCCGAGCGCGCCGGCGCGAGGCGAACCGGCTGCGGCGTGATGTCCACCACCCGGCGACGACCGGCGTGCACGACCACATACGGTAGGGGCTGGTTGGCGGGCGCGCGGGCGAGCAACTGTTCGAACGGCGGCGCGCCCTCGGCCTCGGCGCGCACGACCACATCGCCCGCGACGATCCCGGCCCGCGCCGCGGGCGAGCCCGGCACGACGGCGGTGACGTTGTTCAGCTCGGAGACCGGAACCGGACCGCTGCTTTTGACGGTGCCGATCAAACCGTAATAGCCGCTGAGATAGAGCGCCGTCGGAATTCCGAACGCGAGCGCGTACACGAACGCGAGGACGACGACAATAGCTCGCACGCGACCTCCGACGGCGGCAGGACTCCTTCCGTCGTCTATGCGCCCCGGTGAGTTCGCTCCTGCGCAGGTCAGCGCCGGCGCGGGCCGCGAGCCGAGCGAATACGTTCGATCTTCGCGTAGGTGCTCGACACCTCGGGCGCGTCGCGCCGCGTGAGGTGCGCGCGCAGGCGGATGCCGCACAGGACGAGCAGGGTCGCGATCGCCAGCGCCGCGCAAGCCAGCCGTGACGAGGCGGGAACCGGCAGCAGCGCGGGGGCGGCGAACACCGTTGCGGCGAGCGCGACGAGGTTCTCCCACCGCTTCATCGCCGGCGCGTCACGGCGGTCAGTCTTCGGCTTCGTGGAGATGGAGGTGGCAGCCGTCCTCGGCGTCGTCGAGCACCTCACGCGCCTCGGTGAGAATGCTCGACGGCAGCGTGCCGCCCGATTCGACCGAGCCGGCCTCGGCCAGAAAGTCGACTTCGTCCCAGTCCTCCCACGTCTCGAGGCTCTCGCCGTCGCGCTCCGCCGGGAAGCGCACGCAGTAGCCCTGTTCGAGGTGCAGGCCGGTCACCAAGACGCGCGTGCCGCGCGGAAAGTACGTACCGTCTTTCCAAAGCGTACCGTACGTCGTGTCGTAATACTCGCCGATCTCGATCTTCTCGATCGTCCTATCCTCCGAAGGACGTTCGCGGGATGGCGGGCCATTCCGCATCGTCTGGTCGTATACCCTCGGCATGAGCGATCTGCGACTGCAAAAATGGCGCATCCTGTCCTCCGACTACCGGATCGAAACCAAGTTTCTGCGGCTGCGTTCGGACCGCATCGAGCTGCCGGGCGGCGCGATCGTCGAGGACTATTTCGTTCGGGAGTCGCGCGGCTTCTGCGTGGTCTTCGCGCTGACGCCCGACGACGACGTTTTGCTCGTCCGGCAGTACAAGCACGGCATCGGCGAGGTCGTCACGGAGCTCCCGGCCGGAATGATCGACGACGACGAAACGCCCGAAGCGTGCGCCGTTCGTGAGTTGGCCGAGGAGACCGGCTACACGGGTGCGCCACCCGCGCTGGTGCGGACATTTTTCAGCGACCCAACGAACGCAACCGCTCGTTTCTATCTGTTCCTGGTGCGCGACGCGCGGCCGACCCACGCGCAGACGTTCGACGTCACCGAAGAGATCGACGTGCAACGAGCGGCGGTCGATGAGGTGCGCGCGATGGCACTCGACGGCCGCATCGCCGCGGGTTCGCAGGTGGCCGCCGTGCTGGTCGCGCTCGCGCACCTCGGGCGGCTCGGGGGTGAAACCCGCCGCCCGCGGCCGCGGTAGGTGAGGGTGGAGGACATGATGAGCTTGTTCGTGCGGGTCACCGCGGTCGTCGCGGTCGCCATCGTCGCGCTGATCGTGCTGGCGTGGGTCTTGAAGATCGTGCTGATCGCCGCGCTCGTCGCCGGCCTCGTCGTCGCAGGCATATGGATCGCCGGGGCGGTGCGCCGCCGCCGGACCTCGGTGCGCACCCTCACGGTGCGGCGCTACTAGCCCGCAGGACGTCCTTTCGGCACCGCGTAGGACGCGGGGTGACTGTATCGTTGCGCGCCGGGCTCGCGGCGCTCGTTTTTCTGTCCGGAACCGCGCTGGCGTTCGCCCAAACCGGTCCGTCGCCGGCCGAGGACGTCACGCCGGCGCCAAGCGCTTCGGCCGCACCTTCGCCGTCGGCGTCCCCGACGCCGCCGCCTGTGCCGCCGTACAACCGGCTCGCCTTTCGCGAGATCGGGCCCGCCGTCGCGGGCGGCCGCGTCACGTCGGTCGTCGGGGTCCCGGACGATCCGAGGCTCTACTACCTCGGCACTGCCGGCGGCGGCGTGTGGAAGACGGTCAACGGCGGCGCGACGTGGACGCCGCTGTTCGACAAGCAAAACGTCGCCGCGATCGGCGCGGTCGCGATCGATCCGAAGAACCACCGAGTCGTTTGGGTCGGCACCGGTGAGACGAACCCGCGCAACGACGTCTCGCTGGGCGACGGAGTATACAAGACGGTCGACGGCGGCCGCACCTGGACCAACGTCGGACTGGCCGGCACGCGCGCGATCTCGTCGATCGTGATCGATCCGCGCGATCCCGACACGGTGATCGTCGGCGCCCTGGGCGACGTGTTCGCCGACTCGGCCGACCGCGGCGTGTACCGCACGACCGACGGCGGGAAGACGTGGACGAAGACGCTCTACGTCGGCCCGCAGAGCGGGGTGAGCGAACTGGCCGCCGATCCCGCCGATCCCAACGTGCTGTACGCCGGCATCTGGCAGTTCCGGCGCAAGCCCTGGACGTTCACCTCGGGCGGCGATGCCGACGGGATCTGGAAATCGACCGACGGCGCGAAGAGCTGGACGCGGCTGGCCGGGCACGGCCTCCCGGCGGGGATGACGGGGCGCATCGGGCTCGCCGTCGCGCCGTCGAACCCGAAGCGCGTCTACGCGCTGATCGAGTCGAAGGACGGCATCCTGTGGCGGTCCGACGACGCCGGCGCGAGCTGGACGCTGATGACGAAGAACACGCTGGTCGATCAGCGCCCGTTCTACTTTTCGCACGTGCGGGTCGACCCGTCGAACGCCGATCACGTCTACGGCGTCTCCGAAGAGCTGTCGGAATCGAAGGACGGCGGCAAGACTTTCAAGTCGATCGCCAAGGACGTGCACGTCGACTACCACGACATGTGGATCGCGCCCAACGATCACACGCGCATGATCGTCGGCGAGGACGGCGGCTACGCGATCAGCACCGACAACGGCGTCGCCTGGTCGTTCTCACGCAACCTCGCGATCGGGCAGGTGTACCACGTCGGGTACGACGACCGCACGCCGTACTCGGTGTGCGTCGGGCTGCAGGACAACAATGGTTTCTGCGGCCCGTCCAACGCGCTCAACCCCGAAGGCATCCCCGACGCGGCGTGGGATCGTGTCATCGGCGGGGACGGCCAGTGGGCATGGCCCGACCCGCGCGATCCGAACCTCGTGTGGACCGACCTGCAAACCGGCCGGCTGTCGATCTACGATCGGGCCAATGGCCGCAGCCGCTTCATCCAGCCATGGCGCGGCACCGCGCAGGACGAGTTCTCGCTCGACCGCGCGCGCTATCGCTACAACTGGGACGCGCCGGTCGCGTTCGATCCGTTCGACCGCGCGCTGACGTACTTCGGTGCCAACGTCGTCTTTGCGACACGCAGTCGCGGCGAACACTGGACCGTCATCTCTCCCGACCTCACCCGCAACGACAAATCGCACGAGCAGCCCGCCGGCGGACCGCTCGCGCTCGACGTTTCCAGCGCCGAGTTCACCGGAACGCTGCTCGACATCGAGCCGTCGACCAAGACGCGCGGCGAGATCTGGACGGGCAGCGACGACGGCTTGGTGCAGCTCAGCCGCGACGGCGGCAAGCACTGGCGCGACGTGACGCCGCCCGGCGTCGCACGCGACGGCCGGGCCGAGATGGTGGCGCCGTCACCGCTGACCGCCGGCACGACGTACGCCGTGATCGACCGCCATCTGCTGGGCGACGACGTTCCGTACGCGTTCGTCACGCACGACTGGGGCGCGCACTGGACGCGCACGGTCGCCGGGCTGCCGGCGCAGCCGGCCCGGGCGATCCGGCCCGACGCGCGCAACCCGCACCTCGTCTATCTCGGGTTGGAGGACTCGTTCTGGCTGTCGTACGACGACGGTGCGCACTGGCGCCGGCCCGCGCTGGGCTTACCGACCACGCCGGTCTACGACCTGCGCGTCCAGCCGCGCTGGAACGACCTCATCGTCGCGACGCACGGGCGCGCGGTCTGGATCCTCGACGACCTCACCCCGGTTCAGCAGCTGCCGCGCGCCGAGCTCGCGGGTTCGATGCTGTTCGCGCCGCGTCCGGCATACTCGTTCTCGACGCACGCCAACGACGAGGGCCTGTACACCATGTACGGCGCGAAGAACCCGCCGGCGGGCGCGCTGCTGAGCTTCTATCAAGCCTCCGCCGCGCCGCAGCGGCCGGAGATCGAGATTCTCGACGCTCGCGGCCGCGTGGTGCGCCATCTGCGCGGGACGACGCGCATCAACGAGCACGAGATTCCGCTGATCACCAACTTCGCCGGGATCAACCGGGTCGCGTGGGACCTGCGCGAGGACGGGCCGGTGCGCTGGTTCGGCGCCGCCAAAGAAGAGTACCGCGGACCGCGCGTCGGCGTCACCGTCGTGCCGGGCGCGTACACCGTGCGCATCCGGTTGGCCGGTAAGACGCTGTCGCAACCGCTGCTGGTGAAAGGCGATCCGCGCGTGCACTTCACCGCCGCCGACTATCACGCGGCGTACGCGTTCGCCAAGCGGCACCTCGTCGAGATGTCGCGGCTCAACGGCGCGCTCAACCGGCTCGACGCGTACGCCGCTTCGGCCCGAGTGCGCGGGAACGGCGCCGGAACCGATCTCGCGGCGCTGCTCGACGGCGTGCGCGCGAAGGCGCTCGTCCTGCGTTCGCGGCTGACCGCCGACTTCACCAACGACGAGGACTCGATTCAGCATCCCGGACGCATCCGCGAAGATCTGCAGGGATTGCTGTTCGGCGCCGCCGCGCCGCCCAGCGCCGCCGCGATCGACTATGCGGCGCGCGTCGATCGCGCGTTCGGCGCGGCGCTGCGCGACGTCGCGGCGTTCGAGCGCGGCGACGTGGCGCGCGCCGACGCGGCTCTCGCCGCGGCCGGAAAGCCCCGGCTCGACACGAGCGGCGCCAAGCGGTCCGACGTCCTGGGCGAGCCGGCGTCCGGAGCGGGTCAGAACGACGACGACTGACTCGGCCCTGGGCGCGCGAAGCTATCGGCGGTCAGCGTGAGCGTGATCGTGCTGCGCAGCGTGCTCATCGTGGGCCCGATTTGACGGCGTGACGAGCTCTGAAACGACGCCTTGACCGGCACGATGAGCGCGGTGTCGTAGACGAGCGAACCGCGTCTCGACGCGTCGTAGCCGGTCACGCCGGCTGCCTTCTCATCGAGCGCGTACTCCAAGGTGACGCGATCGCGATCTTGCGACAGCACGCGGTAGCGCTCGACGTCGACGCGGCCGTTGGCGCTCTGGTCGTTCGTCCAGGCGGTGCCGGCGACGCGCGGATGGTCGCCGTAGAATCCGCGCGCGAGCCAGCGCACGACGGCAATCTCTTCTTCGGTCACGTTCTGTTCGTTCGCCGGATCGTAGGCCAGCGCGCCGTCCGGGCCGACCACCATCCGGACCTTGATGCGCGTCCGCTCGGCGGCGTTCTCGGCGACGTCGACGACGAGCCCGGCGTCGTCGGTCGCCGACAAGACCTCGACCGAGATGGAGCCCTTCACCTCGATCTTCCGCGTGTCGTCAGACTCGCCGCTGCCGCTGGGCGACGACGACGTCATGCTGCCGCCGCGGGGCATCCGTTCGACGTGCGAGACGTAGGTGTCGCTCGGCGTCTCGCGCGAGGCGGCGACGGAGACGGTGCAGTCGTAGCTCAACGTGCGCAGCGGACGCACGATGTCGGCTGCGCCGGCCCGCGGCGGCGCGAGCAAGAGCACCCAAACGACGGCGGAGACGAGCCCACGCGGCGCCATGTGGGGCGGTTCGGTGCAAGCGGCCCCGATCCCGGCCGCGCCGAAGGGACCCGGATGCAGATCGAGCGCTACCGCGACCGCTTCCGGGACGTCATCGGCCTGATCGTCACGCCGATGGACCGGCGCTACGCCGTCGACGAGGGCGCGTTGCGCGCGCAGATCGACTGGTGCTTCGCGCAGGGCGCGACGGGGATCGTGGCGACCGGCTCGATCGGCGAGTTCCTGCATCTCGAGGACGACGAGCGCCGGCGCGTGCTCGAGGTCGTGCTCGACCAGACCCGCAAGCATTCAGGCAAGAGCGCGTTCGCGATGACGTCCGGCGCAACGACGCTGCAGGCGCTGCGCTGGACGAAGGTCGCCGCGGAGCTGGGCTACGACTGCGTCGTCGTCATCGCACCCTACTATTGGAAGGTCGGCGAGCGCGAGGCGTTCGACCATTTCCGGACGATCGCTGAATCGGGATTGCTCCCGGTGTGCGTCTATCACAACCCGGCGCTCTCGAAGTTCCTCATGTCGCCGGCGTTCTTTCGGCGCGTCGCGGAGCTCGACAACGTCGTCTGCGTCAAAGAGGTCGAGACGGAGCTGCAGCACCTCGAAGCGGTCGCCGACGCGCTCGACGGGCGCGCGATCTACCTGCAGACGTTCCGCGCCTACTTGACAGGCCGGCTGTTGGGCTCCAACGGCGGCCAGATCAACGTGTTCGCCGTCCCGGCCTGCGTCGCGATCGATGAGGCGTGGAAGCGAGGCGACATCGGCTTGGCCGAGGAGATCCAGCGCCGGCTCAACCGCGTCTTTCCGCGCGGCGGTGAAGCCGCGCTCGGCGCGCTCGGGATGACCAAGGCGACCGCGTCGGTGGTGACCGGGATCGACATGGGCCCGGCGCGTCCGCCGTATCTCGCACCCGACGACGCCGAGGAACGCATCACCAAACGGCTGCCGGAGCTGTACGATCTCGTTCCGGCGATGCGGCCCGAGCGGCGCGGCGCGCTCCATCCGGTATCGTGAGCGCACCGGGCGCGACGGTCGGCGGCGGGGACGAAACCGGCGGCCTCGTGCGCGGCCGGCTCTGGATCGACGGCGCGTGGGTCGACGCGCTCGATGGTGCGACCTTCGCCGACGTCGATCCCGCCGGCGGACAGGTGTTCGCGCAGATCGCGAGCGCGAGCGCGCCCGACGTCGATCGTGCCGTCGGCGCCGCGCGGCGCGCGTTCGACGAGGGCCCGTGGCCGCGCGCGACGGCCGCGCAGCGCGCAACCGTTCTGCGCAAGCTGGCCGAGCTGCTGGTCGAGCACCGTGAGGAGTTCGCCCGGCTCGAGTCGCGCGACGCCGGCAAGCCGTTCGGCGAGACCGCCGATCGCGACGTACCGCGCGCGGCCGACAACTGCGCGTTCTTCGCCGGTGCGATCGAGCAGCGGGAACAGGCCGCCTTCTTCGACCGCAAGCCGTTTCTCGGTCACCAGCGCGAGCTCGTCTCGCTGGTGCGCGACGAGCCGGTCGGCGTGTGCGCGCTGCTGACGCCGTGGAACTCGCCGCTGATGCAGGCCACCTGGAAGATCGCGCCGGCGATCGCGGCCGGCAACACCTGCGTGCTCAAGCCGTCCGAGCTGACGCCGCTCTCGACGCTGCGCCTCGCCGAGCTGTGCGCCGAAGCCGGCGTCCCCGCCGGCGTGGTGAACGTCGTCACCGGCTTCGGCCCGGCCGCCGGTGCGCCGCTGGTCGCCGACCCGCGCGTCGACGCGGTCGCGTTCACCGGCAGCGAGCCGACCGGGGTCGCGATCAACACCGCCGCCGCGCGGACGCTCAAGAAAGTAACCCTCGAGCTCGGCGGGAAGTCGGCCAACGTCGTATGCGACGACGCGGACCTCGAGATCGCAGTCGAAGGCAGCGTTCTCGCGATGTTCCGGCACAGCGGTCAGGTCTGTCTGGCAGGGACGCGCATGTACGTGCAGAGCGGGATCTACGACCGGTTCCTGGAGCGCTACCTCGAACGCGTCGGCGCGCTGCGCGTCGGCGATCCGCAGTCGCGCGACAGCGATCTCGGGCCGCTGATCACGCCGCAGCACCGCGAGCGCGTCGAGCGCTTTTGCGCGCAGGCCGACGCCGAGGGCGTCGAAGCACTGCTGCGCGGCGCGCGGCCGGCCGATCCCGCCCTGGCGCGCGGCAACTACCTCGGTCCCACGATCTTTGCGCCGCGCGACGAGACGCAGACGATCGCGCGCGAAGAAGTCTTCGGCCCGGTCCTCTCGGTCTTTCGGTTCGACACGCTCGACGAGGTCGTCGCGCGCGCCAACGCGACGCGCTTCGGACTCTCCTCCTACGTTTGGACGGCCAACGTCTCGACCGCGCTGCGTTTCGCGCACCGCGTGCGCGCCGGGATGTGCTGGATCAACGGATACTTTCTACGCGACCTGCGCCAGCCGTTCGGCGGCGTCGGGATGAGCGGCCTGGGCCGCGAGGGCGGCCGCTGGTCGCTGGACTTCTTCACCGAGCCCAAGCTCGTGTGCATATCCTACTAGACTTCGCGCGCTTCACGCGCGCGAAGTCCTCCCCTCCTTCGTCGGGTCCGAATAAGGAAGTTGAGCCAACCACATGTCGTTCATGAGTCCGGTCACCGTTATCCCGAAGCACGTTCCCGAGGCGGAGCTGCGGTCGTTCGGCACGCTCGATTCGTACGAAGAGTACATCGAGCACCAGTACCGCGACACGAAGGCGCTGCTCGAGAAGTACCGTGCGCACAAGACGCACGATCCCGAGCTGAGCGCCGAGTACCGCAACGCGATGCGCCCGATCATGCTCACCACGTGCTGGGGCGAGGCGCAGACGACGGCCCAGGTCGCGCAGATCATCACCAAGACCAACCGGCCGACGATCCAGTACTTCTACGCCACGCACGCGCTCGATGAGGTTCGCCACACGCAGATCGAGTGGCGCCGCATCCGCGATCTCGACCTGGCCGACTCGCTCGACGTTCCGTACGAGCAGACCGAGCTGTTCCGGTTCGTCAACGGGCTGCCGTCGTTCGTCGAGATCGTCTACGGCCAGGTCTGCACGCTCGAGGCGTACTCGGCGCACGTGCTGTTCAACTCGATCATCGATCTGGCGCGCAAGAGCGGCGACCTGGCGACCGCGGTGACGTACGAGTACGTGATGCACGACGAGGTGCGCCATATCGGCACCGGGCTGCGGGTGGTCAAAGAGGCGATCGACTCATCACCCGATCCCGAAGAGGCGCAGTTCCGCATCCTCGACCTCGAGGAGAAGCTGCTGCCGATCACGATCCGCAAGCTGGGCCGCGATTCGCCCATCGCGAACTCGCTCTACGAGTCGGGACTGATCGCCGACAAGCGCACCTTCGAGTTCGACGGCTTTCGCCAGTACCTGATCTTCCGCGCGAAGATCCCCAATTTGCCGCCGATGCGCTATCAAGGCCCCGACGGCTGGACCGCCGCCGACGCGCAGCTGCCTCAGCCCGTAGAAGGATGATCGTCGGCGGTCTCTTCTCGACTCACGTTCCGCGGCTGATGATCCTCGATCCGCAGGCGCGCGAGGCGTACATGGGGACGAGCGTGACGACCTTCTACGACGCGCTGCCGCAAATCAAGCGCGAGCGCATCGATCCGCTCGGGGTCGACACGTTCGTCGTGATCGACACCCACTGGCACACCACGCTCGAGTTCATCCTCAACGCTCACGACCGCCATGCGGGGATCTACACGTCCGACGAAATCCCGTGGATGATCCATGAGTACGCCTACGACTATCCCGGCGACCGCGACCTGGCGGCGCTGATCGCGCAAGAAGCGCAGGCGCGCGGCGTCCCGGCCGAGGCGGCCGCTCACCGCGGACTGCCGGTGCACTACGGGACCCTCAACCCGATGCACTACTACAACTCGGGGCCGGCGCCCAGGCGCGTGCTCCCGATCTCGGTGCTCGATACCGCCGAGGTCGAGCCGAACCTGCGCTTCGGCGAAGCGATCGCGGCCGCGGCGCAGCGCAGCGGACGGCGCGTGCTGCTCGTCGCGTCGGGCGGCATGTCGCACCGCTTCTGGCCGCTGGCGACGATCCGGCAGCGGGCCGGCGCCAATCCGGCCGACATCAGCGATCCGGCGCTGCGCGCGTACGACGAGCGCATCATGGCGTGGTGGAAGGCGGGCGACCACGCAGCGGTGATCGATCACGCCGACGATTTTCGCCGAACCTGCTCGCCGGAAGGGCGGTTCGCGCACTATCTCGTGCTCGCCGGCGCGCACGGCGGCGCCGCCTGGCGCGCCAAGGGCGAGCAGTTCGGCCGCTACGAAGCCGCGATCGGCACCGGCCAGTCGAACTTCTGGTTCGCCGAGCGCTAGCGGTTATCTGGCGGAGAAATCTTCGACGTAGAACGTCTCGTCGGCACCGACGTTGACGACGGCGACTCCGACCCGCTCTTCTCGGGGGTCCAGCACGTTCTGCGCGTGCTCGGGGCTGTTCATGAACGCCGCGTGCGCGTGCGGCTCGTCGCAGTCGAAGGCGATGTTCTCGCCCGCATAGGTGGTCGGCCAGTGCCACGCGTGCAAGCGGTCTTCGAAGGTGACGCCGTCGGGATCGGTGTGCCCGAAGTAGCCGCGGGCGGCCATCTCGGCGGCCTTCGCGTAGGCGAACCGGTCGAGGGTCTCATCGCGCTGCAGGCCGGGCAGTCCGTGCTTGGCGCGTTCCGCGTTCACGTCGTTGACGAGTGCGCGGGCCTGGTCGACCATAGCGACGGGCTGGTGGGGGTTGGAGAACACAAGGGCGATCGGCACATCCTGCGCCTGGTAGGCCCCCACCACTAAGGGAGAGAGCCCGATCGCCGCCATCATGGCAACGATTGTGGTCATGCATCTAAGATCGGAGCGCCGCGTTGCCGAGTTTAGGTGACGCGGACCACATCAAGCGGGCGTCCGACCTCCCGCTGTCTTCGTCATCGCTTTCCCGAGGCGTCCGCCTACTCCTAAGGAATCCGGAGGCGACCGTCCTCGTGGGTCCGACAGCGCGCAGGCCCGATTAGGCGGCCCGCATCGTCGGCTCTCCGTTCTGTTCGCGAATGGTGAGCGGGACGGAGAGTACCGTGACGCGGCCGATCAATCCGGCGCGGCGGCCGTACGCTGCGATCGTCTCTCGGCGATGCCCCGTCTCGTGCTCGATGCGGCGCAGGCTCTTGCCCTCGCGCAGCAGCGCGAGGACGCGTTCGCGCTGCGCGTCGGTCAGCGTGTTCATGGCGGCCGCTTCTCGGGCCGCGCTGCGCAGCACCTGCGCGCGGGTGGCCGGTTTTGAATCGCGCCGAGCCGAGCGTCCGCTTTTGGGACGCGCGGCATTTCGTTTGGCGCGGGACGCGCCTATACTGCGCGCATGAGCTTGATCCCGATGGTCGTCGAACAGTCGGCGCGCGGCGAGCGCGCCTACGATATCTACTCGCGGCTGCTCAAGGAGCGGATCGTGTTCGTGACCGGTCCGGTCGACGACGCGATGGCGAATCTGATCGTCGCGCAACTGTTGTTCCTCGAGCGCGAAGATCCCGAGAAGGACATCGACGTCTACATCAACAGCCCCGGCGGCGTGGTCAGCGCGGGGCTGGCGATCTTCGACACGATGCAGCTCATCAAACCCGACGTCGCCACGACCTGCGCCGGGTTCGCGGCTTCGATCGCGTCGGTGCTGCTGACCGGCGGCGCGCCCGGCAAACGGATGGCGCTGCCGTACAGCAAAATCCTCATCCACCAACCGTCGATCGGCCAGATCGGCGGCCAGGCGACCGAGATCGAGATTCACGCCCGCGAGCTGATCGCGACACGGCAGAACATCGCCGGCATCTACCATCGCACGACCGGCAAGCCCATCGACGAGATCCTGCGCGACCTCGAACGCGATTTCTTCATGACCGCCGAAGAAGCCAAGAGCTACGGGATCATCGACACCATCCTACACGCCCCCACCCGCAACGGCACCGCCCCTACAGCGGCTGCGGAGTCGTGACAGCGCGCCGAGCGCATCCCGATGTCACGCTGAGCGAAGTCGAAGCGCGAACGATCGTGCCAGGGCAGCAACCAAACGCGCCTCGCCCCGACCGTGCCGTCGTGCTGAGCGAAGTCGAAGCACGACCGCCAGAAAGTACGCATTGCACACGCTACGCCGAACATTGTCGCCAACATAACGGAAGAGCGCCGCTCCGTGGAGCGGCGCTCAACCTTTGTGGCGGTGACCCTTCGACTTCGCTCAGGGTCACGGCACGATGCTCGCGAGCCATGTTTCGGTTGGTACCGACGCGACCACCGTTCACCCTTCGACGAGCTCAGGGTGACATTTTTGACGTTGCGATGCTGCCGCTCCTATTCGAACCGCAGGGCGCGGATCGGGTCGAGGGCGGCGGCTTTGCGGGCCGGCCAGTAACCGAAGAACACGCCGACGGCTGCGCTGAACGCCAGCGCGAGGAAGATCGAGACGACCGGGACCGCGGTCGGCCAGTGGGCGAGGACCGCGATCGCGCTCGCACCGACGACTCCCACGACCACGCCGATCGTTCCGCCGCCGGTCGACAGCACGACGGCTTCGATCAGGAACTGGCGCAGAATCGCCGTGCCGCGGGCGCCGAGCGCGACGCGCAGCCCGATCTCGCGCGTGCGCTCGGTGACCGAGACCAGCATGATGTTCATGATCCCGATCCCGCCGACGAGCAGCGAGACCGCGGCGACGGCGGCCAGCAGCGAGACCGAGGATCGATGCGGTCGCCGAGGCGGCCTGCGCGATGTCGGCCAGGTTGCGGACCGAGAAGTCGTCGGGATGACCGGCGACGATCCCGTGGCGCTGCTCGAGCAGCGACGTGATCTCGCTCTGGACCGCGTCGATGTGCGCGGCGTCGACGGCCGAGACCATCAGCTCGCTGATCGTCGTCCCGCCGGTGAGCCGTTCGAGCGCCGAGGTGTACGGGATCAGCACGGTGTCGTCCTGATCCTGTCCGGCGCTGCTCTGACCTTTCGACGAGAGCGTCCCGATGACGGTGAACGGCACGCCGTGCACCAGCACGTTCTGGCCGACCGGATCGACGTTCGGGAACAGCTCCTGCACGACGGTCTGTCCGAGCACCGCGACCTTGGCGGTCTGATCGGTCTCGGCTTGGGTGAAGAACCGGCCTTCGGCGACCGCCCAGCTGCGCACGTACGGATAGCTCGTCGCGACGCCGGTGACCGTCGTCTGCCAGTTGTTGTCGTTGGCGACGAGCTGGGTGCGGATGTTGGTCGCCGGCGAGACCGCCGCCACTCCGGGCAGCTTCGCGATCGCGATGCCGTCCTGCGGCGTCAGGGTCGACGCGCCGCCGCTGCCGGTCTTCGCGCCGGTGGTCGAGACGCTGCCCGGGATGACGATGATCAGGTTCGAGCCCAGCCCGTTGATCTGGCTGGCGACCGAGCTCTTCGCGCCGGTGCCGATCGCGACCGTGACGATCACGGCCGCCACGCCGATCACGACGCCGAGCATCGTGAGCAGCGAGCGCGACTTGTTGCGGACGAGCGCGGTGAGCGCGAGCCGCAAGGTTTGCATGAGGGTGATCATACGAGTACCGCTGCCTTCGGCGCGACGGGCGCGTCGGAGACGATGTTGCCGTCACGGAAGGTGACGAGACGGTTGGCGTGCGCGGCGACGTCGGGCTCGTGGGTCACGAGCATCACCGTCATGCCGCGTTCGCGGTTGAGCCGTTGGAACAGCGCCATCACGTCTTCGGACGACGCCGTGTCCAGCGCGCCGGTCGGCTCGTCGGCCAGGATCAGGTGCGGCGTGTTCACGATCGATCGCGCGATCGCGACGCGCTGCTGCTGTCCGCCCGAGAGCTGGTTCGGCTGGTGCTCGGCGTACTTGGCCAGACCGACCGCGTCGAGCGCTTCCATCGCGGCACGATGCCGTTCGGCCGCCGGCACGCCGGCGTAGATCATCGGGAGCTCGACGTTCTCGACCGCCGTCGTGCGCGGGAGCAGGTTGTACGCCTGGAACACGAACCCCAGCGCCCGCGAGCGCAGGTCGGCGAGCTGATCGCTGTCGAGCCCCGACACGTCGTTGCCCGAGAAGCGGTACTGCCCGGAGGTCGCCCGGTCGAGGAAGCCGACGATGTGCATGAAGGTCGACTTGCCCGAGCCCGACGGCCCCATCACGGCGACGAACTCGCCGGGGTCGATGGTGAGGTCGACGCCGCGCAGGGCGACGACGTCCTCGGCACCATCGAGTGGGTAGACCTTGCGCAGGTCGCGCACGTCGACGACCGGTGTCATCGCGCACCGCCCAGCGCGCCGCCGCGGCCGTAGCCGCCGGCGCCCTGCGTGCCTCCACCCGTCAGCGGGTTGCGCGCCGCGGCGCGCGTCCCCGACGATCCGTGCGAGTCGGCAACGATGACTGGGTCGTTCGCGGCGAGCGTGCCGCGCAGCGGCGTCACGGTCGCTTCGGTCTCGTTGACGAGGCCGACCGTCACCGGCATCACGACCGGCTTCCCGCCGCGCAGGACGAAGATCCGTCCGGTGCTGCCCGCGGTGACCGCGCCGCCGGTGGTGGCGCTGCCGCCCCACGGCGAGGCGCTCGACGCGGAGTTCGCGGTCGTGCTCGGTTTCGCGGCGGTCGCTGCGTCCGGACGGCGCTTGCCGTGACCGGCGCTGCCTGACGGCGGCGCGTAGCTGAGCGCGGCCAGCGGAACGATCGTCCCGTTGTCGACGTGCGCGACTTGGATCGTCGCGTTGGCGGTCATCCCCGGCAGCAGCGCGTTGTCCTGATTGGCGACGACCACGACGACGGCGTACGTCACGACGTTCGAAACGGTGGTCGGGTTCTTGCGAACCTGCTCGACCGTGCCGTGGAAGGTGCGGTTCGGGTACGCGAGCACGCTGAAGCTGACGGCGTCGCCGGCTGCACGCGCCCGATGTCCGGCTCGCCGACCGCGAGGTCGAGCTCCATCTTGGTGAGATCCTGCGCGATCGCGAACAGCGTCGGCGTCTGCAGGCTCGCCGCCACGGTCTGACCGACCGAGACGTCGCGCGCGATCACCGTGCCGTCGACCGGCGAGGTGATGATCGTGTGCTCGAGGTTGGCCTGCGCGGTCTTGACCTGCGCCTGCTCGATCCCGATGCGGCGACGCTGCGTCGTGCTGCGCCGCCTGGTTCGGCGGCCGTCGCGTCGGAGACGCCGGTCTGCCGCGTTCTGCGCCTGCGCCTGCGCGCTCGCGCTGGCGATCTGCGCCGTCGAGGCGGCCGCCTGCGCCTGCGCCTGCGTCACCGCGGCGCGCGCGCTGGCGAGCGTGCTCTGCGCGGCGACGAGGTTCGACCGGTCGGTGTCGGTCTGCGCTCTGCGCGATGTAGCCCTGCGCGAGCAATTGCTGGTCGCGGGTGACCGTCTGCTGCGCGAGCTGCAGCGCCGCCTGCGTCCTTGGTGACGTTCGTCTGCGCGGTGGCGATCGCGGCCTCGTTCGCGTCGGCGGTCTGCTGCGCCGCCTTCGCCGCGGCGGCGGCGGCTTGCGCCTGAGCTTGAGCTTCGGCGACGCGGACGGTCCGCCGCTCGCGGTCGCGCCGGCGGCTGCCGCTTGCGCTTCGCTCTGCGCGAGCGTCGCCTGCGCTTGCTCGAGCGAGGCCTGGAACGTCGTCGGATCGAGCTTGGCCAGAACCTGGCCCTTCTTCACCTTCGAGTTGAAGTCGGCGTCGATCTCGGAGATCGATCCCCGACACCTGCGTGCCGACGTTGATCGTGTTCTGCGGGTTGAGCGTACCGCTGGCGGTGACGGTCTGCGCGAGCGCGCCGGTCTGGACCGGAACGGTCGTGTAGCGTCACCGCGCCGGCGCGCGAGCGCACGACGACGATCGACGCGACGATCGCGACGACGATCAGTGCACGCAAGAGCTGCGAACAGCCAGCGCGGGCGACGGCGCGCGGGTTCGAGGATGACGGTTGAGACGTGGCCGTTCGTCGCCGGCCGTTCGAGAGTAAACATGGCTGTACCGGCTACGCGATAAGCTGCGCAAGCGGTCTAAGCCCTAGATGAGAATCATTCTCCGGTTAGATTAGAGCCGGCGGCCGCCCGGCGAAACCGAGCGGCCGCCCGTCAGCGGAGCCGGTACCGCCACCCATGACTCTGACGACGACATTGAGCGACGCGAACGAACCAGCGCCCCCCTCTCTCGTTCACCGCAGAGCGGCTCGAACCCCCACCCCTAAACCCATCGGCGCCGGGCCGACCTACGGCGCGAACTGCGCGAAGAAGGCGTCGACATCGGCCTCCGCACGACCGGCTCGCCGCGCGCTGCGGCGCAGCTCGTCGAGGCCGCGGCTGCGGGTGGACGATCAGCGCGCGGTCGGCGCCGCCGCCGGGGAACGAGCGTGATCCGCTCGCAGGCGGCCGGCGTCACGATCGTCTGCCACGGCTCGAGCACGACGCTCGCGCCGCCCGGCCGCACGTCGACGCGCAGGTGCGCACCCAGCGTCGTGATGGTCAGCGGTAAGCCGCCGGTAGCGAACGGGTCTTCGCCGCCGCGCACGTCGACGCGCTCGACCGCGAAGTCGCGGTCGGCGACCAGCAGCGTGCGGCTCAGACCGCGCTCCTCGAACGCAAGCTGGCGCAATCGCGCCGGCGCGCGCCGGACCGTAATCGAGCACGTCGAGCGCTTTGGCGACGTGCAGCTCGCGCGGTTTGCCGTCGGCTGCCGACGCGGTTCCAGTCGAAGATGCCGGTACGTCAAATCGCTGGTCTGCTGCGTTTCGAACAGCTGGATCCCGGCGCCGATCGCGTGCAGCGTGCCGGCCGGCAGATAGTACACTTCGCCCGCCGCGACCGGCACGCGGCGCAGGATGTCGGCCAGCGTTCCGTCGGCCACGCGCTGCTGCGTACTCTTCGCGCGAGGTGTCGCGGGCCCAGCCGAGCACGAGTCTCCGCGCCGGGATCGCATGCCAGGACGTACCAGCACTCGGTCTTTCCGTTGGGCTGATGCTCGACGCGCTGCGCGTACGCGTCGTCGGGATGCACCTGCACCGACAGCGGCGCGCGAGCATCGATGATCTTGGTCAGCACCGGAAACGCGCGGTCGGGATCGATCGCGCCGGTCAGCTCACCGCGCAGCTCCGCGCGCAGCTCGCCGAGCGTGCGTCCCGCCAGCGCGCCGTTGAGGATGCGGTTCTCGTCCCAGCACTCCCACGACTCGCCCAGCTGCTGCGCGCGATCGCCGCGCTTTCCGTAGCGCCGGACCAGCGCGTCGCCGCCCCAGATCGCGGGCGTCTCCTTCGGTTCGACGAGATAGGGATAGAGCCGGTCACTCACGTGCCGACTCTTTCCCTTCGCCTTCGACCGTTCCGCCGGCGCTCGCGCTTACTCGCGCCGGATCGTAGTGGTCGAGCTGCTGGAACGGTTGTTTGAAGCGACGACCAGTGCGACGATCACGACCAGGACGACGGCGCCGATGATGATCCAGGTCCAGGAGATATTGCTGTTCGTGTTGCTCGTCGTCGTGGTGGTGGTCGTGCGGTCGTGCCGTTGGCGGTACCGGTCGCCCCCGTCGTTCCGCCGGTAGTGGTGTCGCCGCCGGTCGTTCCGCCGGTGGTCGTGGTCGCCGTTCCGGACGTGCCGCCGGTCGTCTGCGCCGCGGCGAACGCCGGCGCGAACGCCAGGAAAGCGGCCAGGAACAGGACCGAGCAGCGAATGAGAATTCGCATCGAAACCCCCTTGGGCATCAGGCTGCGATGTCCATCGGCTCCGGATCGCCGCCCGGCGGCGTCGGATCGGCGGGTATCTCGGGCACGGTTTCCGGCCCGACCGGCGTCACCTCGGGCAGCGTTTCGGGGACCTGATACTCCGCATGCATCGCGCCCCGAGACGTTCCCGGCGGTCCGCTCCCTGAAACTCCCCGGGCGGACCCGCGAGAAATTGCCGGTGCGCCGGTGGAACTCGACCGGCCTTGGATCGGTTGACCGGTCAGTGCGCTCTCTGCTCTACCGCGGCGCTTTGATCGTTGCGGCCATCGGTTTGCTCGCCGAAGCCCCCGCCCCGTCGGCTCCGTCCGAAGAGGCGGCGCGCGTGTTCGCCCTGACCGGATCCCGGACCGCCCCCGTCCAGTCGTACACGTCGAAGCTCCACGTCGACCTCGCGCTGCGCTCGTTTCCGTACCTCAAGTTCCACCTCGAAGGGCAGGTCGAGTACAAGCGCCCGAACCTCTACTCCGTCCACTTCGACCACGTGCCTTGGTTCGGCAAGGGCTTCGAGAACATGAAGATGGACCCGCTGCAGCCGCAGACCTGGCCCGAGCACTATGACGTCGCGAGCCTGTCGCGCGACGGCGACCGCACGTCCCTCGAGATGCGCGACAAGGTCGACGGTCACGTCAAGGGCGATTCACGCCGAGATCGATCCCGACGGCCTGCGCCGCGTCGAGTGGCAGTACGTCAACGGCGGTCGGATCGAGGTGCGGGTCGACCCGGTCCTCGTCGCCGGCGTTCCGGTGCCGCGGACCGAGGACGCCGAGATCCAGTTGCCGGCCTATCACGTCGTCGCGCACGCGACGTTCTCCGACTACAAGATCGTCGCCGACGCCCCGGAGTCGCGCTAGCCGGGAACCGCGCGCAGCGCGCGGAACGGCCTGCGCCCCATGACGCGCGCGACGATCGTGGTTCCGCGGGGCGCGGAGGCCGTTGCGATCCGGCGGGCCCGAACGGGGGCACGCATCGTCGAGGTACTCGCCGCCGGCGCCTGCGCGAACGCGCTGCCGGCGTTCGACGCCGGCGAGACCGTCGTCGTGATGGGCCTCTGCGGCAGCCTGGGACGATTGAAGACCGCTGACGTCGCCATCTACGGGCGAATCGCCGACGCGCACCACGACGTCAGCCTCGATCCGGCGTTGATCGAGGAGCTGACCGGCGAGCTGCCCGACGCGGCGGTCGTGAACGCCTACGCGGCCGAACGCGTGATAACGTCGGTCAGGGCGCGCACCGTGCTCGCGCAGCGTTTCAGCGCCGACGTCGTCGACATGGAAGCCGCGCACCTCGCCGCCGCGCTGAGCGCGCGCGGCGTTCGCTTCGCAATGGTGCGCGTGGTCAGCGACGACGCGTCGCGCGACCTGCCGCCGCTCGATGCCGCGATCGATCCCGGCGGCCGAATTCACGCGGCACGCGTGGCGCTCGCCTTCGCACGCGCACCGCTCGCGGCGCTCGCGTTCGTGCGCGGCGTGCGCGCCGCGCTGCGCGTGCTGACGGAGACGGCCCGCGCGATCATCCCGCCGGCGGGGTGAACGTGCGGCCCTTCCAGGTTCCGCCGCGGCCCGCGGCGTGCCGGCGGGCGGAATCGATCGTCATCGCCGTATAGAGCATCCCCGCCACGGGAAGCGCGAGCGCGCCGAGCGGGCGTTGACGGTACAGCCGCAGCGTCGGCGCGTAGGCGAGCGCCATTGTCGCCCAGGCCAGCATCCCCGGCAGCGCGATGTCCGCGCGCCGGCGCCGCAGCCCGGCGAACGTCGCGGCGACGGGAACGTAGTACAGCAGCGCCATCCCGGCGACCGTCCCGGCCAGCAGCAAGGGCGAACGGCGCAGTTGCGTGTACGCGGTGCGCGCGACCATCGACCAGATCGCGCTCACCGACGGATACGGCCGGAAGCTGCGCGAGCGCGTCGCCAGGCCGAGCCACAAGCCGCCGCCGGCGTGCTTCACCGCCGCGGCGAGCGCGCAGTCGTCGATCAGCTCGGCCTTGATCCGCTCGACGCCGCCGATCGCGCGCAGCGCCCCGTCGGTGACGAGCACGCATCCGCCGGCGGCGGCCGCGGTCGCGCGCCGGTCGTCGTTCACCCACGCGAACGGGTACAGCATCCGAAAGAAAAATACGAAGGCCGGGATCAGCAGCCGCTCCGCGCGCGAGCCGCAGTGCAGCGCGACCATCTGCGAAACCAGCGCGCGATCGTTCGCCGCGGCCGTCGCGACGAGCCGCGCGAGGGTCGTCGGATCGTGCTCGACGTCGGCGTCGGTGAACCACCAATAGGCCGGCCGCGCGCCGGCGGCGCGCGCCGCGGCGACGCCCTCCGCGAGCGCCCACACCTTGCCGGTCCAGCCGTCGGGGCGCGACCGCGCGCCGACGACGCCGGCGCGGCTTGCGCCGCCGCCGAACGGGGCGATTGCGGCGGTCGCGACGGCCGACGTGCCGTCGTCACTGCGATCGTCGACCACCGTCAGCGCGAGGCGCCCGGCGTACTCTTGCGCGAGCACCGACGCCACGCTGCGCGCGATCGCATCGGCTTCGTTGCGGGCCGGCACGACCGCGTGCACGTCCGGCGCCGGGTCGCCGGCGACGGGCTCGCGCAGGCCGTCCGCACGCGAATCCCAAAATCGACCGCGGCCGACGGCGAGACCGATCCACGCCGCCGCGCCGACCCACGCCGCCGCACGAAGCAGTTTGAGCATCTCCACGCCGCCTTCGGATAGCACCTCCGACCGCCCCTCCGCGCCCGCGCTGCGCACCGCGATCGCGCGTGCGACCGGCGCGTTGTGGAACCTGCAGCATCCGTCCGGCTACTGGTGGGCCGAGCTGGAATCGAACGTGTCGATCACCGCCGAGGTGCTGCTGCTGCACTACGTGTGGGACGCATTCGGGCGCATCCCGCGCGGGGCCGCCGAGCGTTACTTCCGCGAACGGCAGCGCGCGCACGGCGGCTGGGAGCTCGCCTACGGCGACGGCGGCGAGCTGAGCGTCACGATCGAAGCGTACCTGGCGCTGCGCCTGCTGGGCGTCGACCCCGCCGACGACGCGCTGGCGCGCGCGCGCGCCTTCGTGCTCGCGCGCGGCGGGATCAGCGCCGCGCGCATCTTCACCAAGCTGCACCTGGCGCTGGTCGGGGCGTACGAGTGGGCCGGACTGCCGTCGCTGCCGCCCTGGCTGATGCTGCTGTCCGAGCGCGGACCGTTCTCGATCTACGACCTGTCGAGCTGGGCGCGCGGCAGCACCGTGCCGCTCATCCTGTTGTTCGACCGCAAGCCCGTCTACGGACCGCCGCTGCTGCTCGACGAACTCTACGCCGAAGGGCGCGCCGCCGCGCGCTTCGCGCTGCCGCGCGGCAAGGACGCGTTCGAACGCTTCTTCAATGGCGTCGACGGCGCGCTCAAGCTCGCCGAACGCGTCGGGCTGGTGCCGTATCGCGCGCGCGGCTTGCGACTGGCCGAGCGCTGGACCGTCGAACGTCAGGAGCAGACCGGCGACTGGGGCGGGATCATCCCGGCGATGCTCAACGCGCTGCTGGCGCTCCGCGCGCTCGGTTACGACGCCGACGACCCGGTCGTCGTGCGTGGCTTCGCGGCGATCGACGCCTTCACGGTCACCGGCGACGGTGCGTACCGCGTCCAGCCGTGCATCTCGCCCGTGTGGGACACCGCGCTCGCGGTTCGCGCGCTCGAGGATGCCGGCGTCGCGCGTGACGACATGCGTTTGCAGCGCGCCGCGTCGTGGCTGCTCGACAAGCAGATCGTCGCGCGCTACGGCGACTGGTCGGTGAAGAACCCCGCCGGCGAGCCCGGCGGCTGGGCGTTCGAGTTCGAGAACGCGTGGTATCCCGACGTCGACGACACCGCGGTCGTCGCGATGGCGCTGGCCGTCGTCGATCATCCCGATCCGCGGCGCGTGCGCGGCGCGATCGTGCGCGCGGCGCGCTGGGTCGCGTCGATGCAGGGCAGGACCGGCGGCTGGGGCGCGTTCGACGCCGACAACGACAAGGACTGGCTCAACCGCATCCCTTACGGCGACTTGCGCGCGATGATCGATCCGAGCACCGCCGACGTGACCGCGCGCGTGCTCGAGATGGTCGCCCGCTGCGACCTGCGCGATTTCGGCGGACTGCGGATCGAGCGCGCGATCGCGTTCCTGTTGCGCGAGCAGGAGCGCGACGGCGCGTGGTTCGGACGCTGGGGCGTGAACTACGTCTACGGCACCAGCGGCGCGCTCGCCGCGCTCGCGCGCTTCGCACCGGGCCGGCGCGCGATCGATGCGGCGGTGGTGCGCGGCGCGGTCTGGCTCAAGAGCGTGCAGCAGCCCGGCGGCGGCTGGGGCGAGACGACCGACACCTATCGGGATCCCGCGCTGCGCGGCAGCGGCGCGCCGACCGCGAGCCAGACGGCCTGGGCGCTGATCGGGCTGCTCGCCGCACTCGACCGGCTGCCGTCGCTGGGCGCGATATTCGCGCCGGCGATCGAACGCGGCGTCGCGTACTTGCTAGCGACGCAGCGCGCCGACGGCAGCTGGGACGAGCCGGAGTTCACCGGGACGGGATTTCCGGTGCACTTCTATCTCAACTATCACCAGTACCGGCTGCACTTTCCGCTGACGGCGCTCGGCCGCTATGCGGCGTCCGCCTGTCCCGGCGTCGCCTCCGGGCGCACCGCAAACGCGTCGACCGGCTGAACGCCGTCCGCCGCGCCGGGCTTCGAGCTCGCTTCGTCGCGCGGCGGCAGCATGCGAATCGCGGCCAGCAGCACGGTGGCGAGCGCCGGCATCACCTGCGGCTTGATCAGCCGCGGGTCGAGCTTGGCCATCATGCGCCGGTTCTCGGCCAGCGCGCTCTCCAAGAACGCGACCGGCGTGACGTCCGCGACGAGCACCTTGAGCTCGGGATCGTCGAGCGCCGGCATCGGAGGCAGGTCGGTCGCGCCGGTAACCGTGCCCAGCGCAGCGCGCGCATGATAGCCCACCGCTTTGAGCGTCCGTCCGACGAAACCGCCGCGTCCCGCCCGTGCCTCCTCGTAGCGCCACCAGTTGATGAAGAACGTGATATGACGCGCCTCTTCGTACATGACGCCGTCGAAAACGTCGAGCAGCGGCGCCGGCAGAATGTTTTTCTGCCGCGCGAGCGCGATCGCGCCGAATCCGATGAACGAGTCGGTGCACTCACCGAAGCCGAAGGTCGCGAACTCTTCGGGCGACGCCGGCGCGTCGGCGATCTTCAAAGGCGGCGCGTCGATCCCGTAACGCTCGATCGCGTGCACCATCAAACGGCCGTGCCGCGACTCTTCTTCACCTTGGAGTGCAACGGCTGCGCGGATGAGCGGGTCATCGATCGTCTGCGCGAAGGCGCTGACCATGCGGCCGGCGCGCTGCTCGATCGAGCGCGCGTAACTCCAGAACGGAAAGGCGCGCAGCCGCGCGAGGTCGACGCCCTCGAGCTGCGGCCACGGCAACTCTTCGGGTTCGAACTCCACGTGCGTCTCGATGAACGTGCGGCAGAACAGCTCGCGGTGTTGCGACGACCCAACTTGCATGCGCGCCAATATCGCCGCTCCGGCAAGCCCCTTCCTGCCCCGCGGCAGAGGCGCGGGCGGCCCTTCGACGGAAGACCGGCCGGTGCAGGTAGCCGGACCCGCGCTCAGCGGACACGCAACGACCCCGACCGACGCCGAGCGTGCTTCACGCCTGCTGCTGCCGCGCGTCTCGCGCACGTTCGCGCTCGGGATCAAGCTGCTGCCGCCCAAGCTCGAACCGCCGGTCAGGCTCGGTTACCTCTTGTGCCGGATCGCCGACACGGTTGAGGACGAGCTCGGGATGACCGCGCAGCGCAAGGCCGAGCTGCTCGACGCGTTTCTGGCCTGCTTCGAGGATTCGCGTCTGGCCGAAGCGTTCGGCGACTGCGCCGCCGAGCTGCGCGCCAACGACGACTACCTCGAGCTCGTCACGCACACCGGCGCGACGTTTGCAAGTTTTCACGCGCTCGACGCGGCGACGCGCGCGATCCTGCGGCGCTGGGTCACCGAGATGGTGCGCGGCATGCGCGCGTTCGTGCTCGAGCACCCGCACGGCATCCGCATCACCAGCCTGACCGAGTTTCGCCGCTACTGCTACTTCGTCGCGGGGACCGTCGGCCATCTGCTCACCGATCTGTGGCACGCGCATTCGGCGTTCGTCGGCCAGGCGACGTACGAGCGGCTGCTCCAGGATTGCGAGGCCTTCGGCGAAGCGCTGCAGACCGTCAACATCCTCAAAGACATCGCCTGGGACGCCGAGCACGAGAACGCGATCTACGTTCCGTCCGAGCTGTTGGCGGCGAACGGCAGCGCGCACGACGCGATCCTGCGGGAAGATCGCCGGGCGGGCAGCCGCGCGTCGCTCGCCGGGCTGATGGATCTCGCGCAGGACGACATCGAGCGCTCGCTGCGCTACATCGAGGGCATCCCGGCCGCCGCGATGCGCATCCGCCTGTTCTGCGCGCTGCCGCTGCTGTTCGCGATCGCCACGATGCGCGAGCTGGAGCGCTCCGATGCGATGCTCGTCCCCGGCGGCGGCGTGAAGATCGGTCGGCCCGAAGTGCGCGCGCTCGTCATCGCCGGCTCGACATCGGCCCTGACGAACCGCACGCTGCGCTGGCTGGCGGAGCGCGTGCGCAAGCGCCCCTTCACCCTGACCGGCTGACCGTTCTCGTTCCGTGCCGACCGCGTTCGTGACCGGAGCCTCGGGCTTCGTCGGGGCCAACCTCGTGCGCGCGCTGCTCGATCGCGGCTGGCACGTGCGCGCGCTGGTGCGCGCCGCCGCGCCGTCGCTCGCCGGGCTCGGCGTCGAGCGTGTCGACGGCGATCTGTTCGCGCCCGGACTCGCCGCCGCGATGCGCGGCTGCGACGCGGTCTTCCACCTCGCGGCGACATACAGCTTGTGGCGGCGCGACCGTGCGGCGCTGCTGCGCGCGAACGTCGAAGGAACGCGAAGCGTGCTCGCCGCCGCGCGCGACGCCGGCGTGCCGCGCACCGTCTACACCAGCTCGGTCGCGGCGATCGGCGTGCGCGACGACGGGTTGCCGGCCGACGAGACGTACCAGAGCCGGCCGGACCGGCTGATCGGCGCGTACAAACAATCGAAATATCTCGCCGAGCTCGAAGCGCGCAGCGCCTTCGCGAACGGCCAGGATGTCGTGATCGTCAATCCGACCACCCCGGTCGGCCCGTGGGACGCCAAGCCGACGCCGACCGGCGAGATCGTGGTGCGGTTCTTGAACCGGCGCATGCCTGCTTACGTCGACACCGGCCTCAACCTCGTCGACGTGCGGGACGTCGCGGCCGGCCACGTGCTGGCGTACGAGCGCGGCCGTGCGGGCGAGCGGTACATCCTGGGCAACGAGAACCTCAGCCTGCGGGAGTTGCTCGGCCGGCTGGTGCGACTGACCGGCCTCCCGCCGCCGCGGTGGCGGCTACCGCTTGCGCTGCCGCTCGCCTATGCGGCCTTGGGCGAGCTCGTCTTGGCGCGCTTCGGCGTCGTACCCGACGTCGCGCTGGACGGCGTTCGCATGGCCAGGCAGCGAATGTTCTACGCGACGGAGAAGGCTGCGACGGAGCTCGGCGTTCCGCGCAGCCCCGTCGATACGGCGCTGGCCGACGCGGTCGCCTGGTTTCGCGGCCACGGGTACACCTCGGGCCGGCAGCACTCGGAGGACGGATGGCGATCTCTTTCAAGCAAGCCGTAAAGGTCGGATCGTACGTGGTCCGGCAACGGCTCGCGGGCCGCAAGCAGTACCCGCTCGTGCTGATGCTCGAGCCGCTGTTTCGCTGCAACTTGGCCTGCGGCGGGTGCGGAAAGATCCAGCATCCGGTCGAGGTACTGCGCCGTCACCTCACTCCCGAGCAGTGTTTCGCCGCGGTCGACGAATGCGGCGCGCCGGTCGTCTCGATCCCCGGCGGGGAACCGCTGCTGCACCCGCAGATCGATGAGATCGTGCGCGGGCTGGTCGCGCGCAAGAAGTTCGTCTACCTGTGCACCAACGCGATTCGGCTCGAAGCGAGCCTCGACAAGTTCACGCCGTCGTCGTACCTCACGTTCAGCGTCCACCTCGACGGCCCGCGCGAGGTGCACGATCACGCGGTCGCGCGCGACGGGCATCTTCGACGTCGCCGTCAAGGCGATCAAAGCCGCCAAGGCGCGCGGCTTCCGCGTCACGACCAACACGACGATCTTCGACGGCGCCGATCCCAAGACGTTCCAGGACTTCTTCGACTTCCTCACCGACGAGCTGAAGGTCGACGGGATGATGATCTCGCCGGGCTACCGCTACGAGAAGGCGCCCGATCAAGACCATTTCCTGGCCCAGGAACAGACGCGCACGCTGTTCCGCGAGATCTTCGCGCCGATGAAGAGCGGCAAGAAGCGCTGGGAGTTCAACGCCAGCCCGTTCTTCCTCGACTTCCTCACCGGCGAGAAAGACTACGACTGCACGCCCTGGGGGATGCCCAGCTACAGCCTGTTCGGCTGGCAGAAGCCGTGCTATCTGCTCGGCGAAGGGTACGCGACGTCGTACAAGGCGCTGCTCGAAGAGACGAAGTGGGAAGAGTACGGCCACGCCAGCGGCAACCCCAAGTGCAAGGACTGCATGGTCCATTCGGGCTTCGAGGCGTCGGCCGCGGCCGACATGATGCGGCCGGCGAACGTGCTGGGCTCGATTCGGTCGGTGCTCGTCAAGTAGCGTGCTGGCCCGGACCGCCGTTCGACGCGTTCGAGACGTATCTCGAGCGCGCCGTCGAACGTCTCGACGAGACGTCGCCGGTCCGCGCGCTGGTGCGCGAGCACTTCGCCTTCGACGATCCCGACGGCAAGCGCGGCAAGCGGCTGCGTCCGCGGATCCTGATCGCGGCGGCCGAGACCGAAGGCGCGCAGGGCGAGGACGCGTTCGCCGCGGCGGCGGCGGTCGAGCTGCTGCACAACTTCTCGCTGGTGCACGACGACATCGAGGACCGCGACGAGCTGCGCCACGGCCGGCCGACGCTGTGGGTTCGCCACGGGATCCCGGCCGCGATCACCGCCGGCGACGCGATGTGCGCGCTGTCCTACGTGGTGCTGCTCGACCAGCCGCCGCACTTCGACGCGGCAGCGCACCGTCGCGATGACGACCTGCCTGCACCGCACGCACTATGCGCTGTGCGTCGGTCAGGGTGCCGACATCGGTTTCGAGACGTCGCCGTCGGTGACGTTCGACGAGTATCTCGCGATGATCGAAGGCAAGACCGCGGCGCTGTTCGCGGCCTCGTGCGAGCTCGGCGCGCTGGCCGCCGGGGTGTCCGCCGGAGCGCGCCGCCGCCTACGGCCGGATGGGCCGCGCGTACGGGTTGGCGTTTCAAGTCCGGGACGACGTGCTCGGAACGTGGGGCACGCCGGCTGACACGGGCAAGCCCGCCGGTGCCGACATCCGCCGCCGCAAGTGGTCGTTTCCGGTCGCCTGGGCGTTCGCCGGGCCGCCGTCGCGCGAACGCGCGGTCGTCGCCGCGGCGTACGCCTCGCTCGGACCGCTGCGACGACGAACAGGCCGACGAGGTGATCGACGCGCTCGAGCGTCTGGGCGCGCACGGCGCGGCCGACGACGCGTGCGACGCCTACGTCACGCAGGCGGTCGCCGTCGCCGCCGAGCACGGCCTCGACCGCGACGGCCGCCTCGCCGAGATCTTCTCCTCGACCGCGCGCCGGACGGCGTAGACGGGCTCGTCCGATCGTCGCGGCGTATCGCAGCGTATGATCTTTCAGCCCGAGTACGAGACGCTCGAACGGCACGCGCTCGAGGCGCTGCAGCTCGAACGGCTCCAGGCTCAGGTCGAGCGTTTGCGGCACGCCAACGCGATCTACCGCGAACGGCTATCGCGGCGTCGCGGCGCCGCGCTCGCTCGACGAGCTGGCCGCATTGCCGTTCAGCACCAAGACCGACATGCGCGACGCGTATCCGCTGGGGCTGCTGGCGGCACCGCAGTCGCAGCTGGCGCGCATCCACGCGTCGTCGGGAACGACCGGGAACCCGACGATCGGCGCCTACACGAAAGAGGATCTGCGCATCTTCGGCGAGGTGGTGGCGCGCTGTCTGGCCGCCGGCGGCATCTCGCCGGGCGACATGTTCCAGGTCGCCTGGGGTTATGGTTTGTTCACCGGCGGCCTCGGCGGCCACGGCGGCTGCGAGACGCTCGGCGCGTGCGCGATCCCGGCCTCGAGCGGCAACACCGCGCGCCAGATCCAGCTGCTGTGCGACCTGCCTGTCGTCGGCATCGGCTGCACGCCGTCGTACGCGCTGGTCGTCGCCGAGCGCATTCGCGCCGAGAAGCGCACGACCAAAGCGCTGCGCTATGCGATCTGCGGTGCCGAAGCGTGGACGCGCGAGATGCGCGGCGAGCTCGAAGAGCTGCTGGGCGTGACGGCCACCAACATCTACGGGTTGACCGAGATCATCGGGCCCGGCGTCGCGCAAGAGTGCCTCGAGAAACAAGGGATGCACGTGCAGGAGGACCACTTCCTGATCGAGATCATCGATCCCGACACCGGCGCGCCGCTGGCCGACGGCGAGCGCGGCGAGCTGGTGATCACCACCCTCACCCGCGAGGCGATGCCGGTGCTGCGCTATCGCACCCGCGACCTGACCTCGATGGCGCGCGAGAAGTGCGCCTGCGGCAGAACCACCGCGCGGATCGACTGGTTCACCGGCCGGGTCGACGACATGCTGGTGATCCGCGGCGTCAACGTTTTCCCGTCGGCGATCGAAGAGGTGCTGCTGCGCTTCACCGAGCTGTCGCCGAACTACCGCATCTTCGTCGACCGTCCGCCCAACGGGCTCGATGCGATGATGGTCGAAGTCGAGCACCATCCCGAGGCCGCGATCGACGACCTCGATGCCTTCACGCGCACGCGTGAGCGGCCGGCTGGCGGAGACGCTGCTGGTGTCGCTCGACGCGCGCGTCGTCGCGCCGGGAACGATCGAGCGGATCGAGGCCGGCAAGGCCAAGCGCGTCATCGACCGGAGGACGTCAACGTGAGCGAATCTGCCACGGGCTCGGAAGCGCCCGTCGTCGTCACCGAACGCCCGCACGAGCACGTCGCGCTGGTGCGTTTGAACCGGCCCAAGGTCTTCAATGCGTTGTCGAACGAGCTGCTCGAGCGGCTCGCCGTCGCGCTCGAGACGGTCGGCGCCGACGGCGTGACGCGCGCCGTCGTGATCACCGGCGAGACCCGCGCGTTCGCGGCCGGCGCGGACATCGCCGAGTTCGCGGGCGAAGGACCGCGCCTCGACGTGTGGGATCGACTGTGGTCGATCGAGCTGCCGACGATCGCCGCGGTCAACGGACTGGCCTTGGGCGGCGGCTTGGAGCTGGCCATGTCGTGCGATCTCATGATCGTCGCCGACGACGCGCGGCTCGGCCAGCCCGAGATCAACTTGGGCGTCATGCCCGGCGCCGGCGGAACGCAGCGGCTCACGCGCGCGATCGGCAAGACGCTGGCGACCGAGATGGTGCTGCTCGGACGGGAGCTCAGCGGCCGCGAAGCCGAGCTGCACGGTCTCGCCAACCGCTCCGTTCCGCCGGAGCGCGTCCTGCCGGTGGCGATCGAGCTGGCACGGGCCATCGCGAAGCAGGCGCCCCAGGCCGTGCGCGCCGCGAAGCGCGCGCTCGCGCGCGCGTTCGAAGGCTCGCTGCACGCCGGGTTGCTCGACGAGCGCCGCGCCTTCTACGGCCTGCTCGAGACCGAGGACGCGCGCGAGGGCATCGCCGCGTTCCTCGGCAAACGCAAGCCGGCGTGGAGCGGACGATGAGCGAACCGGTCGAGCATGGCGTCGCCGTCGCCGAAGGCGTCGCGACGGTCACCTTCGCGCGGCCGCAGGCGTACAACGCGCTGACCGCGGACCTGCTCGAGTCGCTGCTCGGCACGTTCAAGGCGCTCGAGCGCGACGCGTCGGTCCGCGCGATCGTCGTTACCGGCGAAGGCAAGGCGTTCTGCGCGGGCCAAGCGCTCGACGACCCAAAGACGCTGCCGCCCGGCGGCGCGGCCGATCTCGCGAATACCGTCGAACGCCGGTACAATCCGTTCATTCTCAAGCTGCTCACCATCGAGAAGCCGGTGATCGCGGCGGTCAACGGCGTCGCCGCGGGTGCCGGAATGGGGATCGCCTGCGCGTGCGACTTCCGCATCGTCGCCGAGACCGCGTCGTTCACCACCGCGTTCGTGAAGATCGGGCTCGTCCCCGACAGCGGGCTGTCGTTCACCCTGCCGCGGATCGTCGGATATGCCGCCGCGCTGGAGCTGTGCATGCTCTCCGAGAAGATCGACGCCGCGCGCGCTTCATCGCTCGGCTTGTGCACGCGAGTCGTACCGGCCGAACGCTGCCTCGAAGAAGCGCAGCAGATCGCCGCATTGCTGGCGCGCGGCCCGGAGTCGCTCGGCCTCATCAAACGCGAGCTGGCCCGCAACGGTCTGGGCGATGTCAAAGCCGCGCTCGACTACGAAGCGCATCTCCAAACGATCGCCGGCGCCACCGCCGACTTCGCCGAAGGCCTCGCCGCCTTCACCGCCAAGCGCGCCCCCAAATTCAAGGGATCCTGAAAGGTCGCAAGGTTCCTGATGTCACGTTCAGCGTGCCATCGTGCACGTTCAGCGTGACCGTTCGAAGATCGTTGCGATGCCTTGGCCCATGCCGATGCACATCGTCGCCAGGCCGTAGCGCGCCTTGCGGCGCGCGAGCTCGTGCAGCAAGGTGGTCGCGATGCGCGCGCCGCTGCAGCCCAGCGGATGACCCAGCGCGATCGCGCCGCCGTTCACGTTGACGATCTCGGGATCGATCGCCAGCTCGCGCACGCAGGCGAGGCTCTGCGCCGCGAACGCTTCGTTGAGCTCGACCAGGTCGAGATCGCCCACCTCGAGGCCCGCGCGGTCGAGCGCCTTGCGCGTCGCGCCGATCGGGCCGATACCCATGACGCTCGGATCGACGCCGAACGTCGCCGACGTGACGACGCGCGCCATCGGCTGCCAACTATTGCGCTCGGCCGCCGCTTCGCTGCAGATCAGCAGCGCCGCGGCGCCGTCGTTGAGCGGCGACGAGTTGCCCGCGGTGACCGTGCCGTTCGCCTTGAAGGCGGGCTTGAGCTTGGCCAGCGCTTCGAGCGTCGTCTCCGGACGCGGCGGCTCGTCTTGCGTCAAGTCGACCGTCTTCCTTCCCTCCTCGACGCGCACGGGCACGAGCTCGGCGCCGAAGCGGCCGGCGTCCGCGGCGGACTTGCACTTCTGCTGGCTCCCGTACGCGAATGCGTCCTGATCCTCGCGCGTCACGCCGAACTGCTCGGCGACCTTCTCGGCGGTTTCGCCCAGCGTCATCGGCGGGTACATCGCGGCGAGCCGTGGGTTGACCATGCGGTTCCCCAGCGTCGAGTCGTGAATCTCGGGCGCCCGGTCGTAGGCCTTCTCCGACTTGAGGATCACGAACGGTGCGCGCGTCATCGACTCCGCACCGCCGGCGATCGCGACGTCGATGATCCCGGCGGCGATGGCGTGGAAGGCGGAGTTGAGGGCCTGCAGTCCGCTGCCGCACAGCCGGTTGAGCGTGGTGCCCGGCACGCTCGCCGGAAGTCCCGCCAGCAGCGCCGCCATCCGAGCGGCGTTGCGACAGTCCTCGCCGGCCTGGTTGGCCGCGCCCCAAAAGACGTCGTCGATCGTCGCCGGATCGACCCGCGTGCGTTCGACCAGGGCGCGGACCGCAAATGAACCCAGATCGTCGGGCCGGATCGACGCGAGTGCGCCGCCGTAGCGGCCCATCGGGGTGCGAAGGGCATCGACGATCACTGCCTGGGCCATGAGCCCGGCCCATTCGCGCGGCGCGCGAGCCTCTCCCCGCCCTTCCGGCGGGAAAGAAAAGTTATTCGCGCGTGCCGTCGCGTATAAGGTCCGCAATGGCTGTGTCACGGCATGCGTTCCTCGCAGGGTGCGCGGCGGTCGCGGCGACGGCCGGCAGCGTGCGAGCGGCCGGTGCGCAAACGCTGACCCCAATTCAAGTGGGATACTTTCCGGGTATCTCGGCCTTGCCGGTGCTCACCGGCGTCTACCTCGGGATGTTCGCGTCCGAAAATCTCGCCGTCGATGCCGAGCCCGTGCTCGACCTGAACCGGGTGTTCCAACAGCTTGACGATCGCATCGTCGACATCGCGCACGTGCCGATCGACAGCGCGATCGCCTATGACCTCGGCGCCGGCGCGCGCACGCTGCGCAACCGCGACTTCGTCGCGTTCTTGGGCATCGACGACGGGCAGCTGCGTCTAGTCGCGCGAGACGGCATCGCCACGGCCACGCAACTGCGCGGCCGAACGATCGCGGTCGATGCGCGGTCGACCGGACTCACCTTCGCGGTGCGCGAGATGCTCGAGGCCGAAGGCATCACGGCGGACGACTACCGCCTGGTCGCACACGGCCGCGCGCCGCAGCGCGCCACCGGGCTGGTCGCCGGCCGGTTCGACGCGACATTGCTGACGCCGCCGTACGACTTCTCGGTGAAAGCGCACGGCTGCCGGACGCTGGCATATGCGACCGACGTGCTGGGAGCGTATCAGGGCATCGCCGCGGTCGCGCGACGGACGTGGCTGCACGACAATGCGTCCGCGGCGCTCGGCTACGTGCGCGCCTACCGTCAAGCTCTCGCCCATGCGGCGGCCGATAAGACCGGCTCGCTCCCGCTGCTCGTCGGTGCGCTGCGCGTCTCGCCCGTCCTCGCTGCCGCCAGCTACGACGCCGCGCTGCGTCACAGCGGCGGCTTTTGCCGCGAAGGCAGACTCGATCTGGCCGGGATTCGCACCGTGCTGCGGTTGCGCGCGCGTTACGCGCCGCCGGGCGGTGGCGAGGATCCGGCACCATTCATCGAGCCGGCGATCTCCGCACCGCAGTCGGCATGACCGCGCTCGAGGCCCGCTGCTGCATCGCAGGCGGCGGGCCGGCCGGGATGATGCTCGGGTTTCTGCTGGCGCGCGCCGGCGTCGACGTCGTCGTCCTCGAGAAGCACGCCGATTTCTTGCGCGACTTTCGCGGCGACACCGTGCACCCGTCGACACTCGACGTCATCTACGAGCTGGGTCTGCTCGACGAGTTCCTCGAACGCCCGCACACCGAGGTGCGACAGCTCACCGGCATCGTCAGCGGAAAACCGCGTGACGGTCGCCGACTTCGCGCACGTCGGGACACACTGCCCGTTCGTCGCCCTGATGCCGCAGTGGGACTTCCTGAACTTTCTGGCCGCGCACGGGAAACGATATCCGACGTTCCGGCTGCTGATGCAAGCCCAAGTCACGGAGCTCGTCGAGGAGGGCGGCACGATCGCCGGCGTGCGTGCCACCACGCCGGACGGTCCGCTCGAAGTGCGGGCGCGGCTCGTCGTCGGGGCCGACGGCCGGCACTCCGACCTGCGCGCCCGCGCGGGACTCGCCGTCCACGACCTCGGCGCGCCGATCGACGTTCTGTGGATGCGGCTGCCGCGGCGTCCGGCCGACGAGCGCGCGGTGCTGGGCCGATTCGAAGCCGGCCACATCCTGGTGATGCTCGACCGCGGCGACTATTGGCAATGCGCCTACGTCATCGCCAAGGGCGGCTTCGACGACCTCCAGCGGCAAGGGATCGACGAACTGCGCCGCAGCATCGTCGAGGTCGAGCCGATGCTGCGCGAGCGCGTCGGCGAGCTGCGCGACTGGGACGACGTGAAGCTGCTGACGGTGACCGTCGACCGGTTGCGGCGCTGGCACCGGCCGGGACTCTTATGCATCGGCGACGCGGCGCACGCCATGTCGCCGATCGGCGGCGTCGGCATCAATCTGGCGATCCAAGACGCAGTCGCCGCCGCGAACATCCTGTTCGGCCCGCTGCTGCAGGGAACGCCGAGTGACGCCGACCTGGCGCGCGTTCAGCGCCGGCGCGAGTTTCCGATGCGCGTCACCCAAGCGTTCCAGGTGTTCGTCCAGGAGCGCGTGATCCGCGGCGTGCTCGGCAGCAAGAAAGCGTTCAAGCTGCCGCTCCTGCTGCGGCTGTTGCAGTGGTTTCCGTACCTGCGCAGGTATCCGGCACGCGCGGTCGGCGTCGGCGTTCGGCCCGAGCACGTGCGCACGCCGGAAGCCGCGCCGCCGTCGCCGGGCTGAGCCCCGATGGCGGCGACGTCGCGCGTGCTGCCGTACCTGTTGCTGCTGCTCACCGTCGTTGCCGGCGTGGTCGACGCGGTCAGCTTTCTGTCGCTCGGCCACGTGTTCGTGGTCAACATGACCGGCAACATCGTGTTCTTGGGCTTCGCGGCGGCCGGCGTCACCGAGATCTCGCTGACGTCGACGCTCGTCGCGCTGGTCGCGTTCATGGCCGGCTCGGTGCTGGGCGGGCGCCTCGCGCTGCGCTTTGACGGCGAGCGGCTCGTCAGCGTGGCGACTGCGGTCAAGCTGGTGCTCGTCGGCGCTTCGCTCGGCGTCGTGCTCGCGTCGCACGGCGCGCTCGACGTGCTGCGCCGCGACACCGTCATCGCGCTGCTCGCCTTCGCGATGGGCGTGCAGAACGCGTCGGCGCGCAAGATCGGGATCCCGGACCTGACGACGACGGTCTTCACGATGACGCTCACCGCGCTGGCTGCGGAGTCGACGTTGGCGGGCGGCACGAACCCGCGCTGGGGCTGGCGCACGCTGGGGATCGGCGCGATGCTGCTGGGCGCATTCGCCGGCGGGCTGTGCGTGCTGCACGCCGGGATCGCCGTCGCGCTCGTGCTGGTGCTCGCGCTGCTCGGGTTCACCGGCGTCCTCGCGCGCTTTTCGTTCCCGCCGCCGGCCGGCGGCGGCGCCGGCCGGAGCTAGCCGATCCGCGCCACGCGCGCGATGCCGAGCTCGCCCGCGAGCCGATCGAGGTCGTCGATCACCGGCGCGATGAGCGGGATGCCGTCGCGCCGGAAGGCGATCTCGTTCTCGTGCTCGATCTCGCCCGCGACATAGACGCGCTCCTGATCCGGCGCATAGGCGCTCTGCTTGAACGTGCGCAGCTCGCGGTCCATGTCGCGCTTGAAATCGTCGAGATCGCGGATCGCGTCGACGCGGATCGCGCCGAAGAAGTGCGACGTGATGCCGGACGGTGACGTCAGGCTCTCGGCGACGGTCAGCGCGGCCCCGAACCAGCCGCCGGCGAGAACACCGGTGAGGATCTCCGCCAGCGCGCCGAGTCCGTAGCCTTTGTGGCCGCCGCCCTCGGTGCCGAAGCCGCCCAGCGGCAAGAGCGAACCGCCGCCGTGCCGCACCGCCGGATCGTCGGCCGGGTTCCCTTCGTTGTCGACCGCCCAGCCGGGCTTGAGCTTGAGGCCTTTGCGCTCGTAGACCTCGAGCTTGCCGTAGGTCACCGTCGTGGTCGCGAAGTCCAGCACGAACGCGGGCTCGTCGCCGGCCGGGATCGCGTAGGCGAACGGGTTCGTGCCCTGCATCGGCGTGCGCCCGAAGGTCGGCACCGCGAAGTGCGCCGAGTCGGTCGAGCAGATCCCGATCATGTCGTGCTCGAGCGCCATCATCGCGTAGTAGCCCGCGATCCCATAGTGGTTCGAGTTGCGCACCGCGGCGAACGCGATGCCGCTCTCGCGCGCTTTTTCGATCGTGCGCGTCATGGCGAGGTGCGACGCCGGATGGCCGAGCCCGTTGCCGGCATCGAGCAGCAGCGACGTCGGCGAGTCGCGCACGACCTCGTAGCCCGGGCGCGCGGAGATGCGCCCGTTGCGGATGCGGTCGACGTAGAACCACCGCAACCGCGCCACCCCATGCGACTCGATACCCCGGCGGTCCGCCGCGACCAGCACCTCGCCGACGATCCGCGCCGGCTCCTCCTCGACGCCGACGGTCGTCAGCGCGCGCTCGACGAACTGCTTCAGCTCGGCTTCCGGTACCCGAACGTTCGTTGCCATGGCTCTCAGGTTCTATCCGACGGTGAATCTCTCCAGCCGACGGTGAATCTCTCCAGCCTGGCGATGCCAAGGCGGTCGGCCCAGCGCGTCGACGCGAAACGCGCCGAGAAGTTGCCGACGATCCCGCCGTGCAGCCCGGTTTCCGGACGTCCGCCGCCGCGCCGAACAGGCCGCCCGATAGCACGCCGCACAGGATGTCGACCCGTTCCGATCTCTTGCGCGCCGGCGCCGCCGGCAGTTTCCTTGGCGCCGCTTTCACAGCTTCGTCAAGAGCTGAACGACGCGCGCGAGCAGCTGGTCGGCGGCATACTCGTCGTAGTGCGCGCGGTCGTAGCACAAGCGCAAGCCAGCAGCGGCCGTCGACGATTGCGCCGGGCGCGAGGATCGCGGGCTCGCCCGGAGCGACCAGCGGGAACGCAAGAAGCGTCCCGGTCGCTCCGACGTTGGTGACGGTCGCGGCCGCACCGCCGACGTCAACGGCGGTCAGCGCGTTGCGGCGGGCACGCTCGGCGAAGTCCGCGATGCGTACGCCGATGTCGTGCAGCGACGCGTCGCGCGCGTTCGGTACGACCGGAACGACCAGGCCGCCGGGGACCTCGACCGCGACGCCGATGCGATCGGCTTCGAGCGCCTGCGCGAAGGCTTTGACGAACAACGCCGTCCACGTCACGCCGTGACGTTCGATCCCGCTGAGATCGACGTGCCGCGCGCAGGATCCCTGAACGATCGTAGAGCGCGCCTCGCTCATCCGCTCGGCGATCCGCTTGCGCATCGGCGTGAGGCCGGCACCGGCGTGAGCGCCACGCGCAGGGATCGGGCGCGAGACCGCAGTGTGCTCGCCCGGTGGGCTGGTGTGCGGCGACGAGACCGCCGGCGGTGCTTCGACGACCGCGGCGCCGGCGAAGCGCGCGAGCAGTTGGCCGACTTCGGCCCGTTCGCCCTCGGCCACGAGGATCTCGGCCAGCACGCCGTCGTGCGGTGACTCGACGTCGGTATTCACCTTGTCCGTCTCGACTGCGAACAGCGGCTCGCCGCGTCTTACGCTGTCGCCCGGGCGTTTGTACCACGCCGACACGACGCCGTCGACCAGCGTGTCGGCGAGCTTCGGAAACTCAACCTGCACGAAGGCCACCTGCGGTGGGGCCTCGACGGTCACGATCGTGCGCCACGTTCGAGCGCGCGCTTGAACGCGGCGAGGAAACGGCCGGCGTCGGCGCCGTCGACCGCACGGTGATCGACGGCGCAGGCGACGTACGCGCGCCCGTCGCGCACGGCGCCGATGCGCAGCGCCGCTGTTTGGCCGGGCCGTACGAACGGGATCGCCAGGTCGCTGCCGCCCGGGCCGTAGTCGATCAGCGTGATCGTGCCGCGACCGGCGGCGGGCGACGCCGGGCCGAGGTCGAGGTCGACGACGACGTTCGTCGTGCTCGACGATCCCGCGTCCAGCGAACGTCGCATTGCACGTCGGCACCGCGCGCGCCGCGCTGACGAGCGCGTCGAGCGCGGCACGCGTGTGCTCGTGCGGCAGCGCGACCTCGCACGATGCTCGACGCCTGCGGGATCGCGGCGTCGTACGCCGCGCGGCTCCTCGCCGCGCCCGCGAGCGGCCGCGCACGTCACGAGCCGGACCAGCGCGTCGCGAATCGTCGCGCGGTTCGGCAGCACCGCGTCCTCGAGGTTGTCGTCGACCGGGATGCCGGGGATGTCGGGCATCGCAACGCGCACCGGCGGGACGTCGAGCACGCCGGCTTCGGCGGCGAGCGCGCACAGCTCCGCGCCGAGCCCCATCGTGAGTCGTGTCCTCGTGCACGACGCACAGCCGGCCGCGTCTTCGCGAGCGACGCGAGGATCGTTTCGCGGTCGAGCGGGAGCAGCGTGCGCAGGTCGATCGACCTCGACGTCGATCCCTTCGGCGGCGAGCGTCTCGGCGGCCGCGAGCGACTCGTGCAGCATCATCCCGTACGCGAGCACGGTCGCGTCGCGTGCCCGCGCGCGCGATCGCAGCGCGGCCGATCGGCACGACGTAGTCGCCCTCGGGCACGGGCCCGCGAATCGCGCGGTACGTGCGCTTGTGCTCGAGCACGAGCACCGGGTCGGGATCGCGGATCGCCGCGAGCAGCAAGTCCCTTCGCGTCGGCCGGCGTCGACGGCGCGACGACCTTGAGCCCGGGCGCGTGCGCGTAGTACGCTTCGACGCTCTGCGAGTGGTACGGGCCGCCGCGAAAACCGCCGCCGTACGCGGTGCGCAGCACCATCGGGCACGACCAGTCGCCGCCGGTGCGCCAGCGGATCTTCGCCGCCTCGCCGACCAGATGGTCCATCGACGGCGTGGATGAAGTCGGCGAACTGGATCTCGGCGACCGGCCGCAGCCCGCGCATCGCCAAGCCGACGCGCGACGCCGGCGATTGCCGTCTCGGCCATCGGCATGTCGATCACGCGCTCGGGCCGAAGCGGTCGAACAGACCTTCGGTCGCGCGAAAGACGCCGCCGAGCTTGCCGACGTCTTCGCCGAGCACGATCACGCGCTCGTCGCGCGCCATCTCGTCGCCGAGCGCTTCGCGCACGGCCTCGATCACCGACTGAGCTCACGCATACGCGTGCTCCCGCACGGTCGCCGGATCGCCGAGCGGCTGCGCTTCGGCCCACTCGGCCGCCTCGTCGGCGGCGGCCTCGTTCTCGGCGTCGACGCGTGCGGCGAAGGCGCGCGTCGACCAGCGCCCGCGCGCGCAGCAGCGGATCGCGCGCCGGCGCGCAACGCGTCTCGAGCTCGGCGCGGTCGCGGTAGCGCGTGTCGTCGTCGTTCGACGTGTTCGGCATGAAGCGCACGCACGCGCGCGTCGATCAGCGTCGGGCCGCCGCCGTTGCGGGCGCGCGTCGACCGCCTCGCTCGCCGCCGCGTACATCGCCTCGACGTCGGTGCCGTCGACGCGCGATCCCCGGCATGCCGTAGCCCGCGGCGCGCGCGACCAGCGTCTCGGTCGCGTACTGGTCGCTCGCGCTTGACCGACTGCGTCCAGCCGTTGCGGTGCACGACGAAGATGCACGGCAGCCGGTGGATCGCGGCGACGTTCATCGACTCGTGCACCTCGCCTTTCTGCGCGCCGCCGTCGCCGAACGCGATCACCGAGACGCTGCCGTCGCCGAGCAGCTTCGAGCCCCAGGCGCAGCCGACGCCGTGCGAGCAGTGATTCGGCTGCGGTCCTTGCTGCGAGAGCACGTGCAGCGTGCGCGAGCCGAAGTGCGCGTACGGTTGGCGCCCGCGCGCGTTCGGATCGGACGGCCGCGAAAAGAAGCACAGCATCACGTCGCGCGGCGCCATCCCGAGCACGAGCAGCGCGGCGAGATCGCGGTAGTGCGGCGACGAGCCAGTCGACGCCGGGCTGCATCGCCAGCGCGTAGCCGGCGCCGATCGCTTCGTGCCCGCTGCACGGAACGGCGAAATGCGCGCGGCCCGCTCGCGCGAGCCGCCACATCCGCTCGTCGAGCGCCCGCGCGAGCGAGAGCGCCCGGTACGCGCGCTCCCGCTCGCACCTGCGTCATCACGTCATTTCGCGATGGTGAACTTGCCGTTCTCGACCTGGGTGATCACGAGCGAGTCGCCGGAGAGACCGTTGTGGTCGCGCGGTCGAGATGCGGAACGTCCCGGTGACGCCGGCGTACGTCGTGTGCTCGAGCGCGTCGCGCACCTTCGCGCCGTCGATCGCTCTTCGCGCGCTCGATCGCCGTCCTTGAGCGACGTAGACGCTGTCGTAGCCGAAGCCGCCGAAGATGCTGACCGCGCCGTCCTTCGGATAGCCTTGAGGAAGTCGCCGATGTAGTGCACGAGGATCTTCTTCTGCGGGTCGCTGTTGGGCAGCGGGTCGGCGACGTTGATCTTCGTGCTCGCGATGTACGCGCCGTTGAGCGCCGCGCCCGCCTGCTGCGAGGAAGATCGCCGGTCGCCGCGCCGTCGGAGTAGTAGATCGGGTACGGCAGGCTCGAGCTCGCGATAGCCCTTGATGATGACGTTGGCCGACGGCAGCGTCGTCCAGGCGACGATCGCCTGCGGGTTGGCGGCCTTGGCATGTGCGTGAGCTGCGTCGTCGCGTCGCTCGCGGTCGCGGCGATCGCATCGGCGTCGACGACGTCGAAGCTCGAAGCTCTTGCCGTCCGGCGCATCCTTGAAGTGCTGCAGTCCGGTCTTGCCGTAGTCGTCGTCGCGGTAGATGACGGCGAGCTTGGTCTGCTTCTGCTTCTTCATGTAGGCTTGCAGCGCCGTCGCGACGTGGGTGTCGGTGATCGGCATCTTGAAGACCCACTTGCGTTCGCTCACCGGCTCGATCACCTGCGCGCTCGAGGCCATCGAGATCAGCGGGATCGACGCCGGCTGCGTGAGCGGGACCATCGCCAGCGACGTCTGCGTGAGCGACGAGCCGATGATCGCGATCGGGATGCTGGTCGAGCAGCTTGCGCACCGCGTTGACCGCCGTCGTCGGCGTTGCGACTGGTCGTCGATGATCTGCACCTGCAACTGGTGGCCGCCGTTCACGCCGCCGGCCTTGTTGATCTCGTCGACCGCCATCTGGATGCTGTCGGCTTCGGGACGGCCGAGCGATGAGCCGGGGCCGCTTTCGGAGACGACGGCGCCGATGAAATACGGCTCGTTCGCCGCGCCGGCGGGGCGCAGCGGCGCGGTCGAGGCGGCGACGAGCAGCGCCAGCGCGGGCACGGCGACGCGCGCAAGGGTACGACCATCCGGACCTCCTTCTTCTTCATCCCGCCGTGTTAGCGGACGACGTCGAACTCTCCGTTCGGCCGCGCCGCTCACGGCGTCCCGCCCAGGCCGTGGTCGTCACCGGCGTGACCCGCCTGCCTAGGAATGCGATTCGAGGTAGACGTTGCGGGCGGAGCGCGCCAGCTCATCCGACGTCTCGGTGCCGACGATCCGGCCGCGCTGCATCAGGTAGGCGCGCCGGCAGATGCGCGCCGCGAGGCGCAGGTTCTGCTCGACCAGCAGGATCGTCACGCCGCGCTCGGCCAGGCGCGCGAGCGCGCCGAAGTTCTCGGCCCGCACTTTGGGCGCGAGACCGAGGCTCGGCTCGTCGAGCAGCAGCAGCTCGGGCTTCGCCATCAGCGCTCGGCCGATCGCGACCATCTGCTGCTCGCCGCCCGAGAGCGAGCCGGCGATCGCGTCGCGGTAGCGCACCAGCGCCGGAAACAAGCCGAACACGTCGTCGATGTCGCGCCTGCAGCGCCGCGCGCGTTCGCGCGGCGCGCGTAGGCGCCCATCATCAGGTTCTCGCGCACCGTCAGCGGCGCGAAGATCCCGCGCCGCTCGGGGACGAGCGCGACGCCGCGCGTCGCCAGCCGCTCGGGCGAGAAGCCGGTAACGTCGACGCCGTCGATGCGCACGCGGCCGGATTTCGGCGGGACGAGCCCGGTGATCGAGCCGACCAGCGTCGTCTTGCCGGCGCCGTTGGGTCCGACGATCGCGACGGTCTCGCCGCGCGCGCACGGTCAAGCTGACGTCCCACAGCACCTGCACGCGGCCGCGGATCGTCGAGAGGTTCTCGACCTCGAGCACCGGATCGCCGGCGGGCGGCGGCGCCTGTCCCGAGCTCACTCCAGCTCGTCTCCGATGTACGCGTCGATCACGAGCGGGTCGGCGGCGACCTGCGCCGGCGTCCCTTCGGCGATCATCCGGCCGTGATCGAGCACGACGACGCGATCGGCGACCGCGAGCAGCTCGCCGACGGCGTGCTCGACGAGCAGCACCGCGACGCCCGACGCGCGCGCCGCGCGGATCGAGGCGATCACGGCGTCGATCTCGTCGGGATTCAGCCCCGACAGCGGCTCGTCGAGCAGCAACACCGTCGGATCGACCGCGAGCGCGCGCGCGAGCTCGAGCAGCCGTTCTTCGCCGAACGCGAGCGACTCGGTCGCGCGATCGGCCATGGCGGCGATGACCTGCGTCGCGCCAGCATCGCGTCGGCGCGTTCGCGCAGCTCGACGCGCGCGCGCCGGCGCGCCCGTCGTGCCGACGCCCGATGGTGCGAGCTCGCGCCACGGCGGCGGCGGATACGTTCCGCCGAACTCGCGCGCGCCGAGCGCCACCTCGACGCTCTCGCGCACGGTCAGCCCCCAGAACATCACCGGCGTCTGGAACGTGCGCGTGACGCCGAGCGCCGCGACCGTCCTCGACCGAACGCCCCGTCAAGCGCACGTTTCGCAGCGAGACTTCGCCCGACGTCGGCCGCTGCACGCCGCTGATCACGTTGAACAGCGTCGTCTTGCCGGCGCCGTTCGGCCCCATCACGCCGAGCACTTCGCCCGTGCGCGCGCCGAACGTCACGTCGTCGACCGCGACGACGCCGCCGAAGCGCATCGTGACGTTGCGAACCTCGAGCGTCGCGTTCGCAACGCGTGCGCCGTCGCCGTCATGCGCGCCGCGCCGCGCGGCCGAGCAGTCCTTGCGGCCGCAGCACGAGCACCAGCACGAGAATCAAGAACCCGACGCCCTGCTCCCAGCCGGTCGACAGCAGGCCGCCGGCGACGTGCTCGACGATCCCGAGCACGAAGCCGCCGATCAGCGCGCCCGGCAGGCTGTCGAGCCCGCCCAGCACCGCGGCGACGAAGCCGGCCAGGCCAAGCGTCAAACCCATGTCGTACGTCGCGCTGGTGATCGGCGCGATCACGACGCCGCCCAGGCCGCCGATCGCCGCCGCGACGACGAAGCTCCAGAACGCGAACGTGCGCAGCGGGATGCCGAACGTCGACGCGATCGGCGGATTCGCGACCGCCGCGCGCACCGCCGTTCCGGCGTAGGTGTGGCGAAAGAACAGGTACAGCGCGACGAACACGACCGCGTCGGAGCCGAGCACCCACATCGCCTGCGGCGGCAGCGCGCCGCCGAAGAGCTGGATCGCGTTGCCGCTGCTGAACGCGGTCAGGCTGAGCGGGTTCGTTCCCCAGACGAACAGCGCCAGGCCGCGCAACGCGACGTCGAGCCCGAGCGTGATGAAGATCAGCGTCACGCCGGTCGACGCGCGCGCCGGCCGGATCGCGAGCAGGTAGCACAGCGCGCCGACGACAGCCGCGGCGAGCGACCGCGAGTCCGGCGGCGGCGAGCGCCGGCATCCCGGCCGTCGCCAGCGCCGCGGCCGTCATCGCGCCGATCATCGCGAACTCGCCCTGCGCGAAGTTGATCAGGCCCGTCACCTGGTAGATCAGCACGAAGCCGGCCGCGACCAGCGCGAAGATCGCACCGTCGACGACGCCCGCGAGCACGTACTGCCAGAGTCGATGCGATCACGCGCGGCGCGCCTCGCTGAAGCGGCTGGTGATCCCGCGCGGCAGCAGGATCAGCATCGCGATCAGGATGACGCCCAGGAAGAACGACTGGAAGTCGCCGCGCGCGCTGGGCAGCACGATCGGCACGACGTTCTGCAGGATCTGCCCGAGCGCGACGACGACCGTCGCGCCGATCACGCGCGCCCCACAGGCTGCGCAGCCCGCCGATCACCGACATCAGCACGAAGTTCACCGACAGCAAGAAGTTGAACGAGGTCGGGTCGATGTACGATGCCTGCGAGGCGTAGACCGCGCCGGCGACGCCGGCGTACACCGCGCTGAGCACGAACGTCTGGCGCTTGAGCCGCTCCGCGTGCACGCCCAGCGCCTGCGCGCCGAGCTCGCCGGCCGAGATCGCGATCAGCGAGCGTCCGAAGCTCGAGCGCACGAGGTTGCCCGCGAACCAGACGCCCGGCCGCGACCAGCGCCCAGGCCAAGATCGCGTACGCGCGCTGATCGAACGTGTACGCGCCGAGCGCGAAGCCGGGGATGTCCTTGAGCCCGGACGACGCCGCCGATGAACTCCCACTCGTTGAAGACGACGTTGATCACGATGCCGAGCGCGAGCGTCGCGAGCGCGAGCAGGTTCTCGCGCAGGCGCAGCGCGACGAAGCTCAGCGCGTACGCGACCAGCGCCGCGACGATCGCGCCGGCGATCATGCCCGATCCACGGCGTGACGTGCGCCTTGATCGCGAACATCGCCGACGTGTACGCGCCGACCCCGAAGAACGCGGCTTGCCCGAGCGAGACCTGCCCGGCATAGCCCATGAACAGGTTGAGCCCGATCGTGACGAGCGCGTACAGCCCGATCAGCGTGATCAGCCCCGTGTAGTACGACGGGACGAACCACACGACCGCAGCGACGAGGGCCAACAGCACGAGACCGATCGGCCCGTACTGGACCGACGAAACGCGGAACGCCAACACAAGGCCCATTCCGAGCGCCGCCACCGGCAACCCTCCCGGCCGCACGATGAGCTCGCTTTATCGCGCCGGCCGTTTCGGTAGCTCCGCTTCTGCATGCGGCGACATGACGGTCGCACGGTCGAAGGGCGAACCTCCGGGAGTGCATCGGTCGCTTCGCGAACGACGTGCGGTGACCACTGCTTCCTCGTCGCTGCCGCGCCCGTGGGACCTGCGCGGCGTCTCCTTGATGGCGTTTGCGCACGGCGCGAGCGACCTGTACTCCGGCATCCTGCCGTTCGTCATCTTCTTCGACGTGTCGCGGGCCGGTTTGCCGGCCTGGTGTCAGGGCGCGCTGGCGTTCGCATGGTACCTGACCAGCTCGATCGCGCAGCCGCTGGTCGGCGCATACAGCGACCGCCGCGGGCGATGGTGGTTCTGCCCGCGTCGGTCGCGCTGACCGCGATCGGCGTTTCGGCGACGGCTGCGACGCGCTCGCTGCCGCTGCTGGTGCTGTTGGTCGTCGTCGGCGGGTTCGGCTCGGCGGTGATGCATCCCGAGGCCGGCCGGTATCTCGTCGCTGCTGGGCGGAACGAGGCGCGCGTCGGCGATCTCGATCTTTCAGATCGGCGGCCAGATCGGTTACGGGATCGGACCGCTCGTCGCCGCCGCGCTGCTCGCGCACACCGGCGCCGCGAGCGCGATCGCGATGAGCGTTCCGGGCGTGCTCGCCGCGCTGGCCGTCGCCGACGATTCTGCCGTCGTTCGCGCGCGACGCCGATGCGTCGTCGCCGCGGCGCGTCGACTCGGCCGGATCGACCGCCGCGCCGTCGACCGCGGCGCGATCGCGCTGCTCGTCGCGAGCACCGCGCTGCGTTATCTTACCGGCGCGTCGTTCGCATACTATCTGCCGAACTTGCTGACGGCGCGCGGGCTTGCCGCTCACCGCGAGCGGCGCGCTCGTCACCGCCTTCCTGATCGCCGCCGCCCTCGGGCTCTACGCAGGCGGCGCCGCTGCCGACCGGTTCGGCCACGCGCGCGTCGCGATCGCCGGGCTGGTCGCGTCGGTGCCGCCGCTGGCCGCCGGACTCGCGCTGCACGGATCGCTCGCGATCGTGCTGCTGCTGCTCGGCAGCGTGCTGCTTTCGGTCCAGAACGCGCCCGGCGTCGCGCTCGCGCAGTCGCTGCTGCCGCGCAACCTCGGCACCGCGCTCGGCCTGATGAACGGCGTCGCGTTCGGGCTGGGCTCGCTGGGCGTCGCCGCTGATCGGCTTCGTCGTGACGCGCTCGGGGCCGGACGCCGCGCTGATGCTGGTCGCGTTCGCGCCGCTGCTCGCCGCGCTCGCCTACGCATTCGTCGGCGCGAAGCGCAATGTTTCCGCCGCGAGCTCGTTCAGGTCGTCGTCGGGAAGGTGAACTCCGGGCCCGAGCGCGGTCTCGGGCCAGCGCGCGGTGATCGTCTTGAGCCGCGTGTAGAAGCGCACGCCTTCGGCGCCGTGGATCGCGTGGTCGCCGAACAGCGAGCGCTTCCAGCCGCCGAACGAGTGGAACGCCATCGGAACCGGGATCGGCACGTTGATGCCGACCATGCCGACCTGCACGCGGTGCGCGAACGTGCGCGCCGTGCCGCCGTCGCGCGTGAACAGCGCCACGCCGTTGCCGAACGGGTGCTCGTTGCACAGCCGCAGCGCCTCGTCGACGGTATCGACGCGCACGATGCCGAGCACCGGCCCGAAGATCTCGTCGTGATAGATGCGCATCTCGGGCGTCACGCGGTCGAACACCGAGCCGCCCAGGAAGAACCCGCTACCCCACGCTATCGTCGCGCACGGACGCGCCCGTCGACGACGAGTTGCGCGCCTTCGTCGACGCCGAGGTCGACGTACGAGCGCACCTTGGCGTAGTGCTCGCCGGTCACCAGCGGTCCCATCTCGACGCCGGCGGCCGTGCCGGGACCGACGCGCAAGGCGCGCACGCGCTCGCGCAGTCGCTCGATCAGCGCGTCGGCCGTCGCGTCGCCGACCGCGACGGCGACCGAGATCGCCATGCAGCGTTCGCCGGCCGAGCCGAACGCCGCGCCCATCAGCGCGTCGGCGGCCTGATCGAGATCGGCGTCGGGCATCACGACCAGGTGGTTCTTCGCGCCGCCCAGCGCCTGAACGCGCTTGCCGGCGTTCGTCGCGCTGCGATACACGTGCTCGGCGACCGGGGTCGAACCGACGAAGCTGATCGCCGCGATCCCGGGATGCGCGAGCAGCGCATCGACCGCTTCCCGGTCGCCGTTGACGACGTTGAAGACGCCGTCGGGCAGACCCGCTTCGCGCAGCAGCTCGGCGACCGCGAGCGCCGGCGACGGATCCTTCTCGCTGGGCTTGAGCACGAACGTGTTCCCGCACGCGAGCGCGACCGGGAACATCCACATCGGCACCATCGCCGGGAAGTTGAACGGCGTGATCCCCGCGCACACGCCCAGCGGCTGGCGAATCGCGGTGCTGTCGACGTCGCGCGCGACGTTCTCGCGTGACGTCGCCTTTGAGCAGGTGCGGGATGCCGCACGCGAACTCGACCACCTCGAGCCCGCGCTGCACCTCGCCGCGCGCGTCGGCGAGCGTCTTGCCGTGCTCGACTGTGATCAGCCCCGCGATCCGCTCGGGGTCGCGCAGCAGCAGCTCGCGAAGGCGGAACAGCACGGCGGCGCGGCGGATCGGCGGCGTCTCCGACCAAGCCGGAAACGCGCCGCGCGCCGCGGCGACCGCCGCGTCGACCTCGGCCGCGCTCGCGAACGCGACGCGCCGGCTCAGCTCGCCGGTGGCAGGATCGAACACGTCGCCCGAGCGGCCCGACGAGCCCTCGACCGGCCTGCCGCCGATGAAGTGACCGAGCGTCGTGAGCGGTAGCGTCTGCATGACCGATCCTTGCGCGCGGCCCGCGGGAGGAACCTCCCGGCCGCAGGTGAAGCCCGGCGGACCTTTCCGTAATTGCAGGAGGGCTGGCCGGTGGAAAACATCGCGCGCCTCAGGAACGTGGCCGTCGTCGGACCGCACCACGCGGGCAAGACGACGCTGGTCGAAGCGCTGCTCGCGCACTGCGGGGCGATCCCGCGACGAGGTTCGGTCCGCGACGGAACGACGACCACCGATTGCGAGCCCGAAGCGATCGAGCACCTTCAATCCGTCTGCTGCGGCTTCGCGCACACGTCGTGCGGTGCGGTCGACCTCACCCTCGTCGACACGCCCGGATTCGTCGACTTCTTCGAGGAGACGAAGACCGTGCTCACCGCGGTCGACGCGGCGGTGATCGTCATCGACGCCGAACCCGATCGCGTCGCCCAAACGGCGGCGCATCGTGGATTTCATGGAGATGCGCAAGATGCCGCATCTCTTTTTCGTCAACAAGCTCGACCGGCCGGGCGCGAACTTCGATGCGACGCTGGCCGCGCTGCGCGCGGCGTACGGCCCGCACGTCGTCGCCGCGCAGCTGCCGATCGGCGCCGGCGCGACATTCGGCGGCGATCGTCGACTTGACGCATGCGACGGCGCAGGGCCTCGACGGCGCGACGACCGCGATCCCCGCCGAGATCGCAGGCGACGGCCGACGCGCAGCGCACGGTCCTGCTCGAAGCGCTGGCCGACTTCGACGACACGCTGATGGAAGAGCTGCTCGACGGCAAGGATCCGGCGCAGGAAGAGATCGACCGCGACCTGTGCGAGGACTGCTCGCACGATCAGATCATCCCGGTGCTCGTCGGCAGCGCCCAGGAAAACGTCGGCGTCGACGCGCTCGTCGACGCGATCGCGCGGCTGTTCCCGTCGCCGGAGATCCGAGCCGCGCACCGACGTCGACGGTCGCCCGATCGTGCCGCGCGCCGACGGCCCCGTCGTCGCGCAGGTCTGCAAGACGATCGTCCATCCGCAGCAGGGAAAGCTTTCGGTCGTGCGCGTGTTCACCGGCACGATCGTGCCGCAGACGCCGCTGGTCAACGCATCGCGCAGCAACGCGACGGTCCGGCTGTCCGGGATCGCGCGCTTGTTCGGCAAGAAGCAAGAGCCGGTCACGTCGGCCGGTCCGGGCTCGATCGTCGCGCTGGCCCGGCTCGACGGCGTCTGCACCGGCGACACGCTAGCTCGCCCAACGCCGGCGTGCTGATGCCGACGTCGCCGCTGGCGGAGCCGCTGTTCGCGGTCGCGATCGCGCCGGCGCAGCGGCTCGACGAGGCGAAGCTCTCGCAGGCGCTCGGCCGGCTCATCGACGAGGATCCCGCGCTGCGCGTGGCGCGCGCCGAGTTCACCAACGAGCTGCAGCTGCTCGGCAGCGGCGAGACGCACGTCTCGACCGCGACCGAACGCCTGGCGCGCAAGTACAACGTCGACGTGAAGACGCACGCGCCGTCGATCGCGTACCGCGAGACGATCCAAGCGTCGATCGAGATCCACTCGCGCTACAAGCACCAGACCGGCGGGCACGGACAGTTCGCCGACGTCAAGCTGCGCTTCGAGCCGCGCGAGCGCGGCAGCGGCGTCTCGTTCATCGAGAAGATCGTCGGCGGCGTCGTGCCGCGGCAGTTCTTCCCGGCGGTCGAGAAGGGCGTGCGCGAAGCGCTCGCGTCGGGCGGGCCGCACGGCTTCCCGGTGACCGACATCCACGTCACGCTGTTCGACGGCGCGTTCCACGACGTCGACTCGAGCGAGGCGTCGTTCAAGACCGCCTCGGGGATGGGCGTGCGCGACGCGCTGCACAAGCTCGGCACCGTGGTGCTCGAGCCGCTGATGCGCGTCGAGACGACGCGTTCCGTCGGCGTCGCTGTCGTCAGCCGTCTCGCAGCTGACTGCCAAGCGCGGCCAGATCCTGGGCTTCGAGGGCGCCGAGAAGCAGGGCTGGGATCGCATCGCCGCGCTGGTGCCGCAAGCCGAGCTCGGCCGTTACGCGACCGAGCTGCGCACCGCGACGGCCGGCCTCGGCACGTACTCCGCGCGCCACGAACGGTTCGAGGTCGCGCCCGAACGCGCGTCGTCGCGCCGGCCTGATCGCTCAGCGCAGGCGCTGCGCGAACGCCGCCAGCGCATGCGCGGTCGCTTCGGGCGCCTCGAGCATCGGCAGGTGGCCGACGCGCGTCGAGCTCGACGAACGCGGCGCCGTCGATCGCGTCGGCGGTCGCGCGCAGCGTCTCCGGCCGCAGGTATGCGTCTTCCGCACCGCCGACGATCAGCGCCGGAACGGCGATGTCGGCGAGCAGATCGTGTGAGTCGAGCCGCTCCTTCATCCCGCGCACGAATTGCGCGCAGCCGCGCGGATCCTGGCGCTGCATGATCGCGCGCGCGCGCTCGACGAGCTCTGGGCGCCGGCGCGATAGGCCTGCGGCGCGAGGTAGCGCGGCAGGTAGCTTTCGACGGCTGCGTCCATCGTGTTCTCGCGCTCGAGCCGGTCGGCGAGCGCATCGCGGCTCGCGGCGAGCGCGCGCTGCGCCGGGATCGGCGTCCGGTGCGTTCCAGGCGTCGGCCGCGACGTGGCTGGCGACCAGCGCGAGGCCCGCGACGCGCTCCGCGTACATGCGAAAGAACGCCAGCGCGACGTAGCCGCCCACCGAGTGGCCGGCGAGCGCCGCGCGCTCGACGCTGCAGCACGTCGAGCACGCCCGCGACGTCGCCGGCGAGCAGCTCCATCAGCGCCGGTCCGTCGCCCGGTCTCGGATTCGCCGCAGCCGCGCAGGTCGATGCGAATCACGCGCGCGCCGGCGAGCGCCGGCGAGCTGCTCGTCCCACACGCGTGCGGTCGAGCGGAAAGCCGTGCAGCAGCACGACGGCGTGACCGGAGCCGCCGGTATCGTCATAGCCGATCCGGCGGCCGTCGATCGTGAGCCGTCACGCTGGTTCTAGAAGTCGCTTTCCTTGAGGTTCGCGGCGGGGTTGACGTCGCTGAACACCTCGTCGACGACGACCGCGCGTCCCGGCGAACGTCACCCGCCGCGCCGGGAGATGCGTGGTCTTCGACAGGTAGATCACGCGCTTGGTCGCGCCGAAGGGATCCGTGTACGGAACCGTCACCGTGTCGTAGGCGGTGCCGTTCCAGCTCTCCTCGCCGTTGGTCGCGCGTCGCCGCCGACTTGATGTTGTCGGCGACGTTCTCGAACGAGGCCTGCATCGATCGTTCCGCCGCGCAGGTCGACTGCGCGGCCGTCGTGGATCGAGATGGTGAGGTGGACGCCGCTGAGGATGCCGCCTTGGTGTCCGCTGACCGTGTCGCCGCCTTTCCACGACGCGCCGCCGCCGCGTCCGGCGCCGCCGGTGATGTCGATCTTGGCGAAGTGCGGCTTGAGATAGGCGTAGTGATACGTCCGGTCTTGGACGTCCGATGCCTTTGACCACGTGGATCTTGATGTCGTCGGTGTAGCTGGTGACCTTCGACCAGGCGTCGAGGAACGCGGCCGCCGGGCCGGTGGGCGCCGCGCCGAGCAGCGCGACGCCCAGCGCTGCCGCGGCCAGTGCGACGTTAGCGTTTCGCACGGAGGTACCCCGCTGGGTTGATGGTGCCGAAGTTGGCCGCCGAGTACGGATCGGTCGCGTACGACCGCATGGACGTCGACCGGCGGGATCGTCAGACCGTACTTGGTGTCGAACGCCTGGATGAACAGGTTCGCCATGCACCGCGTAGCCGGTGTTCGACGGGTGCAGCCCGTCGAGGCTGAAGAAGCCGCCGCCGTACTGCAGCGAGGCGTAGTCGCCCTGGTTGTCGACCGGGAACGGCTGACCCGCCGCCCGCGCCGCTTCGGCCGCTTGGAACGTTCCCGCGATGTCGACCAGCGCGGCGCCGGTCGACGCCGCCGCGCCGGAGATCGCTTGATCGTAGGCCGCGTTGAGCTGCTTGATCGTCAGCGCCGTCCGATCGCTCAAAAACTCGCCCGCACCGGTCGGGTTCGAGGGCGTCACCAGCTGCGGCACGGGCTGCTGCTGCAGAATCGCGGCGACCGTCTCGAGCAGCACCGGGAGCAGGAAGTAGCCGTTGGGCCCGAGTCCGGCTTGTCGGATCTCGGCTTGCGCGTACTGGTGCGCGGCTTGCTGGGCGGCCGCGACCTGCGCCTGCACCTGCGGGTTCTGCGCGGCGACCGCCGGCGGTACGCCGAACTGCTGCGCCGCCGCGTTGACGATGGCGGCCTGCAGGAACGCGTCGAGGTTCTGCTCGTACGTCGGCTCGGTCGTCGACTGCACCGGGAAGAACAGCGCGCCGCCCAGCACGTCGACCAGATTGGCGACCGCGACCTTCGCGCCGCTGCCTTGCAGCTGACCGGATGATCGTCGTGATGTCGCTGCCGATCGACGGCCGGGTTGGCCGGCGGCGAGCCGCCGTTGGCGAACGCGAAGTGCAGCAGGTCGTTCGAGCCGATGTTCACCGTCGCGAGCTGGCCGTGCAGCGAGACGGCGGCTTGGAGCTGGGTGACCTGCGGTGCCGAAGTTGGCCAGCACCGGATAGAAGTCTTCGCTCTCGCTCGCCAGCAGCGAGTTGAGCGCGGAGAGCGCCGGCGGGAAACTCAGCGCGGCCGGCGGCGAGACGCAGCTCGAGCAGCGGCCGGAACATCGCGACGACTTCGTGCGTGGTCTGGCCGGGAACGGCGACGTCGTACGGCGTCACGTTCGGATTGATGCGATCGCTCAGCGCGCCCGACGGCGTGAACGCGGCGGCGCGCTGCCCGGCGCACGCCGCCGTGAGCCCGGCCGGGAAACCGCTGCTGGTCTTGGCCAGGATCCCGCCGATCCGGGCGGCACGATCAGCGGCAGCGGCGAGGTGGCGGGGTTCTCGAGCGCGGACTGCGGCACGCCGTTGGCCTGCTCCCAGAGCATCGCGTAGAAGCCGTGCTCTTGCGTCTCCTGGACGCGACCGATCGTACCGACGCCCGGCGCGGTCGCGCCGCCCGGAATGTCGGCGCCCGGTCAGACCGCCGGACTGCACGCCGGCGGTGAGGCTGTCGCCGACGCCGACGATGCGCACTGCGGCGCTCACCGTCGAGCCGGGATTGGCGTTGAACGGCGGCGCGGTGAAGGGTTTGCTGCTCCCGCCGCCGCTGCAGGCGGCCAGGGCGACGATGACCGCGAGCGCCGCGGCGGCGCGAGCTCGCGCGATCACAGCGGCAACACCGTCGGCGAACCGATGCCGAACTGGATCTGCACGGTCGTCGCCTTGAGCCCACCGCGCGAGGTCGCTATCGAGCTGCACGAAGGAAGGTTTTGGCAGTAGATTCCCGTGATGCCGAGCTCCTTGTCGTTCGTCGCGCCGCCGGTCAGCACGGACATCTGCACGAACGTCTGCGGCGTGAAGTGATGAGAGAGACCATAGATGAAGGTCGGCGTGTACTCGGGATACGGATCGACCGGGTTGTATTGCACCAGCCGCGAGGGCTGGAAGAAGAACGTCGTCGACCGGTTGGCGCGATACTCGACGTACCCCAGCAGGAAGATCTGTGCCTTATTGGTCTGGTTGATCCCGTTGAGATGGTTGAGCCACTGTCCGGCGACCGTCGCGGTGGCGAACATGCGCGGCGTCGACGAGGAACGGCAGCGTGAGCGGCAGCAGCCACTCCTGCTCGGTGCGTTGGCGCACCGAGACCGGGAAGCCGTTGTACTCGATGAGCGCCCTGTCGTCGCCGCCGGCGATTTTGGCGGTGTGCGCGAGGTAGGTCGGCGAGATCACGATCGGCAGCTTGTTGCCGATCACGAACAGGTTCTGGTCGACGACGGTGAGGATCTGGTCCTTGGTCGTCGCGTCGACCGCCCCGGTGTTCTGATTGATGGCCGCGAGCGCGCTGCCCGGCGCCGTGAAGCCTTGCACGTAGAACGGGACGTTCTTGTTGCTGAAGCCGACCGGGAACTGCTGGATCTCGTAGTAGCCGACTTGCAGCCGGTTCGTGCGCGTGAAGCCGTATCCGAAGCCGGCATCGATGCCGCCCGGCATCCGGGCGTTGTAGCCGATGGCGCCGTACGGATACGCGAACGACACGTCGAGATTATAGGTGAACCCGCGCGGCAAGCTCGGCCGGCGGACCGGCGCCTGCGGTGTTCCGACCGGATTCGCTTGAGCGACGTCGCGGGGCGCGCCGTCCTTACGGCCGACAGATCTTTGAGCGCGCGCTGCAGCGACGCGTTCGCCGGCGCCAGGAGCCCGGCACTGATCGCACTCGCCTGCGAGACGTCGGCGCGGGCCGTCGAGCGGCGCGAAAGTGAGAGCTGCACACGCGGCGGCGCACGCCGCCGCCGACACACGGTGTATCATGATCCGTCGCGTTGCGCGGCTCGACGGAAGGTTCCTCCGGCGGCATGTGGGAGACCGCGCGGGCGTTCCGCCACGGTGTGCGCGACGACGTCGCGCCACGCGTTTCCTGTCGGCCGACGGCGAAAAGTTGCACGCGCACCTTGATTAGTGGTATAAGATATGCAACTCGCCGGCGGTCCGTCCGCCGGACTCTCCGCGCGTCCGTCGGGTACCGCGGACGCGGAAAGGAACGGTAGTACTACCGAATGGCCGCAAAGAAGGCCGCGTCGAAGCGCAAAGTCGACGCGCAAGAAATCGACGCGCAAGACCGCCGCTCGCAAGACGACGGCTCGCAAGAAGACCGCGAAGAAGAGCACCGGACGCAAGAAGACCGGCGGCCGCAAGAAGGCCGGCGGACGGAAGAAGGCGGCGGGGCGCAAGAAGACCGGAGCGAAGAAGGCGGTTCGCAAGACCCGTCGCGCTGCGCCCCGTCGCAAGGCGTCGGCTCGCAAGAAGAAAGCGGCGTAACACACCAGCCAGGAAGGCTACGGAGCGCGTCGCGGGGAGACCCGCGGCGCGCTCTTTCTTTGCCCCGCGTTCAAGAGCCGCTGGAGCAGCGCGTCGTGCTTGTACGAGGACGACGCGCCGAACTTCACCACGACGGCCTTCTCCGAGGGCAGGACGTACAGCGCCTGTCCGCCCGATCCGCTCGCGTACACGATGTCGGGATGAGCGGCGAGCGGGCTGAGCCACCAGCCCAGCCCGTAGCGCGGGTTCGCCGCCGATCCCGTGAAGCAGCGCGCCAGCGCCGCTTCACCAGCGACGCGCCGTCCCTCCCATCCGCCGCGGTCGCGCACGAGTAGCCCGAACTTCAGCCACTCGCGCGCGACGAGAAACGCGCCGGTCGGCAACGGAGAGCCGCCGTCCCGCAGCGTGCGCCACGCTGAGATGCGCAACCCGATGGGGTCGAGCAGGCGCTCGCGCAAGAAATCGTGTGGAGTGATCCCGCGCGACGCTAGCTTTGCGGCGAGCACCGCGCCGAACACCTGCAGCGGGATCCCGCCGTAGGTGAAACGCTCGCCGGGCGCGTCCTTGAGCTCGACCGCCAGCGCGGCGTCGAACGGCGGCACCGACGCGCCCAATCCGCCGAACCCGATCCCACTGGTCAGCTGCAGCAGCTCGCGCAGGGTGACGCGCGCCTTGGCTCCGGCGCTCCAAGCCGGGATCGTGCGCGCGACCGGCTCGTCGAGCTCGAGCAGGCCGTCGTCCTGCGCCACGCTTGCAAGGATGCCCCAGAAGCTCTTCGTTCCGCTGTAGAGCGCGTGCGGCTTGGCCGCGTCGTAACCGCCGCCGTAGCGTTCGAAGACGATGTCGCCGCCGCGCTGCACCACCAGCGCATGCAATCCGTGCCGTTCGGCATACTCCGCCGCGGCCTCGACATTCATCGCATCACAACGTGCGGCGGCGCGCACCATTGGCCGGCGCGACGGAATAGGTCACCGTATCGAAGACGCTGATCCACGTGGTGAGCGACGCCATGTCGAACGGCATGTTCGGGCCGTTCGGCGGCCCGTCGGGCAGGGCCGGACACCCGGCGGTCTCGCTGATCGCGTCGACCGCGCCGAGCGATAGTCCGGCCAGCGCGGCGATCGACTCGGCTTTGCGGCGCGCGTCGGTGAGCGCCGCGGTTCGGGCTGTCTGTTCGAACTTGCTGCAGTCGTCGAGCCGCGGCGTGAAGTTCACGTTGTCGATCGACACACCCGAGTGCTGGCGCACGAAATCAGCGGCTGCGCGCCCGACCTGCTCGAGCTTCGCGCGCGTCACCCCGGTGATCGTGCCGCGCAGCAGCGATCCCTGATTGCTCGAGACAAGGCTTCCGGCCGGACCGATCGACGGATCGACGACGCCTGCGGCGCGCATCGCGGCCAGCGCCGCCGGTTCGTCGACGTTCCCGCGCGCGTAGGCGCTGAACTGCAGGGCTCCGACCGGCACCCGCACGCTGCCGTGCCCCATCACGGTGATCCCCGGCGGCGGACCGTTCCGCACCGGCACCATCTGCGCGCTCGCACCGATGGGGAGGAGCGCCAACGCCAGCACCATGAAGCGCTTCATCATCTCATCGTCTTCGTCGCAGCGCCGGCCGTTCCGGTTCAATCCTGCGGCAGGTGCGACTCGGCGAGATCGAGGTCCCACTCCAGACTGCGGTAGACGTCGTCGGTGATCGCGCCGCTGCGGCGCAGCTCCAGCAGCGCGCGCCGTTCGGCGGCGTGGGCCTCGCCGCGCAGGCGGCGCTCGATCGCGTGCTGCTGCGCGTCGTCCTCGGTGGCGGCACCGTCGGCGTGCGCGCGGTAGTGTGCCTCGCGATCCTCGTACGCGGCCTGCAGCCGTCCGGCGACCTCCCACTCGGCCGGCGACTCGAACGTCGCTTCGAGCTCGCGCAACCGCTCGCGCGCCGCGCCGGCGGTTCGGGCGCGCGCCGCTGCGACGGCGCGCTCGGCGTCGTCGTCGGCGCCGAGCGTCGCCCCGAAACGGCGGATCAGCCCAGGAAGGGCGAGCCCTTCGCCGACCAGCGAGACGAGGATTACGACGAAGGTGATGAACAGCAGCAGCGCGCGGTCGGGGAACGGCGCGCCCGACGGCGTCAGCTCGGGAACCGCGAGCGCGGCGGCGAGCGAGACGATCCCGCGCATCCCGGCGAACGACAGCACGAACAGCGCCTGCCAGGTCGGCGGCGCGCCTTCGAGGCTGCGCACCACCGAGAACCAGCGCCAGGAGACGAACGCGACGACGTAGACCCAGGCGAAGCGCACGACGACCAGCAGCAGCCAGACCGCCAGCCCCCAGCCGATCAGCGTCGGCAACGAGTACTCCGGGAGTGCGCCCACGATCGCCCGCAGCTGCAGCCCGATCAGCACGAACGCCGCGCCGTTGAAGACGAAGAACAACAGGTTCCACACCGACGCCGCCGCGATCCGGCTATCGGCGTCGAAGATCTGCGACGACTTGCGGCTGAGGTAGATGCCGCCGCTGAGCGCGGCCAGCACCCCCGACGCCCCGATCGCGTCGGCCGGGACGTAGAGCGCGAACGGCGTGACCAGCGAGATCGAGACGGCGATCAGGTCGTCGCTCAGCCCCTTCTTGCGGATCAGCACCAGCAGCTTCGCCAGCAGCCAGCCGCCGATCAATCCGGTCGCGACTCCCGCCGCGACGACATAGACGAACTGCACCACCGCGATCGCCAGTGAGAATGCGCCGGTCGCGATCGCCAGCAGCGCGAAGCGGTAGATCACCAGCCCCGACGCGTCGTTGATCAGGCTCTCGCCGCTGATGATGCTGGTCAAGCGGCGCGGCAAGTCCACCTCTTCGGCGATCGCGTCGGTCGCGACCGCGTCGGTCGGCGACAGGATCCCGCCCAGCACGAAGCCCAGCGCGAGCGGCAGCCCGACCAGCCAGTGGGCCGTGAACGCGACGGCGACCGAGCTCACGATCACCAGGCCGAGCGCCAGCGCGAAGATCGGCCGGCGGTAGCGCACGAACGACCGGTAGTCGGTCGTCCAGCCGTCGCCGAAAATCAGCGGCGGCAAGAACAGCAGGAACACGAGGTCCGGCCGCAGCTCGACGGTCGGAACGCCGGGGATCAGCGCGATCGCCAGGCCGCCGATCACGAACACGACCGGGTACGGGACGCGCATCCGTTTGGCGATCAGCGCCAGCGCGACGATCGTCGCCAGCAGCGCGGTCAGGTACGCGCCGGTCACGTCTCGCGCACCTGGCGCTGCGTGACGCCGATCCACAACGCGCACAGCAGCGAGACCGCTCCGCCGGCGACCAGCGTCGAGCGCAGGGTGAGCAGCGTCGACAGCGATCCGATCAGCAGCGAACCGAGCGGCACGAATCCCAGCAGGATCATCGCGTAGACCGAGATGCCGCGCCCGCGCATGTCGTCGGGCGAGAGCGTCTGCAGCAGGATGTTCGACGACCCGACGAAGCTCAGCGTCGCCAGGCCCGTCACCGTCAGGGCGGCTGCTGCGACGCCGAAGTCATTCGTGAGGCCGAGCGCGGTCACGCCCAGCGACGCGAGCCCCGCCGAGATCGCCCAGATCGTACCGCGGCGCGCGCTCCCGGTAGCCGCGGTGAAGAACGCGCCGACGATCGCGCCGATCCCGCTGGACGCCATCAGCCAGCCCAGCCCGCGCGCGTCGGTGTGCACCACGTGCACCGCGTACGCCGGCAGCAAGAAGTTGTAGGGCCGAATCGTGAGCGAGGCGACGACGAGCATGAGGATGACCCAGCGCAGCACGGGATGCGCGACCAAGAACCGCACGCCTTCGAGGATCGCCGCGACGACGTCGCCGCGCCGGCGGCTCGACGGCGGCGCCGGCCGCATGAACGCCAGCGCCACGACCACCGCCAGCGTCGTGACCGCGTTGACCAAAAAGCACGGCGCGACGCCGATCCCCGCGATCACCAAGCCGGCCAGCGGCGGTCCGACGACGCTGGGCGCGTTGAAGGCGATCGAGTTCAAACCGATCGCGCCCCCGACGTATTCGCGCGGCACCATCAGCGGCACCCAGCTCTGGCGCGCCGGCGCATCGAACGACTGCGTCGCCGCGTTGACGCCGCTGGCGATCATGAGCGCCCACAGCGGCGAGTGGCCGGTGTAGATCAGCGCGAACAGCAAGAACGCCATTGCCGAGGTCGTCGCGTTGGTGAGAAACAGGACGCGCCGCCGCGGATAACGGTCGGCGACGACGCCGGCGAAGGGCGAACAGATCAAGACCGGCAACGCGCGCGACGCGCCGATCAGCCCGATGTCGAACGAGCCCAGCGCGGCGTTGGGCGCCATCGACGCGACGTAGTAGCCCAGAGCCGTGAACTGCATCCAGGTGCCCAGGTTCGAGATCAGCAGCCCGCCCCACAGCAGCCGAAAGTCCTTGAAGCCGAACGGTCCGAAGAAACCCGGCCGGCGGTCGGGGATGCGTGGTTCGGCGTCGATCACGTCGAAGCGGCGCGCGCCGCGGCGACGACGATCGCCGCGGTTCCGTCGACGCCGAAGCGTGACGTGTCGACGACGAGATCGTAGTTGCGCGCGTCGCCGGGCGTCGTCCGGTACCCGACGCGCGCGTACGCACGGCGCGCTTCGTCGATGCGCGCGATCTCGGCTCGCGCGGCGCCTTCGTCGATGCCCAGCGACTGCGCGACGCGCGCAGCGCGCCAGGCCAGCGGCGCGTGCACGTACACGCGCAGGAGATCGGGCCGGCCGGCCAAGATCGCGCCCGCCGAGCGTCCGACGATCACCGCGTCGCCGGCGGCCGCCTCCTCACGCACCGCCGCTTCGATCGCGTGCCGCGTCTCGACCGGAAAATCGTCGGACGCGGGCGGCTGCACCGCTTCGGGAAGGCCGCCGCCGAGCTGATCGAGGACGCGTTCGCCGAAGCGGCGCGGCCGCTCGGAGACGGTCTCGACGAGGTCGGCCGAGGTCCCCAGCCGCCAAGCCGCCACGACCGGCAGCTGTTCGTCGATCAGCCGGTAGCCGAGCTGTTCGGCGACGAGCCGCGAAACGGGCAGCGACAGCGCGCCGTACTCGCGCGAGACGGTGACGATCATGTCAAATCTGGACGGTGACGCCGAGCTCGATGCGGCGCTCGGCCTTGATGCGCAGATCGTCCGGCAGCGGGCGCGCGTTGCGCAGCAGCATCGCGAACAACTGCCGACGCCAAGCCGGCATACCACCCTGCGGCGCCGCTTCGATCTTGGGGTCGGCGTAGAAGAACGACGTGTCGTCCCGGTCGAGGTTGAGGCCGAACGCGTCGCACGAGCGCAGGATGGGGTCGATGCGCGGCGCTTCCATATAACCGAATCGTGCGATGACCCGTATCAGGCGCAGCGAATGCCGCTCGACCGTGACCCGCTCACCGTCGCCGAGAAACGGCGTCTGCGCGCGCGCGATGTTCAGGATGACGATGCGCTCCTCGTTGGCTCGGTCACGAATCCAGCGGTGGCGCGCGAGGAACGGCACGCCGCGCGGATCCGGAGTGAGAAAGACCATCGTCCCGTGCTCGCCGACGCCCGCCGGCAGCTTCTCGAGCACGTGCTCGATCGGGGTCTGCTGGTCCGCCAGCGCCTTGGCGAGGCAGCGCCGGCCTTCGAGCCAAGTCAAGCTGATAAGCACCAGCACCGCACTGATGGAGATCGGTATCCAGCCGCCGTCGACGAACTTCGGGAGCGACGCGAGCACCAGGCTGCCGTCGACCACGATGAACAGCGTGACGAGCGCGATCGACAGCACGCGGTTCCAGTGCAGCACCTTCGAGATGACGACGAAGTAGACGATTGACGTGCACAACATGGTGAACGCTACTGCCAAGCCGTAGGCCGAGGCGAGCCGGTCGCTCGAGCGGAAGCCGACCACGAGGATCGCGCAGCCCACCGCGAGCCAGCGATTGACCGACGGAACGAAGACTTGTCCCTTATAGCGGTCGGACGTGTGCGTCACCAGCACGCGCGGCGCGAGGTTGAGCGCGATCGCCTGCTCGACGAGCGTGAACGTTCCGGAGATCAGCGCCTGCGACGCGATCACCGTGGCGACCGTCGCGAGCACGACCATCGGCAGCAGCGCCCAGGCCGGTGCAAGCGCGTAGAACGGGTTGCCCGCGGCATGGGAATCGGACACCAGCTTCGCGCCCTGACCGAAATAGTTCAGCGTGAGCGCCGGAAAGACGAGTCCATACCAACCCAGTACGATCGGCTTACGCCCGAAGTGCGACAGGTCGGCATAGAGCGCCTCGACGCCGGTCACGGCCAGCACCACACCGCCCAGGATGGTGTAGCCGGCCAAGCCGTTACGGGTGAGGAAATGCAATGCGTAGCGCGGATCCAGCCCGCGCTGCAACACTTCGGGATGCACGGCGATCGCCAGCGCGCCGAGCGTTCCAATGGCGATGAACCACACCACCATTACTGGTCCGAACAGTCCGCCGACCTTCTCCGTACCGCGGCTCTGCAGCGCGAACAGCACCACGATGACAGCCAGCGAGATCGGTACGACGTACGGCTGGAGCGCCATTGACACGACGCTGATTCCCTCGACCGCCGAGATCACCGAGATCGCCGGCGTGATGATCCCGTCGCCGAGCAGCATCGAGGCACCCACGACGACCACCAGCGTGAGCCCCACCGAACGGATCATGCTGCCGAACTGCGGTCGCGGCGAGGCGAGCGCAAGCAACGCCAGAATCCCCCCTTCGCCGTCGTGGTCGACGCGTAGGATGAAGGTGATGTACTTGATGCACACCACGATCACCAGCGCCCAAAACAGCAGCGAGCAGATGCCGAGCACGTCCTCGTAGCCGCCCTTCGACCCGGCCAAACCCAAACACACCTTGAGCGTGTAGAGCGGGCTGGTCCCGATGTCTCCGAACACCACGCCCATCGCGCCGACGATGAGCGTGACCGGGGTCATGGGCCCGCGCAGCTTCACGCGCCCCTTCTCCCCCGTTACGCGCCGGATTACCCTCTCGGCACCGCGGCGGCAGCCGGAACGACGAGTCCGAGCGCAATCGCCCGGGCCACCGCGCGAGCGCGCGAGTTCACGCCCAGCTTGGCCGTGACGCGCGCGACGTGCGCGTACGCGGCCGGCGGCGCGATGTCGGCGAGCAGCGCCGCATCGCCGGTGTCGAGCGCGTCGATTCGCGCCAGCGCTTGGAGGAAACGTCCGGCGATCGCATCGGCCCAACCGGCGCGCACCTGTGCCTTTGCGACGCCGCCGGGGCCGGCGCTCGAGGCGCGCCGCAGCAGATCGTCGATGCGATCCGGCGCGACGAGCTCGCCGTGAGCGAGCTCGGCCTCGACCAGCGCGAGCCGCGCCTTGAAGGCCGGCCCCGTCGTCGCCGCGCGCGTAGCGCGCGCGCTCGAGATGGAACATCGCCGGCCGCACGCGCGCGGCGCGCCCGTACCCGGCCGGCGCAGGTACGACGACCAGCGCGGCGGCGCGCAGCGCTTGCGCGAGCGGCTCAGGTACCGTCGGGGTCTTCCGCCTCGAGCGCATCCCGCTCGCGCTCGGATCGCGTTCCGCGGCGCGGCTTGGGCTCCATCGGCCCCGCGCCGCTGTGCTGACGCACGGCCAGCCACTGCTCGGCTCCCAGCCTGGCGGCCAGTGGAGCTTCGGTGGTCTTCTTGGGCTTCTTCTTGGGCTGCGCCATCGTCGTGCTCGGGAGTCGAGTTCGTGCCGCACCGCGAACCGACCCTCGATGCCGATCATCGAGACGCACGATCTGCGCAAGGTGTTCCGGTCGCTCGTTCGCCGGCCGGGCGTCGCCGGGACGCTGCGCACGCTCTTCTCGCGGGACTACGAGGACAAAGTCGCCGTCGAAGGCGTAACGATGTCGCTCGAAGCCGGCGAGCTGGTCGGCTACATCGGACCCAACGGCGCGGGCAAGTCGACCACGATCAAGATGCTCACCGGCATCCTCGTGCCGACCTCCGGGGTCGTGCGCGTCGACGGGCTGATTCCCTACGAACAGCGCAAACGCAACGCGCGCAATATCGGCGTGGTGTTCGGCCAGCGCTCGCAGCTGTACTGGGATCTCCCGCTGATCGAGTCGTTCGAGCTGCTGCGGGCGATCTACGGTATTCCGGCGGCGCGCTATCGCGCCAATCTCGACCACTTCACCACGATGCTCGACATGGGCGAGTTCCTGCGCACGCCGGTTCGCCAGCTGTCGCTCGGACAGCGCATGCGCGGTGACTTCGCGGCAGCCATGCTGCACGATCCGCGGGTGGTGTTCCTCGACGAGCCGACGATCGGCTTGGACGTCGTCGCGAAGGAAGCGATCCGCGAGTTCATCGCGCGCGTCAACGCGGAGCGCGGCACGACCTTCATCCTGACCACCCACGACTTGGCCGACGTCGAGCGGCTGTGCCGGCGCATCGTGCTGATCGATCGCGGTACGCTGGTCTATGACGGCGAGATCGACGCGCTGCGCGATCGCTACGGAACGCATCGCACGCTGGTCGTGACGCTTTGCGAACCCGATCCGGTCGAGACGGTCGCCGTCGAGGGCGCCGAAGTCGAGTCGCACGAAGGCGCCGTCTGGCGGCTGCGCTTCGACCGCCGCAGCGTCTCGGCCGAAGTGCTGATCCGCCGCGTCGCCGATCGCTACCGCGTGAGCGATCTCTCGATCGAGGAGCCCGAACTCGAGTCGATCATCCGGCGCATCTACCTCGAAGGGTACAGCGAGGTCATGGCACCCGCGTGATGAGCTGCGGATGCGCGTTCGTGCCGAGCACGCCGATCGACGACTCGTGATCGACGCCGTCGCTGTGATAGACCAGCACGAGCTGCGAACCGGACGGCATCTGGAGCGGACAGCTGACCTCGATTTGCCCATTGCCGCGCGTGTCGGCGGTGAAGCTGTTCGCCGCACCGACGACGTCGAGCGGGGTGAAAACCGGGCCCGCGCGCCCGGCCAGCTGCCGCACGAACAGGCTGTAGCGGCCGCCGGCGATCAGGTGATGAAACGTCGCGCGGACGATCGTCACGCTGGGGCGGGCGTCGAAGGTCGCCGTTCCGTCGGCGGTTCGCCATACCCCCAGCCCGGCGCGCAGTGCCTCGCCGTGCGCGTTGAAGAGCGGCAATCCGTCCGCATCGCCGGCGGTCGGCGGCCGCAGACCCCAATCGTGCGCGTTGTCGCCGATCTGCGCCTGCGCGCTCGGATCGCGAACGAAGATCTGCGGCGGCTGCGCGGTGGTCGCCGCGGTTACGGGCTGGAACGTCGCGCTGGCAAGCGCGAAGAGCACGGCTGCTAGCATGTCCGTTATACGATTGGAGCACGTCCGCCGTTCCCCTGGTGAGCTCCTCGCCCCCTACACCGCCTTCGCCGCCAAGGCGTTCTCCCGCGAGGCCACCTACCGGATGGAGGTCTTCACCAACGTCGGGTCGCTGGTGGTGCGGCTCTATCTGATGAAGTCCGTCTGGACCGCGCTGTACGCGCAGAACGCCGCTCCGGCGGGCGTCAGCCTGCACGCCGTGCTCACCTACACCGCGATCGCGCTGCTCATGTCGCTGGTGCTCGAGCTCGACGGAACGCGCCAGATCCGCGACAAGATTCGCGAGGGAACGATCGCGACCGACCTGATGAAACCGATCAGCCTGCCGCTGTACTTCTTCAGCGACGGCGTCGGGATGACGCTGCTGCACGCGCTGCTGATCGTCCCGGCGCTGCTCGTTTCGCTGCTCATCGTTCACATCGACGTCCCGCCGCCTCCGGTACTGGCCGCCTTCGGGCTGAGCTTCCTGCTCGGCTACCTGGTCAACTTCTTGCTGAACTTCTTGATGAACTGCGTTGCATTCTGGACGCTCGAGACGTTCGCCGTTCAGCTGATGGTGCGCTGGATGAGCGATCTGGTCGGCGGTCAGGTCGTGCCGCTGATCTTCTTTCCCGGCGTACTGCAGACGATCGTCCTCGCGCTCCCGTTCGCCGCGATCTACTCGACGCCGCTGCTGATCTACGTCGGCACGATCCCGCCCTCGCACTACCTCGCCGCGTTCGCCGTCCAAGCCGCCTGGTGCGCCGCGTTCGCGCTGCTTTCAGCGCTCATCTGGCAAGCCGCCCAACGCCGCGTCGTCTCCCAAGGCGGCTAGCCGCGTCACCATGCGGTGACGCGCTTATTTGCCGTGCTTGGTGGAGAGCTGGATGCGCGTTTGGCTGGAGTCGTTGTCGAAGGTCACGAGCACGGCTTGATCGCCGTTGTCGCTCTTGTGCTCGTCGGTGAACGTGCCGACCGTTTTGCCGTTGGCGGTGATTACCATTGCCTGGAACGACGACGGAAGATGCGCCTTGTACCAGTCGGAGACCGCTTTCGAATCGTCCTTGGTCGTGTAGAGCTTCACCTCGAACGAGCCGGTGTTGGTGGTCGTCGACATCTCGCCTTCCTTGGCCTCCGAGGCGTTCGGATAGATCGGAAGCGTGATGTAGCCCGCCGACGAGTCGCCGGCGGCGGTGGTCACGGCGGCGGTCGGAACGGCGGTCGACGGCGTCATCGCGCCGGTCGTGGCGCTGACGGCCGGCGCCTGCGAGGCGTCCGCCGGCGCGGCGGTCCCGGTGGCGTCGGGCGCCGCCGACGCGTTGGCAGCGGTGCTGTCGGGCGCCGCCGTCGCGGTCGTATCGTTCGTGGACGTCGACTGCGTGGACTTGGTGCAAGCGGTAAACGCCAGCGCGACGCACAGCGCGACGGCGGCGAATCGTAGGGAGCTCGTCATCGAGAACCTCATGGGAGCGCGTCCGAACGGCCTGGGTTGGGCCGCTCGGTTCGAGCTTGAAGATAAGGCTCCTACGACGGGTCCGCGGCGGCCCGCTGCGAACTCGAATGCTTGGAGGCCTCCGCATGGACACGATCGATCGGCCCATCCACTCGACGCACGAGGTGACGAACCAGCCGCCGCCGCTGGTCGGATACGATGTCGCCGGGCTCGACGTCGCGTTGCTCGAGGGCGTGCGCCGCGAAGGCGCCGGTTGGGACGAAGACGGGTTGCGCGCGCTCGGCACGCTGGCCGGTTCGGAGGAGGCGATCGCGTGGGGCGTCGAGGCGAATCGCTTCGGTCCCGAGCTGCGCGCGTTCGACCGCTTCGGCAACCGCATCGACGAAGTCGCCTTTCACCCGGCCTGGCATCGGCTGCTCGAAGTCGCAGTCGGGCATGGACTGCACGGCGCGCCGTGGCGCGAACCGCGTCCGGGCGCGCACGTCGCGCGCGCCGCGCGCTTCATGGTGTGGTCGCAGGTCGAGTCGGGGCACGGCTGCCCGATCTCGATGACGTACGCGGCGGTGCCGGTGCTGCGCCGGCGACCGGATCTCGCCGCGCTGTTCGAGCCCGTGCTGACGTCGACGGCGTACGAGCCCGGCCTGCGCCCCCTGCGCGAGAAGAGCGGCGCGCTGTGCGGGATGGCGATGACCGAGAAGCAAGGCGGCTCCGACCTGCGTGCCAACACGACCCGCGCCGAACCGTTCGACGGCGACACGTACGCGCTCACCGGACACAAATGGTTCTGCTCGGCGCCGATGTCGGATGCGTTTCTGGTGCTGGCCCAGGCGCCGGGCGGGCTGACCTGTTTCTTCTTGCCGCGCGTGCTGCCGGACGGAACGCGCAACGGCTTCCGCATCCAGCGGCTCAAGGACAAGCTCGGCAACCGTTCCAACGCTTCGAGCGAGATCGAGCTCGACGGCGCGCTCGCGCTCCGGATCGGCGACGAGGGACGCGGGGTCGCGACGATCATCGAGATGGTCAACCACACGAGGCTCGACTGCATCGCCGGCAGCGCGTCGCTGATGCGCCAAGCATTCGCGCAAGCCGCGCACCACGCGCGTCACCGGCGCGCGTTCGGCGCGCTGCTGGTCGATCAGCCGCTGATGCGCAACGTGCTGGCCGATCTCGCGCTCGAATCCGAGGCCGCGACGGCGCTCCTGCTGCGGCTGGCCGGCGCGGTCGACCGCGGCGAGACGGCGTTCGCGCGGATCGGAATCGCGCTCGGAAAGTACTGGGTGTGCAAGCGCGCGCCGGCGCAGGTCGGCGAAGCGCTCGAATGTCTGGGCGGCAACGGCTACGTCGAGGACAGCATCATGCCGCGGCTGTACCGCGAGGCGCCGCTCAACTCGATCTGGGAAGGCTCGGGCAACGTCAACGCGCTCGATCTGCTGCGCGCACTCGCGCGCCGGCCCGAGTCGCTCGACGCCTACCGCCGCGAGATCGCGTCCGCGCTCGGCGGTGACCGCCGGCTCGACCGCGCGGCGGCGGCCGTCGACGAGTCGCTGGCGCTGGCCGGCGACGAACGCGCAGGTCAAGCGCGCCGCATCGTCGAGCGAATGGCGCTGGTGCTGCAGGCCGCGCTGCTGGTGCGCCACGCGCCGGCCGCCGTCGCCGACGCGTTCTGCGCGGCGCGGCTGGGCGAGGAGGGCGGGCTCGCGTACGGTACGCTGTCGCCGGGAGCCGACACCCGAGCGATCGTAGATCGCGCTTGGCCGGGTACGAGGTGAACGTCATGCAACGCTCCATCGCCTTCGCCGTTCTGATCGCAGCGCTCGCGGCAACCGCTGGCGCGAGCCTCGCCCAGTCAGCGACCGCGGTCAAGGCCGCGCGGGACGCGACGAAGGAGGCCAAGGCCTTCATCTACCAGCTGACGTCGCGCGGCGGAACGAACATGGGAACGGTGACGCTGCAACGCATCGGCAGCACGCGCAGCCGAATCACGGTTCGTCTGGCCAACCCGGCGGTCGCGGGGACACGCGTCACGCTCCACACCGGATCGCAATGTCACGATCCGCACGTGAGCGGCACGGCGAACCAAGTCGTGCTCAACCCGCTGAGCCATCAGGTGTCGCAGACCGTCGTTGCCCTGCCGCTGACCAATCTGCAGTCAGGCAACTACATGGTCGACGTGCAGAACGCGACCGCGCGCAGCCAGTTCGCCTCCGCCTGCGCGCGGCTGGGCGCGCAGTAGCCGGCGCTACTCGCGCAGCGCCGCGAGAACCTCGGCCGCGTTCGCGTCGGGCGGAAACACCGGATAAAACGTGCGCGTGATGACGCCGTCGCGCGCGATCCAGGCGATGCGCTTGAGGAGCGTCTGACCGGCGGCCTCCATCGTCGGGAGCTTCAGTGCGCGGGTGAGTGCGAGGTCGTGGTCGCTCAGCACTTGGAACGGAACGCCGACGCGCGCGACCATCTCCTGCTGATAGTCACGGTCCTGCGTCGACAGTCCGAACACGCGCGCGCCGAGCGCGCTGAACTCGGGATAGAGGTCGCGGTAGCCCGACGTGTGCGGCGTGCAGCCGCGCGCGCCGGGGATCTGATCCCAGTCTTCGACCAGCGACGGTTCGCCGGGGCGGCCGGTGCGTGGATAGGCGAACACGACGACCGTGCCGGCGACGGCGCTGAGGTCGACCGTGCCGCCGTCGGTCGCTTCGAGTGGCACGGGCGGGATGCGCATTCCGTTGAGGTGCGCGGCGGCGCCGTCATCGACCGGCACCGGCAGACCGGGCGGCAGATGGGTGAGCGAACGCTCGTCCATCATGATTCCGATCGCCCTTCGCGCACCCACGTCCAGCTGCGTTCCTCCTTATCGGGAACGGCGATCGTGATCGTGACGCGCGCCCCGGGAACGTTGAACTCCTGATAGCCCGGAAGCGTCTCGAGCAGCGCCGCCATCTCCGGGAGCGAACCGTCGCCTTCGAGCCGCTTCCAGGACGCGGCGCTGCGCCGCTTCGATACGGGCTGACCCATGCGTTCCTGCTCGTGCATCGCGGCGAGATCCAGCGCGGCTCGCAGCGCGTCCGACGTCGCGGACTCGACCAGCGGCGGCGCGTCGGGGCTGCCGATGATGCCCAGCGCGAGATGCGCCGTTCCGATGAAGTTGTTGTTGAGCCGGCGCGCGTTCGCGAAGGCCAGCTCGATCGACTGCTTCGCGCCGCTGGTGAACCCGATATCCTCGGCAGGACTGCTGCGCACCATCCCGAGCAGGCTGCGGATCGCTTCGCGGTCGACGGCGCGGGCCAGCGCCGAACCGACCTCGTCATCGGCCTCCGCCAAGGCGAACGTCATGTGCGCGGTGCCGATCGAGGCGGACCCGAACATCTGCGCGACTTCCTGCGCGCGCACGATCGAGCGCCGCGCCGGTTCGCTGAACGGCTCCCACATCAGTCCCATGTCACTTCGTCCACGTAACACCACTTCCAGTTCTCGTCCGGCTGAAACGAGCGAATGACGGGATGGCTCGTCGCGTGAAAATGCTTCGTCGCGTGCTTGTTCTTCGACTGGTCGCAGCAGCCGACGTGCCCGCACTCCTCGCACAGCCGCAGGTGCACCCACGTATCGCCGGTCCGCAGGCATTCTTCGCACCCGTGCGGCGTCCTCGGCGGCGGGTTCGGCATCGCGGCCGCATGGCCGCAGGGGCCCTCTCTCACGCGTCCAGCAGCCGGACGTCGGGTCGGCGGCACGTCCCACAGCACCAGCTCGCCGCTGCCGGTCACGGTCAGCTCGCGCAACCCGGCGATGCGCACGCCGTCGCCGGCGGACAGCGGCTGACCGTTGGCGACGACCGCGCCGTCGGCGACGAACAAGAACCCGTACCGCGACGGGTCGAACGCATGCGCGAGCGACGCGTCTTCGAGCCGCGCGACACGCAGTGTCGCATCCTGGCGCAGCGCGACCGCGGCCGCGACACCGGCTTCGCCGCTCGCGACGACCAACCAGCGATTGCGCCGCTCGTCCTCGGTGAACACGTGCTGTCCATACGCCGGCTGCTCACCGTACGTGCGCGGCAGCACCCACATCTGCACGAGGTGCACGTCGTTGGTCTGCGAGTGATTGAACTCGCTGTGGCGTACCCCCGTACCCGCGCTGACGTACTGGACGCCGCCCGGCGCGACGACGCCGTGGCTTCCCAGCGAGTCGCGATGCTCGAGCTCGCCGCGCAGGACGTATGTGACGATCTCCATGTCGCGGTGCGGATGCATCCCGAACCCCTTGCCCGGCGCCACGGTGTCGTCATTGAACACGCGCAACGCGCCCCAGTTGAGGTTCGCCGGATCGTAGTAGTCGGCGAAGCTGAACGAGTGATACGTCTTCAGCCAGCCGAAATCAAAGAACGCCCGCTCCCCCGCGCGCTGGATCTTGAAGACGGGTGCGGTCTGGATAGCCATGGTGTCCTTCGGAACACGTCACTGCGGGGCACAGTTCCTGACGTCTTCAGTGGGCCATCCTGCAAAGGGTAGCAGAGCAAGCGCCCTGGCAAGACTCGGAGAATCTTCGCAGGTTTGTCAGCGTTTGGCAGGTCTTGGCAGGCTTGGCAAGGCCCGGGCAATCTCCTAAGCGCAGGCAAATTGTAAGGTGGATGAGCCGGCGCCGCAGCGGGGAGGCCAAGCGACCTTCTTATCCCGGCTGCCCAGTTTCAAGGATAGGCAAGGACTGTATGAGCTGCACTGACGTGAGGCGCGCGTGCGGCACGCTCCGCATGGAGCGAAGCCCGCATGCGAGCCTGCGAGGCGAACTACGACAAACGCCCATTGTCGAACGTCGAACCTTTCCTTTCGTCAAGCTGAATCTCTCCGGTAGCAGCAAGACGGCCGAGCAGCAAGTGATAGTAGAGCATCCCTTGCTGCGGCGATAACGCTTCGATGATGGGCTCGACTTCGATGTTCGGGTTGCCGGAGAGCGTTCGCAGGAGCGCCGAAGCGCCGGAGTCGTTCATCGGGAAGATGTCGAGGCGGCCGAAGCCGCGCAGTGCGACGACGGCGGCGGTCCAGGGGCCAATGCCGCGGTGGCCCACGAGCGCTTCGACGAGCTGCGGCGTCGGTAGCGGTTCGAGCGCGGCTTCGTCGAGCTCGCCCGATTCGATCGCGGCGGCGACCGTTTTGAGCGCGTCGACCTTGTTGACGGAGAGTCCGGCGGCGCGCAGATCGTCGCTCGCGGCGTCGAGGATCGTGCGCGGCGCGTAGAACGGATAGAGCCGCACGCCGTTCGTCTCGACCGGTCGTGCGTAGCGTTCGATCGTGCGCCGCAGGATCGCGCCCGCGGCGTGGATCGAGATCTGCTGGTAGACGATTGCGTTGCAGATCGTCTCCCACAGCGACGGGTAGCGCGGCGGCCGCACGCCGCGCGCGGCGGCCGCGATGCGGTCGAGCCACGGTACGCCCGCGGCGCCGGCATAGAACGGCGACAGGTCGACTTCCGTTCCGAGCAGCCTGCGCGCCAGCGCTGCGGGATCGAACGCAGCTGCGTCACGACCTCCAAGCGTAGCGGCCGGCCCATCCAGCCGAAGGCCGGCGATGGCCGGACCGCCGAGCCGGACGGTCAGCGCGTCCGGCGCGGTCTGCGCGACGGACAATAGCGTCGGCGCGGCCGGATCGCCGACCAGCCGGCGGTACGTCCCACCGTCGAACGTGTCGACGACGTTGGTCGAGAGCCGCCGCAGGGCGACGGCGGTGAGGTCGAGCCGGAACGGCGCTCGGACGGGGACGACGGTCTGGGGGACGGAACGCTTGCGGCGTGTACCTGGCGACGTACGCACGCTACTGGCGGATCAACCTGCTCACGATGCTCGAGTACCGGGCCAACTTCGTCATGTGGGCGCGGCTTCACCGTGATCTATCACGCCACCGCTATCGTCGCGCTGTGGGTGACGCTGCGCAACTTCCCGTCGATCAACGGCTGGGACTTTCGCCAAACCGCCTTCATGTACGGCTTGTGGATGCTCGGCCACGGCCTGCACAACACGCTGTTCTTCACCGTCGGCGGCGTGCCGGAGTTCGTGCGCGAAGGCCGCTTCGACCGGTTCTTGATCCGTCCGCTCGACCCGCTCTTTCAGGCGCTCACGGTGCCGCAGCAGATCTGGCCCGACGAGCTGATCCTGGCGATCGCGTATTTCTGCGTGGTGGTGCCGTACGCGGGCGTGCAGGTCGACTGGGTGCTGATCTGTTACGTTCCGCTCGTCGCGCTGGGCGGCGCGCTGATCGACTTCGGGGTGAACCTCGCCATCGCGACCGCATCGTTCTGGTTCACCCGCATCGACTCGCTGCGCTGGGTGTTCATGTCGCTCGAGCAGGAGTTCTCCCGCTATCCGCTCTCGATCTACCAGCGCGGCGTCAAAGTCATGCTGGCGTTCGTGATCCCGTTCGCGTTCATGAACTACTTTCCGGCCACGTTCTTGCTGCACAAGAGCGAGGACGGCTTGCACCTCAATCCCGCGATCGGTTTGTTCACGCCGGTGGTCGGCGTGGTGGTGCTCGGCCTGGGCTACCTCTTCTGGCGCACCGGCATCGACCGCTATCAGGGGACCGGAAGCTGATGGCGTGGCTGACCGCGACGTACCTGATCGCATCCGCGCCCGACCAGATCGAGGCGCGCGCGCAGGCGCTCGCGATCGAGCAGAGCGTCGAGTGTCCGCTCGAAGCGATTCACGACGACGCCGTGCGCGAGAATGTCGTCGCGCGCGTCGCGTCGATCGAAGCGGCCGGCGACGCGCGGTTTCGCGTCGCGGTGCACATCGCCACCGCGACGATCGGGGGCGAGACGGCCCAACTGCTCAACATGGTGTTCGGCAACTGCTCGCTGTGGGACAACGTGCAGCTGGTCGACCTCGAGCTTCCGTCGGAACTGCTGGCGCGATTCGACGGACCGCGCCACGGAATCGCCGGCATCCGCGCGCTGCTCGGCGCGCCGCGCCGGCCGCTCACCGCGGCGGCGATGAAGCCGCAGGGACTGCCGGTCGCCGAGCTGGCGAGGATGTGCCGGACCTTCGCCTTCGCGGGGGTCGACGTGGTGAAGGACGACCATGGCATCGCCGACCAGACCTACTCGCCGTTCGCCCAGCGCGTGCGTGCGTGTCAGACGGCGATCGCCGAGGCGGTCGCGGCGAACGGGAAGCCGGCCTTCTACGCCCCGCATTTGATCGGGACGCCGCGCATCTTGCGCGAGCACGCGCGCATCGCGCGCGACGAAGGCGTCCAGGTCGTCCTGGTCGCGCCGATGCTGGTCGGGCTGCCGGCGTTCCGCGACCTGGTCGACGAGTTCCCGGGGTTCGTCTACCTCGCGCACCCCTCGTTCGCGGGCGCGGCGCGGCTGGCACCCCCGTCCTGTTCGGGAAGATCTTCCGGCTGCTCGGCGCCGATGCGCCGATCTTCGTCAATTACGGCGGCCGGTTCGCCTACCCGCCCGAGGAGTGCGCCGAGCTGGCCGCCATGGCCCGGGCCCCCTGGGGCGCCCTGCGGCCCGCCCTGCCGGTGCCGGCCGGCGGGATGCGCTTGGACCGCGTTGACGAATTGCTATCCTTCTACGGCCCGGACACGATGCTGCTGATCGGCGGCAACCTGCTCCTGGCCGAGGGGGAGGCGCTCCTGGCGCGCGCCCACGAATTCGTTGCGAGAGTGCTGGTGGCCGTATGAGTCGAGCCTTCACCAAGGAACGGGATGACGTCGTCGAAGAGGTCGTGTTCGTCCGGTCGCGGCGCAAAGGCGCCGACACTCCGACGCCGCCGCTCGACCATGACGTCGTCGGCTTCGGCGCGACGGTCGTCGTCGAAGGTGTCGGCGCGGCGGCGAGGACGTTCACGATCGCCGATGCCGACCAAACCGACCTGTCGTCGGGACGGATCGGGATCGACTCGCCGCTCGCTCAGGCCCTGACCGGGGCACGCGCCGGGGACACCGTCGTCTGGCACCGCCCGATCGGCGATGTGAAAGTGAAGGTCGTCTCGGTCCGCTACGACTGACGGGCGACGAAGGCCGCCAGCTGCGAGCGGTTGCGCAGCCCGAGCTTGCCGTAGATCGACGTCAGGTGCTTCTCGATGGTGCGCTGGCTGACGTCGAGGCGCTCCGCGAGGCCTTTGTTCGGTGTTCCCGACGCGACGAGCTCGGCGATCTGCAGCTCGCGGCGCGACAGCGCGACCGTCGCGGTGCGCTCCGATCGCAGCGACGCGAGCCGGCGCAGGTCCGCGCTCGCATGCGCCGCCAGATAGGTCGCCGCCGCCGCTTCCGGCTCGAGCGCGAGCTCGCGGCAGCGCGCTTGGTGCAACGGCCATCCGAGCGCGCGATAGGCGGCGGCAGCGCGCGTCGCCGCGAGCCGCGCCGTTTCGGCATTGCCGTTGCGCGTTGCGTCGAGCGCGCGGAGGTGCGCCGCCGTAGCCGCGTAGAGCGGCAGGCCGGACATCGCGTCGATCGCCGGCACGAACGCGAGTGCGCCGCGGCGCGTGGCGGCGTCGCCCAGCTCGACTGCGGCGACGATCGTTTCGGTGGCACCGGCGGGCGCCGTAAGCGTGCCCACCGCACGGCGCAAGACCTCGAGTGCGGCAGTCCGGTCGCCACGGGAGCCGAGCCAGCGCGCGTACGGACCCGCCAAACGCCCGAGCGTCGTGTTGATGCGGCTGACGAACGCCGCCTCGACCAGCTCCGGCGATACGCTGCGCGCGATCAACGACTCGTCGGAGAGCGCGTGGCCGATCTCGAGCGCCGCCGACGCGAGCGCGATCGGCCCGGTCGTGGCCGGCTCCGGGATCGTCAAACCATGCTCGACCAGCGCGTGACCGGCGCGCAATCGACCGGCTCGCGCGTGAATGAGCGCCGCGTTGGCGCACGCGAGGACCTCGAGCGACGACAGCCGGCGCTCGCGCAGCGTGGGGAGGATCTCCTCGAACAGCGCGAGCGCTTCCTCGTCGAAGCCGAGCACGCACAGCCCGAAGCCGCGGTTGAACCGCGCACGCAGGGTGCGATCGGCTCCGAGCTCCGCGCACAGCTCGATGTGGCGCGCCGACGCGAGCCGCATCTGCGCCGCGTCGCCGCTGACCATTGCCGCATAGCCGAGCGTATTGTAGTACAGCGGCGTATTTGCCGCAGCCTCGCCTTCGGCGATCAGCTGCGCCGCCTTCGACATCTCGCCGCGGTCGAGGTGGAGGAACGCCAGCGTCAGGCTCAGCGTCGCGCGGGACTGTGTGTCGGCGCCCGGCAGCGCGAGCAGCGACCGTCCGAGGACCGTCATCGCGCGCTCGTTGTCGCCTGCCAGGCGCGCCTCGAAGCTCATCGCCTGAAACAGCTCGACGACGTGCGCCGCATCGCCCGAGCCTTCGCACGCCTCAGCGGCGGATTCATAGAGCCGCATCGCGCGCGCCGGCTTTCCGTCGCGCGCGCAGCTGCGCGCCGCCTTTTCGAACAAACGCCGTCGCACGTAGTCGTCGCGCGCACCGTGCATCGCGCGTTCGTAGCAACGCACCGCATCGGCATGCGCGTGCAGCGCGTCGGCCTCGTCGCCGGCGCGCTCGTTGTAGCGGACGCACCGTTCGGCGTCGAGCGCCGCCCAGGCATGATAGCCCAAATCGTGGGCTGATGGCGGCGCTCGCCGCTCGAGCGCGAGCATGATGCGCGCGTGCAGCGGGCGCAGCTCGAGCGCCAGCATCTCGTCGTAGATCGCGTCGCGAATGAGCGCGTGCCGAAACGCGTAGGTGATCGCGTCGTCCGCGGTGCGCAGCTCGTCGACCAGCTGCAGGCCGCGAACGCGATGCAGCGCGACCAGCACGTCGTCGAGCCCGCGATCGGCGATCTCGGCGAGGAACTCGGCTTCGAATCGGCGGCCCAGCACCGCCGCCAGATCCAGCAGCCTTCGCGCGGCGGGATCGAGCCCGGCCAGACGTTCCTTGACCGCTGAGCGAATCGTCAGCGGAAGCTCCGAACGCATGCCGCTGCGTTCGCGGCGTTCGAGGGCGCTCTTGAGCAGCTCTTCGGCGAAGAACGGATTGCCTTCGGATCGCTCGACGATCTCCTCGAGATCCGAACGATCGAGCGTCGCGCGGCCGGCGACGGTGTGGCGCAACAGGCTGCGCGTCTCGGCCGGCTGCAACGGACCGAGCACGAGGTGCGCGTTTCCGCGGTCGCGCGCCAAGCGCGCGATGAAGCGCGCCGTCGAGCGTTCGCCGTGCAGCTCGTCGCTGCGGTACGTGACGACGACGAGCAGCCGCATCACCGCGAGCGCCGGGAGCAGATGCGCAAGAAAACTCAACGTCCCGTCGTCCGCCCACTGCACGTCTTCGAAGATCAGCACGGCGTTGCGCCGCGTGCACGTCTTCTGCAGGGCGGCGAGCATCGCGGCGAGCTGTTCGGCGCGCGATGGCGCCGTCGGCAGCACGGCTCCCGGGTCCAGCCCGCGCAGGGCGTCGGCCAGCGGCGCGTACGGAACGTTGCCGACTTCTCGGCACTGACCGATACCGGCCGCGGCGCGACCGTTGCGGAGGGTTTCCCGCAGCTCGGCGACCAGCCGGCTCTTGCCGATCCCCGCCTCACCGGCGATCAGCACCAGCGAACCGCGACCGCGCGCCGCCGCGCGGCGAAGCTCGACGAGCTCTTCGAGCTCGGAACGCCGGGCGATGAGCACCGGGCAGACCAACGGCCGCACGATCATCGGAAGTGCAAGGCTTCGCGGCCCGTTACGGCCGGTCCGGTCCGAAGGGTGCGGCTTTCCGACATGCTTTCCGCCCATGCCGGCCGGTAAGGTGAGATCGGAGGTTTCGATGGGCTACCGCCTGCGTGCGGTCCGCGACGAGTTTCAACTCGACCCCGACCCCGCGCTGTCGCCGCTCACCGACGGCGACGACGGTCCGCCGGCCGGCGACGAGCGCCGGCCCGATCCGGACGCGCCGCCGCGCGAACCGGTTCGGCCCGCGGACGGCCGGACGGAGCCGTCGAGTGCGTGGAGGCCGCGCATGGCAGCCTGCGCCGGCCCGCGCAGGCGCGCCCACTTTGCGCGCTCGTCGGCCGTCGGCGCGGTGTCGGCACTCTCGACCGCACCGAACAACTCGGCGAGCGCGCTGGCGTACCAGCGCAGCGTGGTGAAGCTCGTCGGCGGCGAGCCGACGGAGTTGCGCGGGTCGCGCACCGGCGGCGCGCCGGTGATCGCGTCGATGCGCGCGGTGTCGGCGCCGGGTTTCGCGCGCAGCGCGTCCGCCTCCGTCACCGCGGCTTGGACGCGCGCCAGCAGAGCATCGACGTCGCGGGCGAGCGCGTACTGCGCGCGCAGATTGGCGTCGGTCGCCCGCACGCGCGGATCGCGCCGCACGGTCAGCGTGTGCTCGAAGGTGCGTCCGTCGATGCTCAGCCGCACGGTGTAACGGCCTGGCGGAACGAACGGTCCGTCGCCGCCGCGGCGCCGCCGGTCGGTCGCGCTCGCCGCATGCATGTCCCACCACAAGCGCTGCATCCCCGGCTGCGCCGACGGACGCGCCGCCGGAACCAGCCAGTAGGCCGGAAAATCGACCGCGTTCGGATCGGTCGTTTTCGCGGCGTCGGCGCTCGACGACGTACGCAGCACCGTGCCTGAGGCGTCGGCGATCTCCAGAATAACCGGACCGCGAACGCCGCGCGGCACGACGTAGTCGATGGCCGCTCCATACGGCGGGTTCTCACCGGCGGGAACCTCGGGCGGCGAGGCTTCGGCCTCGTCGTTGTACGGCCGCACCCGCACGGCGTCGCGCGGAGCGAACAGCCGCGCGCCCGCGGCCGCGCCGGCGGCGAGCGCGCGCAGCGGCTCGACGTCGTCGAGGATCCAGAACGCGCGGCCGTGCGTCGCGATCGCGAGGTCGCCTTGGCGCACCGAAATGTCGCGCACCGAGACGGTCGGCAGATTCTGCTGCAACGACCTCCACGAGCCGCCGTCGTCGAACGACACGAACACGCCGGTCTCGGTGCCGGCGTACAAGAGACCGCGGCGCACGGGATCCTCGCGCGCGACGTTGATGAAGCTGGCGCCGGGGATCCCGCGCACGGCGAGCCGCCAAGTGCGGCCGTAGTCGCGCGTCGCGTATACGAACGGGCGGTCGTCGTCGAGCCGATGCCGGTCGACCGCAACGTACGCCGACCCCGCGTCGAAATGCGAAGCTTCGATCGTCCCGACTTTGCTCCACGCGGTCAGTTCGGGCGGCGTGACGTCGCGCCACGTTCGGCCGCCGTCGCGGGTCAGGTGCACGCGACCGTCGTCGGTCCCGGCCCAGAGTGTCTTCGCGCTCAGCGGCGACGGCGCGAGCGCGTACACGACGCCGCGCCGCGGCCCGCGCACCGAGGTGTCGGCGATCGTGACCCGATCGAGCGTCGCCGGGATCGCCGGATTGGGACGGGTGAGATCGCCGGAGATCGCGTCCCAATGCGCGCCGCCGTCCCGCGTCCGAAAGACGACCTGGTGCGCGCCGTACAATGCGCGATCCATTCCGAACGCCAGCGGCAAGGTCCAGGTCGAACGCCACACGCCGGGCCGGGCGAGCGTCGGCGCGACGGAGCGCGTCTGCGCGGTGCGCAGGTCCTCGCGGTCGACTTCGCCGCCGTACACGACGTTCGCGTCGCGCGGATCGGGCGCGATCGCGCCGCTCTCGCCGCCGGCGCTGATCGGCCGCCAGTCGCGCGACTCGATCCCCACGTGCGCGCTGCGCGAGACGATCATCGCCGCGCCGCTGTCCTGCTGCGCGCCGTACAGGCGGTACGGAAACGCGCCGTCGGTCGCGACGTGATAGAACTGTCCCGTCGGCTGGTTGAACCACGAACTCCAGGTCGCCGCACCGTCGGTGCTCACGCTGGCGCCCTGATCGCTGCCGAGCACCATCCGCGAGCCGTCGGCGGGGTCGATCCAAAGCTGGTGCATGTCGTCGCCGTCGGGCGAGCCTTTGATCGAGCGGAACGACGCGCCGCCATCGGTCGAGCGGTAGAACGACGTGTCCGAGATATAGACGGCGTCGGCGTTCTTCGGATCGACCGCCACGTGACAGAAGTACCAGCCGCGCTGCCACAGCCTCGGGTCCTTGTCGGCCAGCCGCCACGTCGCGCCGGCGTCGTCGCTGCGATAGAGGCCCCCGGCCTTCGCGTCGACGATCGCGTACACGCGATCGGGTTCGCTCGGCGCGACCGCGAGGCCGATCTTACCGACGGACTCCGACGGGAAACCGCTCCCGCGAAGCGCGCTCCAGGTCAGACCGCCGTCGGTCGACTTGTAAAGTCCGCTGCCCGGACCGTTCGACGGCGGGTAGACGTTCCACGGCGGACGCCGCGTTTGCCACAGCGATGCGTACACGACGTGCATCGCGGGATCGCTCGCGAGGTCGATCGCGCCGGTGTCGCGGTCGTGGAAGAGCGTGCGCGCCCAGGTCGCGCCGCCGTCCGCCGAACGGTACACGCCGCGCGTCTCGTTGGGCCCGTATGCGTGGCCCAGCGCCGCGACCAGCAGCGTGCGCGGATCGTGCGGGTCGACGACGATGCGGCCGATCTGGCGCGAGTCCTCGAGCCCGATGCGCGTCCAGCTCGCGCCGGCGTCGGTCGAGCGGTACATCCCGTTGCCGTGGATGATGTCCGACCGCATGTCCGCCTCGCCGCTGCCGACGTAGACCGTGCGCGGGTCGCTCGGCGCGACCGCGATCGCGCCGATCGACGCGACCGGCTGCGAGTCCATCACCGGCGACCACGTGCGTCCCGCATTGGCCGTCTTCCACACGCCGCCGCCGACCGCGCCGAAGTAGAACGTCCGCGGATCGCCCGCGACGCCCGCGACCGCGACCGCACGCCCGCCGCGAAACGGTCCGATGTTGCGCCACCGCAGCGCGGCGTACAGCGACGGATCGACGCCGCCGGCGCTCTGCGCATCCAGCGGCACGACCGGGAGCACGAGCACTGCCAAGCTCAGACCGGCGACGACGAGCTGGTGACGCATCAGGCGGGACCGAGCTCGGCTTCGCCGCGTAGCGGGCGGAACAACGCGCCGGCTTCGTCGGCGACGGATTCGGCGCCGGCGGGTTTGAGGTGGCGGATGAACCAGTGCGCGATCGCGCGCAGGCGCAGGATGCGGCTGCGCGGCTTACCGCTGCGCGACAGCTCGTGCCCGGTCTCGGCGAAGCGCACGAACTCGGTGTCGGTGCGCCCCAGCCGGCGCAGGATCGTGAAGAGCTGCTCGCCCTGATCGATCGGACAGCGGTAGTCGCGCTCGCTGTGCTCGACCAAGAGCGGCGCGGTCATCGCGGCCGCGGCCCGCATCGGCGAACCCTCGAACAGCCGGCGGCCCGCATCGTCGGCGTACGTGCTCTGCAGCTCGCGCTCGAGGAACCAGCCGAGATCCGACGCGCCGAGCTCGCTCACGAAGTCGTTGACCGCGCGCATCGAGACGCCGGCGGCGAAGCGGTCGCTGTGACCCATCAGCCAGCTCGTCATGAAGCCGCCGTACGAACCGCCGGCGACGCCGATGCGCGCGGTGTCGAACGTGCCGAGCGACAGGGCGCCGTCGAGGATGCGCAGCACGTCGGCGGCGTCGATCCCGCCCCAGTCGCCCAGGATCGCGTCGGCGTACTCGTGCCCGTACGATTGCGAGCCGCGCGGGTTGCCGTACGCGACGGCGATCCCTTGGGCGGCGAGGATTTGAAACTCCAGGAAGAACGTGTGGCCGTAGGCGCCGTGCGGCCCGCCGTGCACCTCGAGCACGAGCGGCGGGCGCGCTTCGCTCGAGCGCGGCGGGCGCACGAGCCACGCGTCGAGCTGGATGCCGTCGTCGGCGCGCGGCCGATAGCGCTGCGGATTGACGACGTCCTTGTCCGCCAGCCACGGGTTAGCGTCGGTCAGCCGGCGCTCGGCGCCGTAGCGTTCGATCAGCGCGATCTCGTTGGGCACGGTCGGCGTGCTGTAGGCGATCGCGATCGAGCCGTCGTCGCCGAGCGCGAAGGCGTAGACCTGGCGCTCGCCCCCGGCGACGATGCGCGTTCGGCTGCCGTCGCGGGCGAACGCGCGCAGCGACGTGCTCCCCTCGTCGCTGACCTGCACGAAGATCTCGCGGTCAGCGTCGCCCCATACCGGTGCCAGCGGGACGCCGGTGCGCAGATCGCCGGCCAGACAGTCACCGACCGTGCGACCCCGACCCGACGACAGCGAACGCGTCGCGCCGCCGCCGGCCGGTGCCACCAGCAGCTCGGTGTCGAACCGCCCGCCGCCGTCGTCGCCGTGCTGGTGACCGACGAACGCGATCTCATTGCCGTCGCGCGACCAGGCCGGCGTCGCCATCGGACCGGAGCCGGCGGTCATCCGCGTCAGCGCGCCGGTCTCGACGTCGACGACGCAGATGTCGCTCAGCGCCGTGGCCGCTTCGGGCAGGCCGACCCGCGAGCAGAACGCGACGCGCGATCCGTCGGGCGACCACGACGGCGTGCTCACGTCGAAGTCGCCGTGCGTGACTTGGCGCGCGTCGCCGCCGTTCGAATCTATCACGAACAGGTGCTTGCGCACGCCGTCGAGCAACCCGTCGGCGTCGCTTTTGAACGGCAGCATGCGAATGTGGCGCGCGCCGGTCTTCTCGTCGTGAAAGATGCGTGCCGTCGCCGGGTCGTAAGCTGCCGTCGCGACGAGCGCCAATTGCTTTCCGTCGGGCGACCAGGCGATCGCGTTGATCTTCTTGTAGCCGTCGCCGAGCGGGACTGCTTCGCCGCCGTCGAGCCGCAGTACGTACGCGCGCGCTTGCCCGTCACGTTCGGCGACGAACGCAACCGTTTTGCCGTCGGGCGCGACGCGCGCCAGCCGGTCGTTCGTGCCGGCGGTGAACGCGCGGTCGGCGCCGTCGCGATCGACCCGGTGAATCGCTCCGCGCAGCTCGTCGGCGTCGCGATCGAACCACGACCGCCGGTAGTAGACGGCTGAGCCGTCGGGGCTGATCTGCGGATCGGAGATCAGCACGACGCGCAGGAGGTCGCTCGGAACGAGAGGAGAGCTCATCGCAGCCGGGCATTATCGCCGGGTGACGCGGCTTCCCGCAATCCTCGCGATACTCGGCGCGCTGGCCGCCGTGCCGCTGCAGGTGCGCGCCGACGACGCCGACGTCGTGGTGCAGGCCGGGCACGAGGGCCGCCCGGCGAGCTGCGCGCCGCTGCACGTCAAAGCCTGCAATCTCGGTACCGCCGCCGACGGCATTCGCGAGCTCGATTGGACCCCGGTCGTCGCCGACGAGGCTGCGCGCGAGCTGCGCGCGCACGGCTACACGGTGATCCGGCGTCCGGCGGACTACGCCGAGCACGACACCGCGCGCGCCGCGGTGTTCCTGCACTTCGACGGCTCGGTGACGCGCTGCGCGAGCGGCGCGTCGGTGGGATTTCCCGACACGACGAGCCGTGCGTTCGTCGATGCCTGGGAGAACCGCTATCTCGCCTGGTTTCCGTTCCGCTTCGTGGGCGAGAACTTCACCGAAGGCGAGCGCGGATACTATGGCTATCGAAAAGTCGACGCGCCCGATAAGCTGCTCATCGAATTCGGCGAGATGACCTGCCCCGCACAGTTCGACTGGATGCGGCGCCGGCTGGTGCGGCTCGGCGACGCGGTCGCGGCGTTCGTGATGGAACGGCTGCCGCGATGAGGCGCGCCGCGTTCATCGGCGCCGCGCTGGCGGTCTGCGTCGCGCCGCGCCGCGCGGCGGCGCAGCCCGCACCGCGCTTCGACGATTTGCTCGACCACATTCCGGGCACGGCCGGCGTGTTCGCTCGCACGATGGGCGAGGGGCCGCCGCTCGCTGCGCTCCGCGAGAACGAGCGCTTTCCGTCGGCGTCGGTGATCAAGCTGGCGATCTTGGCAACCGTCTACCGCGCGTACGATGCCGGGACCGCGGCGCCGCACGATCTCGTGCGCACGCGCGCCGCCGACCTGATCGGCGGCTCCGACGTGCTGGCGGGTTCGCCCGCCGGCAAGGAGTGGACGCTCGACGCGCTGGTCAAAGCGATGATCGGCGTGAGCGACAACGCGGCGTCGAACACGCTGATCACGCGGTTCGGCATGGAGTCGATCAACGCGACGATGCAGCTCGCCGGGATGACGGGCTCGCGGCTGACCCGGCACTTCGCCGACGTCGTGCCGTCGTGGCGGCACAGCGAGAACGTCCTCACGCCAGCCGACACGGCGGCGTTACTGTACGAGATCGAGCGCGGGGCGCGCGAAGGGATTCCGACGATCGCGTCGCCGGCGAGCTGCCGCGCCATGATCGAGGTCCTGCTCGGCAACGAGGACGGGACGAAGATCGTGCGCGGCTTGCCGCGCGGCACGCCGTGCGCGCACAAGACCGGTGAGATCGACGGCACGCGCAACGACGCCGGCGTGATCGACCCGTTCGGCGACGCGCCCTATGTGCTCGTCGTGCTGATCCGTAACCTGCGCGACGAGGCCGCGGGCGACGCGGGGATCGCGGCGATCGCGCACCGCGTTGACGCGGCGCTCCGGCAGGGAACCTGACGACCGCACCTAACGCCGAGGGCAGCTTCCATCGGGAAGGAGAACCGTGAAGCACACCTTGATGACGGGCGCTCTGGCGCTCGCGATCGCAGCCGGTTTGACTGCCTGCCACACGAAGTCGGGCTCGACGCCGGCGACGCCGACGACGCCGACGACGGTCGCTCCGCTCGCGCAGCAGATCGTGCCCAGCCCGCTGCCGTCACTCACCGTCACCAGCGCCACGTTCACGGCCGGCGGGACGCTGCCGGCCAGCATGATCTACAATAGCTTCGGCTGCACCGGCGGAAATCAGTCGCCGCAATTGAGCTGGACCGCCGGGCCGACCGGAACGGTCACCTACGCGGTGACGGTCTTCGATCCGAACGCGCCGACCAACGTCGGCTTCTGGCACTGGCTGGTCTACAACATTCCCGCCGGAACCACCGCACTCGCCGCCGGCATACCAGTCACCGGCGGCGCCGGCGGCACCGGTGTGCTCCCGGCCGGCGCGAGTCAAGCCATGGACGACTACGGCGTGCAGGGTTACGGCGGTCCGTGCCCGCCGGCCGGCGCCGCGCACGAGTACATCTTCACCGTCACTGCATTGAGCACGACGATCAGCGGGCTCAACGCTGCCACCACCGACGCGCCGCTGCTGCAGTTCAACATGGACGGCAACATCCTCGCGCGCGGTCAGATCGTCGGGTTCTTCAGCGACTGATCCGACACGCCGGCCGCTGGGCCGCGGTCGATCGCGCGAGCGAGCCGCGGACCCAGCACGGCGACCAGCACCGCCGCGAGCAAGATCGGCACGAAGGCGAGCGCCGCGACGTGCGTCGCATCCCAGGCAGCGCCCGACAGCAGCGTGCTGAGGAACGAGATCGCGTAGCCGAGCGTGAACGTTCCCGCGGCAAGTCGCGGCACTTCGTGCGCGGGCGCCGAGAGGGCCGGCAACGCGAAGCTCAACGTCAGCACGTACGCCGCTGCCAAGCCGAGCAGCGCGCCGCCGGCGACGCTGCCGCGTCCGCCGAGCAGCAGCACGACGGCGACCGCCACGACGATGAGCGCCGCGACCAACAACGACGTCGCCGGACGGCCGAGGATCCGCATCGGGATCAAGCCGACCGCGAACGACGCCGGGATCTGACCGACGTTGAGCGCCGCCAGCGCGGCGCCGACGAGCGCGACGTTGCCGGTGGCGTGGAGGTAGTCGGGCAAGAACGTGTTGGCGCCGAAGTAGGCCAAGCTCGCCGCCGATTGAAACGCGCCGAGCTGCCACACGCGCGGGTCGCGAAAGTCGGGCAGCCACGCGCCCGGCGCGGCGGCGACCGCGTCGCTCGGATCGCGCACCACGGTCAGGGCGAGCGCGCTGACGACCACCGGAACGCTCCAGGCGACGAAGCTGCGTTCCCACGAACCGCCGGCCAGCGGCAGCACGAACGGAATCGTCAGCGACGCGCTGATCGCTTCGCCGCACAGGAGGCCGTTGGCCCAAATCCCCGTGCCCAGCGCGATGCGATCGGCGAACCACGTCCGAGCCAGCGCCGGAAACGCCGGTTGGATCATCGCGATCCCCGCGCCCATCACGAAGGTCATCGCGAACAGCATCGGGATCGACGGCCCCCAACCGCGCAGCGCGGACGAGATCGCGATCAGCCACAAGCCGGCGATCACGGCGCCGCGCGCGCCCAGCCGCATCGTCACCAAGCCGCCGAACATCGACGATACGGCCAGCGTCAGCACCGGAAGGTTCGACAGCGCCGCGATCCCCGACTCGTTGAGGTGGAGGTCGCGATGGATCAGCGGAATCACCGGCGGTACCGCCAGCAGGGTGAGCCGCAGATCGGTGCCGGCGAGCCAGAGCACGATTCCGCGCACGACCGGACCCGCGCGCATCAGCGTTCGCGCGTCATCCGAACAGCGACGGCTGCTCGATCCGCGCCGGACGCGCGTGCGGCAGGCCGAGCGCGGCGTAAATCTGCCGAACGGTCTCGGGCGAGTGGCCGGCGTACTCGTTGTTGGCGTAGCCGGCCAGCCGCGCGAGCTGGGGCGCGACATCGCGAATCGCCTCGGACCAGCGCGCGATCTCGGCGCCGCGGTCGATGACGATCGCGTCGAAGCGCGCCAGGCTGCGCCGAACGCCGAGCCAGCGCACGTACGCGTGCGATGCGGTCGGGCGGTACAGCTCGTGCAACATCGTGTCGAGCGGCACGAAGGGTCCGTCGGTGAGCGCCAGCGCGACGCCGTGCGTGCCGAGCGCGTCGCGCAGCCGGCCGTGCACGTCACCGTGGAACCAGTCGCGATCGCGCACTTCGAGCGCCCAGCGCGGACCCTCCGGCAACTCGCCCACAAAGGCCTCGAGGGCGTCGACCTCGGCCGGCGTGAAGTCGGGCGGCAGCTGGATCAGGATCGCTTCGAGCTTCTCACCGAACTCGAGTGCGCTGGCGGCAAACGCCTCGATCAGCGCGCGCGACTCCAGCAGCCGCCGCTCGTGGGTGATCTCGCGCGGCGTCTTGAGCGCGAAGGTGAAACCGTCCGGCACCTGCGACGCCCATTTTCGCACGCGGTCGGGCGGCGGGGTGCCGTACACCGTCGAGTCGATCTCGAGGCTGCAGAACTCTTCGGCGTACTCGCGCAGATAGTCGCCCGGGCGCGTTCCGGCGTCGTACATCGGACCGACCCAGTCCGGGTACGACCACCCTTGCGTACCGAGCGCGAGGTGCGGCAGGCTCAGCCGTTCCCCGCTTCTTTGCCGCCGTTCTCGATGGTGACCGACGTCATCGGATCGCCGGCCCGAATCCGATCGACGACCTCCTGGCCTTCGACGACGTGGCCGAAGACGGTGTACTGCCGGTTCAAGAACGGTGCGTCGCCCAAACAAATGTAGAACTGGCTGCCCGCGGAGTTCGGGTTGGAGGAACGCGCCATCGCGACGGTTCCCTTGACGTGCGGGTTCTCGTTGAACTCCGCGTCGAGGTTGTAGCCCGGACCGCCGGTTCCGTTGCCGCTCGGATCTCCGCCCTGGATCACGAAGCCAGGCTCGTAGCGGTGAAACGTGAGCCCGTCGTAAAAGCCGGCCCGGGCCAGCTTGATGAACGCCGCGCTGTGCTGCGGCGCGTCGTCCGGATAGAACGAGAAGGCGATCTCGCCCTTGGGCGTCGTGATGCGCGCGCGAGCGGTCTTCGCCTCGGCCGCCAAGGTCGTGAGCTCGTCGCCGGTGGGCTTGGTGTGGGTTGCCATCGCTGCGGTGCTACGGCGCCGGGCCGCCGCCGCCCCGCCCACCGCTTGCTCAGTGGCGCGCGCGGTCCCGTCGTTCGCAGGTCGGGAGCATGGCGGCGCGGTAGGCGCTACCATGTCGCCTTCTCGCCGGTTTGCGTTCTTCGTGATCCTGTCGCTGTGCTGCGCGCTGCCGGCGCGGGCGGATGTAGCGGCGGCGCCGGTCGATCCCGCCGTCGCGGCTGCGATTGCGCGCGTCGACGCGGCGAACCTGCGCGCGACGGACACGCGGCTGGTCGCGTTCGGCACGCGCTCGACGTTCTCCGAGAACGCCGGGCCGAACCGCGGCGTGTTGGCGGCGCGGGCGTACCTGTTCGAGCGCTTCAGTCAGATCGCGCGTTCGAGCAACGGGCGGCTGACGGTTGCGCTCGATACCTACACGCAGCCGGCCGATCCGGCCAAGCGTGTACCGCGCGATGTCATGATCTCGTCGGTGATCGCGACGCTGCGGGGCGACGACCCGGCCGCGCCGACGTACGTGATGTCGAGCCACTATGACTCGCGCAACTCCGACAACAACGACGGTGTCCACGACGCGCCCGGCGCCGACGACAACGGCTCGGCGGTCTCGGCCGTGCTCGAGGCGGCGCGCGTCCTGGCGCCGATTCCCCTGCACGGCACGGTGATCTTCGCCTGCTTCGACGCCGAGGAGCAGGGGCTGTTCGGCAGTGCCCACTTCGCGCAGGGGCTCAAAGCCGCTCACGTCGACGTCGAGGGCGACCTCAACAACGACATCGTCGGCGCTTCGGTCGGCGACGACGGCGTCAAGCGCGACGACACGGTGCGCATCTTCTCCGAGGCGCTCCCCGCCGGCGCGAGCGCGGCCCGCGTCAACGCGACCGGTTCGCAGAACGATTCGCCGTCCAACGAGCTGGCCCGCTACGCGAAGGAGACCGGCGACACGTACGCGACCGGCCTGACCGGGATGCTGATCTGGCGCGCGGACCGTTTTCTGCGCGGCGGAGACCATGAGTCGTTCAATGCGCAGGGGTTCGCCGCGCTGCGCTTCACCGAGCCGCGCGAGACGTTTGCCCACCAGCACCAGAACGTGCGCGTCGAGAACGGCGTGCAGTACGGTGACCTGCTGCAGTACGTCGATTTCGACTACCTCGCCAAGGTGACGCGTTACAATGCAGCCGTGCTGGCCTCGCTCGCGCTTGCGCCGGCGACGCCGAAGGTCTCGGTCGACGTCAAGGCCCTTGCCAACGACACGACGCTGTTTTGGGATCCCGTGCCGCGCGCGGTGCGCTACGAGGTCGTGCGTCGCTTGACCACCGAGTCGACGTGGACGGCGGTGCAGGACGCCGGCAGCGCGACGCGCATCACGCTGCCGTTCTCCAAGGACAATTGGCAATTCGGCCTCCGAGCCATCGATGCCCAAGGCCACCGCTCTCCCGCCGGTTTTCCGGCGCCGGTGCGCTAGCGGGCCCGGTCAGAGGGAGTCGATCGCCAGAGCCAGACCGACGTCGCGCTCGGTGATCGCGTTCACGTCGTGCGACCAGGTGCGAATGGTCACTTCGTTCCAGGACAGCCGGATATCAGGATGGTGGTTGAGCCGGTTCGCCGTTTCGGCGACGGCGTTGACGAAAGAGATCGAACCGTCGAAGTCGCGGCGGTCGAAGGTCTTCTCGAGCGCGTGACCGTCGTTGGTCCAGCCGAGCGGTATCTCCAGCTCCATCAGATCGTCCCTTTCGAACGCAGCTCGCACAGCGAGTCCTCGAGCGCGCACAACGTGTGCGCGATGTCGGCGTCGCCATGCGCCGTGGACAGGAACATCACCTCGTTGTGCGAGGGCGGCAGCAGCACTCCCCGCTCGCGCATCGCGTGGTAGAAGGCGGCGAACGCGCGCTGATCGTCGTACCGCTGGTCGTCGTACGAGCGCGTCGCCGGTCCGGCGCGGAACTTGAAGTCGACGATCGACTCGAGCTGCACGACCGCGTAGTCGAGTTCCAGCGCCGACAGGATCGATCGGAGGCCGCCGGCGAGCGTACGCGCGCGGCGCTCTGTCGCGGTCAGCAAGTCGGAATGGCGTTCGAGCGTATCGAGCACGCGCAGGCCGATCGCCGCCGCGAACGGCATCCCGGCGTGCGTTCCCCCGGTGAAGCACGGACCGTCGGGAGCGAGCGTCGCCATCAGGTCGGAACGCCCGCCGAACGCGGCCAGCGGAAAGCCTCCGCCGAGCACCTTGCCCACGGTCGTGAGATCGGGCGTCACGGCGGCGCGCGCCTGCGCGCCGCCGAGCCCCAGACGCAGCCAGGTGATGATCTCGTCGAAGATCAGCAGCGCGCCGCGGCGCGTCGCGCGCTCGCGCAGACCAGCCAGAAACCCGGGAACGGTTTCGACCAGGCCCATGTTGCCGCAGATCGGCTCGACGAGGATCGCCGCCAGCCGGTCGCCGGCGCGCGCGAGCTGCCGGTCGACGTCGGCGAGGTCGTTATAGCGCGCCACGACGAGATCGTCGAGCACGGCACGCGGAATCCCCGACCGTCCCGCGTCGGGCGTCTCCGCCGAGGCTCCCGCAGCCTGGAGCGCCAGGTCGAAATGCCCGTGATAGTTGCCGGCGAACTTGAGCACGAGATCGCGCCCGGTGAACGCGCGCGCGACGCGCACCGCACTCTGCACCGCCTCGCTGCCGGTCGTCGTGAACCGCACGCGTTCCATCGACGGCAGATGCGACCGCATGCGCTCGGCAAGCGCGAGCTCGTCCGGCGCCGTCGAGCCGTACACCGCGCCGCGTGCGGCGAGCTGGTCGAGCCCGTGCAAGAACGGCGGCGTGTGACCGAACAGCAACGGCCCGTACGCCATCACGTAGTCGACGTACTGCCGGCCGTTCGCATCGAACGCGTAGGGCCCCGCGCCTCGCACGCACACGAACGGTTCACCGCCAACCCGCCGCCCGGCCCGCACCGGAGAGCTCGCTCCGCCCGCCAATGCGTCGACGGCCTCGATCGTCATGGTCACGAGCGTGCACGTTCACGCCGAGACCGGCGCGTCCATCCAGCTCGCTCGGCCCGACCGTCAAGGGGCGGCGCGGCGCCCGCTGGAAACGGCACGGCGTGAGCGAGCAACGTGCGGATGCCTTTCGTGCCGACCATGTGGGGAGCTTCTTGCGGCCCAAAGCGCTGCTCGAGCTGCGGCAGAGCAGCGCGGGCGCGGAGCGCTTGCGCGAGGTCGAGGACCGCGAGATCTTGCGCGTGCTGGGCAAGCAGCGCGAGCTCGGCTTCGGGCTGTTCACCGACGGCGAGTTTCGGCGCGGCGGCTTCATGACCGATCTGACCGACGCGGTCGAGGGCTTCGACTCCGAGGCCGGCGTCGCACGATCGTGGAGCTCCGGCGGCGCCGCCGTCGGCGTCGCGCCGAGCGCCGTGCGCGGCATCGTCACCGCAAAGCTGCGCCAGACGCGCCGGCTCACCGCGCACGAGCTGGAAATCCTCAAACACCACAGCCCCGGGCCGATCAAGATGACGTTACCCAGCGCGACGCAGTTCCCGGCCATCGCGTACAAGAAAGGGATCAGCGAGAACGCCTACCCGAACCACTCCGCGTTCTTGGCGGACGTCGTCGAGATCGTCAAAGGCGAGACGCGCGAGCTCGCCGAGGACGGCGTCGCCTACATCCAGATCGACGCGCCGCGCTACAGCTACTACCTCGACCCGAAGTGGCGCGAGTTCTTGCAGGCCGAGTTCGGCGAGCCTGACGCGCTGCTCGACGAAGCGATCGCCGCCGACAACGCGTGCTTCCGCGCCGCGCGCAAGCCCGGTGTGACGCTCGCCATCCACCTGTGCCGGGGCAACAACCGCAGCCAGTGGTACGCGTCGGGCGGCTACGACGCGATCGCCGAGAAGCTGTTCGCGCAGCTGGAGGTCGACCGCTTCTTGCTCGAGTACGACGACGAGCGGTCGGGGACGTTCGAGCCGCTGCGCTTCGTCCCGGACGGTAAGACGGTCGTGCTCGGTCTGATCAGCTCGAAGAAGGCGGAGCTCGAAAGCGGCGACGAGCTCGTGCGCCGCATCGAGGCGGCGAGCAGATACGTTCCGCTCGAGCGGCTCGCGCTGAGCCCGCAGTGCGGGTTCGCGTCGATGGCCGAGGGCAACTTGCTCACCGAGGACGATCAGTGGGCCAAGCTGCGATTGGTCGTCGAGACGGCGCGGAGGGTGTGGGGATAGGCGTCGGGGCGCGCTGAGATGGCATCGGTACGTCTCGCCTCGGTCACCAAGCGGTTCGGCGAGACGGTCGTGGTCGACGACGTCACCCTAGAGATCGCCGATCGCGAGTTTCTCGTGCTCGTCGGCCCGTCGGGCTGCGGCAAGTCCACGACGCTGCGCATGATCGCCGGACTTGAAACCGTGACCAGCGGCGACGTCTTCATCGGCGACCGCCGAGTGAACGAGCTGGGCCCGAAGGATCGCGACATCGCGATGGTCTTCCAGAACTACGCGCTGTACCCGCACATGAACGTCTACGACAACATGGCTTTCGGGCTGCGGATGCGCAACATGCCGCGGCCGGAGATCGACCAGCGCGTCAAGGAAGCGGCCGAGATTCTGGGTCTGGGGTCGCTGCTCAAACGCAAGCCGAAGGAGCTCTCGGGCGGTCAGCGCCAGCGCGCAGCGCTCGGGCGCGCGATCGTGCGCCACCCGGCGGTATTCCTGATGGACGAGCCGCTGTCGAATCTCGACGCCAAGCTGCGCGCGCAGACGCGCACCGAGATCGTCAAGCTGCAGAAGCGGATCGCGACGACGATGATCTATGTGACCCACGATCAAATCGAGGCGATGACGATGGGTCACCGCATCGTGGTCATGAAGGACGGCATCGTGCAGCAGGTCGCGTCCCCGCAAGAGGTCTACGACCACCCGGCCAACCAGTTCGTCGCCGGCTTCATCGGCTCGCCGACGATGAGCTTTCTGTCGTGCCGGCTCGAAGCCGACAATGGCGCGCTCTACGCCCGCGGCCGCTCCTTCTCGGTCCGCATCCCGGACGAGCGCCGCGCGGCGCTGGAATCGTCGAACGCGGCCGCCGACGCTGGAATGGCCGCCGCTGGGACCGCCGCCGCTGGAACGATGCCCGCGACGGTGACGCTGGGCGTTCGCCCCGAGGACATCTCGCTGCACGCCGGCGCCGAGGGCTCGATCAGCGCCGTCGTCGACGTCGTCGAACCCCTCGGCTCGGAGCAGGTCCTGTACTTCACCTGCGACGGCGAACGCCTCACTGCCCGCGCGTCCGCCGAGTCGACCGCCGCCTCCGGCGATGCGATCGCGCTGGGCATCAATCCCAAGCGCCTGCACCTGTTCGACGCTGCCACCGGCACCGCATACTTCTAGCCGCCGACGTCATGCGAGGGCGACGTCATGCGAGGGCGACGTCAGGCGAGGACGACGTCACCCATCCAGATGTCATCCTGAGCTTGTCGAAGGGCGAACGATCGTGCCCAGGCGACGACCGAGCGGGCCGCGCCGGAGTCGCGCCGTCACGCTGAGCCGCGGCGAAGCGTGACTCGCCGGCGGTCGTGCTTCGACTTCGCTCAGCACGACGGCACGAGTTCGGGCAAGGCACGCTCCGATCCGTGGCAAGCCGCCGTGTGCCATGCTTCGACTTTGCTCAGCATGACATCGCGATGACATCGCCTGCGTCTCGGCGCGCCGGGCGCTCGCGCGTGATTACTCCTTCACCGAGCCGGCGAGGCCGGCGACGTAGTACTCGACGAAGAAGAAATAGACGAGAACCGCGGGCAGCACGCCGATGAGCGCGCCGGCCATGAGCTGGCCCCATTGGAAGGTGTCGCCGCGGATCAGCTCGCTGGTCATCCCGACCGAGACGGTCTTGTTGAACGACGACGACATGAACACCAGCGCGTACAGGTACTCGTTCCACGACAACGTGAACGAGAAGATCGCCGCCGAGATCAGGCCCGGCACGGCGATCGGGAAGATGATCCGCCATAGGATTGCCAAGTTGCTCGCACCGTCGACGCGCGCGGCCTCCTCGAGCTCGCGCGGGATGTTCTTGAGGAACCCGATCAGGAGCCAGGTGCAGAACGGCACCAGGAACGTGGCGTAGATGGGGACGAGCGCCCACAGCTTGTCGAACCAGTGCAGCTGGATGATGACGGTCGCGAGCGGGATGAACAGGATGGCGGGCGGTACGATATAGGCCAGGAAGATCGCCGTGCTCACCACCTCCGAGCCCGGAAACCGCAAACGAATGATGGCGTAGGCGGTGATGTACGAGACGAACACGCTGAGCACCGTCGCGGCGATCGAGATGAACAGCGTGTTGGCGAACCACTGGCCGTAGGCGGTTTGGGTGAGCAGGTTGGTGAATTGCGAGAAGGTCGGCTGCGAGATCCAGAACGGATTGAGCCCCCGCGACAGCTCCTGGTCCGACTTGAACGCCGTCAAGACCATCCAGATGAACGGCAGCATCAGAAAGATCCCGTACAGCGCCAGCGGGACGTAGATCCGCAGCTTGCGGTTCATCCTACTTCTCCCGCACCGAACGGACGACGAAGAAGGCCAGCACGATCATGATGACGATCGGCGAGACCGCGATCGCCGCACCCTCGCCGAGCTGGCCGCCGGGGATCGCGCGCTGATAGGCCAGCGTCGTGAAGACCTGCGTCGCGTCGGTCGGACCGCCGTGCGTGATCGTCCAGATGAGCTGGAAGTCGGTCAGCGTGAAGATCGAGGAGAACGCGACCAGGATCGTCGTGATCGGCATCAGCAGCGGCCAGGTGATGCGCCGGAACGCCTGCCAGCCGCCGGCCCCGTCGATGGCGGCCGCTTCGTAGAGGTCCTTGGGGATCGACTGCAGCCCGGCCAAGTAACCGATCGCGAAGTACGGCAACCCGCGCCAAACGTTCACCACGATGAGCGAGATGCGCGCGCTCCACGGATGCCCCAAAAAGTCGATGTTGCTGCGGATCAGATGCAGGCGCACTAGCAGCCAGCTCACCGCGCTGAATTGTGGGTCGAGCAGCCACAGCCAGGCCAGCGCCGACAGCACCGTCGGCGCGACCCACGGCAGCAGCATGAGCGCGCGCGACGCGCGGTAGCCGCGGAAGCGCTGGTTGAGCAGCAGCGCCAGCGCGAGGCCGAGCACCAGTTTGCCGGCCTCGGCGCAGACTGTATAGAAGATCGAGTACCACGCCGCGCCGCGGAAGATCGGGTCGGCGAAGATCGTCGCGTAGTTTTCGAGACCGACGAACCGACCGGGATTCCCGATCGTCGCGCTGGTGAGGCTGAGCCAAATCCCGAGCAGCAGCGGATACGCCAGCAATCCGAGCAAAAGGATCGCCGCGGGTGTGATGAGCAGATAGCCCAGCACCCGCGGCGAATCGAACCGCGCGGCCAGTGACGGCCGCCCGATCACGCGCGCTTGTAGATCGCGGTCAGCTTCGCTTCGGCCTTGCGCATCGCGTCTTTGTTCGCCATCTTGTTGACGCAGACGTCGGCGAACATGTCGACGATGACGAACTCGTCGAGCGCCTGGGCGGCAGCCTTGCCGGGCTTCCCGTTGAACCCGTCGTACTTCGCGCCGGCGAGCGCGTCACGATACGGCGTGATGTTCGGATTCGACGTCCAGATCGGGAGATCGGCGTAGCCCTTGAGCGCCGGCGTGACGTAGCCGAGCATCTCGGTGACCCAGCGCTCGGCCTGCGCGCTGTCGAGCATGAAGCGCAGGTATTCCTTGGCGGCGTTGGGGTACTTGCTGTACTTGAAGACGTAGGCCGAGGTGAAGTTGTTCGAGATCGTGTGCGTCTTCACCGGACCGTACGGCGGCGTCGCGTTCGCGAAGTCGGGAAACAGCGCCGGGTCGTTGTTCTTCTCGGCGTACCAGATGCTGATCCCGTTCATCGTCATCCCGATCAGGCCGGCCGCGAAGGCCTTGTTGTTGCCCGAGTCGTCCCAGCCTGCGACGCCGTCGATCATCGTTTCGTAGAGCTGCCGCGCGTAGTCGAGCGCGTTGCTGGTCTCGCCCGAGTTGATCGCGATCGAGTTGTCGGGGTTGGCCTGCTTGCCGCCGTACGACCACAGGATCCAGTGCGTCCAACTGTTGGCGTCGCCGACCGCGTGACCCAGCGCGAAGCCGGTCGGGTGGCCGTTCTTCTTCAGCCCGCGAGCCAGCTTGAGCATCCCGTCGAGGTCTTTGGGGAACTCGGCGAAGCCCGCTTCCTTGGCCCACCCTTTGCGGTAGTTGACCGCGTTCCCGGTGCAGCCGATCGGGAAGGAGACCCAGCGGTTCACGTCTTGGTCGTAACAATACGAGCGCGCGTTGTCGTACCAGCCGCCGTGCGCTTTGCCCATCATGTCGACGAGGTCGGTCATGTCGACGAGCTTGTCGGGATAGACGAACGGATCGTCGTTCCAGCCCATCACGATGTCGGGACCCGAGCCCACCTGCGCCGCCAGCGCCGCTTTGGGCGTGACGTCGTTCCAGGTCAGGTTCTGAATCGTGACCGGCACCCCGGTCGCCGCGGTGAACTTCTTGGTGTTCTCCTCCCAAACCGTGGCGTCGCTCTTGACGAAGGCGGTCCAGCGCAACAGCTGCAGCGACGCCCCCTTTTCGGGCTTGAACGGCGACTCGGCGGCGCCGGCGGCGAGCGGGAGTGACCCCGCCAGGGCGGCCGCGCCGATGCCGGCGGCGGAGGCGAGCAAGAACTCGCGGCGATCGGGTTGCTTCATACGGCGCTGCTTTCCGTGGCGAGAGGGCAGGGGAAAATCTATCCTTGAGCCGCTCGCTATCCCTGCCCAAAATGTGATCTGGATCGCGGCGCCGGCGGTGGGCCGCCTGTTTGCGGCCGTCGGAGCCCGACGGCATCGCGAAGGTTAGCGATACAATGAGGCGCTTGCCTTTTCATTCAGCCTGGCCTATATTGGGTGCCTCCGCAGCTGTGGGCTTCTCGAGGCCCACGTCGATCGTGGTAAATCGCATTCTGACCTCGCCCGCGAGCCTCCAGAGCGCGTCGTTTCCTTGAACGAGAGCGGTACAACCTGATTTCGGATGACGAATCGAACCGCGGATCACCTCGGGCGATTCACGCCACAGGTGAACGAGCAGCACCGCGGCGTCGGTCGTGATCCCGACCCCCTCTTCCGACGGCCATACGCTCGCGCACAGCTCGGTCGCATCCGGCTCAGCCGCATGAAGCCGCACGATCAACGCGACGGGAGCCGCCCCTCCAAGCGTCATCGCCGCGACGGTACGCGACGACTCTCTCGATCGTCTCTCGTTTTCTTCTGCTAAACCTCCGCGCTGCGGGATAGGGCGCGCCGATGGACGACCTGCACATTCACTTTCGATTCCTCGGCCGGTTTGCGATCGGCGCGGACAGCCGATGGTACGGGGGGCCCTCGCCGAAGAAGGGCCGCGACCTCATTCAGTATCTCGGCGCGTACCCGCGACGGGTCGCGACGCGCGACGAGCTCGCCGACGCGTTTTGGCCGGGTGCCGACGTTGACGCGGTTGCGCACCGCATCCACCTCGCCGCGAGCGGCGCGCGCACGTACCTGCGCAGTGTACTCGACGGCCGCGACACGATCGCGTGCCTCCCCGGCGGTTACGCGTGGAATCCGGCCGTTCGGGTGAGCTCGGACGCCGACGACTTCTTGCGGCTCTGCCGTGCCGAGACCGTCGAAGCGCTGAGCTCGGCCACCGACCTCTACGGGGGCGAGTTCCTCGCCGGCGAAGGCGGCGATTGGCTGCAGCCGTTGCGCGTGCGCTGCGCGAGCGCGTACGGCTGCGCGATGGACCGCTTGGCGGAAGACGCGCTCGAGGCCGGTGACTACGCGAAGGCGCTTTCGTACGGGCTGCAACTGATCGTCGCCGAGCCGGCGCACGAAGGCGCGACGCGCCTGGTGATGCGGTGCTTCGCATCGTTGGGGCAGCGCGCACGTGCGCTCGAGCAGTACGCCGCGCTGAGCGCGTACCTCGAACGCCACTTGGGAATCGGACCGACCGGCGAAACGGTCTCGCTGGCCGGCGCGCTGCGCGCGGAGGGTGAACGGAGAGTTTCCTGAGAGCGCCGTGAGAGGCGCGCTCCTATCATGATCCCGTAGCGATTCGGCTTCGCGCGACTACCGTCGTTCGTCGTGCATTCACATTTCGTCGCGGGAGACACCCACATGACGGCCACACCCACCGCGCCCGGCGTCTATCTCTATGAGATCGCGAGCGGGGTCCAGGCGATCAGCGGCGTCAGCACGTCGACGACGGCGTTCGTCGGCACGGCCCTGCGCGGTCCGATCAACGAGCCGCGGCAGATCTCCGGCTGGGGCGATTTCAACACGGTCTTCGGCGGCCTCTCGCCGAAGAGCGAGATGAGCTACGCCGTCTGGCAGTTCTTCCAGAATCAAGGCAGCGACGCCTGGATCGTTCGCGTCGGCAACAACGCCGTGACCGCGACCCTCGCGTTGCTCGACGGCAACGGGAACCCGTCGCTGACGTTCTCGGCGTTCGACGGAGGATTCGCCGGCAACGGCGTCGCCGTCTCGATCTACGACGCCGCCGACCCCAACCGGTTCAACGTCGTGCTGACCGGTGTCCCCAACGCGAGCGGCACGTCGGCGACCGAATCGTACAGCGGCCTGTCGATGAACTCGACCGACGGCTTCTACGTCCAAACGATCCTCAACAACCAATCGAGCCTGGTGACCGTGCAGCGCTCGGCGGGCGTCACGTTCGGCAGCGGCAGCAGCACCAACGCGCCGCCGGGCGCGGCGCCGACCTTTACCGCGCAAGCCCAGATGACGGTGATCGTCGACGGTTCGATCTCGGTGCCAATCGTGTTCCCCGCCGCGACCACGATGAACGCGACCGAGATCGCCGCGGTGCTCAACGGCTCCGCGACCCTCACCGCCGCCGCCGCCATCACGGCTACATCCGCTGCGGTGACGATCACGTCGAAGACCAAGGGCGAAGGGTCGTCGGTGATCGTGCTGCAAGGCTCACCCAACGACGCCTCACGTCCGCTGGGGTTCGGCAGCGCGAACGGCGGCATCGAAGTCGACGGAACCGCGCAGACCAAGCCCGTACCGTCGCCCGCGCCGGGAACGCTCACCTTCACCGACCCGTCGACGAACTTTACCTTCGGTACCGACGGCACGATCGCGGTCGCGCTCGACGGCGGCCGCGGGGTCAGCATCGCGATCGCGACGTCAGATATCACGCCCGCGAACGCGGCGAACGTGGAGACGTTCGCGAGCCGGTTGCAGACGGCGATGCAAAGCGCGCGCCCGGGAGTGGCCTATACGAACTTCACCGCGGTCTACACGCCGCCTCCGACCGATACGCTCGTGCTCACGTCGGGAACGCGCGCCGCCGGATCGGGCGTAGCAATCACGAATGCCGGGACGGACACGACCGCCGGTACGATTGGGCTGCTGAACGGGACCGCGGTGATCGGTGCGTCGCAGATCCTCAGCGGCGGATCGGAATCGCCGTTCGATCCGACCAATCCGTACGGCACGTTCTTTCCAGCTTCGAATCCGAAGGGCGGGATCTACGCGCTCGAGGACGTGCAGATTTTCAACATCCTGGTGCTGGCGGGGATCTCCGACGGCGCTACGCTGCAAGACGCCGCCAGCTACTGCGAGACACGGCGCGCGTTCCTGATCATGGACCCGCCACCGGGTTTGCTGCCGCCGGCGATCGAGACCTACGCCACGGGCGCAGGGCCCCCGAAGAGCGATCACGCGGCGCTGTACTACCCGTACATCGACATCACCGATCCGCTGACCGGGATGAGGCGTCCGACGCCGCCGTCGGGGACGATGGCCGGCGTGTACGCGCTGACCGACGCGACCCGGGGCGTGTGGAAGGCGCCGGCCGGAACCAATGCGAGCCTCATCGGCGCGATCGATCTCGAGTACAACGTCACCGACGCCGAGAGCGGAATCCTCAACCCGATCGCCATCAATGCGATCCGCAACCTGATCCCGTACGGCATCGTCGTCCTGGGGCGCGCGCACGATGCACGGTCAGGACGCGAACCCGTCCGACTACAAGTACGTTCCGGTGCGACGCCTCGCGCTGCTACATCGAGCAGAGCCTGTACCGAGGGACGCAATGGGTCGTGTTCGAGCCCAATGACGCGACGCTGTGGGGCCAAATCCGGCTCGAGCGCTCGTCGTTCATGGACACGCTCTTCCGCCAGGGCGCGTTCGCGGGCGCATCGCCGCGCGACGCCTACTTCGTCAAGTGCGACGCAGACGACCAATCCCGCGATCGTCGGTGAGCTGGCGTGCTCAACATCGTGGTCGGCTTCGCGCCGGTCGATCCGGCCGAGTTCGTCATCATCACCATCCAACAGATCGCCGGGCAGACCGGAAGCTGAGGGGCACGATGGCAGTTCAGCGTCAATACCACGCGTTTCGATCCGTACAAGAACTTCAAATTCCGCGTCAAGTGGGACGGCCGCTACGTCGCAGGGGTCAGCAAGGTCAGCCCGCTCAAGCGCACGACGGAAGTGGTCAAGCACCGGTCGGGCGGCGACAACAGCATCCGATGCTCGCGCCGCCGGCCGCAGCCAGTACGAGGCAATCACGCTCGAGCGCGGGATCACCGCACGATCCCGAGTTCGAGAACTGGGCGTTCAAGGTCTGGAACTACGGTGCCGGCCTCGGCGCGCAGCTCTCGCTCAAGGACTTCCGCAAAGACATCATCCTCGAGGTCTACAATGAGGCCGGACAGCTGGTGATCGCCTACAAAGTCTACCGCTGCTGGGTCTCTGAGTACAGCGCTGCCCGAGTTCGACGCCAACGCCAACGCGCGTCGCGATCGAGCACATCAAGCTCGAGAACGAAGGCTGGGAGCGTGACAGAGCGTCACCGAGCCGACCGAACCGGTGCTCACGCCGCCGCAGCTCGTGACCGTCCGTGCTCGCAGCCCCTCGAACGCCGAGCTCTCGATGCGTGGGACCTCGGCCGCGAGCAGCATCCGGTGGACGCGCGCGCTGACGCTGCTGCGCGCGTTCAGCGGACGCGCCGCACGACGCGCTCGCCCGACTCTCCTCGGCGAGCGCGACGCGCTGCTGTGGCGATCGCGCGGCGGCACTTTCGGCGACCGGCTGCGACGCTGGTCCGTGCGTGCGAGCGTGCGGCGAGCAGAACGAGTTCTCGATCGACTGCGCACGCTGCCGTCGCGCGGCGCGACCGGGACGGCGATCGCGGTCGAGATCGGCGGCCGCGACGTGCGCGCGCGGCTTCCCAACAGCCTCGACCTCGCGGCGGTCGCCGACGAGCTCGACGAAGACGCGCCGTTCGCGCGCTCGCCAGCGCTGCGTCGATCGACGGCGCGCGACTCGGCGAGCGACGAGCTCGAAGCGACTCGAGACCCGCATGGCCGAGGCCGAAGCGCTGGCGGCGCTCGAGATCGCGCTTCGCTGCTCCGAGTGCGGGTCCGGACGCGAGCGTGCCGTTCGACGTCGCCGACCTTTCTGTGGAGCGACGTCGACGCGACGGTGCCGAGCGCTGCTGCTCGACGTCGACCGCGCTGGCGTCCGCGTACGGGTGGAGCGAAGCCGATGATCCTCGCGCTCGCCGACCGCCGGCGTGCGGCGTACGTGCAACTGGCTCGAGCGATGAGCTATCTCCGCCGCCTCGTCGCGAGAACGCGCGCGACGACGCCGCGACTGGTACCGCGGCGCCCGCCGCCGTTCGCCGGCGCGCCGGAGTCGAAGAGCACGACGAACACCTCGTCGTCCCCCGCACGGCGATGCCGTCGCGCACAGAAGAGCCCGTAGGCGCGAGCGCTGCGCCGCCCGGTGCGACCGGCGCACCGCCGTCGCTCCAGGCGAACGACACGCGCCCGCCGTTCGAAGCGAGCCACGACGCCCTCGTGCCGGATGAGACCGCCGTCCCCGACGACGGCCGGCCCACGCCGCCCGCGCGGTCGTCACGCCGCGTGCACCGCCGCGCGCGTCCGAGCCTCCTGCGGTGCCGGCGCGCGCGGCGCGCACCGCGCAGCTGCTGCCCGCAGCGACCGCGTCGTGTCCACGACGATGCGCCGATCGTGACCGGCACCGGCCGCACCGCGCGCCGCCCTGCGGCCGCACGGCGCCCGACGCACCGCAGCGCCGCGAAGCGGCCACGCGCGAACGGGCGACGCGTCGCGCGCGACACGACCACGGTGGTCAACGTCGCGATCGGCCGCATCGAAGTGCGCGCCGCGACTCCGGCGGCACCGGTGAAGCCGCGCCGCGACGAGCCGTTGCGCCCGCGGCTTAGTCTCGAGGAGTATCTCGCCGGCGCGAGCGGTGAGCACCGGTGAGCACCGCGCTGGCGCCGGCGGCGGCGATGCTACGTCATCGCGCAGATGCTCGACGAAGGGATCGGCGAGGCGAATCTCGCCACGCTGTTCGGCGGCCCGGCGCTGACGACGTGCCAGTCGCCCGATCAGGTGCCGATCGAACCAAGAGGAGACCGATCACCTCAACCTGTTCTTGTACAGCGTCTCGATGAACGCCGGCTGGCGCAACGTCGAGCAGCCGATGCGCGACGCGGCCGGCAACGCGCACCGCACGGCCGCCGCTGCCGATCGACCTGCACTTCCTGATGTCGGCCTACGGCGAATCCGATTACCATCCGGAGATTCTGCTGGGGATCGGGATGCAGGTGCTGCACGAGATGCCGTTTCTGGACCGCAACTACATCGTGCAGACGTTCTCCGCGCCGAGCTCCAACCTGATGTCGGCGCTCGCGACCTCGCTGCTGGATCAGCAGATCGAGCAGATCAAGATCTCGCCGCACGATCTTTCGGCCGACGACCTCTACAAGCTGTGGAGCGCGTTCGGCAGCAAGTGCCGCCCTTCGTCCGCCTACGTGGCGACCGTCGTGCTGATCGACAGCAAAGCACCGCTCGTCTCGGCGCCGCCGGTCGTGTCGTACAACATCGACGTTCTCGCCTACGTGCGGCCGCAGATCGCCGGCATCACGCCGGCGATCTTCGGCCTGCCCGCCTGGCCCGTGACGCAGACGCTCACGCTGACCGGCCAAGGACTGATCGGAACGGGCAGCGTCGCGCTGTTCAACGGCGCGACGGCGGTTCCGCTGGTTACGGCGAGCGCTCCCAACACCGCAACCGTGACGATTCCTTCGTCGCTGCAGCCTGGCGTCAACCTCGTCGCGATCGTGCGCGACGTCGCCATCGGCCCGCCGCCCGACAAGCTCGTCGGTGCATCGGATCCCGCCGCGTTCATCATCCAGCCGACCCTCGGCGCGATCCCGGCCCCGACGGCGCTGGGCGGTGGAGCGTACTCGTTCACGATTCCCCTCACACCGCCGTGCGGTTCGCAGCAGACGGTGTCGTTGTTGCTCGACCAGATCGGCCTGCCGCCCGGGGCGACGGCGAACCACTACCGGCTCGACGCGCTGCCCGAAGACATCGCCGGCGGCACGGTCAGCTTCGCCAGCGACGTCACGAGCGCAGCCAACAACCAGATCGTGCCGGGCACGTACCTCGTGCGGATCAGCGTCGACGGCGCGCAGAGCGTGCCGCAGCTCGATCCGGTGCTGGGCTTCACCGGCCCGACGGTGGTCGTCACGTGATCGCGCAGCGCGACGCGTTGCGCGAACGGCTCGGACGCGCTCGCACGCTCGGCTGGCCGGGACGTCGATACGTCTGCGCGACGTTCGGACTCACGCCGTTCGAGCGCGACGTGATGCTGCTGGGGGCCGGCTGCGAGCTCGACGCCGCGTTCGCCGCGTCGATTGCGCGCGTGCACGACGATCCCGTGCGGCGCTTGCCGTCGCTCGCGACTCGCGCTCGCGCAGCTCGCCGATCCCGCTTGGGACGCGCTCACGCCGGACGCGCCGCTGCGCCGCTACGCGCTGATCGAGCTCAGCGCGGCGCCGTCGCTGGTCGACGCGCCGTATCGCGTCGCCGAGCGGGTACTGCACGCGCTGCTCGGGGTCGAGGCGCTCGACGAGACGCTGGCCGGCGTGCTGATCGAGCCCGCCGCCGCCGCGCCCCTGACGCGCGGCAACGAAGAGATCGTCGCATCCCTGGCCGCTGCGTGGCCGCAGCGACGCGGCAGCATGGCCGGTACTCGTGCTCGGCGGATCCGACTTCGGTGCAAAGCGCGCGGTCGCTGCCGCGCTCGCCGCGCGCCGCGGCCTCGGTCTGCGCCGGTTCGATCTCGCCGCGCTCGCGACGAGCCCCGGCGAGCGCAAGCACCTGGCGCGGTCGTGCGAGCGCGAAGCTGCCCTGTCGGGCTTCGCGCTCTTGGTCGAGCTCGACGACGACGCGGATCCGGTCGAACGGCGCGCCGCGCTGCGCTGGCTCGACGAGCTCCGCGTCGCGACGGTCCTGTGCGTTCGCGAACGCGCGCGGCTGCAGCGCCGCGACGTGCGCAGCGCGGACGTCGAGCTCCCCACCCCGTTCGAGCAGCGCGCTCTTTGGAAGGAGCTGTTGGGCGACCGCGCCGCGGCGTTCAACGGCCAGGTCGAGCGGGTGGTCTCGCACTTCGTGCTCGACGCGCAGTCGATCGCGCGAGATCGCCCGCGGCGTGCTGTCCGACGGCTCGGCCGAGCTGCCGTCGCTGTGGCGCGGCGCGCTGCCACGACGCGCGCACGTCGCTCGACGCGCTCGCCGAGCGACTGCCACGCGGTGCGGGTTCGGGACCGTCTGGTGCTGCCGCCGCTGCAGATGCAGGCCCTGCGCGAAATCGCCGCTCAGGTGCGCCAGCGCGCGCGCGTCTACGAGGCCTGGGGATTCGCCCGCGACGGCCGCGGCCTGGGCATCTCGGCGCTGTTCACCGGCCCCAGCGGGACGGGCAAGACGCTCGCCGCCGAAGTGCTCGCGAACGAACTCGAGCTCGACGCGTATCGCATCGATCTCAGTGCGGTCGTGAGCAAGTACATCGGCGAGACCGAGAAGAACTTGCGCCGCATCTTCGACGCTGCCGAAGCAGGCGGCGCGGTGCTGCTATTCGACGAGGCCGATGCGCTGTTCGGCAAGCGCACCGAGGTGCGCGACAGCCACGACCGCTACGCGAACATCGAAGTGAGCTACCTGCTCGCGCGCATGGAAACGTACCGCGGCTTGGCGATCCTCACTTCGAACTTCCGCAGCGCCATCGACGACGGCATTCCTGCGGCGGCTGCGCTTCGTGGTCGAGTTTCCATTCCCCGATCCGGCCCAGCGCGCCGCGATCTGGCAGACCGTCTTCCCGCCGGAGATGCCGCAGGTCGAACCTGTCGCTCGAACGGCTGGCGCAGCTTGAACGTCGCCGGTGGCAACATCCGCAACATCGCGCTGCACGCGGCTTTCGTCGCGGCCGACGAGTCGGCGCCCGTCGGCATGCCGCATCTGCTGCGCGCGGCGCGCACCGAGTACATGAAGCTCGGCCGGCCGCTGAGCGAAGCGGAGCTCACCGGATGGCGCTGACGCGGCGCACGGTCCGGCTCGAGATCGAGCGGATCGTCTTCGACGGAGTCGATCCCGGCGACCGCCGGCGCTTCGAGCGCGCGTTGCGCGCCGCGTGCGACGCGCAACTGCGCGACGTGCGCCCGCCGGGCGGCTTGCGCAGGGACGTCCGGCTCGCCGTCACGCTGCCGCCGCACGCGTCACCTGAGTTGCTCGCCGGGGAGCTCGCGCGCTCGATCGTGCGCGCGTTGGACGGACGATGAGAGCGCCGCCCGAGAAGACGCCGGGCGCCCCGCCGGCGCCGCACGAAGCGGTGCGCACGGCGCTGCGCGCGCCGGGAACGCCGCTCGAACCCACGACGCGACGCCGCTTCGAAGCCGCCTTCGACTGCGACCTCGGCCACGTGCGCATCCACACCGATGCCGCCGCCGCGCGAGCGGCGCACGAGCTCGACGCCGTCGCGTTCGCGCTGGGCCGCGACATCTTCTTTGCCGCCGGCGCGTACGACCCGCATACCGCGCACGGCCGCGCGATCGTCGCGCACGAGCTCGTGCACACGCTGCAAGATCCGCGCCGCGTCGAACCCGACGCGATCGACGGGCTGACGGTTGCGCCGCCGGCCGGCGACGTCGAAGGCGACGCTCACGCGGCGGCCGCTGCGCTGCGTCGCGGCCGCGTCCCGGCCGCGACGAGCGCCGCACCACGCCGCGCGGAACCGCAGATCGCGCGGCTTGCCGCCGGCCTGACGTTTCGCAACCCGAACGATCCCGCGCAGCTCGTGGCGGCGCTCACCACGATGATCGAGCTTGCGCTCAAGAACGATCCTGACGACCGGCTCGGGCGCGTTCGGCGATCGCTCGACTTTCTGGAGGAGGACACGCGCAAGCTCGCCCTCACGCGGCTCGAGCGCGAGCTGCTCTCGCCGGACTGGAAGCATCTCTCCGAGCTGCTCGAGCAAGCGCAGCCCGCGGCGGCGCAATCGGGTGACGGACACCCTCCCGCGCCGTCGGATCAGAGCCAAAGCGACGAGCCGATGGCAGACGAACGCGAACGCGGTGCCACGCCGAAGGCGATGGCGCAACCGGCGGAAGCCGAGACCGCAGCACCGACGGAGCACACCGGCGACAAGAAAGAAGACGACGAGGCCGAACGCGCCCGAGCGAAACCCGAAGCGAAGGACGCACATCACGAGCGCGCGGCACCGAAGATGATGCTGCACGATGCGCGACCGAGAAAGCGCCGCGCGGGCGCTGGCGCGGCACCGCGCCTCCCGCGTCAGCGCGCAGCGGCCGGTGGCTTTGCCTTCCCCGCGATGGCGCCGGCGCCCGAAGCGCCGGAACCCGCCGAACAACCCGAAGCGCCGACGGCGGGCGAGATGCCGGACGAGGCCGAGCCGACTGCAGCAACCGAGACCGATGCGGCCGTCGAAAGCACGGAAGCGGAAGCTGACGCAGCGGCAGCCGAACCGGCGACGGGCGACGAGGCGGCTGCGACGCCGGAGCCGCTCGCCGAGACCGCGACGCCGCCGCAAGCCGCGCCGGCGGTCGACGAGGCGGCGCCGCTTCAACCGGACGTCACGGAGCAGTCCGCCACGGGCGATCAATCCGCGACGGAAACCGCGGAAACGGCAGCCGCTGCCGCAACGTCAGCCGAGGCGATGCCGAGCCCCGAGCCCGAAAGCGCCGTTGAAACGGCAGCGGAGCCGAGTTCGGCCCCTGCGCCCGACGCGAGCCCGAGCGGTGCGCCGCCGGTCGGCGAGCTGCCGCCCGAGACCGACGACAATAGCGAAGCGCCCAGCGGCGGTGGCGGCGGCGGAAGCGCGCTGGCCGAGCCGGCCGAAGAACCCGAGGCGCAGGTTCTGCCCGATGCGGAGCCGTCCGCCGCGCTCGCGGCGGTCGCGTCGGAGCCGCCCGACAAGCTCGCACCCGCGCTCGGCGCGGTGACCGGCGCGGTCGGCCGCACCATCGGCGTCGACCGCAGCGAGCTCGCCGCGCATCCACCCGAGCTCACGCCCGCTGCCATGGCCAAGGCCGGCGCCGAGATTGCGCCACGGCCGGCGCAACCGGCCGCCGCCGCGGCAGCTACCGTCGCCCGACTGCCGGCCGCGCCGGTTCCGGAGAGCGTGACGCTCGCGCCGGTTCCCGCGCCGCCGCCGATGCCGGAGATCACGACGCCGTCGGTCACCGCAAACGCCGACGGCGAAGTCACCGCCGAAGACGCCCAGCACGTCCGTGACGCGGTCGACGACCTGCCCGACCGCGATCCCGCACTCGACGTCACGATCTCCCAGCCGCCCGACGTGCCGCTGACCGGTGCGGCCGATCCGGCGCAGTCCGATGCGCAGCGCGCGGCGGTCGTGCAAACGACGCACGCCGCCCAAGCCGACGCGCAGCGCGACGCGGCCCAACCGATGGGCGAGGATCACATCTATCCGACCAAACCGACGACGACGCTGCGCGGTGAAGCGCTGCCCGCCGCCGCGGCCGCGCCTGCCGGCGCTCCGGGACCGCCGGCGGCCGCCGCGCCGATCGATCCCGCCGTCGCGATCGTCGCGCGCGAACGTTCGGGCGACCAGGTCCAGGCGGCCGCGCGCACCGGCGTGCAAGACCTCGCCGCGAAGCGCACCGAGCAGCAGGCGCGCGCGACACAAGAGCGCGCCGACTCGCAGCAAAAGGTCGACGAAGCGATCCACGAGGATACCGCCGCGCAGCGCAAAGAGCGCGCGACGGCGCGTAAAGAGGTGCTGGCGCAGCGCACGAGCTGGCGCAAAGGGCAGACCGAAACGATCGAGACTGCCGACCGCGACGAAGACAGCCAGGTTCAAAAGGCCAAGGACGACACCGACAAGATCCGCAACGACACCCGCGGCCAAGCGCGCCGCGAGGTCGACGCGCGCAATGCCGAGATCGCCGAGACCCGCGAGAAGGCCGAGGGCGACGCCCGCGCCGAGCGGCAAAAGGCGAAGGAGGAGTCCGATTCGGGCGGCTTCTTGTCGAGCATCGGCTCGGCGATCTCGTCGTTCTTCGACAAGATCAAGGGCGCGATCAAAGGCTTCTTCAAGTGGGCGCGCGACAAGATCAAAGCAGCGATCGACGCGGTCACCAAGTTCGTCACCGATCTGATCGACAAGGCGCGCAACCTGATCGTCAGCGCGATCAAAGCCGTCGGCGACGCCATTATGGCGATCGGCGACCGCGTGCTCGCCGCGTTCCCCAAGCTGCGCGAACGCTTTCACAAAGCGATCCAGTCGGCGGTCGACGGCGCGGTCGACGCGGTCAACCGATTCGCCGACGGCCTGAAGAAGGCCGTCACCGGCCTGCTGAGCCTGCTCGGGAAAGCGCTCACCCTGATCCTCGACGCGTACGAAGCGCTCTATCTCGCGGCGATCGACGCGGTCGCAGGCGTCGTGAAGGCGGCGATCTCCGCGGCGCAGGCGGTTGTCGCCGCGCTGGCCGTTTTTGCCGTGCTGATCCGCGACATCTCGCGCGACCCCGGCGGCTGGCTGCGCAATCTCGGTGCTGCGCTGATGGACGGCGTGCGCAATCATCTGTGGCGCGAGCTCAAGGCCGCGGTCAAGGAGTGGTTCAACTCGAAGGTCGAGGCGGTCGTCGGGATCGGCAAGCTGATCTTCGACGTCCTGCGCAAGGGCGGCATCCCGTTCCGCCGGATCGGCGCGATGGTGTGGTCCGCCGTCAAGGCGATGATACCGCGCGCGATCATCGAGTTCTTGGTCCAGAAAGTCATCTCGATGCTGATTCCGGCCGCGGCCGCGATCATGGCGATCATCGAGGGTCTGCAGGCGGCGTGGGCGACTGCCAGCCGCATCATCGCCGCCTTCGAAAGCTTCTTCGCGTTCCTCAAAGCGGTCAAGGGCGGCAACGCCGGCCCACTGTTCGCCAAAGCGGTCGCGGCGGCGGCGGTAGCGGTGATCGACTTCACCGCCAACTTCATCATCTCGAAGATCGGCAAAGGCGCCAAGGGCGTCGGGACCAAGCTCAAAGGGATCGCCGCCAAGATCATGGCCTGGCTCAAGCGCGGCGTCGCCGCGGTGAAGCGCGTCGCGGGCCGGGTCGGAAAGGCGATCGTGCGCGGCGTGCGCGCCGTCGGACGCGGCCTGCGCGCCGCCGGCCGCTACATCGCGTCGAGCCGCGTCGGCCGCTACATCGCGACCAGCCGCGTCGGCCGCGGCGCCGTTAAAGCGTATGAGCGCGGCAAAGCGATGGTCCAAAAAGCGCGCGACCGTTGGCGCGAGTGGCGCAAGAGGCGGAACTCACCCGAAGCAAAGCTCGCGCGCCTGAACAAGGCTGTTGCGGCGATTCGGCCGGCCGCGCATCAGCTGCTCGTGCACGGAGTTGGGCGCGCATACTTTTGGGCGCGAACGAAGTATTGGCAACTTCGTTACGGCCTGACGTCCCTCCAGATCACCGGCGGTCAACTCGTCGCAACGATCAATCCTTCGGTGCCCGTCGACGCCGCGGAAGAGGCCGCTCTCGGGAGATTTCTACTCGATGTCTTCGCGCACGTGGAGACCGTTCTTCGCCATGCCGTCGAGTCGTACGAGCTCGCTCGGACGTGGCGCGCCGGCGGTGCGCCCGATCCGCACGATTCTGCGGCGTTCGCCAAGCTGAGTCGATTCGAGCAAGCAGCAATCATCCGCACCGGAAACCCCGTGCTCGGCAATCGCGTCATCGAGCCCGACGTCAAGGGTGCGCTTGGGGAAGCAGACAGCCCAGGGCGGATCGAGGTGAAGTTCGGCGCGGGGTCCGCATACCTGAAAACGGCAACCGCGCGAGACGGCACCCAGCGAGAGGTCGGGATCGTTCCCAATCTCGAGCGGGTCAGCAAGGAGTTGGAGCTGAGTGAAAACAGGGCGGCCGGGCTGCTCGTTTTGAGCCGCGAAGAGCTCGACAAGGAGCTCGCGTTGCTCAGGGCTGCGCGCTTGCGACGCGGCAGCATGACGAAAGCCGAGGCGGCCTCGCGCGCCCGCGCGGACAACCTGTTTCGGCGCGCCGGCTTTCTCGTCTCCGCGCTCGAACCGTCGAGGCGTGCCGGCATCGGCTCCGTCGTGGCGACAGCCGGGAGCCTCGGCTTTTCAGGGAAGGCCGGCCTGCGCGAGATCGTCGGCGGCGAGCTAGCGACGATGGCGCACCCGCTCGCCTCGAGCCGACTCAATCCGGCGGACGAGGCTCCGGCGAAGGCGGCTGAGCTTCGCGAAGCGCGCCGGCTCACCGAGCAAAAGGTGCACCGCGTGATGGCGCGCCTCGTCGCCGTCTCAAACGCGGAGCTCATCATCATCACGCCGCGCGGATTCGAGCTCGAGGCCTTCGCCCGAGCAGTTGAGCACTTCCTCATCGCGCACATGACGAACGCGCCCGGCCGCATCATCGACGAGCTCGAGCTCAAACTGGCCGCCGAACTCTCGCTGTTTTTGAAAGCGATGCACGAGCGATGAAGCGGACCTATGTGATCTTGCTCGCCGGCGCCGACGAGAACTCGATTCGTGAGGCTCTGGTCGCCGACGGGAGTCCGTGGCGCGACCTGACCCTTTCGGTCACCTACGAAGACATCGACGCCTCGCTCTCTCGAGCCGTTTTTCACGCTCCCGGCTCTATGGTTGAGGTGAGCCTCGTGGCGGACGGGACCGCCGAGACACACTATCTCCTCATCGAAGGATTCGACTCGGCGACCGTCTCGGCGCTCGAGGCGACGGCGCGGCGATCGCTGCCGGTCGCGTCCACTACCGAAATCTTCGAAGATACGGCATCGGGCTACCGCAGCCGGCCTTCGAAGCTCATCCGGCTAGCGTTGGCGACCGAGGCGAAGGCCGATGCTCGCACGCTTGACCTGTTCGCCGGAGCGGTGCGTGAGGGCGACGCTGCGGTGCGACGCGCGGCGATCGAGGCGATCGGGCTGACCCAGTGGCCAGCTGCGTTCGCCTTGTTGCGCGAGCGCGAAAACATCGATCCGGATGATGAACTGCGCGCGTTCGCGCGTCGCGTTCGCGATTCTCTCAGCCTCGCCGTCACGGAGAACGATCATGCTCAGTAACTCGCCCAACGTCGTCAAGGGCGGCATCGTGCTGGTCGACCCAGATAGCGGTGCGGTGATGCAGACGATTGCGATGCAGTACAACCCGGACTCGCTCACCCGCTCGCTGCAGGTGCAGGGCGTCGGCGGCGAAGCCGGCGACCGGCTCGACGTGCTACGCCTCAAAGGCCCGGCGATCGAGACGATCAAGGTCGAAGCCGAGCTCGACGCGACCGACGCGCTCGAGAAGCCCGACAGCTTCCCGACCGCCGCGACGCTGGGCTTGCAGCCGCAGCTGGCCGCGCTGGAGACCATCGTGTACCCGAACTCGGCCACGATCCGCTCGAACGAATCGCTCGCGCAGGCCGGCACGCTCGAGATCACTCCGGCGCAGACGCCGCTGATCCTGTTCGTGTGGGGCCGCAGCCGCATCATCCCGGTGCGCATCACCGAGATGAGCATCACCGAAGAGGCGTTCGACGCCGCGCTCAACCCAATCCGCGCCAAGGTGTCGCTGACGCTGCGCACGCTGAGCGTCAACGACTTCCCGGTCGACCACATCGGCTGGAGCTTGTACCTGGCCTACCAAGAGACCAAGGAACGGTTCGGCGCCCTCGCACCCGCCGCGACGCCGGCGCAGCTCGGGATCAGCGGGATCTGATGTCTCCGCAATCGGGTTCGCCGTTTGGGGCCACCAGCCGCTACTACGGTCTCGCGATCGAAACGTTCGTCGACGCGCGGGGCCAGTCGCACGCGTACGTCGCGCGGCGCTTCATCCCGGCGCTCGACTCGTTCACGCAGATCGGGACCTACATCGCCATGGCGGGCGACCGCTACGACAACATCGCGGCGAACTATCTCGGCGATCCGACCCAGTTCTGGCAGCTGTGCGACGCCAACGGCGTCATGGACCCGGCCGACCTCGATGCCGTCGGCATGGTCATCAGCATCACGCTGCCCGCCGGCATCCCGGGGTATCCCGGTGATTGACCGCGCGTACCTGACGCTGCTGATCGGTCCGTTCATCCCGGTTCCCGCGCCGCAGGAAGTCGTCGACGCGCTCATGAGCGTGCAGATCACCGTTGCATCCGACCAGCGCAGCGGGTTTCAGCTGGTCTTCGCGATGAGCCGCACGTCGCTGCTCTCACGCGTCCTCGTGCCGACCGGGCTGTTCGACCCCGGCGTGCGCGTGATCGTGATCATGACCGTCAACAACGTGCCAAACGTGCTGATGGACGGATTCATCGTGCGCCAGGAGATGACGCCCAGCAACGACTTGGGCAAGGCGACACTGACCGTCACCGGCGAGGACGTCAGCCTCATGATGAGCCTGACCGAAGTCAAGATGCTGTACCCGGTGCTGTGCGAGAACCTGATCGTGACGACGATCTGCGCGAAGTACCTGATGTACGGCGTCGTGCCGCTCGCGCTGCCGCCGCTATTCCCGAACGTCACCGATCCGCTCGAGCAGATTCCCGCACAGAGCGGGACCGATCTCGACTACATCAACCTGCTGGCCAAGCGCGTCGGCTACGTCTTCTACATGCTGCCTGGTCCGCTGCCGGGCGCCAACATCGCGTACTTCGGGCCCGAGCCGCGGATCGGCATCCCGCAATCCGCCCTCAACATCAACATGGACGCCTTCACCAACGTCGAGAGCTTGAGCTTCAGCATCGACGGCTCGTCACGGGAGCAGCTGGCCGTCGCGATCCAGGAACCGAACACCGGTCTGACGATCCCGATCCCCGTCCCCGACATTTCGCCGCTGAGCCCGCCGCTCGCGCTCAAACAAGCCCCGGCTCTGCGCTACAAGTACCTCAACGACGCGGCCAAGCTCACGCCGCTTCAAGCGATCTCGAAGGCGCTCGGCGTCGTGTCGAAGTCCGCCGACGCGGTGACGGCGTCGGGCCAGCTCGACGTGCTGCGCTACGGCCGCGTACTGCAGGCACGCCAGCTGGTCGGCGTGCGCGGCGCCGGCCTCGCCTTCGACGGGCTCTACTTCGTCAAGAGCGTCACCCACAACATCAACACCCGCACGGGCGAGTACAAGCAAAGCTTCCAGCTCGCGCGCAACGGAACGGTCTCGCTGACGCCGGCCGTGGTCGCCTGATCGGAGGTCGCACGAGATGGACACGCCGGCCGCCGGCAAGTATCTGGGCAAGTACCGCGCGACGGTGCTCAACAACGTCGATCCGATGCAAAAGGGCCGGATCCAGTGCACCGTGCCCGACGTGCTCAACGTCTTGCCGTCGACGTGGGCGCTGCCGTGCGTCCCGGTCGCGGGGATTCAGACCGGCCTCTTCACCCTGCCGCCGATCGGCGCCGGCGTATGGGTCGAGTTCGAACAAGGCGATCCCGACTATCCGATCTGGGTCGGCGGTTACTGGGGCGATCCGGCCGAGATCCCGGCGCTCGCGCTCACCGTTCCGCCGGGCGTGTTCGGCATGACGATTCAAACGACGCTGCAGAACGCGCTGGTGATCAGTGATCTGCCGGGGCCGACCGGCGGGATCATGCTCAAGAGCACGGCCGGCGCGACGCTGATCGTCAACGACACGGGCATCTACATCCAGAACGGCAAGGGCGCGTCGCTCACGCTGATCGGACCGTCGGTCGCGATCAACGAGACCGCGCTGGTGGTGACCTGATGCCGGGCCCGGCCGTGAACGTGGGCAGCGTCGCGACGTGCCCGCACGGGGGACAGGTGTCGATCGTGAGCAGCAACGCGCGCGTGATGGCCTCGGCGACGCCGATCGCGACGGCCGCCGACCAGTTCATGGTTGCCGGCTGCGTCTTCACCATCCCGCCGGGCGTGCCGCAACCGTGTCTCATGGTCCAGTGGCTGACGCCCGCGGTGCGCGTGCTGGTCAACGGCGTGCCGCCCGTGCTGCAGACGAGCACCGGGCTCGCGATTGCGGCGACGGGGGCGCCGAACGGGCCGCCGATCGTGGCGAGCACGCAGCCGCGCGTGGTGGCGACCTGACATGGCGTCGTCGATAACGTATCCCTATCAGTGGGACGGTACCGGACGCACCGCGGTCGCGCTCGACGACGACCACATCGAGCAGATGATCGAGCAGATCCTGTTCACCTCGCCGGGCGAGCGAGTGAACCGGCCTAGCTTCGGCTGCGGCCTGTTGCAGCTGCCGTTCGACCCCAACGACGCACAGTTGCAGCAGACGATGGAGTTCTTGATCCGAGGCGCGCTGTCGCAGTGGCTCGGCACGCTGATCGACACCCAGTCGATCAACATCTCGCGCAGCGACAACGTCTTCTCGGTGAACATCACCTACGTCGTCCGGCGCACGAAGCGCGCCCAGTCGGCGACGTTCGAGCGAACGGTATGAGCACGCTCGGCCCGACGATCGTCTGCGCCGGCGAAGACCGCCGCAACGCGGTGGCGGCGCAAATGGTCCCGCCCAAGATCAACGGCATCGACTTCGTCGAGGTCGACGAATCGGGTCTGCCCGCAACCCCGCCGACGCTGCACCTGCACTTCCTGTTCGACGTCAGCACGGCCGGGCTGACGGCGGGGAATTTCACGATCGACGGCGGCGAACGCATCACAGACGTCGCCGTCGCCACCGTGACTCCCCACGCCGGCGACGTGACCGTCGTCGACCTGCTGCTCAACGAGCAGGGCGACTTCTCGCCGTACGTGCTCGTTTTCGGGCCGTCGCAATCCGAGACCCCCGCCACCTTCTGGACGTCGTTCGACCCGCAGCTCTCGGCGACGCCGTTCCACTTCCACCTGACCTGCCCGGCGCGTTTCGACTGCAAACCGGTCGACACGTGCCCGCCCGCGCCGCAGCCGCCGGTCACCATCGACTACCTGGCGCGCGACTATGCGACGTTCCGCCAAGTGATGCTCGACCGCATGTCGCTGCTCGCACCGGCGTGGACGGAGACCGACCCGGCCGACGCCGGCATCGCGCTCGTCGAGTTGATCGCGTTTGCTGCCGACCGGCTGAGCTATCGTCAGGACGCCGCCGCAACCGAAGCATATTTGGAGACCGCGCGCCTGCGCACGTCGGTGCGCCGCCATGCGCGGCTGGTCGACTATGCGATGAACGAGGGCTGCAACGCGCGCGCGTGGCTGCACCTCCAGCTGGCCCCGCCGGGGTCGACGTCGACCCTGGTCGTCCCGGCGGGGACGCGCTTCGTGACGCAGCTCGCCGGACAGCCGACGCTGCTGCCCGACACTGACGACACCTATCAGACCATTGCGCTGACGGGCGCCGAGATCTTCGAATCTCTCGGGCCGCTGACCGTCGACGGCACGCTCGACCAGATGCCGTTCTACGCCTGGAGCGCGACGGAGTGCTGTCTGCCGGTCGGCGCGACGCAGGGGACGCTGCTGGGCAGCTATCCGCACCTGATGGTCGGCACGGTCGCCGTGCTGACCGAGATCATGGGGCCGCATACCGGCAACGCCGAGGACGCCGACCCCCAGAAGCGCTGGCCGGTACTCATCACGTCGGTCACGCCGACGACCGATCCGCTCGACGGCACGCCGGTCACCAACATCACCTGGGACGCCGGCGACGCGCTGCCGTTTCCGCTATGCGTCTCGCACTCGGTGCTTGCCGGCGACGCGACGCTCACCTACACGTCGGTGAGCGCGGCGATCGGGAACATCGTGCTGGTCGACAACGGACGCACGCTCGGCGCGCCGGTCGAGATCATGCCGGAGATCATCGGCACGGTCGTCGCCGGGTTCCCGTTCCGGCCGTCCCTGGCACAGAAAAATCTCACCTTCGCCGGCCCGAACCCGTACACTTCGCCACCAGACGGCACGTTCGCCGTCTCGGCGACCGCCGCGACGACGGTCGACCCGACGACCGCCACGCCGGTGTCGCTGCAGATGCAATCGCAGGAGTTCGATCCGATCACGAACCTCCCGGTCGGCACGCCGCAGACGTGGTATCCGGTCGCGACGTTGTTCGATCCCGCCGTCGCCGAGACGCCGACCGCGTTCGTGGTCGAGATGGAGAACGACCGCACGGCCTACCTGCGCTTCGGCGACGGGATCAACGGCGAGACCCCTGATCCCAACCTGCAGTTCAGCGCGCAGTACCGCATCGGCAACGGAGCTTCGGGCAATGTAGGGGCCGAGACGATCGCGCACGTGCTCGGCACCGGACTATCGATCGGCGTCGTGACCAACCCGCTCACGGCCGCCGGCGGCATCGACCCCGAATCGCTCGACGACGTCCGCTTGAACGCGCCGTACGCCTTCAACGTTCAAGAGCGCGCCGTCACGCTGGCCGACTATGCGGCCGTCACCGAGCGGTACCCGGCCGTGCTGCGCGCCGTCGCCGTGTTCCGGGTGACGCGCAGCTGGCGCACGGTGTTCATCACCGTCGAGCTGAGCGACGGCCTGACACTGCAAAGTCCAGGCCAGACACCCGGCAATACCGTGTACGACGACCTGCAGGCGCTGCTCGACCTCTACCGCATGGCCGGCAACGACGTCGAGTTCGCGAACGTCAAGCTGGTTGCGATCGACGTGGTGATGCATGTCTGCGTCGATCCGGATTACCGCCGCGACGAGGTTCAGCAAGCGCTGCTGACGCTGTTCAGCGACGGCATCTTGCCCGACGGAACCGAAGGATTCTTCTATCCCGACCGCTTCTTGATGGGCGCGCCCTACTATCTTGGCCCGCTCATCGCTGCGGCGCAGAACGTCACCGGCGTGCAGTCCGTGCAAATTACGACGTTCCAGCGCAGCGATACACCGGGGGACGCCGGCCTGACCGCGGGTTACCTCACCGCCGCGATCGACGAGGCGTTCACGCTGCGCAACGATCCCAACTATCCCGAACGCGGCACCTTCACGCTCACGGTGGACGGCGGACGATGATCTGCAATTGCTGCTCGGGCGTCGGCATCGAAACGCCGTTGACCGTCACCAACCGCAGCGGCTTGCCCGCGATCGCGTACCGCGCCGCCACGTGGGCCACGTTCAAGGCCAGCATGCTGGCCGCGCTGGGCGGCGCCACGGCGCACGGCCTGCGCACCCGCAACGATGACGACTTCACGATCGCGTTCTTGGACGCGTGCGCCGTCATAGGCGACATCCTCACCTTCTACGACGAGCGCATCGCCAACGAGAACTACCTGGGCACCGCAACCGAACTGCTGTCGCTCGGCGAGCTGGCGCGGCTGATTGGCTATAGTCCCAGTGCAGGGTGCGCGTCGAGCGCGTTCCTCGCCTTCCGGCTCAACGACCCGCCGCCGTCGATGCAACCCTCGCCCCTTGCGACGCTGTCGTCGGCGCTTGGCGCGATCGTGCCGGCTCGAACGAAAACCCAGAGCGTTCCCGGTCCGGGCCAAGTCCCGCAGACGTTCGAAACCTCGGCGGATCTCGACGCGCGCTGGGTGCACAACGCGCTGACGCCGCTGCTCGGCGTCCCGTACTGGGGCGTGACGGCGCCGGGCAGCGTGTTCGTCGCGACCCCCGCCGCACCGGGCGTGGGGCAGACGATCTTGGTCGCCTCGGTTGCCGCCGCGACGGCAGACTTCCACACGGTCACCGCGGTCGTCGTCGACCCGGCGACCAAGATCGCACAGCTATTTCTCGACGGCTACCCGCCGCCGGCGCCGGTCCCGCCGGGGACGCCGCCGAGCCCGTCGCTGAGGCTCGCGGTGGTCAGCTCGTATCCGGCGAACACGGCGTTCACGCCTGACGACGATGCGTTCAGCGACACGATCGTGCAACAGATCGTCGGCGGTTACGGCTGGGACCACGATCTGCTGGCGACGGCCATACTGCGCGAGCAGTGGTCGACCGACGCATTCGAAGCGTCGGTGAACGGGCAGAACGCGGCCGCGCCGGCCGGAACCGATGTGACCGCGTTCACGGTCAAGAGCGCGGCCCTGTTCGGCAATAGCGCGCCGCTGTGGGCGGCGCTGCCGTCGTCGCTCACCGGCGCCGGCGCCGTCTACGAAGAGAACTGGGACGCCGACGACACGCTGGGCTCGTTCACCGGCTCGAGCTATTACACGGGCTGGATCGATCTCGACAACGTCTACGCGACGGCGGTCGTCGGCGCGGCGGTCGTGTTCTTCGACTACGCGACCAGCACGCGGATCGCGGCGACCATTACCGGGTCCGTCGTCGTGACCCGCACGATCTTCGCGCAGAGCGCGCGCGTCACCAGCATCACCGTCGCGGTCGACGCAAGCGGCGGGGACCCCGGCGCGCTGAGCATGCGCACGACCGCGGCGTTCATCGGGGACGCGGCGCTGCCGCTTCAGCCGATCCCGATCTTCCAACCCGGTCAGTACGTGGGCGGCTCGACGATCCTGCTCGGTCGCTGCGTGCTGCAACTCGCCGCCGGGCACTACGTCGCGGTGACCGGGATGCGCTACGACCAGCAAGGCGTCGCCTCGACCGAGATCGCGCAGATCGCGTCGGCCTCGCTGCAGAACGGCTACACGCTACTGACCTTCGAACAACCGTTGACGGGAACGTATCTCCCCGAGACGGTCACGATCAACGCGAACGTCGTCGGAGCGACCAATGGCGAGACGGTGAACGAGACGCTGGGCAGCGGCGACGCCGGTCAGACATTCCAGACGTTCACCCTCAAACAGGCGCCGCTGACCTGGACGTCGGCCGCCGTGCCGCGCGGCATCGCAGCGGCAATCACCGTTTCCGTCAACGGGATCGCCTGGACGCTCGTGCCGTACCTGTACGGCTCGGGCCCGACCGATCGCGTGTTCACGCTCGACTCCGACGTCAACGGCAACACGGTGGTGAAGTTCGGTGACGGCGTCACCGGTGCGCGCCTGCCGACGGGGATCGAGAACGTCACCGCGGTGTACCGGCGCGGTCTCGGTGCGGCGGCCAACGTCGACGCCGGCGAGATCACGATGCTCATCACCCGGCCGCCGGGCTTGCGCGACGTGACCAACCCGGTCGCCGCGAACGGCGGCGACGATCCCGATTCGGTCGTCGACACGCGCGCCAACGCGCCGTACTCGGTCAAGACGCTGGGCCGCATCGTCACGCTGGAAGATTATGCAGACTTCGCCCGCGCCAGTGCAGGCATCGCGAAGGCGCGCGTCGACCTGACCTGGATCGGCGCGACGCAAGTCGTACTCGTCACCGTGGCCGGGCTGGAAGGCGCGCAAGTCGTCAGCGGCTCCGATCAGTACAGCGACCTATTGGCGGCGCTGCAGGGCGCGTCCGACGGCAGCTATCCGATCCTGCTGGCGAGCTACCAACCGATCACGTTCAGCGTCGGCGTGTCGCTCGTCACCGATCCGAGCATGCAGTCGCCGGCGGTGTACGCCGCGGTGCAGAGCGCGCTGTTGAGCGCGTTCTCGTTCGACACGCGCGACTTCGCCCAACCGGTATTCGCCAGCGAGGTGTACGGCGTGGTCCAGTCGGTACCGGGCGTCATCGCCTCCAACATTACCGCGTTCTGCTACACGCAGACCGTCCCGCCGACGATCAGCGATCCGCTGACCGCGCAGCCAGCGCAGATGTCCGGCGCGACGGCAATCGGCGCACAGCTGCTGACCATCGACACGATCCCCGCCTCGTTCGCGGTGCTGTCATGATCCTCGACGCCGACGCGCTGTACGCGCTGCTCCCAGCCGTCTACCAGCAGCGCGACGCCGCGCTGGGGATCGCCGGCGGTCCCGGTCCGCTGCGCGAGATCGTCGAGATCGTCGCCGGCCAACTCGCACTGGTCGATGCGGAGATCGACCAGCTGTACGACGACGCGTTCATCGAGACGTGCCAGCAGTGGGTCATCCCGTACATCGGCGACCTGATCGGCTACCTGCCGCTGAGCGCGACGGCGCCCGGCGCGATGAGCCCGCGGGCCGAGGTCGCCAACACGATCCTGTATCGCCGCTGGAAAGGGACGCCGACGATCCTCGAGCAGCTCGCCAGCGACGTTACCGGCTGGAGCGCCGTCGCGGTCGAGTTCTTCGAGCTGCTCACCACCACGCAGTACGTCAACCACATCCGGCCGGCGAGCTTCGAGACGGTCGACGTGCGCGATTGGCAGGTCTCTTCGACCGTCGGCACGCCGTTCGACCGCAACTCGCACACGGTCGAGGTGCGCCGCATCGCGACCAATCGCGGCAAGTACAACATCCCGAACGTCGGGGTCTACGTTTGGCGCTTGGCGGTATACTCCGACTTCGGCGCACCGTCACAGGCACACGCGATCGACGCCAACCGCTTCACCTTCGATCCGACCGGCATCGCGAGCGAGCCGATCTACAACATCCCGCCGCTGAACCGAAGGCCGTTCACGCGTACCCGGCAACAGGACGTGCCCTACGCGCTGCAGCGCCGCGTCGTCGCCGATCCCGCCACCCGGCCGAACTATCTGGGGGCGAAACCGGTGTTCGTGATCCATGACGGCGCGGGCAACGCGATACCGGCGGCGGCGGTCGACATCTGCGACCTGAGCGAATGGCTGACCTCGACGCCGTCGCTGACCGGCGGATATCTCGTCGCGGTCGATCCGCAGCTTGGACGCATCTGGCTGCCGAATGCGACGACGACTCCGGTACTCGTCGAATACGGCTACGCCTTCAGCGGACCGTACGGCGCAGGCTTCCAGCACCGGCCGGCCGATCCCACGCCGACCACGACCACCATCACGCGCGATGCAGCGACGCTGGGTCCGAGCGAGACGCTGGCCAATGCGATCGGCGCCACACCGCTGCCCAACGAAACGCTCGCGATCCTGTACGAGGACAGCGTGACCGATGCGACGGCAACGTCGGTATCGGTCGGCGACAGCGAGACGCTGGTCGTGCGCGCCGATGACTTCCGCCGGCCGGTGCTCGGGCCGCTCACGATCACGGTCGAGACCGATCCCGGTAAGGCGGCGGCCGTTGTGCTCGACGGATTGCTGCTGACGGGCGGGCTGAGGATCGAAGGCGCCGGACCGCTCGCACTGACGCTGCGCAACGCCACCGTTCGCCCAGCCGGTGCGGGACAGCCCGCGATCGCGTGGACCGGAGCCACCGGTACGCTCACGATCGAGCATACGCTGAGCGGCCCGATCTCGCTCGATCCGGACGTCGATGCGTCGATCTCCGACTCGATCGTCGATGCGGCCGGCGCAGCGGCGCTCAGCGCCGGCGCGCTGACGCTGATCCGTTCGACCGTGTTCGGCATGATCTCGGTGCGCGAGGCGACGCTGATCGAGAACTCCATCCTGACGGCGACGGCCACCTGCGAGCGGCTGCAAGCGGGCTGCGTGCGCTTCTCGTACCTCACGATCGACTCGGTGGTCCCGCAGCGCTACCGCTGTCAGCCCGACACCGCGATGGCGGCTGCGCTGGCGGCGGCGCTGCTCGTCAATCCGTCGATGACGAGTCCGCAGCAGGCCGCGCTCGACGCCCGAGTCGAGGTCGCCACGGTACCGCAGTTCAGCGCGATCGAGTACGGCGATCCGGCCTACGCCCAGCTGGCCGAGGTGTGTCCGGCCGAGATCACGGCCGGCGCCGACGACGGCGGCGAGATGGGCGTGTTCCACGATCTCTTCACGGCGCTGCGCGAGGTGAATCTCGGGATTCGGCTCGCGGAGAATCTTCGCATGGGTCTAGAGGCAGGGGTACTTCATGCATAGCCAAGTATCGGCGCGGCGTTTCGATCTGAGTCGCGATACGTTCGACGAGACGAAGCTGTACCGGAGCATCGTCAAGCAGCAAGGCCGGGTCACGGTCGACGCGGACGACAACGAGCAGCGTCGCATCGAGCTCCACCGCAGCAACCTCACGACGCTTGACGTCATCGGCGCCTGCGGCTATCCGGCCGGCGGCGCCGGTTTCCAGATCACCGTCGATTCGAGCAGTAAGATGCTGCTGGACGTCGGCATCGGCCGCATGTACGTCCACGGCCTGATGTGCGAGAACTTCGACACGACGCCGACGCTGATGTTCGACAGCGCGACCCCCGGCCAACCGCCTGCGGTGCTCACCGTCAGCTCCGGCAGCTACTCGGGGCTGGCCTCCGATACGTATCTCGCCTACCTCGACGTGTGGGAGAGGGACGTCACCGCGGTCGACGACCCGAACATCCGCGAGACCGCACTGGGCGGTCCGGACACGGCTGCGCGCACGCAGCTCGTCACGCAGGTACACCTCGTCGCGGAAGCGAGCGGCTCCACCTGCGCGACGGCCTCGCTACCTGCGAACCCCGACCATCTCGGCACGTTGACGGCGTCGACCGATCCGGCAGGCGCCGCACAACCATGCTCGCTTCCGCCGCTGGCCGGATATCGCGGTCAAGAGAATCAGCTCTACCGCGTCGAGATCCATACCGGCGGCCCGGTCGGCACGGCGACCTTCAAGTGGTCGCGTGAGAACGGCTCGGTCGTCAGCGGCATCACCGGACCGGCGTCGGGTAGCATCGGCAGCACGTTCACCGTGCAGAGCCTCGGCGCCGACACCACGCTGGGCTTCGCGGCAAACGATTGGGTCGAGCTGATCGACGACACGCTGGTGAATTCCGGTCAGGCCGGACAGCTGGCACTGATCCAACCGCCGGATCCCACCTCGAACACCATCACGCTCACGCCGTCGTCGCCGATCAACGTCATCTCATACGGCGACAATCCCAAGATCCGGCGCTGGGATCAAACCGACGCGAACGCGTCGAACGGGATCGTCACGTCGTCGGCGCCGATCCAGCTCGAGAACGGCGTCCAGGTGGCGTTCGCCGGCTCGACGTTCCATCCGGGTGACTACTGGCTGATCCCGGCGCGGACAGCGATCGACGAAGAGACGGGCACGCTCGACTTTCCGACCACGCCGCAGTACCCGCAGTACGTCCGACACCATCAGTGCAAGCTCGCCGTCGTCACCTACGACGAAAACAACGGCTGGGGCCAGCCGACGGATTGCCGCATCTCGTTCCCGCCGCTGACCGGCCTGCCCGAGATGGGCGGCGGTTGCTGCACGACGGTCACCGTCGTCGCCACGAGTGCCGGTCCCGGCGAGTACACCGACATCGGTGCCGCGATCGCCGCGCTGCCGGCGGCCGGCGGCGTCGTCGGCATCGAGGCCGGGGGATATACGATCGCCGCGCCGATCGTGGTCCCGGGCGGCGTGACGCTGCGCGGCTGCGGTGCGGCGACCATCGTCACGGCCGCCGAAGGCGCGTTCGTCGTCAACGGCGACGCGGTGACGATCGAGGACATCACCTTCGTGCTCGAAAGCGCTCCGGCCGTCGCGACGGTGCCCGAGGCCGGCTGGGACCAGCTGATCGTGCGCGGCAACGTCGTTTCGACCGACGACCAGGCCACGGTGAGCTACGCGTTCTCCTTCTGCTGCGACTCGGCCACGATCTGCGACAACGAGCTGTCGGGCTGCGGCATTGAAGTACAGCCCCAGTCGTTCGCAATCACCATTCGCGGCAACACGATCGTCGACGCTGCCGAACGTGGAATTTCGCTAGGCAGCCAAGAGGGCGCCGCACAGCCGCCGCCCGTGACGGGCTTCACGCAGGGCGAGCAATTCTTCTCGTCGCCGCTGGCTCAGAAGTTCAGCTACGGCTACAAGGTCGAGAACGTCGATTCGCCGTCGACCTTCACCGAGCTCGACACCTTCAACGCGATCGGAAACTTCAACCTCGCTTCGGTGCGCGAAGTCACCATCACGCAGAACGTGATCGACGGCGCCGACCGCGAAGGAATCGGGGCGGAGCTCCGGGCGAACATTGTCGACGGCGACGGCAACGCGAACACCTCGCTAGTACTCTGCACCGACTTGACCATCGCCGACAACGAGGTGGTGCGATGCCTCTTGGGCGCGCGCTCGGAGAAGACGACGGGCTCGGCGGCGATCGCGCTTCCGGTCGCCGAACGGTTGAGCGTGCTGCGCAATCTGGTGTACGGCAACGGTCGGGAGGGCCCCGCGTCGGGGATCGGCGTGCTGTTCGGGAGCGGCATCGAAATTCGTCAAAACCGGATCCAGGCGAACGGACACGGGGCTTCCGATGACGATCTGTTCGGGATCGCGGCGATCGAGCTGCTCTTCGCGTTCTCGGGCGCGCCGGCCGGACTGTCGGCCGGAATGCCGGCAGCGATCGTGGCCGACAACGTCGTGGCCAGTGCCAAAGCTGCCGCGCTGTTCATGATGGCCGACGGGCAAGTCGACGTCACCGGCAACGACTTTACCGCGGTCGGCCTCGGCACGAACCCGTTGTCCGTCGGCCGCTGCGTCACGATCGTAGACTTCGGTTCGGGTGCGCAGGAGATGGTCTCCGCAGCGGGACTGATCGCCGGCGCCCTCTATTTCAAAGACGAGCAAGCACCGGTCTACAGCAACGACGCAGAGGTCACGGGCGGCCAGATCTTGTTCTGCGGCAACCGCTGTCTGCTCGACGCGCGCGACACCGGTAAGATCGTCGCGGGCTCGATCGTATTGGTCAGCACCGACGCGGTGATGGCCCAGAACAACCAGTCGCGCGCGTTCGTGCTGGCTTCGTCTCCCAAGGGCAAAGCCGGCGCACTCGCGGCGAACGTGCTGGTCGACGGCCTGGTCGCGCAGGTGTCCGGCAACCGGCTCAGCGAGGACTTCGCGATCGCGTCGGCAGTCGTCGTGGGCGGCGACACGCTGGGCATCGGCAACCACGGCACGCACTGTCTCGTATTCGCGGCCGCCGGAACCGCCGTCGACTCTCCGAACATCGTCAACCCGCTAAATGTCGCCGTCTGCAACGCTCTGGGCCTGGGCATAACAGGCCAAACCCCGACCGGGAAGTGAGAACGACCATGAACGAGCCGACCACGAACGCGCAGGTCAACGAGCAGGCCAGTTCGCTGAAGTCGGTCCTTAGCGACCTCGCCAACACGAAGCTCAGCATGATCGGCGCCGCGTCCTCGTTGACGCAGCTCCGGCTGGCGGCAAAGCCCGTTGTGAAGGCGGCCCCGAACGCGCCGGAGACACAGGCGCAGCCGGCGTCGCAGGTGACGCAGACACAACCCGCGGTCACGAGGATGCAATCGGCGCTGACGTCGGCGATATCGCGGCTGCGCAGAGCACCGACGAGCGCGGCCACCGCTTCCGCGACGACGACGACGACGACGACGAAGAACGTTACCGCGGCAACGGCGGCAGCGGTAGAGACGGCACCGACAGATACGGCGCGCTACCAAGCACTGTCGCAGACGCTCACCCAGGCCCAAGCGGCGATCAAGAATGCGCCGCAGCCCTCCGCGGAGACCTTCGTGATCCAAGGTCTGTTCGTGAACGAGACCGGTCAGCCGCGCCCCGACTGCTCGCTCGTCGCGACCGACTCCGGCGAGGTGCTCAGCTCCAAGCTCCACCCGCAGCGCGCGAACGCCGACGGCTATGCGACGCTCGTGCTGCGCGCGCAAGAGTTTCCGACCGTCGTCGGCGGCACGGTCCCGATCTTCGTGTCGGTGATCGACGCGACCGGCAGCCAGGTCTACGCGCCGTCAACCCCGATCTCGGCCAAAGCCGGAGCGGTCGCGGTCTTCCGCGCCGTGATCCCCGGCACGGCGAAGCAGTAGCCTCCTGTCCGGTGCGGTCCACAGACGCACGGAGTCAGCGTTTGAGTTTGAAGATGCCGATGACGTCGCTGCGGGCGTAGTCGAGCTGGAAGTTGCCGCCGGCGGCGATCGCGACGTATTGGGTGCCGTTCACCTCGTAGGTGACGGGCGGCGCGTTCGCGCCGCCGGCGAAGCGGTGCGACCACAGCTTGCGGCCGGTGCGCGCGTCGAAGGCGTCGAACGCGCCGCTGCCTTCGCCCACGAACACCAGGCCGCCGCCGGTGGCCAGCGCTCCGCCGATCATCGGGTGCGGCGCCTTGTACTGCCATGCGATCTTGCCCGTATCGGTATCGATCGCCGAAAACGAGCCGGTCTGGATCTTCGGCTTCTGCTTGTTGGTGAACACACTGCCGGTGTTCATGAATCCCGGATGCACCGGGCCGGTGTGGGGCTTGAAGTCCATCAGCTGATCCATGCCGAGCACGTAGACGCGGCGCGTCTGCGGCGAGTATGCCGGCGGTGACCATTCCGAGCCGCCGTTGGCACCGGGCAGCACGCCCTTCTCCTTGAACATGTTCGGGTTCTGGGTGACGAACGGCTGGGATCTGCGCAGCAGCGCGCCGGTGCGGCGGTCGACGATGTAGAACCAGCCGACTTTGCCCGCCTCGCCGGCAGCCGGAATGGTCTGCCCGCCGCGGTGCACGTCGAACAGCACGACGTTGCTGGTGGCGTCGTAGTCCCACAGGTCGTGCTTAACCTCTTGGTAGTACCAGCGCAGCTTGCCGGTCCGCGCGTCGAGGGCGACGATCGAATCGGTGTAGAGGTTGTCGCCGGCGCGCGTCGCGCCCTCGAGATCCGGGTTGGGATTGCCGGTGCTGAAGATCACCAGATGGCGCGCGGCGTCGATCGCCGGCGTCGTCCAGACCGTGCCGCCGCCCGTCTTCCACGAGTCCCCGGCGAACGTCTTGGGATCGGTCGCGTACCAGCGCCAGCGCTGCTTGCCGGTGTTCGCGTCGTACGCGGCGACGAAGCCGCGCAGGGCCCACTCGCCGCCGGCGCTGCCGACGATCACCTCGCCGTCGTACACCTGCGGCGCCATGCTCTCCGTGTAGCCGAGCGACGTGTCGGCGAGAGTCGTCTCCCAGCGCTCCGCCCCGGAGCGCGCGTCGAGCGCGACGAGCTTGGCGTCGAGGGTCGTCAGGTAGAGGCTGCCGTAGCCGAGGGCGGCGCCGCGGTTGTTCGGACCGCAGCAGATCTTGAACGGACCCAGCGCGCGGGTGACCGACCACAGCACGTCTCCCGTCGCCGCGTCGAGCGCCATGACCCGCATGTGGCGGTCGACGGTCGGCGTCGTCACGTACATCACGCCGCCGGCGACCAGCGGCGTCGTCTCGAAGCTCTCGAACATTCCCGTGTGCACGAGCTTGACCGGAACCAGCCTGGCGACGTTGTGCGTGTCGATCTGCGCCAGCGGCGAGTAACGCCAGTTGGCGTACGTGCGGCCGGGCAGCCGCCACTCGTTCGCGTCGCGGTCGGCGCCTTGCAGCGCCGCGTCGTCGAGCATGACGTTCGCGGCGGCCGGCAACGTCGCCGAAACCTGCGGCGCGGGGGTCGTCCCCGGCGACGGCGGCGGAGCGAGGTTCGGATACGGCAACAGCCGCACGCCGGCGAGCGTCCGCGCAGTCAAGGGCGCGCTGCCGGGCGCGTAGGCGTTCTTCTGCAGGATGAACGCCAGCACGCTCAGGTACTGCGCGTCGCTGAGGCTGCCCGGCGCGTTGAGCGGCATCGCGTCGTGGATGAACGAGTAGAGCGCCGGTGCGGTCATCTTGGCCTTCGCCAGCGACCGGCCGAACTGCGGACCCTCGAGCGGACCGCCGTCGGCGCCTTGCAGGTTCTGGCCGTGGCAGCGCAGGCAGTACTGCACGTAGACGTACTGACCGGCTTGCGCCTGCGCGCGCGTGTACGCGCCGGGCGGTGCGGCGGGCGTTCCCGCTCCTGCGCCCAGCAACGCCGCCGATGCGGCTGCGACCGCGGCGAACGCGGCAATCGACCAAGCACCCAACCTCATGCGGTCTTCTCTCCTTCGTCTCTGCGCACGACTTCTTCACGCCGCGCCGGCGGCGTGTCGACGCGCCAGAACGTGAACACCCACGCGACCAGAGCGATGATCGCCAAGTAGCCGAGCGCGCCTTCAGGGACCGGACCGCTCGAGCGGTACGGCGGGTACGGCGGCTGGTGCGCGGTCTGCAACAGCATCACGTACGACGCGACGTCGTTCAGATCGGCGTCCGACAACTGATGCGGGCCGAACACGGGCATCTGATCGGGGCCGACGCGCACCGCTTCGGCGACCTGCGCGATCGAGGTGCGATCGAGCGACGGTGCCCAGTCGAGCAGCCCGAGGTCCCCGCCCTCGCCGGCCAAACCGTGACAGCCTTGGCAGTTCTGCGCGAACAGCGCGCGCCCGCGATCGACGTCGCCGTTGGCGACGACCGGCGGTATCGGCGGGCCCCCGGCGACGGTCGGTGCGAGGTAGGTTTCGAGCGCTCGAATGTCGGCCAGCGAGAGCCCTTGCCCGCGGCGCTCGTCGCGATGCGCGATCTCGATCCACGGCTCTGCCGCCGGCATGCGGCCCGTCATCAAGTAGAAGTCGAGTGACGCCGGCCCGACGCCGCGCAGCGACGGGCCGCTACCGGTGCCCCACTTCTGCGCCGCGTGACACGACGCGCAATACGTCGCGTACAGCTGCGCGCCGTCGGGCGCAGGGGGCGCGACGGTCGCCGCGGCGAGCAGCAACGGGAGCGCGAAGCCGAACATCGTCAGCGCCCGTCGGCGGCGTCGAACGCCGCGCCGATCCGGCGCTCGCGCGCACCCCAGTCGGCGACGCACCACAGCAGCGCCAACAGCACCGGCGTCCCCGCACTGAGCCACATCACCGCGCCGGCGTTCATCTGGTCGGCGAGCGCCCCCGACCGGCCGGCGTAATGCGCGTACAGCGCGTGATTCGTCACGTAGAACCCGAAGCCCAGGAATGCGCCCATCGGCAAGCTCAGGAACAGCGCGAGAATGCGCGCCGGATGGGACGGCGCGTGCGGCGCCGGGGCGATCGCGAAGATCGGGTTCCAATAGACGAGCGCCGTGCCGAGATAGAGCGCGTGCATCCACGCGTGCACGGTGGGATCCTCGAGCGCGCGCTCGTAGAGCGGCGAGAAATGCGTGCCGTAGAGGACGACCGTCAGCAGCGCGAGGCCGAACAACGGCTGGTCGACAACCCGCATCGGCGCGCTGTTGAGCGCGCGCGCGAGGGTGGTCGCGGCGCGCGCGGGCAGCGCGGCGAGCGCGAGCCGCACCGGCGCGCCGATCAGCAGCAGCGGCGCGGCCAGCGAGATGAGCCCAAGGTGCTGCAGCATGTGCCAGCTCAGCGACGCATCCGAGAGATCGTCGAGCGGCCCCAGCAACGCTGCGGCGACGACCGCGAGTCCTGCGGCAAAGGCGAACGGCGCGAAGCGCGGGAACGGCCGACGCGCCCGCAGGACGCGCAGCCAACCCAAAGCGTAGAGCGCGGCGGTCGCCGCGAGCAGCACGGCGAGCGTCATACCGGCTGCGGCTCCTCTTCCTCGAAGCCGCCTTCGGCGGTGCGGACCAGCGTGGTGACTTCGGACGGATACACGGTGCTCTCGAGGATGCGCGAGCGGCGCTCGGCGGCAATGCGCCAACCGATCCAGCCCACCACGAACGGTCCTACCAAGAACAGGATGCGGTACACCCACACCAGCGTCTCGAGCCGCAGGTGCAGCGTGGCGGCGGTCTGGTCGTCGGCCGCCGCCAAGGTGAGCAGAACCCCCTCGAAGATCAGCGCGCCGCCGACGGCGATCCGCAGCGGCGACTGCGTCGGCAGGTCGAGCACGTGGTGCGTCGCGTCGTCGTGGGTCAGCCACTTCTCGATGAACGGCCACAACAGCAGCAGCCCGAAGGCAAGCAGCGGCAGCACGACGCCCGGCCAGAACACCGGCGGGATCGGATGCCCGAAGATGTGGATCTCCGCGGAGGGTCCAAGCCGCAAGGCGCCTTCGAGAAACGCGGTGTACCAGTCGGGCACCGAACCGTTGGCGGCGATCCACGGCTGATACGGCCCGAAATCCTCGACCGGGTTGAGTTCGACGAGCGCCGCCAGCAGCGCGAGCACGGCGAGTGTCGAGCCGAACACCGCGACGGTGCGCAGCAGGTAGTCCGGCCAGAACCGCCGCCCGACGACGTGCTCGGGATCGCGCTCGAACTGGGTGTGCTTCTGATAGATCAGCAGCCCAAGGTGAAGGGAGAGCAGCGCCGCGATCGCCACCGGCAAGAGATAGACGTGCAGCGTGTACAGGTGCTGGCCGAGCAGCGGGCCGGGATAGGAGTCGCCGCCGTTGAGCACCGCCGCCCCCCAGCGGCCGATCAACGGCATTGACAGCGCGATGCTCTCCGAGATCCGCAGTCCCGTTCCCGACAGCAGATCGCCGGGCAGCGAGTAACCGGTGAAACCGGTGAGCGACGACAGCACGAGCATCGTCAATCCGATCATCCAGTTGAGCTCGCGCGGCCGGCGGAAGGCGCCGGTGAAAAAGATGCGGCTCATGTGCACGATGATCGCCGCGACGAAGCAGTCGGCCGACCAGTGATGGATCTGGCGGATCACGTAGCCGATCGGATGCGAGCGGTTCGTCAACTCGAGCACCGAGCCGTACGCGCCCTGCGAGCTGGCGTCGAACGCGAACGTCAGCCAGATTCCCGTCGCGACCAGGGTGATGAAAAAGTACAGCGCGAACTCGCCGAGATAGAACGACCAGTGATCGGGATAGATCTTGGCCAGCAGGTAGCGCGCGCCGGCATTCGTGCCCAGCCGGTCGTCGAGCCAGCGGACGGCGCGCCCAACGATCACGACACGCGATCCCAGTCGTCGGGGCCGACCGGCGCGCCGAAGTCACCCCGCGCCACGAGGTATCCTTGCGCGTCGACGTCGAGCGCGAGCTGCGGCAGCGGCCGCGGCGCGGGCCCCGAGATGTTCTTCGCCCCGCGCAGCACGTCGAAGCGCGACTGATGGCACGGGCAGTACAGCTCGTGCGATGCGCGCCGGTAAATGGCGACCGGACAGCCGGCATGCGTGCAAATCTTTGAGAACGCGACGTACCCCCCAGGTGCGTTCGGACCGCTCTCGCCCGCGGCGCTCAGCAGTCCGGGATCGACCCGAATCAGCATCGCCGCAGCTTCGGCCAGCCCGATGCCGCCCTGCGGGAATACCGTCTCCACCGAACCGTCCACCAGCCGGTCGAGCGCGATCGGGCGCGCGTTCTCGTCGACGAGGCGCACGCCGGCGCGCCAGCCGGTGACGAGGCGCCGTCCGGGCTTGCGTGCCAGCGAGATCAGCGGGACGAGGCCGAGGATCCCGAACGCGCCGAGCGCGCCCAGCCAGAGCCGCCCGAACGCGGGTCGGCTGATCCCGTCGTCGGGGAACGGCGACGGCGCCGACGGACCGCGCGGTTCGCGCGGCTCGCGCAGGTCGTCGGGCGCGTGCAGCGCCAGCGCCGCCGCGCCGGCCGCGCCGGCGAGTCCGAGGAACGCGATGACGAGCGCGCCGGCCAGCAGCACCGGCTGCGCACCGATCCACGCCGCGGCGGTTGCGCCGAGCGCGCCCGCGATAGCGAGCAGCAAGAAGAACGCGACCCTCATCGCACCAAGAAGATCGTCGCGTACAGCGCGAGCCAGACGACGAACACGAAGTGCCAGTAGTACGCCACCGCTTCGACGCCGGCGTGGTGCTCGCGCGTGAACGCCGGCCGGCTCAGGAAGATGGCGACCGCCGCCAGCAGCACGACGCCGGCCAGCACGTGCGCGAAATGCGTGCCGGTGAGCGCGTAGTAAATCGTCGCGTAGGCGACGCCGTCGATGTGGAAGTTGGCGCTGCTCCAGTCCATCCACTCGAGGCCCAGGAAGCCGAACGCGGCCAGGATGGTGAGGATCAGCATGAGACGCGCGACGACACGGTTGCCGCGCGTCGCGGCGGCTTGCGCGACGGCCATCGTCACGCTGCCGATCCCCAGCAGCAGCGTTCCCACCGCCATCCCCGTCGCGTCGAGCTGCACGCCGGACGGCGGCCAAGCAGCCGTTCCGCCGCGCAAATCGTAATACGCGGCGAGCAACGCGGCGAAGACCATCGACTCCGACGCGAGGAACACGATGGTGCCGAACACGAGCGGATGCGCTCGGATGGCGACGGATCGCATGGTCTCACCCTACCCGGGTGGGGGTGCCGTAAACCGGGTAGCATAGCGGCGTGTATCCTCCGACATGGCCTGCGCTGGGCTCAGTGCAGTCGCAGGCCCTTGCGGACGACTGGAAGATCTTCACCTACTCGGCGCTCGCGGTCGCGCTGCTCGTGTGGGCGCTCATCGCGTTCGCCGCGCTGCGTTTTCGCCGCACGGAACGCAACCCGGAACCACGCTCGCAAAAGGAGAACAACACGGCGCTCGAGGTCGGCTGGACGATCGCGCCGCTGGTCTTCGTCATCGCGCTGTTCGGCGTGACGTATCATGTCGAGAGCGACGTCGAACAGGTCTCGGCGAAACCCGCCGTGCAGGTCGCCGTCAACGCCTTTCGCTGGGGATGGACGTTTCACTACCAGGGTGGGCCGTCGATCAACGGTACGGCGCAGGCGCCGCCGGAGATGGTGCTGCCGATCGGACAGACGGTCGCGCTCACGCTGACGTCGAGCGACGTCGTGCACGCGTTTTGGGTGCCCGACATGCTCTTCAAGCGCGACGCGATCCCCGGCCGGCTGACGACGTTCGATCTCACCCCGTCGAAGCCGGGGACGTATCTCGGCCGCTGCGGTGAGTTCTGCGGTCTCGACCACGCGATCATGACCTTTCGCGTGCGAATCGTATCGCCGGCGGAGTACCAGCGCTGGCTGGCCTTCGAGGCGACCCAATGAGCGCCGCCGTCGCCGCCGAGCGGGTCACGCCGCCCGAGCGCCACGACATCCTGTCGTGGATCACGACTACCGATCACAAGCGGGTCGGCATCCTCTACATGGGGACGACGCTCCTGTTCATGACCGTCGCCGGCCTGCTCGCGATGGCGATTCGCGCGCAGCTCTCGCGGCCGGGCCAGACGATGCTCGACCCGCACACGTACAACCAGGTGTTCACGCTGCACGGAACGGCGATGATCTTCCTGGTGATCGCGCCATTCGGGCTGGGCCTGGCGAATTATCTGATCCCGCTGCAGATCGGCGCGCCCGACATGGCCTTCCCGCGGCTCAACGCGACGTCGTACTGGATGTTCCTGTTCGGCGGGCTGATCGTCTTCGCCGGCGCCGCGACCAACGACGGTGCAGCCGCGGCGGGCTGGACCTCGTACGTGCCGCTATCGGAGATCACGGTCTCGACCGGCCTGGGCCAGGACTTCTGGATCGTCGGGATCGCGCTGGTCTCGGTCGCGTCGATCCTCACCTCGCTCAACTTCGTGACGACGGCGTTCATCTTTCGCGCGCCGGGGATGACGATGTGGCGGCTGCCCATCTTCACTTGGGAGATGATCGCGACGGCCCTGCTGATCTTCATGGCATTCCCGTCGCTGACGGCGACGCTGCTGCTGCTGTTCGTCGACCGCCGGCTGGGTGGTCACGTCTTCGACCCGGCCTTCGGCGGCAGCGCGGTGCTGTACCAGCACTTGTTCTGGTTCTTCGGCCATCCCGAGGTGTACGTGCTGATCCTGCCGTTCTTCGGGATCGTCAGCGAGATCATCTCGACGTTCTCGGGCCGCCCGATGTTCGGTTATACGGGGATGGTCCTGTCGGCGTTCGCGATCGCCGGCCTATCGATGGGCGTCTGGGCGCATCACATGTTTACCACCGGCGCGGTGAACAACCCGTTCTTCAGCTTCGTCTCGTTTCTGATCGCGGTCCCGACGGGGATCAAGTTCTTCAACTGGATCTGCACGATGTGGGGCGGCGCGATCCGCTATCCCACGGCGATGCTGTTCGCGGTCGGATTCTTGGTGAACTTCCTGGTCGGCGGGGTGACCGGCGTCATGGTGGCCTCGCCGCCGGTCGATTTTCAGGCCCAAGACTCGTACTTCGTCGTCGCGCACTTCCACTACGCGATCGGCGGCGGCAGCATGTTCGCGCTGCTCGGAGCGCTCTTCTACTGGTGGCCCAAGGCGTACGGCTGGATGCTCGACGAGCGACTGGGGAAGATCTGCTTCTGGTTCACCTTCATCGGCTTCAACGTCACGTTCATGCCGATGTTCTTCATGGGCCTGTTCGGCATGGCGCGCCGCGTGTACACCTATCCCGACGCGGGCGATCTGCCGGCGCTCAACCTCGTCGCAACGGCCGGGTCATATCTCGTATTCATCGGCGCGCTCATCTTCGTCGCCAACGTGATCGTCTCGGCGCGCCGGCGCGTTCCCGCCGGCGACAACCCCTGGAACGCGAACACGCTCGAGTGGGCCACCAGCTCGCCCCCGCCGGAGCACAACTTCGCATCGCTCCCACCGATTCGGTCGCCGCGCCCGCTGTGGGATCTGCGGCACTCGCGGCCCGCGACGAGCGCGAGCTCGGAGGGCTCGTGACCACCGCGCGCGGCGTGTTCATCGTAGCGGCGCTGTTCACCGCGACGCTCGCGGCCTCATATTGGTTCATCGCGCGCGAGCCGGCCGGCACGATGCTGCTGGGTTTCATGACCGCCGCGCTGGCGACCGTCGCCATCTACATGTTCCTCGCCGAGCGCGACGCGAATCTCTACGCCGACAATCCCAACGCGACGATGCAGGAAGCCGCCGGCGAACACGTCGGCACGTATGTCACCCACTCGCCCGCACCGTTCTGGATCGGCGTCGCCCTCACCGGCATCGTCCTGGGCCTCGTCACCGCGCCGGCGGCGACGGGCCTAGGCCTCATCGCCCTCCTGTTCCTCATCGCCGTCCTCATCGTCCGCAGCCGCTAAACCGTTCATCTCGGAAGCCTCATGGATGGCGGAAAACTACGGCGTGAGCGCGCCGGGGGCGGGACTGCGCGATTTCGCTCATTCGGTTTTTTCCCCCCTTTCTTTGGGAGCCAAAGCTGGCGAACTATCGGCTAAGACGCAGGACATCCAGACCGAGCGCGGAACCACTCGCGACTGTCTGAAGGGGGTTCAGTCTTATGCGTTCTATGGCGCTGCTGTCCACGGCATTCGCGGCCGTCGTTTTCCATGTCCCGGTCGCGGCACAAGCCGCATCGGAGACGTCGGTATTCATCGATCCGGCTACGCCGGATCAGAATGAGCAGTTTACCTGCCCGGCGACCGTCATCGTTCGCTACAATGCACTTCGTTACGCCTCCGCACAAGTCGTCGTCATCCACAACTATAGTTTGCCGACTGACGTCAACCCGTTCGGGGACCTCGGCCAAGCGACGGGGACCGCCCAAAAAGGCGGCGGGGTGCCAGCGGTCAGTGGTGCGACAGCTCTGCAAACGGCGATCCAGAAAACTGAGGACGCGGAAAACGCTGTCGCGGCGCTCCGTGGCTTTATCGCGCAAGACGCTACCGCAATCCAGCAACTCGTCGTCAGGGCGGATAAATCGACGGCTCCGCTGAGTGACATTGTCGCAACGTCTCACTCTGTAGCTGCGCGCATCGCCAGTCAAGGTACGAATCTTCAATGGCCATCTACGCCGATCAATGAAGCGGTCAAGTATGTTCGCCTAGCGGCCGCAGCTTCGGGGAGCGACGCGTCCTCGAAATCCGTTGCCGCCGATCTTCAAAAGGAGATAACCGCCCTTCAGCAAGCCCCAGATGATCCGACGAATTCGATCAATGTTACGCTGAGAGCGCTCCAGGCGTGGCAACCCATCCTCCAAGACGTTCAGGTAGGCGACTTTACTCTCGCACCGGTGGCCATTCGGTGCCCAACTGGGCCATCCGCCGATAACGCAACCGTTTCGTTTGTCGCTATTGACCGTACCCTCGTCACTTCATTGAACGGGACTTCATCCGCTAACAACGCAACGACAGCAACTGTTGTGTCATCGGCGTCCACGCCGACGGGATCAACGTCGACCGCTGCTGCTGGAAGCCGTCCCGGCACTATCCCGTCGACAAGCTCGCCCAGTGCTGCCACGACGCCGGCGTCTTCGAGAGGAAACGCAAAGCCTGCCTCCGCGCAAAGTAACGGTTCACAAGGCTCTTCTCCACAAAGCAATGCCACCGCGGCCGCCATGTTCAAGCGAGACATTTTCGTTTCTGTTGGTCCCAGTCGGCTGACGTCAACGCACGGCATTGGGTTCAGCAATATTCCGAACACCACGTGGAAGGCCGGAACGACGGTGGTGGCAGGCGCGGCCTCGACTCAAGTGCAACCAGATCGCCAAGACAACGGCCGTCCATTTCTCATGACTGAGATGGTTCACTATCGCCTGACGCCCATCGCAGAGCCCCTAGCTTTACATGCAACCTTTGCAATGACGGCGTCTCAGCAACAACTGGTCAGCGGCTTTGCGGGACTGAGCCTCTCGCTGCACCAGTCGCTCTATCTCAGCGCTGGTATTTTCCGCGCCGACACGCTGCTTCTGAACGGATATTCGCCTTACGAGATCGTACCGAAAGGAACGACGGTCTCAACGTTCACGCATGCGGTCAACCGTATCGGTTATGCGCTTAGTATTCCAATCTTCCCCAGTGAGAGCGGCAAGAGTAAGGCAACGCCGAGTACTGCGAATCCTACGACGCAAGCCAAACCTGGTGCTCAGCCTGACAGCGCTACGCCGGGGCAGGGCACAGCGCCCAAGCATTAGTCTATTGCGCCGCGGCGTCTAGTTCGGAGAAAGGTCGCATGTCCGAGTGGGATCAGACAATAGCGTTCACTATGCAGGATCAGCAACAAGATCAATGGTGCTGGGCCGCGACGGCTACGAGCGTCTCGCATTGGTTCGATCCTCAACATAGCCCATGGTCTCAGTGCACTCTTGCGACCGCAGTCATTCCAGGCGCCACGAATTGCTGCCCTAAAGACCCGAATTGCAACGTCCAGCAGAACCTGGAAGACGCACTTTCCGCTACAAGGAATCTAAACTTTCCGGTGCCCGGCGTGCTCACGATCGAGGACATCTTGCAAGAACTCAAGGCTGGAAATCCAGTCGCGGCTCGCGTCGACTTTGACGGCACAGGTCATTACGTTGTTATTTCGGCAGCATCCTCGTCACGAGATTATCTCCATATCTGCGACCCGCAGCACGGGCCAACCGATCAGCCGTATGACACGTTTTGCACGAAGTACCGCGGAAACGGTACCTGGTCTGCAAGTTTTCGACTGCAGACGTTTTCCAATCCCCCAAATGCTGCACTCGATTTCGGGTCGGCACCAGCCGCCGCCATCCAGGCGCTGGCCGGCTCAACCTCGTAACGGCGTCGCACAGAAAATGCCAGGCCACGCTGCGAGGCTCACCACACCGCCGCACGAAATCTACTATGCGGACCTTCGGTCGCTCGTCGACGGCGATCTCGGGGCTGCTCGCGCAATCGGATGGCGGCAGATCGTGAGGCATAAGGGCGACCTGCGAGCTGACGAATCCTACCAGCTCGAGAATCCGGCGACATTCAGCGCGCCCTCTCAGAACCGCGGACCATTCGTTCGTCAGACGGTCCGGCTGCTGCAAGAGGTGCGCTCCCGAATCGACGAGGGGAAGCCCCGCTCGCCTCGTATTCTACGCGCCCCGGGGATGCATCTCGAAGCGCTGTGGTTGAAGGCGGTTGACGACAAAGATGATATTGTCATCCCCATGGCACCGTGTCCATCCAGTCTAGAGGCGGGAACACTATATCGGCGGGACGACGCGACCCAGAGAATTCGTGAGGCCGCGCTACGGCAAATCCGAGAGAACGCACGATTGCAAGCGCAAACGGTCACCGCGAGGCCTGGGGTATAGCGCTTCTACTAGCTTCCTCGTGCACGCCTGCGTCGCGCGCTGCCTCTACTGTGAGATCGCGTTCGGGGTGCCATGATATTGCTCGGTCCGCGGCTCGAGCGCAGCTTCCATTGCGGTGCGGCGCGCAGCTTCGATCTGTTCGGGAGTGGGGGCCGTGCCGGGATACCAGGGGTCGACCTTCGGCCCTGCCGGCTCGGGAAGCACCATCGCTAGCGGCGCCGGGTACACTTCCGCGCCGTCTACGGAGACGTCCAGCTTCATGCGGGCGCCGCGATGCAGCGATTCGAGCGCGCGTGCGCTGCTGGGGTAGGTGCCTGCGACGGCAACGATCCAGCCCAGTTTGGCTGCCGGCAGCAGGAAGGTTGCAGCGTCATGCGAGCCGCCCTTACCGAGGATCGCAACGAGCTGGCGATAATTGCCGACCGGTAGACGCTGGCCCTCGAGTTTGATCCATCCGGCCGGTGCGACCGCGCCGTCGTACCGCCGCGCCTCTCCCACGATCGGCGACATCAGCACGGCTTGGGGGATCGGCAATGCCGGCGTCGCGCTGGTCGCGCGTTCTTTCGCCGACGGCGAGAGCCCGGGAAGGATCCCGGAACCGCGATTCTTTGCGCAGCCGGCCAGCGCGGCGGCGCCCGCTGCCAAGAAGGCGGCGCGCGTCGGTGACGTCATGTCAGTTGCGGCTCGGGAAGATGCCCTGGAGAGCGATGCAGAAGGTCAGGGCGAGGTAGGGCTGGATGTTATTATGCGGTTGGCCGCCACCGGCCGTCGCAACCATGAGAGGGTTCATGGTGACCGCTTTCATGATCCCCGCAGCGGTCGCATAGATGTTGTTCCCGGCGACGAACGTCGCTAAGGCATTGCCGCTCGGGCTCGCCGTGTTGTTGCTTCCGACGTCGCCGTCGGCATACACCAGATGCGAGTGCGCCGCGACCTGCTGCACCGTGAGCGGGACGGTCTCGACTCCGCCACGTTGGCCGACGGTATAGGGTGAGAGCCCGGATCCCTGTCCCTGGTGGATGGGAACGCGGCTGCGACAGTCCGGCAAAGCGAACGTGGTCGTGCCGTTTCCACCGTAGTAGGTTCCAAGCAGGCTGAAGAGGGCGTCGTTCTGGCTGATCAAAAGCAATTGCCCGTTGCACATCGCCCATCCGACGGGTGCAAAGTTGAAGCCGAACATCCGAATCTCACCGAGGAATGGTTCAGACATGCGCGCCTCCAGTCCAAGCTGGGCGTTGCTCTTCGGCGGCAGGTTCTAAGCAAGCGGGCAACGTTCCTAGCAGCACGTCGGCGCAGGTGATCGCAGCGTTGGCGTCAGGCCGGTCGGCCTGCCCCGACGACAGCGTGGCACCGGGACGGCCGCGGTCGCTCGCGAAGTCTGTCGTTTCGCGCACTCGCCTCCGCCGGTAAAGGTCGCTTCCGCTTCATGGCCGCCCAGCTCGAGATCATGCCCGAAACCAACATCCGCGAGCTCGTCGCCGATCTGCCGATCGCCGAAGACGTCCTCACCCAGTTCGGGCTGCACTGCGCCGGCTGCGGCGTCAACAAGTACGAGACGATCGCCCAAGGTGCGAACGCCCACGGTCTGCGGGTCGAGCCGATTGTCGCCGCACTCGTTCAGGCGCGCTTGTCGGGACGCGTGCCGACGATCATGAACGAGGACAAGACGCCGCGCCGCCGCGCGCCCGGCGAGTTCAACCGCCGCGCGAAGTTCACGTACGTCGTGCCGGTCATGTCGGGCAAGGGCGGCGTCGGCAAGTCGCTGACCACCGCGCTGCTCGCGGTCGGCCTGCGCCGCGCGCACCAGAAGGTCGGCATCCTCGACGCCGACATCACCGGACCTTCGATCCCGCGGCTGTTCGGTCTTCGGCAACCGCTCGGGCTCGAGCCCGATCCGTCGACGCCGCCCGGTCAGCAGCCCAAGCCGCTCATGGTGCCGGCCGTGTCGCGCTCGGCGATCGAGATCGTCAGCTCGAACCTGCTCACCGACAAGGAAGACACGGCCATGATCTGGCGCGGTCCGATCCTGTCGGGCGTGATCCGGCAGTTCTACGAGCAGGCGCTGTGGTCGGATCTCGATTACCTGCTCATCGACTTGCCGCCCGGCACGTCGGACGCGCCGCTGACCGTGCTGCAGTCGCTCGCGGTCGACGGCATCGTGCTCGTCACCATGCCTCAGCGTTTGGCGACGATGATCGTGCGCAAGGCCGCGAACCTCGTGCGCCAGCTCAACAAGCCGATCGTCGGGGTCGTCGAGAACATGTCGTACTTCGTCGCCCCCGACACCGGCGTGCGGTACGACGTGTTCGGCCCGTCGTACGCCGACGAGGTCGCCGAGCTGGCCGGCGCGCCGATGCTGGCGCGCTTGCCGATCGATCCGAATCTGGTCGCGCTGGCCGACAACGGCCGGGTCGAGGAGATCGATCATCCGGTGATCGACGTGCTGGCCGAGCGTCTTCAGGCCGTGATGGCGCAACGCCCGGCGAAGCCGGCCGAGACGATCTCGCTGATTTGAGCCGTTCGGCGGCGTGCGCGATCGTCGGCGGCGGGGTCGTCGGCGCGAGCGTTGCGTATCATCTCGCGGCGCGCGGCGTCCGCGACGTCGTCGTGCTCGACCGAGCGACGTCGCCCGGCGCGGGCAGCACGGGACGCGCGACGGGTGGATTCCGCGTTCAGTTCCCCGAGTCGACCGAGGTGCGGCTGTCGCTGCTGGCGCGCGAGAAGCTGCGCCGCTTCGCCGACGAAACCGGCGGTGACTGCGGTTACGTCGCAGCCGGTTATCTCTGGCTGGCCGAGGACCGTGCGCAGCACGACGCGTTGCGCGACGCGTTAGCCGTTCAGCGGGCGAACGGCGTCGACGACGCGGTCGAAGTCGATCTCGATGCGATCGCCGAGGTCAACCCGCACGTTCGCCGCGACGGGATCGTCGGAGGAACGCATTGTCCGAGCGACGGCTTCATCCGGCCGCTGCAGATGCTCGACGGCTACCGCCGCGCGGCCGAACGGCTCGGGGCGCGCTTCGAGTGGGATGCCGAGGTCGTCGATTTCGCGCGCGCGCGCGACGGGCGCATCACGACCGTGTGCACCGCGCGCGACGAGCTCGCCGTCGACCGCGTCGTGAACGCCGCGGGACCGTGGGCCGCGCACGTGGCTGCGTTGGCCGGCATCGAGCTGCCGGTGGCGCCGCTGCGCAGGCAAGTCGCGGTGACGGTTCCGACCGATGCATTGCCGGCGACGATGCCGATGACGATCTATTCCGGCGACGGCTTTCATCTGCGCGTGCGCGAAGGGCGCGTGTTGTTACTGCTGCCCTCGCCCGGCGCATTAGACCCCTTCGACACGGCCGTCGAACCGGCGTGGATCGACGAGGTGACGCGTCTCGCGCGAGCGCGCGTACCGGCTCTCGCGGGCGCCGAGATCGATCGCGACGCGTGCTGGGCGGGACTCTACGAGATGTCGCCCGACGGCCGCGCGATCCTCGGCGCGGCACCCGGCGTCCCCAACTTCTTTCTCGTCAACGGCTCCTCCGGACACGGCGTCATGCACGCGCCCGTGCTCGGCGCGCTGCTGGCCGAGCTGCTCATCGACGGAAATGCGAGCTCGTTCGACATCGCGCCGCTGCGCCCGGAGCGCTTCGCCGACGGGATCGCGCGGCGCGCTGCCGACCTACTCTGACCGGCGGCGCGCGCGCAGGACCGTGTCGTGGACGGTGATCGGGCGTCCGTCGGGGTCGGTCGCGCTGCGCGCGAACGCGCCGGCATCGACGATCTCCCAGTCGCCCGGCTCGAGCAACGCCGCGATCTCGTCCGCGGTGTAGAACACCTCCGGCAGCGGCGGCCGGCGCGCCGTCGTCTGGAGATCGGACGGGTGATGCCCGACGATCAGCAGCGTACCACGCGGCCGCACCGCAGCGGCCAGCCGGCGAAACACGATCTCTCGCTGCGGTCTGGGGAAGTGGACGAAGTGCGCGGTGATGAGATCGTACGCCGCGGCGACGGGCTCCCATACGAGGAGATCCGCCTGCAGCCACTTCACGCGGCCGGTGGCGTCGTTGGCTCGGCCTCGCTCGAGCGCCACGCTGGAGATGTCCGCTGCGGTGACGTCCCACCCATGCTCGGCCAGCCAGATGGCGTCCGCGCCTTCGCCGCACCCGGCATCGAGCGCGCGCCCCGGCTCCACGCCGGCGACCGCATCGGCGACGCGATCGTTGATGTCGTCCGACCAGGGCTCGTCCCGCGAACGATACCGTTCGTCCCAGAACGCCGCATCGAGGTTCTCCACGAGGCGAGCCTTCGAGCGACGTGCGCCGAGCGGCCTCCGTCGGAGGCGCTGGGGCGGTTAGAGCAATCCCTCGCGCGGCGCGAGCGCGCGCGCTCTCGCCTCGGCCTCCTGAGCGGCATGCTTCGCGCAGGCGCGCAACGTGACCGACCGCAAGGTCTCGCCTGCCGCCGAGCAGCCGCACCGCCAACGAACGGCGACGTCGCCCGGACCCTCCTCGACCCGGGGAATCCGAAGCGAAACACGGTCTACCCGGCCGAGCCGCTCGCACAGATACCGAAACGCTGCCACGACCCTTATCCCTCCATTGACGTGGTGTGGCCCCAGGCTACGGTCCGTGCGCGGCCGCTGCCATACCTGAAACCGGGTAGCTGTGACGTTCGACCCTGAGCGGAGCTCAGGGTCGATCCGCAGCCTGCGTGCCGGTCTCCGGATCAGTCCTCCTGTTCGGGGACCAGCACGTCGAACTCCATTGGGGGTTGGACTGGGGCGTAGCGCGGGCGGTCGCAGGTCGAGGCATTGACGAACAGGACGCCGTCTCGTTCCACCCGGCCGTAGGCTTCGTGGATGTGGCCGAACAGGTGGACCTGAAGCCGCTCCGACCGTTCTCGGACCGCTTCCAACAGCCAAGGACAACCCACGCGAGTGTCCTCGCCGCCGAACGTCTTGTCGAGGATGCCCTGCGGCGGACCGTGGGTGATGAGGACGTCGGTCCGGGGCGGAATCGCCGACCAGATACGACGCGCGTACGCGCCCCCGTCGTCCTGCGGAAAGTTGTACGCCCAGTCGTAGAACCACGGCTGCCACGGCGAACCGTAGACGTGCATCCCCTCAACGACGGCAGGTTCGTCGATCAGCAGGGTCACGCCGTTGGCGGCGAAGAGCGCGCGGCTCGCCGCGGGATCCTCCTCGATGCCGAAGTCGTGGTTCCCCGGAATCGCGACGATCGCGCGAAACCGGTGCTGCAGCGTTCCCAGCCACCGTGCCGCGCGCTCGAGCTCGGCCCACGAGCCCTGCATGGTGAGATCGCCGGCGTGCAGCAGCACGTCACCGTCGGGGATCGCGACCCCTTCGGCACGGTTGTGCGTATCGGAGACCGCTACGCAATGGATGCTGTTCGTCATCGGAGTCGCCATGGTTCGGCTGCGGTCGTTCGGTCGCCCTTCGGCATCACGGCGACTGAGTTGGGTACAGGGGCGAGGTGTTCGGCGGTGCGACGGTGCGCAGGAGCGCGGTTGGTGCGGCGGCGGGATTCGCGCTCGGCTACGCTACGGTCCGCGCGGTGCAGGCGCTGCGGGATCTGCGACGGCCGTATCCGGTGCGCGCGCAATGCGACCCGAAGCGGTATGCGGCGGAACAGCGCGCCCTGATGCTGGCGGGAGCCGCGCGCGCGGTGGCGGCGGTCGCAACGACGGCGTTCCTATTGGGCGGCCCGCTCGATCGCGCGCTGCGCCCGCTGCCGCGGCCGCTGCGGGCGCCGGCATTCGCGCTCGTGCTGCTCGTCGCCGACGCGCTGCGCGACCTCGGCAGCGATTTCGTCGAGGGCTACGTACGCGAGCGAAGCTACGGCACGTCGGATCAAAGCGCGCGCGACTGGCTCGCCGATCAGGCGAAGGGCCTCGCGGTCGGCGCCGTCGTGACCGCTGTGCTGGTCGCGCTGGCCGACGCGATCGTCGTTCGCGCGCCGCGGCGCTGGCCGCTGATCGCGATCGCCGCGACGCCGCCGCTGCTGGCGTTCGCCACGATCGTCGCGCCGACGTTCGTGATGCCGCTGTTCAACCGCTACGAGCCGGTGACCGGCGAGCTCGAACGGCGCATCCGTGAGCTCGCCGCGCGCTACGGAGCGGGCGACGCCGCGATCCTGCGCTTCGACATGAGCCGGCAGACGAAAAAGGCGAACGCGTTCGTCACCGGCGTGCTGGGCACCGAGCGCATCGTGCTCGGCGACACGCTGGTGACCGCGTTTCCGGACGACGAGACGCTGTTCGTCGTCGCGCACGAGCTGGGACACTACGTGCGGCGCGATCCGTGGCTGGGGATCGCGCTCGGCACGGGGCTGGTCGGCGTGACGCTGCTCGCCGGCGACGCGCTGCTGCGCGCGACGACGCGGCGCGGGCTCGACTCGCCGGCGCAGGGCGCGCGGCTCGCGTTCTACGCGACGCTGGTGCAGTTCGCACTCGTGCCGGCCGCGAACGCCGCCTCGCGCGCCATCGAGCGGCGCGCCGACCGGTTCGCTCTGCAGGCCACGAACGATGCCGCGGCCGGTGTGCGCGCGCTGAGCCGCCTCGGCGAGCAGAACCTGGCCGACTTCGATCCGCCGCGCTGGGCCGAGCTGCTGTTCGGTTCTCACCCCTCGCTGAAGTCGCGCATTCGTGAGCTCGAACGGGTGGCCGTCACTCCCAGCTGACGTTCTCGTCGTCACGGTCGCGAGCGATCGTCGCGCGCGCGTCGATCCAGCGCACGAACGGCGCGGTCGCGCGCATCGCGTCGCGGAATACCGCGAACGCGCCGCGCTCGTGGAGCTCGCGGTCGGAGACGTCGCGCCGCACGAGATAGTTGCGCGCGCGGATGAGCGGCAGCCGCGGGTGCGCCTTGAGGAAGCCGCGCGGCGTCACGCGCAGCGGCTCGGTGTCGAGCGGCAGGTACGGCCGCATCGCTTTCGCCCCGAGGATGCGGTCGAACGTGCGCGCGTCGGGGCCGTCGTCGGCGAACGTGGTGCGCAACGCGTGAATGGCCGGTTTCTCCGGCACGTAGATTCCGGCCGAGAAGTGCGAGTCGCCCGGCGCGAGGTGCACGTAGTAGCCGGCGAACGCGCCGTTCTTGCCGCCCGGCGACATCCAGGCCGACAGCCACGGCTTGTACGGCTGCCGTCCGGTGTGGAAGCGCGTGTCGTTGGCCAGCCGGAACAGACACGCGCGCGGGTCCGCGTTCGCGAGCCGGTCGTCGGCGCGCGCGCCGTCGAGAAGAAGCATCGTGACCAGATCCTCGAACGCGTGGCGCACGTGCCCGTCCCATGCCGTGCGGTTGGCGTGAAACCAGGTTCGGTCGTTGTTGCGCGCGAGGCCGCGCAAGAACCGGAACGCGATCCGCACGTCGAGTGGGTCGGCCTCAGAGCGACGCGACGGCATCGATCATGCGGGCGGCGATTCTGTCCCAGCTGCGCGTCCGAGCGTGCGCGGCGCCGAGCGCCAGGCGTTCGGGCGCGGCGTCGAGCGCGGCGCGCGCCGCCGCGACGAACACCGCGGCACCGTCGGCGACGTACACCGCGTTGCCGAACTCCGCCACGACGTCGGCGATCCCGGTCGAGACGACCGGCTTGCCGGCAGCGAAGTACTCGAGCGTCTTGGTCGGCGAGAGGAACTCGGTCGCGCCGTTGCGCGCGAACGGCATCAGCGCGACGTCAAAACCCGCCAGCCACGAGGGCAGCGCGTCGTACGGGACGGCACCGGTCAGGTGGACGTTGGGACGTCGCGGCAGGCGGGCGGGATCGAGCTTGACGACGGGTCCGACCAGCACGACGTGGCCGCCGGGGACTGCGTCCGCGAGCGCGGCGATCAGCGCGAGGTCGAGCCGCTCGTCGACCACGCCGGTGTAGCCGAAGACCGGCCCGCGCAGCTGCGCCGTCAGCGGGTGGGGCGCGACATCGGCCGAGAAGCGCTCGAACTCGACCCCGCTGGGCTCGCACCGCACCTTCGCGCCCAGCGCGGCGCGCTTGGCAAATAAGGAACGCCCGCCGGCGAACACCAGGTCGGCACGCTCGAGCAGCGCGCGCTCGTTTTCGGCGATTCCGTCGGGCGCGAAATCGAACTGCGCCAGCTCGTCCATCACGTCGTAGACCATCGTACGCGCGCCGAGCCCGTCGATCAGGCCGCGCAGCATCGGCGTGTAGAGCCAGACGTCGACGGGGCTCCTTCCGTCGGCCGCGTCGCCGCGCGTGCGCTCGCCCAGGACGGCGCGAACCGCCGCCAGCGTCGCGTCGTCGAGCAGCGGCGGCGACCAGCCGCGCCGGCGCAGCGGCCGCACGACCGTCACGCTTCCATCGATCCGAACGTCGTCGCGATCCTCATGGGCCGCGAACGGCTCCTCGACGACGACGACCGGCACCGTGCGCGCGACGCGCGACAAGATCTGGTGCGGCCGCTGCCACACGCCGTCCCACCGGAGATGCAGCCCCGCAACGAAGACCGCGGGCAACGGTCGCATGTCGCTGACCGTGATACGAGGAGACGGATCGATTACCCCACCTTGAGCAAACCATAAGAATTGACACCCGCAGGAAGTGCGGGCTACACTCTGCTCCAGACCGGCGCCGAAACCGTGGAGAACAATCGCTGATGCGGCTAGTGACGTGGCTTGTACTCCTCGTGTTGTGCGGCGCCGTCGCCGGCAACCTATCCCGGGCCTCGGCGGCACGCCCCGGTGCTACGCAGCTCGCCGAAGCGCAACGGAAGATCACGCACGTCATCGTGATCTATGAAGAGAACTGGAGCTTCGACGGGCTCTACGCATATTTTCCGGGTGCGAACGGCGCGCGCGGAACGTCGGCCGGCGTGCAACTGCAGTGTCCGATCGGCGGGACCACCGACACCGTCCCGCTGACCGCCAATCCGCCGGCGCTCATCGTGGCGGGCAACCCGACCGGACCGTGGCCGTGCGGGTGGCAAGGCGTTTCGAACCCGGGCGACGCGAACTGGGTCACCGACAAGAACGTTCCGGCCGGGTTGCCCGTGCAGCCGTACGATCTCGGTCGATACGATCCGCCGTCGACCAAGACCGGCGATCTCTGGCACATCTTCTGGCACGAGCAGCTCCAGATCGACAACGGCAACCTCGAGCCCTCGAACGGGTCGATGGACAAGTTCATCGAATATTCGAGCAATCCCGGACTCGAGCTGGGCTACTATCGCGCCGACCTTCTGCCCGAAGGACGCATCGCGCGCCACTACACGCTCGCCGACAACTTCTTCCACAGCGCGTTCGGCGGGTCGTATCTCAACCATCAATGGTTGATCTGCGCGTGCACGCCCGTCTGGAACCAGCCCTTTCCGGCCGGCAACACCAAGACGTTCGAGGCCTACTGGGATCCCGCGACCAAGACGCTCAACGACGGCAATCTCACCACGATGCCCAAACCGCAGACCGTCCCCGGGCCGCAGCCCGGCGTGAAGTACTACGTCGTCAACACGACCCTCTCGAAGAACTTGCCGCGGCCGGGATCGAAGCGGGATGAGCTCCTCGACCCGATCCCGCCGTCCAGCAAGACGATCGGCGATTTGCTGACCGACGCCAAGCCGTCGATTCGCTGGAAGTGGTACTCGGGCAGGTTCGCCCAAGCCATCGTCGACCGCAGCGCCGCCAACCTGTGCGCGTCGCCCAGCAAGGCCAACCCGACCAACGAGATTCCGGACGACGGACCGTGCTTCCAGTGGCACCATCAGCCGTTCGTCTATTACGCGCGCTGGGGCGGCGACGGCACAGCGCTCGCCGAGAGTCCGCACTTGCAGGACGACGTGCAGCTCTACCACGACCTGCGCGCCGGGACGCTGCCGCAAGTCGCCTTCGTCAAGCCGGCCGGCGTCTACAACAGTCATCCGGGGTATGCCGCGCTCGCCGAAGGCGAAGCCAAGGTCCAGAGCTACATCGCCGCGCTGTGCAAGTCGGCGTACTGGAAGAGCACCGCCGTCGTCATCACGTACGACGAGAACGGCGGGCGCTGGGACCACGTCGCGCCCCCGAAGATCGACCAGTGGGGGCCGGGGACGCGCGTGCCGGCGATCATCATCTCGCCGTACGCCAAGCCGCACAACGTCGACCACACTCAGTACGAAACGGTCTCGATCCTGTCGTTCATCGAGAAGCTCTTCGGCTTGCCGTCGCTCAACGCGCGCGACGCCGGCGCTAGCCCGCTGCTCAACGCGTTCGATTTCAACCAAGCGCCACTGCCCTGCTACTCGTCCTGAAACGTCTCGCGCCGCTGCTGCTCGCGTTCGCGTTCGCCGGTTGCGCGCGCGCCGGCGCGCACGCGCTCGTACCGGCCAGCATCATGAACGCGCCGCCGCTTCCGGCGATTCCGGAGGTGACCAGCAACGGCGGGGTCGCGGCGCTCGACCTCGTCGGGCGGCTCGACGACGCGGGGCGGCCGGCGTTCTTCTGGCGGGGCCGCGAGGTGGCGCCGACCATCCGCGTGCGGCCGGGCGACATGATTCGGGTGCACTACCAGAACGATCTGCCGCAGACGTGCGGCTTCGGGATGGCGTCGGACTCGAATCTGCACTTTCACGGTCTGTCGGTAGCGCCGTTCGCGCCGGGCGACGACGTGCTCGCCACGACCGTGCAGCCGGGGAAGTCGTTCGACTACACGGTGCGGATCGGCCGCGATCAGCCGCCCGGGCTCTACTGGTATCATCCCCACCCGCACGGGCTGACGAACTGGGAGATCGGCAACGGCATGGCGGGGACGATCGTCGTCGAGGGAATCGCCGATGTCGTTGCGCGGGTTGCCGGTCTGCGCGAGCGCGTGATCGTACTGCGCGACGTGCCGCGCGATCCGTCGCTGCGCGCCGCGCTCGCGCCCGATGCGAAACGCAGACCGATCGCGGCGAACGTCACGAGCCGCGATCGAGGACGACCAGTACGCCGCGCCGTGCGGCGTCGAGACCGCCTCGCAGACGACCATAAACGGCATCCCCGCTGCGACGCTGGGGATTCGCCCCGGCGAGCGCCAGCTGTGGCGCGTTCTCAACGCGTCGGCCCACCGGCACTTCGATCTGCAAGTTCCCGGCGTGCCGATGCAGCTCGTCGCGCGCGACGGTGTTCCGCTCGGCACGTATCCCGGTGCGCGCGGCAGCGACCAGCGCTGGCACCTCATGATCCCGCCGGGAGGCCGCGCGGAGTTCGTGATCGCCGGCCCGCGGCATCCGCAGTTGCTCTACTCGCTGTGCTACGACACTGGTCCGAACGGCGACGAGAACCCGGGCGCGATCCTCGGCGAGCTCGACGACGACGGCGGCGGCGGTCAAACGACGCGCGTCGCGGCGCCGGTCGGGCTTGCTGCGCGGCCGGGGTCGCGCCCCGCCGTACCGCGACCCGCCGTCGTGCGCACGGTGCGGTTCAGCGAGGACGCGCGGCGGTTCTACGTCAACGCCGTCGACTATCGTCCTGGACAAGCGCCGATGTTCACCGCGCGCTCGGGCACGACGGAGCGGTGGACGATCGAGAACGCCAGCTTGGAAGTGCACGTCTTCCACATCCACCAAGTGCACTTCGTCGTGGAGTCGACGAACGGCAAGGTCAATCGCGATCCGCACTGGGTCGACGTCGCCGACGTCCCGCCGGGAGTCGCCGGGCCGCACGGCCGCATCCGGCCGTCACGAATCGACGTGCTGGTCGACTTTCGCGATCCGGCCGTGCGCGGAACGTTCCCCTTCCACTGCCACATGGCCGACCACGAAGACAACGGCATGATGGCCACCATCCGCGTGATTTGACCGCGGGGCACGGCTGTCGCGAGGCGGCACGCGGCTACGATCGCCGCGCGGACGCCGTCATGCTGAGCTCGCCGAAGCACGACCGCGAGCATCGCGGCACCACATTCGCGGTCACCTTTCGCCCCGCTCAGGGTGACCGCGACATGCTCGTTTCGTCGCGTTACGTTGTCGGCAGGCCTCGATCGTTCGCCCTTCGAGAACCCAGGGTGACATCGAAGTTTCTTCAACGCACGAGTCCCGCTCGCAGAGCGGGACTCATCCTTTTTCGCTACGAGGCCGCCGATGCAGGTCTCACGTCTCTCGCAAGGGCCCGTGCTACAAGCTCACCACCGGTGAGGGGCGGGTGCCGAGCCAGGCGGCGAGGTCGGTCTTGTCATCGACGCGCGTGCCGTCGCGCAGCTCGCGGCGGAACTCGCTGAACAGACCGAAGGCTTCGGCGAAAGCGTCGTGCTTGTGGATCGACTCGTAGTTCACTTGCGTCGCGGCGATGTACGTGCTGTCGGGAAAGTCGGCGTAGACGTCGAGCGCCCGAGCCAGGATGCCGCGGACCACGTCCTCGACGAACTTCGGGTTGTGGTGCGCCTTGTTCACGATGAAGAACTCGTCGGGACGCTTGAGCAAGTCGTACGTCTCGCTCGACATCGAGGACTCGACGATCTCGACCAAATCCTCGGCCCGCAACTCGTCGGCGAACGGAGCGTCGGCACCGATGAAGACGCCGCCGCGACCGCGCTGGTTGTGCGTGGCGACCGGCAGCGCGTCGACCGCGCGCACCGCGTCGGCGGCGCTGAAGCCGGCCTCCTGCAGCTCGCGGATCGAGTGCTCGCGCACCATCAGCTGCGCGCACGGGCAGGCCGTCATCCCTTCGGCCTCGACGCCGACGATGCGCCGCGTGCCCTGGGCGTCGGCATGCGCGATCCCGATCAGCGTGTAGGTTTCCTCGGTGCGTTTGCCGCTCACCGGCGTCCACCGTTCCAGGCCGAACTCCGCTCGCAGCCGGACGTCGGCGCGCAGCGCGCCTTGTACGCCGACGATCTCGCGCGCGATCTGCTCGGTGAGGTCCTCGACCCGCGACGGTTTGCTCTTTGCGCGCCAGCACGTCGAGCGTCGCCGCTTCGAGCAGTTCGGCGAAGCGCGACATGTGCACGCCGGCCTTGTCGGGCCCGAGATCGGCGACCATGGTGAAGTCGCCGTAGAACTGCCGCTCCGCGCCGCCGACGTCGAGCCGGATGACGTGCTTGACCGACGACACGCCGACGCGGTTGAGCGACAGCCGCACGTCGGGCGTGTCTTCCTGGCGGTTGGCGACGAAGTGCACGGCGCGCGCTTTGCGCCCGATTCCCTCGTGCGGCACCGCCGCCGCCAGCTCGGCGATCGTCTTTCCGCTGCGCGGCTCGATCAGCTGCGGTGCGATCTCGGCCAGCGGAATCAGGTTGAAGGCACGCGCCGCCAAGTACGGATGCGGGACTTCGAACCGCCCGAAATCGGCCACCAGATCGTCGATCAGGAGCACGTCGATGTCGATGGGCCGCGCGTCGAGCGGCGTTCGCGTCTGCCGGCCGATCGAGGTCTCGATCCCGAGCAGGAAGCCTTCGAGCTCGACCGGTTCGAGCCCGGTGCTCAATTTCGCGGCGACGTTGAGGAACGCCGGCCCGGCGACGCCGTTGGCCGGCGGCGTCTCGTAATACGACGACACCTCGTCGACGCGCGCGTTGCTTGCGCAGCCGCTGCAGCGCGGCCAAGATCGTGCTCTGCCGGTCGCCGAGGTTGGAGCCGATGCCGACGTAGACGGTGCGCATCGCTGGCTCTAGACCGCCTGCGGCGCGGGGAGGTTGCCCGCCACGGCGGCCAGCATGCGCGCGAGCTGGACGGTTTCGGCGACGTCGTGAGCCCGCACGAGCCGCGCTCCTGCCATGATCCCGACCGCGGCCGCCGCGAGCGACGCCGGCAACAGCTCTTCGGCAGGGCGGCCGATGATGCGCCCGATGAAGCTCTTGCGCGAGGCGGCCAGCAAGACGGGATAGCCGAGCGCGCGCAACTCGCCGAAGCGGCGCAGGATCTCCAAATCGCTCTCCGGCTCCTTGCCGAACTCGAGCCCGGGATCGACCACGATCGCGTCGCGCCGCACGCCCGCCGCGACGGCGCGCTCGGTGCGCTCGTACAAGAAGTCGACGATTTCGCCGATCACGTCGCCGTAGACCCACGCGTCGGGCTCGCGCACCTTGAGGCGTCCCTTCAAGTGCATCACCACCAGCCCGGCGTCGAACGCGGCGACCGTTTCCGCCAGCACGGGATCCGACAACCCGCTGCAATCGTTGACGAAGTGAGCCCCAGCCGCCAGCGCGGCCCCGGCGACCGACGCCGTATACGTGTCGACCGACAGCATGACGTCGAGCTGGGCGTCGGCCACCGCGCGCATCGCCGGCACGACGCGCCGCCGTTCTTCGTCCGCCGATACGCTGCCGTTCCCAGCCGCGTACGACTGCCCGCCCAGATCGATCACCGCCGCGCCGGCGTCGGCCATCGTGCGCGCCGCGGCGACCGCCGCGCCGACCGACGAGACGTGCTCGTAGAACGAATCGCGGCTGACGTTCACGATCCCCATGACCTGCGCCGCGCCGCCCAGGTCGAGCACGCGGTCCCGCGCCCGCATCAGCGGCTCAGATCGCGCGGACGTTGTGGGCGTCGAGCACTCCTTCCACGCGCACGCGCAGGTCGACGAGGTGCGCTCGCGTTCCCTCGTCGCGAGCCGCCCGGATCGCGCCGCCCAGCCGCGCCGCGAGCCGGATGAGGTCGTAGCGGGCCAGCGACTGCGTCTCGCGCGGCAGGTCGAGCTGGTCGGCGAAGGCCGAGGGCAGCGCGACGATCTCCATCTGCAGGTCGGCGAAGCGGCGCTGCAGCTCGCGATGGGTCGGCGCGATCGTCGGGCGGCCGAGATCGTCGTAGATCGCGGCGTTGGTCCAAGCGAACAGATCGGCCAGCGTCATCGTGTCGCCGGGCTTGCGCACCTTGAGCTCCTGGTCGCCGATGCGCGTCAGGTTGACCGGCGAGAACATCTCGGCAATGGCGTCGTCCTGCAGCTCGGCGATCACTTCGCGGATCGGGAAGTCGGAGCGCCGTACCCCGTTGGCCCCCCAGTGCACGCCGTAGCGCGTCGGCGCCGCCGCGTTGAGCAGCTCGGGCGAGAAGCGGAAGGCGTTGGACGACAGCACGTAGCGGTCGATCAGATCGAAGGCGCGCCGCTGCTGCGCGCGCGGGACCGACGCGAAGGGGAGCGGCGCGCCGCGCTCGTCGCGATGCGCGCGCGAGGTGTAGATTCCGCCGACATACTTGGTCGCCAGCAGGGCGCTGTTGAGCTCGTCGTTGAGTACCGTCCCCAGTTCGGCGCGAATGTCCTGGAACGAGCGGTTGTCGCCCGGATAGCGGCGCATCAGCCGCGAGGCGACGTCGTCGTCGACCAGCAGCTGCTCCTTCACGTACGCCAGCGCGTCGCTCGACAGGTCGAACGGCGCGATGCGCGGATCGATCGAGATCGGCGTTGCGTCCTCGTCGGTTCCGTAGGCCAGCCCGGGCTCGGTCGACCGGCCGGCGATGCGCGAGAGCGGGATGGACTCGTCGGCCGACGACCGCACGTTGGGGAAGGTGCGGTAGCCGTACTCGATCGCCCAGTAGTCGTACGGCCCCAGGCGGTTGGGGAAATAATCGGCTTGGCGTTCGCCCGGCGCCGCGATGTTGGCCGGCGTGTAATCCATCACCGAGCCGGTCGTGCCGTGCGCGCGGGTGAACGCCGGATCGTGGAGCTGCGCGTAGCTGAACGCGGTCGAACCTTCGAAGTTGTGGCGCAGCCCCAGCGTGTGCCCGACCTCGTGCATGACGGTGCTGTAGAGCCACTCCTGCGCGTAGCGCTCGCGGTCGGCCGGCGTCGCGCGCGGGTTCTGGGCCAGCAGCAGCGTTCCGAGCGCCGCCTTCGCGACCGAGCCTTCTTCGAACGCGCACACGCCGCCGTCGCCGGAATCCTCTTCGCCGTCGCCCGCGCTCGCGGCGCCGAACGGGTCGCCGGGTTGCATAGAGAGCCTGGCCACAGGTGGTTGAAAGGCATCGTGCGCGCGCTGCGCGGGCAGCACGCGATCGGCGTAGCCGCGCTTGATCGAGCGCAGCGACTCCCCGTCGATCACGACCGTCGCGCGAATGATCTGTCCCGTATCGGGGTCGCTGACGTGCGGGCTGTACGCGCTGAAGTCGGACTGATCCGACGTGATCCAGCGGACGGTCGTATAGCGCGCGTCGTCGGGGTCGAAGCTCGGATCGGCCGGCGGGTCCTTGACCACGATCGCATTGGGATGACCGATCCTGGCGAACGCGTCGTTCCAAGCCAAGATTCCGCGCCGCACGGTGCTGCGGTACTCGGCCGGGACCTCGTTGGTCAGGTAGAACGTGATCGGCCCGTTGTCGAGGTTCCAGCGCTCGACGAACCGCTCGAACGGGCTGGCTTTCGCATCGTTGCCGTACCGCTTGCGCGCCGTGATGAAGTAGCCGACCCGATCGTCGGCGTAGCGCGGGACGAACTTCGGATCGCGCTCGGGCGGTGCGACCACGCTGTAGTGCATTCCGATCGGGATCCCGCGTCCGTCGGGCACGGTCGGCAGCGCGTTGGCCGGGCCGTTGAAGGTGAGGTTCACGCTGATCTCGTCGTTGCGCGGGAACGCCTTGGTGCCCAGATAGTACGACTTGGTCGCGTCGACCGAGAAGGTCGGCCGCACGACGAGCACCAGCAGCCCGGGCAACGACGGCGGCGTCACGCCGCGGCCGAGGTCGACGCCGATCCCTTCGAAATCGGTGAGGAACAGCGACGGCGAGACGACGATGTGCTTCTTGGCGGGGTCCTCGGCAACGACCGGCGTCGACAGGATCACCGAGTTCGCGACGCTGATCGCCAGCGAGTTCGCGGCCGCGGTTCCGGATCGGCGACGTAGCGCGTGTTGGGCGTGATCCACAAGACGCGCTTGCCGACCAGCTTGAACGTCACCGCGAACGGCTCGTACACGCGACCCGCGAACGCGCCGCCGCCGACGCCGCGCTCGATCGACGGCAGCACGATGTAGGTCTTGTCGAAGTTCTCCGGCCGCAGGTCGAAGAACAGCTCGTCGTCCTTGCGCACCAAGTCGATGACGCCCGGCTGCAGCGTCGCCGATTTCACGAAGGTCGCGTACGACTGTGCCGGCGCCGGCGTCAGGGAGAACGGGAACGCGCTCGGTCCACCGCTCGCAGCCGGACGGACCGGTCCGCTCTGCGGCGGCGTCGACGGCTCGGCCGGGGCGTGGCGCCGACGGTCGGACCGGGGGCCGGCGACGGCGGCGGCGTCACGGCCGCTTGCGGTGCCGGCCTCCCGGTCGCGGCCGGCGCGGGAGCGCCGGCGGCGAGGGCGTGCGACGAGAGCGGCGCGGAGCCGAGGACGAGGGCGAGCAGTGCGACGGACCAGCGCCGGTTCATACCGCGATGTTCGAGCCGCGCCCAAGACCGGCCCGCTAGGGCCCCTCGGTTGTCTCCCCAGCTTTACGGGCGCACCCGGCGCCGATGCACCAGCGCTCGGCGTTCGCGGTCTGCGTCACCAAGCTCGGCGAGAAGCCGCCGAAGTCGTCGCGCAACGCGGAGAGCGCGACCGGCGAGGCGAGAAACGCGACCGGAACGTCGCGCAACAGCAGCGCTTCGATGCGCGCGTAGGCGCGCTTGCGCGCGGCCTCGTCGGAGAAGCGCAGCGCGTCACGCTGCGCCGCGTCCATGGCGGCGCTGCAGTAGAACGAATGGTCGTAGCCGTTGGGCGGCCGCTGGTCGCAGCTGAACTGCCCGCTGTCGTCCGGGTCCATCCCGGCGTACCAGCCGTAGAATGCGATATCGTATCGTCCGCCGGGCAGAATGCCGCCCTGGGACGCCGGCGCATCGTAGACGTTGGGCAGGTACGCGTGAACGCGCACCTCGACGCCCAGCCGGCGCAGCTCGTCCTGCACCACGATCGCCTCCAGGCGATGCGTCTGCGACGTCTGGATGATCGCGAGGTCGAGGGCGAGCGGATGCCGCGAGCCGTAACCGGCTTGCGCCAGCAGGCTGCGCGCTTGTTCGGGGTCGTACACGATCGGGCGCAGCGACGGGTCGGCCGCCCACAGCATGGCCGGCAGATCGGCGATCGCCGGCGCGTAGAAGCCGTGGGTGACGTTGTCGCGGAAGGCGCGCGCGTCGATCGCGGCCGCCAGCGCACGGCGCACCCGCACGTCGGCGGTAGGGCCGCGCGCCGTGTTCATGATGACGCCCCAATACGCGTTGAGCGCCGCCTGAGAGACGCGCACGTGTGAGATCGTCCGCGCCGCCGCGGCGGCATTGGCGGAGATCACCAGGATCCCGTCGAGCTCGCCGGTGCGCAGCGCGACGAGCTGCGAGTTCTCGTCGGGGATGAACCGAATCACGATGCGAGAGATGGACGGCTTGCCGTTCCAATAGGCATCGTTCGCGGCGAGCTCCATCCGGTCGGCGTGCGACCAGCGCACCAAGCGATACGGGCCGGTGCCGACCGGCGCCGAACCGAGCGGCGACTGGGCGAGCGAGCCCGCCCGCAGCAAGTGCGCCGGCGCAATGTAGTAGGGCGCGTCGCTCTCGGCGAAGATCGTGCCGACGAACGGCGCGAACGGGCGCTGCAGCCGAAAGCGCACCGTGTACGGATCGGGCACCGCGACGGACGACACGACGTCGTAGCCGTGGCGCGACTGCACGATGCTGCGCGGATCCATCACCGCACGAAATGACGCCACGACGTCGGCGGAGGTGAACGGCGTTCCGTCGTGCCAGCGCACGCCGCGCCTCAAATGATACGTCACCGTCAGACCGTCGGCCGAGATGCCGCCGTTCGCTCGCGTCGGGACGACGGCCGCCAGCGCCGGCACCGGTTGTCCGCTCTTGTCGCAGGCGATGAGCGGATCGTAGATCAGCCGGTCGATCTCGTTGTCCTGAATCCCTTGCGAGAGCATCGGGACCATGCTGCGCGGCTCGCTGACGATCGCGAGGCGCAAAATTCGCTCGCCCGGTGCGGACGCGTGCGCGCAGCTCGCGAGCAGAACGAGCGCGGCGATGCCGGCCCGGGCGCGAGCGTGCCGCGCCGGCGCACTCAATCCGGCTCGCCGAACAGCGGGTGCACGTTGCGCTCCCCGCGGTGCAGGTAGTCGACCCCGTTCATCCACCGCGGGCGCGGCGCATACGCGAGACGTCGGCCGTCGTCGGACAACTCGGGCGTGCGGATCGCGTTCCAGCCGTCGTATGCTTTATACTCGAGCGGCACCGGGACGTCGGCGACGACCGGCCGCGGAGCGGCGGGCAGAAGCGCGCACATCAACGCGAACGCAAGACCAGCGCGAACCCGAAACATGCGGCCTCGTACCGCCGCAGGTTCGCGGACACCTGCGCTATGACGAAAGGGTCGCGAGCCAGGGGCCCGGCGCGAGGCGACGCGCGCGAACGACGTCGGCGTAGGTGGTGCGCAGGCGCTCGGTGAGCGGACCTTCGCCGCCGAAGTCGCGGTCGTCGATGCGGACGATCGGCACGACCTCGGCGGCGGTGCCGGTGAAGAACGCTTCGTCGCACGCGGCGAGATCGTCGAGAGTGAGCGGGCGGACGCGGGTGGTGACGCCGGCTTCGCGGGCCAGCGCGAGAACGCTCGCGCGCGTGATTCCGGGGAGAACGTCGGCGTCGGCGTCGTTGGTGATCAGCACGCCGTCGCGCACGACGAACACGTTCTCACCCGAACCCTCGGCGACGTCGCCGCGGTCGTTGAGCAGCAGCGCCTCGTCGAAGCCGCGCGCTTGCGCGTCGGCCAGCGCGCGAATCGAGTTCGTGTAGTGCCCACCCGCTTTGACCGTCGACGGCAACGCGCGCGACGGCGTCTTCATGAACGGCGAGACGGTCGCGCGGAACAACGGCACCGCCGAGCCGGGCATGATGCCGTCGAACGGCAGCACCGCGATCATGACGTGCACCGGACACTCTTTGCCCGGGCTCAGCCGAACGGTCTCGCCGCCGAAATAGGCCAGCGGCCGAACGTAGGCCGCGTCGCGCCCGCTGGCGCGGACCGTCTCGACGATCGCGCCGGCCAGTGCGTCGGCGTCCCAGCTCAGCTCCATCCCGTACGTCGCGGCGCCGGCGACGAGCCGGTCGACATGCTCGCGCAAACGAAAGATGGTCGGACCTTGCGGCGTGGCGTAGACGCGGATCCCCTCGAATACCGACGACCCGTAGTGGAGCGCGTGGGTGAGCGCGTGGATCCGCAGCTGATCGCCGTCGAGCAGCTTGCCGTCGAGCCACACGGTGGTCGCGGTACGGGTCATCGCGGGCCACCTCGCGCGGCGGCGACGGCGGGGTTCTCGAGCCGTCCGACCCGTTCGATCTCGACCCGAACCCGTTCGCCCGGCCGGATCCAGCGCTTGGGCGTTCGCGACGTGCCGACTCCGGCCGGCGTTCCGGTCGCGACGATGTCGCCGGGTTCGAGGGTCATCACCGCGGTCAGATCGGCAACCAGGCGCGGAATACCGAACACGAGCTGCGACGTCGACGAGTCTTGCAGCATCTCACCATCGATCGAGCAGGCGATGCGCAGCGCATGGGGGTCCGGCACCTCGTCGGTCGTCACCAGAAACGGGCCGCACGGTCCGTGCGTGTCGAACACCTTGCCCAGCGTCCACTGCGACGTTCGCATCTGGTAGTCGCGCACGCTGACGTCGTTGAAGCACGTGTAGCCGGCGATCACACCGTACGCATCGGATTCCGCAACGTGGCGCGCGCGCTTGCCGATCACGAAGGCGAGCTCGGCCTCGTAATCGACCCGGTGCGACTCGGCCGGAATCACGATCGGCGCGCCGTCGCCGACGAGCGTGTTGGGCCACTTCGCGAAGACGGTCACGGACTGCGGCAGCTCGAGCTTCACCTCGGCGGCATGATCGCGGTAGTTCAGCCCGATGCACACGATCTTGGCCGGGTTGGGAACGGGCGCCAGCAGTTGCACGGCCTCGCGTGCGAGCGTGTGTTCGTCGTGCGCCGTCTCGACCGCGCGGCGCGCTCGGTCGAGACCCGAGTCGCCGAGCGCCAGCAGCTCGAGTAACGAGGCCGGCAGCGCCGGGTCGACGGCGCGGAGGTCGACGATACCGCGCGCGCCCTCGGCGCCGAGCTTGGCGGCGCCGTTCGCGCGAAAGGTACAGAGTCGCAAACGGTCCTCCAGGTTTAGCTTCGAGCGCGCCAGGGTACCGCCGGCCCGAGGGGCCTTCAGCACGACATTGCAGCATGCCCTCGAGAGTCGGCGTCGTACGCACCATCACAGGTAGACGGCGCCGTTCTCTTTGTTCCCGACGCGGCCGCGCGTCGAGTCGCACCAACGGTCCGCCGAACGCGCGCGCGTCGGAGTCGTCGTGGGTCACCAGCACGACCGGAACGTCGAGCGCCGCCAGCGTCGCGCGCACCTCGTCGCGGACGCGCGCCCGGGTCGCCTCGTCGAGCGCCGCGAACGGTTCGTCGAGCAGGACGGCGCGCGGCTTCCAGGCCAGCGCGCGCGCGAGCGCCACGCGCTGGCGCTCGCCGCCCGACAGTGCGCGCGGCCGCGCGTTCGCCAGCGGCGCGATCCCGAACCGGTCGAGCCACTCGGCCGCGACCCGGCGCCGCGCATCGCGGCGCACGCCGCGCGCGGCCAAGCCGTACGCCACGTTGTCGAGCACGTCGAGATGCGGAAACAGCGCGTACTCTTGAAAGAGGTACGCCACGTCGCGGCGGAACGCCGGGACGTCGATGCCGCCGTCGTGCAGAACGCGACCGCCGAGCGCAACGCGCCCGGTGTCCGGCCGTACGAGGCCGGCGACGATGCGCAGCAGCGTCGATTTCCCGGCGCCGCTCGGCCCGACCAGCAGCGTGACGCCGGCGTCGAAACGCAGCTCGACGTCGAGGACGAACTCGCGCAGCGCCTTGCTGACGGTCAGCTCGATCACGCGCTGCGCCGTTCGAGCATTCGTGCCAGCACCACGATCGCCAGCGCGATCGTGACCAGCACGACCGCCAGCGCCGCGGACAAGTCGACGTCGCCGTTCTCGAGCCCCAGATAGACGGCCAGCGGCAGCGTCTGCGTGACGCCCGGCAAGTTGCCGGCGAACATGATCGTCGCGCCGAACTCGCCCAGCGCGCGCGCCCAGGCGAGCACGGCGCCGCCGGCCAGCGCCGGCATCGCCAAGCGGAACGGTGACGCGAACGAACGTGCGCAGCGGTCCCATCCCCAGCGTCGCGGAGGCTTCTTCGTACAGCGCGCTCGACCGACGGCGAAGCCGGCCCGCGCCGCGCGCACGTAGAACGGCGCGCCGACGAACAGCTGCGCGAGCACGACCGCCGCGGTCGTGAAGGCGAGCCGGACGTGCAGGACGTCGAGCAGCGGTGCGGTCAGCCCGTAGCTTGCCGAACGCGAACAGCAGCGCCAGCCCGGCGACGGCCGGCGGCACGACGATCGGCAGGTCGACGACGGCGTCGACGATCTCGCGGCCGGCGAACCGTCCGCGAGCGAGCGCGTACGCGAGCGGCGTCCCCAGCAGCAGCGTGAGCGCGAGCGAGACAGCGGTCGTGACCAGCGAGATACGCAGCGCGGCGAGCGCGTCGGGCGAGGCGATCAGCGCGCCGAAGCGACCCGGCGGAAGGTGCGCGTAGAGCGTCGCGAGCGGGATCGCGATGAACAGGATCAGCAGCGCGGCTCCCGACGCGACCGCGGCGCGAATCATCGCGCCGGTTTCCATGGCATGGCTTGCCATCGCTACGGCGCAAGCCGAGGCCGACCTCTCACGCCAGGATAGCGGGACGAAGGGATCGGGCCTGCGCCGCCGGATATTTCGACCCGAGCGGAGGAGGACGCCATGACGACCATCCTGGACCGGCCGAGCGACGCGCCCAGGCACGGACACGTCGTGCTCGAGGACGACGAGACGGGCTGGTCGCTCGTCGCCGCGCAGGCCAGGGACGGCGGCGCGGCTGCGCCACGCCTTCCGCGACTACCTCGAGTGCTACGGCGACCCGGCCAGCGACTTCGACGCGGCCGAGGCGGTGTTCGGTGAGCTGGTCGGCAACTGCGCGCGCCATGCGCCCGGCGCGATCCGGGTCGCGTTCCGCTGGACGATCGCGACGCTGGTCGTGATCGACCACAGCGACCGGCTGCGCTCGTGGCCGTTCTCGGCCGACGACCCGCGCTCGGAGGCGACCCACCACGCCTATGCGCTGATCAGCGCGTTCACCGGTCGCATCCACATCGCGCGCGAGGCCGACGGCCGAACCCGCGCGAGCGTCGTGCTGCCGGTCATGCGCCGCCCGGGCTGACCTCCGGGCGTGGCACGCGTGCTCCATCGGGTGCGCGCGGTTGAGCCGCCACAGATAGAGCGCGAGCGCGCCGAACGCCAGGTTGAGCCAGAACGTGTAGTTCAACGAAAAGGCGGTGAGATCATGGCGCACGTTCGGGATTCGGCGCCGGCACCGCGTGCAGCGCCGAGAACGCCAAGTCCATCGCGATCGCCGACAGCACCATCGTCGCGAAGAACACGCCGAAGATGTAGAGCATCATCCGCGCGCCGTAGTACTTGCGGTAGATGTCGAGCAGCGGTAGCACGATGAGATCAGCGTACAGGAAGGCGAGCACGCCGCCGAACGAGATCCCGCTGGCCCACAAGATCGCGGCCATCGGCACGTTCCCGATCGAGCACACGAACGTCACGATCGCGATGAGCGGCCCGACGAGCGCGTTGCCGACCAGCTGCACGCCCGGCGCGGCGTCGTGCAGGAACAGCGCCTTCCATGCACCGCCGGGAACGAACGCGGCGAGAACACCGGCGACGGCAAATCCGCCCGCCACGTCCTTCCACAGCATCGAAGCGTCCATGGCGGCGTTCTGCGCGACCGCGACGCGCACGGCGGGATCGCGCAGCCGCTGCACGATCGTTCGGCCGTCGGCTTCGACCGAGCCGTGATCGTGGCCGCCGGCCTCATCGGCGCGTGCGCGCGCCTGTTCCACCAGCGCCGCCGGGATAGGTCAGCTTCACCAGCAGCGACATGATCGCGATGAGCACCAGCCCGCCGATCCACTCCGCGGCGGTGAACTGCCAGCCCATCAGCAGCCACAGGACGATGCCGAGCTCGATCACCAGATTCGTCGACGAGAACAAGAACGCCAAGCTCGGAATGAAGGCCGCGCCCTTCTTGAAGAGCGTCTTGCTCATCGCCGCCGCCGCGTACGAACAGCTCGAGCTCGCGACGCCGAACCCGGCGGCGAGTGCGATCTCGCGCACGCCGTCGCGGCCCAGCGCGCGCTGCATCTGCTCCTTCGAGACGACCGCCTGCACCAGCCCCGACAGCGTGAACCCCAGCACGAGGCTCCAGCCGACCTGCCAAAACATCCCCAGCGCAATCAACAGCGCTTCACCGAGCTTCGCGATCACGCTGGGTTCAATGCGCGCGGGAGCCGGCGCGTTTCACCGGCGCGCGCCGACCGGCGCGGTCGCGCCTTGGAAGGTGGCCGTGACGCGGGTGCCGCCGCGGACGATCGGTTCGATCTTGACGTCGTCGGCGACGGCGCGGACGAGGCCCAGACCACGGCCCGTCTCCGCATAGGGGTCGAACCCGCGTTCCGGGTGGGTGAAGCCGGCGCCGGTGTCCTCGACGACGAGCGACGCGATGCCGTCGCCGTCGGTCGACGCGATGACGCGCACTTGACCGGGAGCATGGCGCACCGTGTTGGCGACCAGCTCGCCGAAGGCGAGCTCGCTGGTGTAGGCGACGTCCGGGCGTCCGGTCCACGCCGCGACCAGCTCGCCGATCTCCCGGCGCGCCGCGACCGCGGTGCGCGCGTCGTCGCTCACGAACCGCCACTCGCGTTCGTCGCCCGGCAGATCGGCCGCGAAGCGTTCGACCGTCACGGTCAAGATCGCGATGTCGTCGGTCGGCTCGTCCTCGCCGAGGACCTCCTTCATCAGCGCCGCGGCGAGATGGTCGATGTCCTCGCGCGCCAAGTTGCGGATCGCGTTCTCGATGCGGCGTTCGCCGGCGTCGAGATCGCGCGCGAACTCCATCAGCCCGTCGGTGAACATGACCAAGGTGCACGGCGCGTGCAGGCGCAGTGCGAAATCGACGCCCTGCTCGTCGCGCAGGCCGATCGGCAGCCCGGCGCCGGGCAGCCGTCGCAGCTCGCTGCCGTCATCGACCAGCGGCGGCGGATGCCCGGCGGTCGCGTAGGCGAAGCGGCCGGTCACCGGGTCGAGCACGCCCACGATCGCGGTGACGAACACGCTGCGGCCGCTGGCGATCAGCAGCCGGCTCGCGCGGTCGAGGATCGCCGACGGATCGGCCGACTCGAACGACGCGGCGCGCAGCGCCTGCCGGATCTCGCCCATGATGACCGCGGCTTCCAGTCCGTGGCCCGTCACGTCCCCGATCGTCAGCGCGACGCGCCCGTCGGGCAGCTCGAACGCGTCGTAGAAATCGCCGCCGACGCGCTGCGACTCCGATGCTGCTGAGTACGATGCCGAAAACCGGATGTCGGGCAGCAGCGGCAGCTGCGACGGCAGCATCGCGTGCTGCAGCGCGTCGGCGGTCGTGCGCTCGCGCTCGTACAGACGAGCGTGCTCGAGCGACAGCGCACCGCGCCGCGCGAAATCGCGCACCAGCGCCATCTCGTCGAGCTCGTAGGGGCGCGCTCCGCGGCGCGCGAGCGCCAGCGCGCCGATCGTCACCTCGCCGCTCACCAGCGGGACGATCATCGCGGCGTTGGGCTGCAGCTCGCGCATCCACGGGTCGGGGAAGCGTTCCGGGGCGTCGATGACGAGCGGATCGCCGCCGGCGACGATGCGCGCGACTGCGTCGTACAGCGCGGGCGGCAGCGCGGTGCCGATCGCGCGCCGCGCCTCGAGCTCTTCGCCGAGGTCGGTGCTGCCGACGGCGGTGACGACGTAGTGTCCGTCGTCATCGACCAGCGCGACCCACGTTCGATCGGCCAGCCGCGGGATCAGCAGCGATCTCATCGCGGCGACCGTTGCGGTGACGTCGAGCGAGGCGCCCAGGCGTTCGCCGGCGCGGGCCAAGAACGCCTCGCGCTCTTCGAGCCGCTTTTGCGCGTCGACGTCGGTGCAGGTCACGACCCAGGCCACGATCTCGCCTTCGCGCCCGCGCGCGGGCACCGCGTTGAGCAGAAACCATTGATAGCGGCCGGTACGACCTTCGCGCAGTCGGAGCTCGGCCGCCAGCGGCTCGCCGGAGCGCAAGCAGTGGCGCCAGCGATCGCGGATCCCCGGTTCCTGGTCCGGATGCACGGCGTCGCGCCAGCCGCCGTCACGCGACGCGTTGAGATCGAATCCGGTGTACGCGACCCAGCGGTCGTTGACGTACTCGGTGTCCCCGTTGGCGTTGGTCGTGAAGATCAGCTGCGGAACGACGTTGGCCAGCGACTCGTAGCGCGCTTCACCGACCTCGAGCGCGACCGCGGTCGTCCGGCTGCGCGCCGCGAGCCGCAGCATCAGCTCGTTGATCTTCACCAGGAACACGGCCAGCACGACGATCGCCCCGATGAACTCCTCGACGCGCGCCGCGTACCAGCCGAAGGAGTACCGGCCCGAGGCGAGCTCGCCACCGGTGACGACGGCGACGGCGCGGGCCAGCAGCACGATGCCCAACCAGACTTCGGTGACCGTCCTCAGACCGGCCGCCACGATCGCCAGGCCGACCAGCATCTCGCCCGCCATCAGCGGGACGACGAAGCGCGTCCACTCGGGCGCGTAGGTGAAACGCTCGGCCGCCGCTTCGATCGACCCGTACCCGGCGGTCACCATGACCGTGAATGCGCAGGTCGCCACGAGTGTCAGGATCGCCAGCACGCGCACGCCGTCGCGCGGGAGCCGCCAGTTGCGGCGGGCCGCGACGCCCATCGCGATCACGAACGCGCCGAAGCCGACCTGCGACGCCACGTACATCAGCGACGCGGTCTGGGGACCGGCGCGCAGCAGGCCGGTGTTCGAGAAAATCCCGGGAAAGGTGAGGATGTAGAGCGTTTGGGTGATCGCGGCGTAGCCGTAGGCGAGCGCGAGCAGCGCGAGCTTGAGATCGCGCTCGATCCGGTACTGGACGTAAAGCAGCAGGCCGGTGAGCACCAGCGCGACGACGCCGGCCCCCACCACCGACGGCACGAAGGCCGGTACTTCGAGCGCCCGCCGCGGCGAGAAGGGGATCGACGCGATGAACAGCGCGGCGAGCGCGAGCGCCGTGATGCCGGCCCAGCGCCGGTCGGCGGCCGTCGCCGGAGCGGTCGCGATGTTCTCGATCGCGCGCGCGTCGAACCGCGTCACGCCGCCGCCGCGCGCCTCGCGGTCCGGCTCAAAGAGCTATTGATGCGCGTCGGGGCGGCTGGCGAACTCGTCAACCGCCTCGGCCACTGCTTCGTTCGTGATCTCGGTCAGCCCGGCCGCGACGTTCTGTCCCTTGTGGACCTTGTTCGCGGTCGTGAACGTCTTCCAGCGCACGACGCCGGTGCAGTCGATCAGATAGAGCTTGAACGACGCGCGAATCGGCGAGCGGTCGAACACGCCCGACGAGGAGACGACGCCGCCCACGACCGGGATGAAACCGGTCAGATTGCGTTCCTTTGATTGTTCGAACCGCAGCTGCGGGATCAGCACGCCGTCGGCATTGTACGCTCCGCACATCTGACGCGCCGTCCCCACCGCTTCGATCGCATCGATCGGAACCGACACCGCCGTGCGGATCTTCTTGTCGGACAGGTCGACGTTGAACTGCGTCGTCGCGTTCTTGAAGACCGGGTCCGTATTGCCCGGCTCGCCGAACGGCACGATCACGTACAACGGTCCGGTCGACTCTTCAACCGCCCGGGCGGGGACCGAGGCGCTCAACGCGAGAACGAGCGCGAGCGCGAAGCGTCTAGCGAGCATGTATCCCCGAAAACGTTCGTTCGCGCGAGATGCGTTCCCGTTCGGTCCGACTTCTCGAGCGGCAAACCCTCGTTTCCCTTGCGATGCGGGCAGGCGCCGCGCTCAGTTGCCGGCGTAGTTCTGCAGCGGCGTGATGCGGCCGCCGAAGAGCTCGGTCACGTCGATGCCGTAAACGCCCGCCAGCCGCGCGAGCTCGGCCTCGTCGAGTCCCTCCGTCCCGCTCTCGGCGCGTGCCATCCGGTCGTCCGTCAGACCGGTTCGAGCGGCGGCTTCCTCGAGCGTGAGCCCCGCTCGGCTGCGGAAGCCGACGAGTCGCCGGCCAACCTCGAGCTGCACGTCGTGCTGCGCCATGCGGCGACCGATTGCGCGACAACCGAGGGTCTTCCCGCCGCGGTCGCGTAGGCGGCCGAGTGATCGATGGTCGCGCGGTCGCCGAGCGCGCTCCCGCGTACGAGGGCTGGCGCGTCGTCGCGGCGCTCGGCCTGGTCACGGTGATCGCGTACGGCTGCACGCAGTATCTGTTCTCGCTGATCGTGCGCCCGGTCGCCGCCGACCTCGGCTGGTCGCACGCGCAGATCGACGGCGCGTACTCGTGGGGCTTGGCCGTCTCGGCGGTCGCGGGTGTCCCCATCGGTGCGGCTTGCGACCGCTACGGCGCGCGCGGCGTCATGGCGGCCGGCGCGGCGGTGCTGGCCGCCTCGCTGGTACTGCTGACGATGGTGGCGAGTCCGGTCGCGTTTCAACTCGTGTGGGGCGCCGGGATCGGGCTCGGCAGCGCGCTGACCTACTATCCGGTGAGCTTCACCGCCGTCGCGCGCTGGTTTCGCTCCGAACGCCCGCGCGCGTTCTCGCGCTTGACGTTCATCGGCGCGTTCTCGTCGACGATCTTCTATCCGGCGACCGGTGCGCTGATCGCGCGTTACGGCTGGCGCGAAGCGCTCTGGTGTCTGGCCGGCGTCAACCTTTTCGTCGCGCTGCCGGTCGCGCTCGCGTTCCTGCGCGGCGCGCCCGGCGCGCGTACGGGCGGCGAGGCGGCCGCCGCCGAACCTTCGCTGTCGGTCTCGGCGGCGGTGCGCACGCTGCCGTTCTGGTCGACGACCACCGCGCTCGCGATCGGTTATCTCGCCAGCACCGTGATCTTGGCCGAGCACGTCGCGTATCTGACCGGTCGCGGCTATCCGTCGCCGGCGGTCGCGAGCGCCGCGGGGCTGCTCGGCGTCGCCTATCTGCCGGGGCGGTGGCTCGCCAACGCCGGCGCGCGGCGGCTACCGCCGGCGCGCCTCCTGGCGCTGGTGCTGTTCGCCGAAGCGCTGGGTGTCGCGCTGCTCGCCGCGCAGCGCTCTTGGCTCGGCGTGATCGCGTACCTGGTGGTGTTCGGCGCAGCCTACGGAGCGATGGCCCCGGTACGCGGCGGGCTGGTCGCCCACTTCTTCGGGGCGTCCTCGTACGGCCGCATCTCCGCGATCCAGAACCTCCCGGTCGCGCTGGGCGCCGCGGCCGGTCCGGCCCTCGCCGGACTCGTCATCGATGGGGCCGGCTATCCGGCCGCGCTCGCCGGCTGCGTCGCGGCGTTCGTGCTCGCCGGGCTGCTGGCGCTGCGCACGCCGGGCCTCGCCGCTCGGCCCTGAGCGCCTCCGCGGCGTCGGCTACGCGATCGACCGCTGCGCGCCGGCGACGAGCGTCCGGCGCGCCGCGCGAGCGATCAACCGCGGCGTGAGCGCGGCGACGCTCGGACCGGCGAGGCAAAACTCAGGTGCGGGACCGAGCACCATCTGCCGCCGCCATAGCGCGTGCTGCGGCGACAGCGCGCCGGCGACGAGCGCGTCGAGCTCGGCGTAGCTCATCCCGGCCGGCTTGGCGAACCATCGCGCGGTCCGCTGGTCCCCGCCGGCCGCGCCGGCGCGCAGCCGGTACAAACCGCCGGCGCCCCAGGCAACCGACGATGCGAGCCGATCGTGCGGCGGCGAACGGTCGCCGCTCACCGCGACCGCGTCGAGCGCGTCGAGCGCGGCCGAACCGCGCAACACGTACCAGTCCTCGAAGAACGCACCGTCACCGTCGCGCCACGGCAGCGTATCGATCGCGAACGTCCACGAGCCGATCAGCCCGTCGAGCGCCGACGCCCGCAGCCGCCGATGCAGCTCGGCCAGGTCGGAGCGATACGCTCGCGCATCGGCATCCGCGCGCCGCTCGTGCCAGAACACGTATGCCAGCATAGCAGCAGCGACTACGCCGTCCAGGCCTCGAGCACCGCCGCGACGCTCCAGGCCTGCGCGAAGGCACCGCGCACGGCGAACGGCGCGTCGCCGTCGGCGATCTCGCCCAGCGTTCCGATCGCGCCGGCGTTCAGGCCGGCCGCGCACTCGGCCAACAGCGCGGCGCTCGCGGCGGCGTCGCCGTAGACGCGGCGGTGTGCCTGGACGAACGGTCCGGTCAACCACGTCCAGACCGTACCTTGATGGTAGGCCGCGTCGCGCGCGCGCTGATCGCCGCCGTACCCGCCGGCGTAGCGCGGATCGTGCGGATCGAGACTGCGCAGTCCGGCCGGCGTCCACAGACGCGCCGCGCACACGTCGACGATCGCACGGCGGCGCCGCTCGTCGAGCACGTCGATCGGCAACGACACCGCGAAGATCTGATTCGGGCGCAGTGAGGTATCGGTGCCGTCGGGTCCGTCGAGCACGTCGTAGCAGCACCCGAGTTGCGCGTTCCAGAAGCGTTCGAAGCCGGCCTCGGCGCGCCGCGCCGCGTTGGCGAAAGACAGCGGATCGTGGCCCAGCGTCTGGGCGAACCCCTCGCACGCGCGCAGCGCGGCGATCCACAACGCGTTGACCTCGACCGGTTTGCCGATCCGCGGCGTGACCACCCAGTCGCCGACCTTCGCGTCCATCCAGGTGAGCTGCAAGCCCGGCTCGCCGGCGCGCAGCAGGCCGTCGGACGGATCGACGGCGATGCCGAAACGCGTCCCGCAAGCGTAGGCCGCGACGATCGCGCGCAGCACGGGATAGATCTCGGCCAGCAGCCACCCGTCGTTCGTCGCGTCGAAATAACGCCGCGCCGCGCGCACGTACCACAGCGCGGCGTCGACGGTGTTGTACAGCGCGTCGCCGTTTTCGGCGAAGGCGTTGGGCAGCATCCCGCGATCGACCAAGCGCGCGAACGTGCGCAGGATCGAACGCGCGACGGCAGGCCGGCCGGTGGCGAGCGCGAGGCCGGGCAGCGCGATCGCCGTGTCGCGGCCCCAGTCGGCGAACCACGGGTAACCGGCGATGACGGAGAGCCCGCCGGGATCCTCGGCGCGCTCGCGCTTCACCACGAATTGATCGGCGGCGAGGACGAGCGGCTCGATCCACTCCGGCGGCGCCTCGGCGCGCTCGCCGAGCGTGCTTCGCCATGCCGTGACGAGCTCGGCGTCACGCGCACGGCGGCGCGCGAGCGCCGCGGCGCCGTCGATCGCATCGAGCTGCTCGTCGGCGACGGCGATCGTCATCGCCTCGCCCGGCGCGACCTGCGCTTCGAACGTCGCGACGCGCAGATGATCTTCGGCGTCGTCGAGCCCGCGATCGCGCTCGACCGGATAGTCGAAGTTGCGATACCAGACGTGCTCGGCGACGACCGTGCCGCGGTCGGCGCGCAGCGCGATCTCCGGCGCGCCGGCGCACGGGACGACGCGGACTCCGCCCGGCGCCGCATCGACCTGCATCGTCCAATCGCGGGCGCGGGTGAGCGCGTGCAGGTCGCGGTAGTTGGCAAAAGCGCGCAGCCTCACGAGCACCGGTTCGCGCGCGCGCACGACGCGGTGCTCGACGTACGTCCGATTGGCGTCGTGCTCCATCCACACGCGGCGTTCGATCAGCGCGTCGGCGCAGGCGTACGTCCAGACCGGCACCGTTCCGTCGCGCCGAAATCCGATCAGCAGGCGATAGCCTTGCGGCGCGATCGCACCGCCGCGCCAAAGGTCCGTCGCGAGCGCGTACTGCGCTCCGTCGTAGCCGATCTCGGCGTCGAGCTTCGGACACAGCAGCGCGCGCCCGACCGGCGGCGTGCGCGCCGCGAACAGCAGACCATGGTAACGTCGCGTCAGCGCTCCGGCGATCGTGCCGGCGGCGAATCCGCCCAGGCCGTTGGTGACGAGCCACTCGCGCGACTGCGAGACGGCGAGCTCGCCGCACAGGGCGCGGTCGAACTCGCCCGTCGTCATGCTGCGCCGTTGCGGCTTCGCCTCGCCGAACACCTGCGGCGCGCGCCGCCTACCGTTCGTTCGTGCCGCGCGGCGGGGTTGAAACCGTCGCGGACGGTCCGACGTTGCAAGCCACGATGTCGGAACTCTTCTCGCCTCTGCGCCTGCGCGACGTGACGCTGCGCAACCGGATCGTCGTGTCGCCGATGTGCGAGTACTCGTCGGTCGACGGTTTCGCCGGCGACTGGCACGTGGTCCATCTCGGGAGTCGCGCCGTCGGCGGTGCTGGCCTCGTGTTCACCGAGGCGATCGCGGTGACCGCCGAAGGCCGGATCTCGCCGCAAGACCTCGGCATCTGGCAGGACGAGCACGTCGCCGAGCTGGCACGCATCGCGCGCTTCTGCACCGCTCAGGGCGCGGCGTGGGGAACGCAGCTCGCCCATGCCGGCCGCAAAGGGTCGACCGTGCGGCCATGGGAGGGATCCGGCGCGGTCCCGCTCGCCGGCGGCGGCTGGACGCCGGTCGGACCCGGCAGCGAGCCGTTCGATCCAACCTATCCGACGCCGGCCGCGCTCGACGACGACGGCATCGCGCGCATCGTGCGAGCGTTCGCCGACGGCGCGCGCCGCACGCTCGACGCCGGCGGCACCGTGCTCGAGATCCACGGCGCGCACGGCTATCTGGTGCACGAGTTCCTTTCGCCGCTGGTCAACCATCGCACCGACCGGTGGGGCGGCAGCTTCGAGAACCGGACGCGCTTGGCGCGTGAGATCGTGCGCGCGGTGCGCGGCGTGTGGCCCGAGCGGTATCCGTTGTTCGTGCGCGTGTCGTCGACCGACTACGTCGACGGCGGCTGGAACATCGAGCAGACGGTCGCGCTGGCCAAGCTGCTGCGCGGCGAGGGCGTCGACGCGATCGACGCCAGCTCGGGCGGCGCGGTGCCGCTCGCGCCCGGGACGATTCCGGTCGGACCGCTCTATCAGGTCCCGTTCGCGGAACGCATCCGGCGCGAAGCCGCGATCGCAACCGGAGCCGTCGGGTTGATCACCGAGCCGGCGGATGCCGAGACGATCGTCGCCGCCGGCCGGGCCGACCTGGTGATCCTCGCGCGCGAGCTGCTGCGCGACCCGTACTGGCCGCTGTTCGCCGCGCGCGCGTTGGGCGACGAGGTCGCCTGGCCGCCGCAATATCAGCGCGCGGTCGGCGACCGCGCCACGATGCGAGTGCCCGTCGCTAGCTAGAGTGTTCGCGCAGAGTGCGCGAACACTCGCGTTCGGCCTCCGGCCGATCCGCCCGTCGTCGCCGGTCGGACGAAGTCCGACAGGCTCCTAGTCGCGGCTGCCGGGCAAGGCGAGCACGTCTGTAAAAACTCGGCGAAGTGGGCCCTACGCTTCGGCCCCTGTGATACAGTCGATTCGCCCCAACATGGATGAAGGAGCGGTTTGCATGGAGGCGCCGGCTTATGGTGGTCTCTGGTTCGAGCGTCTGGTCGACGCAATCGAGGATGACCTCAACGGAATCCTCCCGGAGGTCTTTACGCAGCGCGTCAACGGCGGGCTGTATTTGGTGCGCGCGCAATCGGAGTGCATGATCGAGCCGAAGGAAGCCGACACCGCCGCCGTACTCTTTCGGCATCGCGGCGCACCTGCGTTTCGCGGCGTCGCATCGACCAATCCCGAAGCCGCCTACGAGCTGACCGCTGATCTGGTGGGTTTCTTCTGCGGCGCGCCGCTCGAGACGATGTCGGTCTTCCCGCACCGCGCGCCGCGCGCCGAGTTGCCCAAGCGCGGCCGCCGCCGGCGCGCCGCGTACGACGGGCGCAGCAGCAGCAGCTGGGCGGTCGAGAAGTCGCGCGCCGCATTCTTCTTCCGCAAGGACGGCGGCCGAGCGAACGAAGGGCACTGAGCCGACGGCCGGACTTGAACCGGCGACCTACGGTTTACGAAACCGTTGCTCTACCAACTGAGCTACGTCGGCAACGTGGTTCGGAGAGGACCGAACCGAGCCACCCACGGTTCCAGGGACCGGGCTTTCTCGCCTGCCGCCGAATCAGCGGCGCATGATTCGCGGCGCCGTTCTGCTGGCGTTGGCCGCCGTCGTCGTTCCGCACGCCGCGAGCGCCGCCGCGGCGCAACCGCCGCCGGCGCAGATCCTTGCGCCGCTGCCCGGCGACGTCCACGCCGCATCGATCCTGCGTCCGGCCGAATACGTCGCGGTCTTTCGGGTACCCCGGCTCGACACCGCGCTCTACGTCGGTACGTCGTGGTACGTCAGCGATCTCATCGTGACGATCGTCGGACCGGGCGGAACGCGGCGCACGCTCGTCGCGACCGACGACCTTCCCGGACACTTGCTCGGCGTCCGATTACCGCCCGATGCATGGCAAGCCGATCGGGTCGAGCTGCGCGCGACGACCGTCAGCGACCTCGGTGCGCCGTATCTGATCGACGCCGATGATTTGGCCGCGCTCGGGTGGCGCTACTGGTGGTACGGTGCGCTGTTCGGACTGTTCGCCGCGCTGGCGATCGTGTTCGGCGCGCTCGCGCTGCTGCGGCGCCGTTCGCTGTTCGGATGGTTCGCGGCGCTCATGACCGGTCAGGCCGGACTGATGGTGCCCTGGCTCGGCGTCGCGCGCCCGCCGCCGCGCATCAGTCAGCCGCTTCACGCGGCGTGCGAGGCGCTCGCGTTCGCCGCCGTGACCGGGCTCGCGCTCGGGTACGTCCGGCGCGCGCGCTTGCCGCGCGTCGTGCGGATCGCGGCGTGGGGACCGGCGCTGGTCGCCGCGCTGACGGTCGCGCTCGGCGACGTGCTGCAAGACTTCTGGACCGCCGAAGCGCTGGAGCAGACCGCGGTCGCGGCCGTGCTGCTGCTGGCGCTCGCGCTCGGCGCGATCGCGGTGCGCAATCGCATCGAAGGCGCCTGGTTCTTCGTCAGCGGGACCGCCGTCGCCGCGGCAGGTTTCATCGCGTACGCGTTGCCGACCGATTTCGCGCCCGTGCTGAGCGACCCGGCGACGGCCGCGCGCGGGCTCGAAGGAATCTCGCTGGCCATTGCGATCGTCATGCCTCCGCGCACCGATCGCGCCCGCATCGGCAGCCGCGACGACGTCGACGGCCTCACCGGCGTGGCGAACCGTTCGGCGCTCGACGCCTGGCTCGCCGGCGGCGGCGAACGCCGGCCCGCAAGCCGCAGCGCCGCCGCGGTGCTGCTCGATCTCGACCGTTTCCGCGCATACAATGAGACGTACGGCCACGCGGCCGGCGACGACGCGCTGCGGCGCGTCGCGGCGCTGGTCGCGCGGAGCGCCGGCGGCCCGCACGATCTCGCCGGACGCTACGGCGACGATCAGTTCTTGCTGCTGCTCGGCGACTCCGAACTGACGACGGCGAAGCGCGCCGGGGCCGAACTCGCCGGCGCGGTGGCCGCGCTGGGCATCGCCCATGGCGGCGTCGCGTCGAAGCGGTTGAGCGTCAGCGTCGGCGTCGCGTCGGCCGCGGTTCGGACGGCCGATCGCGCGGAGCTCATCCGCCGCGCGACGGCCGCGCTCTATGTCGCCAAGACGATGGGACGCAACCGCGTCGTCGCCGACGAAGCGGCGCCGCCGGTCAGCGGCCCGTGAAGACCTCGTCGGCGATGTTCTCGTTCACGGCGTAGGCTCCGTATTCGAACGTCGCGTGCACGAGGTAGCCGCCGAAGCTCAGGTCGGCCTCGGCGTGCTGCGGAAGGTCGTATCCGTTGGCGCCCGCCTGTTCGGTGATCCGCATGTCGATGGTCCCGCCGCCGCGACAGAACCAGCGCGCGTGCAGCGGCGACCCCGTGTCGCCGTCGAGGTCGACGACCAGTCGCTCCACCTCGCCCGGCCGTTTGGGGACGCCTTCGATCTGAAACGTCTGCGGCTGCGCCGTCGACGCGACGAGCCGCAGATCGTATTGGGTCGGCCAGGTCAGCGGCGTGCCGAGCTCGGCGAAGAGCTCGCGGTACTGCTCGGGCATCGAGTGCAGATCGAGCGCCAGATGGTCGGGTCGTTTGAAATACTGCGTGCCGTTGAGGTGGAAGCGCAGCGTGATGAGCTTGTGCAAGCGCACCTCGATGCGCACCGGCACTGTGTACGATTCGATCCCCGCGTCGCCGTGCGTGAGGCGCGCCAGGACGTCGGTCGCAGTCAGGGTTGGAGCCGGGATCGTCGGGGCAACGCCGAGCGCGGTCGCGAGCGACATCGTCGCGAGGGTGCGCACCATCAGCCTTGCCGGGCTCGCCTGCATGGAATCTCTCCGGAACCTCCCTCACATGAGTATTCCCGCCTCGGTGCCGCTTTACGGCAGGTCTCTCGACCCAGCCCGATCTGTGCCGCTGGGCCCGTCAGGCCGCGTCACGCCAGACGGGGATGATCGAGCTGACCGCCCGACGCGCGCCGGCGCGCGCGCCGGCCCACGCCAACGTGTCGAGCGAAACCGCGTCACCCATCGCCACGCTTCCGTCGGCGTAGCGCACGAGCACCGGCGCCCGCAGCGAGCGCACCACCAGGTCCTCGCCGGCGTGCGCCGGGACGCGCTCGCGCGATTCGAGCGCGGCCAGCACGTCGGCCACCACCGACGACGCGGTCGCGTCGCCGCCCGCACCGGCGCCCGAGAACACCAGCGGACCGCAACCGCGTCCGAGCACGCGCACGACGTTCTCGGCGCCGCGGGCGCGCGCGAACGGATGGTCTTCGGGGACGTAGGCCGGCGTGACGCCCGCCTCGACGCCGTCGGCGGTGCGGCGCGCGACGGCGAGCAGCTTGAGCCGCAGACCGCGCGCGGCGCCGGCCGCGACGTCGGCGGCCGAGATGCCGGCGATTCCGCGCCGGCCGACGGAACGCGAGACCGACGGGCGGCGAAACGCGAGCCCGGCCAGGATCGCGAGCTTGTGCGCAGCGTCGTGGCCGTCGACGTCGCTGCGCGGATCGGACTCGGCGAAGCCGAGCCGCTGCGCTTCTGCGAGCGCTTCGCCGTACGCGGCGCCGGCCTCCATCGCGTCGAGGATGAAGTTGGTGGTGCCGTTGAGCACGCCGCCGATCTCGAGCACGTCTTCGCCGGCCAGCGCGCCGCCCAGCGCGCGCACGATCGGGATCGCGCCGCCGACCGCCGCTTCGTAGCGCAGCGACGCGCCGGTGCGCGCGGCGAACGCGGCCAGCCACGGCCCTTCGGTGGCGATCAGATCCTTGTTGGCCGTGATCACGTCCTTGCCATGCGCGATCGCGCGCAGGATCAGCTCGCGCGCCAGCCCGAGGCCGCCGATGCACTCGACGACGATGCGCACCGACGGGTCGTCGACGACGTCGAACGCGTCGCTCGAGAAATCATGCCACGCGATCTCGCGGCGCTTGTGCGGATCGCGCACGGCGATGCCGCGGATCAGGCCCGGATGCGAGCGCAGCAGCCGCCGCGCGACGCCCGAGCCGACCGTGCCGCAACCCAGCAAACCCAAACCCTGCGCGCGCGTGGTCGCCGCCGGCAGCGAAATAGACGTAGCGTCGGAAGAGCAGAGTAATCGGGGCAGCGGAAGGGGCGGCATGGTGACCTCCATGTTCTCTGTATCGGACGATCGGGGAGATGAAAAAGGCCCTCGCCGTTGGCGGCGAGGGCCCGTGTCGTGATCGGTGGCCGAGTTTACGGCAACGTCGATCTCAACCGGCCCTCGCACGAGGTGGTCGTCGTCGTCGTCGTCATCGTCGCGATCGTCAGGATCGCGCGCGGCGCGGTCATGCGGGCACCTTATCACGCTCCGGCCGGTCGCGCAAGGGCCCCAGCCGCGCCACCGCCACCGTTCCGGCTGCGAACCAGAGCGCCGCGAGCGCGAACGCGACGGCGTATCCGAGCTGCAGCGAGAACGGTTTGGCGGCCGCGATCACCAACCCGGTGAGTCCGGGCGCGAGCGCCTGGGGCAACGTAAAGGAAACGTGCCAAATCCCCATGTCCTTACCGGCCGCCCCCGTGTCGGGCAAGACTTCGATCGCCAGCGCCCAGTCGACGGCCTGGTACGCGCAGTTCGCCGCGCCGTACGCGATCGCCAACGCGATCGTCGCCGGCCACGACGGCGCGTAGACGACCGCGACGAACGCGCCGGCGAAGATCGCCATTGCGGCCGAGCTGACCACCACGATCCGCAGCACGCCGAAACGGCTGCTCGACCGGCCGGCGGCGAGCGCGACCGGAACGCCGGCCAGCGCCGCGACGCCCAGCAGCAGCGATCCGCTGGTGACCGGCTGTGCCACGTGCACGACGTCGCCCAGAAAGTACAGAAAGAAGCCGTACACCGAGTACACCCCCATCGTCACCAGCGCGCGCGCGATCAGGACGACGTAGAAGGGGCGGTTACGCCGCAGCGACGGGAAGAACGGCGCGGGTTGCGCCGGCTCGACGCGGGCCGTCGATGTCAGCGCACCGGGCGCCGGCGCGTAGCTCACCAGCACGCACACGACGAGCACCAGCGCGACGAACGCGTAAGCGGCGAAGAACGCACCGCGCTGTACGAGCATTCCGCTCACCACGGCGCCCGCGACCGTTCCCAATACCGTCATCACCATCATCCACCCGCTGGCCAGGGCGCGGTCGGCGGGCGCGACGCGATCGGGGATCGTCGCCGCGTACGGGCCGCCCCAGGCGTTGGTCGCCAGCTGCAGTGCGAGCACGGCGGCGACGAACGCCCCGAGCGACGCGTGACCGCCGAGTGCGCCGAGCAGCAGGAGCGCGACGACGTTGACCAGCGCGCCGACCAGCACGAACGGACGCCGTCCGCCGCGCCCGCGATCGGAGAGCGCGCCGGCGATCGGCGTCACGACGAGCGCGACGAGCGCTCCCGCATCCATCACGCCGCCCAGCACGAGCTCCTTGGTGCCCGGCGCGAGCAGCGCGATCTGCGCCGGCAGCACGATCGGCAGCAGCGCTCCCCACTGCGTGTTGTAGGCGAACCACGGTGCGGCAATGGTCAGCTGCGCGCGCAGGCTCAGCGGCACCAGGGAACCTAAGGCCGGTGCTCGAGCCGATCGGCGTCGGCGGGCGAGCGCAGCCCGGGCAGCTCGCGGAGGTGCAGCACCTGCTGCGGCCAGCCCGTCTCGTACAGCGCGGCGGCGATCCCGATCAGCAGCAGCACGATGCCGGCGACGAGCATCCCCAGCCACGGCGGCCGGCGCGGTGCTGTCGCGACGGTGGCGTTCGAAAGCGGCGCCTCGACTTGCTCTTGGTGGACGTTGACCCACGGCCGCAGATAGCTCGCCGCGGCCACTGTCAGGAAGACCGAGCCGACCATGGTGAACAGCAGCGCATAGCGGCCCAGCAGCGCCGTCGCGATAACCGCGCACAGCTCGGTGGCATACACGCCCACGAACAGCAGCTCGAGCCATTCGACTTTCACCTGGACGTCGGCGACGACGTGCGCGTGCTTGACGATCTGCGCGGTCTGCAGGTCCATCTTCTTGCTCTGCAGCGACGCGACTTCAGTGCGGTTGAGTGCGTGGAAGGTTGCCAGCACGCTGTCGAAGCCGATCCGTTCGATGAAGCTTCCGACCAGGTCGCCGTAGCGCGACGAGGCCAGCGCGCCGCGCAGCCGGCTGAGCCGGCGCAGGAGGTCCGCGCCGCACTCGACGCGGGCCTCCAACAGCGCGGGCGCCGCGCTCTCGTCCGCGCGCGCGGACGAGGTCAGCGCGACGATCTCGCCGGTGATCTCGACGACCTCTTTGAACTGATCGGCGATCTCGCCGGCGACGGTTTCGGCCTGCGGCACGTACGCCAGCGCGACTCCGCTGCGCAGCCACACCGCGATCAGCTCGGGCCGCCGGTAGGTGAACGCGTGCAGGATGTCGCTCGGCACGACGCGCTCGGACTCGCCCAGCAGCGCCGTCCAGAGCCGGCCGGCGATCTGGAGCGCGACGGCGTCGGTCATGACGTCGGTCCCCGGCGCGAGCATGACCGACGCGAAGCGATAGCAGACCTGTTCGGGCTCGGCCGCGCTCTTCACCGTCGTCGCCGCGGCGTCGACGTCGCCGGCGAACGCGCAGTCCTCGACCTCCGAGCGCACGATCTTCGCGACCGCATCGTCGAGCAGATCGGCCGCCGTTCCGGCCGGGCCGATCGCGGTGCCGCGGCTCGGCGAGACGACGATCGTGCAGGCGTAGTTCACGCCGTCGTACCACGGGTCGTCGAAGCCGGGATACGCGCCTGCGCGATCCTCGTACTCGTGCCGGACCGCTCCCGTGCCGCGCGGACGCGCCGACGATTGGAGCGCGGCGACCTCTTCGTTCTGCAGCCGCGCCCAGACGCGGTACAGTTGCAGATCGCGGCCCTGCTCGGGATCGAGCGAGATGAAATACTGTGTGGACGCGGTTCCTCCCGGCTCGCCCGGAAGCGTGTAGGCGATGCAGGTGAGGGCGAAGCCTTTGCCCAGCGCGGCGTTGCGCGTGTCTATTCGCGCCCACTCCTTGAACAGCAGGCAGTCCGGATCGCGCAGGTAGATCGCATCGACCGGACGCCGCCTTTCACCCTGCAGCAGCTCGGCGCGCTGCGTGCTCGCCGCCGCGAGCGGCTCGAGCGCGATCCGCTGCGCGACGCGGTAGGCGGCGTCGAAGTCGGCCGGTGCGGTCGGGACGAATGCCACCGCCCGCCGGGCGCGCGCGACGTCGCGGTCGTAGAGCTCCGTCTCGCGGCGCAGCATGCTCAGCTCCGGCGCGAAGGCGGCGCTGCCGGCGAGGACCGAGTCGTAGAACGGGTTCGCACCTTGCTCGAGGCGCTCGCGAACTTCGTCGTAGAAGTCCAGCGCGCCGCTGCGCTCGTCGAGATACGGCCGGCCGCGCTGCAACGCCGCGTACAGGATCGAGTGCAGCGCCTCGTTTCTGGCGCAATAGATGCGCCGCGCATGATCGACCGTCGAGGCGTAGCTCCCTAGCCGGATCGCCCAACGCAGCGCGGGCGGAAACGCGTTGGCGGCGAGCGGATCGAACCAGTCGATTCGCGGCCGCCCGAGCCCGACGTCGAACCACCCCTCGGGATCGACGCCGTGGGCCAGCCAGTCGCAGATCAGGTCACCGTCGATGACGCGCCGCGCCAGATACATCGCGGTAAAGGCATCGAAGTCGGGATCGCGGTGCGCGACGAGCCACGTCACCGGCGCATCGCTCGCACCGAACCGCGCGCGGATCGCCTCGGCGCGGTGCAGCACGGCCGCCGCCGCCGAAGGCGCGCGGCCGGCGGCGATGAGGTGATGGTCGAGCACCGCGCCGGCCTCGCCTTCTATCCCCCACTGCCGGCCGCCGACGTCGACCGCGAGCTCGTTCTCGTAGAGCGTCGCCGGATCGCTGACATCGCCGGCATCGCGAAAACCCGTCGCGGTCGCGAAGCGGGTGCCGAAACCGACGAAGCGGTAGTGGAACTCCATCGCCGGCGGGCTAACCCGCGCGCGCGTCGCGCGCGCATTCGTCGTCGGGCGCCAGCACGGTGGCCGCGATGTCGCCCAGAACCTTCGGGAGCGCGAAGACGATGCTGTAGTGCGACGTGGGCAGATCGACGCGCGGCGGCCGGCCGTAGATCTCCCAGAGCCGCTCCTGGTAGCGCAACGGCATGACCGCGTCATACCGCGTGACGTACTGGCGCACCCGCCGCGCGCGCGAGTGCCTTCCGACGACGGCCATGTCGGTGATCGACCAGACGCGCGAGAGCTCGTCGCGCGAGACGCCGCGGCCGATCAGCGCGGCCTTCACCTCCCGGGTGAGCAGGCTTTCCCAGGTGATCGCGCCGAGCTCGGCGCCGGTCATGATCGGGAACAGGAAGTCGACATCCTCGCCCAAGGTCGCCAGACCGGCTTGAAATCCGCCGCTGCTCACGCCGATCAGCGCGACGCGGTCGTAGTCCGCGCGCACCAGCCGCACCAGCGCGCGAATCTCGGCCGCCAGTTGGCGGAAGTTCGCCACCGTCCAGAACACGTTGTGACTGATGAAGTACTCGCCGCTCCAGGTTCCCGCCGGCGCGCGCTCGAGATGGTACGGCACGGTCAGCAGCAGCACGTCGATCCCCGCCGCGGCGAGCGCACGGGACCAGCGTTCCTCGAGCCGCCGGTCGGGCCGGCTCCAGCCCGGGACGAGCAGCGCGACGGCGCGCGCCGGCCGCGCGGCGCGAAACCATATCAGCGGGACGCGCGCGTTCTCGTCGAACCGGCTCGCCACCGGTGAGTCGAAGGTGAACGCGCGCCGGGCACCGTCGCTCTCGCCGCCGGCGAGGCGCAGCGCGAGGCGGCGCCCGTCGAGAAAATCCCGAAAGAACTCGGCCGGACGGTCGAAGAACGGCGCCACGTGTTCGTAGAACGCGTCAATCGTGTAGCTGCGGCCGTCGAACGGATCGGGATCGAGCGTGAGGCGGCAACGACGCTTGGGCGTGCCCAGGTAGAGCGCGCGCTCGAAGCCGCGCGCGAACAGCTCGCGCGGATCGAGCTTCACGCGCCCGCCGTCCACACTTCGCCCGCGCCGGCGCGCCGCACCGCTTCGGTCGCGGCGTACACCTCCTCGACCGACATGCGCGAGTAGTCCTTCGCCGCCCCCTCCTCGGTGAGGTACGCGCGGACCGCGTCGACGACGAAGCGGCGAAACTCGCGCGAGTACTCCGGTACGGTGTTCGACTGGATCAATCCGCCGATCAGATCGGCCAGCAGCAGGTAGCGCACGGTGACGATGTGCGCGAGCGCCGTTGCCACGAAGCGGTTCCAGCTCGTCTGAACGACGAACCGGCGGCTCTGCAGCTCGACCTCGTCGTCGACCGCCGCGCGCACGAAGCGCCGTTCGTCCTCAGTGATCCCGTGCTCGTCGAACACCTGCTGCAGCGCCGACGGGCTGCGCACGCCCAGCCCCGCGCAGGCCCGGCGCACCGCGACGCGCCACTTCGGCCGGCGCAGCAGCTTGCGCTCGAGCAGCGCGCCGACGACCTGCATCCCGACCGCGAGATCCGGGAAGAAGCTCGCCTTGGCGAGCTCGTGCCCGAACGCGTCGATGCGCTCCTGCGTCTCGTGCTCGCCGACGTAGTCGAGCACCGCCGTCACCACCGGCTCGCCGAGCTCCCACAAGCCCGCCACGTCCGTCTCGACGATCCCCAAGCAGTCGTGCATCACCCAGTCGTAGCGCGCGCTGCCGTCGCGCACGCGCGGCACGAAATCGTCGGCGAAGAGCTGCAGCGCGGCACGGCTGTTTGCGCCGTTCGCGTAGCAGAGATTCACCAGCAAGAGCGTTCCGAAGAACTGGGCGGCTTCGCCGCCGTCGGCGGCCAGCTCGCCGACGAGGCTGCGCGTCGCTTCCCAGTCGTCGCACAGCAGGGACGTCAAGGTCGCCATCGCCACGTAGCCCACCACGCTCGTCACGCGGTAGCCCAGCATCCGCAGCGCGAGCGCGCGGAACGCTTGGCCCGGAGCCAGCGCGCTCTGCCGCAGCTCGCCGTTGTGCATCGCGACGCAGTACGGGAAGAACTCGAACAAGACGTCGCGCTGGCACATCCCGTCCGACTCGACGAAGAAGCGATCGTTGCCGGATTGCGAGCCGATCGCCTCGTTCCAGATCGCGATCCCGACGCGCTCGAGGATGCGGTAGAGGACTTGGCGCGCCGGCTCGACCGCGATCGCGAGGCCGCGCCGCGAGGTGAGCACGCCGATCAGCAGGCCGGCCTTGTGGCGCACGAAATCCCGCAGCCCGATCATCTTTTCGGGCGTGCCGAACTGCGAGACGACCGCGGCCTGCGCGAACTGCACCAGAAACGTCGAGCTCGCCTTCGCGCGCCGAATGTCGAAGATCATGGCCGGCGACAGCCGCGGCACGACCTCGTCGAGATGATCGAGCACCGACGGCGAGCCGGTGCGCTCGTTGCCGAAGTGGACCGCGAACACCTCGGCCAGACGTTCGAGCGGCGGCACGGCATCGACCGCGCCGCAGGCGGCGATGAACGCGCGCGTCGTCTCGGCCGGGATACCCGGCCAGTAGTCGATGTACGCGCCGGCCAGCTCGTTTTGCAAGCGCGGCGACCCGCGCCGCAGCGTTCGCTCGTAGAGCTCTTGCGGCGGCAGGGCCTCGCGCAGCGCGAAGCCGGTGACGATCCGCCGCGCGGCGTCGCGCACGATCGAGGCCGGATGCTCGGCGAGCCGCGACAGCAGCGGCACGACGTCCTCGTACTCGATCTCGTCGTCGCCGGCGCGATCGAGCTGGGCATGCAGCCAATGCTCCAGGGCGCCGGCCAGGATCGGCGCCTGCAGCGACGACTCGACCAGCGCGGCGATGCGGTTCGTCAGCTCGTCGAGGGCGTCGGAATCGTCGAGCACGTCGAAGTTCAGCCGCCCCAACACGTCGGCGCGCTCGTAGGCCAGTCCGAGCCGGTATTGCGCGTACTGATCGTGGAAGAAACGCACCGCGTGGCCTTCTTCCTCGCCGCCGGCCGAGTCGCGCTCGGCGACGACGACTTCCTCGATCAACCGCGTCTGCAGCAGCGCCTCGTACACCGACAGACCGTCGTCGGGACCGCGCATCAGGTCGGCGAACCCGGCGCCGGGTGCCGCGCCGGCGTCTTTGGCCAGCACGTCGATCGCCAACGCGTCGCGGACGCCGTTCACCCGCTCGGGCGAGCGCAGCCGTTCGAGCAGCAGCTCGGTGAAGCGCTCGAGCCCGCGCCGCAGCTCGGCTCCGAAGTACTTGCTGCGCAGATCGCCGGGTGAGACGAACTGCTCCACGTCGCCGAGCTTGCGGCGCGTCAGCGCGTCGAACAGCGCGAAATAGTCGACCTCGGCCGGGACGCGCTTGCCGGCGTACGTCTGCGCGATCAGCGCCATCATCAGCGGCGTGCGCGCCAGCGCCTTCACGCCCCCGCCGAGCCGCCGGAACGACGCCGGCTCGAGCGCGTACGCGGTCCGGTAGCGCGCGTAGAGCTGCGCGCGCAGGTCCTCGTCGTCGAAGTCGGTCAGCACGATCGCGTCGTCGCCGTAGAAATTCCGTCCGGCGAGCGGCTTGGCCAGCCGGCTGCGCTCGCGGTAGCGAGTCCAGGTTTCCGTACGGCAGCTCGCCACGACGCGCACGCCCTGCAACCGGCGTTCCTGCACGAACGCGACGACGCTGTCGAGCAGCGCCGCCGCGCCGCCCTCGCCGGTGTACTCGTTGACGGCGTCGACGAACACGACCAGCGACTTGCCCGCCTCGGCCAGGTAGCGCTCGAACGACGCCAGCGAGAACTTGTTGCGGCGCATCCCGCGCAAGATCACGTAGTCCAGCGTCTCGTCGAGGGCGGCGTAACGCAGGTGGCGGCCGTCCAGAAACAGCGCGAAGTCGCCCGCCCTCAGCCGCGCCAAGTACGTGTCGCACAGCACGGTCGACTTCCCGAGCCCCGACGGCGCGACGATCAGCGCGCCCGCCGCAGGGTCGGCGAAGAAGGCCGCGATCCGCCGCGCTTCGGGCGGCGCGACGAACGTCGCTTCGTCGTAGGTCATCGCCTTGGTCGCCGGCGCGCCCGCGACGCGGCTGCCGTCGTCGCCGTAACGAGCCGTGTCGACGACGGCCCCCAGATGCTCGCTCGACGTCTCCCAGAACTTGGCGCGCAGCGTGCCGGCATCCCAGCCGGGCGCGTCGCCGCGAGCGCGCACGTCGGGGCAGAAGCTCTTGGTGCGCGCGTCGAAATCTTCGACCGCCTTGATGAGCCGGCGCAGCTTCTCGCTCGGCGCGCGCTTGACGCTCGGAAACGTCTGCTCGGAAGCGAACTCGCGGAACGACAGCTTGCGTTCGACGCGCAGCTCGCTGCGCAGGTACACGTCGAGCGCGAACAGGTTGCGCTGGCCGGCTCGGCTGTCGTCGATGAGCTCCGAGATCAAGAACGGCGTCAGGTCGAGATAGTCGGCCGGCTGGAGCGGCGCGCTCGCCTCGAGCGCCGTTCGGCGCAGCAAGTACAGCCGCTGCGCCGCGAACCGCTCCGCCTCGGCGCGCGGCACCGGCTCGACCGTCAGCTGCGCGCGCTGCGGACCGCCCTCCCCGTCGAACGTCAACAGCTCGGCTTCGCCCGCCTCGCCGGCCGGCAATCCCACCGTGAAGCCGATGGCGTACATCCGCGAGACGTCGAGCAGCCGGTCCACCACGTCGAGGAACGCTCGCGCGATGAGGGAGTCCATCGCCCGCAGCACCGCGTTGGACCGCTTGTCCATGAAGCGGTGCATCAGCGCGTTGCGCAACTCTTGGAGCAGGCGCAGCTCCTCGTCGAAGCGGCGCGGCAAGAGCTGCTCGAACGAGCCGGCCGCTCGCGACGCCGGCGCGAGCACGAACCGCTCGTCGAGCGCGCGCAGGCGATCGAGGAGGCGGAACATCTTGAGCAGCGCGGCGAGCAGCTCGCGTTGATCTGCTTCGGCCTGCTGGTCGCGCTCGGGCGGCAGATACCGCTTCTCGTAGAGCGCCAGCGCCTTGGCGAAGTGCGGCTGGGCGTACTTCTGAATCGGTTCGCGCAAGCGGTTCGCCGCGCTGAGGAAGATGAACGGCGTGAAGCGCAGGATCTGCAGCCAGCAATCGTAGAGGCTCAGAAATGCGGCGCGCCACGCTTCGCTGCCGGCGCGTTCGTCACGCGCGCGAAGCGCGGCGGCGAAGGCCCGGCGATGGCGCATCCAGGCGTGGAACTCGAGCGCGAACGGGGTCGGCATGAGCCGCAGCGCTTCCGCTTCGATCCGCTTGCGCGCGGCCAGGATCGCTGCGTCCGGCGCATTGCGTGCCGAACCGAACAGCCCTTGCAGCCGCTCCGCGACCGCGCACACCTCGCGGTCGTCGGACGCGAGCAGCAGCTCGAGCGCCGCTTGCGGCTCCAACGGCTACTTCGCGCAGCGCCTGACCATGAGGATCGCACAGCTTCGAATCCTCCCTGACGCTATCCTCGAAGCAGCGCAGCACCTCCGCCGGCGCTGTCGCGCAGCAACTCGGCCAGAGCGCCGGGCTCGGCCAAGAACGCATCGTGGCCGTGCGTCGTCGGCAAATGGCGGTAGCCCGCGTCCCAGCCCGCCTCGGCCCAGCGCGCGGTGCACGACCACACGTGCTCCGGCGCATAGAGCTGATCGCCCTCGATGCCGACGAAGGTGAGCCGTGCATTGCCGCGCGGTCGTTCGTGCCCGCGCAGATCGAACAGATCCATCGCCCGGGTCAGCACGAGATAGCTGTTCGCGTCGAACCGGTCGACGAAGACGTCGCCTTGGTGCGCGAGATAGCCCTCGACATCGAAGCGGTCGTCGTGCGAGCGCGCCGGATCGCCGCCGGCCCGATCGGGCCGGTTCGCGAAGCGTTGCTCGAAGAGGCCCTCGCTCTTGTACGTCAGCGTCGCGATCGCGCGCGCCAGGCGCAGTCCGCCGACCGGGGGCTGCTCGTACCAGCCGCCGGCGAACGCAGGATCGAGCCTGATCGCTTCGCGCGCGACGCCGTTCTGCGCGATCCCTTGCGCGCGCAGATGGTCGTACGTGCCGACGACGATGGCGTGATCGACGGCGTCGGTGTAACCTCGCGCCCACTGCAGCGCCTGCTGCCCGCCGAGTGACCCGCCGATCGTGATCGCCACCCGCCCGACGCCCAGCGCGCGCAGCGCGCGCCGCTGCGCCTCGACCATGTCGGCGACGGTGACGACCGGAAAACGCGGGCCCCAGCGGCGCCCGTCGGGCGCCGGCGACGACGGCCCAGTCGAACCGTAGCAGCCGCCCAGGACGTTCGTGCCGACGACGCACCAGCGCGCCGGATCGAACAGCGCCGTCGCGCCGATCAGACCGTCCCACCATTCGGCGACGCGCGACGAGCCGCTCAAGGCATGCGCGACGAAGACGACGTTCGAACCGTCGGCGAGCGGTTCGGCGCCGTACCGCGTGACGCGCTGGACGACGTGCGGGATCGACGCGCCGGAGCTCAGCTCGAGCGCGCCGATCTCGACGTCATCCTCTTTCATCAGAACGTGCCCCGAGCTTCACTTGTACCGTAGCCATGCAGTACCCGGGCGGTCGGGTCGCTCCTCTCCGCGGCAGGAGCGCTCGTTTCAGCCGTCAAGTTAGCGATATTCGCCGCCGGAGATAACGGGAGGTTTAGCCTCGGTGAATCGCGCGAAACTCTTGCGCTGGGCAGCGCTGCCGGCTGTCGCCGGCTTCACCGCGTCGCTGCTGGCGGTCTTCGGCATCGCGGCATCGCCGCTCGCGGCAGCCGGCAAGCCGATGGTGACCGTTTTCGCCGCGGCGTCGCTCAAAGATGCCTTCGACGCGGCCGCGCCGGCGTTCACCAAAGCGACCGGTTATCCGGTACGCTTCTCGTACGGCGGCTCCGACACGCTGGTGGCGCAGCTGCTGCAAGGCGCGCCGGCCGACGTGTTCGCCTCGGCCAACCAACAGCAGATGCAGCGCGCGATCGACGGCGGCGTGATGCCGGCGGCGCGCGTGTTCGCGCACAACCGGCTGGTCGTGATCGTGCCGGCGAACGACACGGCGGTAGCGAATGTCGCCGACCTCGGCAAGAAGGGCGTGAAGCTCGTGCTGGCCGCCCCGACCGTACCGGTCGGCAACTACGCGCGCCAAACCTTCGCGACGCTGTCGAAGGACGCGGCGTTCGGTCCGGACTTCGCCGCGCGCGTGCAAGCCAATGTCGTCAGCGAGGAGACCGACGTCAAAGCCGTCGCCACCAAGATCTCGCTGGGGGAAGGCGACGCGGGCGTCGTTTACGCGACCGACGTCACGCCCGCGATCGCGTCGAGAGTGCGCGTCCTGCACTTCCCGCCCGGCGTAGCCCCGGACGCTACGTACCCGATCGGCGTTCCCAAGGCCGCACCCAATGCCGACGGCGGCCGCGCCTTCGTCGAGTTCATCATTACATCGCCGGGACGGTCATACCTCAAAGCCCGCGGCTTCGAAGAATGACCTCGCCCTGCCCAAGGCCTGCGGCGCGCCGATGGGGCTGAGGCGGGCCTAGCGCCGGGCCCTTGCCGGAAGCGGCGGAGAGGGATGCGCATCGCGTAGGACGCGCACGAGGTGGGAAAATCGCCGGTATGGCCAGAGCGACTTGGAAACCCCATGAAAAACACGGCGACCTGACGGAGCGCGGCGATTTACCCGCCAGCGTGTTCGCCTATCCGAAAGAACGCAAAGAGCCGATGACCGACGCGTCGCATGTCCGCAACGCGATCGCGCGCTTCGATCAAGTGGAAGGCGTTTCGGACGCCGAGCGCGAGCAGGCCTTCGCCAACATCAAGAAGGCCGCCAAGCATTACGGCGTCGACATCTCCGAATCGGATTGGAGCGAGCTGGGCCGCAAGCCGAGCACCGGGCGAACGACCGCGCAGCGCAAGAAGGCCGCCAAGCGCGGCGCCGCTACCCGCAAGAAGCGCGGCAGCGGCGCGGGCTCGACGCCGGCCCGCAAGCGCGGCGCCAAACGCGCCGCCGCGACGCGCAAAGCGCATGCTGCGAAGAAGACGGCGAGCCGCAAGAAGTCGACCACACGCAAGAAAGCGACGACGCGCAAGAAGACGACTACACGCAAGAAGACGACCACACGCAAGAAAGCGACGACGCGCAGAAAGTCGGCCCGCAAGAAGCGGTCCTGACGCCGTTCGACGGAGCGTCGCTTACGGTGACGGTTCGTCGAGGTCGTGAAAGGTGCGCTTGGGGGCAGCCTCTTCGCGGTCGAGGTCGTCCAGGTAGTAGTAGACGATCTTGCGATCGTCGAAGCCGACCTTCGCCAGCTCGCGGCCGCCGATCTCCACCACCTCGTGAATGTGTCCGGTCTGCCCGGCGTATCGGTAGTTGACCTCGGTGTAGTCGGGATCGCCGGGCTTGGGCCGGGGAACCACTTTGGTTCCCCGCAGCGGGGTATTGTGACGGTGTTCGCTCAACTCAGTTCCTCGCGCCTATCCTTCTGCGGAGGTCCGGAATGATCATCGAATATCGCGGCAAACGGCCTCGGGTCGCGGCGTCCGCCTTCGTCGCGCCGACCGCCGTGCTGATCGGTGACGTCGAGGTCGGCGAGGAAGCCTCGGTCTGGTTCGGCGCCGTGATTCGCGGCGACAACGGTCCGATTCGCATCGGTGCGCGCTCGAACGTCCAAGACAATTCGGTGCTGCACGTGAGCGAGCACTGCGAGACGGTGCTCGAGGAAGACGTCACGGTGGGCCACTGCGCGATTCTCGAAGACTGCCGCGTGGCGCGCGGCGCGCTGATCGGCTCGAACGCGGTCGTGCTCAACGGCGCCCACGTCGGCGAGCAGAGCCTCGTCGCGGCCGGCGCGGTGGTCGTCGCCAACGCCCAGATCCCGCCGCGCGTCGTCGTCGCCGGCGCGCCGGCGGTCGTGAAGAAGACGCTCGAGGGCGCGTCGCTCGGCTGGGTCGAGCATCCGGGACCGGAGTACGTCGCGCTGTCGCGTTCGTATCTGCGCCACGGCATCGGCGATCCCGCGCTGCACGAGATCGCGGAAACGCACGTCGCCCCGTAAGCTGCTGCCGGGACTGCTCGTCACCGTCGCGATCGCGGCGGTGGCGACGGTCTGCGCGCGGTTCGTTCCGCTGGTCGGCGCGCCGGTGTTCGCCTTGCTGCTGGGCGTCGCGCTGCGGGTGGTAACGGCGTTCCCCGAGCGCATCGGTCCCGGCCTGGCCTTCGCGGGCCGCACCGTGTTGCAGACCGCGATCGTCGTGTCGGGCTTCGGCCTGTCGATCGCGGTCGTGGCACGGACCGGCCTGGATACGCTGCCGGTCACCCTCGGCACGATCGCGATCGCATTGGTCGTCGCGCCCGTCGCCGGCAGAATGCTCGCGCTCGGCAGCACGCTGCGCACGCTGATCGGCGTCGGCACTGCGATCTGCGGCGCCTCGGCGATCGCCGCGGTCTCGTCGGTGATCGAACCGGACGAGTCCGAGATCGCGCTCGCGATCGCCACCGTCTTCTTCTACAACATCGTCGCCGTGCTGGTCTTCCCGGCGATCGGCCACGCGCTGGCGCTGAGTCAAGCCGCGTTCGGGCTGTGGGCCGGCACCGCGATCAACGACACTTCGTCGGTAGTCGCGGCCGGCTACATCTACGGCCGCGAGGCCGGCGACCACGCCACCATCGTGAAGCTCACCCGCGCCACGCTCATCCTGCCGGTCGTGGCGGTGATCGCCTTCCGGCGCGCCCGCGAGATTCGCGCCGGCGGCACACGCGTTCCATGGCGCCGGATCGTGCCCTGGTTCGTGCTGTGGTTCCTCGTCGCGGCGCTGATCAACAGCACCGGGCTGGTTCCGGCGGCGTGGCACGACGGGGTCGGGCGCGTCGCGATCTTTTTGATCAGCGTCGCGCTGGCGGGGATCGGTGCCCAGACGCAGCTGGCGAGGGTGCTGCGGGCCGGGCCGCGCCCGCTCGCGCTGGGTTTCGTCTTATGGGTCGCGGTCGCGGTGTCGTCGTTGGCGATCCAGCGCGCGACCGGCCTCTGACGAGGCGGCGCCTGGTTGACGGAGTCTTAACGCTTCCGGGCAGGCCTAGCAGCGTTAGGGCGTCGGCCCTAGCGGGAACAGGGACCTCACGGCTGCTTGCGGGCGGGCCGTTATTCAGGCGCTTTGCCAACCTTCATGGACGCGAAGGAACAACGGTTTTCACGGATGAGAGCACCTTTTCACGCTCGCACACGGAGCGTACCCGCCCCCGTCGGGGAACGCGCGATCGGGTGTCCCCACGCTGCCTAACGCCGAGCTCACGCTCGCCGTGGGCGGATCCCTGGCCATCGTCCTGGCCGGCGCGGCAGCGCCCCTGTTCGACCGCTTGCGCGGACGGTCGCGCCCGCATGCCGACCTGCTCGACGCGGTTCAAGGCGGCATCTACATCGTCGATCCCGAGCTGCGCATCACGCACGTCAACGAAGAGGCGGAACGGCTGTTGGAGCGCACCGCCGACACGCTCGTCGGCGAGCAGCTGGGCGCGGTCCGCGACCCGCTGGCCTCGGAGCTGATCACGGAGATTCGGGTCGCGCGCCGCAGCGGCGTTGCGATCGAGCGCGTCCACGCGTTTCCCGACCATGCACGTTGGATCCAAGTGCGCATCATGCCGTCGGCCGGCGAGACGGTGATCTCGCTCCAGGACATCAGCGCGCAAACCGTCGCCGAGACGCAGCGCAACGAGGACGCCGACAGCCGCCGGCTGGTGGGCAAGAACCGCGACGCCGTGCTGTGGACGGTCGGCGCCGACGGGTGCTTCACCACCGCTTCCGGCGGCGCGCTCGACGCGCTCGGCCTCGCCGCCGCCGATCTGCTCGGCAGGCCGTGCGCGACGCTGATCGGCGAGACCGTCGTGCGCGACGTGTTCGCCGGACAGCACGTGCGCGTCGAGAGCAGTTACGGCGAGCGATGGCTGCGTCACCACGTCGAACCGCAGGTCGACGCGAACGGCGTCGTCGTCCGCGCCGCCGGCGTCTCGATCGACATCACCGAGCTCAAGTCCACGCAGCGTCAGCTGTTCGAGGCGTCCCACGCCGACCGCCTCACCGGCTTGCCCAACCGGTTCTCACTCGAGCAGCGCTTGTCCGACGCGGTGGCCGCTGCGCACGCCGACGGCCGGCGCTTCGCGATCCTGTTCCTCGACATCGATCGTTTGAAGGCGATCAACGACACGCTGGGACGCCGCGCCGGCGACGACGTGCTGCGCGAAGTGGCCATACGGCTGCAGAGCTGCGTGCGCGGGATCGACTTCATCGCCCACGCCGGCGGCGACGAGTTCGCGATCGTCACCGCCGGCATCGCGAGCGCCGCCGACATCCAAACGTTCTCGGACCGCTTGATCGAAGTGCTGGCGGCGCCGATTCACCTCGGTGATCGCGACGTCCACGTCGGCGCCAGCATCGGGGCGGCGGTCTATCCCGATCACGGAAGCGACGCCGAGACGATCGCCGCGCGCGCCGACGCCGCGCTGCATCGCGCGAAGGTCGCCGGCGGGGGCCGCCTCGTGACGTACGAGGCCTCGATGCTCGCCGAGGCCACCGAACGTTTCGCGCTCGAATCCGATCTTCGCCACGCGATCGACCGCGGTCAGATCGAGCTCCTGTTCCAGCCCCTCGTTTCGCTCGCGAACCATCGGATCGTCGGCTGCGAGGCGCTGGTGCGCTGGCGCCATCCCGAACGCGGCCTGATCCCGCCGGCGACCTTCATCCCGATCGCCGAGGACACGTTCCAGGTGGTCGAGCTCGACCGCTGGGTGCTCGCCGAGGCGTGCCGCGCCGCCGCCGCTTTCCGCTCGATCGCGCCGGACTTCCGGCTCTCGGTGAACCTGTCGACCCGCGACCTGCGCGACCAGAGCCTCTGCGCGCGGGTCGCCGCGACCCTGTCGGAGCACGAGTTTCCGGCCCGGCTGCTGACGATGGAGGTCACCGAGACGGCCGCGCTCGACGACACGTCGCTGCCGGCGCTCAGACGTCTGCGCGATCTCGGTGTACAGCTCGCGATGGACGATTTCGGCATCGGTTACAGCTCGCTCGCGCACCTCAAGCGTCTGCCGATCTCGATGGTCAAGATCGATCGCACCTTCGTGCGCGACATCGGCGCCGAGGAGTCCGACCGCGCGATCATCGTCTCGATGGTGACCGTCGCCAAAGCCTTCGGCCTGCGCGTCGTCGCCGAGGGCATCGAGACCGAAGCCCAGGCCGACTTCGTCGGTTCGCTGGGCTGCGACGAAGGCCAAGGATTCCGCTTCGGCGCGCCGCAATCGCCGGCCGCCATCGAGTCGCTCCTGCGCGCCGAGCACCGCACTCGGCTCCACGCCGTTCGCCGCACCGCCTAGCAGGGTGCTTTCTCAGCACCCTGCTGAGGGGCCGCTCCCCGGTGTGGGCGACGAGAAGGAACCCGTCACCGCCGGCGGGTTTCTTCGCTTTGTCAGGTGCAGCGCGACCGCGAGGCCGGAACATCGTCCTGCGCCTCGTCGACACGCGACCCCTCACGCGAGAGCTAGCGGACGAAGATCTCGATCGTGTAGTGGTCGGGGTCGGTGACGAACATTGCGCGGCCGCCGCCGTCGCGGGCGTAGGTCGCGACCCCGGCGCGTTTCGCAATCGCGTCCAGCGTCTCGGCGTCCGGGACGCGCAGGCCGAGCTCGAACTTCGCTCGCTCGGTCGGTGGTGCGTGCTCGAAGACAAGCGTGAAACTGCCCAGCACGATACGCACCGCATCACCGTAGCGCGTCGTCTCGATACCGAACGTTTGACGGTAGAACTGTTCGGTGACGTCGAGGTCCGATACCCCGAGCGTCAATTCCGCCGGAACGAGTTCGCTTCCGCGCTGCATACCGACCGAGCTCTACGGAGCCGGATAGTGTGAGTCGTCGCCGTACGGCACGAACAGCGTGTGCTCCGGCTGGAACCGCAGTTTCACCGTGCCGACCTTTCCGTTGCGGTGCTTGGCGATGATCAGCTCCGTCAAGTCGGGCTCGGGCGACTGCTCCTTGTTGTAGTACACATCCCGATACAAGAACGCGACGATATCCGCTTCCTGCTCGATAGCGCCCGAGTTGTGCGTCACGACATCGTCGACGCAGAAGTTGTGCAACTCACCGACGGTCAGGTCGTACACGATCTCCGTTGCTTCGTCCTCCGATAGTCGCAATCGGGTCCCACAGCACATCCGGCGTTGCAAATGAGGCAACATCGACGTCAAGTCGCTCGGCTACGGTCGAGGACGCGCCGTACTCAGCGGTTGTTCGATGGCGCGTCCCCGGAACAGCATCCGTGCGTCGCGGCATAGTCTTGGCATAACGCGCCTCGTAGCGCCGAGGGACGGCGATGGCGCGACCGGGTTGGAGATTGCGCAGCTCGGACCAGCCGGCGGCCGTGAGGAACCGGTGGCCGTCGGTGCAGCGGATGACGCGACCGCTCTTGGTGGTGACGCGGAAGACGCGCTTCGGGCCGACCTCCCAGGCGTCGACGATCGGCCGGCGCACCAACCGCATCCGATCGTCGATTGCCCAGACGTCGAAACGGAGACCGCGCTCGACGATGTCGCGAATTGCCACGCGCTCGCCGGTGTCGGCGTTCGTCACCAGCGATTCGCCCGCCAGGCAGTCTCTCAAGTCCGATAACATCGGGCGCTTTTCGGAGCGCATCTCGACGGCGCGGTTGAGCTGGGCGAGCGCGATGATCGGGACTTCGAGGTCTTTGGCCGTCGCTTTGAGGACGCGGCAGATCTCGGACAGCTCTTCGTTGCGGTTCACTTGTCGCGAGAGCGTCGACGGGCGGACGAGCTGCAAGTAGTCGACGAACACCGCTGCCAACCCGTGGCCCGATTTCAGGCGGCGCAGCCGCGAGCGGATCTCCGTCACCGTGACGGCGCCCGAGTCGTCGAGATAGATCGGCAGCTCGTGCAGCAGCCCCATCGCGTGGCCGATCTTCTCCCAGTCGCGGTCGGCGATCGCCCCGCGGCGCAGCTTCGACGCGTCGAGCCTCGCTTCGGACGACAAGAGGCGCTCGACCAGCTCCTGTTTGGTCATCTCGAGCGAGAACACGGCGACCGGCTTGCGCTCGTCCTTGGCCGCGGCGACGGCCATGTTCAGGGCGAGCGACGTCTTGCCCATCGCGGGCCGGGCCGCCAGGATGATGAGGTTGCCGGGCTGCCAGCCCGCCGTGTAGTCGTCGATGTCGCGGAACCCGGCGGTGACGCCGGTGCGGTCGCCTTTTTGCAGATGGCGCTGCTCGATCGACTGGAACACGCCCAGCAGCAGCGACGGCACCGACGCGAACTGGTTGTGCCCGCTGCGGTTGCCGACTTCGTAGACGACCTGCTCGGCGCGGTCGATCGCGGCCGGCACGTCGTCCTCCGACTCGTAGCCGAATTGGGTGATCCTCGTTCCGGCGTGGATGAGCCCGCGCAGGCTCGACTTCTCGCGCACGATGCGCGCGTAGTACTCGGCCGACGCCGCGGTCGGCACGGTATCCATCAGCGAGTTCAGGTACGCCATCCCGCCGATCTTGTCGAGCATCCCGCGGTTCTTGAGCTCTTCGGCGAGCGAGACTTTGTCGAGCGGTTCGCCGCGCTCGTACAGCGCGAACAGCGCCAAGAAGATCGATTCGTGCAGCGAGGCGTAGAAGTCCGACGGCTGTACGATCTCGCAGATCGCCGGCATCATCTCCTTGTCGACCAGGATCGAGCCGAGCAGCGCCATCTCCGCTTCGAGATTGCTCGGCTGGAGGCGGTCGATGGGAGAGACGAACTGGGCGACGTTCACCGTGAAGCCTTCGTGCGTGGACGCGCGCGGAGCGCAGGTGGAGACGGCACGCGGAGCCCGATCGCGGCGAGTGCTTCGACGACTGTTCCTACCGGGATCACCTCAATCCCTTCGATCACGGCGTCAATCTCCCGAGCGTTCTCGCGCGGCAGCACCATCGCCCGCATCCCGGCTTGTCGCGCCGCGTACAGCTTCTCGACCACGCCCCCGACGGCGCGCACGTTGCCGGCGAGTGACACTTCTCCCGTCACCGCGACGTCTTGCGGCAGCGCACGGTGCGCGAGCGCGCTGTAGAGCGCCAGGAAAAACGCGAGACCGGCCGACGGCCCGTCGATGTTGCCGCCACCGACGACATTGACGTGGAGGTCGAAATCGCTCGGATCGATGCCGGCCACGGCGCGAATCACCGAGGCCGCGTTGAAGACCGCGTCGCGGGCCATGCTTCCGGCCGTGTCGTTGAAGCGCACCGTCCCTTTGCTCTTCTCGCGCGCGCCGAACGCGGCGGCTTCGATCTCGACGATCGATCCGACGTACTGCACGACGCCCAGGCCGTAGGCTTTGCCGACCTCGCGGGCGCGCCGCCCGCGGGTGGTCGTGTGCTGCACGATGCGGCCGGCCTGCACGACTTCGAGCACGTCGGGCTCGCGAACGGTCGCGCCGCGCACGCCGCCGGCGCGCTCGAGCGCGTGGCCGTAGGCGTCGGCCAGGATCTGGACCGCCTTGCGGCCCTCGATCGTGTAGGAGGCGATCAGGTCCGGGACGCGGCGCGCCGTCTTCGCGCCCAGCCGCTGCGCCGCTTCGCGCACGATGCGCGCCACCTGCGACTGAGTGAGCGGCTCGAAATAGACCGCCGCGCAGCGCGAGCGGATCGCGGCGTCGATCGCGTCGGGGTCGCGCGTCGTCGCGCCGATCAGGACGAAGTCGGCCGGCGCGCCGTCGCGAAACAGCTTCTTCACGTAGGCCGGCACGTTGGGGTCGAGCTCGTCGTAGTACGACGACTCGAACGAGACCCGCTTGTCCTCGAGCACCTTGAGCAGCCGGGTCTGCATCGCCGGCTCCATCTCGCCGATCTCATCGATGAACAGCACTCCGCCGTGCGCGCGCGTCACCAGGCCGAGCTTCGGCTCGGGGACGGCGCTGTCGGCAAAGTCGCGGCGCGCTCCCTGGTAGATCGGGTCGTGCACGCTCCCCAGCAACGGGTTCGTCGTCTCGCGATGATCCCAGCGCAACACCGGGCCGGCGGCCTCGACGAAGGGCGCATCGGCGGCGAACGGCGCGTGCGTGCGCGCTTTGGCCAGCTCGAGCGCGAGCCGCGCGACGGTCGTCTTGCCGACCCCCGGCGGACCGTACAGGATCACGTGCTGCGGGTACGGCGAAGCCAGCTTGGCGATGAGCGCGCGGACGGCGGCTTCCTGGCCGACGACCTGCTCGAGCGATTTGGGCCGCAGCACGTCGAGCGCGCCGCGGGCCAAGCCGCGCGCGTCGAGCGACTGCAGGTCCGCCAGCCGCTGCTGGGTCGCCGGCGTCTCGGGACCGGCTTCGTCGCGCAGCGCTTCGAGCCGCAGCTCGCGCAAGTAGTCATTGTGGCGCTGCACCATCTTGGTGCTGATCTTGGCCTCGATCTGATCGCCGACGGTGCGTTGCGCGACGAGGTCGGCCAGCCGGTCCTCGATCTCGGCGATGACTTTCTTGTACTGAGCCTTCGCGGGCCGTGTGTCGAGCGACGGATCCTCGAACACCAGCCGCTGCAACGCCATCAGACGATCGGGCAGCGCGGGCGAGCGCATCTCCTTGAGCGTCCCGAGCTTGCCGGCGCGCATGACCATCTTCTCCGTCCCCAGCGCTTCTGAGAGGACGTCGTAGAGCGCCGCGATCTCGCGGCGCAGCTTTTCGTCGGCGCGCAGTCGCACCTTACTTCAGCGCGACGACCTGCACCGCCGATTTGGCGACGATGTTGTTGCCCAGACGAATCTCCACCGCGTAGGTGCCTAGTGCCTTGATGCCGTCCTTCATCTCGATCTTGTGACGGTCGATGGTGACGCCGAGTTGCGCGTGCACGGCCTCGGCGACCTGCGCGTTGGTGACCGTGCCGAACAGCCGCCCGTTGCCGCCGGCCTTGGCGGAGACCTTGATCATCGCTTGTTCGAGCTGCGTCGCGACTTCCTGAGCGTTGGCGACCTCTTCAGCCTGCTTGCGCTTCTTGGCGTGCTGCTGCTGTTCGAGCTGCTTCATCGCGCCGGGAGTGGCGACGACGGCCAGGCTCTGCGGGAACAGGTAGTTGTTGGCGTAGCCGTCTTTGACGTCGACGACCGTGCCGCGCGAGCCGAGCGGCTTGACGTCGCCGGTGAGAATGACCTTCACTGCGGCGCTCCTACTGAACGACGAACGGAAGCAGGGCGATGACGCGCGCGCGCTTGACCGCGGTAGTCAGCGCGCGCTGATGCGAAGCGCAGTTGCCCGAGATGCGGCGCGGCAAAATCTTACCGCGCTCGCTGATGTACTTGCGCAGCCGCGTCGTGTCTTTGTAGTCGAGCGCGTCGAGCCGCTCCGCGCAGAAATTACAGATCTTGCGCTTGGGCCGGCGATCTTTTTTCGCGGCCGCGCGCTTGCCCTTGGGGGGTGGCATGAAGGTGGAACCTTTCGATGATGTAGGTGGAAAACGGTCCTTCGTCGAGCTTAGGACCCTACACACGTGCCGCGCGACGGCGGCACGACCCCGGCCATCCGCGAGGACGGCTGGCACTGCCCCGTGGGCAGCAACGGCGATCATACCATGAGCGGTGCCCCGAATCCACCCCCGGGAACGCCGACGAAGCGAGCGACCTCGTTACTGTCCGACGATCTCGGGCTTGACCTTCGCCAGCACGCCGGCGAGGTCGTGACGTTCGCGATCGCCGACCTTGAACTTGTCGAGCGACGCGACGAAATCGGCCGCCGCCGCGTTCCAGTCGTCCTCGCTGATCTTGAGGCCCTTGTGAACCGTCTTCATGTCCGCCCCGATGTAGATGCACGGGCCGCCGGTGGCGGCGCACAGCTGATCGAGCACGAGCTGACGGATGCGGGCCTTGTGCTCGTCGTTCACGCCGTCGAAGAAGCGCGACAGCTTCTTGTCGGTGGCGAGCCGGACGATGAAGTCGTCGGTCACGGCGGCGATCGCGTCGTAGCCGCCCAGGCGTTTGTACAAGCTGTCGTCGCCGAGTGCGGGCCGGCTGCCGGTGACGAGCACGAGCGCGAGCAGTACCGCGCCCAGGAACGTGCGAGCGTTTCTCATTCTAAGGTTCTCCTTGTGATGCGCGGACCGCCTCGACGATCACACCGCTCGCGAGCGCGACGGCGTTGACCGGTCGCAGACCGGCCCGCTGGAAGAGGGTCTCTAGCTCGGTGCGCGTGCGCTCGCGCCCGTTGTTGACCACGAGCATCTCGAGGTCGAGCAGCTTGCCGAGATCGGGCTCGTCGCCGGGCACGATCGCGCACTCGATCGCCGCGACGCGTCCGTGTGGAGGCAGCGCCGAGCGGCAGTTGGCGAGGATGCGCACCGCATCGGTGTCGGACCAGTCGTGCAGCACGCGAGACAGGAGGATGAGATCGGCGGCCGGGACGCTGCGCAGGAAGTCGCCGGCGACGAGCTCGCAGCGTTCGCGCAGCACCGCCTCGCCGCCGCGCGCGGCGGCCGCGATCGTCGCCGGGCGTTCATAGAGGATGCCGCGCAGCTGCGGATGGCGCTTGAGGATCGCGGCCAGCAGCGTGCCCGTGCCGCCGCCGACATCCGCCACCGTCCGCGCCGGGCCGACGGCAAGCCGTTCGACGATCTCGGGCGCGAACACCGACGCCAGCGAAGCCGTCGCGTGGCTGTAGATCGCCGCCAGCTCGGGATCGTCGTCGAGATACTCGCATAGCGTGCGGCCGAAGAGATGCGCGAACGCCGGCTCGCCGCTCGCGACGCTGTAGGCCGCGGCGCTCCAGGCCGCGCCGTGCTCCTCGCTGGCGAAGAACTGGGCGACGCCGAGCATCGAGCCCGGAACATCGCTGCGCAAGTACGCGCCGAGCGACGTCAGCGCAAAACGCCCGCCGTGGACTTCGGAGAGCAGACCCAGACTCGCCAGCGCGCGCATGAGACGATAGAGCGACGGCGCGTGCGCGCGAAGGCGCGGCGCGAGCTCGTCGCTCGACCGCGCGCCGCGGGCGAGCTGGTCCGCGATTCCCAGCCGGGCCGCCGCCGTGACGGCGCCGCACACCCACCGCCCGGCGAGCATCTGCAAGATCGCCGTCGGCGACGGCGTGACGGGTCGCGCGCTGGTGGCGCTAGCGGCCGCCATTGCTGCTCGGCTTGGCCGAGAGCGCTTCGATCAGCGGGCGGGTGTCGCTGTACTGCTGATACTTCGCGATCTTGTCGCCGCGGAACCAGAACGCCATCGCGTAGACGTCGGTCGTCTTGGCACCGTTCGCGCGGATCACCGCCGTCCACTGGCCGAGCGCCACGACGGTGTCACCGGTGGCGAAGTACTCGTACTGGTCGAACTGCGTGAAGTCGCACGTCTCGCCGACCTTCTGGAAGAACTGCGCGACAGCGGCCTTGCCGCGAACGTGGCCGCCGAACGGGATGATGGTCCCTTCGCCGGGGACGTTCCAATCGACGTCATCGGTCAGGCGGTCGAGCAGCGAGGGAATGTTGCCGCTGCGAAAGTCGTCGAAGGCCGCCTTGACCGTGGCGACCGTGTCCTCTCGTACCATGGTTGTCCTCCAACACGGCGCCGCTCCGGCGCCGATACGAAGGTTACCGTCCCGCCGCCGGCGGCGACAGAGTCGGGCTACTCAGGCCGCTCGCGCCGGCTACTCAGGCCGCGCCGATGCGACGTGCGCGGCGAGCTCGCGCCGCGAGCCGATCCCGAGCCGGTTGAAGATCGACTGCAGATGGTTGCCCACGGTGCGCTCGCTGAGCCCGAGCATTGCGCCCGCCTCGCGATTCGATCGCCCGCCCAGCACGAGCTGCGCGATCTCGCGCTCGCGCGGCGTGAGCGGCGCGAACGGATCGGACGACCGCGCCGAGCCTTCCAGCCGCGCGACATCGCGCAGGCTGCCGGCGGCGCGATAGAGCCGCAACGCGTCGGCTTCCCGGCCGGCCAGCTCGAACGCTTCGGCTTCCCGGAACACCCAGTGCAGCTGGCGGTAGATCGCGGCGGCTTCGAGCGCGCGCTGCGCGGCTTCGCCGCGCCGGCGTTTGCGCGTCGCAACGTACGCGTCGAAGAGGGCACGCTCGGCGGCGCGCGACCGGTCGCGCTCGGGCGCCCGCAAGAACGCGCGTGCCCGCTCGAAGTCGTCCTCGCGGCCGTACTGGCCGACCTTGGCACACAGGTGCAGCGGCCGCGCGTCGCCGCGCAGTGCCGCGAGCGCGCGCGACACGATACCGGCTGCCGCCGCGGCAGGCTCGCCGCGGGCGTGTGCGAGGTCGGCGAACGCGCAGGCGACCATCGACAGGTCGAAGACGCTGCCGCCCGCGACGACTTCGTCGAGAACGGCGGCATCCGCGCAACGACCCAACAGCTCGTCATCCTGCGCCGCGAGCGCGATGGGGATGCCGTATCCGGCGCAAGCGGCATCGATCCGCCGCGCCTCGTAGCCCGAACCCAGCGCGTCGAGCAGCGCCTGGTGGGCGCCGGCGACGTCGCCGAACATGAACCGCACCCGTGCCAGCGAGAGCAGCGCGTTGGTGACGTGCCAGCGCATCCCGAATTCGTACGACGTCGCAACCGACGCTTCGAGCGCCGGCAGCGCGCTCTCGGGCCGCCCCGTCAGAAACGCGTTGAGCGCGAGGTTGTTCTGCGTGCTCACCTCCAGCTCGACGTGACCGATCCGTTCCGCGACCGCGAGCGCCTCGCGATAATCGTCGACGAAGCCGCCGATCTCCCAGATGTCGGCGCGGAACATCGCGCGCGCGTTGAGGAACCGGATCGTCGCGTCGGGCGAGGCGACCGCGCGCAGCTGCTCGGCGGCGTCGAGCTCGCGCTGCGTTTCGGCCGAACGGCCCGCGATCTGGTGGATCTGCGCCAGCCGAACGCGCACGTCGAACAGCTGCGGCGACGGGCCGAGCGGCTCGGCGGCGGCGAGCGCGAGTTCTGCCGCCGACAGCGCGCCGGCCGGATCGCCGTCGAACCACGCGCGGCGCGAACGGTGCATCTCCATGCGCGCGACGCCCAGCCGGTCGTCGAGCGACTCGTACGCGCGCAGCGCCGCCGCGATCGGTTCGGCCGCGCGCGACGAGGCCGCCTCGATCAGCAGCGCCGAGGCCAGCTTCTCGTTGAGTCGCGCGGCGGTGGCGAGCTCGTCGGGTGCGCTGCGCAGCGCGGTCTCGAAGAAGCGCTGGGCCGTGGCGTAGTCGTGCAGGGCGACAGCACGGTCGCCGGCGGCCTCGTTGTAGCGCGCGGCACGTTCGCGGTCGTTTGCGAACGTCCAGTGGTAGGCCAGCCGAGCCGGCTCCGCTTCGGCGCGGCCCTCCAGCAGCTCGCCGATGCGGCGGTGGATCGCGGGTCGCCGGCGCGGCGCGAGCTCGGCCTCGATCGCACCACGGGTGAGCGCGTGCTGGAACCGCCAGCGACCCGAGGCGCGCTCGAGCTCGACGAGGTGCAAGCCACGCGCACGTTCGAGCGCGTCCTCGACCTCTTCGTCCTCGCACTCCACGACTTGGGCGACGAACGGCGGATCGATCTCGCCCGACGCCGCCGCCGCGGTCAGGATATCGCGCGCTCGGCGGTCGAGCGATTCCCAGCGCTGCACGACCGGGTACGCGATCGCCGGGGCGACGTCGTCGGCCGCGCCGGCCACCGCGTTGCGCAGCAGCTCGAGCGCGAACAGCGGGTTGCCGCCGGCGAGCGCCGTGATGCGGCGCAGGCGGTCTGCACCCAAGCTGCCGTGACCTCGCAGCGCTTCGCGCAACAGCGTCGCGACGTCGCGTCCGGCGAGCGGACCGAGGCGCACGGTGTGCGCCGTCGCGCGCACCGCGTCGGCGAACGGTAGCGGCGTTTGAGACGGGCGCTGCGTCACGACGACGAACAGCGGCATCGCGGCGAGCTCGACGGCGAAGAAGCTCAGCAGATCGAGCGAAGCACGATCGGCCCAGTGCGCGTCTTCGAAGAAGATCGCGACCGCGCGCTCGCGCAACAGGCTGCGGAGGGCGCCCGCGACGCCGCGCAGCCGTTTGACCTTGTGCTGCGCGGTCTCGGGATCGAGGGCCGCGGCGATCGCTTGCAGCTCGCCGGCCAGCGCCACCGGCGCGTCGTCGAGTGCCCGCGCGGCGGCCAGCGCGAACGGCGCGTAGGGCGCGCGCACGTGCTCGAGCGCATAAGCCGAGATCGCGAGCGCGTGCTGCTCGGTCGCGCGGCGGCGGAGCTCGGCCAGCAGCCGGGTCTTGCCCATCCCGGCCTCGCCCTGGATGAGCGTGAGCGAAGCGCTGCCTCGCTGCAGCACGTCGTCGAGGCGGCGCATCAGAAAAGCGCACTCGTCGTCGCGCCCTACCAATCTCGGCGCGACGAGCGGCGACGAGATCATGGGAGCGCCTGTTCGCCCCGCGCTCGCGCCTGTCCCCGGGAATTCCCAGGAAGCGCTCAGGCCACCGCGGCCGCGACCCGGGACGGCGGCGCGGCGGCCGCCAAGGACGGCCGGTGGACTACCGCAAGAAGTTTCTGGTCGAGCCGGGCAACAAGGTGCACCTCGACCGGCGCGACCCGGCGTTCAGCGCCGGCCACACCAGCGAAGACGAGGCGCGCGCAACGATCGACAAAGACGTCGAGCGGCTGCGCGACCTGCAATACCTGCTCTACGCGGAGAATGCGCGTTCGGTGCTCATCGTGCTGCAAGCGATGGACGCCGGCGGCAAGGACGGCACCGTGCGGCACGTCTTTCGCGCCTTCAATCCGCAGGGCGCGAACGTTCACGCTTTCAAGCAGCCGACGCGCGAGGAGGCCGCGCACGACTTTTTGTGGCGCGCGCACGCGGCCGCGCCGCCGCGCGGACAGATCACGATCTTCAACCGTTCGCACTACGAGGACGTGCTCGTCGTGCGTGTCCACGAGCTCGTCCCCAAGCACGTCTGGTCGAAGCGCTACGACCGCATCGTCGAGTTCGAGAAGAACCTGATTCAAGCCGGCACGCACGTCATCAAGTTCTTCCTGCACGTCAGCGCGGAGGAACAGCTCCGCCGGTTGGTCGCGCGCCTCGACGATCCGTCGAAACATTGGAAGATCGACGAGGTCGACTTCGGCGAGCGAAAGCGCTGGAGCGACTACGAGAAAGCGTACGAGGATGCGCTCGAGCGCACCAGCACGGAGCGCGCGCCGTGGTACGTCATCCCTGCCGACCACAAGTGGTTCCGCAACCTGGCCGTCGCGCGAATCGTCGTCCAAACGCTCTCGGAGCTCAAGATGCAGTTCCCCAAACCACAAGTCGACATCCACGCTCTCCGCCAAAAATACGACCTCGGGCGCGACGACCCCATAGGATGACGCCAAGTCGGGCAGGGGAGCGAGGTGAGCGAGTTTCGAAAACAGTTTGCGTTTTCCCGATCGATGCGCTTATACTTCGTGTGAGAAGGCCGCCGATGACTACCTGGACGCTTGCCGTGCTTCAGATCGCTCCCCCGAAGAATCCCGGTGCTCTTTCAGATGTCGTTCCTTTGCTGGAGCGCCTCGTGGCGGCATTCGGAACCAGGCCCGTAGCCCGGCTGCTCGACGTTCAACCGGGAACGGTAACAAATTGGGCCGCTCGCCGGCGTAACATCGGGCATGACATGGCCAAGCGCGTGATGGATCTCCATGATGTTCTCACGCGTGCGCTTCAGGTGTTCCAACCGCGAACCGCGGTCGAATGGCTCGTTGGCAACGAGCCGTTTCTCGATCACGCCCGGCCGATCGACGTTCTCGTCTCACGTGGCTCCGCACCGCTGATTGACGCATTGGAAGGGATCGACTCGGCGGGCTATGCGTGAACCTCTATCGCGTCATCCCGTACGACCCGAGCGCTGCCCCCACGGAACGGGGCGGCGCTCTCTTCGTTCCCGCCGCCAATCGCCGTAACCGCATCGACAATCCCGACCTCTACGACACCCTTTACCTGGCCGGCGCACCGGAGGCCGCGATTGCCGAGTCTTTTGGCCGGAGTCCAATCTGGACCGCCGAAACGTTCCTTTACGCCTCTGGGCGGCCGTACTCGCTCGTCACGTACAGTCTTCCCGACGACATCCGGATCTTCGATCTCGACGACATCGATGCATTGAGATCGGTCGGCATTCGGCGCCCCAGCGCGGTCGTCACACGCGATCGGGTCAGGACGCAGGCCTGGGCGCGGACGATCTTCGAAAGCGGCCAGTACGCCGGCGCCAGTTGGTGGAGTTATTACAGCCCGGACTGGATCGTGATGGGCCTCTGGAACCGCGCGAAGCTCACAATGATCACACCGGAAACCTTGTCGCCGAATAGCAACCCAGTGCGAGAAGCGGCAAAGACGATCGTACGCCAGATCGACGCGTGACGCCCAGAGACCGAATAACATCGCAAGTTGCCACCTGGAACTAGGTCGCGAGGCTGAACGTCACCGGACCTTCGATGATGTATTTTCCGATGGTAACGCGGCAGCCGAGGACTCCAGTCGGGTCTTCGACGAGCGCGGCGCTGGCGCGCAGGCGATCTTGCCGGCGGGGAGGGTGCCGTCCCACGGACGGGTGCGGCCCGCCGGGTCCGTGCTGAGATAGTATTTGGCGTTGGATTCGCCCGCCGCGTACGGTTCGTCGAAGACGTCGACTTTGAGCAGGCGCTGCATGTTCGCTACCACTGCGCCCTTCGCGCCGAACAGCGAGAGGCTGGACACCGAGATGTTGTCGATCTCGATCGGGCTGTCAATCTCGACGATCGCGACGGCGAAGTGCGATTCGAACCCGACCGGTACCGGGCTCTGCCCGGACGCATACGACCAGTAGGCGCAGAACAGCATTTGCGCGTCCGGCCTCGCGGCCGGCGCCGAATGCGCCGCAGCGGCCGGACTCGCGCCTGCCGCAACTCCCATACACGCGAAGGCGAAGGACAACAGCAGCACTCGCAACCCGACGGGCATCAAAACGTCGCCGGCGTGAAGAGCGCGTCGACGTCGCGTTCGCCGCGGTGTTCGTAGTGCCGTGGTGGGTCATCCAGCCGGGCGTCGGCGTGCCGAGCAGGAAGTGGTCGAAGAACTCGTCGAGGTGAACGGTCCAGTAGTCCTTGTTGGGCTGCTTGGCGAGGCCGTGGTTCTCGCCGATGAAGCTGAACATGTACGCTTCCTTGCCGGCGCGGCGCAGCGCGGTGAAGAACTCGACGCCCTGGCCGTACGGCACGAAGCCGTCCTCGTCGTCCTGGATGCGCAGGTACGGCGTATGCACGCGGCCGACGAAGAACAGCGGCGAGTTCTCGACGTATAGATCGGGCCGGCCCCACGGCGTCGCGCCGATGCGGCCTTGGCCGTGCTCGTAGTACTCTTGCTGCACGTCGCCCGACTGCCAGAAGCCGCCGTACAGACTCGGCAGATCGGAATCCGACGCGCCGGACTCGACGGCGCGGAAGATGTTCGTGTGCGTGACGAGCGCATTGACCTCGTAGCCGCCGTAGCTGTGGCCGGCCATACCGATCCGCTTGCGGATCGACGAAGCCCATCGCGACGACGCGCCGCACCGCCGAGCTGACGCAGTCGACGGCGCTGGCCGTCGTGTGCCCGATCCGGTAGCGGATGTCGGGCTGCAGCACGACGTAGCCGTGGTTCGCGTAGCGGGCCAGGTTGACGACCGTTCCCGAGGCCGGCGTGACGTACGCGTGCAGCGCGTCGCTCATCTTCTCGTACACGTACACCAGCAGCGGGTAGCTTGCCGTGCGGTCGAAGCCGTCAGGCGTGATCAAGATGGCGCGCAGCTTCTCGCCGCGTCCGTTCGTGTAGTCGATCAGCTTCGCATGCCCCCACGCGTACCGCGAGGCTGCGGGTCGGCGTCGCTGACTCGCGCGCCGAGGTCGGCACGCCGGCGGCCGTCCCAGAGGTCGGGAAACTCGTCGAAGCGCTGACTCGGTGAAGACCAGCGGTCCGCCGTTGCGGCCCCGCCACGGGATACCGATCGCCTTATCGAGCAGCATCGTGATGCGGGGCCGTCTGCGCGGCGAGCGATGCGACGGCGGCGAAGCCGGCGGCCTTGGTGCGTGTCGTCGACGACCGACAGCAGATATGGCGCGCTGCGCGTAGACCGGGCGGTCCGACACGAACGCGCTGTCGGGCTCGTCGGTACGCGGCCGCACGACGCGATAGATGCGCTTCGCCGCGCGGCCGGCGCCGGCCGTGAGCGCCACGGCGCGCCGCCGTCCGGTGAGACGAGCCACACGTCGTAACGGTCGTACACGAGCGCCGCGCGGTCGCCGGCGTCCAGCCGCCGAAGCCGTACGGCGGCGGCGGCGCGGGATGGTCGTCATCTTCGACGCGCCGCGCGCACGATGCGCGGATCGGTGAGCCAGGCCTTGCGGCCGTCGGCCAGCCGCAGCGTGAACCAGGCGCGCCGCAGCGGATCGTAACCGGCGGCGTAGCGCCCGCCGGGCGACAAACGCGGCGGGTCTCCCTTGACGCGCCGCGCGAGAGCGTGCGCGCGCCGCTCGCGACGTCGACGCGGTAGACGTCGCAGTACGAGTCGTCCCACGTCACCAGCTTCTCATACGGCACGTCGCTGATGCCGAGGGCGTAGCGCGCGTCGCCGGCGAGGTCGACGTCGGGCACGGCGGGATCGGCGAGCTGCGTCAGCTGTGTGCGGCGAGGTCGTACAGCGCGAGGTACGCACCGTTCTTTGGATCCTGGGCCTCGTGCCGTTGCTGCGTGGGCAGTTTGCCGTCGCGCCAGTACCAGAAGTCGAGATCGACGCGCGCGCGGAGCCGACGAAGGCCGCGGCGCCGGGACGTCCGCGGTCCAGACGCGCGAGCCGTTTGCCGTCGGCGCGAGAACTCGGGCGTGCGCGCGTCGGTGGCGAACGTGCGCGGCGCGACCGCCGCGCGGCGCCGCCGAGCGCTTCGGTGACGGCGCCGCTGCGCGCATCGGCGATCATCAGGCGATAGGGTGAACGCGCGCCGGTCTCTTTCTTGACCGACTCGTCGTACGCGTCGGGATCGCGCAAGATACGCCAGCGACGCACCGTCGTCGGACAGCACCGGCGCGCACGAGGTGCGCCGTGCCGTGCGCGAGCATGCGATCGGTGCCGCCGGCGACGTCGCGCACGTGGATGCTCTCGTCGGCCTTGGTCTGCACGACGTACGCGACGCGCGAACCGTCGGCGCTCACGCGCGTATGCGCTGACGTTCGCGACGCTCGCGACGTCGGGCGCGCCGAGCCGCCGAATCGCCGAGCGATGGTCGTGCGCGTCCTTGCCCGGCCCGTTCGCCGGTGCCGGCGACGGCGGACGGCGCGGCGCGCGCGGCGATCGCCGATGCCGCGGATGCGGCGAGGGCGACGTCGCGGCGACGGGCGCGGCGCCGGGCGGACGCGCGCGTCGGCGCGCGCGTGCTCGGCGAGCGATGCTCGGCGCGCGAGCCGGCGGCGACGCCGACGGCGAGGCTGACGGTGACGGCTCGAGCAGGTACGCGAGCGTCGCGCCGTCGCGCGCGAGCGCGAACGAGCGCACCCGGATCGACGGTCGTCGCGCGCGCGGCGCCGACGTCCGAGACGTCGGCGAATCCCAGTCCGTCCTTGGGGCGCTCGTCGGCCGGTCAGCGCCGCGCGTGTCGGCCGGCCTTGACGTCGGCGACCGGCGCCGAGATGCGGTACACCACGAACCGCCCGTCGGCGCGTGAACACCGGCGCGCGGCCGCGCGGCGCGCGGAACGTCGCCGCGCTGCCGAGATCGCGAACCATGAGCTCGCCGTCGGCCTCGGCCGGCACTAGCGCGTACGCGACAGCCGGCCGTCGCGGCTGAGCGTGACGTCACGGATCTGGCGCCAGGCGGAGTACGCATGATAGTCGAGCAGCTTCTTGGGCGGCGCATCGGCGCGCGCGTCCGCCGGACCCAGCACGAACGAAACGGCGATGCCGCAGGCAAGGACGCGATGCAGGCGATTCACCGTTACGGCAGCCTCATCGACGCGCGTACGGCGCGCTCGCGCAGCGCAGCGGGGAGCAGCGCGACGATGCTGCCCGCGCGCGCGCCGCGTCCGAGCAGATAGCGCCGGCGCGGTTTGGGCGCAGTCAGCGCATGCAGGATCGCGCGCGCTGACGCGCTCGACCGGCATCGCGATGCGCTCCTCGCGCTTTCGTCGTCGCGAACACCGCTTCGATCTGCGGACCGTAGTAGTCCATCGCGGCGGCCGGCAGCAGCGCGAGCAGCGCCGCGCGCGCGATCGCGACCCTTCTGCCAGATCGGCGTTCGCACCGAGCCCGGCTCGAGCAGCGACGACCGCGATACCGGCCGGCCGCGAGCTCGACGCGCAGCGCGTCGGCGAGCGCGCGCAGCGCGAACTTCGACGCGCTGTACGGCGCGATGAACGGCACCGCCAAGCCGGCCCGAGATCGAGCCGACGAAGACGAGCCGTCCGCGCGACACCGCGCAGCTGCGGCAGAAACGCCTGCGCACCGCGAGCGCGCCGAACACGTTGATCTCGAACTGGCGGCGCAGCTCGTCGACGGGCAGGAACTCGAGCGGACCGGCGACGGCGATGCCGGCGTTGTTCACGACCGCCGCGCAGCGGCAGGCCGCTCGCGGCGACCGATCGCCGCGGCCGCGTCGATCGACTGCGCGGTCGGTCACGTCGAGCCGCAGCGGCACGAACGTTCGGCTGCAGCGCCTCGACGCGCGCCGCGTCGGCGTCGTTGCGCACGCCGGCGAAGGCGACGAAACCGTCGCGCGCGAGCAGCTCCGCCGCGGCTCGGCGCCGATCCCGCTCGACGCGCCGGTGACGACGACCGCCTCGCGGTTCTCGGCGTTCACGCGCGCTGCGCGCGCGTCGCGCGCGCGTCGCGGTTGAGCCGCCGCTGCACGCGCGCGTCGCCGAACACCACATCGGTAAGCGCCGGGAATGCGCTTGACCAAGAACACCGGGAGCACGATAGCCGCGCGGGCACGATGTGCGCGCGGCGCGGACGCTCGACGGCGGCGACGATCGCGTCGGCGACGATCTCGGGCGGCGGCAGGTTGCGCATCGAGCCGTTCATCGTCGTCTGCACGAAGCCAGGCTCGATCAGCGTCACGCCGATGCCGTTGCTGCGCACCTCGCGGCGCAGCGAGTCGGTCAGGCCGCGCAAGCCGAACTTCGAGGCCGAGTAGATCCCCATCACGCCGGCTTCGCCGGCGACCGAGCCGACGTTGACGATCGCGCCGCTGCGCTGCGCCTTCATGATCGGCAGCACCGCCTGGATCAGCCGCGCCGCGCCGAGCAGGTTGACCGCGAGCACGCGTTCGAGCTCGTCGTCGGTCGTGTCGGAGAGCGACGGACTGCGACCCGATACCGGCGACGTTGGCCAGCACGTCGACGCGTCCGAAGCGCACCAGGGCACGTGCGACCAGCGCGTCGACGTCGGCGCGCACGCGTGATGTCGGTCGGCACGACCAGCGTGCGTTCCGCATACGGTTCGGCGTCGCGGCGCCGCGGCGTCGAGGCGCGCGTCCTGAGGTGCGGCCAGCACGACGTTGAGGGAGCGGGCCAAGAACGCACGGACGGTCGCGGAGCCGATTCCGCCGGAGGCACCGGCGACGATGGCGACTCGCCCGTTGTGCGGCATGGGCGCGACGTTACCGTCGCCGCCGCAGCCGTCCTCTTGCCCGCCGTCGGGTCGGCGGACGCCCAAGTGCTATGCCGCTCGGCGCACCGGGAGGCGGGCGATGACCTGGCTGCCGTCGCCCTCGAAGTCCTTGACCCGCAGCGACAGGGCGAGCGCGTTCACGATGTAGAGACCTCGGCCCCGCTCGCTGAGCGGGTCGGCCGGCAGCCGGATCTCGGGCTTGAACGACGCGCCTTCGTCGTGGACGGTCAGCACAGGATTCTCGTCGTTCCAGTCGAGCTGAACGTCGATCGGCCCGGGCGCGTGACGCATGGCGTTCCCGACCAGCTCGCCCCACACCAGTTCCGCCGCGTTGAAGTCGCCCGTTCCGCGTTCCCGGAGCAGGTCCATGAATTCGTGCCGCATCCGCCCGGTGTCCGGCGTGTCGCGGGAGTCGAACCGCCATTCCACAACGCTGAGCATTCCCAGGAACGGAATGCAAGTATCGTGACGGGAGGCTCAGCCACTTCGACCGAGTAGGATTGCGACGAACTGCCTGCCCGCTTGAGGAGCCGTCCTTGCGCCACTCGCTTGCCGCCTCGGCCTTTGCGGTCGCACTCGCCGTCGCCGGCTGCGCCGGGCACCAACAGAGCGAAACGACGGCGAGTCCGTCGCCCGCCGCATCGGAAAGCACCGTTCCGCTCGCGACTGCGACGGAGGTGCCGGCCGGCGCCGCGACGGCGTTTCCATCGGCCGCCGTGCCGGCGGCGAGCGGTCCGACACCGGTGTCGACGCCGACGCCTTCGCCGAACCCCAACCTGCTCGACGTCGCCAACGGCACGATCTTGCGCAGCTACTCACCGCCGCAGATCGACGACGAGAACGACGGCAATCTCGGCAACTACGCCGTCAATCCGTCGGATGAGCTGCCGGCCACCGCCAAGCCGCCGTATACGTTCGTGTTCGAGCTGCCCGGGGTCGCGACGATCACGGGATTCTCCGCCACGCTCGCCGGTCTACCGGACACCGGACCCGCGCCCAGCGTTGCGATCGCCGTATCGACCACCGGACCGGATGCGGGTTTCAACGACGTCGGCACGATGACCAGCGGCAAGACCTCGACCAGCAAGACGCTCTCCGCGAACGTCAAAGCCCGTTGGATTCGCGTGATCGCGAGCCCGGTACTGTACTACCGGCTCGGCGCAACGGGGACGGTCGGCCCGCCGCCCGCGCCGGTCAATCCGGTCGGCACCTATATCGAAGAGGCACGGCCTGAGAAGAACGGCGCCTTCGTGATGTCGGGGACCAACCAGAACGACGAGCGCGTGCAGTTCGTCAGCGTCGGCTCGGGGCTCACTGCAACGGAGTGCACCGATCGATACCTCCGAGCGACGGACGTCGGCGAGTTTCAAGGCCGGGCGTGGAACTCGGTGAACTACGGAAACAAAGACGCGAACCCCGACAGCTACCGCACCTGGATCAACGACGAAGGCACGATCATCGCCGGGGCCACTTCCGGCGGCAGCCCGATCGTCTTCATGCGCACCAGCGTCAAGCCGACGTACTGCGGGCCGCGCGTGAACGGAACGGGCTTGCACCACGTGTTGGTGCTCGACCAAGATCCGCAGGAAGCGTGGTATCCCGCCGACAGCACGCCGCCGCCGGCGGGTTATCAGTTCTCGGCCATCGGTGCCGGGATGCTCGACGCCAATGCGCTGGCCGGTCAAGAAGCCGCGATCACGCGCGGCGTTTGCAGCCTCCCCCGGCTGCTGAGCCCCGAGCAGATCGTCGTGCTCGACGCGTGGGTCGCCGCCGGGCACAAGCTGGTGATCGGAAGCGGCGGATGCGACCAGAAGTCCGACTTCAGCTGGCTTCCGTATCAGCTCGTCGTTCCGGGCGCGGGACCGGAGTCGACGAAGGCGAGCCTGATCCAAGTAGAAAGCGACGCGCTGGGCAGCAACGACCGCAACGACACGGCGCACTTCGTCGACGTGATGTCGTACGTCAAGGACGCCAACAACGCGCTGCCGGCCGCCGTCCCCATCACCACCACGGATCCGCACTGGTGCGGACATTTCTTCGTGGCGAAGACGACGAACCTCAACGGGTTCGTGCAGGCCTATGCCGTCGACGGCAAAGGGTTGCTGATCTACGACGGCTTCAGCCTGTCCGACAACGGTCAGCCGACGCTGCAGCGCATTCGCCAGCTCGAGCTGGCACTGCCCGTTCCGGGCGAGCTCGGCTGCACGCAGCTCGTCACCGATCCATTCATCCTCGAGCCGAGCCAAGAAGCGACGTTCGCGGCCGGCAAGGCGCAGCCGGTTCGCGCCGAGATGACCGTGCTGGCGAATCAAGGCTGGAACGGGCACGCCACGGCAAAGGCGTCCGGCGACATTCCGGCCACGGTTTCGCCGGCCGCGTTCGACATCGCCGGCGGAACGCAACCCGTCGCCGTCACCGTGAACGTGCCGGCGTCGCAGAAGCCGGGCGTCTATACGGTGACGGTCGTTGCCGATAACGGCGGCGGCAAGCAGGCGCAGGCGACGGTCACGCTGACCGGCACAGCGCCGCCGGCGGCGGCCAAGAAGCAGCTCACGACGCAGAAGCGCATTCGCCTCTACGGCATTCACTTCGACGTCGACAGCGCGCACATCCAGCCGCGGTCCGAGCCGGTGATCGGCCAGATCGCGCAAACGATGCGCGAGAATCCCGGCCTGCGGTTCCAGGTCGAAGGCCACACCGATTCGGACGGCGGCGCGGCCTACAACTTGGGACTCTCGCAGCGCCGCGCGCAGGCAGTCGTCGACGATCTCGTCACGCGCTACGAGATCGCACGTGGGCGGCTGGTCGCCAAGGGCTACGGCCTCACCCGTCCGGTCGCGTCGAATGCGACGCCGGCCGGCAAGGCCCTCAATCGGCGCGTCGAGCTGCTGCGGCTCTGAGCGCTCGCATGCAACGCGCATGGTGGGTTCGGTGTTCTTCCGGCACCTGGAAAACCGGAGGAACCCATGCTCATCATCCTGCTGACGTCGATCGTCATCGTCGGCCTCGTCGCCATCGCGCTCGCGCAGCCCGCCCAGCCGCGCGAGATCCTCATTTGGAATGACGAAACGGAGCGGCGGCTTTTGCGCGAGCGCAAGGTCGACGGCAGCGGCTGGTGGTGAGGTGGCGGCCGCCTGCGCGCCGGTGCTCCCCGACGCCGACGCTATGCTGGCCGCGGCGCTCGCGCACGACGTCGACCGCGCCTTCGAAGACCTCGTCATCGCCTACCGGTCGCAGATCGTGACCTTCGTCGCCCGCATGCTGCGCGACGACGCGCGCGCCGAGGACGTCGCCCAAGACGTCTTCGTGCGTGCGCACCGCGCATTGCACGGCTATACCGCCCAGCGCCGCGCCGAGCTGCGCCTGCGGTCGTGGCTGCTGTCGATCGCGCACAACCTCACCCGCAACGCGGTGCGCGACGCGCCGCCGCCGAGCGACCCGCTCGATTATGACGACGGCGCGCTGCGGCCGCTGATCGCGGACGGCACGTCCGGTCCCGACGACGCCGTACTGCGCGCCGAGACGTGGCAGTCGATCGGCGACGCCGTCGCGCGCCTGACGCCCGCGCTGCGCGGCGCGTTCGTGATGCGCTACGTCGACGATCTGCCGTACGACGAGATCGCCGAGACGCTCGGCCAACCGGTCGGCACGGTCAAGGCGTCGGCCCACCGCGGACTGCTCGCCGTGCGGGCACACTTGGAGAACAACGATGTCTGAGTCGAACCTGCGCGACTACGGTGACGCGACGCGGCGCTCGGTCTCGCCGAGCTTCACCGCCGGCGTGTTCGCCCGCATCGGCGTCGACCGCTACACGATCTGCCCGAGCGCGCTGGGCGACGCTTTCGTCGCCTGGAGCGCGCCCGGCGTCTCGGCCGTGCGGCTGGCCGGCGACGGGGAGACCTTCGAAGCGTGGTATGCCGAGCGGTTCGCGCGCCGGGTAGTGCCCGCGGTCGAAGACGATCCGATCTCGACCGCCGCGCGCGCGAAGCTGCGGGGCGAAGCTGCTACGGTGCCGATCGATCTGCGCGGGTGCTCGCCGTTCGAGGAACGCGTGCTGCGCGCGGCCGCCGAGATCTCGCGCGGCAACGCGCGGCCGTACCGCTGGCTCGCGCGCGAGATCGGCGCACCCGACGCGACGCGCGCAGTCGGCAACGCGCTCGGCCGAAACCCCGTTCCGCTGCTGATCCCCTGCCATCGCGTGATTCGCACCGATTGTTCCGTCGGCGGCTACGTTTTCGGCGGCGACGCGAAGCGCACGCTGCTCGAACACGAAGGTCTCGATCTGGCCGCGGTCGAGAACGTCGTCGACCGCGGCTTTCGGTACATCGCCACCGGCGACGGCGAATTCTGCCTGCCGACCTGCGCGGACATCGCCACGCGCATCGACGAGCCCGGCTACTTCGGCCTGCGCAGCGTCGAAGAAGCCCACGCCCACCACCTCACCCCCTGCACCAGCTGCCGCCCCGTCGCAGCGTAACCCGCCGCGACCTGAGCGCGTGTCAGACAGAGCTCAGGATGACTTCGAGTCGTCGGGGTGGGCGAGTTTGTCGATGAGCGAGAGGAAGCGCGCGTTGCGCTCGACGTCGAGGTGCGGGCGCACGGGGATCAGCGCCGGCGGGATCGCGACGAAGACGGCGAGGATCAGCGCGTAGGCGATGCCGGCCAGCAGCACGGCCGGCCAGCGCAGGTGCAGCTCGGAGCCGTACCACATCGCGGGTTCCGCCGCGAGCACGACCGGATTGGCGACGCGCGCCACCGCCAAGCCGAGGAATGCGGCGTACGACACCGCCATCGCCGCGGCGAAAACGTCGACGACGTCACGACCGCGCCGTGACCAGCCGAACAGTGCCACGACCACGGCCGCGGCGAGCGGGACGACCAGCGCGTTCCAGCCGAGCACGTCGCCGACGAACGCGAGGCCGAAGCTCGCGGCGAATGCCGTCACCACGAACGCCGCCGCGACGCGCACGCTCACTCGCCGCTACTGCGCCGGCGCAGAGTATCGGATACCGGCCGGCTTCGATGCGATCATCGCACTCCTCGACGTGGCGGCATGGCACAGACCCGCCGCCTCGCCTGCCTTCTCTCGGCCGCGCTCTTCGGCCTATCGGCCGCGGCGCCCGGCGCCGCTGTCAAGCGGCGAGATCGGAGCGCCGAAACCACGAGCCTAACGCGACCGATATCGTCACCAACACGCCGTAGGTGAACATTCCCAGGCCGAGCGCGAGGAAGAGGGAGAGCAGCGAGCCGGTCGCGCGCAGCGCGAGCCAGCCGCCGCCGATGCCTACGAGCATCCGCAAAAAGCCGGCGAACAGCGGCCAACCGAGACGGCCCGCGCCCTGCGACGCGAAATAGAGCGCGAGACCGAGCCCGAAAAAGCCGTAGAACGGGCCGACGGCGTGCAAGTACGCGGCACCCGTCGCGATCATGCCCGGGTCGCGGCCGAACAATCCCAGCCACGCGCGCGGCCAGATCGCCGCGGCGACGCCGATCGCCTCGGTCATCGCGAACGCGATCGCGGCGCCGACGAACGCGATGCGCAGCGCGCGCTTCGGCTGTCCGGCACCGATGTTCGTGCCGACGAGCGCGACCAGCGGTGCGCCCAGACCGAACACCAGCGGGATCAGCAGATATTCCAGCCGTGCGCCCGTGCCGTAACCCGCGACGCCGGCGGGGCCGGCGACCGTCGCGACCAGCGCGATCGCGCAGCCGATGGTGACGTTCGTCTGCAGCGAGGAGACCGTCGCCACCGCGCCGACGCTCAGGATGGCGGTGAAGAACGTGCGGCGCAGCGGTGCCCGGCGAATGCGCACCACGCTGCGACCGGACAACACGTAGTATGCCAGGACCGCGGCGCCGCCGGCAAAGCTGAGCACCATCGCAACGCCGCCGCCCGCGATGCCCAGCGCCGGAAACGGACCGATGCCGAAGATCAACAACGGCGAAAGCGGGATCAGTACGAACGCGCCCGCGACGATGACGAGCGCAGGCACCAGCATGTTGCCCGTGCCGCGTATCGCGCTGGCCAAGCCGTTCATCACCCACAGCAGCACGTTGCCGGTGAACACGACGTTGGAGTATTTCAACGCCGCGCTCAGCGACGCGCCGCGCCCGCCCAGCGCGCGGTACAGTTCGGGACCGAACGCCAGCACCACTGCAGACAGCAGCAGGCCCAGCACGACGTTGATGACCAGGGCGTGCACGACCAGCGCGTCGGCATCGGCCGCCCGGCGGGCGCCGAGCGCGCGCGCGATCGCCGACGAGATCGCGCCGCCCAGCGAACCGGCCGAGATCATCTGCATCAGCATGACGCCGGGAAACACCAGCGCCATCCCGGCGAGCGCGTCGGTACCCAGCCGTGAGACCCAGAAGGTCTCGATCAGGCCGGTGCTGGCCTGGGCGAGCATCACCACCACGTTCGGCCAGGCCAGGCCGATCAGCAACGGCACGATCGGCGCGTACAGCAGCGACCGCGTGCGCGGGTCGAGCTCCACGGTCGGAGCGGCGGCGCCGTCGGGCGCGACGGCGATCGTGCTGGTCATCTGCCGGCATCATACGCCAGTGACTTGCACTTTGCAACTCACTCGGCTATACTGGGCCGAAGATGAGTGCCCGCAAGGCGTTCGGCACGCAACCCTGCTCGATCGCGCGCACGCTCGACGTGGTCGGCGACTGGTGGACCTTGCTCGTGCTGCGCGACGTTTTCCGGGGCGCGCACCGCTTCGACGAGCTCAAACGCGGCCTCGACATCGCGACCAACGTGCTCACGGCGCGGCTCAAGCGGCTGACCGACGCCGGTATCCTCGAGCGGCGCGCGTATCAGCAGCATCCGCCGCGCTTCGAATACACGGTCTCCGAGCGCGGACGCGACCTCTATCCGGTGCTCATCGCGCTGCTGCAATACGGCGACCGGCATCTGCGCGGAGCGGACGCGCCGCCCCGCGTGCTCGTCCACGACGCGTGCGGCAAGGTGACGCAGCCCGCGTTCATCTGCCCGCATTGCCGGACCGAAGTCTCAGCCGAGAACGCGCGCACCGTACCGCGCGCCGAGCGCCCGCGCGGCGTCCCCGCTAGGGCGCCGGCGACGGGCTCGCGGGCGGGTTCCCGAAGCGGACCTTCGAGCCGTTGAGGATCACCGCGAGGATCGAACGCGCGCGCCGGTATCCGGCCGGCGTCCGAAAGGCGGCGATCGCCGGAACCGTTCGCGTGAGGTCGTCGACGGCGTAGGAGAACTTCGCCGGAGCCTGCATCTCGCCGGGTTCGACCGTCGCGTCGATCGACAGCGGGAACGCGGCGTACTCATCGGAGAGCTGCATGGTCGTGATCAGATGCATCGGCGTCTTCGCACCCTTGCGGGCGACGTGCAGGTCGAAGGCCAATCCCGTCGACGGCAGGCCGGCAGTCGTCGTGTGGCCGGTCATCTTCAGGCTGACGTCGAGCACCTCGAGGTTCGCGAACGGCGAGCGTCCGCCGAACGCTCCGATCGGGACTGGGGTCGGCGCCGGCGTCGCGCGCGCTGCCGGCGTCGATGTCGGCGGCGCGACCGCGAAGCGCTGCACGTAGTACGTCTTGGTGGTGTCGTTCCAGACGGTGAGCGTGCGCGCGCTGCGGTCGATCACGGCGGTGAACTTGATCGGCGGCAGCGCGATCGCGTCGGTGGTCAGCGAGATGACGTCGACGCGGGTCAGGTTCGCGCGCTGCGACACGCCGAGGGCCGCCTGACCGCCGACCGAGCGATCCGCCATGCCGACCGTCACGCCAGCGTGCGCGTGCGCAGTAAAGGCGAGCGGCGTCGGCGCCGCGCTGGGCATCGCCGTCTGCGCGCCGGCCGCGGCCCCGAGCACACCCCATGCCAGAAAGCTGCAAGCGCCGAGGCGCGCAACGGTTCGGTTCATCGGCGGTCCTTTGGCGCGCTGTCGCAACGGACCTGGGAAGCGCTACGAAGCCTGCTCGCGCATCAGTCGCGCGACGATCTTGAGGTCGTCGACAAACGCGGCCAGCTCGACGCGCCGCGCATCGCCGTCGGGCGCGCGCAGAATCGACGACGGATGCACGGTCGCCACGACGCGCGGCGCGTACGGTGAGGCGACCAGCTCGCCGCGGTGCTGCGTCAGCCGGAACGCCGGTCCCAGCAGCGCGCCGGCCGCCGTGGCGCCGAGCGCGACGACGAGCCGCGGGCGTACCTGCGCTATCTCCTCGATGAGCCACGGCTCGCACGCGAGCACTTCGGTGCGCTTGGGTTTGGCGTGAATACGGCGTTTGCCGCGCTCGACGAACTTGAAGTGCTTGACGGCATTCGTAATGTACGCGTCGTCGGGCGCGATCCCGGCGGCGTCCATCGCGCTGCGCAGCAGCGCGCCGGCCGGTCCGACGAACGGATGGCCTTCGCGATCCTCGCGATCGCCGGGTTGTTCGCCCACGAACATGACGGCCGCATTCGCGCCGCCTTCACCGAAGACGGTCTGCGTCGCATCCTTGTAGAGATCGCAGCCGCGGCAGCGCTCCGCGGCCTTTCTCAGGCTCGCGAGCGTCCGCCGCGCAGGAAGATACTGCGCGGCGGACCGTTTCGCGGTTTGACTAGCCGTGAAGGACGACGCGGTCGGCGATGAACGTGCCGTTGCTCCAGTAACCGAAGACGGCGACACGCTGGCCCGAAGCAGGCGTCGAGCCGGTCGGACGAATGGTCGTGCCCTGCTTGAGGTCGACCGTCATCGTGTCACCGGCCGCGTTCGTGAGCGTCAACCGGAACGGCGAGAACGAGCCGACAGTGCCGAGCAGCACGTGGTTCCGGTCGTAGTTACCGGTGTCCCAAGTTGGCTGCCAAGCGTTGATGGTGTCGTAGGATGTGTCGAACGTGCTCCATGACGCCGGCGTGCACGGCGACATGTTCGACTGGGCCGCACCGATGGCGCTGGTGGCGGCGAAAATACCGACACCCAGCGCAACCGGCCGGAGCAGTTCGATAGCGGTAGACGTGTTCATGATTATGGCACGATACCCGTTTTCGCGTGACACGCAACGCGACGTTCGCAGTCGCGCGAGCGAGCGTCAGCCCGGCGATCTGCGCGGCGTTTTGTTGATCGTGCCGCGGCAACCAACCGCTTTGCACGTGCAGCGCTTGCGATCGGAGTGCATCGACGACACGTAGTCGACGGTGACCTCGTCACCCGGCTCGATGTCGCGCAACGCCATTACGATCAAGCGCCGGCCGATCGTCTGCAAATACGCCGTCGGACGGCACGAGTGGTTGATGTAATGCGTGCCGTTGCCGCCGCGCGAACCGTCGATGCTCCAGCGGTGGTCGAGGCCGCTGATCCGCAAGATCCGGCGGTGCCCGCGGCGCTCGGCTTCCGCGTTGGTGATCCGCTCGCCGGTGTACTCGGCGATCTTCTTGCGCCGCGCGAACGGAACCGTCGCGAAGCAGCCGCACCCATGGATCGGCGAGGTAGCCACGGTGAGCCCGGGCGCCAACTGCATCCTCAACGGAGTATCGCTCAGTGCGGGTAGAGCGCGACGTAGCGCGGCGCGCGGCGCGTCGCCGACGTCGCCTTGGCCTTCGGGATCACGATCTTCAGCGACGCCCGGGACGAGTCCGAAGTCGAGCGCGCGCTCGCCGGGATTCTGCGACTGCGCGTGCACCGCGCACGCGCTCAAGACCGCGGGGATGAACGCGAACGCGAGCCCGGTGCGTAGGCGGCGGACGACCAATCGCATGAGCCGACGTTCAAGCGGAGCGTGCCGCGCCCCTCGATACTCGGGTCCGACTTGGGTCAATGCGGCATCTCATCGTCGCTGAGGCCGAAGTAGTGACCCAGTTCGTGGATCACCGTCTCGCGCACTTCGTACACGGCTTCTTCGCGCGTCCGCGCCACGCGGTTGATCGGTCCGCGAAACACCGCGATCTCGTCGGGCAGCAGCGGCGGCTCGTCGGATCGTTCGGTCAGCGCGATCCCGCGGTAGATCCCCAACAGCTCGGCGTCGTCGCCGTCGACGGCATCGAGATCCTCGTCGCTCGGCTCGTCTTCGACGGTGACGACGACGTTCTCGACCAGGTCGGCGAACCGCTTGGGCAGCGAGTCGATCGCGTCGCTGACGACGCGCTCGAACTCTGCGCGGCTGAGATGTACACGGCCCATCGGCCGTCCGTTCGCGACGTGCGCCGCCAACCCGGCTTTTGCCCTTTTTGCCGCCTCGGCACGGGCCTCAAGGACGAGCCGCTTGCATGGCGTACGATAACCGCATGAGCGGTGTAAGAGTGCTCGTCGGCACGCGCAAGGGCGCGTTCGTCCTGTCGTCGGACGGAGCGCGGCGCGAGTGGACGGTCGACGGTCCCCATTTCGCGGGCTGGGAGATCTATCACGTCAAAGGATCACCGGCCGATCCGAACCGGCTCTACGCCTCGCAGAGCAGCGGCTGGTTCGGGCAACAGATTCAACGCTCCGACGACGGCGGCAAGTCGTGGGCGCCCGTCGGCAACGCGTTCGCGTACGACGGCGTCCCGGGCACGCACCAATGGTACGACGGAACGCCTCACCCGTGGGAGTTCGCGCGCGTCTGGCATCTCGAGCCGTCGCTCACCGACCCCGACACCGTGTACGCGGGCGTCGAAGATGCTGCGCTGTTCCGTTCGACCGACGGCGGGGCAAGCTGGCACGAGCTGCCGGGCCTGCGCGAGCACGGCTCGGGCTCGCAGTGGCAGCCCGGCGCGGGCGGGATGTGCCTGCACACGATCCTGCTCGATCCGGTCGATCCGCAGCGCATGTTCGTCGCGATCTCGGCGGCCGGCGCGTTCCGCACCGACGATGGCGGGACGACGTGGCAGCCGATCAACCGTGGCCTGCGCTCGGCGCAGCTCCCCGATCAGGACGCCGAGGTCGGGCACTGCGTCCACCGCATCGCGATGCACCCGTCGCGTCCGAACGTGCTCTTCATGCAAAAGCACTGGGACGTCATGCGCAGCGACGACGCCGGCGATTCGTGGCGCGAGGTCAGCGGAAACCTGCCCAGCGACTTCGGCTTTCCGATCGACGTGCACGCCCACGAGCCCGAGACGCTCTACGTGGTCCCGATCAAGAGCGACTCCGAGCATTTCGTCCCCGACGGCAAGCTGCGCGTGTACCGCAGCCGGACCGGCGGCGAAGAGTGGGAGCCGCTCACCAGCGGTCTGCCGCAGCGCGACTGCTACGTCAACGTGCTGCGCGACGCCATGGCCGTCGACTCGCTCGACGCGTGCGGGATCTATTTCGGCACGACCGGCGGACAGGTCTATGCGTCGGCGAACGCCGGCGACAGCTGGGCGCCCATCGTGCGCGACCTGCCGGCGGTGCTCTCGGTCGAAGTGCAGACCTTGCCGTGATCCGCGTCGTGATCCCGGCGCATCTGCAGACGCTCGCGCGCGCCGCGCGCGAAGTGCAGCTCGACGTCGGCGGTGAGCCGTCGCTGCAGACCGTGCTCGACGAGCTCGAGACCCGCTATCCGGTGCTGCGCGGGGCGATCCGCGATCACGTCACGCAGCGGCGCCGGCCGTTCGTGCGGTTCTTCGCCTGCGAGCGCGACCTCTCACACGACGCGCCCGATGCGCCGCTGCCCAACGCGGTCGCAACCGGCGCCGAACCGCTGCTGATCGTCGGCGCGATGGCCGGCGGCTGACGCCGTTACGATCCAGGCGGCGTCGGGTCGACGAACGGCGGCGGATTGGGCGAGCAGCCGTCCGGTGAGCCCACCGGGGGCGTGTACGTCAGCGGCTGCGTCGATGTCGCGCCCAGCTCGAGCGGGTAGAACGAGCCGCCGTCCGTCATCGTCAAAATCGTGGAGACGCCGGTGAAACGCGGCGGCAGCTGATACGTCGTGACCCAATAGGGCTGCTGCAACCGCACGCAGCCGATCTCCTTGAGCTGTCCGTCGATCACGAACGTGCTGCGCACCGGACCGCCGAGCGGCTTCTCGTAGAGATAGACGGCCTGCGGATCGTCGGTCGGATTCGCCAGGGTGAACCTGATCGAGTGCAGCACGCCGTAGTCACCGTAGTCGCGACCCGCATCGTTGGGATCGAGATTGCGCAGCGTCGCGTTGCGCCCGCCGTACTGCGTCGCACCGTCGGGTCCGCCGACCGTGTACGACGCGGCGATCGCCCCGAAGCCGTCGAGGTCGAACACGCCGTGACGATGGTGACCGTCGAACGCGACGCGCGGGCCGCCGAGCATCGCGTCCGGACGGCTGCCCGCCGGTGACGCGAGCACCGACACGGTCACCGGGCCGCCGGAGACGACGCGAACGTCGGCCGCACCGGCCAGCACCTCGCCGGCCAGCAGCAAACCGTGGCGCACGACGAACGGCCGGCCCGGCTCGACCTCGACGAGCGCGCCTTCGCCGGCCTGCTCGAAGCGCAGCAGATCGCGCGAGACGGTGTGCCCGACGCTCATCACGTCGAGGTCGGGACCGGCCGCCGAGGCGATGACCTGCACGCGCGACCGGGCAGCGGCCGTAACGACGACGTCGACGTCGCGCGGCAGGCCGACGTCCGAGTGGTAATAGTACAGCCGCGCCGGCCGGTCGGCGACGACGTCGCCGCGGAATACGACGCCCTCGCTCTGCAGATACTCTGGGTCGTCGCTCAAGAACAGCACCCGGGGCCGGTCGGGAGCCAGCGCGACGTTGTAGACGTTGACCGTCGTGATGCCGCTGATCGGAGCGCTCGCGTCCGCGTCGATCGCGAGCGTCACGTTGACCGCAGTGGTCGAACCGGTCGCGAGCGGCAGCAGCGGCCACGGCACGATCGCGCCGAACGTTATCGCGGCGCCGGGGCGCAGCGTCGGGCGGATCCGGCGCGTCAGCGCCGCGCGGACTTGCGCGTCGAGCACGTCGGCGTCGGTAGCCGGCGAACCGGTCACCTCGATCGAGATGCTGGCCGGAATCGCGCCCGCCGGCGGCAGGTCGAACGGCGACGGCGAGGGCGACTCGACGGGCTGCGCGACCGCGCCGCGGCCCGCGAGCACGAGAACGATCGTGAGAATCACAACGATACGGCTCACCGGCTGCATGTTGCGAAGGACGCCGCTCCAATTCCCGCCGGAGGGGACCCGGCGCGCTTCAGCCCGCGGAGGGCTCGGGCACGAGATCGACCCGGCCGCGGGCGCGTAGCGCACGCGCCAACCGCGGCGCAACCAGACCTCGGTGGCATGCGACGGCGGAGCGCTCGACGCACATCAGGACAGGTGCGCGGTAATCGCGCAGCTCGCGCGCGAGCGCGGCGAAGTCGAAGCCGTCGAGCACCTCGCGAACGTAACGCCGGACGTACTCCGGCGCCAGCGCCGTGCGAGCCGAGTGCGCGATCCGCTCGCGCGCGTCGGCGGCGTGCTGGAGCGCGAGCAACTCGCGGCCCGGTGCGAGCTCGACGACGTGACGATAGGCGATCCCGCGCCTCGCCAGCTCGGCGGTCAAGCGCCGGGCGTTCGCGTAGGCGTAGCGCGCGCCCCGCACCGCCCGGCGCGTTCGAATGTCGAGCAGGACGTCGGCGCCGGCGGCTTCGAGCGCCGCGAAGAACTCCTCGCCGCCGGAGCCGTACACGCCGATGGTGAGCACCGTGGTGCGCGCGGCCTTCGCGCCGTTCGCGGTTCGTGGCAAACGAGCGGTCCTCCGTCATCGTGCGCGCGCGACCGTGGCGCGTTACCGTCAGGTCGTACGGTTGGCGCCATGAGCGTCGAAGCGACGGCAGCGCTGCTCAAAATCAGCCAGGCAGCCTTGCGCGAGGCACCCTGGGAGCACCTCGTTCACGAGGCCTTGCAGCAGGTGCGACAGGCGACCTCGTGCGACGTCGCAGCATTCTACGCCGCTTCGCGGACCGACGGCACGCTCGCCCTCCAAGAGCGCGTTCGGCGCGAAGCGGGTCTCGATGCTCTGCCGGCAGGCGATCGTTTCCTCACCCGCGTCGCGGCCGGCAACGAGCCGAGCCCGCGTCCGGCTGGCCCCGGCCGACACGACCTCGCGGTCGCCGTCAGGCGCGGGAGCAAGACGTTCGGCGTGCTGGCTGCCGCGATGCAGCACGAAGCGTTCGGTCCGGCGGACCGGCGCTTTCTATTCGAGCTAGCCGAGATTCTCGCGCTGGCGCTACGGGCGGAGCATCGCGCGCGTTCGGCGCACCTGATCTTCGAGCAGATGCGGTGCGTCTTCGAGAACAATCCCAACCCGATGCTGTTGCTCGACGGCGACACGTTTCGCTACATCGACGTCAACCAAAAGGCGATCGACACCTACGGCTATACTCGCGAGCAGTTCCTTCAAATGACGCCCTACGATCTGCGCGCTCCGGGCCACACCGAAGGCTTAGAGGCCGCGCTGAGCGCGTTCCGGCAGGACGCGGCCACCGTGATCGACACGGTCCACTGCCGGGCAGACGGCTCGCCCATGGACGTCCACATCACCTCGATCACGTTCGAACGGGCCGACCACAGGGTGCGAGTCGCCACCGTGCAGGACATGACCGAGCGCAACGAGGCGCTGGCGCGCGCGCTGCAGAGTGAGACGCAGCTCGCGCACGATCTGCTCCACGACCGTCTGACCGGTCTGCCCAATCGCGCGCTGTTCAACGAACGCGTCGGTGCGGCGATCGCTCGAGCCCGCGACGGGGAAACGATGGCGGCGGTGCTGTTCATCGACATCGACGAGTTCAAGACCGTCAACGACACGATGGGCCACCCCGCCGGCGACGCGCTCCTCAAGGAGATCGCCGGGCGGCTGCGGTCGGCGACGCGGCAGGTCGACTGCATCGCGCGGATCGGCGGCGACGAGTTCGTCGCCGTGCTGAGCGACATCGGCCGGATCGATCACGTCTCGGACGTCGTCCGCAAGCTGGAGCGCGTCGCCGCCGAGCCGGTGCGGCTGCCGGGCGGTGAGATCAACGTGACGTGCAGCGTCGGCATCGCGCTGTACCCCCACGACGGCGCCGACGCCGAGACGCTGATCCGCAATGCCGACACGGCGATGTACGAAGCCAAGCGCGGCGGCGGTTCGACGAGCTGCTTCTTCACGCCCGCGATGCAGCACGAGGCCGAGCAGCGCGTGCGGCTCGAAGCCCGGCTGCGCAGAGCGATCGAAGACGAAGCGTTCGAGCTGGCGTATCAGCCGATCTACGCCATCGACGGCACGCTGCTCGGCGGCGAGGCGCTGATTCGCTGGCCGCAGGCGGACAGTTCGCACGTCCGGCCCAACGTGTTCATTCCGTACGCCGAGGCCTGCGGGCTCATCGTTCCGATCGGGAACTGGGTGCTGCGCGCCGCCTGCCTCCAGAACGCGTCCTGGAGCCGCCGCGCACCGCCGGTCATGGTGAGCGTCAACGTCTCGGCCAAACAGCTCGCCGATCCGCGCTTCGTCGAAACCGTCGAGCAGGCGCTGTGCGACTCCGGTCTGGATGCGAACCTGCTCGAGCTCGAGCTCACCGAGACGGTGATGAGCACCAACCTCGAGCGGACCGCCGCGGTCGTCTCAGCGCTGCGCTCGCACGGCGTTCGCGTTGCGATCGACGACTTCGGTACGGGCTACAACTCGCTGGCGACGCTGCGCTCGACCGCCGTCGACACGTTGAAGCTCGACATGTGCTTCGTGGCGGGGATCGCGACGAGCCCGGTCGATCAGGCCATCGCGACCGCCGTCATCACCGCCGCACACGGCCTGGGCGCCAAGGTGGTCGCCGAAGGCGTCGAGACGCCGGCCCAGCGCGCGATGCTCGTGGCGCTCAACTGCGACGCCGCTCAGGGATACCTCTTCGCTCGGCCGATGACGGCCGAGCAGTTCGGCGAGCTGCTGCGCGCCGCGTCGCAGTCGCGGAGCGCCGGTCGCTCGGCCGCGCGCGCGCTGCGCAGCGTCGGCTAGGTTAGCGGCTCGGCGGCCTCGGAAGTCCCCCGAGGTCAGTTTGGACTAGTTCGACAGTATCCGTTTGAGCTCGGACAGCAGCTCCACGGCCGTGCCCTGCGCGATGCGGTTGCCGACGGCGGCATCGAAGGCCGCGCCGGCGACGCCGAACGGCGGCTCATAGGTTCCGTCGATCTCGAGGCGGCTCCAGCCGACCGCATCTTCGGCGACGCTGAGGGTGCCGCTGAACGACGGGTACGGACCACCTTTTTTCGGCGACCACGAGACGTCGAGCAGCGCGTAACCGGGATACGCGGGCTTGCTCTTGAGATGAAACTCGACGTCGCGCTCGAGCTTGAGCTCGCCGATGCGAACGCGCAAGGGCAAGATCGCCTTACCGCCATCGAAGTGTGCGACGAGGCGCTCAGGCACTTTGTCGAACGGGCACCCCACCGTGGTGAACTCATGAATCGTACTCATGTGCTGCCCTCTCATTTCGGCCTGGCGACGGGGATCGTCCACCAGATGAAGGCCCGCCATGCCGGCGTCCCGATCCGCGTGACGCCGTTGCCGGGGTTCGAACCCGACAAGCCGGCCTCGGTATAGAGGCGTAAGTACTTGGCGAGCTGGATGGTGAGATCCACGTTGCCGTAATGGGTGATCGTCCCCATGCCGTCGTCCGTCATCTCGCGCCGGAAACCGACGACGACGGTGTCCTTGACGATCGGCTCGTAGATGTCGAGCGTGTAGCCGCGTCCGTTCGCCGGAGCGGTCGCGCCCGCCATCGGATAGCTGTCGTGCGTCGTCTGGTAGACGAAGAACACGCCCGGGATGTGATTCGTCGGATCGCGCTGCAGGTAGCCGGCGAAGGCCGAGTAGCGATCGGTCAAGCCGTCCGACACCTGGATCGTTCCTGACGCTCCGTACACTCCGGCTTCGAGCGGGCTCTTCGGTCGCATGAAGGCTGCACGATACTGCAACGTCTTGCCGTTGGGAGGCGTGAAGTCGCTTGCACCGTTGAGGTCTTCGTCGCTGCCGACGTACGCCGCGTCGAGGCTGACCGAACCGTTGAGATAGCCGATCTTCGAACCCCAGCGGGTCGCGTCGAGCTGGTAGGTGTGCTCGCCGATCGTGACCTCGGGGACGGCGAACGGCGCGACCTCAAACCACTGACTGTACGGCGACGGCGCCGGAACCTGGAGCTTGCCGACCTCGAGGTAGCCGTTGTGCTTGAAGAGGTTGTTGTAGCTCACCCACGCGGTATCGAGCGGACCGCCCTGGTTGTCTGCCCAGAGCCATTGCTGCACGTGCCACGACCAGTCACCGGCGACGCCGTCGGTGTGCACCGCAAGGTTCCCCCAGATCACCTTGTGCGTGTCGGGCGCGCCCGCTTGCGAATCGTAGTTCGCTTGATAGCCGACCCATAACGGGACGGCCTTCTTGAGCACCAACGGGTCCAAGAATGCGTACTGTGAACGCTGCACGTAACGTCCGTACGCGTTGAGCGTCGGAACCGCGGTGTGACAGGTGGAGCACGGGACGCCGTAGGCTTGCGCGAAGTTCGGCATCGCCAGTGACGGCGCTCGCCCCAGGACGAGCAATAGTGCACACAAGCCCGCGCCGGCGACGTACCGCAGCGCGGGGATCATGGCTTCACTACGACGGTGAGTGCCATATCGGCATGCCCGGGCCCGCACACGATCGAGCACGGAATCACGTAGGTTCCGGCCTTTTTCGGTGTGACGGTCACCGAGACCGGCGTGCCGGGCATGATGGTCGTCGCCGGGATGCCGAGATCTTTGGACGCGATGCCGTGGACGCTGCCCGCGGACGTGAAGCGCAGCGTTTGCGCCTTTCCGACATGCAGGACGACGTGGTCGGGCGAGAACTTCTGCTGGGCCGTGGCGGTAATGTCGATCGGTGCAGCCGTCGCGGCCTTCGCCGCGACAACGGGCACGGCGCCGGCGGCGAACACGAAACCCATCAAGACCAGGGCTGACAGACGCATGCGTGCGGTCTCCTTTGCCCCATCGTACGGCCGGCATAGGAACGCGATGTGAACGGTGGTCGTCGCGGCGTGAACCTCGGTTCACAGGAATGATGCCGCGTGCACTTTTGCTCGCAGGCATCGGGCGCGCCGCCGTGCTACATTGGTCGGAGCGCCGCCGTCATTGATCGGCGCCGCAGCCTCCGCCGGAGGGATATCGCGTGAGCCGACGACATTGGACCGCGCTCGTCTGCGCCTTCGCATTCGTCTTCCTCGCCGTCGCCGTTACCGCCATGCATGGTCGCGGGAACTCCGCCGCAGCGGCGGCCGCACCGGACGGGAAGGCCATCTTCGCTTCGAAATGCGCGGCGTGCCATCAGGTGAACGGCGCCGGTGCCGGGCCGTATCCGCCGCTGGCCGGGAATGCAGATGTGACGTCGGCCGACACGGCGGGCGTGATCGCGACCGTCCTCAACGGCCGCAGCGGCCCGATCCAAGTCAACGGGAAGACCTTCAGCGGCGCCATGCCGGCGTGGAAGGACCAGCTTTCCAACGACGATATCGCCGCCGTGCTCACCTACGTTCGTTCCGCTTGGACCAACAAGGCCGCCGCGGTGACCGCCGATCAGGTCGCCGTGGCCCGCAACCCGGTGGCATCCAGCGGCGGACAGATCTTCGCGGCGAAGTGCGCGGCGTGCCATCAAGCATCCGGGCAAGGCACCGGCGCGTACCCCCCGCTGGCCGGGAACCCGGACGTCGTCGCGGCCGATCCCAAGGGGATGATCGCGACGATCGTCAACGGCCGTTCGGGCCCGCTGGTCGTCGCCGGTACGACGTACAACGGAAAGATGCCGACCTGGAAAGGTCAGCTCTCGAACGCCGACATTGCGGCGGTCGCGACGTACGTGCGATCGGCCTGGGCGAACAAGGCTTCCGGTGTCACCGAACAACAGGTGGCGGCGGCGGGAGCGCCCGTGCTCGCAGCGGTCGGCGGATCGATCTACGCTGCGAAGTGCGCCGCGTGCCATGGGGCCAACGGCCAAGGCGGCGGCCGCGGAGCCTTTCCCGCGCTGGCCGGCGACGCGCTCGTCAATGCGACCAGCCCGGCGGCGATGGCCGGCGTGATCGAGCACGGTCGCAGCATGATGCCGTCGTGGAAGGGTCAGCTCTCGGCCGGTGACATCGCGGCCGTGATGACGTTCGTCCGATCGTCATGGGGCAACAAAGGCGGCCCGGTCACCGAACAAGACGTCGAGGCCGTGAAATAGAGCTGCGCGGCCGGCGTGCGCCCACCGAAATGACTACCTCACGCTGGTCGATCGGCCGCGCGTGCTCCGCCGCCAGGCGCCGGCCGCGCCGAACTGAGCTCGCGCAGCAGAACATCGGCCTCGGTGAGCGCCGCGAGCACCGTTTCGAGGCGCTCGGGCGATGGCTGGAGCACGCCGTCTCGCATCGCTTCGACGTTGGCGACCGCCACCGCCAGCTGGTTGCGGATGTCGTGGACGATCCGCCTCATGCCGGGTTCACCATCTTGTAGCCGACCCCGAAGACCGTCACTATGTAGCGCGGATTCGACGGATCGGGCTCGACGCGCGCACGAAGGTTGGCGATGTGGCGGTCCAGCGTTCGGTCGAAAACGTCTCCGTCGGAGCTGACACGCTCGAGCAACTGATCCCGGCTGAGCGTCTGGCCGACGTGCGACGCGAGCACGTCGAGGATCTTGAACTGAGTCGGCGTGAGCGTCACCGGCTTGCCGTCGACGCGAACCTCGTGCGCCACGACGTCGATCGCAATGGCGCCGACGCGTTTCTCGCGCGAGGGCGTACTGCCTCCGCCGCGTTCCGTTCGGCGGAGCACGCTCTTTACGCGCGCGACGACCTCGCGCGGGCTGAAGGGTTTGCCGACGTAGTCGTCCGCGCCGAGTTCGAGTCCGACCACTCGGTCGACTTCGTTCACGCGCGCCGTCAGCATGATGACCGGGACGTCGCGCACCTCACGGAGTTGCCGCAGCACCTCTGTTCCTGGCAGGCCGGGCAAGGTGAGGTCGAGCACGACGACATCGGGCAGCTCGCGCTCGAACGTCTCGACCGCCGACAGGCCGTCTCCGACGCGCAGCACGATAAAGCCCTCGTCGCGCAGATACTGCTCGAGGACGTCCAACAGGCCGGGCTCGTCGTCGACGAGCAACGCCTTGCGGCCGGACATCGTTGCCACGCCGTCAGTCTTTCTGGCTCAGTCATGGCGAGTCCCCGGTTCGACACGGCCGTCGAACGGAACGCACATTGCCGATGCGAACGTTTTGGAAAACGGACGTACCTGCTCACCGTCGAGCGCGGCGACGACCTGCCGGAGATCCGCGACTGGGTTTGGTCCGGCGGGTGATTCCTTCAGGTTCGTTCCGGCTTCCGCGCGGGCTCAGGGACCCAGCGGTTGAGGGCGGCGCGCAGGTCGGCCAACCGTACCGGTTTCGCGAGATAATCGTCCATCCCGGTCGCGAGACAGGCTTCGCGATCTTCCGTGAAGGCGTTGGCCGTCATCGCCACGATCGGCACGTGGGCGCCGGTTGCCTTCTCCGCGTCGCGAATGGCGCGCGTCGCGCCGAAGCCGTCGAGCTCGGGCATGTGACAATCCATGAATACCAGTGCGAACGGCTCGCGCGCGAGCGCCGCAATCGCCTCGGCGCCGTTGCCGACGATCGTGGCACAGACGCCGAGATGCGCGAACTGCTGCGCGAGAATCTGCTGCAGGGACGGGTTGTCTTCAGCGACCAGAACCGTTGGGGCCAACGACGCACTGGTCGGGTGCGGCGGATCCGCGGCGTGAGCGGTGGACGCGCTGGGTTCTTTGAGGGCGTCAACGATGGAATCGAAGAGCTGCGAGTTGCGCACCGGCCTCGCGAGGCGCTCGCCGGCACCGGCGCGCAGCAGGCTTCGCGCCGGCATGCCGTGCGCGGTGAGGAGCCGCACGGTCGCGTCGGCGTCCACCGTCTCGACGTCGACGATCGCAATCCAGTCGTCCTGCCGTTCCGCTGCGCTCCTGCCTTGAATGATCTCGAGCGCCGCGGCGCCGTCGGCGGCACCATGCGTCGCGATTCCCCAAGCCTCGGAGTATCGGCTCGCGATGTCTTGGAAAACCCGATCGGTCGAGATGATCAGCGTTCGCACGCCGAAGAGCCGCCGGCTCGGAACGACGGCGCTCGGCCGGCCGAACTGCGCCGTGAACCAGAAGACGGAGCCGCTCCCCGACTCGCTCGTCACGCCGATCTCTCCGTTCATGAGCTCGACGAGCCGCTTGCTGATCGAGAGTCCCAATCCGGTCCCGCCGAAGCGCCGCGACGACGAGTTGTCGGCCTGCACGAACGGTTCGAACAGCTTCGCGACGGTCTCGGGCTCGACCCCGATCCCGGTGTCTTCCACCTCGAACCGCACGATCGCGTGCCGTCTCGAGGTCTCGACCGGAAGCGCGCGCACGAAGATCCTTCCTTCGACGGTGAACTTGGCTGCGTTTGAGATGAGATTGAGCAGAATCTGACGCAGGCGGTCGGCGTCGCCGCGAACGGCGCCCGGGATCGCCGGATCGACGTAGACGTGGAGGCGTAAGCCCTTTTTCCGCACCTGCGGGGCCAGCAGGGCGGCCACCGTTTCGACCAGCTCTTCGAGGTTGAAGGTCCGCATCTCGAGGTCGAGTTTCCCGGCCTCGATCTTGGAAAAGTCCAGGATGCTGCTGATGACCGCCAGCAGCGCCTCGGCCGATTCGTCGATCGCCTCGACGTGGCCGCGCTGCCGTGGGTCGAGCTCCGTGCTGGTAAGCAGCTCGGCCGCCGCGATGATCGCGTTGAGCGGCGTGCGGAGCTCGTGGCTCATCGTCGCGACGAACTGCGACTTGAGCTGTGACGCGCCGACGGCCCGATCGCGCTGACGCCGGAGCTCTTCCGAAGCCTTGCGCTCGGTGATGTCGACCACCGAGACGAAGACGAAATCACCCTTGGGGGTGCGGATCGGATTGAGCCCGATCTCCACCGGAATCTCGGCGCCGTCCTTGCGGAGGGCGTAGAGGTCACGGCCGGCACCCATGAGCCGCGGGCTCGCCGTACCATGATACGCCGTGCGTAGCGCGCCGTGCCCGGTGCGGAAGCGCTCGGGAACGAGCACGTCGACCGGAGAGCCTAGCAGCTCGGCGCGGTCGTAACCGAACAACCGTTCCGTCTGCGCGTTCACCAGCGTGATGCGACCGGCGGCGTCGACGACGATGTTCGCGTTGGGCGCGCCCTCGACGACGAGGCGCAAATGCTCTTCGCTGCTGAGCCGTTCGCTGATGTCGACGATCGCGACGAGCGAGAACTCCCCGTCCGGCGTGGTGGCGGTACCGAACGCGACCTCGACCGGTACATGGCTGTGCGGCGGGCGCACGGCGACCAGGTCGCGGGTACTCGGTCCGGCGGCGGTTACGCCGGGGATCAAGCTCCCGAGCGAACGTCCGATGAGCTCCTCGCGCTCGCACGCGAAGAGCACGCCGGCACGCTCGTTGGCCAGCACGACGTTCCCGGTCGCGTCGGCGACGACGGCTGCCATAGGAGCCACCGCTACGAAGAGGCGAAGCGTATCAAGGTCTTTCATGCAGAGCTGGTCCGGCGCGGGCTGCCGGCGCACGAATTTTCGACGGGGCGGGTGCGTTGTTGGGAGTCTCAGGTCCGCTGCAACGAGTTCGGCGGACTATCCTTCGTCACGACGACTCGTCGTTCGAAGGGCGGGCCCACGAGGCATCGGTCGGGATGACGATCACCGGCACTTCGCTGATGCGCATCAGCGTTTCGGCCGTACTTCCCAACATGAGACGGGCGACACCTCGGCGTTGGTGCGTCCCGACCACGATTGCGTCCGCGAGCTGCCGGCGCGCGATGTCGATGAGACCGGCGGCGGGTTCACGAGCAACGGCGATCTCGGTCGCGACAAGCGTGTCGTCCGAGTCGGCGGCGAGAACGGCCGCATCGAGCGCGTCGCGGGCTGCAGCGTGCATTTGATGTGCCAGCGGGGTCGGATCGAAGGGCATGTCGGCCAGCGGACTCAGCAGGGACGCGGTGTCGATCACCGAGCAAAACACCAGCCGAACCGGCCGTACTGCCGCCAGGGCGACGGCAAACGCACGGGCGGCCGCGACGGGCTCGTTCGGATCCACGCCAACGACTACGCGCCTCAGCGCACGACCCGGCATGAAGTCTCGGGCAACGACGACCGGCAGGTGCGATTTTTGTACGATCGCTTGCGCTACGCTGCCCAGAAATGCATGCGGCAGCACCGTCCGCGCATGGGTACCGACCGCGATCGCCGTAGCCTTCCAACGGGCCGCGGCATCGAGGATGTCGGCAGCGGGCTCGTTCCAGCAGAACTCGAGCGTGACCGGAATACCGCGACCGGCGATGCGCGGCTGCAGCCGCTCGTAGAGGGCATGGTTTTGCGGACCGACCGATTCGAGCAGCGGCCGAGGGTCCGCACCGGGGACAAGGGCAGCCGTTTCGAGCCGAACCGATGCCGCGGCGCGGATGTTCGGCACGTGAACCACGACCAGGTCGCCGCCATAGTCCGCCGCGTATGCTAGCGCGTTCTCGAGCGTCGCAATCGAGCTCGGAGATTCGTCGTAGCCCACAACGGTGCGCGCGAACGGGTTGCCGTCCTCCGTCGAGCGGAGCTCCTTGCCGGTGCGCGGCGGCGAGTCGTGCATCGACCGAGCCTAGCCACACCGCGTGACGATCCGGCGAAGAACCTGAGAATTCATCGCCTCGAGGCCTACCCCCGAACCGTGCGACGTCGATCGCGCGCAGATTTCGTCGATCGCTGAAAATTGACGCGCGCGCTTCAGCGGATGGTGATGTGGTGCGCGCGATTCCAGAAGTCCAGTGACGCGACGGCCGGGAGCGCGAGGAGCGCGAGTACCGCCAACGGTAAGAACCCGCGCGCATAGGCGTCGTGACCGCCGATGATCCCGGTCGCGATCCCCATCACCGGCGGCAGAATAAACCCCCCGAGTGCGCCGACGCCGCCGATCCAGCCCGAAGCGCCCCCGATGGCATTGGGAACGTAGATTGGAAGCAATTTGAAGATGATCGCATTCTGCAACCCCATCCCGATCGCGACCGCCAATGTTCCCATCAGCGAGAGCGGTAACCGATCGGAGTAGCCTACGACGAACAAACCCGCCGCGATCAAGCCGAAGTTTGCGCCGAGGGCGTACTTGATCGGCAACCGGTCCGACAGGACTCCACCGAATACGCGAACGAGGGCCGAGAGCACGGAAAAGGCGGCGGTCAGACCGGCGGCCACACTGAGCGATGCACCGTACGTTGCGTGCCAGTAGGTGGGGAGCCAGGCCGTTAATGCGAGGAAGCCGCCGAAGGATAGGAAGTAGAAGCCGACCAGCGCCCAGGTGACTGGCTCGCGCGCCGCGGCGAGCAGCCCGGCAACGGCCGAGCCGCCCGGAATCGCCTCGCCTCCTCCGAGCGCAGCCACCTGCCCGGGCATGACCGGGACGCCACGGGCGCGCAATTGGAAGACCGGTGCGTCGTGCACGAACAGGGCGTAGATCAGGGTGATTCCGACCAGCACCGCAAGCCACACGCAATATGCGGCGATGATCCCGAGCGCGCCGAGGGCGAGCGGCAACAGCACCGTCGACAGACCGGAGCTCGTATTGCCCAAACCACCATAAATTCCAAGGGCACCGCCTTGTTCTCGCTTCGGGAACCAGTACGACACCTGCGGAACTCCGACCGAATACGTCGCGACTCCACAGCCGATCAGCACGCCGAGGCCGAGCAATAAGGGAAACGTCCCCGCCATGCGCGCCGGAAACGATGTTGAGAGCAGCGCGATCAATGCGGCCATACCGACGATCGTCACGCCGAGCAGCGCCAGGAAAGGACGCTTCCCCCCAAAGCGCTCGACCGATGCGCCGAACGGGATCCTCAAGAGCGAACCGGTGAGGTTAGGCGTCGCAGCCAGCAGCGCCGCGGCGAACGGCGATAGGTCGAGCACCTCCTTGAATTTGGGAACCAGCGGCCCGAATACGGCGGTGCCCGCGAATCCGCCGAAAAACCCGAGCGTGGCGAGCCAGAGCGTTTGGTTGCGTGTTCCGCGCACGATGGGCTCGTGCCCGACAAACCCCGTCCTAGTTGCCGCTCTGCTCATCGTTTCGTAGAGACCGCTACCCGCGGGCAAAGCGCAGTCGTCACGAGCGTCCGGCGACCGAGCTGCTTGCCGGAAGACCGTCGACGGTGCGGGCGAAGCGCCCGTGCTTTCGGCTGACTTTGATCTGGTATGCGACTCCCGGCGCACCGAGCCGCGCGACGTAGGTCCGGTACGCGCCTGCGTGAAGGTCTTCGGCGGCCGCGACCGTCGTGAGGCGGTCCGAGATCCTGCGCACCGCATCGAGCGCATCGTCCCCGCGGAGCTCCTCGAACCGCCCCAGAGCGACGACCGAAACCCAATTCGCGGGATCCACGATCCGATCGACTTCCACGCATACCGACGCGCAATGGCGCATCGCTTCGAGCTTCGCTCCGTCGGGACTGTAGCTCAGGAAGGCCGCGCCGTCGTAGGCGTAGGTGACCGGAACGATGTACGGATAACCGCGGCGGTCGACGTAGGCGATACGCGCGATCAGCTCGGCGCGGAGCAAGGACTCGATCTCGTGCTCGTCGAGATCGCCGATTGCTGCAGTACTCGAGCCCGGCATCCTGAGGCCTCCCAACGGTGTGTGCCGCCAGCGTGCGCGAACCGCGAGAAGGGCCGGTGAACGCGGCTTCACCCCCTGTTCTTGCGCACCGTCCCGGTCGACGGTTCGACCACATCCGAACGCGGCGTGGCCTTCGCGCTCGAGCTGGCGCGGGACGGCGGCCGCGTCTCCTTCTGCAGCGTCGTCGATCCGATGGTCGTTTGCGCCCCTGCCGCCTACGGCGCCGCGCTCGATCCCGGCCCGCTGCTGGACGAACTCGACCACGA